>NZ_JBSGTH010000002.1:253208-659040 GCF_053607305.1 Arthrobacter sp. NPDC055138
CTGCGACACCCCTCTGGAGAAAACGCCGGCTCCTCCTCCGCCGGAACACACCAAATTTTCCCTCCCCCCCCCCCCCCCCCACCCCCCCCCCCCCCCCCGCTACCAAGGCGGGCCCTATGCCGGCGCAGCGGCTTTCGTGCCGGCTGCGGCGGCGAGCCCGCCGTCGTTGTTCTGCTGGGTGGGAAGGTGTATCGCCCACCACCGCAGGATCTCGTCAAAGCGCTGCCTCCGGTGCCACGGGGTGCCCGCACGGGACAACTCATGGTTCTCACCGGGGAAGATCAGCAGCTGGGTGGGAATGCCGCGCTGCTTCAGCCCCACGTAATAGCGCTGGGCCTGCTCCAGCGGACAGCGCAGGTCCTCTTCCGAATGGATGACGAACACCGGGGTGCGCACCGCATCCAGCTGGGCGAAGGGGTTCTGGCTGCGGACCCGGTCCGGATCCGTGCCGGTGTATTCGTCGGAGAAGAACCAGCCGATGTCCGAGGATCCGACGAACGACGGCGGGTCCAGGTAGCCGCGCTCCACGATCGCCGCCGCGAACCGGTGGTCCTGCGACACCGTCCAAGCGGTCAGATAGCCGCCGTAGGAGCCGCCCATGATGCCCTGCCGGCTGCCGTCCAGCTGCGGATACTTGGCGACGGCGCCTTCCAGGAACGCCAGCACGTCCGCCATGTCCACGGTCCCCATGACGCCCTTGATGGCCCGGCCATGCGCCTGGCCGTAGCCGGCGGAACCCCGTGGGTTGCACATCACGACGGCGTAGCCCGCCGAGGCGTAGACCTGCGCCTCATCGAACACCTCCCAGCCGTACTGGGCGAACGGCCCGCCGTGGATGTTCAGCAGCACCGGGTGCGGCCCTTCGCCTTCGGGCAGCAGCACCCAGCCGTGCACCGGGTAGCCGTCCGCCGAGGCAAAGACCTCTTCCCGCGGTTCGCCAATGCCGGCAGCGCGCAACGCAGCGGAGAAGTCGGTCAAACGGTCCAGCCCTGCGTCGGAAACCTGTGCCAGGTCCCCCGCGGTCCCAGCGTCGGAAAAACTGACCACAGTCCGGCCCGCGGCGTGAGCGGCCGCGGCCACATTCAGCGGGCCGTCGACCAGCACGTTGATGCCGCCCGCGGCGGTGACTTTCAGCAACTGCGCCGCACCCCGGTGCGGGTTTACGGCGAGCACGGAGTCCGGGCCGGCGGGCACCAGCCCGCCATCCAGATCCAGCGTCTCCGGATCGGTCAGCCGCCGCACCTCCTGCGGAGCGGACACTGGAGCCACATACAGTGCGGTGTTGCGGGCCACGAAGTCCGTCCCGCCGCCGATCGAGCTGCCCAGGTAGAACAACCAGCTGCCGTCGTCACTGGGCCGTGGAGAGCCGGCACCCAGCGTCTCGCCGGACAGGTTGGACATGAGCCGCGGCCGTGCATCGGCGGCTTCGGGATCCAGGGCGTAGACATCGCTCCGCAGATCCTCGTCGGCGCCGTGGTGCAGGGCTGCCGCGAAGTACAGCGTCCGGCCATCCGGGCTAAAGGAAGGACTGTCGTGGTCCGCGTCCGCGGTGGTGAGCTGACGGGCGGGTGCCACCGCAGAGAACTCCGCGCCTGCATCCTCGGTGGCTTTGCGGGCCCGGCCCAGCGGTGCAACCGTCGGTTCGGCCTCCAGATCCGGCGCATCCACGATGAACAAGTGGGTGCGCTTGTCGCCGGTGTAGCCGGCACCGTTCATCCGGTACTTGTAGCCGGTAACCAGCCGGGCATCCTCGGCACCGGGGCCAACGCCGTCCAGAGTGCCGTACCGGCCCTCTGCCGGGACCCGGGCGGCGAAGACCAAGCGGCGGGAATCGGGCGACCAGACGAACGCGGAGACCCCGAGTTTTTGCTCGGTGACGGCCACTGGCTCGCCGCCGCGGCTGTCCACAACCATCAGCTGCGGCCGCTCCCCCGGTGCCGCCGCCCGCAGGAAAGCCAGCGCCGCGCCGTCCGGCGAGTAGGCCGGGGCTGAGTCCCTGAAACCGCGGGTCAGGCGGCGCGAGGCACCGCTATCCCCGAGCGGGACTTCCCACAGTTGCCCTACATAACTGTCCGACGCAAAGTCCGGGTGGGTGACGGAAACAGCCGCGCGGTTCCCGTCCGGGTGGAGCGTCGGGACGGACAGCGAATTAAATAAAGCAATGTCTTCAGATCTCACATGTGTGAGCCTAGTCTCATCGCCGGGCCGGAGCCAATCAGCCGGGCCGGCCGCCGCTTTGCCTAGGATGGAGCATGCCCTCCGCCGCACACCCCCTGGATCTGATTCCGCTCCTGCTCTGCCCGGTCTGCGGGGAACAGCTGGAAGCCGCCGGGCAGGTTGCGGCGCAAGGCCTGCGTTGTGCGGCAGGCCACCGGTACGACGGCGCCCGGCAGGGTTACGTCAACCTGCTCACCGGCCGCGGCACCCGCTTCATTCCGGATACCGCCGAGATGGTGGCCGCCCGCGACGCCTTCCTGGGCGCCGGGCATTACGCTCCGCTGGCCCGGCAGTTGGCGGCGACGGCCGGCACACTCCTGGCCGGAACACCGACTCCGGTCTTGCTGGATGCCGGTGCCGGTACCGGGTACTACCTTGAGGCCGTGCTGCGCACCCTGGCGGATGGGCGGGCCCTGGCACTGGACCTGTCCAAGTTCGCCCTCCGCCGGGCTGCCCGGGTACTGCCCGATGCCTTGTGCGTGGTCTGGGACCTCTGGAAGCCGCTGCCGCTGGCTGCTGGCAGCACCGACCTGATCCTCAACGTCTTCGCTCCCAGAAATCCGGCCGAATTCGTCCGGGTGCTGAAACCCGGCGGGCACCTGTTGGTGGCCACGGCCGCTCCGGGACACCTGGACGAACTGCGAGAGGTGGTACCGCTGCTGGCTGTCGATACCGACAAGTCGGAGCGGCTGGGCGAGACTCTGGCTGATGGATTCGAGGAAGTGGAATCGGTGGCGCTTCAGGTGCCGCTGCAGCTGGCTGCCGAGGATATTGTCCGGCTGGTGATGATGGGGCCCAACGCGCACCACGTTGACGCCGGGGACGTCCGGGCGGCCGCAAATGCAGCCGCCGGGGCGGACGGTGCCCAGCTCCCGGTGGCAGCACGGTTCACCGTGACTGCCTACAGGCGACGCGGCCGCAGCTAGGCCAGCGTTACCTTCCCTCCGGCGAGTCATGGACGGGCGCCTGGGCGGCCTGCTTGCGGGCGGCAGGGTTCAGGTCGACGTACATCCACTTCAGGCACAGCTGGATCAGGGGTCCGATGGCCAGCACGAACACCAGCGTGCCAAGCCCGACGACGCCTCCGAGCAGCCAGCCCGCAAGCGTCACCGCCGCTTCAATTCCGGTCCGGACAATCCAAACTTGCCACCCGGTGACCGCATGCAGGCCGGTCATCAAGCCGTCGCGAGGCCCGGGGCCGAGTCCCGCTCCGATATAGAGGGCGCTTGCGGCCGCCAGCAGCAGCAGACCCGAACCGAAGGACAGCAACTGCACGGCGAGGTGGTGCCAGAGCGGAATGACCAGCAGCCCGATGTCGGCGAAAAAGCCAACGAGCAAGGCGTTGGCTATGGTGCCGGGACCGGGCTTCTGCCGCAGCGGTATCCATAGCAGCAGCACGGCGGCGCTGATCGCCACCGTGGCCCAGCCGAAACTCATGCCGGTTGTGCGGGCAACGCCCTGGCTCAGCACGTCCCAAGGGGCGGAGCCGAGATTCGCCCGGATCATCAGCGCGATCGCGATGCCGTAGGCGAAGAGCCCGGCCAAAAGGCGCAGCGTCCGCAGGGACAACCGGTTGCTGGTCAGCACGGTCTGCATGGCAAGCTCCGGGAGGCGCGGCTGGGCGGGGTTTTTAGCACCGCACCATCCTATCCAGCTTCGGGCCCCGGCCCGGGGCGATGCCGTTCTGGTTACAACTTGGCCACGATACGTCCAATACCGCTTGCAAGTGGCGAATTTCACTCCGCGGCGCTCCGCCGTCGGGCATGATGGAGGTATCAAGGGCAGCAGCAGCTCGCGGTGGATGCCTGCTTGAACGATGCAGGCTGAGGAAACGGCGGCTGCTCCAAACATCAGGGAGTGCTGATGATCGAATGGATTGTCGCCAACAGCTGGGTAACCTGGCTGGTCGTGTTTCTGATCCTGGCCATTGTCGAAATGGTGACGCTGGACCTGTTCTTCATCATGATGTCCTCCGGTGCGCTGGTGGCTTTGTTCGCAGCCCTGCTCGGACTGCCCTTCTGGCTTCAGGTGGTCATCTTCTGTGTAGTCGCGCTGTTGATGGTGCTGTTCGTCCGGCCGGTCGCGCTGCGGCATCTACACCGGGGGCCGCGGGACCTGGCCACGAACGTGGACCGGCTGATCGGCGAGTCGGCGATTGCACTGGAATCCGTCACCGACCATTCCGGCGTGGTCAAGATCGGCGGCGACACGTGGACTGCCAGGTCCGCGGATGGATCGGCCATCCCTGCCGGCCAACGTGTTTCGGTGGCCCGGATCGAGGGCGCGACCGCCGTCGTGACACCGCAGCACACCGACGGGCCGCTTCCGGCCCAGTAAAAACCGCTCCGGGCCGGGTCCCGGCGCCGTGAGCCACTGACACCACTCTTAGAGGGGAACTATGGATAGCAATATCGCAATCTGGATCGTGCTGCTGGTCCTGATCTTGTTCGTCGTGATCGTTCTGGTCCGAGCCGTACGGATCGTCCCGCAGGCGCGGGCCGGCGTGGTGGAGCGACTGGGCAAGTACCAGCGCACCTTGAACCCCGGACTCACCATCCTGATCCCCTTCGTGGACCGACTGCTGCCGCTGCTGGACCTGCGCGAACAGGTTGTGTCCTTCCCGCCGCAGCCGGTGATCACCGAAGACAACTTGGTGGTCTCCATCGACACTGTGGTCTATTTCCAGGTCACCGACGCCCGTGCCGCGACCTACGAGATCGCCAACTACATCCAGGCTGTTGAACAGCTGACCACCACTACCCTGCGCAACGTGGTGGGCGGCCTGAACCTGGAAGAGGCACTGACGTCCCGTGACCAGATCAACGGCCAGCTGCGCGGCGTCCTGGACGAAGCCACCGGCCGCTGGGGCATCCGCGTCTCGCGGGTGGAACTCAAGGCGATTGATCCGCCGCACTCCATCCAGGATTCGATGGAAAAGCAGATGCGGGCCGAGCGTGACCGCCGCGCGGCCATCCTGACAGCGGAAGGTACCAAGCAGTCCCAGATCCTGACGGCCGAGGGCCAGCGGCAGGCAGCCATCCTCGCGGCCGAAGGCGATGCCAAGGCGGCCATCCTGCGCGCCGACGGTGAAGCCCAAGCCATCCAGAAGGTGTTTGACGCCATCCACAAGGGCAACCCCACGCAAAAGCTGCTGGCTTACCAGTACTTGCAGACACTGCCCAAGCTTGCCGAAGGCGAGTCAAACAAGCTCTGGATTATACCCAGCGAAGTTGGCGAAGCGCTCAAGGGCATTGGCAGCGTGCTGGGCGCCGCGGCTCCGGACAGCGGCACGCCGGCCGTTGCCGCCGCCGACACCGAACCCCGCGGCTAGCGCCGCGGCCGAGGCCGGGCAGGGCCGGGATGCCCGGGGTTCCGCAAGTGCGGATCCGCCGGGTGTCCCGGGTTCGATTTACCGCGAACACCGGTGCGGACTATAATGGGTTGTTTGCCGGGAAGTTGCCGCTCATAACCATCCTTGACGTGGAGCAGATTGCCATTATCATCTGCGACCGGGAACAGACGGCCGCCCGCCGACGTTGAGGGTGTTAGCGAGCCATCGCGGACGTGGTTCAAACCACCGTCCGCCACAAGACAAGAGGGAGAGATCATGAGCGATCGTAGCCTGCGAGGCATGCGCCTCGGAGCGCAGAGCATGGAGACCGAGTCCGGAGTCGAGCCGGCTCCGCGCCAGCGCGTCGAGTACCGTTGCGAGGATGGCGAGCAGGTGTTCGTCACCTTTGCCGCAGAGGCCGAAATCCCCGCGGTCTGGGTTTCCAAGTCCGGCAAAGAAGCACTCCTCGTCAACGGAGAACGGCCAATAGATCCGAATGCCAAGCCCGTGCGAACCCACTGGGACATGCTCCTGGAACGCCGCAGCGTCGAGGAGCTGGAACAGATCCTCGAAGACCGCCTGACCAAGCTCCGCGAACGCCGCGGGGAACGCCGCACCGCTTAAGGCTCCGACTCAGAAGTCCTCGAAAGAGAGGGGGCAACCCGGCATCCGGGTTGCCCCCTCTCTTTTGCGTTGTGGGTTAGGCCCGATTGGCGCGGAGCCGGCGCCACTTGTCGGCAATCCCCCACTTGGTGACCAGGAGGATCGACTCGGCGACAATTCCGCCGCTCATTTTGGAGTCGCCGTACTCCCGTTCAACGAAGGTGATCGGCACTTCACGCACCGTCAGTCCAGCCTTCAGGGTCTGCCAGGTGAGATCGATCTGGAAGCAGTAACCAACCGACTCCACGGCATCCAGATCGATGGCGCGCAGCGTTTGGGCCTTGAAGGCGTTGTATCCGCCGGTAATGTCGCGGATGGTCACGCCCAGCATCAGCCGCGAGTACAGGCTGCCGCCCAAGGAAATGGCCTTGCGGTGGATGGGCCAGTTGACCACTTTCCCGCCGGGGATCCAGCGGGAGCCCTTGGCCATGTCTGCGCCCTCGCGCAACGCGGACAGCAACCTGGTCAGTTCCTCCGGTTGGTGGGAACCGTCGGCGTCCATCTCCACCAGCACGTCGTAGCCGGCGTCAAGGCCCCAGCGGAATCCGGCGATGTAGGCTGCGCCCAAACCGGCTTTGCCCTCCCGGTGGAGCACGTGGATGGCGGCATCTTCAGCGGCCATCCGGTCGGCGAGGGCGCCGGTGCCATCCGGGGAATTGTCGTCGACAACCAGGATGTCGGAATCGGGTTCGGCGGAGCGAAGGCGGGCTACGGTCTTTGGGAGGGACTCAATCTCGTTGTACGTCGGGATGATGGTGACGACCCGCACTCAGTGGCCTTTCGAGCGTTGTGCTGCAAACCGCAGATTTCATGATGCGCGAAGCGCCCAACGGGCTTCCACGTCGACGGTCCAGTATAGGCCATCGCCCGGATGGGCACGTGGATGGTTGTCGCTGCGGCCGGGAGGGAAGGGCGGGTAGGTCCGCACGCCTTCGGGCCACGAAAGCAAACCTGTTGGGGAACGCAGACATGTTTTCTACTGACATGCGGACCTACCCTGGAAAGTACCGGTTCGTCAAGGGGCAAAGGGAGCAACCGCACAGAGGCGGGCTGCCGCCAGCTGCCACTCTCCCCGGCACGGGCCGAAATCCGCGAAGAAATACCGGCCCACTGAGAACTCAGCCTACTGGCTATGTTGGAAGTGTCAATACCGCTCTGACCTGCGGTTTTGTTCAAACATGCACGTCAGAGCGGGTCTCCTTGCGGCGGAAATGAGCAGAAATTAAACATTTCATTCACATTTTCCAGACGCGATGGGACCTAGAGCACGTCATGGATGGTTATTCCGTTCACCACAGTCCGGACACACGACGGCAATCTTCCGTTGTCCAGCGACGGGAGCATCGGGGTTCCCGCGCGTGCGTCGGTGCTCCAGGCAGACACCCTCGAGTCCGGCGTCTGGATGGAAAGTTCTTCCACATCCCAGACAGCGAAGGTAGCCGGTGTGCCCGGAGCCAACTGCCCCTCCATGGGATTGCGCTCCCCTGCGGCCCGCCAGCCTGCTCTCGTGTGCGCCAGGAACGCTGCCCGTGCGGACATTTGCTCGCTCGGATTGTGGTGCTCCAGGCAGGCCTTCACGGTGGCCCACGGGCTTTGTTCGGTGACGGGAGCATCGGACCCGATGGCGACCGGAACGCCTGCGGTTTGCAGGGTTCCCACGGCGTTCATTGCCAGTGCCGCCGTCTCGCCAAGCCGGCTGGCATACATTCCCTGGGGGCCACCCCAATAGGCGTCGAAGAGCGGTTGCATGCTGGCGGTCACCCCGTGCTGCAGCAACCGCTCCAGGGCGCCGTCCGGCAGCATTTCCACGTGCTCCAGGCGCGGCCGGGCGGAACGTACCGCTGCTTGTCCGATGCGTTCGGCCGCCAAATCCATGGCATCGAGCACGCGGAGGAGCGCGGCGTCGCCGATGACGTGGAAACCGGCCTGGATGCCCTGTCCGGCCGTCACTTCGAAATGCCTCGCTGCGGCCTCGGTTTCCACGTACAGCGAACCGTGCTCGCCAGGGCGGTCGGCGTATCCGGCGCTAACGGCGGCGGAATGGGACCCGATAGAGCCATCCATGGTCAGGTCGCCGGCCAGCCCCCGCAGCCGCCCGGAAAAGCGCTCCATGGTCTCGGTGACCTGTTCGGCGGAGGTCATCAGCTCTCCCCAGTACGGCAGGATCCTCGGCCCAGGTTCGGCATCGCTCAGCGCGAGCAGCTCCAGCAGGTCCTCGGCGGGCCCCAACTGCGGGGCTGCCATTTCCGTCAGCGCGACGTACCCCCGGGAAGCAGCGTGCTGCAGGGCCCTGCGCTGGAGTTCTGCCCGCTGGCCGGCAGCGGGGGTCTGGACAGCGTGCCGGGTCCGTTCAAGGGCCGGACCGCGGACCGTGCCAGCTTCGGTCCAGCCCGGCAGTTCCGCTAACGTCAGGCGGGCCGCCAAGGCCGCGGAGACAACCCCGGAATGGACGTCCACCCGGGTGAGGAAGACCTCGGCCCCCGCTGCGGCGCGGTCCAGTTCGGCAGCGCTCGGCGCGCGGTTCTCCGGCCACCGCGTTTCATCCCAGCCGTGGCCCAGCAAGGGTGCGGAGTTTTGCCGCGCGGCTGCGGCCACGGCGTCAAGCAGTTCAGCCAGGGATGCGCAGCCGGTGAGGTCGAGCGAGGACAGCGCCAGACCGGTCTGGGTTACGTGGGCATGTGAATCCACGAACCCCGGGGCCACCAGCCGTCCGTCCAGATCGACGATGCGCATGGTGCTGTCCGCGATGGACGTGGCGGCATGCTCGGAGCCGATCCACGCCACGGTACCGCCGTCGACGAGCATGGCTGTGGCGTACGGGTCGGCGGCACTGTACACGCTGCCATTGCGGTACAGCGTGAGACCCGTGGCGGCGGGCAGGACGGACTTACTCATGGAGATCCTTTCGGGTGGTGCAGCGACGGTCCAGGCTATTCGGCCACGGCCGCGTAGGCTACGACGCCGCGGCGGACCTGGCCGATGGCCTGTCTGCCGTGCGCCGCAAGCTGTGAATCGATGTTCGGGACCTTGACCAGCTGGTCCAGCAGGTCGATCACCTGTTTGGCCCACCGGACGAAGTCCCCGGCAGCCAGGTCCGTACCCTTGAGCGCGGTCTGCAGGGAGCGGCCACTGGCCCACTTGTACATGGGCCAGACGAGTCCCAGCTCCGGCTCCCCGCTGAGCGGCAGGTGGTGCTGTTCCTCAAGGTCGGTCAGCTGCGACCATTCGCGCACGGCGATGGTGACAGAGGCTTCCATGCCCGGCGAGGGCATCTTGGGCCGGACGCCGGCCTCCTCACGCTTTGCCTGGTATACCAGGCAGGAGATAAAGGCCGCCAGTTCCGCGGCGGTGAGGCCCTCGAACGCGTCCTGCTCCAGGCACAGGGCCACCAGCAGGTCGCGGTCGCCGTAAATCCGCCGGAGGCGTTCACCTGCCGGGCTGATGGCCACCCCGTCGCCGCCGGTCTCCAGATAGCCGTAGCTGTCCAGCACTTGGCAGACACGGTCGAAGGTCTTGGCGATGGTGTTCGTCCGGCCCTGGATCTGCGCGACGAGCTGGTCGGTCTCCTTGCGGAGTTTCCACCATCGCTCGGCCCAGCGGGCATGGTCCTCGCGGTCGCTGCAGCCGTGGCAGGGATGGGCCTTCAGCTGGCGGCGCAGGTCGTTGATCTGCCGCTCGGCCTGCTGCCCGCCGGGCACCACAAAGTCACGGTGTTCGGTCCCGCGCCGCGGCGGGCGCTTGTCATGCAGGGCATTGCGCAGCGACGACGCCAGATCGCGGCGTTCCTTGGGGCTGCGCGCGTTGAACGACTTGGGAATCCGGATGCTGGAGAGGACCTCCACCGGGCCCTGGAAATCGTCAACCGAGATGCGCCGGATGTGCTTTTCCTGGGTCAGCACCGTCGGCCGGGGTTCGCGGGCCGATTCGTCCCGGTCCAGCACCACTGCGTAGCCCAGGCTCCGTCCTGCCGAGATGTCGATGATGTCCCCGCGGCGCAGCCGGTCCAGGGACGTGGCGGCCGCCGAACGAAGGTGACGGGACTGGGTGCGGGAGGCGCGTTTCTCGGCCTCGTTCAGTTCCCGGCGCAGCCGCGCGTACTCGCTGAAGTCGCCCAAATGGCAGCTCATCGCCTGTTCGTAGCCGGCCAGGGACTCTTCCCGGCTGCGCACCTGCTTGGCCAAGCCCACCACCGAGCGGTCGGCTTGGAACTGCGCGAACGAGCTCTCCAGGATTTCGCGGGCGGGGCCGCGGCCGAACTGGGCAATCAGGTTGATGCTCATGTTGTAGGTGGGTCGGAAGCTGGAGTTCAGCGGATAGGTCCGCCGCGAAGCCAGGCCCGCCACGGCCCCGGGATCGGTGCCGGGCTGCCAAAGCACCACGGCATGGCCCTCGACGTCGATGCCGCGCCGTCCGGCGCGGCCGGTCAGCTGGGTGTACTCCCCCGCCGTGATGTCGACGTGTGCCTCCCCGTTGAACTTATCCAGCTTCTCCAGCACCACCGACCGCGCCGGCATGTTGACGCCCAGCGCCAGTGTCTCGGTGGCGAACACGGCACGCACCAAACCGTCGGCGAATAGCTTCTCCACCACCTCCTTGAACGTCGGCAGCATGCCGGCGTGGTGGGCCGAGAATCCGCGGGACAAGCCCTCGCGCCAGGTCCAGAAGCCAAGGACGTCCAGGTCTTCTTCGGCAATGTCCTGGACGGCCTCGTCCACCCGGCGCACGATCAGGGCGCGTTCCGTTTCGGTGGTCAGGAGCAACCCGGATTCCAGGCACTGCTTCACGGCGGCGTCGCAGCCGTTACGCGAGAAGATGAAGGTGATGGCCGGCAGCAGCCCCTCACTATCCAGCTTGGCGATGACCTGGGGGCGGCTGGCGCGCCGGATCCTGGTCAGCGCCTGCCGCGGGGGCTCGGGGGCACGCCGGCCCCGGCGGCCGCCGGAACGACCCCAGTTGGCGCTGCGGTTGAGCTTCTGCTCGGACGAGGCCAGCTTCAGCAGTTCAGGATTGACTTCATACGCCCGGCTGCCGCTGGTTCCGGACTCCGGCACCGACTCATCGAAGGCGATGTCGCCGGCAAACAGATCGAACATGTCGGAGCCGACCATTACGTGCTGCCAGAGCGGCACCGGGCGGTGCTCGGACACCACCACACGGGTGTCCCCGCGGACGGTATCCAGCCAGGCTCCGAACTCTTCCGCGTTGGAGACGGTCGCGGAGAGCGAGACCAGTTGTACGTCGTCGGGAAGGTGGATGATCACTTCTTCCCACACGGCCCCGCGGAAGCGGTCCGCCAGGTAATGGACCTCGTCCATCACCACGTAGGCCAGGTCCAGCAAGGTATCGGAATTGGCGTACAGCATGTTCCGCAGCACTTCGGTGGTCATCACCACTACATCTGCGTGCGGGTTGACCGAGGTATCGCCGGTCAGCAGGCCGACCCGGTGGGCCCCGTACGTGGCTACCAGTTCGTTGTACTTCTGGTTGCTCAAGGCCTTGATCGGCGTCGTGTAGAAGGCCTTCAGCCCCCGCTGCAAGGCCATGTAGACCGCAAACTCCCCGACCACGGTCTTGCCCGCGCCGGTGGGGGCCGCCACCAGCACGCCGCTGCCGAGCTCCAGCGCCTCGCATGCCTCGCGCTGGAACGGATCGAGTTCGAACCCGAGCGTCTGGCTGAACGCATACAGCCGGGTCTTGGAGAAGGCCACCCGTTCGGCGGCTGCCAGATAACGCTCGGATGGGGAACTCATACCAAAAGACTATCCGCTTAAACGTGCGCAGCAGGTGGCTGCCCTTGGCGTCGGCGGACCACCAGCACTATTGGACGGTATCCGGCTTTCCATCATCGGCTTTCAACTGGTCCAGCGGAGTGGCCTTCTCTATCTGGGTGGCCTGGTCCAGCGTCGCGGCCTGGTCCAGCGTGGCGGCGACTTCAGCTTCTCGCGCCGCGCGTCGCTTGTCGCGCCGCTTGTCGTTGATCAGGCTGATCCCGGTGGCCACGAAGAACAGCGCCAACAGCGGGCCCGCCAGGAGGAACATGGACATGGCATCCGGGCCAGGCGCCGCCATCGCCGCGACCAGGCAGACTACGAACACCACAATCCGCCAGCTCTTGATCACGCGGCGGCCGGACAGCAGGCCGGCGAAATTCAGGCCAACCAGCACCACCGGGAGCAGGAACGCGACGCCGAGCGACAGGAACATCCGCATCACGAAGGTCAGGTAATCGGTGGCCAGGATCTGGTTCACGCCGCCCTGCGGCGTGAACATGGTCAGGACCTTCACGATCTCCGGGAGCACAATCCAGCCGAAGTAGATCCCGAGCAGGAAAAGCGGCACGGCGGCGAACATGAAGCCCAGCGTGTAGCGGCGTTCCTTGGATTTGAGTCCGGGCGTGATGAAGCCCCAGATCTGGTAGATCCACACCGGCGAACTGACCAGCAGACCCAGGAAAATGGAGACCTGGATCTTCAGGTCGAACGGTGAGCCGACGCTGCCGTAGTTGATTTCGGCGCGCCGGCCCTTTTCCGCCGAAATCTCCATCAACGGCTGCTGGACGGCCACCATGACCGGGTCATAGAGGAACCAGCCGACAATGGCCCCCAGCAGGACGGCGATGCCGGAAATGATCAGCCGGTTGCGCAGTTCTTTCAGGTGTGCCCTGAGCGGCATCCGCCCCTCAGGGTTGGCCTTGCGGCCCTTCTTACCGGCCACGGCCCTTACTGCTGGTGCGGCGATGGGGATCCACCGTTCGCATTCGGCGCCTGGCCGCGGTTATCAGTGTTGTTGCGCGGCGGGTTGACCACACGGCCCTCGACCGGCTCCGAGTCCGGACCGGCAGCGGACGTATCGTCGTCCTTCATCTGCTTCACCTCGGACTTGAAGATCCGCATGGACTGGCCCACGCTGCGGGCGAGGCCGGGCAGCTTCGGTGCGCCAAAGAGCAGCAGCACAATGATGACCAGAATAATGATGGTCCAAGGGTTATCGAAGAGTCGTCCCATGCGTGGTTCCTTTCGTCTTCTACATCTTATGCCATGGCGGGGTCAGGAAAGCCGCAGGTCACGCAGCGACTGCCGCTGCCCTCGGGCCGTCCTGCGGGCCACCCGACTCTGCCGGCGTTCCTCGCGGCGAAACTCTTTGCCCGCGGCGTATTCCTCCTTGAGCACGGCGGCGTCGGCGAAGATGGCCGGCCGTGGATGGTGCGGCTCCGCCAGCGGCGGTTCCGCCTGCAGGCCACTTCCCAGCCGGTCCGCCGCGGCCTCGAATTCACGCAGAGTTCGCATGAACTGGCGGAAGATCCGCCAGCCGAGCAGAGCCATGAAGATGATGGCCAGCGCGCAGAGGGCAACCCAAAGAAGTATCCAGAACCAAAGGGGCATGCTGTCCACTCTAGCCTCCGGTGGGAGCCGCTGCCGCGCGGTAGGCTGCCAGCGCCTGCCGCAGCCATTCCTGCGTCTGCTCTGCCACCTCGGCCGGCTCCAGCACAACCACCTCGCCGCCGTGCCGGGCCACCAGACCGGCCAACACGGCCGTGGTGGACAGCCGGATTTCGGCAGCCAACGAACCGTCCTCCAGCAGCGCCCGGCGCCGCGCGCCGTACTGGTCGGCCAGTTCGGCCAGTCGCTCGGAGACCTTCAGCACCACCAGCTGGTCTGTCTCCTGCGGGGTGAACAGGCTGTCCGGGAATTCGCTGCTGCGCTCCGCCGGAGGGTCAAAAGGCGCCCCGGTCTCGGTCAGTGCACGCATCCGGTCCACGCGGAACTGCCGCACGGCCTGCTGCCGGTGGCACCAGGCTTCGGTGTACCAGTGGCCGTCCACGGCGAAAACCCTCAGCGGATCGATCCGGCGGGTCGTGATCTCGTCCCGCGACGGCACCAGATACTCAATCTCCACGCTGCGCCGCGCGGCTGCGGCCTCCTGCAGCGCGAGCACTTCGGGTGCGCGCTCCTCGGCGGCCAGATCCGCAGCGACGGCGGAATGCCGCCCGGCTACCCCGCCGGCCGCAGCCAGGAGTTTGCTCAGCGCGCTGCGCAGGGCGGGCTGCTCCCCTACCCCGGGAACCGTTTCCAAAGCCTGTAGGCCCACCACCAGCGAGAGCGCCTCGTCCAGGCTCAGTCGCACCGGCTTGTCGATCTCATCTGCATTATTGATCGAGATGGTGCCGTCTTCCCAGAACGCCTCGATCAGCTGGTCCGGGCCATAGCCGGGAGTACCGCAGACAAAGAGCAGGTTGAGGTCCTTGATCAGCTGGGTGGTGCTGATGTCGAACTTCCGGGCTGTCTCCTCCAGCGCCACGCCCGGGTTGGCGGTGACGTAGGAGACCAGGTCCAGCAGCCGCGGCAGCTGGTCCAAGGAACCCGTCTTCCGGGAGGGCCGCGACGTGTCCTCCGTCAGGGAGTACGACGGCGGGTCCTCGTTTGCGGCGGCCAGGGCGCCTTCCAGCCGGCGCACCACGGCGCCGCGCAGTTCGTCCGGTTCCTGCACCCAGGCGTTGGCACCATGCGAGGCGATTTCCTCGGCCAGCACTTCTACGTCGCCGTAGCCGAGTTCCACCGCATCCCAGCCTGCCGGCGGCCGGGCCGTCTCGGCAGCCGTCGCGGCCGAACGCAGCGAATTGGCCTTGTCCTCGCGGAGCAAAAGCACCGCCGTGCCATGGTCCTGCGGCGCCTGCAGCCCTGCCAGCACGGCGCGCATGGTGAAGTCCTCCGGGATGCTGTAGCTCCCGGACAGCTTCTTCACGGTGGAGGTGACCCGGGAGAGCCGGAAGGTCCGCTGGGCATCGCGGTCCAGATCGCGGCCGGCCAAGTACCAGTGCCCGTACCGGTTGCCCAGGCCCCACGGCTCGACCCGGCGTTGCCTCGGCTGGCCGTCCCGGGGCGACCGGTAATCGAAGGAGACCGGCGTGTGTGCCAGCACTGCCTTGAGCATTGCCTCGAAAGCCGGTTCCGCGGTGCGGATCCGCGGTTCCACGCCGATCAGGGGATCACCCTCGGCGAGGGCGCCCTGAACGTCCAGCCGGCGCACGGCCCGGGCGGCGGCGGAGCCCAGCGAGGCCTGCTGCCAAAGACGCGATGCCAGCGAGAGGACGGCACTTTCCTGCGGGCTGAACTGGAGCTCCGGCAACCGGTACTTGTGCCGGTCGATCCGGTAGCGCAGCCCGCTTTGGTCGTTTTCATACAGGCTGTCGTCCGGGAACGTCTCCACCGGTACGCCCATTTCACGCAGGTCTTCTTTGTCCCGCTCGAACAGGCGGTTGAAGGCATCGTCGCCGGTTGCCTCTCGGTACGGCGGAATCAGCGCACGCAGTTCCTCCTTGCTGTAGCCGCGCCGGCGTTCCAGCAGCGCGATCAGCAGGTTCAGGAGTCGTTCGGTCTTGGAGGCGGACATGATTGAAACGTTACTGGTTGCGGGGCTTTGCGAGCGAAGTTAACGAGCAGGGGCGGAGTAACGATGAACTAACGTTCACCGCTGCTCCGCCCCGGACAGGCTGCTGTCGGACCTAGCGGACGCCGAGCAGATCGACGACGAAGATCAGCGACTCGCCCGGCGCGATGGCCGATCCCGCGCCGCGGTCACCGTAGGCCAGGTGGGCCGGAATCTCCAGCCGGCGGCGTCCGCCGACCTTCATGCCCAGCAGGCCCTGATCCCAGCCCTGGATGACCTGGCCGACACCGACGCGGAAGTCCAGCGGTGCGCCGCGGTTCCAGGACGCATCGAACTCTTCGCCGGTGGACCAGGCAACGCCCACGTAGTGGGTGGAGACGGTGTCGCCGGCTTTGGCCTCGGCGCCGTCCCCCACGATGATGTCTTCGATCACCAGATCCTGTGGGGTGTCGGTCCCGGGGAACTCGATTTCAGGTTTGGTGCGATCGTAGTCGCGCTTGCCAAAAGACATGCTGAACCTCTCTTGCTTGACGTGTATGCCGTGCTGCCGTCGGCTACGTTACCGTACCGTCCGGCCCCTGGAACTACTTGACGTCGGTTAGTTCCACATAGAAGATGAGGTCTCCCACAGCATCCCCCTGGCCCTGGACGTAGGCCATCTCGGTGGGGATGGAGAGCATGACCTTGCTGCCTTCCTTGAGGCCGGTCAGGCCCTTGGTCCAGCCTTCAATCACGCCGTCGAGCGGGAACTCGGTAGCTTCTCCGCGGGAGAAGCTGGAATCGAACTCGGTGCCTTCGGACCAGTTCCACCCGGCGTAGTTGGCCTTCACGGTACTGCTTTCCGTGGCCTGCTTGCCGTCGCCTTCTTCGATCACCTTGACGATCAGGTTGTCCGGCGCGTCGTTGCCTTCTGGGATCTTGACGGAGGGAACACCCTCCTTATCGAGGGTAACCTCGGGCAGCTTGCCGGCCTTGTCCAGTTCGGCGACCTCGGCCGCATCGGCCTTGACGGCCTTGTCCCTGACGTCCTGCACGGTCAGGAACAGAAGCTGGGGGTTCTGCGCGGGTGCCGAAGCGCTGCTGTCTTCCGGCGGCTGGACGTAGTAGGCAATCTCGCTGCCCGGGTTGGAGCCAAGCAAAGCGTCATACAGGGCCGGGTCGGCGGTTTTGAAGCCCTCGCTCAGTTCCACCGTCTGGTCGACCGGGCCGGAGTAGGTCTCGCCCAACTGCTCGCCCGAGACGGCGTCCTTGGCCAGCAGCCGGTAGCGGATCCACTGGCCGTCGGTGGCACCGTCGCCCTTGCCTTCGGTGATGACTTCGGCGCTTGAGTCGGGAAGTTCCAGCGGGGCGGAGAAGTCCACTGTGGGCGCGGCACCCTCGGCGCCGGCTTTCACCGTGATGTCGTCCAGGCTGTCCGAGCCGGAATCGTTGCTGCCGCTGCACGCCGTCAGGAGCAAGGCTGCGGGCAAGAGGATGGAGAGTATTTTGCGCACAATCGACTTTCTTATCGCGGAACATGTGGGCTCGAAGGACATTCTCGCAGAGAAAACTGGAGATCGGCTCTAAACCGCCAGCGGAAACTCACAAGGTGGCCAGAAGTGCCTCGACCCGCGGGTCCTCGCTTTTGAACGGGTCCTTGCACAGAATGGTCTGCTGCGAACGGTCGTTGAGCTTGAGATGGACCCAGTCCACGGTGAAGTCGCGGCCGTTCTCCCGGGCCGCCCGGACAAAGTCGCCGCGCAGCTTGGCGCGGGTGGTCTGCGGCGGAAAATCCATCGCATTCTTAACGTCCTGGTCCTCCACCACCCGGGCCACCTCCCCGCGGGACTGCAGCAGGTGGTACAGGCCGCGCTTGGACGAGATGTCGTGGTAGGTCAGGTCCACTTGGGCGATGCGCGGCGAGTCCAGATCGATCGATTGCCGTTCCATGATCCGGTCAATCAGCCGTTTCTTGATCGCCCAGTCAATCTCCCGCTCGATCCCGCTGTGGTCTCCCGACTCGACCGCCGCCAGCGTACGCTCCCACAGATCAAGGATGCGTTCCACATGCGGATTGTGCGCGCCATTGGCTTCGACAAACTCCCGCGCTTTGGACAAGTACTCCTGCTGCATGGCCAGCGCGGACATCTCCCGCCCGCTGGCCAGCTTCAGCGGTTTGCGTCCGGTCAGGTCGTGGGAGATGTCGCGGATGCTGCGGATCGGGTTTTCCAGCCGGAGGTCGCGCATGATCAGTCCGGCTTCGACCATCCGCAGCAGCAGGTCCACCGATCCGACCTTCAGCATGGTGGTGGCTTCGGACATGTTGGAGTCGCCGTTGATGACATGCAGCCGGCGGTAGTACTCGGCATCCGCGTGCGGTTCGTCCCGGGTGTTGATGATCGGACGGGACCGGGTGGTGGCCGAGGAGACGCCCTCCCAAATATGGTCGGCGCGCTGCGAGAACGCGTAGATGGAACCGTTTTGGGTCTTGAGCACCTTGCCGGCGCCGACCAGGATCTGCCGGGTCACCAGGAACGGGATCAGTATGTCGGCCAGCCGGGAGAACTCGAGTTTGCGCGGGATGAGGTAGTTCTCGTGGCTGCCATAGGAGTTCCCGGCAGAGTCGGTGTTGTTCTTGAACAGATAGACCCTGCCGCCGAAGCCCTCGCGGGCCAAACGTTCTTGGGCTTCGTTCATGAGGTCTTCGAGGATCAATTCGCCGGCCCGGTCGTGGGCCACCAACTGGGCGATGTCGTCGCATTCCGCGGTGGCATACTCGGGGTGGGATCCCACGTCCAGATACAGCCGGGACCCGTTCGTCAGGAAGACGTTGGAAGACCTTCCCCATGTGACCACCCTGCGGAAGAGGTAGCGGGCCACCTCTTCGGGCGAGAGCGGGCGCGAATCCGGCGCCGAATAGGAAATGCCGAACTCGGTCTCAATCCCGAAGATCCGTCGGTCCATGGCTAGCCGTCCATTCCCTCGCCCAATATCTCGGTTAGTTCCGCGGTCGCCAACCGACGGAAGGCACGTTGGCTCCCGCGGCTGGACAGCGGGTCGCGGTCCAGTACAGCTACTTCCAGTCCCTCGGGACGCAGCTCTTTGGCCTGGCCGGACTCCTGCTCGCCGGTCTTGCCGGACAGGGCAGCGACCGCGGCCCGTACCGCCCCGGCGTAGTCCCGGCCGTCCTGCCACTGCCCGCGCAGGGCTTCGCCCACAGCTTCGGCATCGCCGCCCATCACCACGAACCGGCGTTCGTCGGCGATTGATCCGTCGAAGGTGAGCCGGAACAACCGGTCCTCTGCCGGTGAAGCGCCGACTTCGGCGACCGCGAGTTCCACCTCGAACGGCTTGGTGTCGGCGGTAAAGACCGCGCCCAGGCTTTGTGCGTAGACGCTGGCCAGGCCGCGCCCGGTCACGTCCTCACGGTCGTAGGAATAGCCGCGCACGTCCGCGTAGCGTACGCCTGCCTGGCGCAGGCTCTCGAACTCGTTGTATTTGCCGACGGCGGCGAAGGCGATGCGGTCGTAAATCTCGCCGATCTTGTGCAGCGACGGCGAGGGGTTCTCGGCCACCAAGGCGATCCCGTCCGAGCAGCTGAGCACCACCACCGACCGGCCGCGGGCAATGCCTTTCCGGGCGAAGTCCGCCCGGTCCTTCATCAGTTGCTCAGGCGATACGTAGAACTGCTGCGTCATGCTCAGGCCTCCCGTCCGGCGACGGTTCGCCCGGCGATCACGGCTTCGGACGTTGTGGCGAGTTCGCGTTCCGGTATCCGGCGTGCGCCGGCGGCATTGACGGTATAAATGACCGGCCACAGCTGACGGACGGCATCCGGGCCGCCGGTGGCCGAGTCGTCGTCGGCAGCGTCATAGAGGGCTTCGATGGCGACGCGGACGGCGGCGTCCTCGTCCAGGTTCGGTTGCCAGAGCTTCTTCAGGGATCCGCGGGCAAAGACCGAGCCGGAACCCACGCTGTGGTGCTCCTGCTCCTCGTAGCGCCCGCCGGTCACATCGTAGGAAAACAGCCGGCCCACCCGGCGCTCCGCATCGAAGCCGGCAAACAGCGGAATGACGGCCAGGCCCTGCATCGCCATCGGCAGGTTGGACCGGATCATCGCGCCCAGCCGGTTCGCTTTGCCCTCCAGGCTCAGCAGCGTGCCTTCGATTTTCTCGTAGTGCTCAAGTTCCACTTGGAAGAGCCGGGTGATGTCCAGGGCAATGCCGGCCGTGCCGGCGATGCCCAGCACCGAATAGGAGTCGGCCGGAAACACCTTCTCGATGTGCCGGCTGGCGATGATGTTGCCCATCGTTGCCCGGCGGTCACCGGCCATCAGCACCCCGCCGGCGAACGTCATCGAGACGATCGTGGTGGCATGGGGCACCATCGGTGCCGCTCCCGGCGGCAACTGCTGGACCCCGCGGGCGCCCGGCAGCAGATCCGGCGCCGTACGCGCCAGATACTCGCTGAAGGAGGCGGTGGCGGAGTGCGAAATCTGGGCGAAAACAGAGCCTGGGCCGCCGGCCGGCATGTTCATCGACTACTGCCCGCCCTTCTGCACGAAACCGCGAACGAATTCTTCCGCATTCTGTTCCAGCACGCCGTCGATCTCGTCGAGCAGATCATCGGTGCCTTCGGTCTCGGCCTGTGCGGCAGGTGCGGCGGCAGGCTCGGGGGTGGGCTCGTCGTCGTACTCTTCGTCTTCGCGGCGGGAGTCCGCGTTCCTGCGGTCCTGGGTTGCCATGATGGCCTCCTTATGGTGTGACGATCGAGGTGTGTCCCTCATGCTTATGTTGCCACGTGGGGCTCGCTGCTGGGTCCCAACAACGCCGTAATAAATTCCTCCGCGGAAGTGGCCTCCTCGAAAAGCTTTCCGGTCAGCTCGCGGTTGCCGCGCAGCGGTTCCCGGGTCGGGATGCGCTGCAGCCGGCGCCGGTCGGGAAGGTCGAAAATCACCGAGTCCCAGCTGGCGCCGACCACCTCCTGCGGGAAATGCTGGATGCACTTTCCGCGGAAGTAGGCCCGGGTGTCCTCCGGCGGCTGGCTCACGGCGGTTTCGATCTGTTCGTCCGAGAGCAGCCGCTGGATCCGACCGCGTGCGGCCAGCCGGTGGTACAGGCCCTTTTCCGGCCGGACGTCGGCGTACTGCAGGTCGATCAGCCCCAGCCGCGGATCACCCCATTCCAGGCCGTCCCGGTCACGGTAGGCCTGCAGCAGCTTCAGCTTGGCCACCCAGTCCAACTGGTCGGCCGCTCTCATCGGGTCGTGGCGCAGAATGTCCAGCACCGAGGCCCAGCGCCGGAGCACCTCCGCGGTCTGGTCCGTATTGGTGCCGTGCCGCGTGCAATGCTCCACCGCCGCCTGCAGATAGATCTCCTGCAGGTCCAGGCCGGTGACCATGCTGCCGTCGCTGAGCGCGACTTTCTGCTGCAGCGACGGGTCGTGGCTGATCGCCTGCAGCGCTTGCACCGGGTCGGCCAGCTGCACGTCCGGGGCTTCACCATGCTCGATCATGGACAGCACCACGGCCGTGGTGCCCATCTTCAGGAAAATCGACACTTCGCTCAGGTTCGCATCGCCGATGATCACGTGCAGCCGCCGGTACTTGTCCGCGACCGAGTGCGGCTCGTCGCGGGTGTTGATGATGGGACGGCGGATGGTGGTCTCCAGCCCGACCTCGGCCTCGAAGAAGTCCGCGCGCTGGCTGATTTGATATCCCGGCGTGCGGCCGTTGGTGCCCAGTCCCACCCGGCCGGCCCCGCACACCACCTGCCGCGAGACGAAGAACGGGACCAAGCCGGTCACAATCTGGTTGAACGGCAGGCTGCGCGGCATCAGGTAGTTCTCATGCGCGCCGTAGGAGACCGACTTGTTGTCCGTGTTGTTCTTGTACAGGTTCACCGACGAGAACCCCGGCGTAGCGGCAATCCGGCGCGATGCCGAAAGCACGACGGCGTCGCCCGCCTTGTCCCAGCGCACCGCGTCCAGCGGGTTGGTCACCTCCGGCGAGGAGTATTCCGGGTGCGCGTGGTCCACGTAGAGCCGGGCGCCGTTGCTGAGCACCATGTTCATCAGCACGCCGGAGGACTCGTCCGTGTAGAACTCGTTGGCCGCCGCCCGCCCGCCGGCCAGCGCAATCTGCTCGGCGTCCAGGACCGGCGGCACATCCGTCAGCTGCGACGGGTCGGCCGCGTCGCGCGAGAGGTCGAATCCACGCGCATCGTGCAGCGGCTCCTCGTCGGTGTAGTCCCAGCGGGTGCCGGCCAGGTTGCCCAGGCCCTTGCGCATGGTCGCCGCGTAGGCGTTGATCACCTGCGAGGAGAGGACCGTGGAGTTGGCCAGCGGTTCGCCCGGGGCATGGATGCCATACTCCGTCTCCGAACCCATCACCCGGTAGACGCTCACAGGTATTGCCCCGTATTCGGCATCGTTTCGATGGACTTGCCGGCCTCCTGCCCGGCCTTGCCCTGCACAATGGTTCGGATGTACGTGATCCGTTCGCCCTTCTTGCCCGAAATCCGGGCCCAGTCGTCCGGGTTCGTGGTGTTCGGCAGGTCCTCATGCTCGCGGAATTCGTCCACCACCGCACGCAGCAGATGTTCGATCCGCAGGCCCTTCTGCCGGTTGATCAACAGGTCCTTGATCGCGTTCTTCTTAGCCCGGTCCACCACATTCTGGATGACGGCGCCGGAATTGAAGTCCTTGAAGTAAAGCATCTCGGTGTCGCCGCTGGCATAGGTGACTTCCAGGTACTCATTCGACTTATCGGTGGAGTACATTTCCTCGACCGTACGCTGGATCATCGCCTCGATGGTGGCCTTGCGGTCCTGGCCGTGCTCGGCCAGATCCTCCTCATGGATGGGAAGGTTGGTGGTCAGGTACTTGGTGAAGATGTCCGCGGCGGCCTCGGCGTCCGGGCGGTGGATCTTGATCTTCACGTCCAGCCGTCCGGGTCGCAGGATGGCCGGGTCGATCATGTCCTCGCGGTTGGAGGCGCCGATGACGATCACGTTCTCCAGCTTTTCCACGCCGTCGATCTCGGAGAGCAACTGCGGCACGATGGTGGTTTCCACGTCCGATGAGACACCGGTGCCGCGGGTCCGGAAGAGCGAATCCATCTCGTCGAAGAACACCACCACCGGGCTGCCATCGGACGCCTTCTCGCGGGCCCGGGCGAAGATCAGCCGGATGTGCCGCTCGGTCTCGCCCACGTACTTGTCCAGCAGTTCCGGTCCCTTGATGTTCAGGAAGTAGCTGCGGGTGTCAGTCCCGTTGCGCTCGATCGCCTTGGCGGCCAGCGAGTTGGCCACGGCCTTGGCAATCAGCGTTTTCCCGCAGCCCGGAGGCCCGTAGAGCAGGATGCCCTTGGGCGCCTTCAGCCCGTGCTCGCGGTACAGGTCGGGATGCAGGAAGGGCAACTCGACGGCGTCCCGGATCTGGTCGATCTGCGGCCCCAGCCCGCCGATGTCCTCGTAGGAGATGTCCGGAACCTCCTCGAGGATCAGGTTCTCCACTTCGCTGCGCGGGATCTTCTCCAGCGCGTAGCCGCTGCGTGCGTCGATGGAGACGGCGTCGCCGACCCGAAGCCGCTCAGACAGCAAGGCACCGGACAGCTTGACCACCCGTTCCTCGTCCGCCCGGCCGACCACGAGGATGCGATGGCCGTCGAGCATTTCCTTGATGGTGACCAGCTCGCCGGAGCGCTCGAAGCCGAGCGCCGCGATCACCGTCAGCGATTCGTTCAGCAGGACTTCCTGCCCAGGTCCGAGCAGGTCCATGTCGACCAAGGGGCTGACCGCAACGCGCAGTTTGCGTCCGGACTGCACAATGTCCACGCTCTCCTGCACCAGAGCGGCGTTGCTGACGCCCGGACGCGGCCTCTGCGCCTTGTGGACGTCGGTGATGGTGGCAAAACTGAAGGGTGTTTCGCCGTCGCGTTCGAGGGCGGACTTGAGCCGCACGATCTCCGTCTTTGCGGCCTCAAGCGTGGCGACCAAACGGGAATTGTTTTGCGTGGCAGCAGCAAGTTGCTTGTCCAGGTGGCGCAGCTTGTCCCGCAGCACGTTGATTTGGCGCTGTGCGACCGTCAGCGCATCGCGCTGTTCGTCCAGTTGTTCAGCCGGTGCCGGTTCATTGTTTTGGTTCTGGTTGTCCTTCATCACCGCGACCCGCTTCCTTGAATCGGTTCTTCCCTAGACCCTAACGGGCGCCCGAGCCGCCTGCACGTGTCTACGAAAAGAAACGCCGAATCGAAACATGGAATTCCAACGCCCGGCACGAAGAAGCTGTTGCGTGGTGTCGGATCATTACGCGAGATAACGAAAACGATGCCGCATTGGTGCCCGAAATGCGGGTAGCAGCAGCAGAATCCGGGCGCGGCGGCGCTGGCCCGGACCGGCTGAGCCCGTGCGCGGCCCCAGACGGCTAGTCGGTTTCGGGATTGACGTCCTTAAACGCGCCGCGCTGGACGGTGGAGGCGGCGTCTTTGGCAACCCGGCGCAGCCGCTTGTCCGAGACGGTCCGCTCCCCCAGGCCCTCGGCATTCCAGTCTTCCTCGTTGCCGGTCCAAGCCTGCACGTCCTCGGCGGCGAATTCGGTCTTGGACGGACGGCGCTTGGGCGTCAACCCGGTGACGCCGCCGGCCAGCCGCCGGGCGGTGAGCAGGAAGCCAGTGTGCGCCACCATCCGGTGGTCGGGCCGGACCGCCAGCCCCTCCAGATGCCAGCCCCGGACCATGGACTCCCAGCCTTCCGGCTCGGTGAACCGGCCGTCTTGGCGGATGGCTTCGGCCGTGCGGGACAACTGGGTCACCGTGGCCACATAGTTGATCCACACTCCCCCGGGCGCCAGCACCGTGGCCACCGCGTCCAGACATTCCCACGGCGCCAACATGTCCAGCACCACGCGGTCCACGCTGCCGGGTTCCTCGGCCTTGATGACTTCATCCTGGAAGTCGCCCAGCGAAATTTGCCAGGCAGGGTGCGGTCCGCCGAAGAAGGTTTCCACGTTGCCGCGGGCCACGTCGGCGAATTCTTCGCGGCGTTCGAACGAATGCAGCCGCCCGCCGTCGCCCACCGCACGCAGCAGCGAAATGCTCAGCGCGCCGGAGCCGACGCCGGCTTCCACCACCCGGGCACCGGGGAAAATATCCGCCATGGTGACAATCTGCGCGGCATCTTTGGGATAGACGACGGCGGCGCCCCGCGGCATGGACAGCACGAAGTCCGAGAGCAGCGGACGCAGCGCCTGGTAGCGGTGGCCCACCGTGTTGGTCACGACGGTGCCTTCTTCCCGGCCGATGACTTCGTCGTGCGGCAGGAACCCCTTGTGCGTATGGAAAGCACCCCCGGGCGTAAGGGTGATGGTGTTCATCCGGCCCTTTTCATCCGTGAGCTGGACCCGTTCGCCGGGCCGGAGCGGTCCGCGTCGCTGGTCGGCGCCGTGCGGGCTGGTGGAGGAGCTCATGCGTGGATCACTTCCGGTTGTTGTTGCGGTGCCGCGGCGGTACCAACCGCCGGGTTCTGTCGATTGTATTCCGACCGGCAGCGGAGTTGCTGGCGCGACCGGTGGGGCAGGTCAGAGCCTGCCCGGTTTGCCCGTGATGGCGCGGACCACGGTGCTTTGCTGCAGCACCCCGGTGACCCGGCCGCCGCCGTCGATCACCGCATATTCGCTGCCGGCCAACCGGGCCAGATACTGCACCAGTTCCTGTCCGGCGGCCACTTCGGGGACATAGGCACCCGGTGCCAACGCCCGGGAGACGGCTGCAGCAGGGGTCTGAGCCGCTGCCGACGGCGGTACCTGGCTCAGTGCACCGCGGTCAACCACTGCTTCGGGCTGGCCCGTGGCGGCGGTGAGCACCACGTTGAGCTCCGGCTCGCGCGCCAGAAGCTGCTGAACCTGGGCGACCATGGCGGTGGCGGGCAGCGACGTCGCCGGCAGTTTGAGCTGCCCGGCGCTGACGGAGGGCAAGCGCAGCCGCATCCGGGCGTGCTCGATGGCCGAGCTGGCTCCCATCCAGAGGAACCCGCAGACCAGCACCATGAGCACCACCATTTGCAGGTCCGGCGTGCCGCCCCGCAGCAACGGGATCCCGACGACGCCGATCACCAGCAGCACAACGATGACGCGGCCCGCCCAGCCTGCCGCCACGGTGCCCTTTTCCTGGCTCCCGGTCAGTTTCCAGACCGCGGTCTCCACCAGCCGGCCACCGTCCAACGGCAGCCCCGGCAGGATATTGAAAACCGCCACCAGGAAGTTCGCCAGGATGAAGATATCGGTCAGCAGGAACGGAATCGGCTCGCCGCGGAACAGCGGCAGGACCAGCGAACCGAGACCGGCCAGCGCAAAGTTGGCTACCGGTCCGGACAGCGCCACCAACAGCGACTTGCCCGGTGTGGCGTTGAAATTGTCGAACTGGGTGTGGCCGCCCCAGAGATTGAGCACAATCTTGGCCGTTGGCCAGTGGAAGGCCCGGGCGGTCAGGGCATGGGCGAGTTCGTGGACCAGCACGGAGAACAGCAGCAGCAGCGCATAGCCGAAGGCCACGCCGTAGGCGCCGACGCCAATTTCCGGCATCAACCGCTGGACCTGGGGCCCGAAGATCAGCACGATGAAGGCCGCGATCACGAACCAGGACCAGGCGAGCAGCACCGGCACGCCGAACATCCGGCCCAGCGGAATCCCTTCGCTGCGCTGTTTTTCCTCCGGCGGCCGGGGTGTCTGCGTGCTCATACTCCTGCTTCCTGGGAAGCAGGCATCAGGAGCCGCTCCACGTCCATCAGGCCCTTGCCGGCCAGGCTGTCCCACTGCGGTCGCCCGGGGGCCGGCGGGACCGGCACCACGTGCGGAATGGCCACCGTCACCAGGCCGGCGGCTTCGGCCGAGGCAACTCCGGGAACGGAGTCTTCCAGCGCCACGACGTAGCGCTTGTCCGCGCCGGGCTGCCTGCCGCTGAGCCAGTCAAAGGCACGCTGGTAAGGCTCCGGGTGCGGCTTGCCTCGGCTGACCATGTCTCCGGTGACCAGGTACTGAAAGCTGCCCTCCGGCAGCGCGCGCACCGCTTCGGCGGCCAATTTGGTCTCGCTCATGGTCACCAGCACGGTGGGGATGCGCGCCTCCAGCAGCTCGGCGAGCAGTTCGCGGGCCCCGGGCCGCCACGGGATGCTTTGACGGACCCGTTCGGTCACGGCGTCGATCAGCCGGTCTATGATGTCGCGGACGCTGAGGTCCACTCCCGCCTGCTGCAACACCTCGGCCGATTTTTCCAGCGCGTTGCCCACCAGTTTGAGGCCAAGCTCGTCACTCCAAACACCGCCGAACGAGGCGACGAGTTCCGATTCGGCTTCGATCCAATACGGTTCGGTATCGACGAGTGTTCCGTCCATATCCCAGAACACCGCCTGCAGGTCTGGCTGAAGTGCGCCGGACGCAGCGGCGGAAGGGTCAAGTGCGGGCATGGCACCAGTCTACGGTCCCCGCCGGGAGCGCCGCGGCCCCGGCTAGGCGGCGGAATCCGGCCGCTATGCTTTCCGCGAATCGCAAAGGGGCTCACTGACAAGCCGTGTCCGGAGGATTAGGGTGAAACCGTGAGTACTCAGGACAGTGGCGATCTGCCCACGGACGGCCCCGGAGAGAAGCACGGCCTGCATCTGCTGTTCCCGCAGGCCAAGGCCGGCGAGGCTCCGCGACGCTTTACCGTGATGCTGGCTGCGTTCGAAGGCTGGAACGATGCCGGCGAGGCCGCCACGGACGCCGTCAAGTACCTCAGCCGGCTGTGGGAGAGCCACAAGGTGGCCACCGTGGACCCGGATCTTTACTACGATTTTCAGTTCACCAGACCGGTTGTCCACCGCACCGGGTCCGGCGAACGCCGGATCAAATGGCCAACGACAAAGCTCACCCGCAGCAGCGTTCCCGACGCCCCGGTGGACATCATCTTTGTGCACGGCGTGGAGCCGTCCTATCGCTGGCGTGCCTACACCGCTGAGCTCCTCGCCCACGCCGAGGAGCTGGGCGTGGACTGCATCATTCTGGTGGGCGCGCTGCTGGCCGACGTCCCGCACTCGCGGCCCATCCCCGTGACTGTCACCAGCGACGACGACGACGTCCGGCGCGCCTTGAATACCGAAACCAGCCAGTACGAAGGACCCACCGGAATCGTTGGTGTGCTGGCCGATGTGGCCTCGCTGGCCGGTATCCCGACCATGTCGGTTTGGGCCGCGGTGCCGCACTACGTGGGCCAGTCGCCCTCCCCCAAGGCCGAACTGGCGCTGCTGCACCGGCTGGAGGACATTCTCCAGGTGCCGCTGGAAGTTTCAGTGCTCAGCGAAGAGGCCGAAGCCTGGGAGCGCGGCGTCGACGAACTGGCCACCGAGGACCCCGAAGTCGCGGCCTACGTGCGGCAGCTTGAGGAGGCCAAGGACACGGCCGAGCTGCCGGAAGCCACCGGCGAGTCCATCGCCCGCGAATTCGAGCGCTACCTCAAGAAGCGCCGCAAAGAATAGGGGCCAGGTAGCCCTCCTCAATGCCGGTTTCGATCGGCGAGTTCCATGTCGCACTCCCGCCCGTGCTGTTCGGCTCGGGAATCCGCCTGTTCGAGGGCCCGTGCAGAGCCTTCGCCGAGGACGACGCTTCTCAGTTGCACCGTGCGTCCGCGGTAAGCGCGGAAGACGGCCATGAGGAAACTGGCGGGAGCGGCGATGTCGCCATCCTCGTGCTCGGCTGCGACGTCTATGCGGGGTTCGTCGGCCATGCGCAGGCCCCACGCTCCACGGCATCCGGTGCGGCGCGGTCGGAACGGGCTCGCCGTTCATCGCCGCCGGGACTCGTGAAGAGGGCGTGGCCCCTGATACAGGACGGCGAACGGTGGGACCCGACAAGGGTGCCGATGCCTGTTTCCGGAGCCGGGTCAGGGAGCCGAGGGACGGAACCGCTTGTTTCCCGTGTTCCGGATGATGTCGCTGAGTTGTGCCTTGAGGGCCGCCCGTTCCCGGCCGTCGCCGATCAGCAGGTGCTCCAGTCGGGCCGCCTTTTCAAGGGCAAGCACGCCCTGCTCGGATACGGAAACCAATTGCTGGCGGCGGTCCGCTTCGCTCCGTGCACGCGCAACGTGCCCGCAGGCTTCCAGTCGGGCCACCGTCTTGCCCATGGTCTGGGCCTCCACCCGCACCCTGTCGGCCAGCCGGCTCTGGGTCATCTCCCCTTCGGCGGCCAGCACTTCAAGGACGATGACTCCGGCATGGGTCAGGTTCAGCGACGCCAGAGACTCGTCCCACGCGTACTCGACCAACCGCGCCGCGGTCGACAGCAAGCGTGACATCGGCCAGTTCGACAAATCAGGCATCTACAAATCATAAGGCTACTTATCAAAAGCTTCAATCTGCGGCTTCTAAGTCGGGCAGCCGTTCGCCGACGTGGATACGCGCGGATGGGATAGTCCGGAAGGCCATGGCCGGCCGGCGGCTCACCAGCCCAAGCAGCACGGGCCCTGCCCCCGGCAACGCGCGCTTACCTATGTTCCGGCGGCAGCCCCGCCCGTTCCCGCGCTTGGAATCAGTCTCATAGCGCCGTCGCCACCATCGAGGACGGCGGCTTCTGGCACGTTATCGAAAGGACGCGCGCGGCCGCGGGGGGAAGCATGCTGTCTACCATCCTCTCCAAGCCTCAACAGCCCGGTTTCTGAATTCAAAAGCCGGAGGAAACAGGCGGAGGCCGGAACAGACAGGCCTCGCCGAGCGAGGAGGGCGGGGCGGGCAGGGTCCCGGCGTGGCGACGAAGTCGACCCGGCAGTGCCCGCCCCAACCGGCTAACCGGCGTGCTGTTGCGGCGCAGGCCGCGCGTTTAGAGCCGGATTCCCAGGAGCGCGTCGAGCAGGGCGGCGAACTGTTCGGCGCCGTCCTGCGTTTGGCCGTTGGCCTGCTCGCGGGAGTGCTCGGCGAAGCCGTCGATTTCGGCCAGTGCGGCGGGGGCATTGAGGTCGTTGGACAACGCACGCCGCACCTGCTGCGCGAGCTCCGGAACCTGGTCCGCCTGCACAAAGGGTGCGGCACCGCGCCAGGCAGCCAGCCGCGCCTGCGCCTTCTGGAGGAGTTCCTCGGTCCAGAACCAGTCGCTGCGGTAATGCTGGCCCAACAGCACGGTGCGGATGGCAGCAGGCTCCACGCCGTCCTCGCGCAGCGCCGAAACCAGCACCAGGTTGCCCTTGGACTTGCTCATCTTTTCGCCGTCGAGGCCCACCATGCCGGCGTGCACGAAGTGCTTGGCCAGCGGCTTGCCGGCGAGGGCGTAGGCGTGGCCGGCGCTCATTTCGTGGTGCGGGAAGCTCAGGTCGGAGCCGCCGGCCTGGACATCGAAGGTTTCCGGCAGGAACTTGCGGGCAATCACCGAACATTCAATATGCCAGCCGGGCCGGCCGTCGCCGAGGGAGGCACCCGGCCACTCGGGTTCGCCGTCGCGGGCCACGCGCCACAACAGCGCATCCAGCGGGTGCTTCTTGCCCGGGCGTTCCGGGTCTCCGCCGCGCTCGCCAAAGAGCGGCAGCATCTCCTCTTCGGTCAGCCGGGAGGTGGCGCCGTTATGCCAGCCCGGTCCGGCGGCAGCAACGGAGTCGAAGTAGACGTCGCCGTCGGGTTCGCCGTCGGTGCCGGGTACCCGGTAGGCCAGGCCGCGGGCCAGCAGGTCCTCCACCGCCGGAACAATCCATTCGATGGATTCCACCGCACCCACATACTGCTCGGGCGGGATCACGTTGAGCTCTTCCATGTCCGTGCGGAACAGCTCCGTCTGGTCCTTCGCCAGGATCTGCCAATCCACTCCGGTGGCGTTGGCACGTTCCAGCAGCGGATCGTCGATGTCTGTCACGTTCTGCACGTAGTTCACCGTGCGGCCGGCATCGCGCCAGTAGCGGTTGAGCAGGTCGAACGCTACATACGTGGCGGCGTGGCCCATGTGGGTGGCGTCGTACGGGGTGATGCCGCAGACGTAGAGGCTCCCGGTGGCGGAGGGTTCAAGCGCTACCAGCGACCCCACGGAGGTGTCGTGGATGGTCAGTTCGTCTTTGCCGCCCGGAATTTCGGGTACGGCATGGGCATTCCAACCAAGCACTCTTGAGTTTCCTTCCAATGAGGTGGACCGGCCGCAGAGGCGCGGTCCCGCCGTCGTACATTAAAGCTCCTAACGTTTAAGGACGCAGGAGCCGGATAAATTCCCGCTCTGTCAGGCGTTGATGATCCCGAAGCCCAGCAGCACGAATAACAGGGTGCCTAGGCCGATCCGGTACCAGACAAACAGGCGGTAGCTGCGGGTGGACACGTACTTCAGGAACCAGCCGATGATCACGAAACCCACGCCAAAGGCCACGGCCGTGGCCAGCGCGGTCTCGCCCAGGCCGTAGGGGCCGGGTTCATCGAAGCTCTTCGCCAACTGGTACAGGCCGGAGGCGAAGACCGCCGGAATGGCCAGCAAGAACGAATAGCGGGCCGCCGCCCCGCGCGTGTAGCCCATCAACAGGCCGGCGGTGATGGTGCCGCCGGACCGCGAAACGCCCGGCATCAGCGCCAGCGCCTGGGCCAAGCCGTACAGAATGCCGTGCTTGTAGGTGAGTTTGTCCAGTGTGCGGGTATGGCTGCCAATGGTGTCCGCGACGGCCAGGAACAGGCCGAAGACAATCAACATGGTGGCCACGATCCACAGGCTCCGGAAAGTGGATTCGATCTGGTCCTGGAACAGCAGTCCGAGCACGCCGATGGGGATCGAACCGATGATGACCAGCCAGCCCATCCGGGCGTCCGGATCGTTGCGCGGCACCTTGCCGGTCAGCGAGCCGAACCAGGCCTTGACGATGTTGACGATGTCGCGCCAGAAATAGACGACGACGGCGGTCTCGGTGCCAAGTTGGGTGATGGCGGTGAAAGCAGCCCCGGGATCGGCGGCGCCGGGCAGGAACTCGCCCACAATGCGCAGGTGTGCGCTGGAGGAGATCGGGAGGAACTCGGTCAGGCCCTGCACCAGGCCCAAGAGGATAGCTTCTAGCCAATTCACACACTAGACCCTATGGCACGCGGGCCCCGGAAACGGAACCAGACACAGTCGCCCGGGCGAAGTTCCACCCGCGGTATGAGGACGGTGTCCCTGCCCGGGCAGGGAGGATCGGGGCGCGGCGTCGGCGGGCCGCTGCCAAGGGCACGGCGCCGCAGGCCATAAGCTGGCTGTATGGAGCACAAGCGCTTGGGTAACAGCGGGCTGAAGGTCCCGCAACTGTCGCTGGGAACGATGACCTGGGGCGAGGAGACGGACGAGGAGGGGGCCGGCGCCATGCTGCGCGCCTATCTCGACGCCGGCGGCACCCTGCTGGACACCGCCGCGCCGTACGCCGAGGGCCGCAGCGAGGCCATGCTCGGCGCGTTCCTTGGCGAGCTGGTCCCCCGGCAGGAAGTGCTGGTGGTCTCCAAGGCCGGCGTGACCCGCAGCGATGGCCGGCGCGAGGTGGACACTTCCCGCGGCGCCATGCTGCGCAGCCTCGACGCCAGCCTGGCGCGGCTGGGCACCGACTACCTGGATCTGTGGCTGGTCCATCTCTGGGACGACGACTCGGCTCCGCTGGAAGAAACCCTGTCCGCGCTCGAGCACGCCGTTTCCTCCGGCCGGACGCGCTACGTGGGCGTATCCAACTATTCCGGGTGGCAGCTGGCCCGGGCGGTCTCGGTCAGCCCGGTTCCGCTGGTTGCGGTGCAGAACGAATACTCGCTGCTGCAGCGCCGGCCGGAGCATGAAGTGATTCCGGCCGCCACCGCGCTGGGCCCGGGAGTGATGGCGTGGTCGCCGCTGGGACGCGGCGTCCTGACCGGTAAATACCGCACCGGCACACCGGCCGACTCACGGGCAGCCTCCGAGCAGCATGCCGGCTTCGTGGAGCCGTATCTGTCCGGCCGGCCGGCCCGGATTGTGGATGCGCTGGCCACGGCAGCCCGTGGCCTGGATGTGCAGCCGCTGGACCTGGCCCTGAGCTGGGTGCTGCAGCGGCCCGCCGTCGGCACCGCCGTGGTGGGACCGCGAACGCCGGCGCAGTTGGACGAGATCCTCAAGGCTCCGCTGGATGCTTTGCCCGCCGAGATCGCCCAGGTGCTGGACGAAATTTCCGCGCCCTGATCCCCACAGAATCGATGCCGGCGCGGTGATCCCCGCCGCGTTGATAACGGCGCGCAGGTCCTACTTCTCTTCGATTTCCAGATCGTCGTCGAACGGGTCCGCCACGTCGTCGGAGTCGTCCATGTCGTCCTCGTCCGACTCATCGTAAATGACCAGCGGCGTCACTTCGCCGTAAGCATCGTAGAGCGCGTCCTCATACGTCTCAAAGGATTCCATAATGGACGAGAAGGCTGCTTCCACGGCAGGATCGTCTTCACCTCGGCGGCTCGAAGCGGCGGCCAGATGCTCCTGTAGCGCGGAAACCAGTGACTCCAGTGCGACACGCGGATCAATGCTCATGATGTAGACGTTAGCCGCAATGTGGAGAATAAGTGAATAGAACAGGAGGGCAATGAGAGAACAATTTCTGGGTGCCGCTGTCACCCGCGAACGTGACTACGCCAGGCAGTACGAATACCTGGTCCTCACTGTCAGCAAGGGCGAATCAGTCGGGGAGGCACGCCGCGTGCTGACCGACCACGCCGAGTACGGCAAATGGGACCTGGTGCGCACCCGGCTGTATCTGGGTGGCGGCCGCAAATACTGGCTGCGCCGCAGGGTGCTCAGGGTCGAACGCACCGCCTGAACCCGCCAGGCGGTGCCCCGCACCGCAAGAGCCGGCCGGTCAGTCGTCCAGCGGCCCCAACCAGGCCGTAGCTACGGTGCTGTGCGCCGACTCGTCGTCCGACGGGTGGTAGAGCCCGGCCAAAACGTCCCGGTACAGCCGTTCAAGCTCCCGGCCGCGGAAGTATCCCCCGCCGCCGGAGACGCGGACGGCCTTCTCCACCACGTCCTTGGCGGTTTCGGTAGCCCGGATCTTGATGCCGGCCAGCTTGGCGAACCAAAACTTTCCGTGGTCGGCCAGCGTGTCCACGTCGCGCGCAATGGACGCCAGCTGCGGGTACAGCCCGTCCATCGCGAGTGCGGCATCGGCCACCCGCCAGCGGATGTCCGGATCCTGCGCGTAGCTCTTGCCTGTTTTCAAGGAACGACGGCGGTGCACGGCTTCCACCGCGAGGTCCAGGGCGCGCGTGCCGATTCCCGCATACACGGAGGAAAGCAGGATTTCGAAGCACGCGAAGATGCCGAAGATCAGTGCATCCGGGTTGGGTCCCACCGGCAGCTTCCGGAAGATCCGGTCCGGCGCCGCAACCGCGCCTTCCAGCACGGTGGTGTTGGACCGGCTGGCGCGCATTCCCAGCGTGTTCCAGTCGTCCTTGATCCGGTAGCCCGGCTTGTCGCGGTCGATGAAAGCCCACACCAACTGCGGTGCCACCCCGGAGTCGTCGCGGCCGAAGATGCCCAGCCGCGTCCAGGCCGGAGACAAGCTGGTGAAGACCTTCGTCCCGGTGAATTCATAGCCGCCGTCCTCGCGGGGCGCCGCCACCGTGCGCGAGTCAAACAGGACCTGGTCATTGCCGGCCTCGGACACGCCGAAGCCGAAGACTTCGCCGCGGCCGGCCTCGGCCAGCACATAATCCAGCGAGTTGTCGCCGCGGGCTTGGAGCACGCGGGCAACGCCGGTCCAGACCAAGTGCATGTTGACCGCCAACGCCGTGGCCGGAGCCGCGCCGGCCAGCCGCATCTGCGCCCTTACCGCCTCCTCCAACGAGTAGCCAAGGCCTCCGTCCGCTTCCGGCACAAACATTTTCAGGTAGCCGGCCTCGACCAGATCGGCGAAGTCCTCGTGGAAAAAGCTGTTCGCCTCGTCGTAGCCAGCGGCCCGTCCGCGGATGGTTTCCAGCAGGGCGTCCGGGAGCAGTTCTTCAACACTGGCAGGCATGCCGGTGATCCTTTCGTCGTGCGTGTACAGAGTGGGTCGGGAAGAGATCAGTAGGTGGTGAGCAGCCGCTGCAGCACCCGGGTGCCGAACTTCAGCGATTCCACCGGCACCCGTTCGTCCACCCCGTGGAACATGCCGGTGAAGTCCAGCTCCTCCGGCAGCCGCAGCGGGGCAAAGCCGTAGCCGGTGATGCCCAGCCTGGCCAGCGACTTATTGTCGGTGCCGCCGGAGAGCGTGTACGGAAGCACCACCGCGTCCGGATCCTCGTGTTTGAGCGAGTCCACCATGGCATCCACCAGATTGCCGGCGAACGGTACTTCAAGCGACCTGTCCTGGTGCACGTAGCTCACGTCCACCTCCGGCCCTGCCAGCTCGCGGATGGTGGCCAGCACCAACTCCTCCTGGCCAGGCAGCGTCCTGGCGTCGATCCGCGCCTCGGCAAGGCCGGGAATCACGTTCTCCTTGTATCCGGCCTTGAGCACGGTGGGATTCGAGGTGTTCTGCAGCGTGGCGCCGACAAAGCGGGCCACGGTCCCCAGTTCCTTGAGCAGAATCTCCGGGTTGTCCGGATCAAACTCGACGCCGGTCAGTTCGGTCACGCCGTCCAGGAACTGCCGGGTGGTATCCGTCAACTCGATGGGCCACTGATGTGATCCGATCCTCGCCACCGCGGCAGCCAGCGTGGTGACCGCGTTGTCGGTGTTGATCTGCGAGCCGTGGCCCGCGCGGCCTGCAACGGCGAGGCGGAGCCAGGCGATCCCCTTCTCCGCGGTCTGCAGCAGGTAGGCCCGCCGGCCGCCAATGGTGGCCGAAAAGCCGCCCACTTCCGAGATCGCCTCGGTGGCCCCGTCGAAAAGCTCCGGCCGGTTCTCCACCGCCCAGCGTGCCCCGTAGGTCCCGCCGGCCTCTTCATCGGCGAAGAACGCGAAGATGATGTCCCGGCGGGGCTGGATGCCGTTGCGGGACATATGCCGCGCAAGCGAGAGAATCATCGCGTCCATGTCCTTCATGTCCACGGCCCCCCGGCCCCAGATCAGCCCGTCCCGCTCCTCCCCGCTGAACGGGTCCACCTGCCAGTCTTCGGCCTGCGCCGGCACCACATCAAGGTGGCCGTGCACCACCAGCGCCGGTGCCGACGGGTCCGAACCGGCCATTCGCGACACCACGGAAGCCCGTCGCGGCGCGGACTCGAAGACTTCGGTGGCCAGCCCGGCCTCTTCCAGCAGGCCCGCCGTGTACTCGGCCGCCTGCCGCTCCCCCGGGCCTTCATTGCCGCCATAGTTGGAGGTGTCGATCCGGATCAGCTCCTGGCAGATCCGGACCACTTCATCGTGCGGGTTCGGTGCGGTCATGAAGGCTCCCTCAAAGTCGATGTATGTCCCCAGCCTATCCAGCAGCGGCGCCAGGGCCAGCAGGAGCGCCAGAGTTGCGCCTCCGCAGCATCCACGCAGAGCCGGCGCGCTGCCCGCACCACCGGACACGCGGCGTCGCGATTCAACAGTTCCGGCAAAACATGTTAGAGTTTTTCTCGCTGCTTTCGACGGAATCAGTGCGCCTGAGGGCTCCTGATCATCGTTCGAAAACTCCACCTGCGCGGGTGGCGGAATGGTAGACGCGCTAGCTTGAGGTGCTAGTCCTCTTATTGAGGGTGAGGGTTCGAGTCCCTTCCTGCGCACAAGGAAAGCCCCGGAATTCCGGGGCTTTTTTGTGTCCGCCGACCGTCCCTCAGTGGGAACCCTTCCGTCTGTGCAGCGGCTAGCGGGACGGAACCCGCCCGGGATGGTCTTTGGCCCATTCGGCGCACAGCAGGGCGAGCGCCTCCCGGACAAGGTCATTGTCATCGTGCTCCGCGGCAGCACATGTCCGGCGCAGCACCGCGTCCGCGTCCATGCCAGCGGAGCGCACCGCCCGCAGCGGGGCGAGGATGGCAGCCCGGCGCAGCCACGGGTCCGGCTCCCGTGCCCAGCGGTCGAGGATTGACTCGGCCCGGGCACGGGAGCCGTCCGTCAGACCGTGGATCAACGGGCCCACCACGTCGACCGCCAGCGGATCCAACAGCGCCGCCGTGCGCGCGTCCCGCAGAAAACCTTCGATCCGTGTCAGGTCGGAGTTCCGTAAGAGACGCTGGTGCGACTGCAGCAGGACCACGGCAGCCAGGCGCAATTCGAAGACCGGACGCTTCCACAACTCGGAACTGAGTGACGTGACCTGATCATGCGAGAGCGGCCGGAACTTCCGGGCGGCGTCGCGGACTGTGCCCCGCACCGCACCGATGGACGCGCCGTAGTAGCGCAAACCGTCGCCCGATCCCTTCGCTGCCCGAGCCCGTTCCTCGCTGGCCTCCCGCTGCAGGGTTAAGTCGATGAACTCAGCCGCCTCACTCATGTGAAGATTCTTTCCCGCACCGTCGGTGCTGTCGAGCCAGCGGTGGCCGCCGCGCGGCGCCGTTCCCTGCAGGCGCAAACGCTTCCGGGGTACCGCGTGCAAAGATGGCGGCATGGAACTGGACGGAGAACTGGCGGGCCATCAGCTTCCGCCGGACGCGCCGGACCAGCGGGACATCGACCTGTACCGCAGCCTGAGCGCGGACATCGCCGCGGGCGTCGCGGTGGTCTCCACCCGGTGGCGGAACCGGGACTATGCGGCGACCGTCAGCGGCTATCTCTCCGTCTCCTATGACCCGCCCACCATGCTGGTCAGCCTCTATGAGGAATCCCGGATCTGCGACGCGGTGGCGAGCTCCGGGACCTGGGCGCTGAGCCTGCTGGCGGCCCATCACCAAGGCACCGCGAACTGGCTGGCAAGCCCCGGCAACCCGGTGGAAGGCCTGCTCAATCAGGTTCCGTACCGGCGCGGCCCGGCCACCGGCGCTGCCGTCATCGGCGGGGCTCCGGCATGGTTCGAGCTGAAGACCACCGCAATGCATCCGGCGGCCACCCATTTACTGATCGTCGGCGAGGTGCTCGCCATGGGCCGCGACGCTCCCGGCGCGGAGAGCGCCGATCCGCTGATCCACTTCGCGTCCTCCTACCAGCGTCTCCGCCGGTAGTACCGGGGCCGGGCTAGGGCAGCGGCGGCGGCTCGGAAAAGCGCCCCTCCCAGACCGCCCTCGATCCGGACTCACCGGTCAGCACCACCGCCACCGTGGCGCCGGCGCAAACGGCCAGCACGACGACGACCAGCACCGCCGCGAGGATCCGGTACCCGGCGCCGAGCCTGCGCCGCCAGGCGGCGGCCGCCGTCGTGCCATAGCGGAACCAGAGCCACAGGCCCAGCGCCACAACGAACAGGCCGATCACCCAGGGCAGCATCATGTCGCCCAGGCGCATGTGTTCCATGGCCAGCGGCGTCTGCTCGATCCGCAGGAACAACCAGTGCCCGGCCTGCTGGGAAAGCGGCACCAGGACCAATGCCAGCAGCGCAATCAGGGGGGTGGCGATCCCCAACCGGCGCCGCGCCGCCGGCCAGAGGAGGCTGAGCACAATGCACAGCGCACTGAGTGGGATGAACACCACCGTGGCGTGGACCAGGAGCACGTGCAGCGGCAGCGCATTGACTTCGTAGTCCATCGGATTCCGCTCCTTAGGCTCCGGGCAGGGCCCTCATCCGGTAAGACGTGCGCGCCGGTGATGCGGTTCAGCGCGGGTATCCGGGTGGTCGGTCCATTGTTTTCCCGGGCCGGCTGCCCTAAGAATGGACTATGACGGTCACGCTGAGGTCCTTGGAAACCGCTGTTCCGGAGACGGTCCTGATCCAGTCCGAGGCGCGTGATGTGTTTGCCACGCAGCCCGGCTTGACGCGCCTGGGCCAGCGACTGGTGACCACCTCGTTCGACCAGTCAGGCATTGACACCCGGCACGCCGCCGTCGACGAACTCACCACGGCCAAACGGGCCGAGAATCCGGTGTTCTTCGACGCCGGGACGCGGCAGCTGCTCTCCCCCAGCACCAAGGTGCGCAACGACTTTTTCGCGGCCAAGGCCACCCCGCTGTTCATTGAGGCCGCCGGCAAGGCGCTGGCCGCCTGCGACGGGATCGGCCCGGCAGACATCACGCACCTCATCACCGTCTCCTGCACCGGCTTCTTTAATCCCGGCCCGGACTACAAGGTGGTCCGGGCGCTCGGACTCAACCCGGGCGTGCAGCGCTTTCACCTGGGCTTTATGGGCTGCTACGCGGCCTTCCCGGCGCTCCGCGCGGCCAAATCGTTCTGCGACGCGGATCCGATGGCCGTTGTCATGGTGGTGACGGCGGAGCTATGCACGCTGCACGTGCGCACGTCCAACGACCCGGACACCATCGTCGGCTCGTCGCTGTTCGCGGACGGTGCAGCGGCCGCCGTCATCACCGCCCGCGATCTGGAGGAGACCGGCCCCGCCATCCGGCTGGACCACTTTGAAACCACCCTGACGCCGGTGGGCGAAGAATCCATGGCTTGGAACATCGGCGACGAAGGCTTCGAGATGGTCTTGGGCACGTATGTTCCGCACATCATCGACGAACATATCGTCGGCGCGCTGGAGCCGTTGTTGGCCCGTGAACCGGGGTTGGCGGCCAAACCCTACCGCGACATCGAGCACTGGGCGATCCACCCGGGCGGTCGAAGCATCCTGGACAAGGTGGAGGCCAAGCTCGCACTGACCGAGGAACAGTTGGTGCCGGCCCGCGAAACGCTGCGGCGCTACGGGAACATGTCCAGCGCCACGGTGATGTTCGTGCTCAAGCACATCCTGGAGCAACCGCCGGGCGCCGCCGAGGAAAGGATCTGCTCCATGGCCTTCGGCCCGGGGCTGACGGTGGAGACCGGCCTGTTTACCAAGACCGTCCCGGCCGTGCTGCTGCAGGCCGAACACGCCGCCGCAGCAGCAGCGGTCTAGCCGGAGCGGACCGACGTGGTCCCCAGCTCGCCGGCGTCCGGCAGGTCAACGTTCCTCGCCGCCCGCGCCATCGATGCGGTGGAGGAAATGGACAAACCGGACTGCGATCCAGCCATGCTCAGGCGGACCTATGCGCAGTTTCCGCTGATCAACCGGGCGGTCTCGGGCTGGCACGGCATCTACCGGCGGCTGCTCCGGCCGCGTCTGGCCGCCATCGAGCATCCCACCTTGCTGGATATTGGTTCCGGCGGCGGCGACGTGCCGCGGATGCTCGCACGCTGGGCGGCCCGCGACGGCCTGGGCTTGCGCATCACTGCTATCGATCCAGACGCCCGCGCGCACGACTTCGCCAGCTCTCGGCCGCCGCTGCCGGGACTGGAGTTCCGCCAGGCCTTCAGCTCGGAGCTGGTCGCCGAAGGGCGTCGTTTCGACGCGGTGGTGTCCAACCATCTGCTGCACCACCTCACCGCCGCGGAGCTGGCCGGACTGCTGGAGGATTCGCGCCGGCTGACGCGTTCCCTGGCGGTGCACAGCGACATCATCCGCAGCCGGCCGGCATATCTGCTGTTTGCGGCCGGGACGCTGCCGTTCTTCCACCGATCCTTGATCCGCCGCGATGGCCTAACCTCCATCCGCCGCAGCTACACGCCGGCCGAGCTGCGCGCTGCGGTACCGGCGGATTGGCAGGTGGTACGGGACTCACGTTTCCGGCAGCTGCTGATGCGAGGGGCCGATGACTGAGCCACAGTCCCCGCAGCGCCGGGCCGGCGTCCCTCCGGCCGAGGACAAGCTGCACGATGTCGCTGTGGTGGGCGGCGGCCCGGTGGGACTGTTGATGGCCCTCCTCCTGGCCCGGCGCGGAATGGACGTCACGGTGCTGGAGCAGCGGAGGGCGCGCAGCAGACATTCCCGCGCCATCGGGATCCATCCGCCGGCCTTGGCCGTGCTCGACGACGCCGGCGTGGGTCCCGCGCTGCTGGCGGCAGGAGTCCGTATCCGTCGCGGCACGGCGCGCAGCCGCGGCCGCGAGGTCGCAGCGCTCTCCTTCGCGGCGGTCCCCGGCCGGCATCAGTATGTGCTGGCCGTGCCGCAGGTGATCACCGAACACCTGCTGGAGGAGCAGCTGGAAGCGCTGCGTCCTGGTGCCCTGCGGCGCGGCGTGCATGTGCACGCCGCGGACGACGGCGCGGCTTCCGTCACGCTGTCCTGCCGCGTGGGCGCGGAGCCGGGATCCGAAACACCCCCGGGCAGCGGGCCGGAACGGGCAGCGGACCCGGGTGCCGAACCTCCGGCCGGTCCCGCTGCGGACACGGTCCGCGCCCGGCTGGTCGTGGCTGCCGATGGCGCGTACTCGGCGCTGCGCCGGCAACGCGGCGTCGCGGTGCGTACGCGGACCTATCCGGACGCCTACCTGATGGGAGATTTCGCCGACACCACCCCGGACGAGAGCACCGCCGTGCTCTATCTGGAGGCCGGCGGCATCGTCGAGTCCTTTCCGCTGCCCGGCGGCATCCGGCGTTGGGTGGCCCGGATGCCCGGCGTGGTCAGCCATCCCACGCCCGCCGGCCTGGCTTCCCTGATCGCGCGGCGCACCGGCATCGGACCGGCACCGGAGAGCTGTTCCATGCTGAGTGCCTTCTCGGTCAGTTCCCGGATGCCGCGCCGCCTGGTCGCGGGCCGTCTGGCGCTGATCGGGGATGCGGCACACCAGATCAGCCCGATCGGCGGGCAGGGCATGAACCTGGGCTGGCTGGACGCGGCGGCTTTGGCGCCGATCATGGCCGCGGCGCTGAGGGGCGAGCCGACGGCGGCGGCGCTACGGCAGTTCGAGGCGGACCGCCGGCGGGCCGCGGCCACCGCCACCTGGCAGGCTCACCTGAACATGGCGTTGGGCCGGCCGCTGCCGCCGGCAGTGCTCGCCGCCCGCAACCGTGTGTTCGGCGCGCTGACCCACATCCCCGGGGCCGCCGACGCGGTGGCGAACCGCTTCACCATGCACTGACTTGTCATCGAGCGGCTGCCGCTGGTCCGGACGGCTAAAGTTGCTGCTAGATAAAATCGGCAGCAGGTCGGTTTTCCACGGCTGGAGACGTACCGGCCGGGCACACGGCACGGAGGTGGAGCATGGTCGGCGCGGAGCGCATCGCCGTGCTGTCGTTGCATACCTCGCCGCTGGCCCGCCCCGGCGGCGGCGATGCCGGCGGCATGAACGTCTACGTCCGCGCGCTGGCGAGGGAACAGGCGGCGCTGGGTACCGCCGTCGACGTTTTCACCCGCTCCCAACATGACGGCCAGGAACCGGTGGAACATCCCCGGGCCGGCGTGCGCGTGATTCACCTGGACGGGGCGCCGGCCGACGTCGTGGCCAAGGAGCAGGTGCCGCAGCGGCTGGCCGCACTCGAGGCGTCGCTGCGCCAGTTCACGCAGCGGGACGGTGCCAGATACGACGTGCTGCACTCGCACTATTGGCTCTCGGGTGCGGTGGGACTGCGCCTGCAGCAGGACTGGCAGGTTCCGCTGGTGCATTCGATGCACACCATGGGGCTGGTCAAGAACCTTCATCTGCAGCCCGGCGAGGCACCCGAGCCGGAAACCCGGGTCCGCGGCGAACAAGCCATCGCCGCCGGGGCGGGCCGGCTGATCGCCAACACGCTGACCGAGGCCAGCGAACTGGCCGACCTCTACGGCGCCGATGAGGGGACGGTGGACGTGATCCCGCCCGGCGTGGACCTGCGGACATTCCGTCCGGAGGGCCGGCAGCGGGACCGGGCGGCAGCCGGACTAGGGGCGGATACCTTCCATCTGGTGTTCGCCGGCCGCATCCAGGCGCTCAAGGGGCCGCAGGTGCTGCTGGCCGCTGCGGCGGAACTTCGCCGGCAACGGCCGGACATTAGGCTGCGGATCTCCATCACCGGTGAGGCCAGCGGGGCCGCCGAACTGGACCTGCCTGCGCTGGCCACGCAGTTGGGGCTGGACGACATCGTGGCGCTCTCGCCGCCGGTGGAGCCGGCCGAGCTGGCGGCCACCTTCCGCAGCGCCGACGTGGTGGCGGTTCCGTCCTTCAGCGAATCGTTCGGACTCGTGGCCTTGGAGGCGCAGGCCTGCGGCACCCCGGTGGTCGCCACCAACGTGGGCGGACTGCCGGTGGCGGTCAGCCACGGCCTCACGGGCCTGCTGGTGGACGGACACGACCCTGCCCGGTGGGCCGGTGCGCTGCGCGAACTGCACGACTATCCGGAGTTCCGCCGGCGGCTGGGCGCCAATGCCGCCGTGCACGCCTCCTCCTTCGGCTGGGAGCAAACCGCGGCGCTGACGGCCCACAGCTACCAGTTGGCGGTGGACCACTTCCGCCGGTGATGGCGTGGCCGCACCGCTAAGATTCATAGGTGCCAACTCCCGATTACCGCGTCCGCCGCGCCACCAGCGATGATGTTCCCGCCACCTTGGATATGAAATTGGCCGCGTGGCGGGAAACCTACGCCACGCAGCGTCCCGCATCCTTCTTCACCGCCGAAGCTGCCCGGCGGAAGCAGCAGATCGATTGGTGGGCACGCGGCCTCGCCGCAGGGGCAGAACTGTGGATTGCCGAGGATCCCGCTGGCCGGATCGTGGGTTGTTCCGGCGCAGGACCTGTCCAGGACGACGACGCCGATGCCGGAGTCCGGTACGAACTGCAGATGCTCTACGTGTTGGCGCAGGCCTACGGCACCGGGCTGGGCCTGCGGTTGCTGGAGTCCGCGGTCGGCAGCAAGCCGGCGCTGCTGTGGGTCCTCGAAGACAACCCACGCGCCCAGGCGTTCTACCGCAAGCACGGGTTCGCCCCGGACGGGCGCCGCGAGCCGCTGACCGACCAGTGGGCCGGCCTGCACGAGATCCGGATGGTCCGCAGCGCCGGTTAGGCCCGACCAGTCAGGCTCGTGCGGTGACGCCCTTGACGTCAGGCGCGTTCCAGCTCGGCCCGGATTGCCGCGATGCCGCGCCAAACTTCCTCGAAGCTGGTGGACAGCGGCGAGAGCCCCAGCCGGATACCGTCCGGTTCGCGGAAGTCCGGGATCACGCCCTGTTCCCAGAGCTGGGCCGTGACGTGTTTGAAGGCCGGGTGGTCAATGGTGACGTGCCCACCGCGTTCCGCCGGATCCAGCGGCGAGGCGATGGTGACGCCGAAACCGGCCAACGTTGCCTGCACGGCCTCGATGGCGAACTCGGTCAGGGCGACGGACTTGTCCCGGACCGCGGCCAGGCCGACCTCGTCGATCAGCGCGATCATGTCCTGGATGGCGGTCATCCCGAGGATCGGCGGCGTCCCGGAGGCGAACCGGCGGATGCCGCCGGCCGGTTGGTAGCCCTGGCCCATCTCGAAGGGTTCCGTGCTGCCAAGCCAGCCTTGGATCGGCTGCTGGAAGTGCTGGTGTTCAGTCCGCACGTAGGCCCAGGCGGGCGCCCCCGGGCCGCCGTTGAGGTACTTGTAGCTGCAGCCTGCGGCCAGGTCAACGCCCCACGCATCAAGTTCCACCGGCAGTACCCCGGCGGAATGGCACAGGTCCCACAAAACCAAGGCACCGGCGTCGTGCGCCGCGGTGGTGATGGCGGGAATGTCCGCAATGTAGCCGGAGCGGTAGGCCACATGGCTGAGCAAAACCAGCGCCGTGTCCGGCCCGACGGCGGCGCGCACGGCTTCCGCCGTGACTCCCCCGCCATGCGGCGGTTCGAGCCAGTCCAGTTCGAGCCCGCATTCGGCGGCAATGCCCTCCACGATGAAGCGGTCAGACGGAAAGTTGTCCCGGTCCACCAGGATGCGCCGCCGGCCGGGACGGGCCGCAATCGCGGCACGGGCCAGCTTGTAGAGCAGCACAGTGGTGGAATCGGCCACCACGCACTGGCCCGGGGCTGCACCCAGCACCACCCGGCCCAATTCGTCGCCAATCCGCTCGGGCAGCGCCAGCCAGCCCTCGCCCCAGGCCCGGATCAGCCGACCGCCCCACTGCTGCAGCATCACGTCCCGGACCCGGTCCACGCTGGCGGCCAGCGGCCGGCCCAGCGAATTGCCATCCAGATAGGCGGTGACAGATTCGTCGTCGTGGCCCACAAAACGGGAACGGTAAGCGGCCAGCGGGTCGGCGGCATCGAGCGTCCGGGCGCGGTCGGCTAGCTGAGCATCGGCGGTCATAGGGACAGCATAAGCGCGGGCGGCAGCGGCCGGAACGAAGGCCGACACGGGGCCGCGAAAAAGTTTTCCGCCCGTGTCGATATCCCTGTTCGCCGTTCGACGGCATAGTAGAAGGCGCACACCGCGTCCTCGGTCACAGAAGGAGATAGCCGTGAAGTACATGTTCATCATGCGGTCCACCGACGAAGCCCTCGAGGCTTCCAAGGCCATGCCGTTCGAAGAAATGATCAACAAGATGGGCGCCTACAACGAGTCCATGATCAACGCCGGCATCATGCTCGGCGGCGACGGACTGGCCGACCTGTCCGACGGGACGGCGTTCGTCGTCGACTTCTCGCAGGATCCGCCCATCGTCACCGACGGCCCCTACGGTGAAACCCACGAGCTGTTCAACGGCTTTTGGATCGTCCAGGTGGCGTCCAAGGAGGAAGCTGCGGAGTGGGCCAGTCGCTGTCCGCTGGGCCCCGGCTCCAAGCTGGAGGTGCGCCGCGTGACCGAGGCCGCCGACTTCGCCGAATTCTCGGACAACGAGTACATCCAGAAGGAAGAAGGTTGGCGCGAACAAGAGGCGAAGCTGCGCGCGGAGAACGCGTAGCCGCGCAGCGGTAGGGGTCGGCCGTGGCAGAGACGGACGCGAAGCGGGCAGCGGTGGCGGGCACTGACGCGGAAGGGGCAGCGGCAGTCCGGCGCCGGCTGGATGCCGTGTGGCGCATCGAAGGCGCCCGCATCGTTGCCGCGCTGGCCCGGGCCACGGGTGACGTCGGGTTTGCCGAGGACATGGCGCAGGAAGCCGTAGCCGATGCCCTGCTCCAATGGCCGGACACCGGCATGCCGCGCAATCCTGCCGCCTGGCTGACCGCGGTGGCCAAGCGCAAGGCGATTGACGCCTGGCGGCGGTCCGAACGCCTCGACGACCGCTACCAACTGCTGGCCCGCAGGCTGCAGGACGAGGATGCCGCGTCCTGGGATCCGGTGCCGGACGACGTGCTCCGGCTGATCTTCACTGCCTGCCATCCGGTGCTCTCCCGGGAGGCGCAAGTGTCCCTGACCCTGCGGGTTGTGGGCGGTTTGTCCAGCGAGGAAATCGCCAGGCTGTTTGTGCTCCCGGTGGCCACGGTCCAGCAGCGGATTGTCCGTGCCAAGAAGACGCTGGCCGCCGCGAAAGTCCCCTTTGATGTCCCGGAACCGAACGAATGGGGGCCGCGGCTGGGCGGCGTCCTCCGGGTCATCTACCTGATGTTCACGGAAGGCTATGCGGCAACCTCCGGGGAACGCTGGATCCGGCCGGAGCTGGCCGGCGAGGCCCTGCGCATTGGGCGAGTGCTGGTTTCGCTGGTGCCGCGGGAACCCGAGGCGCACGCGCTGGTCGCTCTGATGGAGCTTCAGGCCTCGCGCTTCGGGGCTCGAACCCGGCCGGACGGCACCCCGGTGCTGCTGGCGGACCAGGACCGCACCCGCTGGGACCGCGCACAGATTGGACGAGGCCGCGCGGCGCTGGCCCGGGCGGACAGGCTGGGCCGCGGCCGCAGCAGTTACGCGCTGCAGGCAGCCATCGCCGAGTGCCATGCGGCGGCGCCCAGCGTCGACCGGACCGACTGGGCGCAGATCGTGCTGCTCTACGAGGCGCTCGGACGGATTGCGCCCAGCCCGGTGATCGAGCTCAACCGGGCCGTGGCGGTGTCCATGGCCACCGGGCCCGCCACGGCGCTGGCCATCGTGGACGGCTTGACCTCGGCGGGGGCGCTGCGCGGATCGCATCTGCTGCCCAGCGTCCGGGCCGAGCTGTTGGCCAGGCTCGGCCGGCCAGACGAAGCGCGGGCCGAGTTCGCCGCAGCAGCCGCCTTGGCCAAGAACGACCGCGAACGCGACGTGCTGGAACGCAAGGCGGCTGCCACCTGAACCAGTGGTCGCCGGGGCCCCTTGCTACCGCGCGAGGGTATTGACGCTGCCCGTGAAGTGGAGCCGGTGGCTGCGCTCTCCCCAGCCGGTGAACTCGGAGGCTTCCCACGATCCGTCCCGCTCCGTGTCATGGATCCGTACCGCCACCGTGGCGGGAAGGAAGACCGGGGCAGCGAAATCAATCCGCCAAGCAAAAGGTTCGCTGGCCGTGGCTTCCACGCTGGTCAGGACCCGGGAGGCCAAGTACATGCCGTGCGCGATGGACCGCTTGAGTCCCAGCATCTTGGCCGACACAGCGCTCAAATGGATCGGGTTGAAGTCACCGGAGACACCGGCGTACTCGCGGCCGGCTTCGGGACCGAGCCGCCAACGCGCCGTCGGCTGCGGCGGGATGAAATCAGTGCGCTCCGGCCTCAAGGCCTTGTCCAGTCCGGGCAGATAGACCGCCTTGGCCAGATAGTCCGAGACGCCTTCCCACACGGTTTCGCCGCCAGCTTCGATCCGGGTATGCAGTTCCACCTGAGTGCCGGCGTGGTGGCCGCGCAGGCCTTCGGCCCAGGCCGTCACGGTCAACGGCTCTGCGAAGTGGACCGGCCGCAGGTGGTTCACCCGGTTGGCCAGATGCACCATGCCGAGCAGCGGGAGCGGGAAGTCCGGCCGTGTCATCACGCTCATCGCCACCGGAAAGGCAACCGAGTGCAGGAACACCGAAGGCAAGGTGTCCCGCACGGTGCCGTGCATCAGTTGCTGGAAGCCGCTGACCCGCTCCGGGGCGATGTGCACGCCGTCGACGGTGTGCCGCACCGCCGGAAGCTGCTCGGCCTGCTGGCCTACGCCCAGCTTGTGCCGCGCCGCCGTGGAGGCAGCTGTTAGATACAGCCGCGAGAGCGTGGGCATCTCCCCCAGGATGACCTCGCTCATGCGCCGACCATGCTCTGGCCGCAGACACGCAGCGTCTGGCCATTGATTCCGCCCGCAGCATCGCTGGCCAGGAAGGAGACCGCTTCGGCAACGTCCAGCGGCCGGCCGCCCTGCTGCAGCGATGACAGCCGGCGTGCCACTTCGCGGGTCACGAACGGCATCCGGGCGGTCATGTCCGTCTCGATGAAGCCGGGGGCGACCGCGTTGATGCTGCCGCCGGCGTCGGCAAAGTCGACCGCGGACGCGCGGACCATGCCGATGATGCCAGCTTTGGAGGCGGCGTAGTTGGTCTGCCCGCGGTTGCCTGCAATCCCGCTGGTGGAAGCCAGCGACACCACCCGCGGTGCTTCGCGGAGGACGCCCGACGCCAGCAACTGCTCGTTCATCCTCAGCTGCGAGGAAAGATTGACCGCGATCACCGAGTCCCATTTCGCCTGATCCATGTTGGCGAGCAGTTTATCCCTGGTGATGCCTGCATTGTGCACCACAATGTCCAGCCCGTGGTTCCGCTCGGCGGCGTGGGCAGCGATCTTTGTGCCCGCGTCCGGGGCGGTGATGTCCAGTTGCAGCGCGGTGGCACCGATCCGGTTGGCCACCTGAGCCAACTGCTCCCCGGCGGCAGGGACGTCGACGGCGATGATCCGGGCGCCGTCACGATGCAGGGTCTCGGCGATCGCTGCGCCGATGCCGCGGGCGGCTCCGGTAACGACGGCGACCTTGCCCGCCAGCGGACGGTCCGGCTCCGCCGGCAGCGAGGCTGCGCCGGAATCAACCAGAAGGAACTGCCCGTTGACGTAGGCGCTCCGGCCGGAGAGCAGGAAGCGCAAGGCACCGAGGACGGCCGGCGCGCCGGCATCCACGCCCTCGGCCAGCAGAATCCCGTTGCCGGTGGCACCGCCGCGCAGCTCGTGGGCCAGCGACCGCAATGCCCCGTCCACCGCCTGCCGGGCGGCAGCCTGGGCGGGCTGTGCAGCGCCGGTTGCGGGGCGGGAGATCGTGACGATCCGGCCGCCGGGAGCCAGGTCCCTTAGGCTGGAGCCGGCGGTGAGCATTGGATCAGCAAGTTCGTCCGGCGAGGCCAGTTCGTCGAGCACCAGGACGATGCCGCCCAGCCGTTCCTTCGGCGCCACATGCCGCCGGACATCCAGGTCCCAGCCGAGCAGCTCCTTGGCCAGGACGTCGGCGCCGGAACCGGAGCCCAGCACCAGGACGGGACCGGGCAGCAGCGGAGCCCCCGCCCGGTAGCGCCGCAGCACGGCGGGCTGGGGCAGTCCCAGTTTTTTGGCCAGGCTCTTCACGGGCCCGGCGTTGACCAGGTCGAGGTAGCGGTCGGCCATTAGTTTGCCTCCAGGATGGCCACCACGCCCATGCCGCCGGCGGCGCACACGGAGATCAGACCACGGGTGGGGCGCGACTCGGCGTCGGCCTTTTCGCGCAGCATCTTGGCGAGGGTAGCCACCAGCCGGCCGCCGGTGGCAGCGAAGGGGTGCCCGGTGGCCAGCGACGAACCGTTGACATTCAGGCGGGTCCGGTCGATGGCGCCCAGCGGCTTCTGCAGGCCCAGCTTGTTGCGGCAGAATTCCTCGCTTTCCCACGCCGCCAGGTGGCACAGCACGGTGCCGGCAAAGGCTTCGTGGATCTCGAAGTAATCGAAGTCGGCAAAGGTCAGTCCCTGCCGGGCCAGCAGCCGCGGGACGGCATAGGCGGGGGCCATCAGCAGGCCCTCCTTGCCGTGCACAAAATCCACCGCGGCGGCCTCGGAATCGACCACCTCGGCCAGCACCGGCAGGTCATTGCTCCGGGCATAGTCGTCCGAACCGATCAGCACTGCGGAGGCGCCGTCGGTCAGCGGTGTGGAGTTGCCCGCGGTCATGGTCGCTTCGGCGCCCAGGTTCTTGCCGAAGACCGGCTGCAGCTTGGCCAGCTTCTCCAGCGTGGTGTCGGCACGCAGATTGGAGTCCTTGGCAAGGCCGCGGTAAGGCGTCATCAGGTCGTCGAAGAAGCCGCGCTCGTAGGCGGCCGCCAGATTGCGGTGGCTGGCCAGGGCCAGCTCGTCCTGCGCTTCGCGGGTGACGTTCCACGCCGCGGTGGTCAGCGCCTGGTGCTCGCCCATGGACAGCCCGGTCCGCGGTTCGGCCGTGTCCGGCGCGTTGGGCGCCAGGTCCTTGGGGCGCAGCTTGGCCAGGGCGGTCAGCTTTTGCTGGACGGTTTTGGCGCGGTGCAGTTCCAGCAGGACAGCCCGGAGCCCCTCGCTCACGGCGATCGGTGCATCGGAGGCCGAGTCGACGCCGCCGGCGATGGCGGAATCGATCTGCCCCAGCTTGATCTTGTTGGCCAGGCCCACCACCGTTTCCAGTCCGGTGGCGCATGCCTGCTGCAGATCATAGGCGGGTGTTTCCGGCGACAGCGCTGATCCAATCACCGCTTCCCGGGTCAGGTTGAAATCGCGGGAGTGCTTCAGCACCGCGCCGGCGGCGACCTCGCCGATCCGTTCATCCTGCAGCCCGAAGCGGGCCACCAGCCCGTCCAAGGCGGCAGTCAGCATGTCCTGATTGCTGGCCTGGGTGTAGGCCCCGTTGGCGCGGGCAAACGGGATGCGGTTGCCGCCGATGACGACTGCCTTGCGCAGTACGTTGGCGGGACGGGTGCCGGTGGCGTCAGGTGAAGCGGCCATGAAGGCTCTCCTCGTGAATCGGGTGCAGGGCGGAACAAAGACAGTTACCGTAACCAAGCGTACCTGATACGCTGGGTAACGTGAATAGCGCCACAGTCCGCCCTGTGACCCCAACGTCCGGTCCCGACGGCCGCTCCGCCCGCTGGGACCGCCACCGGACCGAGCGCCGCCGGGAGCTGATCCGCGCCGCCCGGCACGCGGTGCACCGGCTGGGGCCCGACGCTTCGATGGAGGACATCGCGGCGGCCGCGGGAACCTCCAAGCCCGTCTTCTACCGGTATTTTGGCGACAAAGCCGGGCTGCAGCAGGCCATGGGCGAAGTGGTGATCGGCCGCATGCAGGCCCGGCTGCAGGAGGCGGCCGCCAGCGCGACCACTCCGCAGGAAGGCCTGACCGCCATGGTCTCGGTCTACTTGCAGATGGCGGAATCCTCGCCGCACGTCTACGCGTTCGTCACCCGGGACGGCCCCTTCGATCCTTCGGTGCCGCAGCAACTTGGCGGCGAGCCGGCACCGGCCGACATGGCCCCGGAGACCGGCCGGTCCGCGGTGTTGCACGATTTCTTTGCGAACGTGACGGCAATGATAGAAGCCCCGCTGCGCGGCCACCTGAGCGCTTCCGCGGGCAGCGCCGCGGAACTGGCCGCGGCATCCTACTGGCCGCGGGCAGCCATCGGCATGGTGCGTGCTGCCGGCGAACGCTGGCTGGCCGCGCCCGATGACGGCAGCAAACCGAGCCGGGAACTTATGACCAGCCTGCTCACCCAATGGCTCCTCCACGGTGTCGCTCGCAGCGCAGACCATCCGACCCATTCGTGACGACTGAAGGAACAACCGATGACGTATACCCCCACTGCCGAAACGCCGGAACCGGTGGAAGACAGCGGCGCTACCGTTGACGTGGCCGGGCTCGGCGAGGTCCTGCTGGGCCGTTGGGCCGAGATCCGCAAGGCCGCGCGCGACCTCGCCGGCCGGCCGGAAATCCACCGGATCGACGGCCTGCCGATGGGTGAGCACCGCGAACGCGTGGTGGGCCAGTTGAAGTACCTGGTGGACGCCGGGGCCGTGCACCGTGCCTTCCCCCGGCGGCTGGGCGGCGAGGACAATCACGGCGGCAACATCGCCGGGTTCGAGGAACTGGTTACAGCCGACCCCTCGCTGCAGATCAAGGCCGGGGTCCAGTGGGGCCTGTTCGGAGCCGCCGTGCTGCACCTGGGCACCACGGAACACCACGACAAGTGGCTGCCGGACATCATGAGCCTGAAGACCCCCGGCGCGTTCGCCATGACCGAGACCGGCCACGGTTCCGACGTTGCCAGCATCGGCACGACCGCCACGTACGATCCGGAGACGCAGGAATTCGTCATCCACACCCCGTTTCGCGCAGCTTGGAAGGACTATCTGGGCAACGCCGCCAATGATGGTCTGGCCGCCGTGGTGTTCGCGCACCTCATCACCCGCGGCGTGGACCATGGCGTCCACGCGTTCTATGTCCCCATCCGCGACGAGCAGCGTAACTTCCTGCCCGGCATCGGCGGCGAGGACGACGGCTACAAGGGCGGCCTGAACGGCATCGACAACGGCCGTCTGCACTTCAACCAGGTCCGCATTCCGCGCACCAACTTACTGAACCGGTACGGCGACGTGGCCGAGGACGGCACCTACTCTTCCCCGATCGCCAGCCCCGGCCGACGCTTTTTCACCATGCTGGGCACCCTGGTGCAGGGCCGGGTCTCGCTGGACGGCGCCGCGGTGGCCGCCAGCAAGGTGGCACTGGCCATCGCCGTCCGCTACGCCACCGAACGGCGCCAGTTCAACGCGTCCTCGGACACAGCCGAAGAAGTGCTGCTGGACTACCAACGCCACCAGCGCCGGCTGCTGCCCCGGCTGGCCACCACCTACGCGGCGTCGTTCGCTCACGAACAACTGCTGCAGAAGTTCGACGACGTCTTCTCCGGTGCGCATGACACGGACGAGGACCGGCAGGACTTGGAAACCCTGGCGGCGGGCCTGAAATCGCTCAGCACCTGGCACGCCCTGGACACGCTGCAGGAGTGCCGCGAGGCGACCGGCGGCGCGGGCTTCCTGGCCGAAAACCGGTTCGCCGCACTGCGCGCCGACCTGGACATCTACGCCACTTTCGAAGGCGACAACACCGTGCTGCTGCAGCTGGTCGCCAAGCGCCTGCTGGCGGACTACGCCAACGAATTCCGCCATGCCGACTTCGGTGTCATGGCCCGCTGGGTGGCGCACCAGGCGGCCGACGTCACCCTGCACCGCACCGGCCTGCGCCAGGTCGCCCAGACCTTCGCGGACAGCGGATCGGAACGCAAGAGCGCCAACTACCTCAAGGACCCGGAGACCCAGCGCCAGCTGCTCACCGACCGGGTCTCCACCATGGTGGCGGGCATCGGCGGCGCCTTGCGCAACGCCACCCGGCTTCCGCAAAGGGAGGCCGCGGCGCTGTTCAACGAACACCAGCATGAGCTGATCGAGGCGGCCCGTGCGCACGCCGAACTGCTGCAGTGGGAAGCCTTCACCGCCGCGATCACCCAGATCGACGACCACGGCACCCGGCAGGTGCTCACCTGGCTGCGGGACCTGTTCGGGCTGTCGCTGGTGGAGAAGAACCTGGGCTGGTACCAGATGTACGGCCGGCTGTCGGCGCAGCGCGCCCGCATCCTCGGCACCTACATCAACCGCCTGCTGTCCCGGCTGCGCCCGCACGCCCGCGACCTGGTGGACGCCTTCGGCTACGGCCCGGAGCACCTGCGCGCGAAGATCGCCAGCGGTGCGGAGCAGGAACGGCAGGACGAAGCCATGGCGTATGCTCGCTCCCGGCGCGCCAGCGGCGAGGCCCCGGTGGACGAAAAGGTGCTCATCGCCCGACGCAAGGCCGCGGAGAAGCTCAGCCAGAAGCGGCAGAAAGTGGAAGCCAAGGGCTAAGACAACGACGGCGGGGCTCTCCCCGGGCGACACGGCTCGCCTTGGCGGGGCCCCGCCGTCGTGAGCGGAGCCGGACCCGCTAAGATTTTCTGGGCCCGCTACTCCCTTCCGCGGGCGGAAAGCACTTCCATGTCCTTCACCCAGAATGCCCTTGCCCGCTGGCAGGAGCTGCAGGCGCTGGCCGCCACACCCGGCCTCAAGCTCGCCTCCGCCAGCCCGTGGGTACCGGCGCTGTTCAGGACCGCTTTCACCCGTTCCCGGCCGCAGTTGCCGCTGGAAGAGTTCCACCGCAGCACCGACTCGTTCCTGGCCGAGCTGCGCCAGGCCGGGGTGGACCTGCGCGCGGACTGGTCAGCCCGCCAGTATGCCGATGACTGGGTGGCCCGGCGCTACCTGTCCCGGACGCGCGAAGACGGCCGGTTCGTGTACGAACCCACCGAAACCACCGTTCGGTTCCTGGAATACCTGGATGGCCTGACCGGGACATCCTCGTCGCTGAACAGTTCCCGACTGGCCACACTGCTCACCCGTGTTGAAACGCTGGCCCACGAAACCGATCCCGATCCCGAGGCCCGGATCGCCGTGCTGAAGGCTGAAATCGCCCAGCGGCAGGAGAAGATCCGCGCGCTGGAGGCGGGCGAGGCACCGGCGTCGTTGCCCGACGCCACAGCGGTGGAGGCCGCGCGCGATGTCTTGGCGCTGGCTGCCGGCCTGCCTGCCGATTTCAAGCGGATGCGGGATGGCTTGGAGCTGATGCTGCACACCCTGCGCGCCGAAATCGTGGAGTCGAACGCCACCAAGGGCATCACCATGGGCGAGGTCCTCGAGGCGGACAAGCGGCTGCGCGGCACCAGCGAAGGCCGGACGTACGAGAGCTTCACGGCCTTCCTGAATGACGAGGAGCAGCAGCAGCGCTTCCGGCAGGCCATCGCCGAGGTGCTCGAGCGGGATTTTGCCGACGCGCTGGACGCCGAGGACCGGCGGGCATTGCAGCGGCTCATGCCGCAGCTGCGGGCGCAATCGGCGGAGATCCACCGCATCTACGGCCGGCTTTCGGAGAGCATGCACACCTTTGTGCAGTCGGACGACGTGCGCGAATCGATCCAGCTGCGGCAGGCCGTCCGAGCCGCCGAGGCCGCCATCCTCAAGTCCCGGCGCAGCCTGCCGGGCCGCCGCGCGGTGATCCCCGCGCCCGAACTCTTCGGCTCCGGCTTTGAATCGGTGAGCATGGTCCGGCTTTACGACCCGCAGGACCACCAGGCACCGGCCAAGCTGCCGCCGCCGCCGGCGTTCACCGAGGCAGACATCCACCGTGCGGTCCGCACGCCGCAGGCGGACGAGGCGGTCCTCTCCCACACCGTCCGCACCGCCGTGGAGGCCCGCGGGCCGGCTCCGTTGTCCGCGGTCTACGCCCAGTTGGAACCGCAGCACCGGCACCTGAACAGCCTGCGTTGGCTGCTCCAGCATGCCTTGAATTCCGGTGCCACGCTGGACGCCGATGCAACCGACACCGTGACCCTGATCCAGATCGACGGCAGCGAACGCACCGCGGTGCTGCCCGCCGTTACCTTCACGAAAGCTGCAGATTCATGAACGAGATGACCGAGGTCCGCGTTGAACCCGACGGAGCTCCGGACGACGGCGTCGCGCTACACGAGGCGGCGGAGCTTCGAGAACAGGGGCGTGACGACCGGGCAGTGCTGGACGACCGCGCAGGTCTGGACGAAGAAACCGGGCTGGAAGAACCGGACGAACGCGAAGCACCTGCCCGGGACGAGGTCCGGGACGGTCCCGAATTGTTCGACGGCGACACCGGCACCCTGCCGCTGAAGCTGCGCCAGGCCCTGGTCAGGCTGCTGCGCGGCCCGTACCTGGACGCCAATTCCACCGACCGGGTCTACGACACCGTGGTGGAACACCGGCGGATCCTCGCTTCCCGGCTCAGCGACCTGTTCCTGCAACTGGTCATCGATGACGACCGCAAGGTCGCCATGCTCCGCCCTGTCCCGATGGCCGAGCCGCACACCACCGCCCTGCAACGGCAGCGGGACATGACCCGGGAAGAGACGCTGCTGCTGCTGCGCATGCGCCTGGTCCAGGACCGGCACGCCGGCACCGGAACCGAGCCGCTGATCAGCCGCACCGACGTCATCGATGTGCTGCAGGACTACGTGGATCCGGAACAGCGCGATGCCAAGCACGTGGAGGATCTAGCCGACGCCTCCATCCGCAAGCTGGCCAACGAGCGCCGGCTGTTGCAGGCAACCGAGCTTCCGGATGTGTGGATCATCTCGCCGGCACTGCCGCTGGCCCTGCCCTTCGAGAACATCGGCGACATCCCTGCGGTGATCGGCTCGCTGGCCGGCGATGCCCTACCGGCGGACGGGCCGCCGGAAACGGACCAGTTGGCTTTCGACGGCGGGGAGGCCTGAGCATGAGCATTGAGACAATCCTGCCGATGGACGGGCTGCTCAACCCGGGCCAGCACCGGCTCACGTCCGTGCAGCTGGTCAACTGGGGCACCTTCGACGGCGCCCACACCATCCGGGTGGACCGCGCCGGCACGCTGTTGACCGGCGGCTCCGGCGTGGGCAAGTCGACCATCTTCGACGGCATGCTGCAGGTGTTGGACGCCCGTCCCAGGATGAACGAGGCGGCGCAGACCAACTCCGGCCAAGCGTCCGAGGAACGGCGCACCGCGTTCAGCTACATGCGCGGCAGGCTGGGTGCCACGCCGGCCGACGGCGATGATTCCCAGACCGCCACGTTCTACCAGCGCCCCGGCGCCATCTGGTCGGCGGTCTGCCTGACCTTCGACAATGCCCTGGGCCAGACCACCAGCCTCGCCGTGATGCTGGACCTCCCGGCGAACGGCACCGAACACAACGTGGGCCGCTTCTACGTCCTGCACAACAAGCCGCTGGACATCCCCCGGCTGGAGTCCGGCATGGCTGGCCGCTTCAGCAAGACATCGCTGGAGACAATGCTGCCGGGCAGCCAGGTCTTCGATTCGCACAAGGCCTTTGCGGAACGTTTCCGGCAGGCACTGGGCATCGACCAGGAGAAAGCCTTCGGCCTGCTGCGCACGCTGCAGACCGGCAAGGGGCTGGGCGGAACCGTCAACGATTTCTTCCGCAACCATGTGCTGGATACGCCGCGGACGCTGGCCGCAGCCGAAGAAGCTGTGCAGGACTTCAGCCACCTGCGCAGCATCCGGCGGCAGCTGGAACGCGTCCGGCAGCAACGGGACCTGCTGGCACCCGTGCCCCGGCTACACGAACAGCTCCGCCAGACGCAGTCGCAGCTGGACCGCAGTATCCTTTTGGCCGACGTCGCCCTGCCGCTCTACCGGCGCCGCCTGGCACTGGACTGCCAAGACCGGCAGATCGAGCTGCTGGACGCCGAGGCGGCCAGCGCGGCACAGGAGCTGGCGGCGACGGAAGCTGCACGCGCCGGGCTCAAGCAGCAGACGGCACAGCTGACCGCGCGCTACGGCAGCGAAGGCGGCGCCGCGGTCGAAACCTTGGAGCGGGAAGTTGCCGCGGCGCAGTCCGAGCTGCGGGCCCGCCAGGCGGTGGAGGATTCCTTCCGGGCCGAAGCCGAGGCCGCCGGCCTGGACGCCGACTTCAGTCCCGGCGGACTGGCGGCAGCGCGCAACCGCGCCGCGGTGCTGGTCAAGGAGCTGCTCACCGAGGCCGAGGCCGTCCGCGAACGCAGCAACGACGCGCAAGGCGAGGCCTGGAGCCTCAAGGGACAGATCCGGTCGCTGGAGCAGGAAATCGAGTCCTTCCGCCGCCGCACCAGCAACATCCGCCCGGAGAGCCTGGAACGCCGCCGGCAGATCTGCGCCGCGACCGGGATCGCGGAAGAGGAACTGCCCTTTGCCGGCGAGCTGATCGATCTTGCCCCGTCCGAAGCCCGCTGGCGGCCGGCAGCCGAACGCGCGCTGCGCTCCCTCGCTTCAGCGCTGCTGGTGCCGGGTGAGCGGATGAATGCCGTCACCCTGTATCTGAACGAGCACAACATCCGCGGCTTCCTGCGGATCATCGATATCAGTGCTCCGCTGGACGGCAAGGCCGAAGCCGACCCGGACGACCTGGTCACCAAGCTGGTTACCAAGGACACCGCGATGGGCCAGTGGGTCCGGCGCAAGATCACGGCGCATTACGACTACGTCTGCGTCGAGGAGCCCGAGCAGTTGTCCGGGGTCCCCCGCGGCGTGACGTTGGGCGGCGCAGTCAAGCGCAGCAGCAGCACCACCGAGAAGGACGACCGGCACACCGGGGCCTCCGACCATCTGCTGGGCTTCGACAACCAGGACAAGATCGCAGCACTGGCCACCCGGTTGCTGGAACTGCGGGACATCTACGGCACGGCCGATTCGGAGTCCGCCGAACGCGCCCGGGAACAGCAGGACCTGGGCCGGCGGCTGGCCGCCGCCAAGACGGTGGCTGCGGACACCCGGAGCTGGGAGGAGATCTCCACCGACGCACACGCCGCGGTGGTGGCGGCGGCGGTTGAGCGCTTGGAGCAGGCCAGGGATGCCAACACGGACCTGGAACAGCTGCGCTTTGAACTGGAAACGGCCGAACTGGACCTCACCGCTGCAACCGAGAAGATCGGCGTGCTCAAGGGCGAAGCGGCCCGGTTGGCCGCCGGGCTGGCTGCCGCGCGGCACCGCCGCGACGGCCTGGCCGGGGACGGCGAACCCGCCGGCCAGCTGACCGGGGAACTGGCATCCGAACTTGACGCCTTGTTTGCCCCGCATGGCGAAGTGACCGATCTGGAATTCCTCAGCGATATCTGTACCAACGTGGAGCGCGAGCTGCTGAGCTCCCGCGGCACGCTGGAAAGGGCCACGCTGGAGGCCGGCAACCAACTGGTGAAGATCTTTGAGGCCTACAACCGGCAGTGGGGGTCGGACTACGGCACCTCGCTGGACGCGGCCGCCGACTACGAGGCCCGCTACCACGACATTGTGGGCGAAGGCCTGCCGCAGCGGGAGGCGGAGTTCCGCGAGTACTTCAACAACCGCACCTACGAACGCTTCAGCGACCTGCTCCAGTTGCTGGATGAAGAACGCCGCAGCATAGCGTCCCGGCTGCAGCCGCTGAACCAGATCCTGCAGCGGGTCCATTACCACGCGGACAGCCACCTGCAGATCGAGATTACCAACGCCGTTCCGGATGCTTCGCACAAGTTCCGGACCGACCTGAAGAACGCACTGCCGGTGATGGGCCGGCGGCAGACCGGCGATGACATGGACGCACGCTACCTGGCCCTGGACCGCATCGTGGAGCGGCTGGCTTCGGAGGACGACCGCCGCTGGCGTGCCGAGGTCCTGGACGTGCGGTCGCACGTGGACATCACCTGCACCAACCTGCTGGCGGACGGCCGCGCGTACACCAACCTGCAGGCCAGCCTGATGTCCGGCGGCGAGGGCCAGCGCTTCACCGCGTTCATCATGGCCTCGGCGCTGGCCTACCAACTTGGCATCGCCGGACAGGGCTTTAGCACCTTCGGCACGGTCATGATGGACGAGGCGTTCGTGAAATCGTCGCTGGCCTTCGCCGAGGCCAGCATCAACGCGCTCCACGAGTTCGGCTTCCAGCTGCTGTTGGCGGCTCCCGAGGACAAGGTGGACTTGGCCCGCTTCCTCGGCTCCGTCACGGAAGTCCTGCGCGACGAATCCGCCAACCGCTCCGGCATCCTGGAACGCGGCCGTTCGCTCGCCCGCCCGGTGGACATCGTCCTGCGCTGAACGTTGCCGGGCGATGCAGTGGTATGACTAGGGCATGTCCAAGGTGCACGCGGGAGTTCGTGGCTGGCCGTCTCCTCGGTCACTGAGTGCCCGGAGGGTGTTGGCCGGCTTGGTGCTGGCCGTGGTGCTGCCGGCCGGCTTACAACTTCTGCTGCTGCAGGTGTGGCACGCCAATCTGACCACCGCGTCGTTGGTCCAGCTCACCGGAGCCGTTGGTGTGGCACTGGTGGGCGGGATCTGGCCTGCCCTCTTGGCCGCTTTCTGGAGCAGCCTGCTCCTGAACTACTTCATGACCGAACCCACCGGTCAGCTGCTGATCCATGACACCGCCATGGCCGTGGCCCTGGTGTGTTTTGTTGCTGTGGCCGGGGCCGTGGCCTGGGTCGTGGACGTATCTGCCCGTCGGGCCGCACGGGCGCGCCGGGCCGGCGCCGAAGCTACAGCGTTGAATGAGCTGACCCGGGTGGCAATCGCCACGGAGGACCCCCTGCGGAGCTTGTTGGAACAAGCCCGGCAGGTGTTCAACGCCGATGCGGCGGCCTTGTTCGTGCGGCCCACCGGCAGCGGACTGAACACCGCTGATGAGTCCGGCTGGGTCCTGCTCGCCGGTGTCGGGCAGCAGCTGGCGTCTCCGGACACTGCCGACACCGTCGAACGAGTGGACGACAACACCGTGATGGCCTTGCTCGGTCCCCACCTAGCGGCGGCTGAGAGTCAGCTGTTGAAGGCCTTCGCAGCGCAGGCCACAGCTTTGCGTGCCCGCCAGCAATTAATGATCAGCCGGCTCGAGAACGAGCGCCTGGCCCAAGACAACTTGATGCGCGGTTCAATCCTTCAAGCAGTCAGCCATGATTTGCGCACTCCGCTGGCCGGCATCAAATTCTCGGTCAGCAGCCTGCTGCAACAGGGTGGTTCGTTCAGCACCGAGGAGCAGCGTGAGCTCCTGCAGACTACCGATGCCTACGCCGACCAATTGGAGTTGCTGGTGGAGAACCTGTTGGACATGTCCCGCATCAGCAGTCGATCCGTCGGGCCCTTGCTCGGGCCGGTTCACTGGGAAGACGTGCTTCCAGAAGCCCTGCGCAGCGTGCCGCCCGGATCGGTGACCTTCCAGATTCCCGACGATTGCGCTCCGGTGGAAGCCGACCCCGGGCTGCTGGAGCGGGTGATCGCGAACTTGGTCGAAAATGCGGCCCGCCACGCTCACCCCTCGACCGTCATGCTGCAGGCAGGGGAACCGCCTTCAACAGGAAGCCGGGTGCATGGTGAGCTGCGGATTATCGACGCCGGGATCTCTCCGCTGCCCCATGATCTGGAAGAAATGTTCAAACCCTTTCAGCGGATGACCGACTCTGGGGAAGACGCCGGCGTCGGGTTGGGCCTTGCAGTCGCCCGCGGATTGACGGAGGCGATGGGCGGAACCCTCAACGCTGAGCGCACGCCTGGCGGAGGACTGACGATGGTGCTGCGGCTGCCCTTGGCCGCTCCCCGTGCACCATCCAGCGCGGGCTCCGAGTCCACGGGCCTTCGGCAGGACGACCGGTGACCACCATCCTGGTCGTAGAAGACGAGCGCCGCTTGTTGCGGGCACTGCAGCTGACGCTGCGGGCGAACGGGTACACCGTGATCGCCGCGCCGACGGGCAGCAGCGCTCTGGCAACGTTGGCCGAAGGGCCGGTCGACGCCCTGGTGCTCGACCTCGGGCTGCCGGACATGGACGGGGTCGAGATCATACGCCGTGTCCGGACCGGCGGCCAGACCCCAATCCTGGTCTTGTCCGCGCGCCATGCCTCCGCGCAAAAGGTCAGCGCCCTGGATGCGGGGGCCGATGATTATGTAACCAAACCGTTTGGGCTGGACGAACTGCTCGCCCGCTTGCGGGCACTGCTGCGCCGCGGCCAGGCCGACACCCAGGAGGACATCGTGGAGGCCGCCGGCTTTGCGCTCAATTTTGCTGCCCGCCGGGCGGAGAAGCAGGGCAGCGCCGTCAAACTCACTCCGACGGAATGGAAGATCCTTGAGGTGCTCACCCGCCAACCCGGCAGGCTGGTACCGCATCGGCAGGTGCTGGAGCATGTGTGGGGACCGGCATATGTGAAGGAGACCCAGTATCTGCGGGTGTACATCGCCCAGCTGCGCCGGAAGCTGGAAGCTGACCCGGCCCGCCCGAAGCATCTGATCACCGAGCCCGGGCTCGGTTACCGATTTGATCCCTGAACCATTCCGGCGGGCGGGGCGGCACCGGTCCGCCGGCGGCGGTTAGCCCACATGCACCCAGGGCCGGTTGGTCACATCCGGCTCGGCTTCACGCAGGATTTCCCGGGTGACCGGGGCGATTTCCCCTTCGCCGAAGACCAGGAAACGCAGGAGGTTGCTGATCGGGTTGCCCTCCGTCCAGCGGAAGTAGACGTGGGGCATCAGCCCGGTAATGTCGCGGATGTGAAGCAACACCGAAGCTATCGTGTTGGGTACCACGGGACCATGGACTTCCAGAATGTCATACCCGTGGCGGCTCACCCCGTGCACCTCCAATTCCGTCTCGAAGTCGGATGAGTCATCGACGATGACTTCCAGGAACAGGGGTACCTCGTCGGCCGGCAGGTTATTCACCACGCGGGCGGCTGCCAGCTTCTTGCGGTAGGCCTCCGCATCCAGTCGTTTGGGTTCGTGCGCGATGAACAAGAGCGGCCCGGTGTCGGACTGTGCGATCAACTCCACCGCACGTTCGTCGAAATGGACGTGCGTTGCATGCAGTTCGAACGAGCGTCTGGTCCGCGAGATGAACGAAATGACAACGATGCCCAGAATGAACAGTGACGCGATGCGGATACCTTCGGGCCGCTCCACGATGTTCGCAGCCGTGGTGTAGACGAAAGCCGCCGTGACTATTCCGAAACCCCAGGCGAGCCGTCGCTGACCACGAGACCGGGCCGAGAGCGTGACTGCCGCGGCTGCGGAAGTGATGAGGACCAGCACCCCGGTGGCATAGGCGCCGCCCTGCGCATCGACGTCGGCATCAAAGACCACCGTGACCAGGAAAGCGATGGCGCAAAACACCAGCACCAGCGGGCGGGAGGCTTTCGTCCAGCCGGGCGCCATGCCGTAGCGCGGCAGGTACCGTGGCACTACATTGAGCAGGCCGGCCATCGCCGACGCGCCCGCGAACCACAAAATGGTGATGGTGCTGGCGTCGTACAGCGACCCAAACCCCTGGCCCAAAAACTCATGTGCCAGGTAGGCCAAGGCCCGCCCGTTTGCGGCTCCCCCGGGCTGGAACTCCTGCGCCGGAATCAGCAGTATGGAAACAAAACTGCTGGAGATCAGGAAGCCGCTCATGATGAGCGCCGCCACGGTCAGCAGCCGCTGGGTTCCGCGGATCCTGCCCGCCGGGCGGTCTGCGGCGTCCTCTGGGTTGCCGCGAATCTGCGGCATGACCGCCACACCGGTCTCGAAGCCGGACAGACCCAGAGCAAGTTTGGGGAACACCAACAGAACGACGGCGATAACCAGAAGCGGATTTCCGTTCGACGACGTCAATGCCTGCCACCAGTCCCCCACCACCAGCGGGTGCGCCAACACGTCAACCAGGCAAACCACTACCAGCACCGCGTTCAGCGCTAGATAGACGGCGACCACTGCGACGGCAACCCCGATGGCCTCGTGGAACCCGCGCAGGAACACCGCGGTCAAGGCACCCAGGAGAACCAGCGTGATGGCCACATTCTGGCCTTCCAGCCAATGCGGCAGCAAGGGATTCTCGATCAGGTGGGCGGTCGCATCAGCGGCCGAGAGCGTCATGGTGATCATGAAATCTGTCGCAACGAACCCGAGCAACGCCAGCACCAGAAGCTTCCCTCGCCAGCGGGGCAACAGCCGTTCCAGCATGGCAATCGAGCCGGAGCCGTGAGGGCTCTCCTCTGCCACCCTGCGGTAGACGGGCAGTGCCCCGCACAGCGTTACCAGCACCACCAGCAGGGTGGCCAGCGGCGACAGTACACCGGCTGCCAGCGCCGCGATAGCCGGCTGATAGCCCAAGGTGGAAAAGTAATCCACACCGGTCAAACACATCACCTTCCACCAAGGGTGACGGTGCTCTTGCGCGTCCAGGGTCCCATGCGGGCCCTGCTTCACTCCGGTGGCAGGCAGGTCGTGCAGCATCCACCCACGCAGCCGCACCCCGATGGGTGCCCGTGGGGCTGATGGATCGAACGGAGGCAGACTCAAGGTGGTCATCGAACGGAACCTTTCAACGTGGCCCAGCTATGGACCGGTTGTAACGGTAAACGCGATGACGCCGGTTGCGCACAGTCTTAACGCTTTCTTGATACCCGGCAGCCGTGCCGCGGGATGGACGGCAATGGCGGGGCTTGGCCGCTCCCGCACGCGCCGCCGGCGGACTAAAGTTCTGCCATGGGAACGCCGTGGGATCCCGCACTTCCGGGCGTGCTGCGGCTGCCGTCGGGGCGGCTGGTGCGTGGCCGGGCCCTGCTCAAGGCGATGCCCCCGGGGCCGGCTCCGGAGTTCGCCCTCTACCTGAAGCACGGCGCACCGCTGCCCACCGATTGGGAACAGCGCTGGGTGCGCTGGCGCGATCTCCGGCTGCCCGATGATTTCCACGACGCCGCGGCCGCCTTCCGCGAGGCGTGGCTGAGGGCCGAAGATGAGCGGGTGGAGGTGGCCTGTTTCGGCGGACGCGGCAGGACCGGGACGGCCTTGGCCTGCATGGCCATCCTGGACGGCGTCCCGCCGGCCGACGCCGTCGAATACGTCAGGGCGCGCTACCGGCCGGGCGCCGTGGAGACTCCCTGGCAGCGGCGGTACGTGCGCCGCTTCCCTCAGCCCAGCACGCTGCGGTAGACCTCCACGGTCTTCTCGGCGATCGAGTCCCAAGAGAAGTGTTCCTCGGCGCGCCGGCGGCCGGCCTCACCCTGTCGGCGGGCCGCGGCCGGGTCGGCCAGCGTACGGTTCAGCGCGGCGGCGAAGTCGCGCACGAACTGTTCCTCGTCCAGCGGGGTTCCCGTCCCGTCGGCCACCTGTTCCAGGGGGACCAGGGCGCCGGTGACGCCGTCGTCGACCACCTCGGGGATGCCGCCTGTGGCGCTGGCCACTACCGGCGCGCCGCAGGCCATCGCCTCAAGGTTCACAATGCCCAGCGGCTCGTAGATGGACGGGCAGGCGAAGACGGTCGCGTGGCTGAGCACCTGGATCAGTTCGGCGCGCGGGAGCATCCGCTCGATCACCACGACGCCGTCGCGGGTTTCGCGCAGGCCGGAGATCAGGGCGTTGACCGCGGCCGCCAGTTCGGGGGTATCGGCGGCGCCGGCGCAGAGCACCAGCTGCACCTCCGGCGGCAGCAGCGCGGCAGCCCGCAGCAGGTACGGCACGCCCTTCTGCCGGGTGATCCGCCCCACGAAGACCACGCTGGGCCGGTCCGGATCGATACCCAAGGCGCGCACGGCGTCGTCGTTATGATCGGGTTTCCATTGCTGCACGTCCACGCCGTTGTGGACCACCTGCACCCGGCCGGGATCCACCTCCGGGTAACAGCGCAGGATGTCCTTGCGCATCCCGGCCGACACTGCAATGACGGCGGCCGCCGCTTCGTAGGCGGTGCGCTCTGCCCAGGAGGAGAGGCGGTAGCCACCGCCCAACTGTTCGGCCTTCCACGGGCGCAACGGCTCCAGCGAATGAGCGCTCAACACGTGCGGGACATCGTGCAGCAACGAGCCCAGATGCCCTGCCATGTTGGCGTACCACGTGTGTGAATGGATCAGCTCAGCACCGGCGAAGCCATCCAGCATCTGCAAGTCCACGCCGAGGGTCTGCACGGCCGGGTTGGCCTGGGTGAGCCCGGCCGGAACCGGATAACTGCTGACCGTTGCGCCATGGAAGTCGGTCGGTCGCTCAGCCCCGAAGGCATGCACGTGCAAGTCCAGCCGTCCGGCCAGCACCCGGCTGAGTTCGGCCACATGCACACCGGCCCCGCCGTAGATCTCCGGTGGGAATTCTTTTGTCACAATATCTACGCGCACGAAACCTAACGTAGTGCACGCCGGGGGCTTCCTCTAGTGTGAGGATGGAGGGGGATGTCACGTTTCGGCCCTCAACGGCCGGGGCTACTGTGAAGGGGGAACATCATGGCACAGAAGAAGGTGCTGGCCGTTGTACTCGCTGGCGGCGAGGGAAAGCGGCTCATGCCGCTCACTGCGGACCGGGCCAAACCGGCGGTGCCGTTTGCCGGCAGCTACCGGCTGATCGACTTTGCATTGTCCAATCTGGTGAATTCCGGCTACCGGCAGATCGTGGTGCTAACGCAGTACAAATCGCACAGCCTGGACCGTCACATTTCGGAAACCTGGCGGATGGCCGCTCAACTCGGCAACTACGTGGCCTCGGTCCCGGCGCAGCAACGGCGCGGCAAAAGCTGGTTCCTGGGCAGCGCCAATGCGATCTATCAGTCCCTGAACCTGATCCACGACGCCAGGCCGGACATCGTCGTCGTGGTCGGCGCGGACCACGTCTACCGGATGGACTTCTCCCAGATGGTGGAGGAACACATTGCTTCCGGCGCGGCCGCCAGCGTGGCCGCGGTACGCCAGCCGCTCGCGCTGGCCAACCAGTTCGGTGTCATCGAGTCGGAACCCGATGCACCCACCAAAATCCGTGCGTTCGTCGAAAAGCCGGCCACCACTGCGGGCCTGGCCGATGATCCAGACAGCTTCCTGGCCTCGATGGGTAACTACGTCTTCAACACCGATGCCCTGCTGCAGGCGCTGGAGGCCGACGCCGAGCGGCTGGATACCGACCATGACATGGGCGGCGACATCATCCCCTACTTCGTGGAACGCGGCGAGGCTGCGGTCTACGATTTCACCGCCAACATCATTCCGGGCTCCACCGGGGCGGACCAGCAGTACTGGCGCGACGTCGGGACATTGGATTCCTACTATGAGGCGCACATGGACCTAATCAGTCCAATGCCGGCTTTCAACCTGTACAACCTGCAGTGGCCGATCTACACCAGGCAGTCCGTCTCGCCCCCGGCGAAGCTGGTCCGCGGCATGAGCGGCACCGCGGGTACGGCCCATGACTCCCTGCTGAGCCAGGGCGTGGTTGTTTCCGGGGCAGAGGTCACCGAATCCGTGCTGGCAACCGACGTTTTCGTTGCCGAGGCCGCCCAGGTCCACGGCAGCGTCCTGATGGACAATGTGACCGTGGGCGAAGGCGCCGTGGTGCGGAAAGCCATCGTGGACAAAAACGTGCACATCCCGGCCGGGGCCACCATCGGGGTGGACCCGGAGCTGGACCGTGCGCGGGGCTTCACGGTCACCGAATCCGGTTTGACGGTGCTGAGCAAAGATGAGCGTGTATTGCTCACCGCAAGGACCGACGTCGAAGCCGCCCACAAACCTGCAGGCTTGTAGTTTGCGCCACAACACCACAGCCTTGTGACCGCCCGCCAGTCACCGGACAGCGGGAGGGTCCGGATTCCGCCGGAGGCGGCCGCCCCGCGGTCCCGCGCCGAACGCTGGATCCGCCGCGCCGGGCCGGGACTCTTCCTGGCGGCAACGGCCGTGCTTGCCTCTTTTGGTCTGCACTGGCTGGTGCCCACGGTTCCGGTGATGACCTTCGCCGTCGTCCTGGGGATTGTGGCCGCCAATGTGCCGCCGACGGCCGCATGGACCGGCGGCACGGGACAGCCCGGCCTCGTCTTCTGCGGCCGGACGCTGATGCGCGCTGGGATCGTGCTGCTCGGTGCCCGGCTGGCCCTGTCTGATCTGGCAGAGCTGGGCTGGTTCGCGCTGGTGCTGGTGGTGCTGGTGCTGCTGCTCGCGTTTGCCGGAACCTACCTGCTGGCGCGTTGGCACCGCCTAGCCGGCGACCAACCGGTGCTGTTGGCCGCCGGCTTCGCGATCTGCGGTGCCTCGGCCATCGGCGCCATCGCCGCCGCCCGCGGCAGCCGCGCGCAGGACAGCCTGATGCCCGTCGCGCTGGTCACGCTGTGCGGCACCTTGGCCATCGGGGTGCTGCCTGCGGTGATGGCCCTCACCGGCATGCCGGCCGAGGTCTTCGGCTTCTGGACGGGTGCCTCCGTGCACGATGTTGGACAGGTGGTGGCCACGGCGCAAAGCGCCGGCACGGCAGCGCTGACCATCGCCGTCGTGGTGAAGCTGGCGCGCGTGGTGATGCTCGCGCCGCTGGCGGCCGCCGTGGCGGTACACCGGCGCCGCACGGCCAAGGCGCCCCGTGTCGGGGAGGCGGGCCCGGCGACCAAACAACCGCCGGTGGTGCCGCTGTTCATCCTCGGCTTCCTGGCCCTGGTGCTGCTGCGCAGCACGGGATGGCTGCCGCAGCCCGTGCTGGACGGAACCGCCCTCGTGCAGGAGATCATGCTGGCCGCAGCCTTGTTCGGGCTGGGGTCAGCCGTCCGGCTCCGGGAACTGCTCCGTTCCTCGCTGCCGGCCATCTCCACCGCGCTGCTGTCCTGGCTGCTGATCGCCGGGCTGGGCCTCGGCGCTGCCTGGCTGGCCATGGCCGGCGGCTGACGCGCTCCAACTTCCCCGGCCAGCCGTCCGCCGCATGGTTAAATGGGCCGGATGACGAACCAGAACCTCAGCCGCGACGAAGCCGCGGCCCGGTCAGCCATCCTGCGGGTGGAGAGCTATGAGGTCTCGCTGGACCTGCGCGGCGCCGAGGACCGGGACGAACCCGGCTTCATCTCCAAAACCGTCATTACCTTCAGCTGCAGCGAACCCGGCTCAACCGTGTTCGCCGACTTCATCCACGGCGGCGTCCACTCCGTGCTGCTCAACGGGAGCCCGCTGGAGCCGGCCGAGGTGGTGGACGGCTCACGCATCCTGCTGCCCGGACTGGAAGCACAGAACCAGGCCATCATTACCGGCACCGCGCTGTATAGCAGCAGCGGCGAAGGCCTGCACCGGTTCGTGGATCCTGCCGATGGGAACACCTACCTCTACACCCAGTACGAACCGGCCGATGCCCGGCGGGTGTTCGCCAACTTCGAACAGCCCGATTTGAAGGCTTCCTTCACCTTCCATGTTGCCGCGCCGGACGGTTGGACCGTCGCCTCGAACGCCGCCGTGGCTTCGACGGAGCCGATGGCTTCCACGCCCGGGCACTCGGTCCGCCGCTTCCACCCGACCCGGCGCATCTCCACCTACATCACCACCGTCCTGGCCGGGCCGTACCACGCCGCGACGGACAGTTGGCACCGCCCGCTGCCCGACGGCGGCGGACTGCAGGTGCCGCTCGGGGCCTACTGCCGTGCCTCGCTGGCCGACTCCTTCGACGCGGAGCAGATCTTCGCCGTAACCAAGGCCGGCCTCGATTTCTTCCACGAGCTCTTCGACTACCCGTATCCGTTCGGCAAGTACGAGCAAGCGTTCGTCCCCGAGTACAACCTCGGCGCGATGGAGAATCCCGGCCTGGTCACCTTCACCGAGGCCTACGTTTTCTCCTCCCGCGCCACCGATGCGCAGTACCAGGCCCGGGCCAACACCATCCTGCACGAGATGGCGCACATGTGGTTCGGTGACCTGGTCACCATGAAGTGGTGGGACGATCTCTGGCTGAAAGAGTCGTTCGCCGACTACATGGGCGCCCTCGCCTCGGCCGAGGCCACCCAGTGGAGCAATGCGTGGATCACCTTCGCCAACCGGCGCAAGGGCTGGGCGTATGTGCAGGACCAGCTCCCCACCACCCACCCGATCGTCGCCGACATCCGCGATCTGGAGGCCGCCAAGCAGAACTTCGACGGCATCACCTACGCCAAGGGCGCCTCGGTGCTCAAGCAGCTGGTGGCGTACGCCGGCTTCGACTCATTCATTGGCGCCTCCCGCCGCTACTTCCGCGAACATGCCTACGGCAACACGTCGCTGGCCGATTTCCTCACCGCGCTGAGCGCGGCCTCCGGCCGGGATATGGAACACTGGGCGCATCAGTGGCTGCAGACCGCTGGCATCTCCACCCTGGCCTTGGACCTGAGGCACGACGGCGGGGCGATCGCCGCTGCGGCGATCGTCCAGGATGCGGTGGATCCGGTAACGGACGAACCGGCGCACCGCCCGCACCGCTTGCGGCTGGGCTTCTACAACCCCGACGCCTCCGGCCGGCTGCTCCGGACAGACCAGCTGGAGCTGGATGTGGCCGGTCCCCGCACCGACCTGCCGCAACTGGCCGGCAGGGAGCAGCCGGCACTGCTGCTGCTCAACGACGACGACCTGACCTACGCCAAGGTGGTCTTCGACCAGCGTTCACTGCAGACGGTGCTGTCTTCGCTGGACCGTCTCGCCGATCCGCTGGCCCGCGCCCTGTGCTGGTCCAGCCTCTGGAACATGACGCGCGACGGGCTGCTCCCGGCCGCGGAGTATGTGGAGGCCGTGCAACGGTTTGTCCCGGCCGAGACCGAGAACAGTGTGCTGCAGGTGGTGTTGGATTGCGCGAAGACGGCCATGGACCGGTACGCACCGGCGGGCCGCCGGCAGGCGCTCCAAGAAGCTTTCGTCGCCGCCGCGCGGCGGCAGATGGAGTCCGCGGACCCGGGCAGCGACCAGCAGCTGTCCTGGGCGAGGTCGCTGGCCGCGGTGGCCCGTGCCGCGGACAGCCAGGCCACCTTCCTGCGGGACGTGGTGCTGGGAGAGGTCGTGATGGACGGGCTGGCCGTGGACACGGACCTGCGCTGGCGGTTCTGGCAAGCGCTGGCTGCCACCGGCCACGCCGCCGTGGCCGAACTCGATGCGGCGCTGGAGGGTGACCGGACGGTCGCTGCACGGGCCGGCCACCTGGCCGCGCTGACGGCCCGGCCGGATCCGGCGGTCAAAGCCGAAGCTTGGCGCACCGCTGTGCACACCGATTCGCTATCGAACCAGCTCTTGGACGCCACGATCGACGGCTTCTGCCAAGGTCCGCACGATCTGCTCAACGCGTACGTAGAGCCCTACTTCGCGGAACTCGTCACGATCTGGTCGACCAAGAGCATCGAGATCGCGGCTCGGCTGGTCCGCGGGCTCTACCCCGGCGGCCAGGACCTGGCGGCCGGCCAGGCCCCCACCGAGCACCCCGCCGTCGTCCTGACCGATGCCTGGCTGGACGGCAACGGCGACGCACCCGCCGCGCTGCGCCGCATCGTCATCGAACAGCGCGACCACTTGCTCCGGGCACTTCGTGCCCAGCAGATAGCTGCCACGGCGGAGAGCCGCGGCTAAGCCGACAGCGACAGCCCGGTAGTTCCCGGCACTCGTACGGTGCACTACACTGTCAACTCCCGTGGGCACGGTCCCGCTTGGTGCGCCGGGCTTCAGTGGCAGGAGGATCGATGCCCAAGCTGCGCGTCCACAATTTCGCCGTCTCCCTGGACGGCTACGCCGCCGGCCCCCACCAGTCCCTCGCAGACCCGCTGGGTGCGGGCGGCGAACAGCTGCACGAGTGGATGTTCCAGACCGAGGCCGGCGAACGGATGATCGGCGAATCCGGCGGTACAACCGGGCCCGACACTGATTTTCTCCTCGCCGGCGAGCGCGGCATCGGCGCCACCATCATGGGACGGAACATGTTCGGGCCGCCGCGGCCTAACCAGGAGCACCCGGAGTGGAAGGGCTGGTGGGGTGATGACCCGCCCTTTCACCACCCGGTCTTTGTGCTGACCCATCACGCACAGCCGCCGATCAGCATGGCCGGCGGGACCGTCTTCCATTTTGTCGACGACGGGATTGAGTCAGCGTTGCGGCAAGCCATTGCTGCCTCCCACGGGCAGGACATCCGGCTCGGCGGCGGAGCGGCCACGGTCAACCAGTACTTGCGCGCCGGTCTAGTGGACGAGCTGCATCTGGCCATCGTTCCGGTCCTGCTGGGCAGCGGCGTGCGCCTTTTCGAGAATCTCGATGCCACCGCCCTGGGCTATCAATGCGTCCAATCCGTCATTTCGCCCGCGGTGGCGCACGCAGTGGTGGCCAGGAAGGCACGCTGAGCGCCGATCTGCGGCCCTACTACCGGCCGCGCTATCGGCCCCTACTACGGCACGCGGTGCAGCCACTCGTCCGTGCCGAACTTGGTCTGAACGAGTTCGCGGGCCATGGCCAGCTCCTCGTCCGAGAACCCGCTGTCCACCGCGGCGTACCGGTCCTTGAACGTCCGGATCATGACGGCGATGATCTCTTCCCGGCTCAGGCCGGTCTGCCGCCGCAGCGGGTCGACGCGCTTCTTGGCGCTGCTGATGCCCTTATCGGAGATTTTCTCCTTGCCTATCCGCAGCACGTCAGTCATCTTGTCCGCGTCGATGTCGTAGGACATGGTCACATGGTGGAGCATCCCGCCGTTGGCCAACCGCTTCTGTGCGGCGCCGCCGATCTTGCCCTCCGGCGTGGCAATGTCGTTGAGCGGCTGGTAGAACGCCTTGATCCCGACCTTCTCCAGCGAGGACATCACCCACGCATCGAGGTATGCGTAGGAGGCCTCGAAGCTCTGTCCGTCCACCAAGGTCTGCGGCAGGTACAGCGAGTAGGTGATGGCGTTGCCCCGCTCCATGAACATCGCCCCGCCGCCGCTGATCCGGCGCACCACGGTGATGCCGTGGCGTTCCGCCCCATCCGGATCCACCTCGTTGCGCACCGACTGGAAACTGCCGATCACCACCGAGGGAGCCTCCCACTCCCAGAACCGCAGCGTCGGCTGCCGCTTCCCGGCGCCTACCTGGCGGGTCAGCACCTCGTCCATCGCCACATGCATGTGCGTGGGCAGCGGAGTGGGCGGGATGACCTGCCACTGGTGGTCCAACCATCCGGTGGCCTTGTTCAGGGCCCGGCGCACGGCAACGGCAACGGCGTCGGCGGAGAAACCGAACAGCTGGGCGTCGGGCCGCAGCGCCGCGCTGATGGCCGCGGCGAGGCTGGTGTGGCTGCTTTCAGTACCCATGCCGTCCAGCGCCGTGTTGATGTCCGCCAGCGCCTCGTCAGGTTCCAGGAAGAAGTCACCGCTCACCGAGGGACGGACGATCCTTTGGTCCACCACGTCAAAATCGACAACAACAAGTTTGCCGCCCTGGACCTTGTACTCTCCGTGGCGATGGTCGGACATGCTTGCTCTCCTTGGTCAGGCGGGATCGGCCCGTTGCAGCCGTCGGGTCGGCAGGCTCGGTAGGCGCGGGATGGGGCCACCACAGTCTTACCACGACGGCACGGCCTCCTGCCGCTGGTCCCACTCCCCTGTCGGCAGCGGTTCGCCGACAAACCCAGCTTTCTCCCAGCCGCTGCCGGGGCTGTACCCAGAAGCCTGCCGTAGTGTCATAGACACCTCATCACGGTGCGAGTGAAAGAGGGACCGGACGTGCCCGGTCCAAGCGCCGGCGGGTATGGAGTATTTCCCCCGACTTCTCCATTACCTGCCGGCGCTTTTTTCATGCCTTCTCGGTGCGCTTCCCGTCTACCAACTTCAGGCCGCTGACGCAGCCGATGATGCCGGCGAGGAACAGCACCTTCAGCGCGCTGGCCTGCTCGCCGCCAAAGACCATGGCGTAGCCAACGGTCAGTGCCGCCCCCGTTCCCGTCCAGACCGCATACGCGGTGCCGATGGGGATGCCGCGCATCGCGTAGCCCAGCCCCAGCATGCTCAGCGTCACGGCCACAAAGAACACGGCGGTCGGCAGCGGGTCGCTCAGCCCGTCGGAGAGGCTCAGCGCGGTGGCCCATACGGCTTCAAGCACGGCGCTGGCCAGCAAAATGATCCAATACATGTGATCCCCCCGTTAGCCGATCGCCTTGAGGCCGACTACGCAGCCGATGATGCCCAGCAGCAAGGCGACCCGGATCAGCGAGGCCTTCTCGGCACCGGTGACCATGGCAACGGCGGCCGTCAGCACCGCGCCAATGCCAACCCAGACCGCGTAGGCGGTTCCCACCGGTATGGCGGTCATGGCATAGGCCAGGCCGGCCATGCTCAATGCCATGGCCGCAACAAAAATGACTGACGGCCACAGCCTGCGGAAGTTTTTGGATGCGCCCAGCGCTGTGGCCCACACAGCTTCCAGGACGCCGGACAGGATGAGAATGACCCATTCCACGATTGATTCCTCTGGCCAGTCTTGTCGCGCACCGGGTACTGAACCGTCGTCCGGAGACCTAGGAATGAGGTCTTGAGCTCAAAAATAGCAAAGCACGACGCCGATGCGCAGCTTAGGTGGCTAAGCTCACCAGCGCGCCGGCCGGGTGGGTGCCGGCCGAGGGTTCACTCGTTGATGGCTTCAATGCCTTGCCGCTTGAGTTCTGCCAGATGGTTCCGCATGTGCTGCAGCACCTCGGGAGCATGCGGTTCCCAGTCCAGGACCTCTTCGATGATGCGCAGCGGTTCCTTCGTGCGGTAGGACCTGGTGGGGTTTCCCGGGAACCGCTGGGCTGTCAGGTTGGGATCATTTTCAATCGGGCCGGTGGGCTCTACCCGGTAGATCCTTCCCGGTCCCTCACCCACTCCGAGTTCGGCTCCCCAGGTGGCGGCGTCCAGGGTTGCGGTGAGGTAGACATAGTTCGCCTTGATCCGCTCTCCGTAGTTCGAGTTGTAGCCCGGTTCCAGCATGTCGCCGGGCGCCAGGTCGGCTTTCGTACCGTGATAGAACGGGCCGGGGTCGCCTGCCCCGGCCCGAATCGGTTCGTTGTGCATTCGCCATCTCCGATCGCCGTGCTTTGTCCGGATCAATCTTCGCCGCCCAGGAGCCCTGCGACGAGCGCTTCGATAACGTCGTCGGTTGACGTGTCCGGGTCCAGCGGGTTGGTGAGCCGGTCGAACAGCAGCCCGTCCACCGCATAGTGGAAGAGTGCGATTTCGCGACGGCCGCCGGGAAGCCCCGCCGCGGTGTTGAACGCAACGTCGCCCTCAAAGGCGGCCCGCTGCCATTCCCCTAGGACGGCTGCGACAGCCGGGCGCCGGGTGCTCTCCAGACGAAGCTCGAACAGCGCAAGCGTGACCTCCCGTTCCGCGGTGAGCCGACGCACAATATCGCGTAGATAGTCTGAGAAAAGCCTGCGGCTGGGCGGCTCCGCCGCGAGGCGCTCGAGGACCGCCGGCTCCGGACCGAGACGCTCGCCGATGCGGTCGACGAGGCCGGAGATCAATGCATCGCGGCTGCGAAAGTAATTCGACGCGGTCCCGAGGGGGACGCCTGCTGCATCGTCGATCGCGCGATGCGTCAGTCCGCGCGAGCCTTCGCGAGCGAGAACTGCCAGGCCTGCGTCGGCGAGCAGTCGTCTCCGCTCATCATTCTTTGCCATGCTCCATCCTAGCCCAACCACTACATGTGATGTAGTCTGCGCATCACCAGACAAGTCGTGATTGGAGCGCCATGCGGGAACTCGTTTATTACGTCGCCGTCAGTCTTGACGGCTATATTGCCGGACCGGCAGGAGAATTCGATGCCTTTCCGATTGAGGGCGACCACATGCAGCCGCTCACCGCTCGGTTCGCCGATGCCATTCCTACCGATATTTCCGCTGCCTACGGCATTGAACAGGACGGTTCGGTTTTCGACACGGTGTTAATGGGTTGGAACACCTATGCCGTAGGGCTCCCCGCCGGCGTCACGAGCCCGTACCGCCATCTGCGTCAGGTGGTGTTCTCGCAGGCAAGGACCAAGGCTGATATCCCGGGGGATCAGCCGAATCTAAGCGTCAGCAATGACGACCCGGTGGACGTCGTCCGCCGGTTGAAGGCGCAGTCCGGCACATCAATCTGGCTGTGCGGCGGTGGTTCACTAGCATCAGTGTTGGCCGACGAGATCGACCGGCTGGTGCTCAAGCGCAGTCCCCTGCTCTTCGGCAGCGGCATCCCGCTCTTCGCGTCGGCCGCCTACAAGCCTCAGCGCTTCCGTGAAGTGGAGACCACAGCCTACAACTCCGGTGTGGTGGTATCCGAGTACGTGCGGCGGCCGATTGCGGCGGCGCAGGCAGAAGCAAGGATCACGGACGGCTAGAGCAGCCGGCGACTCCAAGCCCAAGAAAAAGTCGGCCGCTGCTACGGGCTGTCCTGCGGGAACGCCACGCCTTCGCCAACCACCCGCAGGCAGAGCTCGGTCCCGGGCTTGGTGATCGAAGCGTTCCAGTGCCGAATAGTGATGACCTCACCGCCGCCGGGGTATCGATGCCCGTTGCCGGCAGCGGCGCGCTGGGACGCATTGGTCTCGGCCAGCTTGATCCGAACAGTGGTTTCCGGGCCGAAATAGTCGGTGTCCACCACCACGCCGCGAATGGGGCCATCCGGTGCAATCCGGATCTGCTCGGGGCGGAGCATCAGCTGGACCTTGCCCTGCGCCGGCGGCCGCCGGACCGGGACTCCGCCCAACGAGCAGGTCGCCAATGAACCCTCCATCCAGGCATCCAGGATCACCGCGTCGCCCAGGAACTCGGCCGTGGCACGGTCGGCCGGCCGCGTATAAACCACAAAGGGATTGCCGATCTGGGCCAGCTTCCCGCCGCGCATGATCGCTACCTGATCCGCAAAGGAGAGGGCCTCGGCTTGGTCGTGGGTCACCAGAATGGTGGTCACGCCGGCTTCATTGAGCACCTTGGCCACGGCGCGGCGGGTGGCTACCCGCAGCCCCGCGTCGAGTGCAGAGAACGGCTCATCCAGGAGCATCAGTTCGGGTTCGCGGGCCAGTGCACGCGCCAACGCAACCCGCTGCTGCTGGCCGCCGGACAGTTGGTGCGGGCGTCGCTTGGCCATCGCGGCGTCCAGTGACACCATCTCGAGCAGGTCCTGGACGCGCGCGTTCACGGCCCGGCGACCGCCGTCGAGTTTTCCGGCGTTAAGGCCGAAGGCGATGTTCTGCCCCACTGTCAGATGCGGGAAGAGCGCCCCGTCCTGCGCGACGTACCCGACATGTCGCTTGTGGGCCGGAATCCACACACCGTTTCCGGCAACGGGCTGGCCGCTGAGGCTGATGGAGCCGGTGTCCGGATGTTCGAAGCCGGCGATCAGCCGCAGCAGCGTGGTCTTGCCCGATCCGGACGGGCCAACGATCGCGGTGGTTCCGCCCTTGGCCACTGACAGGTCGACGCCTTTGAGCACCGACTGCGAGCCGAAGTTCTTGGTGACCTCGGCGATCTCCAAATGCGTGTTGGTGGTCGGTGCCACGGAGGGCGCCACGCGGAACGCCGGAAGGCTGGAGGGGGAATGTTCGGTCACTGTCCGGCCACTTTCTTGGACTGTTGGAAGAGCAGGTAAGTCATGGGCGCTGAGAGCAGGATCATCAACAAGGCATAGGGTGCCGCGCCGGTGTAGTCGATCTCGCTGCTCTTGCTCCAAAACTCGGTGGCCAGGGTCCGGGTCCCGTTCGGAGAGAGCAGCAGCGTGGCCGTCAGTTCGTTGACGATGGCCAGGAAAACCAGTGCTGCGCCGCCGGCCGCGGCGGGCGCGGTGAGGCGCAGCGTTACCCGCACAAAGGAAGTCAGCGGGGCCTTGCCCAGGGACTGGGCGGCTTCGTCGAGTTCCTTGGGCGCCTGCGCCAGCCCCGAGCGCAGGTTGACCAGTGCCCGGGGGAGAAACAGCAGCACATAGGCGGCGACCAACACCCCCGCCGTTTGGTAGATTCCCGGGACCATCCGGATGCTGACGGTGACGAACGCCAGCCCCACCACGATGCCTGGAAGCGAACTGGTCACGTAGTTGGAGAGTTCCAGCAGCTTGCTGAACCCGCTGGGGCGCCGCACGGCCAGATACGCCATCGGGAAGGCAACCACGGTGGTGACTGCCGCGCCAAGGGCCCCGTACATCAGTGTCTGCAGCAGGGCGGGCATGAATTCGTCGGCCGCCCAGACCTCTGCACCGCCGGCGATGAGCCATTTCAGCACGAACCAGACGGGAACCCCGAAGGCCAGCACCGTGACGGCGGCGAGCGAGAGCTGCGCGGGCAGCTGGTAGTGTCCGAGCGGCAGCCGGGTCGCCTTGGCCGGCGCACCCGAGCCGATGCGGGCATAGCGTGCGGTGCCGCGGCTCTTCACCTCAGCCAGCAGCAGGATGAGGCAGAGGAACACCAGCACGCTGGCCAGCATGTTGCCGGCGGTGCCGTTGAACGTCGACTGGAACTGGACCATGATCGCCGTCGTGAAGGTATCGAAGCGGATCATGGCGAAGGCGCCGTACTCCGCCAAGAGGTGGAGGGACACCAGCAGCGCGCCGCCGGTGAGCGCGATCCGGAGCTGAGGAAGCACCACGCGGAAAAAGACGGCCCACGGCCCCAGTCCGAGCGATGCGGCGGATTGCTCTATAGCTGGGTCCAGGCGTCCCAGCGCCGCGGCCGCCGGTATGTAGACCAACGGGAAGTAGGACAAGGTGGCGATGAGCACGCCGGACCAGATGCCCGCCAGCGACGGAACGGCTGAGACCCACGAATAGCTGTTCACAAAGGCAGGAATGGCCAGCGGTGCGGCCAGGGCGACGGCCCACCAGCGGTGTCCGCGCAGCGTGGTGCGCTCCACCAGCCACGCGCCGCCCGCGCCCAAGACCAGGCACAGCGGGACGGTGATCACGGTGAGCATGATGGTATTCAGCAGCAGTTCGCCGACGCGCGGGCGGAAGACGAGCTCGACGGCGGTGTCCCAGCCCGTGGCGACCGTCATGTAGGCGACGTACCCCAGCGGGATGAGCGAAAACAGGGCGATCAAGACCGCCAGCAGGGACACCGTGGACACGCCGACAGGCGGGCGAAGGCGCTTGCCCCCGCCCGCCGTCGTGCTCCCCGTACTCGGCGTACCGGGAGCCGATAGATCAGTGGTCACAGAACTACAGTAATCCTGCCTTGGTCATCAGGTCGGTGACTTGGGTGGAGTTCAGCTTGGCCGGGTCCACCGTGGGAGCCTCGAGGTCCTTGATCGGCACCAAGGCTTCATTGGCCTCCACCTCCGAGCCGACGGGGTACTCGAACGAGGTGCCGTTCTTCAGGATTTCCTGGCCCAGCTGGCCGGTAATGAACTTCAGGAAGGCTTGCGCGTCAGCAGCGTTCTTGGAGGACTTCAGCACGCCACCGCCGGACACCGAGACGAAGGCCCCCGGGTCCTGGTTCTTGAAGTAGTACGGCGTGACGTTGTTGGAGTTCTCGCCGGTTTCGGCCTGATCGCCGTAGTAGTAGTAGTGGTAGATGAGCGCGGCGTCGACTTCGCCGGCATTGACTGCCTTCATGGCCGTGCTGTTGCCCTTGTAAGCCTTGAAGTTTTCCTTCATACCCGCCAACCATGCGTCGGTGGCGGCTTCGCCCTTGAGCTCAAGCAGGGCGGAGACGATGGCCTGGAAGTCGGCACCGGTCGGCGAGGCGGCCCACTTGCCCTTCCACTCGGGGTTCGCCAGGTCCAGCATCGACTTCGGCAGTTTGTCTTCGCTGATCTTGTTCTTGTCATACACCAGGACCGTGGAACGGGCAGCGATGCCGGTCCACTTACCGGTGGAGGGACGGAATTCGGCCGGAACCTGGTCAACGGTTGCCTGGTCCACGTCCGCGAAGAGTCCGGCGTTCTCAACCTGCGTCATTGCCGGCGAATTCTCCGTCAGAAACACGTCGGCCGGCGAGGCCTCGCCTTCCTGGATAATCTGGTTGGACATTTCGGTGTCAGAGCCCTGACGAACGGTGACCTTGATGCCGGTTTCCGCGGTAAAGGCGTCGATCCATTCCTTGGTCAGGCTCTCGTGCTGGGCGTTGTACACCGTGATGCCATCGCCTGCGGCGGCGGATCCGGACGCGGCGGAGTCGGTCTCGGAGTTCGAACCACAGGCTGCGAGGCCGAAGACGGCGGTGGCAGCGACTGCGATGCCGACCAAAGCGTTCTTGCGGAGCTTCATAAGGGGAGCTTCTTTCTGCAAACTTGGAGGGGATGTAGGAACCCTCAAGAAGCTTAGGTTAGCCATGCCTAAGCAGCCAAACCGAGGGCGTGCTCTTGCTCCGGCATTGATTTTTATGACGATCATGGGACGGGCCCGCGAATGGAGGGGCCGGGATTGCCGCGGCGGTCAGGACAGGTTATGGCGTCGCACCGAACCCCGGCAGCACCCGTGGCTTTATTCGAACACTCGTTCTACCTTTAACAGATGGACCGGGATGCACTGGCGAAGATCGCCGCCCGTTATGCCCGGCGGGCGGAGCCGGTGTCGCTGACGCCGGAGGAGCTGGATCTTGATCATTGCCCGGTGACCCGCGTGGTGCCGGGGGTGCCGGTATGGGCGTGGATCCGGTTCCCGGGGGCGGCCGAACTGGTCCAGGGCGAGGCCTTCGGCTGGACGTCGCGGGCAGTTGAGGTCGCGTGGACGGATGCCGGGGACCGAAGGGTTACCTGGGTCTGGGCGTCTGCCGTGCGCCGGCGGGACGATCAGGTCCGGAAAACGGCGCTGGGAGACAGGACCCGCCAGCGGCCGTGAGGCCTACTCCCCCGCCTCGCAATACAGCTGCAGCTCGGCCTCGCCATCCCGGACATAGTGCAGCCCGGTGAACCCATGGCCACCGCTGAAGCGGGATGCCAGGGACGAGCCGTCCTCCAGCTGGTACAGCATGCTGGCAAGCAATTGCCCCTCGGCATTACCGATCGACAGCGAGACCGCCCGTCCGTCCGGGGCTGCCCCGACGTAGCTTCCGGACAGCCGGAAGGTGCCCGTCGACAAATCCTGTCTGGTTGCTGCCGGCCCGTCGACCCGCGGCAGGACGAGTTGCGCGGCTTCCTCTCCGGCACTGCTGCCGTAGTCCGGACGGTACTGCGTGGTGCAGGTAATCGCGGCTGGCAGTTGCTCCGAACCCGCGGCACAGCCGGTGATCAGGAGCGTGGACAAGGCCAGTGAGTTCAGTACAACGAAACCCCGCCGGCCGGAGACGCTCCCCCGATTCCTGCCCAAGGGGAACGGGACCGTGCCGCCGCTACCAGGTGCTGTCATGGCAGCAGCGTAGCGTCGGAACCGGCTCCGGCCGGCATTCACACCGTCGGCGTCCCCCCGGCGAGGGCGCCTACCGTCGTGTTGCGGTCGTGGCCACCGTCTTGTTGCGGTGCTGGCCAGCGTCCCGCTGTGCCGTGGCCAGCGTCCTGTTAAGCAGCAGAGCCCGCACCACACGGTGCGGGCTCTGGTGAAAGGCGCGGGGCGGAAGGGTTACTTCTTGCCGCCGAAGCCCTTGAAACGTGCGTTGAAGCGCTCCACGCGGCCGGCGCTGTCCATGATGCGCTGCTTGCCGGTGTAGAACGGGTGGGACTCCGAGGAGATTTCAACCTCGATCAGCGGGTAGCTGTTGCCGTCTTCCCACTCCACCGTCTTGCTGGACGTAGCGGTGGACTTGGTCAGGAAGGAAACGCCGGAGGCCAGGTCGCGGAAAACAACCGGGGCGTATGCCGGGTGGATATCAGACTTCATAGTTGTACCTTTTCTACACGCCCCTGGATTTTGCCAGCGACTAGAAGGATGGAAAGATGGCGGCCCCATGAGGGCCAGCAAACAACTCTACCGCATGTACCGGTCCCGCGTCGAAGCGACACGGACCAACCGCACGGCAGTACCCGGAGCCTAGTCCGCGCGGCAGGCCCAAAAGGCCACGGCGCTGGCCGCGGCTACGTTCAGCGAATCAACCCCGGCCCGCATCGGGATCATCACGGTCAGGTCCACCTGTGCCAGCGTCTGGGGCTGCACTCCGGCGCCCTCGGTGCCTAGCACCAGGGCCAGCTTGTCGAAAGTGCGCCGTTCCAGCTCGTCCAAGGTGATGGCGTCGTCGGCGAGCTCAAGCGCCGCCGTCGTGAATCCCTGGCCACTCAACTCCGCCAGTCCCGCCGGCCATTCCTGCAGCCTTGCCCACGGAATCTGGAACACGGTGCCCATGGAGACCCGGATGCTGCGCCGGTACAACGGATCGGCGCACTGCGGGCTCAGCAGCACGGCGTCCATGCCCATGGCGGCGGCGGACCGGAAAATCGCGCCCACATTCGTGTGGTCAACGATGTCTTCCAACACCGCCACCCGCCGGGCGCCGGCCAGCACGTCCTGAGCGGACCGCGGCGCAGGCCGGTGCATGGCGGCCATGGCGCCGCGGTGCAGGTGGAATCCGGTGATCGCCTCCAGGACGTCCGGCGTCCCGATAAACACAGGCGCCTCGGGGAACCGCTCGATCACGTCGCGCAGGTCGTCCAGCCATTTGTCGGTCAGGAAGAAGGACCGCGGGATATGGCCGGCCGCAACGGCCCGGCGCAGCACCTTGGAGCTTTCGGCGATGTACATTCCTTCCGCGGGTTCGCGGCGGCGGCGCAGGGCGGTGTCGGTCAACTGCGTGTAGTCGGCCACCCGCGGGTCGCTGGCGGAATCCAGCCGGACCAGGTTCATATGAAGAGGTTCCTGACCAGCACAACCAGGGCCACCAGCCCCAGCGTCACAATGACGCCGCGCAGCACCGCCGGCTTCAGCCGGCGTCCTACGGCGGATCCGATCAGCGCACCGATCAGCGAGCTGATGGCGATCACCAGGACCACCGGCCATTCGATCCGGTCGAAGGCGAACAGCATGTAGGAGATGGCCGCAATGATGTTCACGCCGAGGACCAGCACGTTCTTCATGGCGTTGGCCTGCTGCATGGTGCCGTGCAGGAAGACACCGAGGATACCGACCAACAGGATGCCCTGGGCGGCCACGAAGTAGCCGCCGTAGACGCCGGCGAAATAGACCAGCGCCAGCAACGCCCAAGGACGCGGTCGGGTGCGGGCCTGCGCGGCCTGGCGCTCCCGGACCCAGACTTGAAGTTTTGGTTGGAACACCACGAAGACCAGCGCCACCACAATCAGGAACGGCGCGGCAATGCCGAAGACTTCCTCCGGCAGGTGCAGCAGCAGCCATGCGCCGGTGATCCCGCCCAGCAGCGACGCCGGCAGCAGGATGGCGACCGTGCGGCGCAGCCCGGCCAGTTCACGGCGGTAGCCGTAGACCCCGCCCACGTTGCCCGCGATCAGGCCGATCGCGTTGGAGATGGTCGCCGTCACCGGGGCATAACCCAGCGCCACCAAGACGGGGAAGGTGACCAGAGTGCCGGATCCGACGATGCTGTTGATGGTGCCGGCCCACAGGCCGGCCAGCCCGATCAGGGCAGCGTTGAATAGATCCACGGGGGCAGGGACCGCCTAGGCGCGCTTGGCTACGGCAGTGTAGCGGCCGTCGTCGTGCTTAAGGCTGAGCGGCATGTCGAATGCGGTGCTCAGGTTGTCCTCGATCAGCACCTCGGCGATGGGGCCTTGGGCTACCACGCCGCCCTCGCGCAGCAGCAGGGCATGGGTAAAGCCCGGCGGCACTTCTTCCAGGTGATGGGTGACCAGCACCAGCGCCGGCGCGTCCTCGTCCTTGGCCAGTTCGCTCAGCCGCTCCACGAGATCCTCGCGGCCAGCCAGGTCAAGCCCGGCGCCCGGCTCATCCAGCAGCAGCAATTCCGGATCGGACATCAGCGCGCGGGCGATCTGCACGCGCTTGCGTTCGCCTTCGCTGAGCGTGGCGAAGGTGCGGTTCATGAAGGTGGACATCCCCCACGCGTCCAGCAGGCGGAACGCCCGCCGCTCGTCCATCTTGTCGTACTGTTCGCGCCAGCGGCCGGTCACGCCGTAGGAGGCGGTGACCACCACGTTGAGTACCTGCTCGTGCTCCGGGATCTGGTTGGCCAGCGCGGCGGACGCCAGGCCAATCCGGGGCCTCAGCTCGAACACGTCCACTTTGCCCATGGTCTCGTCAAGGATGCCGGCGATTCCGCGGGTGGGGTGCAGGCGCGCGCCGGCGATCTGCAGCAGGGTGGTCTTGCCCGCCCCGTTGGGGCCCAGCACCACCCAGCGCTCCCCCTCCTTGACCTGCCAGTCAACGCCGTCCAGCAGGGTTTTGCGCCCGCGGACAACAGTGACCCCGGCAAACTCAAGTACATCGCTCATATCAGTAGACAGTAGGCTAAAACGTGTAGTAATCGCCAAACGCGACGCCGGACCCTGCCCTGACGGATCCGGCCCCTCCAGCTTTACGCAGAACGGAATCATCATGCCCTCGCTCCTCCGCGTTGTCTCCTACGGCCGGGAACTGCCCGATGCCTACCTTGCCGCCGTGCAGGCGGCGGTTACCGGGGCCGGCGGAAACATCGTTGAACTGGAGAACGCCGCCAACGGCCGCTTCCAGGCCACCGTATTGACCGTGGAGTACGACGGCGCTGCCTCCGACGGCGTCACGGCATTGCGGGCGGCGGTGGCACCCGTGCTCACCGGTGAGCTGGGCACGGCCGTGATGGAAGCGTCGCTGGCCGGGCAGGACCGGAAGCTGCTGCTCATGGATGTGGACTCCACGCTCATCCAGCAGGAAGTGATTGAACTGCTGGCGGACCACGCCGGCAAGCGTGACGAGGTTGCCGCGGTCACCGAAGCGGCGATGCGCGGCGAACTGGACTTTGCCGAGAGCCTGCACGCCCGGGTGGCCACGCTGAAGGACCTTCCACTGGGCGTGATCCAGCGGGTGCGCGATTCCTTGCTGCTGACGCACGGTGCCAAGGAACTGGTGGAGGCCTTCCTGGCCGCCGGCCATGCCGTGGCAGTTGTCTCCGGCGGCTTCAGCCAGATCCTGGACCCGCTGGCAGAGGAACTCAACCTGACGTACTACCGGGCGAACACGCTGGGCATCGACGCCGACATGCTGACCGGCACGGTGGACGGCGATGTGGTGGACCGGGCGGCGAAGGAGGCCTCGCTGCGCGAATGGGCCGCCGCGGAGAAGATCGACTTGGCCCAGACCATCGCCATCGGCGACGGCGCCAACGACCTGGACATGCTGGCCGCCGCGGGGCTGGGGATTGCCTTCAACGCCAAGCCCGCCGTCCGCGAGGCGGCAGACGCCGCCATTAACATCCCCTACCTGGATGTAGCGCGCTACTTCGCCGGTGTCTGACGCCGACGCCCCCGGCGTCCCATCTTGCCCCGGTGCGATGCAACCCTTGCGCGTGCCGGATGTGTGCGCTGCCCGTGTGGGATCCCACGCGGCCCTGTCGCCGGACCGCGCACGGGAGTAGGGTCGGTTTGAACATCCCCCGGACAGCGCTGCCGATGGGTGCAACGGGACCCGGGATTCCCTGAACCTTCCATGAAGGAGATCAGTGATGAGCGCCGACTCCACGTCAACCACCACCTTGGATCCGAGCCTGGCGGAGACCTGCCGTGCGCTGGCCGCGCAGCTGCGGGTCGATTCAATCCGCGTCACCAGCCGGGCCGGATCCGGCCACGCCACCTCCTCCCTCTCGGCCGCCGATCTTATGGCTGTGCTGTTGGTGAACCATCTGCGCTACGACTGGCAGCGGCCCGAGCTGGCCACGAACGACCACCTGGTCTTTTCCAAAGGGCACGCCTCGCCGCTGCTCTATGCCATGTTCCGGGCGGCCGGGGTGATTGATGAAACGGAGCTGCTCGAAACTTACCGGCAGTTCGGCGGAAGGCTGCAAGGACATCCCACACCTGCCCTGCCGTGGGTGGACGTGGCCACCGGATCCCTGGGCCAAGGACTGCCCGACGCCGTCGGCATCGCCCTGGCCGGAAAATTCCTGGACCGTCTGCCCTATCAGGCGTGGGTGCTGTGCGGTGATAGCGAGCTGGCTGAAGGGTCCATGTGGGAGGCATTGGACAAGGCCGCCTACTACCGGCTGGGAAATCTGACCGCCATCGTGGATGTGAACCGGCTGGGCCAGAACGGGCCGACCGAGCTGGGGTGGAACTTGGCGCAGTACGCCGATCGGGTCCGGGCCTTCGGGGCCCAGCCGCTGCCGATTGACGGCCATGATCTGGACGCGATCAATAACGCCCTCGCCACGGCCCGAGCCACCACGGACCGGCCCAGCGTCATTCTGGCGCGGACGATCAAGGGCAAGGGCGTTCCCGAGGTGGAGGACAAGAACGGCTGGCACGGAAAGGCGCTGCCCGACGACATCGCCGAACCTGCCATCAAGGCGCTGGGCGGACCCAGCCAGCTCCGGGTCACCCTGCATGCCCCGGCGCCGGGAACGCAGGCCATCACGCCGAACCCGTCGGCCGCCGTCAAACTTCCCACCTACACGGTAGGCGACGCCGTTGCCACCCGGACCGCCTTCGGCGAAGCGGTCTCCGCCCTTGCCGCACGGCCCGAGGTGGTGATGCTGGACGGCGAAGTGGGAAATTCCACTAAGGCCGGTGAGTTCAGCAAGGCCGCCCCGGACCGCTTCTTCGAGATGTTCATCTCCGAGCAGCAAATGGTGGCTGCGGCCGCGGGGCTATCGGTGCGCGGCTATGTGACGTTCGCCGCCAGTTTTGCGGCCTTCCTGGTGTCCCGCGGTTACGACTTCATCAGGATGGCCGGCGTTTCCGAGGTGGACATCCGTCTGGTCGGAACCCACGCGGGCGTTGAGATCGGCCAGGACGGGCCGTCCCAGATGGCCCTTGAGGACCTGGCCGCAATGCGCGCCATCCACACCTCGACTGTTCTCTATCCGGCGGATGCACCCTCCACCGCACGGCTGATCCAGACCATGGCGGACACGCCAGGCATCAGCTATCTGCGCGCCACCCGCGGCGATTACCCAGTGCTCTACGAGGCAGGCGAGGAATTTCCCCTCGGCGGCTCCAAAGTGCATGGGGCCACCGGCGACGACGCTGTCACCCTCGTCGGGGCGGGCGTCACCGTGCACGAATGCCTCGCCGCCGCCGCCCAACTCGCGGGTGAAGGCATTGCCGCCCGGGTGGTCGACCTGTACTCGATCAAGCCGATCGACCAGGAAACCTTGCTGACCGCGTGCCGGGCCACCGGCGGGCGGATCATCACGGTGGAGGACCATTATCCCGAGGGCGGGCTCGGGTCGGCTGTCGCCGATGCGCTGACAGAGGCCCGCGTTCCGGAACTCAAACTGGTCCGCCTGGCCGTGCAAGGACTGCCCACCTCCGGCGCACCGGAGGAGCTGTTGGACGCGGCGGGCATCTCCGCGAAGCACATCACGGAGGCGGCGCGAAGCCTGGTCCGCGGGTAGCACTCAGCCAAGGTCCGCAGGTGCAACTCAGCCTGGTCCGCGGGTAGCTTCCCCAGCCGCCGAAGCCGCGGGCCTAGGGGCCCTCGGTCGATCCCCTAGGCCAGTCCCCTAAGCCGCCGCGAGGGAAACGACCGCAGACGGGCAGGGCCATTCCACGAGCCGGACAAAGTTGCCGTTCTCGTCATAAGAGCAGTCCTCGCAGATAGCCGGCGCGGGTAATTCGTCGCAGGCATCACAGCGTCCGCAGGAATTCGGTTCCATGAAGTCGATCCCGACGCCGCGGGAATGTGTCTTAGCCATCTTCGCTACCCTCCTAAAGGTCCAAGGATGCGGCCAACCTAGCACCCGCTACGGACAGCTTCGGGTATTTCAACCCGGCATGCCCCATCACTGATGCGTCACCCCAGTGAGGGGGCACGGCGTTCAGGGAACAGCGCGGGAGCGCGCAGTTCCCTGAACCGTCGTCAAACAGCTGCTGCGTACACCTAGCCCTGGGACTGGAAGGACTCGGCCCCGCCCACGTATTCGGTGTGCCCGGAAGGAACATCGGCGGTGACCATCTTCGCCACTTCTGCGCCGAACTCTTCCACGGAGTAGAGCTTCCCGGCCTCGGCGCGGCGGGCCTCAAGGGCACCGGGGCGTGCACGGTCCAGCAGCGTGGCGGTAACGGTTCCTTCGATCATGTCGCCGGAGACCACCACCAGCGAGATGCCCTTGGCTTCCAACTCCGGCAGCAGGTCGCGCAGGGCGTCTTCGCCGGCACGCTTGCTCAACGCCACCGGTTCGTATTCCGGCATCGTGGGCACGGTACGGATGAAATGGGCCTGATGGCTTGTGACAAAGACCACCCGGGATCCCGCCGGCATCACTTCGGCCGCCGCCTTGAGCATGTTCACCTGGGCATCGCGGTTCAGGCGCAGTGCGTAGTCCTCGCCCATGCTCGTCTCCATGCCGCCGGAGGCGTTGAGCACCAGCACGTCCAGGCCGCCGAAGTTTTGCCGGGCGGCGTCCACGAGTGCCTGCGAGCCCTCCTCCGCGGTGAGGTCGGCGGCCACGGCGACGGCGCGGCCGCCCGCTTCCTCGATCTGCGCCACGACCTTGTTGGCCCGCGGTGCCTTCTGCCGGTAATTGACCACTACCGCTGCCCCCTCGGCGGCGAGCAGCTTGGCCACCGCGGCGCCGATTCCGCGGGACGACCCCGTGACGATTGCTGCTTTGCCATCCAGTGCACTCATGGCTGCTCCTAAGGTTCTCGGTAAATTTTCCGTGGTGGGCCGGTCACGCGGTTGTAGGAAACGCTTAACCGGATAAGGCTTCGGGTTCCATCTTGCCAGCCCCCCGAAGCCTTATCCGTTGTAGAAAGCCCACAAATGCGGGCCGCTCACCTGCTGGACGTCTTAATGACCCATGCCCAGTCCGCCGTCCACCGGGATCACGGCGCCTGAAATGTAGGCAGCTTCGTCGCTGGCAATCCACCGGACCACCTTCGCCACTTCCTCGGGTTCGGCAAAGCGGCCGGCCGGGATGGAGGACAGGTAGCTCTTCTGCGTGTCTTCCGGCAGCACCGCGGTCATTTCCGTGTTGACGAATCCCGGAGCCACCACGTTGGCGGTGATGTTGCGGGAGCCAAGCTCGCGGGTCAGTGAGCGGGCCATGCCCACCAGGCCAGCCTTGGACGCGGCGTAGTTGATCTGGCCGGGCGACCCGTAAAGGCCCACCACCGAGGAGATCAGCACCACGCGGCCCTTGCGCTGCCGGATCATCCCCTTGGAGGCACGCTTGATCACCCTGAACGCCCCGGACAGGTTGGTGTCCACCACGCTGGTGAAGTCTTCCTCGCTCATCCGCAGCAACAACGTGTCCCGCGTGACGCCGGCGTTGGCCACCAGCACCTCCACCGGGCCGTGGGCGGCTTCGACCTCGGTGAACGCAGCATCTACGGACTCGGCGTCCGTGACATCGGCCTTCACACCCAGCAACCCTTCAGGCACGTCGCCGCTGCGGTAGGTGATCGCCACCTTGTCACCGTTCGCCTCGAAGGCCCGGGCAATGGCCAAGCCAATGCCCCGGTTACCACCGGTGACCAGCACGCTGCGGCCGGTCTGCTGTTCATTGCTCACACTTACCTCCATGAAGCTGCTGTTTTCCTAAGGAATCCTAGCCCGGGAGATCCTGCGCCCGGGGACTCGTTGCGTCGGCTTTAGACATTCCGGCCGTCGTGGGAGAATTGAAACAGTCCTGATGGAGTGTGATGAGCAAGCAGCCTGACGAGAAACCGGAAGTCCTGAGCATTACGGACGTCCCCGAAAGCCACACCGATGAGATGCACCGGCGCATGGTCAAGTACTCGCTCGCCATGGGCATCCGGTTGGCCTGCTTGCTGCTCTTCTTCTTCATCGACAGCTGGTTCCGCTGGTTCTTCGTGGCCGGCGCCGTCTTCCTTCCGTGGATAGCCGTGATCATTGCCAATGGCGGCAGCGACAAGTCGCACCTGACGCACAGCACCGCGCTGCTGGACCAGGCTCCGATGCCGGAGCTGGAAGCCCCGGCCGCAAGCGCCCAGGGCGGAGGAACCGAGGACGGCGAGTTCCTGACCGGGGAAGTTATCGACGACGACGCCCAGCCGCCGGCCACTGGCCAGGGCCCCACCACCACGGCGCAGGAACGGCACGCTCCCGCAGATGCGATTCCGGAGGCGGACCAATCGAGAGCATCGGCGGCCACAGAACCAATGGCCAGCCAGCCGCCGCCCGGTCCCGCAGAGCAAGACGACTATGAGCAGCCGGCGTTCATGGGAAGCCTCAGCCCGGTGGTCAAGCGGCGCCGACGGAAGACTGCCGCATGAACCTCCTGGGCCAGCTTGGCGGTGCAGCTGCCGCCGAGACACCGATCTGCTCACGGAAAGGTTGCCGCGGGGACGCCCAGTGGCAATTGCTCTGGAATAACCCGAAAATCCATACGCCCGAGCGCCGCAAGATCTGGCTCGCGTGCGATGGGCATCGCGAGTGGCTGCAGGACTATCTGGTCCAGCGAAGCCTTTGGAAGGAAACGCTTCCCCTAGAAGAGTCCGCTACACCGGAAAGCAGTGCCTGAATGTCCTACCGATTCCTGCTCAGCGGCAAGTGGCTGGGCTGGCTTCTGATCGTTGCCCTGCTCGCCGCCGTCTGCGTGGTGCTGGGTAACTGGCAGATGGACCGCCGGGACCAGGCGCGTGCCACCATCGCCGCCGTGGAGACCCATTACGACGCCGATCCTGTGCCGTTCACCAAGGTTCCGAAGATCTTCGCCTCTGCCGATGATTCGGTGGAATGGACCCCCGTGGTCCTCAACGGCACGTACGACGACGCCGGCCAGCGGATCGTGCGGAACCGGCCCCTGAACGGCCGGCCGGGTTACGAGGTTCTCATCCCGCTCCGCCTCGAGGACGGGCCGGCCGTCATCATCAACCGCGGCTGGTTGCCGATCGGCAACAACCAGGCCGGCCATCCGGACACCATCCCGGCCGCGCCCAAGGGCGAGGTCACCGTCGTCGCACGGGTTAAGCCGGGCGAAGGGGCGGTCAGCCGCGGCGCCCCCGAAGGCCAGCTCGCGTCCATCCAACTGGACTCGTACGCGTCCGAACTGGGCTACCCCATCTACACCGGCAGCTACGGCCTGATGGCGGCGGAGTCCCCCGCTGCCGCCGAGCAACCGGTGCAGATCCCCAAACCCGCCATCGATGAAGGCCCGCACCTGTCGTATTCGATGCAGTGGTATGCCTTCGGCGTGCTCCTGTTCGTCGGCTACGGCTACGCGGCCCGACAGCACGCGCACCATGGCCGGTTGACCGAGGAAGAAGAGGCGCTCAGCGGCTACCACCAGGCCAATCCGGCCCCGCGTGCCGCGGCGGCCCCGAAGCGCCAGCGCAAGCGGCCCACGGCCGAGGAAGAGGAAGACGCGCTGCTGGATGCCCAGGGCTTCCGCACCGACGGGTCCCTACTCAGCCAGGACGACTAGCCAGCATTTACCGGGCGCGACGTCTCGAAGCGGATTTACACGGCGCTTAGCCATTCGCTGCTTCCCGACCTTCGCAAGCTCAGGCCGGGCCCCTCGCAGCTCTCTTGCGCTCGTTCCTCGGTCGGCGATGCGCGCCTTAGTAAATCCGCTTCAGACGCTACATACCCATGAATCAGGCCAGGGTCACGAGGTCCAGGTAGTCCTCGTTCCAGAGGTCTTCGACGCCGTCCGGCAGCAGCACAACACGCTCTGGATTGAGCGCCGCGACCGCGCCCTCGTCGTGGCTGACCATGACGACGGCGCCGCTGTAGTTGCGCAGGGCGCCGAGGATCTCGGCGCGGCTGGCCGGGTCCAGGTTGTTGGTGGGCTCGTCCAGCAGCAGCACGTTCGCCGATGACGCCACGATGGTGGCCAGGGCCAGCCTGGTCTTTTCGCCGCCGGAGAGCACTCCTGCCGGCTTGTTGACATCGTCTCCGGAGAACAGGAAAGAACCGAGGATGTTCCGCACTTCGGCATCCTGCAGATCCGGGGCGGCGGTGCGCATGTTCTGCAGGACGGTGCGCTCCACGTCCAAGGTGTCGTGTTCCTGGGCGTAGTAGCCGATCTTCAGCCCGTGACCGGGGAGCACATCGCCGGTGTCAGGGGTGTCCACGCCGGCCAGCATGCGCAGCAAGGTGGTTTTGCCGGCACCGTTCAGGCCCAGGATCACCACGCGGGAGCCCCGGTCAATAGCCAGGTCGACGTCGGTGAAGATCTCCAGCGAGCCGTAGGACTTGCTCAGGCCTTCGGCAGTGAGCGGAGTCTTGCCGCACGGTGCGGGGTCAGGGAAGCGCAGCGCCGCCACCTTGTCTTGGGCCCGGACCTCGTCCAGGCCGCTGAGCAGACGTTCGGCGCGCTTGGCCATGTTCTGTGCCGCCACCGCTTTGGTGGCCTTGGCCCGCATCTTGTTCGCCTGGTCCATCAGGACCTGGGCTTTCTTTTCCGCGTTGGCCCGCTCGCGTTTGCGCGCGCGTTCGTCGGTCTCGCGCTGCATCAGGTAGCGCTTCCAGTTCATGTTGTAGATGTCGATGGTGGTGCGGTTGGCGTCCAGGTGGAAAACCTTGTTGACGGTCGCTTCCAGCAGGCCGGTGTCGTGGCTGATCACGATCAGGCCGCCCTGATGGTTCTTGAGGAATTCGCGCAGCCAAGTGATCGAGTCGGCGTCGAGGTGGTTGGTCGGCTCGTCCAGGAGCATGGTTTCCGCGCCGGAATACAGGATCCGGGCCAGCTCTACGCGGCGGCGCTGGCCACCGGAGAGCGTTCTGAGCGGCTGGTTCAGGATCCGCTCCGGCAGGGCCAGATTGGAGGAAATGGCAGCCGCCTCGGCCTCGGCCGCATAGCCGCCGCCGGAGATGAACTCGGCCTCCAGCCGGTCATAGCGGCGCATCGCCTTGGCCTGCACCTCGGCGTCGCTGCTGGCCATGTCCGTCTGCGCTTCACGCAGTTTGCGGGTTACCACGTCCAGTCCGCGGACGGAGAGGATCCGGTCGCGGGCCAACTGTTCCATGTCCGGGGTCCGAGGGTCCTGCGGCAAATACCCGATCTCCCCGTTGCGCACCACGGTTCCGGCGGCGGGCAGGCCTTCGCCGGCCAGCACCCGGGTCAGCGTGGTCTTTCCGGCGCCGTTGCGGCCCACCAGCCCCACTTTGTCGCCCTTGTCCACACGGAAGGAGACCGCCTCCATGAGCAGACGGGCTCCAGCACGCAGCTCGAGATCGTTGACTGTAATCACAGTGGAGGCCTTTCAAAAGGGTGCGGGACGAGATGCCCGGGCGCCGTCCATGAACGGACGGGGCGGAAATCAACCTTTCCAGTCTACCGGCATCGGCAGCCCGCACCCGCCAGCCCGCCAGCCGCCCGCCGGCCGGACCGTTATTCTTGGCTCATGAGTTTTTCCCGCGGATCCCGGCTGGATACGTCCCAGGTACAAGACCGTCGAGGCGGTTTAGGCGGCAAGATCGCCATCGGCGGCGGCGGCTTGCTGGTGCTCATTGCCAGCCTGCTGGGTGTGCCTGCTGAACTGCTGGAGGGATTCGGGCTGGGCAGCGGTCAAGAACAGCAGCAGGCTGGCGGCCAGGCCCTGCAGGAGGAATGCCTCACTGGTGCCGACGCGAACGAACGAACCGATTGCCGCATTGTGGGAACTGTCAACAGTCTCAACGACTTCTGGGCCGGTTATCTCCCCCGCTACAACATGCAGTATCCCGCCCCCCAAACGGTCCTTTTCGACGGCGGTGTCAGCACCGGCTGCGGCAGTGCCAGCAGCGCCGTGGGCCCGTTTTACTGCCCGAGAGACCAGACCGCATATTTTGACACCGCTTTCTTCGCCGAACTGACCAGCCGGTTTGGCGCCAGCGGCGGACCGTTGGCCGAGGAGTATGTGGTGGCGCATGAATTCGGACACCACATTCAGAATCTGACCGGGGCGATCGATTACTCCCAGCAGGATCCACAGGGAGCGGACTCCGGTGCGGTCCGGGTGGAACTCCAGGCCGATTGCTATGCCGGCGTCTGGGCGGCGAATGCGACCGAGCAAATTGATGAGCGGACCGGCCAGCCCTTCATGCAACCGCTGACGGAGCAAGACCTGCGGGACGCTCTGTCCGCCGCAGCCGCGGTGGGCGACGACCGCATCCAGCAGTCGGCCACCGGCCAAGTCAATCCGCATACCTGGACACATGGTTCCAGTGAACAACGCCAGCGCTGGTTCCTGCTGGGGTACCAGACCGGTGATGCCGGCCGCTGCGACACGTTCTCCGCGCCGGACCTCGATAGGCCCGCCTGACGCGGGTGGCCACGAGCCATCCACCTGCAGGGGCTACAGGTCGCGCGGATCCACCGGTTCGGTTTCCCGGGTGCCTCCGGCGAACGGCGGGCCGTCGGTTCTCTTGCCTCCGGCGGCGTCGGGCGGTCCGTAGCCCGGCAGGTACCCGTCGGGCTCACGTCCCATCGTTGAGTCCAGCAGCAGGAAAACCATGGTGGCTCCCAGCCAGAGCAGGATCAGGCCGATGCCCATCATCAGCAACTGCCCGGCCGCCGGGACCGGTCCGGCGGTGTAGGGCAGCCAGCCCGTGACGGCTCCCCTGAGGCCCGTCCAGAGCAGCCAGAACCCCGGGAAGACCAGACCGAGCGTGGCTGCACCGGTGCTGATGCGGGGCCGGGGACCAAAGATCAGCCAACCGGTCACGACCACTACCGGCAGCGCGTACAGCAGGAGCCGGTCGGCCATTACCCCGGCCACGCTCATTTCGGCGGTGTCGGGCAGCCCGCGGTACGGGGTGAACTGCGCCAGGAAGACCAGCAGCATGGCTGCCAGGGTGGCCGTGCGGGCGGCACGCCAGAGCCGTCCTCCGGCCATGGCCGAGTCCATCAGCAGTGTCAGGCTCACCACGAAGACCAGCAGTGCCGCCTGGACACCGGGCGCGCTGGCATAGTTCCACCACGAATGCGCGGCCGCGGCGGCATAGCCAGGCGCTGCGGGCACGGCCGTGATGCCGAGGGCGAGGCCCACTACGGCCAGCAGCGCCGTCAGCCCGTGGAAGGCCGCGGCAACATGGACTTCGTCATAGCGACCGCGCTCCCGCGCCTTACCCACGGTGGAAACTCCCATACGCCGATCCTAACGCGGCGGCCTGACACCAGACAGAGGATCAGGCAGGTGTTGAGGCAGAGGACCAGACAGTGTTCATACAGAGGCGGACCGGCCACCCGAAGGTGACCGGTCCGCCGTCGTTACGAGAAACCGTGGATCAGATGTTGAAGCCCAGCGCGCGCATCTGGTCGCGGCCGTCGTCGGTGATCCGTTCCGGACCCCACGGCGGCATCCAGACCCAGTTGAGGCGCCACTCGTCGACCACGCCGTCCAGCGCCTTGCCGGTCTGCTCCTCGAGGACATCGGTGAGCGGGCAGGCGGCCGTGGTCAGCGTCATGTCGATCAGCAGGGCACCGTCGTCGGCGTACTTCAGGCCGTAGAGCAGGCCGAGGTCCACGATGTTGACGCCCAGCTCGGGGTCGATGACGTCCTTCAGCGCTTCTTCGACGTCCTCCAGGGACGTCTGCGGGGCATTAACTTCAGTCATCATGAGGCCTTTGCTGCGGTCAGGTAGCGGTCGTAGCCCTCTTCTTCCAGCCGGTCGGCCAGCTCGGGGCCGCCCTCTTCGGCGATGTGGCCGTCAACGAAGACGTGCACGAAGTTGGGCTTGATGTAGCGCAGGATCCGCGTGTAGTGGGTGATGAGCAGGGTGCCCATGGCGCCTTCGGCGTGCACCCGGTTGTGGCCCTCGGAGACCACCTTGAGCGCATCAACGTCCAGACCGGAGTCGGTCTCGTCCATGATGGCGAACTTGGGCTTGAACAGTTCAAGCTGGAGGATCTCCACGCGCTTCTTCTCGCCGCCGGAGAAGCCTTCGTTGACGTTGCGCTGGGCGAAGTCGGCGTCGATGCGCAGCTGGCTCATCGCTGCCTTGACGTCCTTGGTCCAGTGACGCAGGCTCGGGGCCTCGCCGTCGAGGGCGGTCTTGGCGGTCCGCAGGAAGTTGGTCATGGTCACGCCGGGGACCTCGACCGGGTACTGCATGGCCAGGAAGAGACCGGCGCGGGCGCGCTCGTCCACGCTCATGGCCAGCACATCTTCGCCGTCCAGCGTGATGGAGCCGGAGTCCACGTTGTAGCGGGGGTGCCCCGCGATGGTGGACGCCAGGGTGGACTTGCCGGAACCGTTCGGGCCCATGATGGCGTGGATTTCGCCGGTGTTGATCGTCAGGGAGACGCCCTTGAGGATCTCCTTGCTGCCCTGCTCGGTGTCAATGCTGACGTGCAGGTCCTTGATTTCAAGAGTAGACATTTGTCTGCTTTCTCCTTTGCGCCCGGTGAGGGCGGGCGTAAGTTCGCGTGTTGAAGTTTTTAGTTGAGGTCCGGAGCAGGCGCCCCGTTGAGGACGTTCGTGACGTCCACGTAGACGCTGTCGCCGTCGAGCGTCAGCGCGAACACCGGCACGGGTTCGAACGCCGGCAGGCTCAGCGGCTCGCCGGTGCGCAGATCGAACTGGGAACCGTGGCCCCAGCATTCGATCGTGCTGCCTTCGACGTCGCCTTCGGAGAGTGAGACGTCCGCGTGCGAGCAGGTATCCCCGATGGCATGCAGTACGCCTTCGGAGTCCCTGACAATGGCTACCGGGTAGTCATCGACCAGGATGCGTACTGCCTGATTGACCTGTACGTCCGAGGCATTGCAGACCAGTTCGCCGCGCGGAGTCTCACTCATCAGAGGTTGCCCGCCTCGAGTTCGCGTTCCAGCGATGCGTTGAGGCGTTCTTCCAGGGCGGGAACCCGGATCTGCTGGATGATCTCGTGCAGGAAGCCGCGCACCACCAGGCGGCGGGCGACGTCCTCGGGGATGCCGCGAGCCATCAGGTAGAACAGGTGCTCGTCGTCGAAGCGGCCGGTGGTGCTGGCGTGGCCGGCACCCTCGATCAGTCCGGTTTCGATCTCCAGGTTCGGCACGGAATCGGCGCGCGCGCCGTCGGTCAGAACCAGGTTCCGGTTGGCCTCGTAGCTGTCGGTGCCTTCGGCTTCCTTGCGGATCAGCACGTCGCCCACCCAGACGGTGTGCGCATTCTTACCCTGCAGGGCGCCCTTGTACAGGACGCGGGACTTGCAGTTGGCCACCGCGTGATCCACGAACAACCGGTGCTCAAGGTGCTGTCCGGCGTCGGCAAAGTAGAGGCCGAACATTTCCACGTCGCCGCCGGTGCCAGTGAAACGGGTGGACGGCGTCACGCGGACCAGATCGCCGCCCAGGCTGACGGTCACGTGCTTGAACTTCGCGTCGCGGCCCACGCGGGTCTGCTGCGAGGAAGCGTGGACGGCGTCGTCGGCCCATTCCTGCACCGAAACAACGGTGAGTTCCGCGCCGTCCTGCACGTCGATCTCCACGTTCTGGGAGACGGTTGCGCTGCCCTTGTGGTCCAGTACCACGACGGCCTTGGAGAACTTTTCCGCCACGATGACCACGTGCTGGGCGGACAGTTCGGTGCTGGTGCCCTCAATCACGACAGCGACACCGGTCTCCAGCTGGGCCTCGGCCGGAATGGTCACCACGGTGGCCTCCTTGAAGGCCTCCCATGCTGCAGCGGAAACGCGGTCCTCGGGAATGCCGGCCACGCCGATGCGTGCATCGTCCCGGCCGACGGTCTCAACCAGTACGCCGGCGGGAAGGTCGGCGCCTTCGGGACCGCTGACGGTGACCGCCGGAGCGGTACCGACCAGGGCGTCGCTCTGCAGGCCGCGCAGCCGCTTGAGCGGGGTGAACCGCCAGTCTTCCTCGCGGCCGGTCAGCGGACCGAAGTCGTCCGCCTTGTACGAGGTCAGGCGACCGGCGCGGGAGCTGTCCGGAATGCCGACGCCGCCGCCGTGGCTGTGGCTCTTCGCACTGGCGCCTGCCAGCGGACCTGCCGCAGCGTTGACCGGTGAGAGGTTTTCGCCCTCTTCGGTGAATCCGTCGATGGCCGGAGCACCGATACGTGCCTTCTCAGTGATCTCAGTCATTAACCTACGGACCCTTCCATCTGCAGTTCGATCAAGCGGTTCAGCTCAAGTGCGTATTCCATCGGCAGTTCCCGGGCGATCGGCTCGATGAAGCCGCGCACGATCACGGCCATGGCCTCGTCCTCGGGCAGACCGCGGGACATCAGGTAGAACAGCTGCTCTTCGCTGACGCGGGACACGGTTGCCTCGTGGCCCATGGTGACATCGTCTTCACGAACGTCGATGTAGGGGTAGGTGTCCGAGCGCGAGATCGTGTCCACCAGCAGGGCGTCGCACACCACGGAGTTCTTGGTGTTCTTCGCGCCCTCGCGGACCTGGACCAGGCCGCGATAGGCCGAGCGGCCGCCGCCGCGGGCCACCGACTTGGCCACGATGGCACTGGAGGTGTTCGGGGCAATGTGGACCATCTTGGAGCCGGTGTCCTGGTGCTGTCCCTCGCCGGCGAAGGCGATGGACAGGGTCTCACCCTTGGCATGCTCGCCCACCAGGTAAACGGCCGGGTACTTCATGGTCACCTTGGAACCGATGTTGCCGTCGATCCACTCCATGGTGGCGCCTTCGTGTGCAATGGCGCGTTTGGTCACCAGGTTGTACACGTTGTTGGACCAGTTCTGGATGGTCGTGTAGCGGACGCGGGCGCCCTTCTTCACGATGATTTCGACGACGGCGGAGTGCAGCGAGTCCGAGGTGTAGATCGGCGCCGTGCAGCCTTCGATGTAGTGGACGTAGGAGTCTTCGTCCGCGATGATCAGGGTCCGCTCGAACTGGCCCATGTTCTCCGTGTTGATCCGGAAGTAGGCCTGCAGCGGAATCTCCACGTGGACGCCCTTGGGCACGTAGACGAAGGAGCCGCCGGACCAGACAGCGGTGTTCAGCGAGGCGAACTTGTTGTCGCCCACGGGAATGACCGAGCCGAAGTACTCCTGGAAGATCTCCGGGTGTTCCTTCAAGCCGGTGTCGGTGTCCAGGAAGATCACGCCTTGGGCCTCGAGGTCTTCGCGGATCTGGTGGTAGACAACCTCGGACTCGTACTGAGCAGCGACGCCGGCCACCAGCCGGTTGCGCTCTGCCTCCGGGATGCCGAGCTTCTCGTAGGTGTTGCGGATGTCTTCGGGCAGCTCTTCCCAGCTGCCGGCCTGCTTCTCCGTGGACCGGACAAAGTACTTGATGTTGTCGAAGTCAATGCCGGACAGGTCGGCGCCCCAGGTGGGCATCGGCTTGCGGTCGAAGTACTTCAGGCCCTTCAGACGCAGATCCAGCATCCACTGGGGCTCGCTCTTCTTGGCAGAGATGTCGCGGACGACTTCTTCATTCAGGCCGCGGCGTGCGTTGGCCCCGGCGGTGTCGGCATCGGACCAGCCGTACTCGTAGGTTCCGATGCCATTCAGCTCGGGGTTTTTTTCCAAGATTTCGGAAATGGTGGTGTCGGCTACATCGGTCGTCCCGACCGCGTTCCTCATACTCTGATCCACTTGGTCCGTCATCACGGCCTCTCTTGCAGATTGATGGATACTCGTCTGGTTCCTGTCGCCGGTTCGACGGGTCGAACCGCAGACCTTGTTCGACCCACCGGGATGTGGGTCGTACAAACATGTCCCCCGCCGGCCAGTGTGGAGAGTCGCCTGACATCCACCCCGAGCAGCCGGGAAAAAACTTCAGTTTCGCTGTCGCAGAATTCCGGGAAGTCTGCCGCCAGTTGTTGCACCGGGCAGTGCCCTTGGCAGAGCTGGACTGCCAGCATGGTGCTATGCGGCGCCTCGGAGCCAACCACTGTGGTGGATCCAACAAAGCCGTCGGTGCTCAGCGCCTCCGCCAGCGCCTTGGCCCGCTCTTCGATTCCGGGCCCCGCTGCCTCTACGATCGGGCGGTAGCGTTCCTCCATGTCCCGGTACCGGTTCCGGGCAAACTCCGCAACCGCCTCGCTGCCGGCAGCCTGGCTCAACGCCGCCAGCGCAGTCCGGGCGATGTCCAGATAGTCATCGCCCAGCCGGGTCTGGCCCTGCCTGCTGAGCACGTACTTTCGCGCCGGACGTCCGGCGCCGGAGGCGGAATTCGCGGTGAGCTTGACCTCGATCAAGCCCTTACGGGACAGGGCGTCAAGGTGGCGCCGGACGGCCGCCGGTGTGAACCCGAGGATCCTGCCGAGTCCGGCCGCGCTGACGGGTCCGTGTTCCAAAACGGCGTTCAAGACCCGGTCCCGGGTCCGCTCCTCAGACTCGGGTGCCTGGGCACGCGAAGAAGCACTACTGGTCATGGAATACACAACACAATCATGACGTATTCTGTTCCGGCCCACCAGTAAGGCAGTCCTTAGCGCGGCTCGCTCTACGTCACGTAGAATGTTCGGGTGCCTATCTCCGAACCCTGCCTCGACATCCAGGGACTCGTGAAAGATCTCGGGCCGGTCGAGGCCCTGGATAACAAGATGGTCCGCGTTATTGACGGGGTCCATCTACGCGCCTACCCCGGGCAGGTTACCGCACTTCTCGGACCTAACGGGGCCGGCAAAACCACAACTTTAGCCTGCGCGCAGGGCCTGATGCCTCCCAACGGCGGGACCGTCCGGCTGCTCGGCCAAAATCCTTACCAGGCGGGAGCAGAGCTCCGGAGCCGCGTGGGAGTCATGCTCCAAGAAGGCGGGCTCCCGCAGGCCATCCGGCCGCTGGCCCTGCTGCAGCACGTAGCCGGGATGTACCAGAACCCGCGCAGTGTGGACGAACTCGCGCAGCGGCTCGGCATTCAGGGTTTCGCCAACACGCCCATCCGCCGTCTGTCCGGCGGCGAGAAGCAACGGGTAGCACTGGCCGCCGCATTGGTCGGTGATCCGGAAGTCCTCTTCCTGGACGAGCCGAGCGCCGGACTGGATCCACAGTCCCGAGCAGTCGTGTTCGACCTGATCCAGGAGCTGCGCGCCGAGGGCCTGGGCATCATCCTCACCACGCACCTCATGGACGACGCCCAGCGACTGGCCGACTACGTCTTCATCATCGACGCCGGCCGGACCGTCGTGCACGGCACCGTCGCGGAGCTGACCGCGGCCACGGACGAAAGCGCCGGCGTCGAGCGGTTACTCACCTTTGACGCTCCCCCGGGGCTGTCCCTCGACCTGCCCAAGCCGTTCACCGCCGTCGAAAGTGTTCCCGGGCGCTACACCGTGGCCGGGCAACTGACGCCAGCGGTGCTGGCCGCATTGGCCGCCGAATGGGCGGCCCACAACGTCATGCCGGCGTCCATCCATATGGCGCCTCGCTCGCTCGAGGATGTCTTCCTCGATATCTCCGGGAAGGATCTGCGATGAGCGCGCCCGCCGCCCTGATTCGCCGGGTCGCCCTTCAGGGCCGCTACGAGACGGTGGCCATGCTGCGCAACGGCGAACAACTGCTGATTGCCATCATCCTGCCGCTGCTGGCGCTTATAGGCCTCACCGTCACACCGCTGCTCGACACGTACACGGACGACCGGATTGCCATGGCGGCCCCGGGCGTCCTAGCGCTGTGCACGGTGTCCACCGCGCTGACCGGCCAAGGGATTGCCACCGGCTTTGACCGCCGTTACGGCGTCCTGCGGTTCCTGTCCACCACCCCGCTGGGCCAGAGCGGGTTGATCCTCGGAAAGATCATTGCGGTGCTGGCCATCATGGTCATCCAAGTTGTGGTGGTGGGCGGAACCGGCCTGTTGTTCCTCGGATGGCAGCCCGCAGTGGGCGGACTGCTGCCGGCGGCTGCGCAACTGGTGCTGGGGGCCGCGGCCTTCACTTCGCTGGGCCTGCTGATCGCCGGCACGGTCCGCCCGGAAGCCACGCTGGCCATTACCAACCTGCTCTGGGTGCTGCTCGCCGCTGCCGGAGGTATCCTCTTCCCGGTGGCCAGTTGGCCCGACGTTTTCGAGCCCGCCGCCCACCTTTTGCCTTCGACAGCCCTGGGCGACGCCCTACGTAGCGCCCTGATCGACGCGCAGTTCAATCTCACCGCATCAATCGTGCTGCTGGTCTGGACCGTAGTGGCCAGCCTTGCCGCCATCCGCTGGTTTAAATGGAGCTAAGTCAATGACCACCGCCACCCCCAAGTCCCGCGCTCTCCTGGACCGGCTGCCGACCTCCGTCAACCGAACCGTCCATGGCTTGGCCATTGCGTCGCTGGTATCGCAGATCGGCATCATCATTACCGGCGGCGCCGTGCGGCTGACCAAGTCAGGCCTGGGCTGTTCGCAGTGGCCCAACTGCGTGCCCGGCTCCATGACACCGACGCCGGAAATGGGCATCCACGGGCTGATTGAATTCGGCAACCGGACCCTGACCTTCATTCTGGCCATCATTGCGGTTGCCATGCTGGTCTCGCTGTGGCGCATGCGCCGTTCGCACCGCACCCTGTTCGGCTTGGCCGTGGGGCTGCTCTGCGTGATCCCGGTGCAGGCCCTGATTGGCGGCATCACCGTCTGGACCGGTTTGAACCCCTGGGTGGTCAGCCTGCACTTCCTGGCCTCGGCCGCACTCGTGGCGGTGGCCACCCTGCTGGTCAACCGGACCGGAATGTTCTTGCGCGGCGGCACCGCTGTAGCCGTCGCCCCGGTCCCGAGCATCCAACGCACACTGGGCTGGACCATCGCCGCCGCGTCTGCCGCCTCCATCGTGTTGGGCACCATCGTGACCGGCACCGGCCCCCACGCCGGCGACGCCAGCGCACCCCGCCATGACTTCAACGCTGATCTGGTCACCCGAATCCACGTGGTTCCGGTCTACCTGCTGGTTGCTGTGACCGTGCTGGCGCTGGTGCTCGCCTACCGCCACGCAACCTCAAGGCAGCTGCGCGCTGCCCTGTGGGTGCTGGCCGCGGTGATTGTGCTCCAAGGTGGCATCGGCTACCTGCAGCACTTCACCGGCCTGCCCATCGGCCTGGTGTTGCTGCACATGCTCGGCTCGGCCCTGCTGGCCGCCGCTGCGACAAACGTCTGGGACCGTTCCACGGGCAAGTTCCCGCTCTAGCCCTTAGTAGGCGAACGAGTCGACAAGGTGCGGACAACCGGTCGGGTCGACAAGCGTGACCCGCTATCGTCGCCCTGACCGCGATGGATCAGCAGAACAGTACTGGCCGGCAGGCTGAGCGGGCCCAGGAAGCCCCGTGATCCCTTAAGCCGACATCGGTTAGCTCCTCGGGCTCGTGAGGGTGACCATGACGCTGCAATTGTTCGCCGTCCCCAAGCCGGCCGCACGGCAGCACCGGTAAATGCTGGAACGGATCTCAATACCGCGGCGGAAGACGATCCAACATCCCTACGGGGCCTCGGCTGAGGGCCTCGGCGCCCGTCCGGGCTGAGCTCTTCGGGTCGGTGAAGTGTTTTATCTAAATCGCTGAACCGGTTGCCGCTCCTTTGCCCCTTGCACCCCTTTACCTGAAGGTGATATCCCGGTCGCAATTCCATCTCGATGAGGATAATACTTTGGAAAGCCGAGTGAGGTCATGGCTGGTGAAACCAAAAACAGGTGGGGCGTGCTTGCAGGTCTTCTGCTGGCATTGACCCTCGGATTATCCGGTTGCGGAGGTTCCGGCGATTCCGGCTCTTCGACCGCCAATCAGGGCGGGGCGGACTCCGCCGAAATAGGATCCGGAGCGGACGGGGGTGATACCCCTATCGAGGGGCCCGGTGTGCAGACACTCGGCGATTATTCGCAATCCGTGCAATCCCCGCCCGCGGAAGTATCAGGGAATGATGCTTTTGGTGCAGGCCAGGCCGGGAACGACACCACCGCCATCACCTCGGAAGAGTTGGCCGATATTCAGGCAGCCCAGGCGATCACGGATCAGTTCTGGCGCCTGCATTGGAGTGAACTGTTCACTGGAACCTACACGCCGCCGACGGTCGTAGGACTATACGATGGCGGAGACCCAAGCAACGCACCCACTTGCGCGGGCAAGCCACTTCAGCCGGACAACGCCTTCTATTGCATTCCAGAGGATTACGTGGCCTGGGACGCTTCGCTCATGGAGCGCGGATTCCAATCCGAAGACGCTTGGCCATACTTGGTCATCGCTCACGAATGGAGCCATGCAATCGCGAACCGGCTCGACCCCCGCCTCCGGTCTCAGGCCTATGAGCTGCAGGCTGACTGCTTGGCGGGCGCGACCCTGTATGGGGCGGCTGCAGACGGAATTCTTATTTTTGAACAAGGTGACCAGGACGAACTAGTTACTGCGCTGAGTTCGCTTGGCGGAAACACCCCGTGGACGAACCCTCAGGACCACGGCAACTCCTCCGAACGGGCTGCGAACTTCAATGTCGGACGCACCGGCGGCGTGCTGGCATGCTTACCGTCACAACAATAAATAGATCTGGCCAACCGGTCTCACCTCTCTCAGGTCGTTTGACCTCAGAAGGGCGGCGGGTCCTGCTGTTGGTTTGGTGACGGCCAGTGTTGCAGCCGATCGGTTGCCGGTGGTTCGTTCTGGTGGTCTGCTGCTTGATTCTTATGGACCGGGTGCCAGGGCGGCAACCAACCGTCATCGCTGGAGCTGTCCGCTGGCCCGGGTCCCATCGGTGGCTTGGTGGTGAGTGGTTCGATTCGTTGCCGGTGGTCGTTCGGGAGCGCGGCGGTGAGGGCGGGCGGGTAGGCCGGTTGGCCGGGCGGGTCGTTGTCTTCGCCGGGTTGGTCGGTGTAGGTCCGGCCGGCCGGGGTGGTCACTTCGAACACTCCGGGCGCGGGCTGGGCCATGTTCCAGCCGGCGCGGGTTTTCAGCCCGTGGTGGGTCTCGCACGGCGGGCCCAGGTTCCCGGCGTCGGTTTCGCCTTTGGCGCCGTCGGCGCGGAAGGCCTGGGTGTGGTCGATCTGGCAGGCCTTGCCGTGTTTGCGGCAGCCGGCAAACGGACACACCTCGTCCCGTTTCCGTACCGTCCGGGCCAGGTCAGCGGGCGGCCGGTACCGGGTGCGGCCGTAGGAGAGCCGGGCCCCGGTTTCCGGGTGGGTCAGGATCCGGTAGAACGACTTCGCATCGGCACACAGTTGCCGGGCCGTGTCCGCCGGGATCGGCCCGAACCCGTCCAGCGTGGCCGGTTCCTCGCTCAATCCCAGCAGCGAGAGCACCGGGACGGTGACCGCCGGTTCGGCGTGGATCCCGGCCGCCGGCCCGGTCTCCATCCCCGCGTGCACGAGCAGGTCGGTGAACACGTCGGCCCGCAACTGCCCCCTGGACCGGGTTTCCCCGGTCTGGCCGCGCAGGTGGTGGGCGGTGCGGGTGAGCCGGTCATCGATCGCGGCGGCCTGCTCGGCCGGCAGGTACGCGTTCAGCCACGCCATCCCGTCCGGCGCCGGTTCCACGCCCACGTTCCGCCGTTCCTCCGCCCTGCGGCGGCGCCTGGTGATGGTCTCCGGGTGCGTGCGCTCGCGCAGCCGCCGGGCCATGTCCCGCAGCGACCGCAGCGACCTGCCCTTCACCCGGCCCAACAGGGCCTGTTCGAACCCGGCCGCCGCGTCCTCGGGCAGGGACCGGCCCTGGCTGACAATAACGGCGGCCTGTTCCCGGTCCAGGTCCCCGGCGGCCATCGCCGCCAGCGTGGCGGGAAACAACCGGTGCAGGTCAGCGGCCTGGTCCAACCGCGCCCGGGCCTGGTGATCGGGCAGGCCGAGCAGGCAGCCCAGTTCCTCGGCCGCGGACGTCGCGGCCAGCAACTGCCGCTGCCGCAACGTGGTGCACCCCGGCCCCGGCGGCGGCAACTGCTTCAGCGCCCTGCGGCCCAGCTGCGCCTCCAACGCCACCTCCCGGGCATCGAGCCAACACCTGACCCGGTGCACCGCGGCCAGATGCTCCACCGCCTCCTGATACCCCAGCCCGCCGGTTTCCGACCCGGTCAGCGTGGCCAGCAACACCGCCGGCTCCGCCCCCGCGACCAGTGTTTCAAGGCGTTCGGCGTAATAGTCGGCGTTCGCTTCCGACTCAAACAACCCCGCCGGCAGCCAGCACCCCTCGGGCAGGTTCGGCAGCTCCGCGAACTCCGCCGGCACCGCACCCACCCCCGGCGGCCGGTCGGTCCCGTCGTCGAGTTCCCAGACCGCGAAGTCCTCCCGGTACGCCCGGTTCCCCTGGTCAAGCTCCTCATCCGCGGCCGGCGGGATCACCAGGCCCGCGTACGGGTCCGGGCCGGGCTCGAACACCGGCTCCGCCCACCGCGCCGGCACCGGCACCGGCACCTTCCGGGCCGGCTTCATCCGCGCCAGAATCGCCGCGATCGCCGCCTCACGCTCCTCCTGCGTAGGCAACCGCCGGCCCTCCCCGGAAACCTGCCCCCGCTCCGCGTTCTCCTCCATGACCCAACCCAACCAGCTGCCTACGACAATTTGGGATCGTGACGAATCCTGAAGTCAGATTTGGCGGACGTGGCCAAACAGCCAAAGCCAAACGCTGAGCATCTGAAGACAGCGGGCAAGCCAACGGCGGGGGACAGCGCTGGTGGAAAGCTGGAGGCCAGACGTGCGGCGAGGATGGCGCGTTGACGAAGAGCGGGGCGGGCAGGAACTGCCGCGGTGATACAGGGTGTACGGGCAGCCTGGGGCCGCCGCTGCAGCGGGAGTGTGCCGAGCGCGCCCAACAGCAGAGGTGCGCTACTCCCCGCCCCTACCCCCAGAGGCACTACTCGCCCGTCGACGCCCGTTCGGCCGGGCGGAATGCTTCGATGCCCTCGAGCAGTCGAGCCAGTTCGCGAAGACTGCTTCCGGGCAGTGGCTGCAGCGGCAGGCGCGGATCGCCCGCCTCGATGCCAGCCGCCCTGGCCAAGCCGTACAGGTTACTGAGCGACCTCAGTGTCCCGAAGTAACCCATCAGCGGAGAAAGCACCGCGCGTGCCGCGTCCGTCGCTTCCTCGTCGCCGGCTTCCAGGGCATCGCGTAGCAAGCGGTAGTGTGCCGGCAGGACGGCGATCGGGCCGCCGTGCCAGGCATCGGCGGCGAAGCCGGCGTCGGCAATCAGCGCGTCTCCGCTCATGCCATGGCTGAAATCGCTCGTGTCCGCCGGCAAAACGCGGCGAAGCTGTTCATACCGTGTGCGGAATACGTCCGCATCTGCTGCGGATTCCTTCACCGCTACGATGTTCGGTTCAACGGCCAGCTCTGCCACCAACTCCAAGCTGAAGCTGAACTGGGTGGTGCGGGGATTGCTGTACAGGCACACAGGGAGGGCCGACTGCCGCGCAGCCGCCAAACATTGGGCGGCAACTTCCTCGTCCGTCAACGGATAGTAGGAGACGGTGGAAACCAGCAGCCCATCGACACCCGAGGCAGCGGCGTCGTCGATGTTTTGCAGTAGTTCGCGGGTGCCCACGGCGCTCCCGCCGGCACACACCGGCAGTCCCGGATGCACAGCCTTGACGGCCTCTACGGCGGCCGCGATGACATCCCTCCGCTCCGCACGGTCCAGATAAGCGAAGTTTCCTGAGCTGCCAAGCACCGTTATTGCGTCGACGGGTGATTCGGCGACCGCGGAAACGTGGCGGGCCAACTCGGAAAAGTTGACGGTGCCGTCGTCGTGGAAGGGAGTCACCGGATAGGCAATGAGACCGCGGAAGGGATTCATGCCGCAATCTTAGGTCAGCGAGGGAGAAGCCTGAACATTGGAGGACGACGGCGCAGCGAAACCGGGCACAGCGAGCCGGAGGGAGCCAACGCCGTCACGGAAACGCCGCGGCGGTCAGCCGAAGACGGAGCCGCCGATGAAGGGGTCAACGGCCAGGGCCAGGAACAGCACAGTGAGGTAGCTGATGGAGCCGTGGAAGACGCGCATGGCGCTCTTGTTCGTGGCCGCCGGGGTCTCGGTACCGCGCTTTGCCAGCGCGTACAGGCGGTGCGATTCATACACGAAATAGCCGCCGCTAACCAGCGCGACGACGGTGTAAACCCAGCCGGCACCGCCGACCGGGGCGAGCAGCAGCGAGCAGACCAGCGTGGCCCAGGCATACAGGACAACCTGCACGGAGACCTGGCGGGCACTTGCAATGGCGCCGAGCATCGGGACGTTGGCGGCGTTGTAGTCGTCGCTGTACTTCATGGACAGCGGCCAGTAGTGCGGCGGCGTCCACAGGAAAATGACCATGAACAGGATGACGGCGGGCCACGCCACCGTGTTGGTCACGGCGGCCCAGGCGATCAGCACCGGGAAGCATCCGGCGGCGCCGCCCCAGACGATGTTCTGCGAAGTGCGGCGTTTGAGGATCAGCGTGTAGATGACCACGTAGAAGAAGATCGCGCCGACGCCCAGCATGCCGGCCAGCGGGTTCGCGCCGAACCAGAGCAGCGCAACGGCCACAATGCCCAGCACCCAGGAGAACACCAGCGCCTCGCGAGGAGTGAGTTCGCCGGTGACCAGCGGCCGGTTCTCGGTCCGGTGCATGAGCTTGTCCATGTCCCGGTCGATGTAGCAGTTGAAGGAGCCGGCTGACCCGGCTGCCAGCGCGCCGCCGATCATCGTGGCGGCCATCAACCAAAGGTCCGGGAAGCCGCCGTAGGCGAAGATCATGGTGGGCAGCGTGGTGACCAGCAGGAGTTCCATGACACGAGGCTTCGTGAGCGCTATGTACGCTTTGGCCTTGCGCGAAAAGCCGGGCTTGGCCGGGACGGCCAACGCCTGGTCCGGCACGGTCTGCATATTCAAGGAAAAACCACTCAGTTCTGCTGGAGTCCGTCTGACACACGAAAACGCCCGGCCGCATAGGGCGGGTCAAGGTGCACCTACATCATACTCCTTCTATCTGTCGTAGAAACCGACCCAAGCGTCGGCCGCGTCGGCCGGTACAAAATCACTGAGTGCCATTGTGACTGCGCGCACCGTAAAGCGTCCTGCGCATTGCAGGCTCAACGGATAGAGTGGGGATCGAGTGCCAGTCCGCGGGGATATGGCGCAACAATGCTCAAGCAGTGCCAACGGCGAATGGTCCTCCGGGTCCGCGGTTGCGGGCGCCTTTTCCGGACCGTCGGTGCTGCTATGTCGATCAGAAAGGGCCCCACCGGTGCCACATATGCAAGATCAGGAATTGTCGTGGACATCGCTGGACCAGCGGGCGGTGGACACAGTGCGCGTTCTCGCCGCCGATGCCGTGGAGAAGGTCGGCAACGGCCACCCCGGAACCGCCATGAGCCTGGCGCCGGCCGCCTATTTGATCTTCCAGCAGTTCATGCGTCACGACCCGACGGACCCGCAGTGGGTGGGACGCGACCGCTTTGTCCTCTCCCCCGGCCACACCTCGCTGACGCTGTACATCCAGCTGTTCCTCTCCGGCTACGGCCTGGAACTGGACGATCTGAAGGCGCTGCGGACCTGGGGTTCACTCACCCCGGGCCACCCGGAGTACAAGCACACCGCGGGCGTTGAAATCACCACCGGCCCGCTGGGCCAGGGCCTCGCCTCCGCCGTCGGCTTCGCCTACGCGCAGCGCCGCACGCGCGGCATGTACGACGCCGACGCTGCCGCTGGCGAGAGCCCCTTCGACCACACCGTGTGGGTAATCGCGTCCGACGGCGATCTGCAGGAAGGCGTCACCTCCGAGGCCTCGTCGCTGGCCGGCCACCAGGAGCTGGGCAATCTGGTGGTGCTCTACGACGACAACAAGATCTCCATCGAAGACGACACCGACATCGCCTTCACCGAGGACGTCCTCAAGCGCTACGAAGCCTACGGCTGGCACACCCAGCGGGTGGACTGGACCAGGACCGGCGAGTACGCCGAGGACATTCCGGCCCTGTTCGAGGCGCTGAAGGCAGCGAAGGCCGAGACCTCCCGGCCCTCGATCATCTCGCTGCGCACCATCATTGGCTGGCCGGCCCCGAAGAAGCAGAACACCGGCAAGATCCATGGCTCCGCGCTGGGCGCCGAGGAAGTCGCCGCCGTCAAGGAGGTGCTCGGCTTCGATCCGGAGCAGCAGTTCGCCGTGGAGCAGGACGTGCTGGACCACGCCCGACAGGTCGCCGCGCGCGGCAAGCAGGCCCGGGCCGACTGGGACGCCGGCTACCAGGCATGGCGTGAAGCCAACCCGGAGAACGCTGCCCTGCTGGACAGGGTCCAGGCCTCGGAGCTGCCGAAGGGCTGGGAGCAGGCGCTTCCCGAGTTCCCCGCCGGCAAGGACGTGTCCACGCGCGCTGCTTCCGGCAAGGTGCTCAACGCCATCGGTCCGGTGCTACCGGAGCTGTGGGGCGGTTCGGCCGACTTGGCAGAATCGAACAACACCACCATCGAGGGCGCTCCGTCCTTCGTTCCGGAGTCGCGGCAGACCGAGATGTGGTCCGGCGGCCCGTACGGCCGGGTGCTGCACTTCGGCATCCGCGAGCACGCGGCGGCGTCCATCGTGAACGGCATTGTGCTCAGCTCCAACACCAGGGCCTTCTCGGGAACGTTCCTGATCTTCAGCGACTACCAGCGGCCGGCCATCCGGCTGGGCGCCCTGATGGGCGTGCCCTCCATCTACGTCTGGACGCATGATTCCATCGGCCTCGGCGAAGACGGACCCACCCACCAGCCGGTGGAGCAGCTGGCGAGCCTGCGCGCCATCCCGGGCCTCGACGTCGTGCGCCCTGCCGATGCCAACGAAGTGGCGCAGGCATGGAAGGCGATGCTGGAGAACCACAGCAACCCGGCCGGCATTGTGCTCACCCGGCAGAACCTGCCGGTGTACGACCGCGGCGAAGCCGGCTTCGCCTCCGCCGACAACGTGGCCAAGGGCGCTTATGTGCTGGCCGAGGCACAGTCCGGCGGCACGGACGCCACTCCGCAGGTGATTCTGCTGGCCACCGGCTCCGAAGTGCAGTTGGCGGTCCAGGCCCGTGAAACGCTGCAGGCGGACGGCGTTGCCACCCGCGTGGTTTCCGTGCCCTGCCTCGAGTGGTTCGCTCGCCAGGACGCCGCCTACCGCGAGTCCGTGCTGCCCGCCGGCATCAAGGCCCGGGTCTCGGTGGAAGCCGGGATCGCGCAGTGCTGGGACGGCTTGGTTGGCGACGCCGGCCGCAGCGTGTCCCTGGAGCACTACGGTGCCTCCGCCGACTACAAGACCCTGTTCCGCGAATTCGGCATTACGGCCGAGGCCGTTGTCGAGGCCGCCCGCGACTCGCTCGCACAGATCAACAACTCCTAAGGAGAACGCGATGTCCAACCCGAATACCCAGGCTCTCTCCGACGCCGGTGTCTCCATCTGGCTCGACGATCTTTCCCGCGAGCGGATCAGTTCCGGGACCCTGAAGGCCCTGATCGACGAGATGAACGTCGTCGGCGTCACCACCAACCCGTCCATCTTCGCCTCGGCCCTGCAGGACGGCCGCAGCTACGAGGCACAGGTGAACCAGCTGGCCGCCGACGGCGCCGACGTGGACACGGCGGTCTTCGCCATCACCACGGCCGACGTGGCCGAAGCCTGCGACCTGTTCTCCGCGCTCGCCACGGACACCGACGGCGTGGACGGCCGCGTGTCGATCGAGGTGGACCCGCGGCTGGCCCGGGACACCCGCGGCACCGTCGAGGAGGCCAAGCACCTGCACAAGGCCGTGGGCCGGACCAACGCGTTCATCAAGATTCCGGCCACCACCGAAGGCCTGGAAGCGATCACCGAGACCCTGGCGGCCGGCATCAGCGTTAACGTCACGCTGATCTTCTCGCTGCAGCGCTACCGCGAAGTGATCAACGCCTTCATGCTGGGGCTGGAGCAGGCCAAGGAAAACGGCAAGGACCTTGCCAGCCTCCACTCGGTGGCTTCCTTCTTCGTGTCTCGGGTGGACAGCGAGATCGACAAGCGCCTGGACGCTGTCGGCTCCGAGGAAGCAACCGCGCTGAAGGGCAAGGCCGGCGTCGCCAATGCGCAGCTGGCGTACCAAATTTACGAAGAGCAGTTCGCCACCGAACGCTGGCAGGTCCTCGCCGCGTCCGGTGCCCGGCCGCAGCGTCCCTTGTGGGCTTCCACCGGGGTGAAGAACCCGGAATACCCGGACACTTTGTACGTCACCGAACTGGTGGCCAACAATGTGGTCAACACCATGCCGGAGAAGACGCTGGAAGCCGTTGCGGACCACGGCAAGATCGAGGGCGATCGGGTGACCGGCAGCTACCAGGAAGCCAACAAGGTGCTGGACCAGATTGCCAAGGTCGGCATTTCCTACAACGAAGTGGTCGAACTGCTCGAGGAAGAGGGCCTGGAGAAGTTCGTCACCAGCTGGCAGCAGCTGCGGGAGACCGTCCAGACCGCGCTGGACTCGGCACCGGGGGCTCCGAAGGCATGAGCTCGCTGGCCTTCGAAGCATCGGGAGCTGCGCTGGCCGCTGTCCGCCGGCACATCGACACCTTGGTCGAGGACCGGGTCGCGTCCCGGATCGCTGCCCAGGACAATACCGTGTGGGGCCCGGAGGCTGAAGCGGAGGCCGCCATCCGCCTCGGCTGGGTGGACGCCGCGGCGCTCTCCCGGCCGCTGGTGGCGGACATCCTGGAGCTCCGCAAGGAACTTGCTGCCGAGGGCGTGACCCGGTTCGTGCTGGCCGGCATGGGCGGTTCCTCGCTGGCTCCCGAGGTCATCGCCAATACCGCCGGGGTGGAGCTGACCGTGCTCGACAGCACGGATCCGCAGCAGGTAGCTGCCGCGCTGGCGGAGCGGCTTGCTGACACCGCCATCATCGTCGCGTCCAAATCCGGTTCCACGCTGGAAACAGATTCGCAGCGCCGGGTCTTCGAGCAGGCATTTGCCGACGCCGGTCTGGACGCCGCCTCGCGGATCATTGTGGTCACCGATCCCGGGTCGCCGCTGGACCAGGCGTCCCGGGAAGCCGGCTACCGGGCGGTGTTCAACGCCGATCCCGACGTCGGCGGGCGCTACTCCGCGCTGACCGCTTTCGGGCTGGTCCCTTCCGGGCTCGCCGGTGTGGACATCGAAAAACTGCTTGACGACGCCGAAGAGGCCGCCGAAGTCCTCTCCGAGGACTCCACCGACAACATGGCTCTGGCTCTGGGCGCGGCCCTGGCCGGTACCGAGCCGCTGCGCAACAAAGTGGCCATTGCCGACGAAGGCTCCGGCATTGTCGGCTTCGGCGACTGGGCCGAACAGCTGATTGCCGAGTCCACCGGCAAGCTGGGCACCGGCGTGCTGCCGGTGGTCGTCAACTCCGGTGATCCCGAGACGGTTTCCAAAGCCGCCGATGTGCTGGTCGTCCGGCTGGTCTCGCCCGATCACGAGGTAACCCTCGGCGCCGACGAAGTTGCCGTCGGCGGCAGCCTGGGCAGCCAACTGCTGCTCTGGGAGTACGCCACGGCAGTGGCCGGCCGCCTACTGGGCATCAACCCCTTCGACCAGCCGGATGTGGAGGCGGCCAAGGCCGCCGCGCGCGGACTGCTGGAAGAGCGCCCGGAGGCGGTGCTTCCCGACTTTACCGACGGTGCCGTCCAGGTACGCGGCAGCGGGCTGGCCATGGGCAACTCGCTCGACGACGCTCTCCGCGACCTGCTGGGCAAACTTGGGCCGGACGGCTACGTCAGCGTGCAGGCCTATCTTGACCGCTTCGGCCAGGCCGAACTGGAACGGATCCGCCCCCTGCTGGCCGAAGCCACCGGCCGTCCCGTGACCTTCGGCTGGGGACCGCGCTTCCTGCACTCCACCGGCCAGTTCCACAAGGGCGGACCGGCCACCGGCGTCTACCTGCAGTTGACCGGCGAAGCAGCCGCGGACGTCCCCATCCCGGGCCGACCGTTCAGCTTCGGCGAACTCATCGACGCCCAGGCAGCCGGCGACGCCAACGTCCTGCGCGAGGCAAACCGCCCCGTCCTGCGCCTTCACTTGGCTGACCGTGCGGCGGGTCTGCGCCAGGTGATCGACGCCGTCTCCCGACTCGCCGGAAAGTAGTCATGGCACCTTCCACTGCACACGGCCGTCCGGCCAATCCGCTGCGGGACCCCCGCGACCGCCGACTGGACCGCATTGCCGGCCCGTGTTCCCTGGTGCTGTTCGGCGTCACCGGAGACCTGGCGCGGAAGAAGCTGATGCCGGCGGTTTATGACCTGGCCAACCGCGGGCTACTGCCGCCCAGCTTCGCGCTGGTCGGCTTTGCCCGCCGGCCGTGGGACGACGCCGAATTCGCCGCGCAGGTGAAAGAGTCCGTGCAGCAGCACGCCCGCACTCCGTTCCGCGAGGACATCTGGACGCATCTGGCTGCCGGCATCCGGTTTATCGAAGGAGCATTCGACGACGACGACGCCTTCGAGCAGTTGGGCGCCACGTTGAAGGAGCTCGATGAACAGCGCGGGACCCAGGGAAACCACGCGTTCTACCTCTCAATCCCGCCCAAGGCCTTCGAGCAGGTGTGCCAAATGCTCTCATCGCACGGCCTCGCCCAGGCCACCGAAGATGCGCCGGGCACGCCGTGGCGCCGGGTGGTCATCGAAAAGCCCTTCGGCCATGATCTGCAGTCCGCGCGTGAGCTGAACAACATCGTTGAATCGGTTTTCCCGCCGGACGCGGTATTCCGGATCGACCACTATTTGGGCAAGGAGACCGTCCAGAACCTACTGGCGCTTCGCTTTGCCAATCAGTTGTTTGAACCGCTCTGGAACGCAAACTATGTGGACCATGTGCAGATCACCATGGCCGAAGACATAGGCATTGGCGGCCGTGCAGGCTATTACGACGGCGTCGGCGCGGCTCGCGACGTCATCCAGAACCACCTGCTCCAACTGCTGGCCCTGACCGCCATGGAGGAACCGATCTCCTTCAACGCGGAGGACCTGCGGGCGGAAAAGGAAAAGGTGCTGGCCGCCGTCAAGCTCCCCGAGGACCTCTCGACCCATTCGGCCCGGGGGCAGTACACCGGCGGCTGGCAGGGCGGGGAAAAGGTCACCGGCTATCTGGAGGAAGAAGGCTTCAACCCGGATTCGGTCACCGAGACCTATGCGGCGCTGCGGCTGGACATCCACACCCGGCGCTGGTCCGGTGTTCCGTTCTACCTACGCGCCGGCAAGCGGCTCGGCCGCCGGGTGACGGAGATCGCCGTCGTGTTCAAGCGGGCGCCGAATCTGCTGTTCCCGAACCACAGCGAGGACGACTTCGGCCAAAACGCAGTGGTGATCCGAGTGCAGCCGGACGAAGGGGTCACCATCCGCTTCGGTTCCAAGGTGCCCGGCACCCAGACGGAAGTCCGCGACGTCACGATGGACTTCGGCTACGGGCACGCGTTTACCGAGTCGAGTCCCGAGGCCTACGAGCGGCTGATCCTGGACGTACTGCTCGGTGAGCCGCCGCTGTTCCCGCGGCACCAGGAGGTCGAGCTCTCGTGGAAGATCCTGGACCCGTTCGAGGAATATTGGGCCGAGAGCCGGACCAGGCCGGAGCCGTACTCCCCCGGCAGCTGGGGGCCGGCGTCGGCCGATGAACTGCTGGCCCGCGACGGACGCACTTGGAGAAGGCCGTGATTAAAGACCTGAAAGACACCACCACGTCGAAGGTCTCGAAGGAGATCGTGGCCATGCGCGAGCAGGGCGGCGTTGTGGCGCTGGGCCGCGTGCTCACCCTGGTGGTGGTGACTCCGTTGGGCCATGAGGAGGAAGCCATCCTCGCTGCCAACGCAGCCAGCCGTGAGCATCCCTGCCGGATCATCGCGCTGGTGGATGCAGGTTCGAAGGAGAAGACCCGCCTCGATGCCCAGATCCGCGTCGGCGGCGACGCCGGAGCGGCCGAGGTCATCGTGCTGTACGGTTACGGCCAGCTGGCTGCCGAAAGCGAGTCCTTGGTGGCTGCCCTGCTGCTGCCCGATGCGCCGATCGTGGCCTGGTGGCCGCACGGCATGCCGAAGGATGCTTCGCGCACCTCGATCGGCCGGATCGCGCACCGCCGCATTACGGATTCCGGCAATGAGGCCGACCCGCAGCGGGCGCTGTTCAGCCTGCGCGACACCTACACTGCGGGCGATACGGACCTGGCCTGGACCCGGCTGACCAGCTGGCGCGTCCAGCTGGCTGCCGTCTTTGACCAACTGGAGCCAGCCCCGGTGACGGCCGTTGCGGTGGAGGGGGCGTCGGACTCCCCCAGCACCGTCCTGCTGGCGGCATGGCTGACGCTGGCCTTAAACGCGCCGGTCACCATCGTGGAGAACCTCGCGGGCACCGGCATCAGGGGTGTGGAGATCTCGCGCACCACCGGCGACATCCGCATCCTGCGTCCCGGCGCCAGTGTGGCCGAACTTCTGCTGCCCGGGCAACCGGTCCAGCGGATCTCGCTGCCGCGCCGGCCGCTGGAAGAATGCCTGGCCGAAGAGCTTCGCCGACTCGACCCGGATGATGTTTTCGGTGAAGTATTGACCGATGGATTGCCCCGGACCAATTTGAGGAGCGTGCGCCGCAGTGAACGCTGAACCACACGTCATAGTCCATTCCGACGTCGCCGCCGTCGCGGGCGCGACCGCCCAGAGGCTGGTGGAGCGGCTGGCCGCCGCCCAGGCCGAACGCGGCGAAGCCACCGTGGTGCTCACCGGCGGCAGCCTGGGCATCAACACCCTGAAGGCGGTCGCGGAGGTTGGACACCCTGCCGGCTTCGACTGGTCGAAAGTGAATATCTGGTGGGGTGACGAACGCTTCGTCGCGAAGGACAGCCCGGACCGCAACGAACGGCAGGCGCGCGAAGCGCTGCTGGACGGGCTTCCGCTAGACCCGGCCCGGGTGCATCCCTTCGGCGCCGCTGGCGAATACCCCGACCCGGACGCGGCCGCCGTTGCCTATTCCGCCGCCCTCCGACAGGCTGCGGCCGACGAGGGCACGAGTGGCCCGGTTCCGAAGCTGGATGTGCTGCTGCTGGGCGTCGGCCCTGACGCCCACATTGCCTCGCTGTTTCCCGAAATGGCCGGAATCCGGACGGAGGACCGCTCGGCCGTCGGAGAAAGCGATGCGCCGAAACCGCCGCCGGAGCGAGTGTCCCTCACGCTGCCCGCGATCAATGCGGCGGACGAGGTGTGGCTGGTGGTGGGCGGCAGCGACAAGGCCGGCGCGGTGGGGCTGGCCCTGGCCGGTGCCAGCCCGGTGCAGGTTCCCGCCGCCGGCGCACGCGGACGCAAGCGGACGGTATGGCTGCTAGATCAGGACGCAGCGTCCAAGCTGCCGGGGACGCTGCTCTCCCCGGCCGACAACGGCAACGACTAGTACGGGCCTCTAGTCGCCGCGGCGCTGGCGGCCTGACTCCGCCCGACGAAGTGCTTCCCGCCGGCGCCGCCGCAACTTCTCCAGGGCCTGTTCCACCACGGCCTCCGCCTCGTCCGGGCTGCGCCGTTCCTTGGCGTACTCCAGATGGCTCTTGTAAGGCTCGTCGCTGCTGCGGGCCTCGGCACCGCCTCCGCCAGGTTCCCTGGCCGCCGTCTGGCCGCAGTGCGGGCAGTCCCACGACGTGGGGATGTCAGCTTCGCTGAGATTGGCGAAAACCGGTGTGGTCTGGTGTCCCTTCGGGCACCAGTAGGTGACCGGGACTTTGGTGACCGGCACCACCGTCCGGCCGGTCACGGCCTGCCAACCGGCAAGCCCGGCGCCCGTTTCGGAACCGACCCGGACGGCCCGGAAGGAATTCGACGGATCAACCATGTTTGCCCCCGATTACCAGAATGGATGCCCCCTGCATCGGGCACCAGTCTACGGTGGGAACAGCGCAGGGTTAAGGGGTCGGGCCAAAGTCTCTAGGAATTCCGGCCCAGCCGAAACCGGTCCGGTGAGCGGCAGGGCCGGAAGAAAAGTCGCTTAGGATTCCGCGCTGAAACGCATCATCAGGCCCAGGGCCACGATGACCGTGCCCCAGACCAGTCCAAGAACCACCGTGAACCGGTTGAGGTTTCGCTCTGCGACGCCGGACGATCCCAGGCTGGTGGTCATGCCACCGCCGAACATGTCGGACATGCCGCCACCGCGCCCCTTGTGGAGCAGGATGAGCAGGGTCAGCAGCAGGCTGGTGATGCCGAGCAGGATTTGCAGAGTGATCTTCAGAGCTTCCACAGTGGCCTTTCGTCAGCTGTCGGGATATCCCAGTGGCGGGCAGACATCACTTTGTCAGCAGATGGTGTTCGAACCTGACAATATTAGCAAATTCGCCCGCGTCCAGGCTGGCCCCGCCAACCAACACGCCGTCCACGTCGCGTTCGTTCAGGATTGCCGCAGCGTTGCCCGCCTTTACGGATCCGCCGTAGAGCAGGCGGACGCCGGCTGCCACGCTCTCGTCGAACAACACGGCCATCTCGGCGCGGATGGCGGCGCACATCTCCTGAGCGTCTTCAGGGCCGGCCACCTCCCCGGTACCGATCGCCCAGACAGGCTCGTAGGCGATGACCAGTCGGGCCGCTTGCTCGGCATCGAGGCCGGCCACATCGGCACGCAACTGGCTGAGCGTGTGCTCCACGTGGTTTCCTGCTTGGCGCACGTCAAGCCCCTCGCCGACGCACAGAATGGGGGTCAGCTTGTGTCGGTAGGCAGCCTTCAGCTTCGCGTTCAGCAGGGCGTCGTTCTCGCCGTGGATTTCGCGCCGCTCGGAGTGGCCCACCAGCACATAGGTGCAGCCCAGCTTGGCGAGGAACTGTCCGGAGATGTCCCCGGTGTACGCGCCGGAGTCCTGCGGCGACAGATCCTGGGCGCCGTAAACAAGCTTAAGGTTGTCGCCGTTGACCAGCGTCTGCACGCCGCGCAGATCCGTGAACGGGGGGAAGACCGCGACCTCCACCCGGGTGTAGTCGTGCCGGGCATCGCTGAGCGTCCAGGCCAACTTCTGCAGCAAGGTGATGCCCTGGACGTGGTCCATGTTCATCTTCCAGTTGCCGGCGATCAGCGGTTTGCGGTCGAACTTGCCGTTGGTCGAAGTGGTCACTGCGGTCTCCATCTGTGGTGCTGGGCGTCGTTCTGCGCGGCCGGGCCGCGCTGTGGCTGGGCAATGCCGGAACCAACCGCCGTCTGGCGGCGAAGGTCCGGGCGGCGTCAGCGGTCCAGTGCGGTAAGGCCGGGCAATTCCTTGCCCTCAAGGTATTCCAGGCTGGCACCGCCGCCGGTTGAAATATGGCCGAAGGCGTCGTCGTCGAAGCCCAGCGTACGCACCGCAGCGGCGGAGTCGCCGCCGCCGACCACGGTGAAGCCGTCGCTTCCGGTTAGCGCCTTGGCCACGGTGCGGGTCCCGTTGGCGAAGGCATCAAATTCGAACACGCCCATCGGCCCGTTCCAGAAGACCGTATTGGCCGAATGGATCTGGTGCGCGAAGGCTTCGGCCGATTCCGGACCGATGTCCAAACCAATGCCGTCGGCGCCGAACGAGGCCGATTCGATGCCCTCGGCGGGCACCACTTCCCACGCCGCGTCGGCGGCGAACTTCTCCGCGACCAGGATGTCGGTCGGCAGGATGAACGTGCACCCCAGTTCCTTGGCTCGGGCGAGGTAGCCGCGCACCGTGTCCAGCTGGTCCTTTTCCAGCAGGCTGGCGCCGACCTTGTGCCCTTGCGCGGCGAGGAAGGTGAAGACCATTCCGCCGCCGACCAGCAGGTAGTCCGCCTTGCCCAGCAGGTTTTCGATCACGGCCAGCTTGTCCGAGACCTTGGAACCGCCCAGCACCACCACATACGGCCGCTGCGGGGCCTCGGTGAGGCGGTTCAGCACCTGGAGCTCCGTCCGCACCAGGTCGCCCTGGTAGGCGGGGAGCAGGCGGGCAATGTCGAAGACGGAAGCATGTTTGCGGTGCACGGCGCCGAAGGCATCGTCCACGTAGGCCCCGTCGCCGGCGGTGAGCCCGGCGAGTTCGGCGGCAAGAGCCTCACGCTCGGCGTCGTCCTTGCTGGTTTCGCGCGGATCGAAACGCACGTTCTCCAGCACCAGCACTTCGCCGTCCTGCAGGCCGGCAGCTGCCTCCCGTGCAGCCGGACCCACGGTGTCCTCGGCGAACTTGACCGTAACAGCGGCCAGCTCTTTCAGCCGGGCGACCGCGGGGCGCAGCGAGAACTTCTCCTCGGGCGCGCCCTTGGGCCGGCCGAGGTGTGCCGTCACGATGACCCGGGCCCCGGCCTCCGCCAGTTTGGTGATGACCGGCAGCGAGGCGCGGATGCGTCCGTCGTCGGACACCTTCAGCTGGGGCGATTCGCCTTCCAAGGGGACGTTCAGGTCCGAACGGACCAACACGTGGCGTCCGCGGACTCCGGCGGCCAACAGTTCATCGAGAGAATGTGCAGTCATTTCTACCTTCGTGCGGAGGACGGGTGGTGCCGTGCCTAGGACAGCTTTGAGGCGATCAGGACAGTCAGATCCAACAGACGGTTGGAGTAGCCCCACTCGTTGTCGTACCAGCCAACAACTTTCACCTGGTTACCCATAACCTTAGTCAGTCCCGAGTCGAAGATCGAAGACGCCGGGTCTGTGACGATATCGGACGACACGATGGGGTCCTCGGTATAAGTGAGGATTCCGGCCCAGTGCGGGTCCGCGGCGGCGTCCTTGAAGGCCTCGTTCACCTCTTCCACCGTCGCTTCGCGGGACAGCGTGACGGTCAGGTCCGTCATGGAGCCGGTGGGCACCGGCACCCGCACCGCGAATCCGTCCAACTTACCCTGCAACTCGGGGAGCACCCGCCCAATGGCCTTCGCCGCGCCGGTTGACGTCGGCACCAGGTTGATGGCCGCCGCCCGGGCGCGCCGCAGGTCCCGATGCGGGCCGTCCTGCAGGTTCTGGTCGGCGGTGTAGGCGTGAATGGTGGTCATGAGCCCGTGCTCGATGCCGAACTTCTCGTGCAGCACCTTGGCCAGCGGCGCCAGGCAGTTGGTGGTGCAGGAGGCGTTCGAAATCAGGTGGTGCGCATCGGCGTCGTACTCGCCGTCATTGACGCCCATCACGATGGTGATGTCCTCGTCCTTGGCGGGCGCGGAAACCAAGACCTTCCTGGCGCCGGCCTCCATGTGCTTGCGGGCGCCGCCGCTCTTGTTGAACCGCCCGGTGGATTCGATCACGATGTCCACGTCGAGTTCGCCCCACGGCAGGGCTGCCGGGTCCTTCTCGGACAGGACGCGGATCTTCCGGCCGCCGACGATCAGGTTGCCGGCGTCCACCTCCACCGTTTCCGGCAGGATTCCCAGCACGCTGTCGTATTTGAGCAGGTGGGCCAGAGTGTCCGCGTCGGTCAGGTCATTGATGGCCACGATTTCCAGATCCGGTTTCTGGGCCAGAGCTGCGCGGAAGTAGCTGCGGCCGATCCGGCCGAATCCGTTGATGCCAACTCGAGTTGTCATGTGCGTCGACCTCCTGGAGGAGATGGCGGCCGGTGCGGGGATTCCCATCTCCCCCGCCCGGCCGGTGCCAGATGGGTGCGGCCTTACCTGGCCGGGGTGATCAGTGCGGAAGCGCCGGTGCGGGCGGCGTCGAAGCGGGCGGCGACGTCGGCCCAGTTGACGATGTTCCAGAACGCCTTGACGTAGTCGGCCTTGACGTTGACGTAGTCCAGGTAGAAGGCGTGCTCCCACATGTCCAGCATCAGCAGCGGGATGGTGCCCACCGGGATGTTGCCCTGCTGGTCGTAGAGCTGCTCGATGACCAGATTGCCGCCCAGCGGTTCGTAGGCCAGCACGGCCCAGCCCGAGCCCTGCAGGCTCAGCGCTGCGGCGCCGAAGTGGCCGCGGAACGCGTCGAAGGAACCGAAGTACTCATCGATCGCCGAGGCCAGCTCGCCGGTGGGCTTGTCGCCGCCTTCCGGGGAGAGGTTCTTCCAGAAGATCGAGTGGTTGGTGTGCCCGCCGAGGTGGAAGGCCAGGTCCTTGGACAGCTTCGGCACGTTGCCGAACTCGCCCTTGGAACGGGCGTCGGCCAGCTGCTCCAGTGCGGTGTTCGCGCCGGCCACGTAGGTGGCGTGGTGCTTGGAGTGGTGCAGCTCCATGATCCGGGCCGAGATATGCGGCTCCAGGGCTGCGTAATCATAGTCGAGCTCGGGCAGTTCGTACGTGCTCATGGTTTCCTCCGTCTTCTCCCGGCCGCGGTCCGCGGCTGGGTCGGATTGTCCAACCGGACGGAGGTTTCCGTCCGGCAGCTCTCAAACCGGTCTTCGTTGACCGTACCGCCGGACCCGGCGGCTGCCCATCCCGTATCTAGTCGTCCAGCATCTCCGGCGTGACATTGGCTTCGGTCCCCGGGATGCGCAACTCTGCCGCCCGTTTGTCGGCCATGGCCAGCAGCCGGCGGATCCGGCCGGCGATGGCGTCCTTTGTCATCGCCGGGTCCGCAAGACGGCCGAGTTCGTCCAACGAGGCTTGCTTGTGCGCCACCCGCAGTTCGCCGGCGTAGCGCAAGTGCTCGGGCACATCCTCACCGAGGATCTCCAAGGCCCGCTCGACGCGGGCACCCGCCGCCACCGCGGCCTGGGCCGAGCGCCGCAGGTTGGCGTCGTCGAAGTTGGCCAACCGGTTGGCCGTGGCCCGCACTTCCTTGCGCATCCGGCGTTCTTCCCACACCATCAGCGCATCATGGGCGCCCATCCGGGTCAAGAGCGCCGCGATGCTGTCACCGTCCCGGATCACCACCCGGTCCACTCCCCGGACCTCGCGTGCCTTGGCCGCAATGCCCAATCGGCGGGCCGCGCCGACCAATGCCAGCGCCGCTTCCGGGCCGGGGCAGGTGACTTCGAGCGCGGACGAGCGGCCGGGTTCGGTCAGCGATCCGTGGGCCAGGAAAGCGCCTCGCCAGACTGCCTCGGCGTCGGCGGCGGAGCCGTTGACCACCACGGACGGCAGCCCGCGGACCGGACGGCCGCGGCCATCCAGCAGGCCGGTCTGCCGGGCCAGCGACTCCCCGTCCCTGACCACGCGCACCACGTAGCGGTTCCCGCGGCGCAGGGCGCCGCCGGAGACCACGATGATGTCGCCGCTGTGACCGTACACTTCCGCGATGGCAGTACGCAGCCGGCGGGCCGTCGCAGCCAGATCAACTTCCGCCTCAATAACGATGCGGCCGGAAATGATGTGAAGTCCGCCGGCGAACCGGAGCGTCGCGGAGACCTCCGCCTTCCGAACCTGGGACTTCTTGATGTCGAGGCGAGCAAGCTCATCCTTGACTGCTGCGGTCAGCGCCATGCACCTTGTCCTTACCTAATCCTTGCTGTCCCCGAAAATGTCGTGGTAGGCACTCGCCAGTCTCAACGGATCGTGTACGGGGCGTCCGCCTGAGCTACCTACTCTACCGAAGACCACACGCGCACCGAGCTCCCCGGCGGCTTCCTCGAAACGCTCCCGGTTTTCGATCACCCGCGGATCGGCCAGCACCACGTCGAAACGCATATCGGGGGCGCAACGTTTCACGGCCGCCAGGTGGTCCGCCGCCGTCATGCCTGACGTTTCCTTAGTATCCACCGAGAGGTTCATGGTCAGGCATCGCCTCGCCGGAGTGTTGCACAGCGCCTCGCGCATCTCCTTGAGCATCAGATGCGGCAGCACGGACGTATACCAGGAACCAGGCCCCAAAATCACCCAGTCGGCAAGTTCGATGGCGTTGAGCGCCTCGACGCAGGCCGGGGCGTCGTCGGGCAGCAGCCGCACGTCATTGACGTGGCTGTTCCGTCCGGCCGCGGCGAGCCTGGACTGGCCGGAGATCAGCGCACTTCGCAGCCGCCCGTCCTCGCCCTCGACCAGTACGTCGCCCTCGATGGTCAGCGGCACGGTGGCCATCGGCAGTACCTCGCCGCGTGCCCCCAGCAGCGCGCCGGCCCACTTGAGTCCGGCCACCGGGTCTCCCAGCAACTCCCACAACGTGACAATCAGCAAGTTCCCCAGCGCATGATTGTCCAGCGACTGCTCGGACCCCGGGGACGACTTGAAGCGGTGCTGCATCACGTCGCGCCAGGTCCGGCCCCAGTCGGTGTCGTCGCACAGGGCGGCCAGCGCCATCCGCAGGTCCCCGGGCGGCAGCACGCCGAACTCCTCGCGCAGGCGGCCGGAGGAACCGCCGTCGTCGGCCACCGTGACAATGGCGGTCAGCTCGGTGGTCAGCAGGCGCAGCGCACCCAGCGAGGCAGACAGCCCGTGGCCGCCGCCCAACGCGACGACCGACGGCGGTGCCCCGCCCTCCCCGGTCCGGTTGCGGGAGGTACCCGGGACCGGAACCAGCGGCAGCGGTCCGGTCAGGATTGCCACTATTCGCGCCCCAGGTCACGGTGCTGGACGGTCACCTTGACGCTGGGCAGCTGGGCCAACCGCTTGCCGATTTCCTCGGCCACCGCGACCGACCGGTGCTTGCCGCCGGTACATCCGATGGCGATGGTGCCGTAGTGCTTGTTTTCGCGGCGGTAGCCCTCCATCACCGGCTCCAGCGCATCCACGTAGCGGTTGACGAACTCTTCGGCGCCGGAATCCACCAGCACGTAGTCACGGACCTTCTCGTCCAGCCCGGTGTAGGGGCGCAGCGCGGGCACCCAGTGCGGGTTCGGAATGAAGCGCACGTCGGCCACGAAGTTGGCGTCCACCGGCAGCCCGTACTTGAAGCCGAAGCTGATCACGTTGATGCGCAGCACGATGGGACCGGAGTCGGTAAAGAGTTCCGTGACCGCCGTGGCGAGGGCATGCACGTTCATATCGGTGGTCTCCACCACCAGGTCGGCCGATTCCTTCAGGCTGCTGAGCAGGTCGCGTTCGGCGGTGATGCCGTCGGAAATGCGGCCGTCGCCCTGCAGCGGGTGCGGACGCCGGCCCTGTTCAAAGCGGCGGACCAGCACTTCGTCCGCGGCGTCCAGGAAGAGCACCCGGTAGTGGACCCCGCTGGCGGCCAGAGCGTGCAGAGCCTCGCGGATATCGCGGAACAGGCTCTGGCTGCGCACGTCCACCACAACGGCCAGCTTGGGCAGCGACTGCGGCATCCGCGAGACCAGCTCGGCCAGCGTGCCGAGCATTTGCGGCGGCAGGTTGTCCACCACGTACCAGCCATGGTCTTCCAACGCGTGGGCCGCCGTGGTCCGGCCGGCTCCTGACATGCCGGTGACGACCAGGAGTTCGGATTCCACCGGCTTCTCCGGCGTCAGGTCCTCGTCCACCGTCATCGTCATCCCATCCATCCCGACCACACCCCTCAATTCAGCTCTAGCCTAACTAAGATTCGATGATTTCGCCGGTTGCCATATTCACTGCCGGCGCGGCGTCATCCGCGGCACCGGGCGCCAACTGCCGTCTCAGCGAGGCCGCCATCGCAGGCCCGATACCCGGCACCTGCTGCAGCTCTTCGACGCTGGCCGCCTTCAGCTTCTTCGCGGAACCGAAATGTTTCAGCAGTGCCTTCCGCTTCGCCGGCCCCAATCCCTGAATGCCGTCCAGCACGGAGACCGTCATGGCCTTGCCGCGCTTCTGCCGGTGGTAGGCGATCGCGAAGCGGTGGGCCTCGTCGCGGATACGCTGCAGCAGGAACAGCCCCTCGGACGTGCGCGGGAGGATCACCGGGAAATCGTCGTCGGGCAGCCACACCTCTTCCAGCCGCTTGGCCAGGCCCACCACGTACACGTCGGTGATGCCCAGATCGGCCAGTGCCCGGGAGGCCGCGGCCACCTGCGGCGGCCCGCCGTCGACCACCACCAGATTCGGCGGATAGGCGAACTTGGTTCTCGGCGCCGGCGTCAACGTCTCTGCCAGCACGGTGTCCTGCGGCACTGTCTCCTGCGGCGCTGTCTCCTGCGGCGCTGTCTCTTTCGCCATGGTCTCCTGCGGCACTACTTCTTCCGGCACGACGGCGGTGTCCCCGCCATTCGCGGGGGGCTGCGGCTGCGCTGCGGCTGGTTCGGCGACGGCCCCGGCTGCCGCCTCGGCGGCCTCAGGGGCTGCTAGGCGACCCTGGTCAACCAGATAGTTACGGAACCGCCGGCTGATGACGTCATACATGGCGGAGGTGTCGTCGCGGGCGGCGTCGCCGGTGATCGCAAAGCGGCGGTAATCGGATTTCTTCGCCAGCCCGTCTTCCACCACCACCATGGAGGCCACCACGTTGGTGCCTTGGACATGGGAGATGTCATAGCACTCGATCCGGAGCAGCGCGACCGGAAGGTCCAACGCCTCCTGCAGCTGCTGCAGGCCGGCCGAACGCGTGGTGATGTCGCCGGCCCGCCGGCTCTTGTGCAGCGCCAGGGCCTGTTCGGCGTTCTCCCGCACGGTGGAGATCAAGGCGGCCTTGTCGCCGCGTTTGGGCACGTGGATCTGCACCTTGCTGCCGCGCAGCGTGCTCAGCCAGGCCTGCAGCTCGGCGGCATTCTCCGGCTCCTGCGGCAGCATTACCTGGCGCGGGATCCTGTCCGGCCCGTCGGCGTCGCCGTACACCTGCTGGAGCAGGTGCTCGGCCAAGTCGGCGGTGCTTTGGTCCTCGACCTTTTCCACCACCCAGCCCCGCTGGCCCCGGATCCGTCCGCCGCGCACGTGGAACACCTGGACGGCCGCCTCCAGCTCGTCCTGCGCCAGCGCGAACACATCGGCGTCGGTGTCTTCGCTGAGCACCACGGCATTGCGTTCGAAGACCCGCCGCAGCGCGGCGATATCGTCGCGGTGCCGCGCCGCCGACTCGTAGTCGAGTTCAGCCACCGCCGCCGCCATCTTCTTCTCCAGCGCCCGGATGAACCGGTCGGCTTCCCCGCCCATGAACGCACAGAACTCGGCCGCCAGCGCCTTGTGGTCCTCCGGCGAGATCCGGCCGACGCAGGGCGCCGAGCACTTGTCGATGTAGCCCAACAGGCAGGGCCGGCCGGTGCGCTGGGCGCGGTTGAACACGCCGGTGCTGCAGCTGCGGACCGGGAATACCCGCAGCAGCGTGTCCACGGTCTCGCGGATCGCCTTGGCCGGATAGTACGGGCCGAAGTACTTCACGCCCTTGCGCCGTTCCCCGCGCATCACCTGGACACGCGGGAACTTCTCCCCCATGGTCACGGCCAGGTAGGGGTAGGACTTGTCGTCCCGGAACATGATGTTGAAGCGCGGCGTGAATTCCTTGATCCAGGTGTACTCGAGCTGGATGGCCTCCAGCTCGCTGCCCACGATCGTCCACTCCACCGACGCTGCCGTATGCACCATCGCATACGTCTTGGGCAGCAGGTTCTTGGGACTGGCGAAGTAGTTGTTGAGCCTGGACCGCAGGTTCTTCGCCTTGCCCACGTAGACAACGCGGCCGTGCTCGTCCCGGAAGCGGTAGACGCCGGGATTCGTGGGGATCTCCCCCGTCCGCGGACGGTAGGACGCCGGATCAGCCATTGTCGGTCACTCCCTTCGTCATCTCAGTCCTGATCTGCCGTCCTTGAGGTCACTCCGACGGCGTCTTGTTGTAGCTGTGTGAGCGGTCCTGGCCCGTCAGGTCGGCGATCGCGTCCATGATCTGGTCCGTCGCCGAACGACGTGCCGGCAGCGAATGCTGCGGCCCGGTCCGCTCGAAGTACAGCGGTTTGCCGATCCGGACGGTGAAGTGTTTCGGCCGGACCATCATCTTTCCGGCGGGCTGAAGCTGTTCGGTGCCGATCAGCCCTACCGGCAGCACCGGTGCTCCGGTGGTCAGGGCCAGCCATCCCACACCGGTTCGCCCGCGGTAAAGCTTGCCGTCACGGGACCGTGTTCCTTCAGGATAGATCCCAAAGGCCTCGTTGCGCCCCAGCACGTCCACCGCGCTCTGCAGCGCCGCCACGCTGGCCGCCTGCTCGCCGCGTTCCACCGGAATCGAGCCCACACTGCTGAAGAACCAGCGCATGGCTGCCCCCTTGGGCCCCCGCGCGGTGAAGTACTCGGCCTTGGCAAAAAACGCGACCTTCCGCGGCATCATGGCCTGAATGATGATGCTGTCCAGAAAGGACAGGTGGTTCGGGGCAACAATCACCGGCCCGGCGTCGGGAAAGTTGTCGATGCCCTCTATGGTCGGCCGGCAACTGCCCCGCAAGGCGGCCCGGAACGAGGCACGGGTCACTTCGAAGGTCTTCATGCGGCCGGCACCGGTCCCCCGGCCGAGGCGGTCTCCGGTTGCGCAACCGCCAACCGTTTGATGACCGCCTCGAGTTCCTGCATGGAATGCACGACGGCGGACGCACCGGCGGCTTCCAGCTCGCCGTCGGCGGCGAATCCCCAACTGACGCCGATGCCCGGAATGCCCAGATGGCGCGCGGCAGCCATGTCGTAGAGCCGGTCGCCGACCATCAGCACCGGACCGAAGTCGTCCGCGGCCGCCAGAGCCGCCTGCAGGATCGGCACCTTGCCCAGTCCCGGATCGTCCGGTGCCGGATCGTCGCCCTCCGCTCCGTGGACGCCCTCGAAGAACGTGTTCAGGCCCTTCAGACGGAGGAGTTCGCGGGCCAGGCCGGTCGGTTTCTGCGTGGCAACAGCCAACGTCAGGCCGGCCGCCAGCAGCCGCCCCAGCAATTCGGGGATGCCTGGGTACACACGGCTTGCTGCCATGCCCTGCGCCCGGTAGCCGGCGCGGTACAGGGCGATGACTTCGCCGAGCCTTTCCTCCGGCACGCCCGCGGCGCGCAGCGAATCGCCCAGCGGCGGCCCCACCAGCGTGCCCAGCCTGTCCTCCGGCGGAACCGGGAGCCCGGCAGCCTCGAGGGCACCGGCAATTCCGTTGGTGATAGCTCCCGCGGGGTCAACAAGGGTTCCGTCAAGGTCGAACAAGACCAGCGCAGGCAATTGTGTCACCCGGGCATTTTCCCACAGGTCCGCGGATCGGCCGGAATCCATTCCTGCGGCGGAATATGTCATTCCGTCGCGGCTCACGGGCGACCGAGCGCCTCCGCCAGGAACCGGCCGGTGTGGCTCCCCTCGACTGCGGCAACCTGCTCGGGTGTGCCGCTGGCAATGATCTGGCCGCCGCCGGAGCCGCCTTCGGGGCCCATGTCCACTACCCAGTCGGCGCTCTTGATCACGTCCAGATTGTGTTCGATGGTGATCACCGTGTTGCCCTTTTCCACCAGGCCCTGCAATACCTGCAGCAGCTTGCGGATGTCCTCAAAATGCAGGCCGGTGGTCGGCTCATCCAGCACGTAGACGCTGCGACCGTTTGAGCGGCGCTGCAGTTCGCTGGCGAGCTTAACGCGCTGCGCCTCGCCGCCGGACAGCGTGGTGGCTGGCTGGCCCAGCCGGACGTAGCCCAACCCGACGTCCACCAAGGTCCGCAGGTGGCGGGCAATCGGGGTGAACGCGGCAAAGAAGTCCGCTGCCTCCTCGATCGGCATGTCCAGCACCTCGGCAATGGTCTTGCCCTTGTAGTGGACTTCCAGGGTCTCCCGGTTGTAGCGCGCGCCGTGGCAGACCTCGCACGGCACGTAGACGTCCGGAAGGAAGTTCATTTCGATCTTCAGCGTGCCGTCGCCCGAGCAAGCTTCGCAGCGGCCGCCCTTCACGTTGAAGGAGAACCTGCCGGGCAGGTAGCCGCGAAGCTTGGCCTCGTTGGTCTCTGCGAACAATTTGCGGATGTTGTCGAAGACACCCGTGTAGGTGGCCGGATTGGACCGCGGGGTGCGTCCGATCGGGCTCTGGTCCACGTGGATCACCTTGTCCAGCTGGTCCAGCCCCTCCACCCTGGTGTGCCGACCGGCCACATGCTTGGCCCCGTTAAGCTTGTTGGCCAGCACCTTGTAGAGGATGTCGTTGACCAAGGTCGACTTGCCGGAGCCGCTGACCCCGGTGACCGCGGTGAAAACGCCCAGCGGGAACTGCGCGTCGATGCCGCGCAGATTGTTCTCGCGCGCCCCGACCACTTTCAGCTGGCGTTTCTTGTCCACCTTCCGGCGCTTGCCGGGAAGCTCTATCCGGCGGCGTCCGGACAAGTAGTCGCCGGTGATGGAACGCGTGTTCTCCAGCAGTTCCTGCAGGGAGCCGGAATGGACCACCTCGCCGCCGTGTTCGCCGGCGCCCGGACCGATGTCGACAATCCAGTCGGCCTCGGCGATGGTGTCCTCGTCGTGCTCGACCACGATCAGCGTGTTGCCCAGATCGCGCAAGCGGGTCAAGGTCTCGATCAGCCGCCGGTTGTCCCGCTGGTGCAAACCGATCGAGGGCTCGTCCAGCACGTAGAGGACGCCGACCAGGCCGGAACCGATCTGGGTGGCCAGCCGGATGCGCTGGGCCTCGCCGCCGGACAACGTGCCTGCCGCCCGCTCCAGGTTCAGATACTCCAGACCCACATCCAGCAGGAAGCGCAGCCGGGCCTGGATCTCGATGAGCACCTGGTGGCCGATCTGGGCTTCGCGAGCCGTCAGGTCCAGTCCGTCCAGGAAGGAACTGGCCTCGCGCAGCGGCAGGGCGGAAACGTCCGCAATGGACTTGCCGTTGATCAGTACGGACAGCGAGGCGGGGTTCAGCCGCGCGCCGTTGCACTCCGGGCACGGCACTTCCCGCATGTACTCCTTGTAGCGGTCCCGGGCCATTTCGGACTCGGTTTCCTCGTGCTTGCGGTGGATGTACTGGAAGGCGCCTTCGAAGCCGGTGGAGTATTTACGCTCCCGTCCGAAGCGGTTGCGGTACTGCACCACCACTTTAAAGTCCTTGCCGAGCAGCACGGCATCGCGGACCTTCTTCGGCAGGTTCTTCCACGGCTCGTCCATCGAGAAGCCGAGCTCGTGCGAGAGTCCTTCAAGCAGCCGGGTCCAGTACTCCTGGGTGGCCTTGCCGAGCGACCACGGGGCGATGGCGCCGTCGGCCAGGCTTCGGTCCGGATCCGGGACCACCAGATCCACATCCACCTCGAGCTTGCTGCCGATGCCGGTGCAGGCAGGGCATGCGCCAAACGGATTGTTGAACGAGAAGGAGCGCGGTTCGATCTCGTCGATCGCCAACGGGTGCTCGTTCGGGCAGGCCAAGTGTTCGGAGAAAGCACGGGTACGGCCCGGGTCCTCCTCGTCGAGGTCCACGAAGTCGGCCAGCACCCGGCCTTCCGCCAGCGCCAGCGCGGTCTCCACCGAGTCGGTCAGGCGCTGGTGGATACCGTCTTTGGCCACCAGCCGGTCCACCACCACCTCAATGGTGTGCTTGTACTGCTTGCCCAGCTTCGGCGGTTCGGACAGCTGCACCTGCTTGCCGTCTACCTTGGCGCGGGAAAATCCCTTGGCGCCCAGCTCCTTGAACAGGTCCACAAACTCGCCCTTGCGGCCACGCACCACGGGTGCCAGAACCTGGAAACGCGTCCCGTCTGGCAGCTCCTGCAGCTGATCCACGATCTGTTGCGGAGTCTGTTTCTCCACCGGCTCGCCGCACTGCGGACAGAAGGGACGGCCCACCCGGGCCCACAGCAGGCGCAGGTAGTCGTAGATCTCGGTGATGGTGCCGACGGTGGAGCGCGGATTCCGGCTGGTTGACTTCTGGTCGATCGACACCGCGGGCGAGAGGCCCTCGATGAAATCGACGTCGGGCTTGTCCACCTGGCCCAGGAACATCCGCGCATACGATGACAGCGATTCCACGTACCGGCGCTGGCCCTCGGCAAAGATCGTGTCGAAGGCCAGGGACGACTTCCCGGAGCCGGACAGCCCGGTAAAGACGATCATGGAGTCGCGGGGAAGATCCACGCTGACGTTCTGGAGGTTATGCTCGCGGGCGCCTTTGACGACCAAGCGTGACATATCCGCGGGGTGGGAAACGGGGGTGGCGGACTCCGAATCGGTCGCCGGGACGGACGTTTCACTCGCTTTTAGCACGGTATCTACTCTAATCGAAAATTCGTTCGAACTTGTATTACATCGGTCACGGCCGCTGGCTACTGCGGACAACCGCTGTCCGCATTTGCCGCCCCGCGTCCTCGCTCAGCACGACGGCGAGGCCTGGCAACATTCTTAAGCCGGCTTCGGTCGGGCGCGGATCGGCTGGGCGTTGCTGCGGCACTTGATGCAGCGGCTACTCAATGCAGTGGCTACTTGATGGGGCGCTATTTGATGCCGTGGCGCTCCATCGCTGCCTTGGCGGCGGCGAGGGCTTCCTTGGTGCCGATTCCCTGACCGTGGACCGCCTGCGCGAAGGCTTCGGCGGCGTCGCCCAGTTGCTGCCGGGCCTTGCCCGCTCCGGCGCTGACCACCGTACCGGCGCGGCCGTGCGTCTCCACCCGGCCGGCGGTTTCCAGCTCCCGGTAGGCGCGGGCCACCGTATTCGGCACCACGCCCAAGTGATCGGCCAGCCGCCGGACGGGCGGCAGCTTGGTGCCCACCGGCAACTCCCCGGCGTCCGCCGCTTCAATGATCCGCAGCCGCAGTTGTTCGAACAGCGGCACGGCGCTGTCGCGGTTCATCCGCCAGTCAAACCCACTCGCTTCCATCGCCCGCGCCCGCTCCTCGTCGTGTCCGCAGCAACCGGCCTGTCCACTGCTACAACCAGAATGACATCCGGAGCCGTCCGGGTCGACTGTCGGTAGGCTGGAACGCATGTTGCTTCATGAAGATCCTGCAGTCACTATCCGCGGCATTTCGGTTTCCGAAATGGACAACAACGTTTATCTGCTGACAGCCAAGAATTCCGGCGCCCAGGTACTGATTGATGCCGCCGATGACTTTCCGGCCATTGAACAGCTCCTGCGCGACGGGGCCGCGGATGCGGCCGGCCCCGCCAAGGTCGAGTTGGTCATCACTACGCACAGCCACTGGGACCATGTCCGCGCCTTGGCGGATACCGTAGCCGCCACCGGGGCCAAGTCGGCCGCCGGCGCGGAGGATATTCCTGCGATCGAGGTGCCGACCGATGTTTCGCTCGAGCATCAGGACGTGGGCCGGTTCGACGGATTCTCGCTGGAGGCCATCAAGCTACGAGGCCACACCCCAGGCTCGGTGGCACTGCTCTACCGTGCCCCGGACGGGCCCGCGCATGTATTCACCGGCGACTCGCTGTTTCCCGGCGGAGTGGGCAATACGGAGAAGGATCCGGAGCGCTTTGCTTCCCTCTTCAACGATGTCCGCGACCGGTTGTTCGGCTACCTGCCCGACGACACCGTGATCCATCCCGGACACGGGAAGGGAACTACGCTTGGCGCTGAACGGCCGCATCTGGACGAATGGAAATCCCGCGGCTGGTAGGCAAGGGTCAACAACCCCGACAGGCGTGGACGTTGGGGGGAATCCCGCCTGCCGGGGCTCTCTCATTCTAGCGCCGCGGACTATTTCTGTTCCTCGTTGCCAAGGAAAGCCGGCAGGCTGCGCTCGGCCGCGGAATACGTGACGGCTTCTGGAACCTGCCCGTCCATGAAACGGTCGACAAGCCGCGGATCCACGTATGATGAGCGGGCAACGGCGGGCGTGTTGCCGAGCCGCTCTGCCACGGCTTTGATGGCGGCAGCGACTGCCTTGCGTCGGGCCGTGATGCCGGGCTTGCCATCGTAGCGGGCCAGTTCAACCGCGGCGGCAACGGTCCCCTGCCAAGTCCGAAAATCCTTGGCGCTGAAACCCTGCCCGCAGAGCCCATGGATGAAATCGTTCAGCTCGGAGGCCGCCAGTCCGGACCAGCTTCCGTCGTCGTTGCAGTAGCCGATGGCCGGATCCCCCGCCTTCCTCCCTCTGCCCAGGGCCAGCCAGCCGGCGAGGTCAGGATCCTTCACTTCCACGTCCCACTGCAGACCGCTCTTGCCCGGAAAATCGAGCCGGATGGTGTCCTGATGCACCTGGACGTGGCTGACCAGCAAGGTGGTCACTCCGTAGGACCCGTTTTCCTCGGCATAGACGTCGGAGCCGATTCGCAGCGACGCGCTGTCCAGCAAGCGGAACGCGGCGGCGCAGGCCACCTCCCGGGTCATGTCCCCCGACCGAAGCAGCAGCGTCACCCTCCGCCGTGCGGCCGTCAGGGTACGGCCGAAGGCCAGCGCGCGGTCGAACTTCTCCCGGTCCCTGAGTTCGCGCCATCGGGGATGGTAGATGTATTGCCGCCGCCCAGCGTCGTCCGTGCCCGCCGCCTGGATATGGCCATTTTCCGCCGGGCAGATCCACACGGCGGACCAGGCCGGTGGAACCGCCAGCGCCTTGACCCTGCGGAGCTCGTCGCTGGAAAGCTTCGAACCATCGGGGTGGCGGTAGGAGAATCCGGTCCCGTGCCGCCGGCGGGATATACCGGGAGCCCGGATATTGCTCCGCCGTAGCCTCAGACGGGCACCTCCATCTTGAAGCCGCAGCGGCAACGCAGAATTTCTACGTTCACGCGCACCGTTGGGAGCGGGCCGGTCTCCGGCGAGCCTTCGTCAACGGGATCCTGGATGGCTTGATCGACTCGTTCCACCGGCTGCATGGGCTCCCCGCAGTGCATGTAGCCATCGGCACCGAAATCGATCCCCACCGTCTCTGTTTCCGACGTGGGTACCTTGTAGGTCTGGTGGCCGTAATAGCTCTCGCAGTGGCTGCACCAGTAGCTAACGTCCCACCGCGGCAGCGCGGGAGCGCCCGGCCCCGGCGGGAGCAGCGTGACAGCGTCGAAAACCAGATACTCGTCGCTGTTGCAGGCGGAGCACCACGGATCCGGCAAACCTCCTCCGGCTCCGCCGAAATCGTACTCGCCAGCATGGGCACGTGAACTGTCGTTGGCGATCATGATCGTCTGCCCTTTCGCATCAACATCATTATTGGTAAGGCTACTGTCTATAACTATACCGAAGCCCGGGCATGCGACGCGCGAGGTGGCATGCATCAGGGAAATGGCAGGCGTGGTGGCGAAGTGGGCGGCCTGGTGCAATCACTGGCGGATGTGGCGGGGGGCTCAGAGCGTTTCTAGAAGTCCCCGCCGTACAGCGAGTCAGGCGGCTGGCTTTCGGTTTCGCCGTAGAGGCAGCGGATTCGACGCTTGCTGGCCTTGAGCGCGTCCCTGCTGTCCCGCCGGTCCAGCTCTACCCGCAGCTCCTCAAGGCGGAACTCGGTTTCCGGCTCCGCCGCCCCGAATTGGATACTCTCGCGCTCGAGTTGCCGCATGGCCCTGCCGTACAACGCCAGCAGTTCCGGGTCCCCGAGCAGAGCCAACTTCACCGGAAACTCGTCTGCGGGAGGCAAGTGGCGGTGCCGCATTAGGTTCCCCCCGAACCTAAACGTGCCACCCCTGACCGACCGGCAGTTGACCCGTCCATGCGCTCTGCCTCCAGGTAGCCCGGGAGCCGATTCGGCTCCACTGCAGTGAGCTTACAAGCGCTTCTGCCCTGCGGCAATGAATCACGGAACATCGCAGGGCTATCTTTTGGGTCGTCACGCCAGTGGTACGCAAAAGCGCGGCTTACGGCAGCCCTTCCTACCCGAAAACGTCCGACCGGAGCCGGATTCTAATCGTCGTAACGTTCTTCCTTGACGGTCCCGAAGGGGACGTCCTCGGACGCCATGGCATTGACTTCGTTCGGAAGGAATCGCACCAGCACGCCTCGCTCCCCGTCCGCAGCAGATTGCCTCAGCACCGGGAGGGTGGCGTCAGCCTGGCTGTGCTCCAGCCCGGCCACGTAGCGGGCATACGCCTCGGACAGTTGTTCGGTCATCATCGCGGGTCCTGTCAATAGGAATGAGGAATGGGGTGCGTCCCGGCATCAGGGTCTTTCATCGTCCGCAGCCAACACGAGGTCTGCCTCTTGACGCCGGAAGCCTCCGCGGACAGTGGTCCGCGGAGGCTTCCGAATCGGCAAAACGCTTAGCGCCTGCCGCCACCCTCGGTGTCATCGGTGGCCCGGTCGGCGTCCTCGTTCAGATGGGCCTTGGCATCGGCCAGCTTGTCTTTGGCTTCGCCCTCGACCTGCTGGGCCTTGCCTTTCATCTCGCGCGACTTGTCATCGGTCGCGTCGCCGACGGCTTCGTTTACCTTGCCCGTGACCTTGTCTTTCGCAGCATCGAACTTATCGCCCATACCCATGACAGCACCTCTTTCGGTTCAGGTTTTCAACAGGTGCAGCCAGACTACCTCGCCTCACGCAAAGTACAAAGCTTGCTGACCTTTTCCGCGAATTGATGCCGGAAACCTCCACGCTCCTACTACAGCCCGAACAATTCGAAGGCTATTCGCGGCCTGCCGCCGGTCACCAGCGCGAGCTGTTCGGCCGCCTGTTCCTCCACCGGCCGGTCGCTCAGCGCCTCCAGATAGCGGCGGTGCGCCGTCAGCGAGCGCAGCGCAGAGTCCAACGCATGCTGGCCGACGTCCAGATAGTGCGTGGGCCGGGTGGAGGCAACCGCAGTCCACGAAACGGTGTGCGGCCGATGACCTTGCGCCGCCAAATCCGGGAAGATCCATTCATTGCCGGCATCCGCCACCGCATTGAGGACCGACCGGCCCATGACCTGGTGGTCCTGCGAATTCCACGCCCCTGGACCCCAGACATCTCGATGGTTCAGTGTCACCACCACGTCCGGCCGAAAGGTCCTGATCTCGCGTGCCAGGTCGCGGCGCAACTGGAGCGTTTCCTCGAGTCGGCCGTCCGGATAGTCCAGGAACGACACTTTCTTGACCCCCACCGCCCGGCAGGCGGCCCGCTGTTCTTGTTCGCGCAGCGGTCCGGCCTCGCGGGGAGGCAGCCCGGCAATGCCGGCCTCTCCCCTGGTCGCCAAGACGTACGCGACGTCCTTTCCCTGTCCAATCCATTCGGCGACAGCGGCGGCGATCCCATACTCCGGATCATCAGGATGTGCCATCAGGACCAGCGCCCGGTGCCAGCCGGCCGGGAGGGGTTTCAGGTCATCCGGAGCCATGGCAGCGCCCCTTCCTGTTACTGCGGTTTCCTGTTGCTACGGTCCACCCCGGCGCCGTCCGGTTCCGCTTGCCGGGCTATGCGGTCAAATGCCCGACGGCGTAGGGTGGCATCACGATCAGCATACTGACCATATTGGCCGTCCGGACCACTCCGTTCCGCTTCAGCGCAGCCATTGCTGCCGGATGCCTCCGGAACCGGCCGCCAGAAGGAGCCACACATGACGTCCGATCAGTACACGTTCCAGAATCCCGTTGACCGCTACCCCAGCATCTCGCCGCCGAAGCAGAGCCAGCCGGAGCCCGGGCTGGATAAGGAATTGGAACCAAAGACCGACCGAGGCGAAGAGTCATACCGCGGCACCGGCAGGCTGACCGGCCGCAAGGCCCTCATCACCGGGGCCGACTCCGGCATCGGTGCAGCCGTTGCCATCGGCTTCGCCCGAGAAGGCGCCGACGTCGCCCTCTCCTACCTGCCGGCTGAAGAATCCGACGCCCAGCACATCGCGTCCGTGATTGAGAAAGACGGGCGGAAGGCGGTGCTGCTGCCGGGCGACATTTCGGATGCCGCCGCCTCCCGGGATCTGGTAGCCAAGGCGGTGGAGCAACTGGGTGGCCTGGATATTCTGGTCAACAATGCCGGGCGGCAGATCGCCGTCGAACAGATCGAAGACATCAGCGACGAGCAGTTCGAGGAGACCTTCCGGACGAACATCTTCGCCATTTTCTGGATCACCAAGGCGGCGGTGCCTCACCTGCAGCCCGGTTCGACGATCATCAACACCACGTCGGTCCAGGCCTACAACCCGTCGCCTTTCCTGCTGGACTACGCCTCCACTAAGGCCGCCATCAACAACTTCACCAAGGGCTTGGCCCAGCAGTTGGCCAGCCGGGGCATCCGGGTCAACGCCGTGGCCCCCGGGCCCTTCTGGACTCCGCTGCAGGTCAGCGAAGGACAGCCCAAGGACAAGCTGCCCGAGTTCGGCAAGAACGTGCCGTTGGGCCGCGCCGGTCAACCCACTGAACTCGCTCCGGCCTACGTCTATCTGGCCTCGCCGGAGTCAAGCTACGTGTCCGGTGAAACCCTGAACGTCAACGGCGGGACGCCCACGCCCTGAAGCCTGGGGCCCGCGGGCCTCAGCCGAGCTTGCGCCCCACCGCGAAGATCCTGCGGAAGCCAAAGACGGTGCCATGTTCGGTCTCCGGGTAGGCATCACGCAGCAGCGTGGCGTACTCGGATTCGAACTTGGCCGCTTCGGCGGCCGGCAAGGCCGCCAGGACCGGACGAAGCCCGGTGCCCCGGACCCATTCCAGGACCGGATCCGGGCCGTGCAGCAGTTGCTGGTAGGTGCTCTCCCAGACGTCGGCCTCACAGCCTTCGTCCAACAGCAGCTGCAGGTAGTCCCGCGGTTCGGACACCGCGTCCTCATGCCGGAGCACCCCGTCCAGTCGACGGTGCCAGTGCGGCGCGCCGGCCAGCGTCCGCATCAGCGCGTGCGACGGCGCAGCAAAGTTTCCCGGCACTTGCACGGCCAGCCACGCGCCGGGCTTCATGGCGCGCAGCCACGAACGCATCAGGGCTTGGTGGTCCGGCACCCACTGGAGTGCGGCGTTGGAGACCAGCACATCCAGCCCGGCCGGCGGGGTCCAGTCGCGGATATCCCCGGACAAAAACTCCACGTTGACCGCATTGTTCCGCTGCTTGGCCTGGCGGATCATCTCAGCCGAGGAATCCACGCCCGTGACAGTGGCGCCCGGCCAGCGGTCGGCGAGCGCGGCGGTCAGATTGCCGGGGCCGCAGCCCAGATCCACCACCATGGCCGGCTCGGTGGCAGCAATACGGCCGGTCAGGTCGAAGAACGGACGGTTGCGGTGGTCGGCGTACTCAACGTACTTCTGCGGGTCCCAGTGCATGGGCAGTACGTTACGCCAGGGATGACGACACCCGGTGCCCCTCATGGTCCCGCTCCGTCAGCGCCTAAGCTGGAGAGAACATGAATCTTCTCCAACTCCTGCCGGACACCGGCACTGCCTCAGATCCCGACGACGTCTATACCTGGTTCACCGAGTGGGTCGAAGCCCGCGGCATGTCGCTCTACCCTGCCCAGGACGAAGCCGTCATGGAACTGGTCACCGGAAACAACGTCATCCTGGCCACCCCAACCGGGTCCGGAAAGTCGATGGTGGCGATCGCAGCCCACTTCCATGCCATGTCCACCGGGTCCGTCAGCTACTACACGGCCCCGATCAAGGCGCTGGTGTCGGAAAAGTTCTTCGCCTTGTGCGACATTTTCGGACCGGAGAACGTCGGCATGGTCACCGGCGACTCGGCGGTCAACCAGGATGCTCCAATCATTTGCTGCACCGCCGAGATCCTGGCCAACATCGCACTGCGCGAAGGCTCCGCGGCGAACCTCGGCACGGTGATCATGGATGAGTTCCACTACTACTCCGATCCGCAGCGCGGCTGGGCGTGGCAGGTCCCGCTGCTCGAACTGCCCCAGGCGCAGTTCCTGCTGATGTCCGCCACGCTGGGCGATGTCACCCGGTTCGAGAAGGAACTGACCGACCTGACCGGCCGGACCACAATCACCGTGAGTTCTGCGGAGCGCCCGATTCCGCTGCACTACTACTACGTGCAGACCAGCGCGCAGGAGTCGCTGGAGGAACTGCTGTCCACCAAGCAGGTTCCGGTCTACGTGGTGCACTTCAGCCAACTGGAGGCCATCGAGCGCGCCCAGAACCTGATGAGCGTCAATGTCTGCACCCGGGAGGAGAAGGACCGTATTGCCGAGCTGATCTCCGGCTTCCGCTTTGCGGCCGGCTTCGGCAAGACACTCAACCGCCTGGTCCGGCACGGCATCGGCGTCCACCACGCGGGCATGCTGCCTAAATACCGCCGGCTGGTGGAGCAACTGGCCCAGGCCGGTTTGCTCAAGGTCATCTGCGGGACGGACACCTTGGGCGTGGGCATCAACGTGCCCATCCGCACCGTGCTGCTCACTGCGTTGAGCAAGTACGACGGCGTGCGCACCCGCCTGCTCAACGCGCGCGAGTTCCACCAGATCGCCGGGCGCGCAGGGCGTGCCGGCTACGATACGGCGGGCACCGTCGTCGTGCAGGCCCCGGAACACGTGGTGGAGAACACCAAGGCGATGGCCAAGGCCGTGGCGAAGTTTGGCGACGACCAGAAAAAGCTGCGCCAGGTGGTGAAGAAGAAGCCGCCGACCGGCTTTGTGAGTTGGGGGGAACCGACCTTCCACAAGCTGGTGGAGAGCGACCCCGAACCGCTCACCTCCAGCTTCACGATCAGCCATGCGATGCTGCTGAACGTCCTGGAGCGGCCCGGCGACCCGTTCGCCGCCGCCAAGCGGCTGCTGACCCACAACCACGAAACGCGCGCTTCGCAGCTCAAGCTGATCAAGAAGGCGCTGGGCATCTACCGGGAGCTGGTGGTTTCCGGGCTGGTGGAACGGCTGGACGCCCCGGATGAGAACGGGCATCTGGTCCGGCTGAAGGTGGACCTGCAGCCGAACTTCGCCCTGAACCAGCCGCTCTCTCCGTTCGCCGTGGCCAGCCTGGACCTGCTGGACCCCGACGGCGGCGGCTATTCCCTGGACGTGGTTTCGGTCATCGAGGCCACGCTGGAGAAACCCCGCCAGATCCTCTCGGCCCAGGAAAAGAAGGCCCGCGGCGAAGCGGTGGCCGCCATGAAAGCTGACGGAATCGAGTACGACCAGCGGATGGCCCTGCTGGACGAAGTCACCTATCCGCGGCCGCTGGCCGAGTTGCTTGAGGCGGCCTTCGAGACCTACCGGCACGGAGCCCCGTGGCTCGGCGATTTTGAACTCGCGCCGAAATCGGTCATCCGGGACATGTACGAACGGGCGATGAACTTTGCCGAATTTGTGCAGTTCTACGGCCTGGCCCGGAGCGAAGGGATTGTCCTCCGCTACTTGACCGACGGATACAAGGCGCTGCGCCAGACGGTGCCTGCGGACGCGCTGCGCGAAGACCTGGCGGACATCATCGCGTGGCTGGGTGAACTGGTGCGCCAGGTGGACTCCAGCCTGCTGGACGAATGGGAAGAACTGGCCGCGGGCAAGGGCGCAGCCGACCTGGCCGCCGAACACGCCGCCGAATCGGTGCTCACCAAGGAGCCGCCAAAGCTGACCGACAACATCAGGGCCTTCCGCGTGATGGTACGGAACGAGCTGTTCCGCCGGGTAGAGCTTTTTGCCGACGAGCAGGAAGAAGAGCTGGGCGCCCTGGACGCCGAGGCAGGCTGGGACGCCGACCGTTGGGCCGACGCGATGGACGCCTACTTCGAGGAATACGATGACATCGGCACCGGGCCCGACGCCCGCGGGCCGGCGCTGCTGATCATCGAGGAGCAGCAGGCCGTCTGGAAGCTGCGGCAGATCTTCGATGACCCGGCCGGCAACCGGGACTGGGGCATCAGCGCCGAGGTGGACCTGGCCGCTAGCAACGAAACCGGTTCTGCGGCGGTCAGGATTCTCGACGTCGGCCCCGTCGGCGGAGCCTGAGCCGGGCGGCAGACGGGCTGTTCCCGGACTCATTCGGGGCGACTGGGATTCACCGCCAGCCGGGGGCCGAAGCCACTCCGCCCCTTGCGGGCCCCCACGACCCTACCTAGGGTGATAAGCACACTTACCTTATTTTGAGCCGACGCTTGCCCGTAGGGCCGGCAGCCGCATCCAGAGGAGCAACTGTGCCTGATCCAGCCGACCGCCCGAACCCCGCCGACCGCACGCCCGGCGCCCCCGGCCCCGTGCCGCCCGACGTCCAGGAGCCCACGACCCCGCGCGAGCCGTTGCCGCCCAAACCCGACCAGCGTGGCGCCTACCAGGTCTCGCCGACCGGCAGGCCCATCGAGGCCGCCGATGATTCGCGGACGCAGGCGGGCAGCTACCTGACCACGGCGCAGGGTGCCCGCCTGAGCGACACCGATCACTCGCTGAAGGCAGGCCGGCGCGGCCCCACCCTGCTGCAGGATCACCACCTGCGCGAGAAGATCACCCATTTTGACCACGAACGCATCCCCGAACGAGTGGTGCACGCCCGTGGCGCCGGCGCCCACGGTGTCTTCGAGTCGTACGGAACGGCAGCCGACATCACCCGGGCCGGCTTCCTGGCGCCCGGTGTTAAGTCACCCGTGTTTGTCAGGTTCTCCACGGTGGTCGGTTCGCGCGGATCCGCGGACACGGTCCGTGACACGCGCGGTTTTGCCACCAAGTTCTACACCGAGGATGGCACCTTCGATCTGGTCGCCAACAACATCCCGGTCTTTTTCATTCAGGACGGGATCAAGTTCCCCGATGTGGTGCACGCGGTCAAGCCCCACCCGGACCGGGAAATACCCCAGGCGCAGAGCGCCCACGACACGTTCTGGGACTTCGTTTCGCTGCACACCGAGGCACAGGCACACACCATCTGGTTCATGGCCGACCGGGGCATCCCGCGTTCCTACCGCATGATGGAGGGCTTCGGAGTCCACACTTTCCGGCTGATCAACGCCGAGGGCAGCACCGTGCTGGTCAAGTTCCATTGGAAGCCGAAACTGGGTGTCCATTCGCTGGTCTGGGAAGAGGCCCAGCTGATCAACGGCATGGACCCGGACTTTCACCGCCGTGATCTGGCCGATGCCATTGAGGCCGGCCACTTCCCCGAGTGGGAACTGGGCCTGCAGGTGTTTCCGGACACCGAGGACGAGACGTTCGAGGGAATCGACCTGCTGGACCCCACCAAGATGATCCCCGAAGAGCTGGCACCGGTGCAGACCGTTGGACGGATGACGCTGAACGCCAATCCGCGGAACTACTTCGCCGAGACGGAGCAGGTGGCCTTTCACCCCGGGCACTTGGTCTCCGGCATCGACGTCACCAACGATGCCCTGCTGCAGGCCCGGTTGTTCTCCTACCTGGATACCCAGATCAGCCGGCTGGGAGGCCCCAACTTCGCCCAGCTGCCGATCAACCGGCCGCATGCAGCGCTCAACGATATGTTCCGCGACGGCATGCACCAGACCGCAGACCATGCCGGCGTGGCACCCTACCGGCCGAACTCGCTCGACGCCGGCTGCCCGTTCCACGCCGGCGCCGACACCGGCGCGTTCATTGATGTCCCGCAAGCCCTGCCCGCCGGCGCCAAGGTCCGAGAGCAGCCGGCATCTTTCGATGACCACTTCAGCCAGGCCACTCTGTTCTACCGCAGCCTCAGTCCGGTGGAGCAGGAACATGTCATCGGCGCATACACCTTCGAACTGGGTAAGTGCTATGAAACGGCGGTCCGCGAACGCCAGCTGAAGGCCTTGGCCAACATCGATGCCTCGCTCTGCGCGGGCGTCGCTGCCGGGCTGGGTCTCCCCGTTCCGGAAGCCGACCAGCCGCCGGCCGAGCAGATGGCCAGCCCGGCCGTTTCGCAGGTCGGCAAGACGTGGCCCGTCGACGGTCGGATGATCGGCCTCGTCGTCGATGCTGGAAGCGATGGGCAGTTGGTGGCCGGGCTGAAGGATGCGGTCACCGCCGCCGGCATGCAGCCGCTGATTGTGGCACCCACCGGCGGCCCGATTGACGGGGGCCTCCCCGCCCAGCGCAGCTACCTCACCGCCCGGTCTACCGAGTTCGACGCCATCATTTTCTGCACCGGGGCGGGGTCAGGCGGGGCGGACACCCCGGGCACCGACGCCAAGACCGCCGCTCCCCCGGTTTCCGGAGCCGTGGATCCCCGGCTGGTCCTGCTGGCCTCGGAAGCCTACCGGCATGCCAAAGCCCTGGGAGTTTGCGGTTCCGGCGCCGAGGTCTTGACCGCAGCAGGAGTTGACGCCGATGCCCCCGGGATCGTCCGCGGCGGCCCCGGCGAAGTCGTGGACGCGCTCGCCGACCTGTTGGCCACACACCGGGTCTGGGACAGGTTCCCCAGCTCGGTCTGACCACCACGTCCTCGAACACGACCCCACGGAAACGACGGGAGCACCACCGATGAAAGCACTGACCTGGCAAGGCAAGCGGAAGCTCAGCGTGGAGGAGGTACCGGACCCGGTTCTGCAGGAACCCACCGACGCCATCATCAGGGTCACTTCCACCGCCATCTGCGGCTCCGATTTGCATCTCTATGAACTGCTGGGCCCGTTCCTGGCCGCGGGCGATGTGTTGGGCCACGAACCGATGGGCATCGTCGAGGAGGCCGGAAGCGCGGTACCGGGGCTCAAGCCCGGCGACCGGGTAGTTGTCCCCTTCAACATCGCCTGCGGGCGCTGCCATATGTGCAGCCGCGGCCTGCAGTCCCAGTGCGAAACCACGCAGGTCAGGGACAAGGGCTCGGGCGCAGCGCTGTTTGGCTATACGGAGCTCTATGGTTCAGTGCCGGGCGGCCAGGCGGAGTTCCTGCGGGTCCCGCACGCGGACTACGGTCCGGTCAAGATCGAGGACAGCCAGGCACCGGATGAGCAGTATCTGTTCCTCTCCGACATCCTGCCCACCGCGTGGCAGGCGGTGGATTATGCCCAGATCCCGGACGGCGGCACGCTGGCCGTCTTCGGTCTGGGCCCGGTTGGGCAGTTCGCCGCCCGGATCGGCCGGCACTTGGGCCACCGCGTGATCGGTATCGATCTCATTCCCGAGCGGCTGGAAATGGCCCGCCGGCACGGCATCGAGACCCTGGCCTGGGGTTCGACCGTTGCCGACGAACTGCGCGACGCAACCCGGGGCCGCGGTCCCGAATCAGTGATTGACGCGGTGGGAATGGAAGCGCACGGGGCGCCGGCAGCGGCCACGGCCCAGTTCGCCGTCGGCCTGTTGCCCGACCCCGTCGCCAAGAAGTTGATGTCGACGGCAGGCCTGGACCGCCTGTCGGTGCTGCACACCGCAATCGACGCCGTGGCCCGCGGCGGCACCATCTCGCTGTCCGGGGTCTACGCCGGAGAGGCCGACCCGATGCCGATGCTGACTCTCTTCGACAAACAGGTCACGCTGCGGATGGGACAGTGCAATGTCCGCCGCTGGATCGACGACCTGATGCCGCTGGCCGCCGATTCCTCCGATCCACTGGGTATCGGCGACCTGGTCACGCATACCGCCGCACTCAGCGACGCACCGGCGATGTACGAGAAGTTCCAAAAGAAGGACGACGGCTGCATCAAGGTGGTGCTCAAGCCGTAACGGCCGCGGCAGCTGGCGCCTAGGTTTCGTCCGGGTCCAGTTGCAGCTCGCTGCATGCCGAGGACCAGCGACTGCCGCTGCTGCGCGGGTCCGACGGCCAGGTTGGTGTAGTCCGGCTGTCCTACCGGGAAGCCTCCGTACTGCGAAGCGTGCTGGAGGATGTCGCTCAGCGACATGTGGTGGCGTTGATCGCCGCCGCCGATTCCAATCAGTCCGCTCGCCGGGTCGTCGGTGGCGAAGGCGGCCAAGATGATGCCGGCGTCCGCCAATCGATGCGCCGGGATCTCCTCCACGTCCGTGGGCAGGTCACGGACATCGGTTTCCAGGTACGTGCCCAGCCGGCCCAGGAGGATCTCCCCGCGGACCGTGGCCTGCTGTGCCTGTTGTGCCAGTGCCACCAGCGCAGCGAATTCATCAACGAATTTCCCCAACGTCCCGTCCATGGCCCGCCCCTACCAACGGGGCCAGCTTCCGGACGATAGGCTCAGAACATGTCTACGATCCGTCCTGCCGAAGAAGCCGATGTCCCCGTCATCCTCGAATTGATCCACGATCTGGCGGTCTATGAGAAGGAGCCGGACGCGGTCAAAACCACCCCGGACCAGCTGCGTGAGGCGCTGTTCTCGGCTCAGCCGTCGGTGTTCGCACATGTCGCCGAAGACGACGGCGGCGTGCAGGGTTTTGCGCTCTGGTTCCGGAATTTCTCCACCTGGGAGGGCGTCCACGGTATCTACCTGGAGGACCTCTACGTGCGGCCTGAGGCCCGCGGCCGCGGCTACGGCAAGGCCCTGTTGCAGACCTTGGCCAGCCACGCGGTGGAGTCCGGCTACGCCCGGGTGGAGTGGGCGGTGCTGAACTGGAACAGCCCGTCCATCGATTTCTACCGCAGTCTGGGCGCCCGCCCGCAGGAGGAATGGTCAACGTTCCGGCTGACCGGCGATGCCCTGTCCGCCTTCGGGACGGCGGATCGAGTGTCCCTGTGACCGGGCAGCCGCACCGGGTGGCCGGCGCGTACCGCCTCCGCGGGATGCGGACAACTGAGCATTTCTTCACCGTTCCGCTGGACCATGCCGATCCCGGCGGCGAAACCCTTGAAGTCTTTGCCCGCGAGTATTCATCCTTGGAGCACGACGACGAGGCGGCCTCCCGGCTGCCCTGGCTGCTGTTCCTGCAGGGCGGGCCGGGCGGCCGCGGCAACCGGGTCACCTCGCTGAGCGGCTGGATGAAGGAAGCGGCCAAGTCCTTCCGGATCCTGATGTTGGACCAGCGCGGCACCGGCCTGTCCGCTCCGGTGAACCGTCAGACCTTGCCGCTGCGCGGAGGCGCCGTGGAGCAGGCCGATTTCCTGACGCATTTCCGTGCGGACTCTATTGTCCGGGACGCCGAACTGATCCGCCGGCAGCTTGGCAGCGGTCCGTGGAGCATCTTCGGCCAAAGCTACGGCGGTTTCTGTTCCCTGACCTACCTGTCGCTCGCCCCGGAGGGCCTGCAGGAAGTCCTGATCACCGGCGGCCTGGCTCCGCTGGCGGGAGGCGCAGATCAGGTCTACCGTGCCACCTTTCCCCGCGTGGAGGCACGCAACCGGGAGTACTTCGACCGCTATCCGAAGGATCGTGAGCGGGTCACCGCCGTCGCACGGCATCTGGACGCGGTGCCGGAGTACCTGCCCTCCGGCGAGCGGCTGACCACCGGCCGCTTCCAGATGGCCGGGCAGTTCCTGGGCGGCAACACCCGGGTGGATGCGCTGCACTACCTGCTGGAAGAGGCCTTCGTACAGACTCCGGCCGGCCAGCGGCTCTCGGATTCCTTCGTGGAGCAGGTTGCCGCCCTGGTCAGCCGGGCGGCCAACCCGCTGTACGCGCTGATGCACGAGTCGATCTACGCGCAGGGCGAGGCCACCGGCTGGGCTGCGTGGCGCGTCCTTCAGGATTTCCCGCAGTTTGCCCCGGAAGCCGCGGAGCCGCTGCTGACCGGTGAGATGATCTACCCTTGGTACTTCGAGCAGGACCCGGCGCTGGTCCCGCTCGGTGAGGTCGCCGAGCTGCTGGCAGCCAAGTCCGACTGGCCCGCCCTCTATGACAGGGCCCGCCTGGCCCGGAACACCATCCCGGCGGCAGCGGCCGTGTACCGCGACGATATCTACGTAGAGCGCGGGCTGTCGCTGGAGACGGCCGGCCAGGTCAACGGGCTCCAGGTCTGGGAGACCGATCAGTTCCATCATGACGGCATTGCCGACGACGGCGAAGCCATTTTCGCCCGGCTGCTCGGCATGGTCCGGAACTAGCCGGCGGCTCCCGCACGAACATCCCGCCGCCAGGCAGCGGAGGCGGCACCCAGCAGGACCACGGCGACGACTGCCGCCGCCGCGTTCAGGCCCGCGAATCCCAGAGCGGCCAGCACCGGTCCGGAGAATGCGGCACCCAGGGCCCCGGCCGCGCCCATCAGTGTGTCGGACAACCCCTGGGCGGGGACGCGTCCCGACTCCGGGACCGACTCCGCCAACAGCGTGGATCCGGCGATCACCGAGGCGGACCAGCCCAGGCCCAGCAACACTAATCCGGCCCCCACCAGCCAGGCGTCCCGCTGCCCCACCCCGGCCAGGGCGGCGGCGGCCAGCAGCATCAGCTGTCCAACCATGATGGTCCGGGTGCGGCCGAGGCGGTCGGTCAGCCAGCCCATCAGCGGCGAGAGCGCATACATCCCGGCCATATGCAGGGAAATGGTGAAGCCGATGATCGCGAACGTGTCGGTCTGGCTGTGCTGGTGTCCGCCCGCCTGGTCCAGCTCCTGCAGGTGAACCGGCGTCATGGACATGACCGCCACCATCACCAGGTGCGCGCCCACCACCGCGGCCAGCGCGAGCATAGCCATCGGATGCTGGCGCACTGCTGCCAGACCGGTGCGCAGCGTTCCGCGGCGTTGGACCGGGAGGGATTCGCCCGGGCCGGTGCCGTGTGAGCGCGCATAGCGCAGCGGATCGGGCCGCAGCCCCACCAGCAGCAGGGTGGCGCCGACGGCCATGCCGGCCATCGAGAACAGGAAGGGGCCCGACGATTCCGGCAACCCGAGTGCGGCGCCCAGCTCGGCGCCTGGCCGGATCAGGTTCGGCCCCGCGACTGCGCCCACGGTGATGGACCAGACGACAAAGGCCAGATCCCGGCCCCGGTGCTGGGGCTCGGCAAGGTCCACCGCGGCAAAGCGTGCCTGCAGGTTGGCTGCGTTGCCGACGCCCAGCAGGGCCGAGCCGACCAGCAGCACCGCAAAAGACCCGGTGACCGGCGCGAGAGCCATCAGCGCCGAACCCAGCAGCGCCAAGAGCAGGCCGGTGACCAGCGCGCGCCGGCGTCCCGAGCGCGCGGCGGCACCGGCCAACGGTAGGGCGGCCAGCGCGGCGGCCAGCGAAATCGCCATGGTGGACGTACCTGCCAGCGCCTCGCTGCCGCTCAGCTCTACCGCGAGCAGTGAGCCGATGGCCAGGCCCGCACCGTGGCCCAGGCCGCTGAAAAGCTGTGCCAGGGACAGGGAAACGACAACGCGGCGCTGGACGGCCCTCGTGCGAGGGTCTGCGTTCAGCGCCGCGTTGCTTTGTTCAGTCACACGCCGAGCCTAGTCGACGGAGAACCGGTGATGCGGGTGTTACTCCGAGTCGGACTTGGCCCGTTCTGCGTCCTTTTCCAGCCGCGCGTCGATGGCGGCCTGGCGGCCGGCCGGGCTGAGCAGGCTGGCAACCGTGGCGATCACCAGCGTGCCGATGATCACGGCCAAGGACAGGCCGGTGCTGATCTCCGGGATCCACTCGATGTGCTGGCCGCCGTTGATGAACGGCAGCTCGTTCTCATGCAGTGCGTGGAAGATCAGCTTGACGCCGATGAAGGCCAGGATCACGGACAGCCCGTGCTTCAGGTAGACCAGCCGGTCCATCAGTCCGCCGAGCAGGAAGTAGAGCTGGCGCAGGCCCATCAGCGCGAAGATGTTCGCGGTGAAGACGATGAAGGCGCTCTGGGTCAGGCCGAAGATCGCCGGGATGGAGTCGACCGCGAACAGCAGGTCGGTCATGCCGATGGTGATGAAGACCATGACCATCGGGGTGAACAGGCGCTTGCCGTCCACCGTGGTCCGCAGCTTGTTGCCGTCGTAGTGCTCGCTGACCGGAAGCTTCTTGGTCAACCGGGCCACCAGCCCGGACTCGGCCCCTTCTTCCTCGTCTTCGCCGGAGTCGGTGGCCTGCTTCCAGGCGGTCCAGAGCAGGAAGGCGCCGAAGATGTAGAAGACCCAGCTGAAGTGCGCAATCACGGTGGCACCCAGCAGGATGAAGATACCGCGAAGGATCAGGGCAATGATGATGCCGAACATCAGCACTTCCTGCTGGTATTTCCGCGGCACGGAGAACCTGGCCATGATGATGATGAAGACGAACAGGTTGTCCACGCTGAGGCTGTACTCGGTGATCCAGCCTGCGACGAACTCTTGGCCGTAGTCCGGCCCGGCCTGCCAGAACAGCATGCCGGCGAAGATCAGGGCCAGGGTGACGTAGAAGCCCACCCACAGTCCGGCTTCCTTCATGGAGGGTTCGTGCGGCCGCTTGACCACGTAGAGAAGGTCAAACAGCAGGATGACGCCCAGGACCACAAACGAAGTGATCTCAAAGGGCAGCGATAATTGGTCCGACACGGAACCTTGCCTTTCACAGAAGATGCCGCGCGCGTGCGGTGCGCGGGTGCGAGTGTTCGCCGCAAGTCTCTCCGCCTGCCCTGATCGGCCAGGCCACTGCGCCCGGCGGGGCTTCGATGCCTCGCGTGTTGACGTTCACAGTGTTCGGGATACTCCCCTACGCTCGGTCAAGTGTAGCGCAAGGAAGGACGACGACGGCGGTGAATGCCGCCGTCGTCGTCCCTAACACCCGCTCTGCACAGGCGGGCAACTCCGCATCAGGCGTGGCCGGCGGCCCGCATCTGCCGCAGGTCCTTCTTCAGGTCGGAGACCTCGTCACGCAGCCGGGCGGCCAGCTCGAACTGCAGTTCCGCTGCCGCGGCGTGCATCTGCTCGGTCATCTGCGCGATCAGCTCGCCCAGGTCCTCGGCCGGCGCTGCGGCCAGCCCGTCGCGGCGGATCTTGTCCTTCGAGACGGCCGCGGAAATCCCGCGTTTGCCCTTGCCATAGTCGAAGTCCTTCAGCAGCTGCTGGGTGTCGGCGTCTTCGCGGGCCAACTGGTCGGTGATGTCCGCGATCCGCTTGCGCAGCGGCTGCGGGTCCACACCGTGCTTCTTGTTGTGGGCCACCTGGATCTCACGGCGCCGGTTGGTCTCCTCGATGGCGTTGGCCATCGAGTCCGTGATCTTGTCCGCGTACATGTGCACCTGGCCGGAGACGTTGCGGGCGGCACGGCCGATGGTCTGGATCAGCGACGTGCTGCTGCGCAGGAAGCCTTCCTTGTCCGCATCGAGGATGGCCACCAACGAGACTTCGGGCAGGTCCAGGCCCTCGCGCAGCAGGTTGATGCCCACCAGGACGTCGAAGGTGCCCATCCGCAGTTCCCGGAGCAGTTCCACGCGGCGCAGCGTGTCCACGTCCGAGTGCAGGTACTGCACCTTCACGCCGTGCTCGTTGAGGTAGTCGGTCAGGTCCTCGGCCATCCGCTTGGTCAGCGTGGTGACCAGGACGCGTTCGTTCCGCTCCACCCGTGCGTTGATCTCGCCCAGCAGGTCGTCGATCTGGCCCTTGGTCGGCTTGACGATCACTTCGGGATCCACCAGGCCCGTGGGCCGGATGATCTGCTGGACATAGCCGTCGGACTTGGACAGCTCGTACTTGCCGGGCGTGGCCGACAGGTAGACCGTCTGCCCGATCCGCTCCAGGAACTCGTCCCATTTCAACGGCCGGTTGTCCATCGCGGACGGCAGGCGGAAGCCGTAGTCCACCAGGTTGCGCTTGCGGGACATGTCGCCTTCGTACATCGCGCCGATCTGCGGCACGGTGACGTGCGATTCGTCGATCACCAGCAGGAAATCGTCCGGGAAGTAATCCAGCAGGCAGTGCGGCGCCGTGCCCGGACCGCGGCCGTCGATATGCCGCGAGTAGTTTTCGATGCCGTTGCAGAACCCCATCTGCTGCATCATTTCCAGGTCATAGGTGGTGCGCATCCGCAGCCGCTGCGCCTCCACCAGCTTGTTCTGCGACTCCAGCACCTGCAGCCGGTCGCGCAGTTCGTCCTCGATGTCCCTGACCGCCCGGCTCATCCGGTCCTCGCCGGCCACATAGTGCGATGCCGGGAAAACGTACATTTCCGTCTCATCGCGGATGATCTCCCCGGTGACCGGATGCAGCGTCTGGATCTGCTCGATCTCGTCGCCGAAGAACTCGATCCGTACGGCCAGTTCCTCGTACATCGGGATGATCTCCACGGTGTCGCCGCGGACCCGGAATGTGCCCCGGTGGAAGTCGACGTCGTTGCGGGCGTATTGCATGGCGACGAACCGGCGCAGCATGTCGTCCCGGTTCATTTCGGCCCCCTTACGGAGCGTGACCATGCCGGCAATGTATTCTTCCGGCGTGCCCAGACCGTAGATGCAGGACACGGTGGCCACCACGATGACATCGCGCCGGGTCAGCAGCGCGTTGGTGGCCGAGTGGCGCAGACGTTCGACTTCCTCGTTGATGGAGGAGTCCTTCTCGATGAACGTATCTGTCTGGGCCACGTAGGCTTCCGGCTGGTAGTAGTCGTAGTAGGAAACGAAGTACTCCACGGCATTGTTCGGCAGCAGCTCGCGGAACTCGTTGGCCAGCTGGGCAGCAAGCGTCTTGTTCTGCACCATCACCAGGGTGGGCCGCTGGACCTGTTCCACCAGCCAGGCGGTGGTGGCGGATTTGCCGGTGCCGGTGGCGCCGAGCAGCACCACGTCCTTCTCCCCGGCCTGGATCCGTTCGGTCAGCTCCTTGATCGCCGTCGGCTGGTCGCCGGCAGGCTGGAATTCACTGACCACCTCGAAGGGCGCTACGACGCGATTGATGTCCTGCGCAAGACTCATGCGATTAACCGTAGACCCGATTCCGGTCAGCGTGGGTCCTGAATCGCTCTGGGCCTAATCGGTCCCTGTGCTCCGCGCACCGTCCGTCTACCGTTGCCGCCCACGGCCGCGTGCGGTAGATCTGTCCATGCACTCGACCACCAACGGAAGGCACACCATGGACCCGTTCCGGAGCTACCCCGAGGGCGTGACGTCGTGGATCGACGTCGAACCTCAGGACATTGAGAAGGCCAAGGACTTCTACGGCGGGCTGTTCGGCTGGACCTTCGCCGACGCGACGCCGCCGGGTGTCTCCCCGCGCTACGTGATCGCCCAGTTGGACGGGCGCGACGTCGCCGGCCTTGGCGAAGGCGCGGCGGGCGGCACCGATCCCACGTGGAACACGTACGTGGCGGTCGATGATTCCGAAGCGGCGGCAGACAGGATCCGCGCCGCGGGCGGACGAGTACTCTCCGGCCCGGCCGATGCCGGGGAAGGCGGCCGCGCCACGTTCTGTGCCGATCCGGCCGGCATCTTGTTCCGGCTCTGGCAGGCAAGGCGCCGGCCGGGTGCCCAGATTGTCAACGTGCCGGGAGCGTGGAACTTCAGCGACCTGCATACCGCCGATCCTGCCGCGGCCTCAGACTTCTACGGACAGGTTTTCAGCTGGCAGTTCGACGACGTCGGCTTTGGCAGCATGATTCGCGTTCCCGGCTATGGCGACCACTTGCAGGCGACCAGTGATCCGGACATTCGCGAGCGCCAGTCGGGTATCGCTGCTCCCCCGGGCTTCGCCGATGCCATCGGCTGGCTCTCGGACGTGCAGCCCGGGGAGGCACCGCATTGGCACGTGGCGTTCGCCGTCGCGGACCGCGATGCGACAGCGCTCGACGCCGAACGCCTCGGCGGGAAGGTACTTGACCGGACCGACACGGACTGGACGCGGGATGCCGTGATCAGGGACCCGTTCGGAGCCGTCTTCACCGCCAGCCAGTTCACCCCTCCGTCCGGCTGACTCGCCGCGCCGGCGACGAGCCGCGCCGGGGTTATCCGCCGAAGCTATCCGCCGAGGGCGGGCGGCTTCCATCCGGTGGCCTCGGCCCACCGATTCATCTGCGGGTCCGCCACCTGGCTGAACCAGTCTTCCTTTGCGCGTGCGTAGCGGCCAGCGGAGGCGTCGGAAGCATGCAGGCCGGCCAGCCGCCGCTTCTCGGCCAGGTAGGCCTCGGCCGCGCCGGGGTCGGCCCGCAGCCAGTCCCTGAACAGCAAGGCAAAGCGCCAACCCGGCGAGCCCGCCGCCCGGATATGAACATTCACGGGCCGGCCCGGATCGGCATTTCCGTGCAGCCGCTTGGCCCAGTCCCCCGGCTCCGGATGCTGCGGTTTCGCGGTGTCGCGCCAGCTGCCGGGCCAACGAGGGAAGCCCGCCGCGGCCAGTTCCTCGGCGGCGGAATCGGCGTCCGCCATGCTGGCCATCGTGACCTGCAGGTCCAGCACGTCCTTGGCCGGCAGGCCCGGAACCGCGGTTGACCCAATGTGGTCAACCGCCAAAATCCGCGGGTCGGTGCGCCTGATGCGTTCGGCGAGCAGGGCTGCCTGCGCCGGCCATTGCGGCTGCGGATCCAGCAGCACCGGTGGCCCGGTGCGCGGTGCCAGCCTGCCGGCCAGCAGGTTCTGGTTGAAGGGCACCAGCCGCTCCTCCCAAAGGAGGTCCAGCGAGGCCAGCAATTGCTCGCGGGTGCCGGTGTTGTCCAGCACCACGTCGGCGGCGGCCCTGCGGTCGGCAGAAGAGGCCTGTGCGGCCATTCGGGAACGAGCGTCCGCCTCGGTCATGCCGCGGTCTTCAACCATGCGCCGCAGCCGCTCTTCTTCGGGCGCGTCGATGACCAGGACCAGGTGGAAGGAAGGGCTCTGCCCGGTTTCCACCAGCAGCGGGATGTCCTGGACAAGGATTCCGCCCTCGCCTGCGGCGGCTGCCAGCTCGGCCGCCCGCGCGCGGACCAGCGGGTGCACAATCGCGTTCAGGCGTTCGCGTAGGGATGGATCGTTGAACACCATGGCGCCCAGCGCCGGTCGGTTCAGCCAGCCCTCGGCGTCCAGGATCTCCGGGCCGAAGGCTTCGACGACGGCCAGCAGGCCGTCGGTGCCTGGCCCCACCACTTCGCGGGCGATCGCGTCGGCATCGACCAGAGTGGCGCCGAGTTCTGCCAGCCGCAGGGCAGCCAGCGATTTTCCAGCGGCAATTCCACCTGTCAGTCCGATTCTCAGCACGACCTCAGTCTAGCCAGCAGGCCAGGCTGGGCCGGCACCGGAATGAGGCGGTCCGTGCTATTCCTCGTGCCCTTGGTCCGCGCTCATCTGATCCTCGGCGGGCGGCGTTTCGCCCGGCGGAACGCCGCCACCGGGTTCCAGCCCGGTGATGTTCTGGTTTTCGGGATCGGGATTGGCCGAGGCACCCTGGTCGGCCGACACCCGTTCCGCGTCGGTCTTGTCCGTGCCCGGACCATGGTCCTGCTCGTCCTGGATGCGCCGATCGAATTCGGGCTGGTTCTTCGCCATCGCTACACCCTTCGTTGCCGGGGCAGCCGCGCCGGTTCGGGCGGCCACCTCCCGCCAGACTAAGCACGGCCCGGCCGGCCGGACAAGGGCCGCGTGGACAACAGGGCGCCGTTCGTCGAAGCCGGGCTCCGGCCCTCCAGAAGGCGATTAGGCTGGAGGATGTGCCCCCTGAGTCCAACGCCAGCAGCTACACCACCATTGCCGGCGAACACCGCCACGAGATCGAGATAAAACGCTCGCGCTTCATCACCGTGCTGCGCCGTGCAGAGACCGAGGAAGAGGCCCGGAGCCTGGTGACGGATCTGCGCCGCGAATTCCACGACGCCAGGCACCATTGCAGCGCCTTCGTGCTGGGCCCCGATCGTGCCGTCCAGCGTTCCAACGACGACGGCGAGCCCTCCGGCACGGCCGGCATCCCCATGCTGGAAGCCCTGCTCAAACGTGAGACGGCATCCGGGGTGACGGACCTGAGCGACGTCGCCGCCGTCGTCGTGCGTTACTTCGGCGGGATTCTGCTGGGCGCCGGCGGACTGGTGCGGGCCTATTCGGAATCGGTGTCGCAGGCCGTTGGCACCGCCGAGATGGTGCGGCGGCGCCGGATGCGGTTGTTGGCGGCGCCGACCATGCACGCTGACGCGGGCCGCTTGGAGAATGACCTGCGGGCGTCGGGAACCGTTGTGCTGGGCAGCGACTATGGTGCCGCCGACGTGCGGATCCGGCTCGCCCTGGAAGACCAGCCTGATGTCATCGACCGGTTCAAGGACCAACTGGCAGCGCTGACCTCGGGCGGTCCCGCGCCCATTGAGCTGGGGACGGAGTGGGTGGACCTTGGCTGAACACAGCGACGACGCCGCCGACGCCGGAAACCTCCAGCCGACTTTCGACTTTGCCGTGCTCCGGCGCTGGCCGGATGTGGAAGCGGACAACCTGTTCGCTCACGACGCAGCCGACAAGCTCCTGCTGGACACCGCCCAGCCGCTGCTCGCCGGTCTGGAGGGAAGCCGGATCGCGGTGGTTAACGACCGCTACGGCGCGCTGACACTGGCCTTGGCCGCCGCCGGTCTGCAGGGAATCCACGTGGTGCAGGACGCCCGCAGCGCGGAGCGCGCGCTGGACAACAACGCCTCCCGGCTGGGGTTGACGGGCTACCGCCACCACGTGTTGGAGCCGGACGCCTTTGAAGGCGTCCGGCTGGTGCTCCTTCAGCTGCCGCGCTCGCTCGACGAACTGGAAGAGATCGCCGGCTGCATCGCCGCGGCCGCTTCCCCCGATGTCACGGTGCTGGCCGGCGGCCGGGTCAAGCACATGAGCACCGCCATGAACGCCGTGCTGGCCACATCGTTCTCCTCCGTGACTGCAGGCCTGGCGCGGCAGAAAGCGCGGATCCTCACCGCCTCCGGTCCGCTGCCGTCGGCAGGCGGGCGCTTCCCTCGCACCGAAGAGCACGGCGTCGGCCTCCCGGCTCCGCTGCGGCTGGTCGCCTTCGGCGGCACCTTTGGCGGGCCCAAGGTGGACCCGGGAACGCGGTTCCTGCTCCCCTTGCTCAACGGTGCCCGGCAGGCCGAGCGGGCGGTGGATCTTGGGTGCGGCAATGGCACGATCGCCGCCTACCTGGCCCTGTCCCGCGATGGAATGCGGGTGCTGGCCATGGACCAGTCGGCCTCCGCGGTCAGATCAGCGCGTGCCACCGCCGAGGCGAACGCGGTTACGGACCGGGTGGAGGTGCGGCGTGATGATGCCCTGTCCTCGCTGCCCGCCGCTTCCGAACAGCTGATTGTGCTTAATCCACCGTTCCATATGGGCAACACCGTCCATGCCGGCATTGCCCTGAAGCTCTTCGCCGACGCCGGCCGCGTCCTCGCCCCCGGCGGAGAACTGTGGACGGTGTGGAACAGCCATTTGGCCTACAAGCCGGCGTTGAACCGGTTGGTGGGGCCCACCCGGCAAGTGGCGCGCAACCCTAAATTCACGGTCACCGTCAGCACCAGGGACTGACGCGGCTTAGCGCTCGATGCCGTAGTAGCGGCGCAGCTCCGCCTCTTCCTCCGGGGTCAGGCCTTCGGCGGCCGCCGGCGAGGGCGAGTCTTTGATGATGTTGTCTGCAGGGCGTGGACGTCCACTTCTTCCGGCATGATGTGTCTCCAATCCGGCCAATGGCCTGCCGCGGGGCTTTCCCACACCGTAGTGCAGTGTCCCGTTTTTTTGATGGCTCGAGGGCGAAGCGGCCGCGGAAACCACCAAGACCCGCGCCACGGCCGCGGGTCGAAAGCGGCTTCCCCGGGCCCAGATCTCGATGAGCCGGAACGTGTGCCAATAACGGCGCAATAACGGCGCGATAACGGGGCCGGAGGTTCACTGAAAGGGCATTGCAAACTTGCAGCTTCATGGGGTTCTTGGGGAGAACAGCGATGCTCACTGATCCGACCCGCCATTCTGTGGCGACCCTCGTGACAAAGCTCATGTCAGGGGAACGAGGGATACCATGCCGATCATTAAGGATCCGCACCTGTTTAACGAGCAGAGTCTGTTCGTCGACTTGGAAGGGATGCTGGGCCGCCGCCTCTACCTGAAGATCGAGGGCTTCAACTTCGCCGGCTCGATCAAGCTCAAGCCCGCGCGGGAAATGGTCGAGCGCGCCGAACGGGAGGGGCTGATCGGCCCCGACTCCACCCTCATTGAGTCCTCTTCGGGGAACCTCGGCGTCGCGCTCAGCATGATCGCCGCCAGCAAGGGATACCGCTTCGTGTGCGTGATCGATCCGCGCTGCAACCCGGCGACCCGGCAAGTCATGGAGTCGCTCGGGGCACAGGTGGACCTGGTGACCGAACCGGATCCCGTCGACGGTTTCCTCGGGGCCCGGCTCAACCACGTCCGGGACCTGTGCGCGTCCGACGAGCGGTACATCTGGCTCAACCAGTACTCCAATCCCGGCAACTGGGGAGCGCACTACCGTTGGACCGCCCCCGAGATCTCCGATCAGTTCCCCGAACTGGACGTGCTGTTCGTGGGAGCCGGGACAACGGGAACCCTGATGGGTTGCGCGAAGTACTTCCGCGAGCACCGGCCCGATGTCCGGATCGTCGCGGTCGACGCCGTGGGATCGGTCTCGTTCGGTGGCAAGCCGGCCACCCGCCTGATCCCCGGCCTCGGCATGAGCGTGCGGCCGCCGCAGCTCGACGAGTCCTTCATCGATGAGGTGGTGATGGTCGAGGAGCTGGACACGGTGCGTGCCTGCCACCGCCTCGCGGCGGGCGGGTTCATGCTCGGCGGTTCCACCGGGACTGTGGTCCACGGCGCCTTGTCCTGGCTTGCCGACCACGACGCCCAGGACGCCACGGCGGTGGCCATCTCGCCGGACTTGGGCCGCCCATACCTGGAAACCGTCTACGACCCGGACTGGGTGCTCGACCACTTCGGGGCCGAAGCGCTCGCCACCGCCGAAATGACGGTGGCCCCGGACCGACGGTCCGAGCCGGCGTCGGGACGTCGGAACACGGCACCCGTGGCCGATTCCGTCGCCACCGCCTCACTAAGGAGCTTTGTGCAGTGAAACTGCCCGTAGACGACCTGAAGGGGTCTCCGCTGGCCACGGGCGCGGGCGTTGCCCTGGAGCGCCGGCTGGCGGAACTTCTCGCATCGGTCGTTCAGAAGGACGATGTCCCGGTGGACGCCAACTTCTTCCTGGAGCTGGGCGCGGACTCGCTGGTGATGGCGCAGTTCTGCGCCCGCGTGCGCAAGCAGCCGGACCTTCCAGCGGTGTCGATCAAGGACATCTACCAGCACCCCACTATCTCGGCGCTGGCCGCGGCCCTGGCACCGGCGGAAGAGCCGCCGGCGACGGGGCAGGGACAGGTGCAGAACCGGTTGGCGGAGGTGCTGTCCGGCGTGCTCGGCATCGAGCAGGTCCCGGTGGACGCCAACTTCTTCAACGATCTGGGCGCTGACTCGTTGGTCATGGCGCAGTTCTGCGCCCGCGTACGAAAGCAGCCGGACCTGCCAGCCGTGTCCATCAAGGACATTTACCAGAACCCAACGATCACGGCGCTGGCCGCGGCCCTTGCGCCGGCGGAAGAGGCCTCGGCAACGATGCAGGTGCAGCACCGGCTGGCCGAAGTGCTTGCCGGCGTGCTGGACATCGAGCAGGTGCCGGCGGATGCCGACTTCTTCCACGATCTGGGCGCGGACTCGCTGGTGATGGCGCAGTTCTGCGCCCGCGTGCGCAAGCAGCCGGACCTCCCCCAGATCTCCATGAAGGGGATCTACAGCAACCCGAATATCTCCGCGTTGGCAGCGGCCTTGCAGGTTCCTCCGCAGCAGGAGAAAGACCCGGAGCCCTCGCCCACCGTGGCCTCCGTGCCGGCCACGCCGCCGCCCATGGACGCGCGGACGTGGGAGTATGTCGCCTGCGGCGCCCTGCAGGTACTCGTCTACATCGGCTACTGCGTGTTCGCCGGCTTCATCATGGTCGTGGGGTATCTGTGGTTGTTCCCGGACGCGTCGTCGGGTAACCACGACTGGGTGAGCCATGGAACGCCCTTCTGGGAGCTCTACCTGCGATCTATCGCCTACACCGCTGCGACGTTCGTCGTCATGTGCATCCTGCCGGTGGTCGCCAAGTGGATTTTCATCGGGCGCTTCCAGCCCAAGGAGATCCGCATCTGGAGTCTGGCCTACTTCCGGTTCTGGCTGGTCAAGGCATTGATGCGCACCTCTCCGCTCTCGCTGATGGCCGGTTCGCCGCTGACGACCTTCTACTTGAGGGCCATGGGGGCGAAGGTCGGCCGCAACGTGATGATCATGACCAACCGGCTGCCGATCTGCACCGACCTGCTGACGATCGGCGAGGGGACAGTGATCCGCAAGGACGCCATGCTCAACGGATACCGTGCCCACGGCGGCGTCATCCAGTTGGGCGGGGTGACGCTGGGCCGGGACGTGATCATCGGCGAGGGCAGTGTCCTGGACATCGACACGGCGATGGGTGACCGCTCGCAGCTGGGCCACCGGTCCACGCTCTACACCGGCCAAACCGTGCCCGACGGCGAACGCTGGCACGGTTCGCCAGGCAGGCCCGGGGCTGCGGACTACGCCACGGTCGAGCCGACGCCCTACCGGCCGTGGCGCCGGGGATGGTTCGCCGTTTCCCAGCTGCTGGGCACGGTCGGGCTGGGCCGCACCATGTGGGGGCTGGTGATCACGCTGATTATCCTGGCGGACCCGAACGTCGCGGCCCTTCTGGCGACGCACGAGTGGGCGTTCGGCGGCTGGATCTTCTACGCGGACGCCGTGGCCTACGCCGGCCTGGGCGTCATCGGTGGAACGATCGTGGCGCTGGTCCTCATCACCACCGTGCCGCAACTGCTCCAGCTCGCGCTGAAGCCCGACAGGGTATATCCGCTGTTCGGGCTGCGTGACGCGGCGGCACGCACGGTCGGCAAGATGACGAACAGTCCCATGCTCGGGCAGTTGTTTGGCGACAGCTCCTACGTCGTGAACTACGTGCGGGCCATCGGGTACCGCCAGCCGGAGGTCCAACAAACCGGCTCGAATTTCGGCACGGGGTTCAAGCACGACAACCCGTTCCTTTCGACCATCGGCACCGGCACGATGATCGCCGACGGGGTGTCATTCATGAACACGGACTACTCGGCAACCTCGTTCAAGATCAGTGGGGTGGCGATTGGTGCCCGCAACTTCCTGGGCAACGCCGTTCTGTACCCCGCCGAAGCCAAGACCGGGGACAACTGCCTGCTCGCCACCAAAGTCATGGTCCCGGTCGACGGACCGGTGCGCCAGGACGTGGGCCTGCTCGGATCGCCGGCGTTCGAGATCCCGCGCTCAGTGCTGCGGGACACCCTCCCCGAGGAGCAGAGGAGCCGCACCGAGCTCCGCCGGGACCTGGCGGCCAAGAACGGCCACAACCTGCGCACCATGGCGCTCCTGATGCTGGCGCGGTGGTTCAACGCCACGGTGGCCCTGCTGGTGATGTTCGCCGGCCTCGAGTTGACCGACCAATTCGGTTTCCTTGCGCTCAGCGCGTCGTTCGTCGTGATGCTCGTGCTCGGCGTGCTGGTCCCCATCGGCCTCCAGCACGTTGCGACAGGATTCCGGCGGCTGCAGCCCCAGTTGTGCTCCATCTACAACCCCTACTTCTGGTGGCACGAGCGGTACTGGAAACTGCAGGCCCAGAGCCGGTACCTGGCCGTCTTCAACGGAACACCCTTCAAACCGCTGATCTGGCGTCTGCTGGGCGTTCGGATCGGCTCCCGGGTCTTCGACGACGGCCTGGGGATCGTCGAACGGTCCCTGGTGACCATTGGCTCCCGCTGCACGATGAACAACGGCAGCGGTATCCAGTCTCATTCACAAGAGGACGGGATGTTCAAGTCCGACTACAACGTCATCGGAGACGATGTCACGCTCGGCGTCGCAGCCTTCGTCCACTACGGCGTGACCATTGAAGACGGTGCCGCCGTCGCCGTCGACTCCTTCGTCATGAAGGGGACGACTATCCCTCGGGGAACCCTGTGGGGTGGCAATCCGGCCGAAGAGGCCCTTGCCGCCGCTACGTCCCCCGTCGCACTGGAAAGGCCCGTTTCATGACCACGACCACTGCGCAGACCTGCCGCACCGCCGCCGACCACGCGCCGGGCCCGGAAATCGACCGGACCGCGCCAGCGGGTGCCGCGCCGACCGCGATTCCCCGGTGGACGCAGGACCGCCGGCCGGGTCAGGGGCGGGTAGAAGTGGCGGTTCCCGAGGACCTGCGGCGGTCCGTGCGGACACTAACCCGGACGCTGGACGCGCCCTCGGCATCCATCTGGCTGGCGGCACATGCAAGGGTGCTCCAGGCGCTGTCCGGCGAAACAGAGGTCACCACTGGCTGCAGGGACGCGTCGGGAACCTGGGCCTGCGAACTCGATCTGGGACAAGGGTCATGGCGGGCTCTGGTCTCCGCGGCGCACAACCGCCAGGTCCGAGCCGGCGCGGAGCAGTCCGGTCCCGGGCAGGCTGGTTACCAGGCGGCCACGCCAAGCTACGAGGTGGTATTCGACGCCGTCCCGGACGACGATCCCGACCTGCCGGAGGGCCTCGTCCTGGGCGTGTCCATCCGCGACGCCGCGGGTGGCGACGCGTTGCGCCTGGACTACCGGCGCGACGTCCTCGACGAGGACGCAGCCCTCCGGATCGCCGGTTATCACCTGAATGCACTCCGCCATCTGGTCGCCGACCCCGAGGCGGAACCCAACGAGGCCGACCTGGTCGATCCCGACGAGCGGCGGCTGCAACTGGAACAGCTGGCCGGACCCGAGCGGCCCCGGCCCCAGCGGCGCTTCCATGAGCTGTTCGAGGAGCGTGCCCGGCAGCATCCCGAGCGCATCGCGGCTGTCCAGGATGAGCGCGAGTGGACGTACGCGGAGCTGAACGCCCGCGCCAACCGGATCGCCCGCTCCCTGCACGCGCACGGTCTTCAAGCGGAGGACATCGTGGCAGTGGTCGCCGAAAGGGACCTGGAGTGGATGGCCGCCGTCGTCGGCATCCTCAAGGCCGGCGGTGCCTACCTTCCGATCGAACCGCACTTCCCCGCCGACCGAATCGCCAGAACGCTCACCCGGGCCGGGTGCCGGGTGGTGCTGACCGAAAGTGGCAGCACCGCCACGCTCGACGAGGCACTCGACGGGATGCCTGCATTGACCAAGCTCCTGTTCGAGGACGTCGAGGCCGAAGGGCACACCGACGACGACCTCGGCGTGGACGTGCGGCCGGACCAACTCGCCTACGTCTACTTCACCTCGGGCTCCACCGGCGAACCGAAGGGTGCGATGTGCGAGCACGACGGGATGGTGAACCACCTGTACGCCAAGATCGAGGACCTGGGGATCGGCTCCGGCGACGTCGTCGCCCAGAGCGCCCCCCAATGCTTCGACATCTCGCTGTGGCAACTGGTCTCGGCCCTGCTCGTCGGCGGCCGCACACTCATCGTCGGGCAGGACCGTATCCTCGACGTCGAACGGTTCGTCGACACGGTGGAACGGGGTTCGGTGGCGGTATTCCAGGTCGTCCCGTCCTATCTTGATGCCGTAGTGGCGTACTTGGGCGGCAATCCCCGTGCCATGCCGCACCTCCGCTGCGTCTCGGCGACCGGCGAGGCCCTGAAACGTGAGCTGGTCCACCGCTGGTTCGAGGTGATGCCGAACGTCAAGCTGGTCAACGCTTATGGATTGACGGAAACCTCGGACGACACCAACCACGAGGTGATGAGCGCGGCGCCCGCAGGCGACTCCGTGCCGCTGGGTCCGCCGATCGCTAACGTCCGGATCCACATCCTCGACGAGCGGCAGCGGCTCGTACCGCTCGGGGCGCCGGGTGAGATTGCCTTCTCCGGGGTCTGTGTGGGTAGAGGCTACATCAACGATCCGGAGCGGACGGCTCAGGTGTACTCCACCGACCCCTATGCGGACGGAGCGCGGCTCTACAGTGCGGGCGACTACGGCCGCTGGTCCCCGGACGGCAAGCTGGTGTACCTGGGCCGGCGGGACAACCAGGTCAAGATCTCCGGGTTCCGCATCGAGATCGGCGACATTGAGAACGCGCTGTTGCGGGTGCCCGGCGTCCGCGACGGCGCCGTCGTCGTCGGTGAGGGCGCCGGACAGTCCAAGTTCCTGGTGGCGTTCTATTCCGGCCACCGGCCGCTCGAGGTCGACGAAATACGCAGCGAGCTGGTCGCGCGGGTGCCGGTCTACATGGTGCCGTCGGCCTACAGATGGCAAGAGAGCCTGCCCCTGACCGGCAACGGGAAGATCGATCGGAAGGCTTTGACCCGTATGGCACGGGAGGTCGTTCCCGAGGCCGGGGCTGTCACGGAAGCCCTCTCGGCCACCGAGCAGCGGCTCGCCGAGGCATGGGCGACGGTGCTCGGCCTCCCGGCAGGCCGGATCGGCGGACAGGATTCGTTCTTTGCGCTGGGCGGCACTTCGCTGTCCGCCGTGAAGCTCGCCGTCCTGCTCAAGCGTGCTGTGTCGATCAAGGACATCATGCAGACACCCGTCCTGGCGGACTTGGCGACTCTGCTCGAGGCCTCGTCGCGGGCGGACCTTACTGTTCCGCCCGCCCCGCGTCCGGCGGAAGCCGGCACGGAGCCCCGCTCCATGGCGCCTGCGGCAGGACAGGTTGGCCACTCCCACCCGCTACCCGTGAAAGGAAAGGACCTCTGATGTCGTCTCAATCACCCAGGATCCAATTCGACGTGGAACGCCAAGCCGGCCGGACGCCGATGCTCACCGTCGAGTACGGCCACGACCCCGTGCTGTGGGCCGAACAGAACCGTGAGGCGCTGCGCGCGGCGGTGGATGATCAAGGCGCAGTACTGGTCCGCGGCTTGGGCCTCCGTGATCCAGCCGAAGTGGCCGATGCCTTCCAGCGGCTGGTCTCAGGCGGCCTCATGCCGGACCGGGAGGCTTTCGCCACCCGGCAGCCCTACCTGGACGGCGTGTATTCATCCCTCACCTGGCCCGCGAACCAGCCGATGTGCATGCACCAGGAACTCAGCTATGCGCTCGAGTTCCCCGGTCTGATGCTCTTCGCCTGCCTACGGGCACCCAGCGTCGGTGGGGTGACCGGTGTGGCGGACGCCAGCGCCGTGCTCGACGCCATACCCACGGACATCGTCCGGCGCTTCGAAAGCGAGGGGTGGCTGCTCGCCCGCAGCTACAACGAGGACATCGGCGCCTCCTACGAAGAGGCGTTCGGGGTCTCCGACCGCGCCGACGTCGAGAGCTACTGCCGCGCGCACGAGATCGAGTTCGAGTGGCAGCCAGACGGGGAACTGCGGACCAGGCAACGGCGCCCTGCCGTGGTTCGGCACCCGGCGACCGGCCAACGCTGTTGGTTCAATCAAGTCGCATTCCTAAACGAATGGACGATCGCGCCCGAGGTGCGGGAATACCTGGTGGACGTCTACGGCCCCGACGGTCTGCCGTTCAACACCCGCTTCGGCAACGGCGATCCGATCGGCGAGGACATCGTCGCCCTCCTGAACGAGATCTACGAGGCCCACACCCTTCGGACCCCCTGGGAACCGGGGGACCTCATGCTGGTCGACAACGTCCGCATGGCCCATAGCCGCGAGGCGTACGAGGGACCTCGGGAGATCCTCGTCGGCATGGCCGAGCCCCGCAACATCTTCGATCTCGATACCCACACCCAGGACGGTGCACCATGACAGAGTTTGCCACTCCCCCGGTCACAGCGGCCTCCGAGCCGAAGACGGTTCCGCCTTTCGCGGTCATTGCAGGGGCCCAGGTGCAGCAGGTGCTCCAGGGGCGGGAGAAGCAGGTCGTCGAGTTGGTCGAGCAGACCTACCGGGTGCATGCAGCCGGAGACTCGGTGAATCCCCCGTCCTACTTCCTGCGCTTCCCGGACCGGCCCACCTCGCGCATCATCGCTCTGCCGGCTTCGGTCGGCGGAGAGGTGGAGGTTGACGGCATCAAATGGGTCTCCAGCTTCCCGGACAACGTGGCGTCGGGGATTCCGCGGGCCTCGGCGGTGTTGATCCTCAACGACCAAGCGACGGGCTACCCCTTCGCGTGTATGGAGAGCTCCATCATCAGCGCCTCCAGGACTGCTGCATCGGCCGCCGCCGCTGCGGACTGGCTGAGCCGCGGCCGCGGGCGCCCCCGGCGCATCGGGTTCTTCGGCGTTGGCCTCATCGCCCGCTACATCCACACCTTCCTGAATGCGACCGACTGGTCCTTCGACGAGATCGGGGTGTTCGACCTCTCGGCCGAGAGCGCGGAGGGTTTCAAGGGTTATCTCGAACGCAGCGGAACCCAAGCCAGGGTGACCGTGCACGGCGGCCCCGAGCAGCTGATCAAAAGCAGCGACCTCGTCGTGTTCGCCACGGTGGCGGGCGAGCCGCACGTGCAAGACCCCACGTGGTTCGCGCACAACCCGCTAGTGCTGCACGTATCACTGCGCGACCTCGCCCCGGAGATCCTGTTGGCGTCCACCAACATCCTCGACGACGTCGACCACTGCTTGAAAGCCGGCACGTCGGCGCACCTCGCGGAGCAGATGGTCGGCCACCGGGACTTCGTCGACGGCACCTTGGCCGACGTCATGGAAGGAAAGGTCTCACCGGCGGACGACCGTCCCGTGGTGTTCTCGCCGTTCGGCTTAGGCGTGCTCGACTTGGCGGTCGGCAAGTACGTCTACGACGAACTTGCCAGCAGGGGGCAGCTGCAAGTGGTCGAGGACTTCTTTTCCGAACTGCGTAGGTATGGCTGACCCGGCGGCCAACCACGTTCATCGATTCGCACCCACCGAGGAGTAACACAATGCTCTCGTTAGCGCAGATGCTGGGGAATGTGTCCCAGGCACACGCCCAGTCCCCTGATGACTGGGCTCAATCGGTCACAGATGTCCTTCGGGACGCCGCGATCTACCATCAGGCCAGAAACGGCTTCTACCGTGCCCAATGTGACGCGTTGGGAGTCGATCCCGCCGCAATCAGCGACATCAATGACCTGCGCGACCTGCCCCTGTTGCCGGTCGGCATGTTTAAGCGTCCCGACTCCCAGGTGCTGCTCACCTGCTCCCTGGCCGACGTCGAGACCGAGACCCGCTCCAGCGGAACCCACGGGGTCCAGTCCGTCGCGCGCCGCAACAGCGAGACTATGACTCGGGCGCTGGTTGGCCTGATCGGGACCTATCGGGAGTTCTTCAACTTGTCCGGCGGCGCCGGCCTTTTCTTGAACCCAACGGACGCCGAAGCCTCGGAGATGGGTCTGCTCAAGGACTTCAACATCCTGAACAGCGTCTTCGACTACCACGCCTACCTCGTTGCCGACCAGGCGTTCGACGCCAGAGCGGCCTTGGAGCACTTGCACCGGTGGAAGGGCCATATGACCCGGCACATCATCGGTCCGCCGTTCCTTATCGGGCGGCTCCTCCGGTTCCTCGAGCAGGAGAAGATCAGCGCGCGATTGGATCCATACAGCATGATCATCACTCTGGGCGGATGGAAGCGGCACACGGCCGAGGCCCTCCCTGCCGATGGCTTTTGGGAGCGCTGCCACGACCTGCTCGCCGTACGCCCGGGGAACGTGCGCGACATGTACGGGATGATCGAGTCGAACATGCTCGCTGTCGAATGCCACCTGCATCGCAAGCACGTCCCGCCGTGGTGCTACATCTCCATCCGGGACCCCGGTCAGGTCGGTAAGGAACTCGCTGCGGGGTGCACCGGCACCATCGCCATCCTGGACGCCCTCAACACCAGTTACCCCGGCTTCCTTCTCACCGACGACGTGGGCAACGTTGAGACCGGCACCTGCGGCTGCGGGCGAACCGGCCAGGTCATCAACTTCCGCCGTAGGGGGCAGGGCAGCGGGCTTGGCAACTGCCCCGTCAGCATCGAGCGCTACCTCGACTCTCGCAGCACCGCCAACGAGGAGGCACCGGCTCTCGTGAAGGCCTGAGTTTGCGTAGCCTCAGCCGGCGCCCTGCTCCGTTGCCGCGCCCGTGGCGAGGCCGCCCTCGATGCCGCCCAGCGAGAAGGTCGCGCTGATGAGCGTTTCGGTCATCTGCTCCAGCATGGCCATGTCCACATTGTCGATGGTGTCGCAGTCCTGGTGGTAGCACTCGTCGTACTGGTCCCCGGCCTGCCCGCCGAACGTAAGCGCCTCGGCCTCGCTCTTGGTCCCCGCGTCACCGGTGAACAGGCCTCCGGCCGGGATGCCGCGTTTAACGAACGCGTCATAGTCCGAATCCTCGATGAACCCAAACGGCAGCGCCTCGACCCCCTCGCCGCGCAGGATGTCCACGAACGCCTGTTCGACGGCGCCCGACCCCTCGGGCCCGGCCTCCTCGCTGTCCGAGCCGTCGCCGTCATAGACGAACACCACTCCGTTCGGCGAGCCGACCACGTCCACGTTCAGGTACGCCACGTGCGCGGCGGCCTCCGCGCCGGAGAGCTCCTCGACGTAGTGCTCCGATCCGTGCATTCCGTCCTCTTCGCCGCCCCAGAACGCGAACCGGATCCTATCCCGCGACACGGCGCCCTGCTCCCCGAGCCGCAGCGCGACCTCGAGCACCGCGGCGACCCCGCTGCCGTTGTCGTTCAGACCGGGACCCTCCTCGACCGAGTCCAGGTGCGCGCCGAGCACCAACACGCCTCCCGAGCCACTGCCTTTGTCGGTGTCGCTGCCTGTATCGGCCAGGATGTTGAACGCGTCCACCGGGTTGCGCCGGCCATAGCTGAACTCCTGCCGCCGAGGCTCGTACCCCGCCGCGCGCAACTGCTCCTCGACGTAGGCCGCTGACGCCTCATAACCCCCGGTGGCGTCGGCCCGGTTCCCGCCGTTCGCATCCGCCGCTGCCTGCAACGCCTCCAGATGCCGCGCCAGCCCACTGGGCTTTACCACCTCCCGCACGAACGACGGGTCCGGCGGGGTATCCACCTGCACAGGCGGCCGCGGCTCGTCCGCACAGGCGGCAACGCCGCCGACCAATGCTGCGCACAGCGCGACGGCCCACAGCTTGGTGCGGTGATGAGGATAATTCTGTAAACGCTGCGGAACGGATCCTGCACGGACCATGTTGACTCCCCCGAAGTCTGCGTCCTGACGGGCGCTGGTGGGCTCATGCTACGCCCCGGAGGTGCGCGGAGGAAGAACTAGTTGCCCGAATTAACCGCCGCCGAGCCGGCGCAACAGCAAGGAACCCCCGCACCTGACAGGTGCGGGGGTTCCTTGAGCGTCGGATGGTTCCGACGCCGTTGACGCAGTGTTACGCGCCGGTCAGCTTCTCGCGCAGTGCAGCCAAGGCTTCGTCGGAAGCCAGGGTGCCGCCGGTGGAGGCCGGAGCCGCCGGGGCGTCGGAGGAGTAGCTGGTCGGAGCGGCCTCGGACTCGCCCGGAGCCTGGGCTTCCTCGGCCAGCGAAGCAGCAACCTGCTTCTTGTGCGCTTCCCAGCGGGCCTGGGCGTCAGCGTACTGCTGCTCCCATGCGGCGCGCTGTGCTTCGTAGCCTTCGAGCCACTCGTTGGTCTCCGGGTCGAAGCCCTCCGGGTACTTGTAGTTGCCCTGCTCGTCGTACTCGGCAGCCATGCCGTACAGAGCCGGATCGAACTCGGTGCCCTCGGGGTCTACACCCTCGTTGGCCTGCTTCAGCGACAGCGAGATGCGGCGGCGTTCCAGGTCGATGTCGATGACCTTCACGAAGACCTCGTCATTGACGGAGACAACCTGCTCGGCCAGCTCCACGTGGCGCACGGCCAGCTCGGAGATGTGGACCAGGCCCTCGATGCCGTCTTCGACGCGAACGAACGCACCGAACGGAACCAGCTTGGTGACCTTGCCCGGGACGATCTGGCCCAGGGCATGGGTGCGGGCGAAGGTCTGCCACGGATCTTCCTGGGTGGCCTTCAGGGACAGGGACACGCGCTCGCGGTCCAGGTCCACCTCGAGCACCTCGACGGTGACTTCCTGGCCAACCTCGACGACCTCGGAGGGGTGGTCGATGTGCTTCCAGGACAGCTCGGAGACGTGCACCAGGCCGTCGACGCCACCCAGGTCCACGAAGGCACCGAAGTTGACGATCGAGGAGACGACGCCCGGACGGACCTGTCCCTTCTCCAACTTGTTGAGGAAGGTGGAGCGGACCTCGGACTGCGTCTGCTCGAGCCATGCACGGCGGGACAGCACCACGTTGTTGCGGTTCTTGTCCAGCTCGATGATCTTCGCTTCGATCTGCTGGCCGATGTACGGAGCCAGGTCGCGCACGCGGCGCATTTCGACCAAGGAGGCGGGCAGGAAGCCACGCAGGCCGATGTCGAGGATCAGGCCACCCTTGACAACCTCGATGACGGTGCCGGTAACAACGCCGTCCTCTTCCTTGACCTTCTCGATGTCGCCCCAAGCGCGCTCGTACTGAGCACGCTTCTTGGACAGGATCAGGCGGCCTTCCTTGTCTTCCTTGGTCAACACCAGGGCTTCGACCTCGTCACCGACGGCGACTACATCGCCCGGGTCGACGTCGTGCTTGATGGAAAGCTCGCGGGAGGGGATGACACCTTCGGTCTTGTAACCGATGTCGAGCAGAACTTCGTCGCGGTCAACCTTGACGACAGTGCCTTCGACCAGATCGCCATCATTGAAGTACTTGATGGTTGCGTCGACGGCTGCGAGGAAGTCTTCAGCGGTACCGATGTCGTTGATGGCGACCTGCGGGGTACCGGGCTTCTCGGTGGAGGTGATGGTCATGTAGTAGGGGCTCCGATGTGGATAGTTTTCTGAGTTCCGTGACTGCCCTGCCTCCCGGCGCACAACAGCACTCAACCGCTGCTGCCCGTGGGATGCCTTGCCGTTTACGGAAACGGACTGATGTATTTTGGTGTAGCTGATGGAGCCTGCCCTCCATGGAAGGGGCTCTCCATACGCATTACGCGCCCAATAAGTCTAGCCGGTCAGCCCAATTCGGGCAAAGCCGGTCAGAAATGGGTGATGCAGTACGGAAGGGTGTCCGTGGCGAACAAGCTGTCCAGCCGGTCCACCGTCTCCGCGGATGCCCCGGAAAAGTGCCCGGCCGCCGCCAGCGTCCTGGCTTGGACCGCGCCGAGGAAGAGTGAGCCGAGCGAGTCCACCGGCAGTACGGCGTCGACGTCGGCGTCCGCGGCCAGCCGGTCGACTGTTCCGCGGCCGTCCTTTACGGTGAGCCGGTAGGCGCCGCCGCAGATGTCCAACGGATCGCTGATCCGCAGCGTGCAGGCGCCGTCGTGAAGGTATGGGCGGGCTTGCAGGACGGTCGCCGGATCCAGCACGCGCAGCCACAGGACGTCCTCCGCCGCCTTCACCTCGTATCCGCGGCTGTCCGTCAGGCCCCAGGCCAGCGGATCCTGCTCCGGGCAGAGCGGGAACTGGATCCGCTCCACCAGATCCAGTGATCCTAGGTAGCGCCATAGTTCCAGATAGGCGTCCTGGCTGGCGGCGACCAGGTCGATCACTTTCACGGTGTATGGCTTGTTGTCCCAGCCGGCGAAGCGATAGCTGACGTAGCCGTCCGGGCGACCATCGCCGTCGTAATGGACCGCCGTGCGCACAGACTTGTCCTCCGACGCACTGTCCTGGCTCCAGCGGCCCGAGACGCGCAGGGCGTAGCTGGCCTGGCGGCCAATGGAGCCCGGAACGCGGGCGTGGAACCGGTTGAACAGTTCCGGCGCCAATTCCTGGAGCGAAGCCGGCTCGGCCAGCTCCATGGTGCCGGTCGCCGGGGCCCGCAGGCCGAACCGCTCCCTGACGTCGATCTCCACCTCACGAGTGAACGTGGCGGCGCCGAAGCCGAACCGGCCGTAGATGGTGGCCTCGGAAGCCGTCAGCGCCGCCATCGCCAGCCCACGGTCGGCCGCCTGCTTCAGGTCGTCGGTGATCATCCGCCGCAGCAGCCCGCGGCGGCGGTGCGTTGCCCGGACGGTCACGGCGGTGATGAGATGTGCGTCCATCAGCCGCCCGCCGCCAACATTGAGGGTATTGACCATGGTGGCGTAAGTGGCCACGGGTACTTGGTTGTCCCACACGCCGGGGCGCGGCGAATCATCATAGGCGCCCCAGAGGACCCGCCGGTCGGTGCCGTAGGCCTTGCTGTACGCGGCGACGTCGGCCGGATCCGGCTTCTTGTCGTAGAAGCCGAAGCTGACTGCCTCGAACCAGCCGAGCGTCTTGGCGTCGGGTACTTCGCCGTCCAGCCCGGCGGCAAACTGCTCAATGCGGAGGTCGTTTCGGGTGTCCTGCATGCGGGTGGTCACGGTTTGTGAGCCTAGCTGCCAGTGCGCCGCTCCGCCAGAGCACACCGTGCTCCGCAGCCGCCGCGCCGACAAGCCCGAGGTGCAAGACTGGGCAGGTGCCGGATCATTCAACGCTGCTGAACACCGGTCCCGTTGTCTGGGTGCTACTGGTTGCCCTGCTGGGCGTTGCCGCCACCGTCGGACGGACCGTGCTGGGGATTCCCATCAGGCAGGTCCTGCTGGCCGGAACCCGGGCACTCGCCCAACTGGCCATCGTCGCCGTCGTCATTTCCCAGCTGGGCAGGTCTGGCTGGCTGGCCGCAGCCTTCCTGCTGCTGATGCTGGCCGTTGCCTCTTGGACCGCCGCACGCCGCATCGGTGACACCGCCGTCTGGCGGGCGGCGCTCCCCATTGCCGCCGGAACTGTGCCGGTTGTCGGTTTGATGTTGGTAACCGGGGTTCTGCCGCCGCAGCCCTTGGCCTTGGCGGCCGTGGTGGGCCAGCTGATCGGTGGCTCGATGACCGCCACGAATCTGGCCGGCCGGCGGCTGAGCCAGGAGCTGCAGGCGCGGTCGGGGGAAGTCGAAGCCGGGCTGGCCCTCGGGCTGCGGGGCCGCGCCGCCAGATCGCTGGTGGCCCGGCCGGTGGCAGCCGAAGCGCTGCTGCCGGCGTTGGATCAAACCCGCACGGTTGGCACGGTCACCTTGCCCGGAGCGTTCGTCGGCCTGGTGCTAGGGGGCGCATCGCCGCTCGACGCCGGCCTCATCCAACTGGTGGTTCTGGTATCGCTGCTCGCGGCCGAAGCAATTGCGGTTTCCGTCACGGCGTACCTGGCCGAGGGCGGCCTGCTCGGGCCGCCTCGCCACACCCGAATGAATCAGACCGGCTAGTGGCCGGCCTCCTGCCAGTTGGCGCCCACGCCCACCGAAACATCCAGCGGCACGGACAAGTCTGCGGCACCGCCCATCTGGGCCCGCACCAACTGCTCCACCTGCTCCCGCTCCCCCGGGGCCACTTCCAGCACCAGTTCATCGTGGACCTGCAGCAGCATCCGGGACTTCAGCCCTTGGCTTTCCAGCTCTTGGGCGACGCCGAGCATCGCCTTCTTGATGATGTCAGCGGCGGAACCTTGGATCGGCGCGTTAAGGGCCGCCCGCTCCGACATCTCGCGCAGCTGCCGGTTGTCGCTGGCCAGGTCCGGCAGGTACCGGCGCCGGCCTTCGATCGTCGAGGTGAACCCGTCAACTCTGGCCTGGTCCACCACGCCGCGCAGGTAGTCGCGGACGGCGCCGAACCGGGAGAAGTAGTCCTTCATCAGCGTCCGGGCCTCGTCCACCGAGATGTTCAGCTGCTTGGACAACCCAAACGAGCTCAGTCCGTACACCAGGCCGTAGGACATGGCCTTGACCTTGGCGCGCATCTCGCTGGTCACATCCTCGGGCGCGACGCCGAAAATGTGTGCGCCGACGAACCGGTGCAGGTCCTCGCCGGAGCGGAAGGCTTCGATCAGGCCCTCGTCGCCGGACAGGTGGGCCATGATCCGCATTTCGATCTGCGAGTAATCCGCGGTCAACAGCGTCTCGTAGCCCTCGCCGACGACGAACGCTTCCCGGATGCGCCGGCCTTCTTCCGAACGGACCGGAATGTTCTGCAGGTTGGGGTTGATCGAGGAGAGCCGTCCGGTGGCGGCCACGGTCTGGGCATAGGTGGTGTGGATCCTCCCATCGTCCGCCACCGTCTTGCGCAGGCCTTCCACCGTCTGCCGCAGCTTCGTGGCATCGCGGTAGGTCAGCAGCTGGACCAGGAACTCATTGCCGGTCTTCGCGAACAGATCATTAAGTGCGTCGGCGTCGGTCGAGTAACCGGTCTTGATCTTCTTGGTCTTGGGCAGGCCCAGGTCCTCGAACAGCACGGCCTGCAGCTGCTTGGGCGAGCCCAAGTTGATTTCCTTGCCGATGATGCCGAAGGCTGCCGAACTGGCGGCGTCGATGGTGACCGTGAAGTCGTCCACCAGCCGGTCCAGCGCGCCGGCGTCCATCGCAATGCCAGCCAGTTCCATCCGTGCCAGCACCAGCGACAGCGGCAGGTCCAGCCCACCCATCAGCTGGTTGGCGCCGCGCTCGACTAGCTGTCCGGCAAAGTGCTCGCTCAGCTGAAGCGCCGCGAACGCCTGCACCACCGCGGGACCGGCCTTGTCATCCTCGGTCAGGCCAAGCTCCAGCTGACCGCTGGCGGCTGCATCCGGGGCCGCCACGGACATCTTCAGGTGGTACTGGGCCAGGTCAGCCAGTTCGTAGCTGCGGCGGTCGGGCTGGATGAGATAGGCCGAAATGGCGGTGTCATCCACCACCCCCAGCAACTCGAGTCCTCTCCGCGAGAGCACCTTGTAGGCGTACTTGAAGTCGTGGACGACCTTCGGCGCGTCCAGGTCGGACAACCAGTGTGCCAGCAGCTGCTCGGCCTCGGCGTCCAGCGCGGCCAGCGGCACATAGGCCGCTCGTGCGTGGGCCACCAAAGCCAGCCCGACGGCGTCGTCCCCGCCTCCCGCGGTTTCCGCCACAAGCTGCAGGGCGACGTTCAGCTGGTTGGTCTCCGCCAGCCACTCCTTCAGCGCAGCTGCTTCCGAAATCACCTGATGAGCAGGTGCATTGACCTCGGTCTCACGCACGGCGTCTTCCTCGCCGAAGAGGTCGAAGAGCCGCTTGCGCAGCGTGTTGAACTGCAGGGCATCGAAGAGTTCCTCGATAGCGGCGCGGTCGGGGTGCTGCAGCACCATGTGTTCCAGCTCCACCGGCAGCTCCAGGTCCCGCAGCAGGTGGTTGAGCCGCCGGTTCCGCTTGACCGAGTCCACGTTGGCGCGCAGGGATTCGCCGACCTTGCCGCCAATGGAATCCAGGTTCTCCAGGATGCCGTCCACGCCGCCGTACAGGTTGATCCACTTGGCAGCGGTTTTGGGACCCACGCCCGGAACGCCGGGCAAGTTGTCGGCCGTTTCGCCGACCAGTGCGGCCAGATCGGAATAGCGCTCCGGCGGGACAAAGTATTTGGCCTCCACCGCAGCGCTGTCCATCGGCGGGATGTCGCTGATGCCCTTCTTCGGGTACAGCACGGTGACCTTTTCGGTGATCAGTTGGAAAGCATCGCGGTCGCCGGAGACCACCATGACTTCCCAACCAGCGTCTTCAGCCTGGGTGCTGAGCGTGGCGATGATGTCATCGGCTTCGTAACCGTCAAGGGTGACGGTGGGAATCTGCATCGCCTCCATCACTTTGACGATCAGGTCCACCTGGCCGTGGAATTCCTCCGGAGTCTTGTTCCGGCCGCCCTTGTACTCGGCGTACTCCTGCGTGCGGAACGTGGGGGTGTCAAGGTCGAAGGCCACCGCAACGTGGGTAGGTTCGCGCTGCTCGATCATCTTGATCAGCATGGAAGTGAAACCGTAGACCGCATTCGTATGCTGGCCGGTATCCGTGGAGAAGTTCTCCACCGGCAGCGCATAGAAGGCGCGGAACGCCATGGAATGGCCATCGATCAGCAACAGGCGGTGAGGGCCGGAAGATGCGCCCTCTACGCCGGTCAGCGGAGCCCCGCCGGTGTCCAAAGTGGCTGTCGCTGCGTCCGGTTTGTTAGATTCACTCACACCTGCCAGCCTAGTTCCCATGAGCGACAAATTCACACCCGACGGCGGTGTGCCCGAACACGTGCAGGCCTCCGCCGGGGCGACGATCGCAGAACTCGTCGATGCCGGTGTGCCGGAACACCTGCACCGCTGGCTCGTGCATACCGGCGTCGGCCCGCTGGTGGTCAAGATGGGCATCGTTTTCAGCGAAATGACCCCACAGCGCATCGTCGCCAGCATGCCGGTGGAGGGAAACACCCAGGTGGCGGGCATCCTGCACGGCGGCGCCCACGTTGTGCTGGCCGAAACGCTCGGTTCCTTCGCCGCGGCGCTGCACGCAGGACCGGGCCGCCACGCCGTCGGGATTGAAGTTGGCGCCAGCCATCACCGGTCTGTTTCATCCGGACTGGTCACTGGAACCGCGACGGCGATCCAGCTGGGCCGGTCCCTCACGGTCCATGAAGTGGTGATGACTGACGACGAGGGACGGCGCCTCTCCACGGCGCGGATCACCAATTTGATCCGCGACAACCGCTGAGGAAGCACACCGGGGAATACGCATGTGAAATTACGACATGCTTCCGCGTCAGGCCGCTTCGCCGACGATGCCACCCCACGGGCTTCGCACAACGGCCCATCCATTCTCAGCAGTGACGCCGGGACGGGAATCCTCCGAGTCATTCACTTGTCGCATGGCCGCATTCACCACAGACAGCGCCTGACGGACTGCCTGGATAGCTCGAGCAGGCGGCTCTTCCCCTTGCGGCGCTTGAAGTCCTGTAGCCGTGGTGCCGGGTAGGGATGGTGCGGTGGAGGCGTAGGTGTGGCCGGTCGAGGTGGTGGTCTCCACGGTGTGGCGGGGTCCATCGATGGGTTTGGCTGACCAGCCGTGGGCCTCTTTCGACTGGTTGCAGCGTTCGCACAGGCCCTGGCCGTTGGCCAGGGTGGTGGGACCGCCCTCGGACGAGGCGACGATGTGGTCGATGTGCCGGATCGGCGCGTCGCACCAGGGACCGGCGCAGGACGCGTCCCTGGCCATGACCATCCGCCGGATCCCGTCCGGGAACTTCCGCGCCCGCGAGTCCATGCCCAGCAACTGCCCGTCTCCCGGGGCGGTATAGAGCCGCCTAATCCAGACATCCTCCACGCCGCCGACCTTCAGGTTCCGCAGCCGTACCTGTTTGGCCTGCTCGCGGGCGGTCTTCCAGCCCGGCTCGGTCCCGGCCGGCGGAGCCTTCAGCCGGAAACCGCTGCGCGGCGGGTCGGTGCCGGGTGCGCTCTTGCCGGGCGGGCTGGTGTCTGGCGGGCCCGAGTCGGGCGGGCTGTCTCCGGTCCCCGGTTGGGATCCGGGTGGCGGGTCTTGGGGCAGGCGGATCAGGTCGCGGGCGTACTGGGCCGGGACGATGCCGTACCCGGTCAGCCGGGCCGGTTCGTTCTCGCCCTGCAGCAGCGCCCGGTCGGTCATCACCAACTGGACTTCGAGGGTGGCCGGGTCGGCAGTTGTGCGGCCGGTGACGCGTTCAAACACGGTATCGGCCATCACCTGCCCCCGCGACCGGGGGTCCCCGGCGTTGGCCTGCCGGTCCGCTTCCTGCTTGAGCGCGGCCATCACCGCGACCCCCTGCACCACCGGCAGCAGGGTCCTCACCGAGACCATCACATCCGGTTCGGGCCGGGAGGAGACATGCCGGTCCGCTTCGGCCTTCGCGGCCCGCTTCACCACCGCACGCGGGTCCAGCCGGTAGGCGGCGCGTTTGGCTTCGGCCTCCAGCCGCCGGTTCCCGAGCCCGTGCAGCCGGTCCGGGTTGCCGGCCAGCTCCTTATCCACGGCCGCCCGGTGCTCCGGGCTCAGGCAGTCGGTTTCGCTGATCAGGATCGCCGCCCGCCGCTCGTTCAGTTTCCCCGTTTCGAGGGCTTGGAGCGTGTGCGGCATCTGATGGACCAGGACTTTGGCCCGGCCCAGCAGCAACGCGCCCTGGTTCGGGGACTCCCGGCGCGCCAACCCGACCTGCTTGGCAATCCCCTCACCCTGCCGCGCGGCGGGCATGCCTTTGGCTGCCCGCTCGGCCCGGATCCGCTGATCCAGCGCGACCATCAGTCTGGCCTGCTCCGCGGCGATCGCGTCCTTGGCGTTCTCCCTGGCCGTGAGCTGGTCCACCAACTCCGCCGCCGGCGCCTCCAGATCCATCGGCGGCAACGAGACCGAGGCAGCCGGGACCGCGGCGGGTCGTTCGGGTGCTGCCGGATCAACCATCAGTGCATCTCAATCTTCAGCGCGCCCACGGGGCACGGCATCGACTACGAACGGTCGCGGAACAAGGCCCGCAGACGCCACCAGGAAACCCCCAACCTGATGGCCAACTTTTGGTACAGAACTGCTACTGAAATCAGCCTATAAGCCAGGTCGGACAGTTTCGGGTCCGAGCGGAACCGCGGTGGAAAGAGGTTGGAGAGCGGAGCCAGCCGGGGTACGCAAGCAGGTCACGCCGCTAAATCGCTACCTGTATCGAATCCCAGGAAAGGGGCGCACCCGTCATCGGCGGGTGCGCCCGTCCAACAGCCCCCGCCCGCAGGCCGCGGGATACTAAAGGTTTCACCCGAGCATCCCGCTCAGCTGAACTCCTGGCGGGCTCCGGCGTCTCTTTATCGCAGAGCTTGCTAGAGCGCGGGCGTGAGGTCGTAGTGCATCTCCACCAGATCGCCCAAGGCGCGGGTGGCACGAAGCCGCGCCGGCGCCGTCGTGCTTGGGACCGGGAGTAGTGGCTGGCCGCCGCCCAGCGCGACCGGGACCAGGGTAAGAATTAGTTCATCCAGCAGCCCGGCGGACGCGTACTGCGCGGCGAGCTGGCCGCCGCCCATCAGCCAGACGTCTTTCTCCGCGGCGTCGGCACAGATGCTCGGATGGAAGATAGCCACGTCGCCGCGCACAAACGTGATGTCCGCCCCCGCAACGCCCGGCAGTTCGTGGTGGGTGAAAACCCACGTGGGAGTCGAGCCGTAGGCCCAGGCATCCGGCCCCTCTGCCAGCAGGAATTTGTACGTCTCCGAGCCCATCACAATGGCGCCGACCCGCCGCATGAACGTCTCGATGCTGTCCTGGACGCCAGCGGCGTCGTTGAACTGCATCAGCCAGTCAAGCTTGTTCCTGCGGTCGGCAATATACCCGTCCATCGAGCTGCCGACATAGTAGATAGTCCGGGCCATGGGCCCATGCTAGCCAGCGGGAGGGACTAGTGAAAGGCGGGCACGATGAGGTAGATGCCGTAGGCCACAGCCACAGCAGCCACCGCAAAGCTCAGGTAGGCCAGTCCGCGGTAGGCCGGGCGGCGCGATTCGGTCGCATCGGAAGCTACGGCCAGCAGGCGGACGCCGAGGCCGTAGGAGCCGACCACGAGCAGTGCCGAAACGAGAGTCGCGACGGCGACAATCAGAAATGCGAACCAGTCGATGTTCATCGTGCCGCCCCTTCATCGGTGCCGTCTTGGTTGTTCGTGGTCCCGATCTTGGCGGCCCGAGCAGCTGCCGCCGTAGCTTTCGCCCGGCCCGCTTGCTTGGAGCCCGCTTGCTCGAGGCCAGTCACCTGATCGGGTCCGCCACCGACTTCGGAGCCAGCCATCGGTTCGAGGCCCGCAGCCACTGCGGCCTGTTGTTTGGCCCGCTTCTTAGCGGTGGCCTTGCGCTTCTTCTTGCGCTTGATCCTGACGATCTCGCCGGCCTGGTCAACGTCGCTGATGGCGTTGTCATGACCGATCTGGTTGCGCTTGGACATGACGTACATCACGCCGATCACCAGCGCGCCGGCAACGGCGTCGATCACCACGCCGACCACGCCCAGGTGTGCAATGAACGCGGCCAGGGCGCCGATGGCGCCGGCCGCGGGCAGGGTCAGCAGCCAGCCGATGCCGATGCGCCCGGCGGTGTCCCAGCGGACCTTCGCTCCCTTGCGGCCCAGCCCGGAGCCGATCACCGACCCGGAGGCAACCTGGGTGGTGGACAGTGCGAAGCCCAGATGGGAGGAGGCAAGGATGGCCGACGCCGTGGAGGACTCGGCAGCAAAGCCTTGGGCGGGCTTGACCTCGGTCAGGCCGGAACCCATGGTGCGGATGATGCGCCAGCCGCCGGAGTATGTACCCGCGGCGATGGCCAGGGCACAGGACAGGATGACCCAGAACTCCGGGCCGGTGCCCGCCGCCTGGAAACCGCCCGCGATCAGCACCAGGGTGATCACGCCCATGGTCTTCTGCGCGTCGTTGGTTCCGTGTGCCAGGGCCACCAGCGAAGAGGAGAAGATCTGACCGTAGCGGAAACCGCCGCGCTTGGGGCTGGAGGCGCTCTCGTCCCGTTTGGTGATCCAATAGGCCAGCTTGGTCGCTAGATACGCCACGGTTCCGGCGATCAGCGGGGCCAGGATGGCCGGCAGCAGCACCTTGGACACCACCACGCCGTAGTCCACCGCCTGGAAGCCGGCGCCCACGATGGCCGCACCGATCAGCCCGCCGAAGAGCGCATGCGAGGAACTTGACGGCAGGCCCAGCAGCCACGTGATGATGTTCCACACAATCGCACCGATCAGACCGGCAAAGATCATCAGCGGCGTGATTTGAATGCCGCCCTCGCCCTCGCGGATGAGCCCGCCCGAGACGGTCTTGGCCACTTCCGTGGAGAGGAACGCGCCCACCAGATTCAACACGGCTGCCAGTGCCACGGCGGTCTTGGGTTTGATGGCACCGGTGGCAATCGGGGTGGCCATCGCGTTCGCCGTGTCGTGGAAGCCGTTAGTGAAATCGAAGAACAGCGCCAGCACGACGACGAGCGCGACTATGAAGGTGAGGTCCACCTAGTTACCCAATCTTGTTGGAAGAATTCATCCTGAGTTCACCGGGCCGGGATTGTGAACGCAACCTCTCGGCAAACCGCCTTCCGATTGTAGAGCTCCGCCGGGTCCACGCAAACCGGGCCGGGGCCGTCGCGGCCGCCCCCGAGGGAAAGCCGGCTGGGGCGCCGCAGGAACGCTGCCTTGTTCGCCGCGCAAAGTCGCGGAGAATTCGGGCTTGCCCGCCACGAACCGCCGCAGTACAACGGTGGGATGGACGCGAAAACTGCGGCATGGATCACTGCCTACCGGCGGGCGTGGGAGACCAACGATCCGGACCAGATCGGCGCCTTGTTCGCCACCGACGCCGAATATCGGCCCGACCCGTGGACGGCGCCGTGGCGCGGCCGGGACGCCATTGTCCGGGAGTGGCTGGCTCGCAAGGACGAACCCGGAGCAGCGACGTTTGAGTGGCGCGAAGTCGCGGTGGCAGACGGCGTTTCCGTGGTGGAGGGAACAACGGTGTATCGGGAGGGACCCACGTACAGCAATCTGTGGGTGATCCGCCTCGACGGCCAAGGCCAAGCGACGCACTTCACGGAGTGGTGGATGGACCAGTCGACTCCTTCCTGACGTTATGAGGCCCAGCCCGCGCCGGTCGGGGAATCAGCCAGGACCGGCCGCCCGTGGATTAACCCGTGGATCAACCGGCGCCCCGGGCCGTAAGCTCAGGGAATGGCGAGATACTTCGACGTCCACCCAGAGAATCCGCAGGCTCGGTCGATCGGGCAGATTGTGGACCTTGTCCGGTCCGACGCCTTGATCGTGTATCCGACCGACTCCTGTTATGCGTTCGGCGCACAGTTGGGCAACCGGGACGCCCTGGACCGGATCCGGACCATCCGCCAACTCGACGGCAAGCACCACTTCACCCTTGTCTGCAAGGACTTTGCCCAGCTGGGTCAGTTCGTGCTCATCGACAACAAGGTCTTCCGCAGCATCAAGGCGGCCACGCCCGGCAGCTACACCTTCATCCTGCCGGCCACCAAGGAAGTTCCCCGCCGGTTGCTGCACCCGAAGAAAAAGACCGTCGGCGTCCGTATTCCGGCCAACAACGTGGTCCAGGCCATCCTGACGGAACTGGGCGAGCCGCTGTTGTCCAGCACGCTGCTGCTGCCGGGCGAAGACGAGCCGATGACGCAAGGCTGGGAGATCAAGGAGCGGCTGGACCATGTGGTGGACGCGGTGGTAGACGCCGGCGACTGCGGCTCCGAGCCGTCCACCGTCGTCGACTTCTCCAGCGGCACCGCCGAGGTAGTCCGGCACGGCGCCGGCGACCCGTCCCGGTTCGAGTAGGCCGCCGGTCAGTCCTTCTTGCGCGCCCGGCTGGGCTGGACCCGCGGCGGCTCGCCCGGCATCTTCGGGTAGTCCGGCGGGAACGGCATCTCCCCCAAGCCCGCGGCGAGGTCGCGTTCCCACCACTGCAACAGGACGTCGATTTTGCCCGGGTTGTCGTGCATTTTCGCCCAGGGGTCACCAGTTGACTTCAGGCGGTCCGGCACGGTGGCAATGGTGAAGTTCTTTGGGTCAGCGGTCTCCAGTTCGTCCCATTCGATCGGGCAGGAGACTGAGGCCTGCGGCAGCGCCCGCGGGCTGTAGGCACCGGCCATGGTCCGGTCGCGGTTGGCCTGGTTGAAGTCCACGAAGATCCGCTCGCCGCGCTCCTCCTTCCACCAGGAGGTGGTCACCTGCTTGGGCATCCGGCGCTCAATCTCGCGCGCGGCCGCAATGACGGCGTGGCGCACATCCAGGAATTCGTGCGTCGGTTCAATCGGGGCGAACATATGCAGCCCGCGGTTGCCGGACGTCTTGATAAACGCCTCAAGCCCGGCCTCGGCCAGCACCGACCTCAGTTCGAAGGCCACCGGGATGGCATCATCGAAGGACGTCCCCGGCTGCGGATCGAGGTCGATGCGCAGCTGGTCGGGGTTGTCGGAGTCCTCGGCCCGGGAAGGCCACGGGTGGAACACCACGGTGTTCATCTGGACCGCCCAGACGGCCGCGGCGGGCTCATCGAGCACCAGTTGCGGATGAGAGCGCGCGCTCGGATAGACCACCATCACCGAACGGACAAAGTCGGGGGCGCCCTTGGGCGGATTCTTGGAGAAGAACTGCTCGCCGTCGATCCCGTCGGAGAACCGCTGCAGGGACACCGGCCGGTCGCCGTTGGCGCTGATGAACGCCTCCCCCACTTCGGCGATGTAGCGCGCCAGATCCAGTTTGGTGATGCCCAGCTCGGGCCACATCACCCGGCTCGGACTGGAGATACGTACCTCACGCTCACCGTGCGGTCCATCGACCGTCAGCGTTGTTTGTTCGCTGGCCATGGAAACACCTAAACATACACACGTGGCTTCTGGCGAGGGCATGATGGGAGCATGCAAGTCAGCGAGTCACATGTGTCCATCGACGTCGGCCAGACCACCGTCTCCGGCGTCTATGCCCGGCCGGATGACCCGGTGGCCACGTTGGTGGTGGCCCACGGCGCCGGCGCGGCATGGAACACCCGTTCCTGTCCGGCTTCACCCGCGCACTGAACGACGATGGCGTTGCCACTTTGCGCTTCAACTTCCCCTACCGGGAGGCCGGCAAGCGGTTCCCCGACCGCCCGCCGGCCGCCATCGAGGCCTGGCGCGCGGCCATGCAGGTAGCTGCCGCGCGTTCTGAAGGCGAGCCGCTGTGGGCGGCAGGGAAATCCTTCGGCGGCCGGATGGCGTCAATGGCCGTAGCCGAGGGGATGCCCGCCGCCGGTCTGGTCTACCTGGGCTATCCGCTGCACCCGCCGGGGAAACCGGAGAAGCTCCGCGATGAGCACCTGTACGGTATGACGCTGCCGATGCTCTTCCTGCAGGGCACCCGGGACACCTTCGCGACCCGCGAACTGCTCGAATCCGTCGTCGAGCGGATTGGGTCAAACGCCGTCCTGGACTGGCAGGAAGGCTGCGACCATTCCTTCAGTGTGAAGGGCCTCAAACGTTCAGCGGACGACGTCGGTGCCTCCCTGGCCGCGCCCGTGGCGGAATTCCTCAGCTCACACAGCTGACACTCACGGCACCGCCGTCGTCAACGCACGGTCCACCGCCGTTACCGCACGGTCAGTGCTAAGGCTGGTCGACGTCGACGATGGTGTCGATGGTCCGCGGGGAGGTGATTGGATCCGCCTGACGATGGGCAACCTTCCATTCGCCGTCCTCCATCCGGAAGACCGTGGTGACCCGCAGCGATACCGGGAGCATCTCATCGGAGCCGCCGACCTTCGCGTTGGTCCTCTCGATTTCCACCATGTAGGCCACGTCTGTCCCGGCGTAGGCGGTCACCCGCTCAAACCGGTTGGGCTCGCCCTCCCTGAGCATGGAAGCCGCCCGCTCCATGACCTGCTCAATCTGGTGACGGCCCAGGGCAGGCGGGCCGAGCGGATTTGCGAGCGTCACGTCGTCCTGCCTTGAGAACAGTTCCTTCTGCAGTGCCGGGTCTCCCCGGACGAAGGCATCCAAGGCGTGATGGTAGCGATCTACGATCGGCTCCAGATCGGACCAAGACATGATTCCTCCTGAGCACCGCTTCCGGCCCACGGCAGTCGCCGCTGGTGGGGCCGTTGATACAGCCATGCTCCCACCGGCCACGCGGAGACGTCCATCAGGCCGGCACGGATGCACTCTCCGGGGATGAGGCGCCTCGTGGCCAGCGGCCGGACGCGAATCCGGGTGGTTTCCCTGGACGCACTGCGAGCGCGGCCGGTACCAGCCGCCTAGTCGCGGGCAGGTCCCGGGACTACGCTGGGCAGGCAGAGGGCGCGTTGCCGTGGTCCCGTCGCGCAGCGTATCCCTTGAGGGAGGGATCCAATGACCGAGCGCAGCAGCGGTCACACGCTGGAGTTGGAATCCGCGCTGGAAGCGCCATACGAGCGGGTCTTCCGCATGCTGACGGAACCGGCCGAACTGGTGAAATGGTGGGGCCCCGCGGGCTTCACCACGCCCGAGGCCACGCTCGACCCACGTCCAGGCGGAAGCTACCGTCTGACCATGCAGCCGCCCGACGGCGAGCCGTTCCACCTCGCCGGTGAGTTCCTCGAGGTCGATCCGCCGCGCCGCCTCGTCTACACCTTCCGGTGGGAGGAACCCACGCCCGACGACCGGGAAACCACCGTCATACTTTCCCTCGCCGCCCGGGCCGGCCAGACGTGGATCGCCCTCACCCAGGGCGAATTCGCAACCGAAGAACGGCTCGCCCTGCATCGGGCCGGCTGGACCGACGCCCTCGGGAAGCTCGCCCAGCTGGTCCGCGCCGGCGCGTAGACCATTCCGGCTCCGGCCTACCGTTGCGACTTCTCGCCCGCGGCACTTGCCGGAACCGGGTCGTGGCGCAGATAGGCGCGCCGGAAACGTCCGGTGCCGCCGGTCAGCGCCCGAAGCTCGACGGCGTAGCGGAGCAGCTCCTGTTCGGGAACTTCGGCGCTGATTTCGGTTCCCTCCCCGTCCGCTGCGTCCGATCCGGTCAGCTTGCCGCGCCGCGCGGACAGATCACTCATCACCGTTCCCACATAGTCGTCGGGGACCGTAATGGTCACGGCGGAGACCGGCTCAAGCAACTGGATGCGGGCAGCGGCGGCGGCTTCGCGCAAGGCCAGGGCGCCGGCGGATTGGAAGGCAGCGTCGGAGGAATCGACGCTGTGGGTCTTGCCGCCCACCAGCGTCACCCGGATGTCGACGACAGGGAACCCGGCGGAGACGCCCTTTTCCATTTGCGAGCGCACACCTTTTTCGACGGCGGCGACGTACTGGCCGGGGATCACTCCCCCGACGATCTTGTCCACGAATTCGAACCCGGCCCCCTGCCGGAGCGGTTCCACCTCAATGTCGCAGATGGCGAACTGGCCGTGCCCGCCGGATTGTTTGACGTAGCGTCCGTGCCCGGGAGCCGCCGCCGCGAACGTCTCCCGCAGCGGCGTGACCACGCCCACCGTCTGCACGTTGACGCCCTGCCCGCGCAGCCGGTCGAGCACCACCTCGGCGTGCGATTCGCCCATGCACCACAGGATGAGCTGGTGCGTCTCCGGATTGCGCTCCACCCGCAGCGTCGGATCCCCCGCGGTCACCTTGGCCAGGCTCTTGGCCAGCGCGGCTTCATCGTTCCGGGTGGCAGCCTCGATTGCCACTGGCAACAGCGGCTCCGGCATCTCCCACGGTTGGATCAGCATCGGGTGATCCCTCCCCGACACGGTGTCCCCGGTCTCGGCGGCGCCGATCTTTGTCAGCGCGCAGATGTCGCCGGCGATGCAATAGGACACCGACCGCAAGGTAGCGGCGACCGGAGCGTGCAGGTGCGTGACCCTCTCGTCACTGTCGTGGTCGGCATGGCCGCGGTCGGCGAGCCCATGTCCGGAGACGTGGATGGCCGAATCGTCCCGCAGTGTTCCGGAGAACACGCGCACCAGGGATACCCGACCCAGGAATGGGTCTGTGCTGGTCCGGACGATTTCGCCGGCGAGCGGTCCGTCCGGGTCACAGCGCAGCGGGGTGCTTGGCGAACCGTACAGGCCCGTCACTTGCGGCGCGGGACGTTTCAGCGGCGAGGGGAAGGCCCGCCGGAGCATGTCCAGCAACTCCGCTACGCCCAGCCCCGTTTCCGCCGAGGTGGCCAGGACCGGGTAGAACGAACCGCGGGCGACGGCAGTCTCCACGTCGGACAAGAGGACATCAAGCCCAATCTCCTCGCCGCCCAGATAGCGGTCCATCAGTGACTCGTCTTCGCTCTCCGCGATGATGCCTTCGATCAGCGCGCTGCGGGCCTCCTCGGCAGCGGCCAACTCCCCCGCGTCTGCGGGCCGGATGACCGGTTGGCGTTCCCCTTCTGCGTACTCCGACACGCTGCCGGAAAGCAGCCCGTGCAGCCCGGATACCGCAGCCCCGCTCCGGACCGGCAGGTACAGCGGTTGCACCGACTCGCCGAAGGCACGGCGGCAGTCGGCCAGCGCCGCATCGAAGTTGGCCCGCGGGTGGTCCAGTCGGCTGATTGTGACCGCCCTCGGCATTCCGACGGCGGAGCATTCCTCCCACAGCGCCATGGTCGCCGCATCGATGCGGTCGACGGCGGACACCACGAACAGCGCCGCGTCGGCGGCGCGGAGACCGGCCCGCAGTTCGCCCGTGAAGTCCGAGTAGCCCGGGGTATCGAGGAGGTTGATCTTGACGTCGTCGGACATAAAAGGGAGAACGGACAGCAGCACAGAACGCTGCTGGTGGATCTCCGACGGGTCCGAATCACTGACTGTGGTGCCCTCCAGGATCGAGCCCATCCGGTTGGTGGCGCCCGTCGCCACGAGCATGGCCTCGGCGAGCATTGTCTTGCCGGCCCCGGAATGGCCTACCAGCACCACGTTGCGGATGTGCTCGGGCCGGGAGACCGTGGCCGCGGCAGAACCCTCCGCCCGCCGCAGATCGGTGCTCCGCCCAGATCCCTTTGCCAAGCCGTTGGCGGATTTCCCCGACATGAGCGCCTCCTGGCGTCGTAGGCATCCTCGTCCCTGCACACTCGCGTGCTGTTAACAGATTCGACACCACGAAGGGGTTCAGCGGCAAGGGTTGGACCGCATCATTGTGCAAACATGCTGTGCAAACAAGGGGGTGCTTGGCGCCAAACGCGGAGGCTTTCGCGGGCGCCGGCTAGTGCAGGCCGCCGGCGCCGCCAGGCATGCCGGCCTTGATCAGCTCCATGACGGACGAGTCCGCCAGGGTGGTGACGTCCCCGATCGGCCTGTCCTGCGCCACGTCTTTGAGGAGCCGGCGCATGATCTTGCCGGAACGGGTTTTAGGCAGCTCGGCCACCACCATGATCTGCCGCGGCCGGGCGATCTTGCCGATTTCCTTGGCCACATGTTCCCGCAGCTCCTGCACCACCTCGGGTCCGCCGTCGCCCGCCTCGCTGCGCAGGATGACGAAGGCGACGATGGCCTGCCCGGTGGTCTCGTCCAGGGCGCCGACAACCGCGGCTTCGGCGACTTTCGGATGGGCGACGAGCGCCGATTCGATTTCAGTGGTCGACAGCCGGTGCCCTGCCACATTCATCACGTCGTCCACGCGGCCCAGAAGCCAGATATCGCCGTCCTCGTCCTTCTTCGCGCCGTCGCCGGCAAAGTAGAGCCCCGGGAACCGCGACCAGTACGTCTCCACGTACCTGTCGTTGTCGCCCCAGATGGTGCGCAGCATGGACGGCCATGGTTCCTTCAAGACCAGGTAGCCGCCGGAGCCGTTGCCAACCGGGGTGCCCTCGTCATTGACCACGTCGGCCACCACCCCGGGCAGGGCCTTCATGGCGGCGCCGGGTTTACCGGCGGTAACCCCCGGGAGCGGGCTGATCATGATGGCCCCGGTCTCGGTCTGCCACCACGTGTCCACCACGGGCGTCCGGTTGTGCCCGATGTTCTCCCGGTACCAAATATAGGCGGCGGGGTTGATCGGTTCGCCCACGGTCCCGATCACGCGCAGGCTGGTGAGGCTGTACTGGGCCGGTATCTCGGCGCCCCACTTCATGAACGTCCGGATGGCGGTCGGAGCGCAGTAGAGGATCGTGACCTTGTACTTGTCGATGATTTCCCACCAGCGGCCCTGGTGCGGGGTGTCCGGCGTGCCCTCATACAGCACGGACGTGGCGCCGTTGGCCAGCGGCCCGTACACGATGTAGCTGTGCCCGGTAACCCAGCCGATGTCCGCGGCCGTCCAGAAGATGTCCGACTCCGCCTTGAGGTCGAACACTGCCCAGTGGGTGTAGGCGCAGGCCGTGAGGTAGCCACCGGTGGTGTGCAGGATGCCCTTGGGCTTGCCGGTGGTGCCCGAGGTGTACATGACGTACAGCGGGTGTTCGGCGTCGAAGGCCTCGGTCACGTGATCGGTGGAAGCCAGCTCCACCGATTCGTGCCACCAGATGTCGCGGCCGGATGTCCAGTCGACCTCTTGGCCGGTGCGCCGGACCACCAGGACGTTGCGCACGTCCGGGCAATCCAGCAGGGCCTCGTCGACGGCGGACTTCAAACTGTTGGCCTTTCCGCGGCGGTAGGCGCCGTCGCAGGTGATGACAAGGCGCGCGTCACAGTCGTGGATCCGGGTCCGGAGGGCGTCCGCGGAGAACCCGCCGAACACCACGGTGTGCGGTGCTCCGATCCGCGCGCAGGCCAGCATCGCCACCACGGTCTCCGGGATCATGGGCATGTAGATGGCCACCCGGTCTCCGGACCTGACACCCAAATCGCTCAGCGTGTTCGCGGCCTGGCACACCATCTGGGTGAGCTGGGCGTAGGTGATGGTGCGTGAGTCCCCCGCTTCGCCTTCAAAGTAATAGGCGACCTTGTCTCCGCGGCCGGCAGCTACATGCCGGTCCAGACAGTTGTAGGCGGCGTTGAGTTTGCCGCCGACAAACCATTTGGCGAACGGCGGATTTGTCCAATCCAGTACCTCGCTCCAGGGGTCGGCCCAGTCAAGCCGGCCTGCCTGCCGCGCCCAAAACGCCAACCTGTCGCCGTCGGCTTCGTCATAGTCCGACGGCGTGGCGTTGGCTTGGGCGGAAAAGCCGGCGTCCGGAGGAAAGCGGCGCTGTTCGTGCAGCAGGTTTGCGAGGGTCTCATCCGATTCTGTTGGATCTGCGGCCATGGCCCCTCACCGTCGTCCCACCGGAAGCACGGTCCGTTTGAAGGTGGAGTTCGCGACCACCGCGCAGGAGCAGTACCAAGCGATGAGCGCCGTCAGGATGCCCAGCCAGCCGCCCAGCGCCGTCAGCCCGGCCGCCCCGGAGAAGGCGCCAAGGAACAGTGCGATGAAAGTCAGGGTCAGGAAGACAAAAACGGCGAAGACGCCCATACTGACCCGCCACGCGGACATGGTCATGTAGGCGGTAAAGATGGCCCACGCCAGGAGGTACAGGCCGACGGCTTTGCCGGCCTCCGCCGGCGGAAGGCTGCCTGCGCTGAACTGGCTCAAGTACCAGAAGGACAGCCAGAAGGCTCCGTAGGAGCAAAAGGCTGTTGCGCCGAAGACGTTGCGGTTGGCGAACTCCCAGATTCCCGCGGCAAACTGCGCCATACCGCCGTAAAACAGTGCCAGTCCCAGCACTACCGGTTCGTCGGCCTTGGGGATCATGCCGGCGTTGATAACACTCAGGACGAACGTGGTCATTGCGAAAGCGCCCAGGCCGAGAGCGGCCGGATCGGCAAAAAGTGGGCCGGCGCTCGCCGGTGGTGCCCCAACATTGCCTTGCGCTGGTACGGGATTTTCAGCCCTGCGACCACTTCCAGTCGGGACGGTTCCCGCCGCGGAGCTTGATTCGATACTCATGGTCCGACTCCTTGGTCAGCACCAGCACTGGTGCTTATATCAGGCTACACCTAAACATGCAAGCCCAGTGTGCGACATGTTTGTGGTGCGCCTCACATCCAAATGTGATGATCATCACCATTAGCTGATCAGTATTCGCCCTTGATCACGAAGAAGGAGCCGCGGATGACGCCTGCCAGTTTGGATTTCTGCCGCGCAAACTTGAAGCGCGATGCCAGCTCCTCTGTAACCTCCATGCCTTCGGCTAGCTTGAATCCGACGGCTCGCTTCCCGCCTGCCTCGATGCTGTACATGACGTTGATGGACAGCCCCGACTCGTAGAACACGTAGTCCATCCGCAGACCGTCGACTTCGAAGCCGGTAGCTTCGAGGGCGCGGGAGCCGATGACAATGTCGCGCTCCTCCTTGAGGATCCGACTGACCCGGTCGATCACCTCCGGAGCCTCGCTTGCAGGGATGACGGTGAAGACGTGGTCGTACTTATTGCTGTAGTAGCGTGCCTCGTTGGCGCGTAGTCCTGCCAGGGCCTCGGCGACCGGCGACGACTCCAGGCCCGCAGTAGAAACGTTCTTGAAGTCGACTACGTACGGCATGGCTCCCCCTGATGAGATGTTTGTGGACCACCGAGCGTCCTGCGGTTGATCCACGGTACAACGGCCCAGACCGTGGACCAGCAAGACATGGCGTCCATGCACGCTTACGGTGGTGTTCCCCGGCGCTCGGGTACCGAGTCGTCGGTAGATGCTGGAACCAGCATCATCATCGCGCCGATGAGGAAGCACAGGGCGCCCGCGAGAGTGCCGAGATTGGACAGCTGGGCGTTCCAAACATCGCCGCTCGACGGTATGACGAAGGCCGCGACGGCCGAGATGCCGAACGCAATTGAGCCGATCAGGTTCATCACGCCGATCTTCCACTCCCGAGGCTTGGGCCGGTTTGCGATGGCGCCTCGACCGGCATCCCGCAACGCCACAGCGCTGGAAATCAGGAAGGCAATTGAACCCAGCGCGTCGGGTCGCCAGACCCGCTGATCGATCAGCGCGGCACTGAGGTTGTCGTTGACCGCGTTGGCCGTACTCCAGTTGAACCACAGCGTACCGGCAAGCTGGACAGCGGCAGCGAGCCAGACGAGATTCCGCGGCGCCCACACCCACAACGAATGGCTCTGTGCGGCCCCTACTCCTGGGAGCGCGTCAACGGCTTCGCGGTACTGCAGGAACGCCGCCGAGGTGAAGAACAGCGATCCGAGGAAGAAGGTGACGGCGCCCGCGCGCAATCCCACGGCGTCGGCGTAGAACGGCACCGCTCCCAAGGCGAACAGGCTCGAACCAATGATGAACAACCAGGCTGTCCACCGCTCCCGTCCGGCCGCATGGTCCGCGCTCGGGACCCCAGATCTCCGCCCGCCCCTGGAGGTAGCCCGGCCGTGGACGGTGCCGGCATCGTCAGCCGCCGCGGGCGTCCCCGCGGCTGGAATCGGGAGCACATGGGTGATCACGAAAGCCACCGCCACAGCCACCACCACTTGGGGTGTCACGGCCACACCGTCCGGGCCCAGCAAGAGCGTGGCCAGCAGGGTCGATGTCAAGGGCAACCGCAGCATGGCTGCGCACATGGCTCCCATGCCCATGCCTATCCCTGCCGCGGGATCCATTCCGGGCAAGCCGGCGGCAGCAAGGCCTAGCGCCGCGCCGATGAACATTGAGGGGAACACCGGCCCGCCACGAAATGCGCTCAGCGAGAGTCCGTAGGCCAAACTTTTACAAACGATCAGCAGGACCAGCACCCCAAGCGAGTAGTCCGTGGCATGTTCAACCAGCTCAGGAAGTGCATCCTGGCCCGAGAACAGCACCTGCGTGAAGCTGTGTCCGGAGATCAGCTGGTACGCCATCGCGGTGAGCCCGATCAGCAAACCAAGCAAAGACGTCACCAACACCCGGTTCAGATGCACCACACGACGAAGGTTCAGCGCGACCCAGCGGACCAACCAGCCCAACAGTGCGCCGACCGCGCCCATGACCACCGCCCAGCCCAATGACGCCACCGTCGGCGGCACCGCGGGCGGCACCACGGGCAGCGCCAGCGAGAAGCTACCCAACCCGGTCCAGCTGTCCAGACCTACGAACACCAGCGCACCGACGCCTGAAGCGAGCAGCCCGGGCAGCGCCATCAGGCTCAGCGTCAATCCCCCGATCCCGGCTGCCTCCATGATCAGGACTGCCCCGAGTACGGGAGAGCCGAGCAGGGTACTGATCGCGGCGAAGCTGCCGGCAGACGCCATGACGGTCTGTGCCATCGGCGGGGCGTCCTTTTTCACAAGGTGCACGGCCAGCGCCCCGAGGCCGCCACCGATCGCGATCAGCGGAGCCTCCGGCCCCAGCACCGCACCGAGACTGAGGGTGGTCAGCGCCGCGAGAATGATGCCCACCAGCTCCCGGCCGCTGGGCGGACCGCCTCCCGTCGCGAATCCAAAAGCGGGCGAATGGCCGCCGGTTCCCGGCAGGTAGCGGATGGTCAAGGCCGTCATCAGCCCACACAGCACCAGCCATGGCACCGGCCACCACGCGGGCGCGGGACCCCCAATGACTTGACTCGGCAGTTCGACGAAGACGTACTGCTGGAGCGCCGTGACCAAAGCGAGAAATCCGTAGGCAATGGCCGAGATGGGAACGCCCAAGATCGCTGCCAGCACAAGCGCAGCGATATACCTCCGGGACCGGATCACTTGCAGCGGATCCAGATTGGTCGGCGGCGACGCGGCAGGCTCGCTCATGTCCGACCTGCCGGGGCACCTTGAAGCCAGGAAACGGTTTCGGGGTGCCTAGGGAAACAGTTAAGCATCGCTTCTCCTTCGGCTTGCCGTCCGTTGGACGAGGAGCCGCTGGTCAGGTCTCACACGCGATAGAGGCTGTTCAGTTGCCTGTGCGCCACGCTAGCGCCGCCAAATGGGTGGTGCCTTCACCCGATACGGGTGAAATCGAACCAAGAGGCTCCGGCGGAACTCTGGAAGGGCGGGCGGACACTGGTCACGAAGGTGCGCACCGACCAGATAGCCAAGGAGGCCGGGCGGCTACAGCAGTGGCCGTCAACAAAAATGGGCCCCCATGGGGACCCAGAAACTACTCAATGAAACCCAGAGGCCCACAAGCCTTAAGGGGAAGATACGTGCCCGAGGTGGGATTCGAACCCACACGAGTTTCCCCGCCGCATTTTGAGTGCGGTGCGTCTGCCGTTCCGCCACTCGGGCATGCACCAGTCGCAAAAGTCGATCGTCCACACTGTGAAAACCGTCATGCTGCTTGGTGCGCGAATCTACTCTACATGCAGATAGGCTATTTCACGGAACCGACGCCATGGTGAATGGCAACGAAACAGTCTAGGAGCGCCAGTGCCTGAACAAACCGAGTCTGCCCCCGCTCGCCGCGTCGTCGTTGCGGAGGACGAAACCCTGATCCGCTTGGATATCGTCGAGATCCTCCGCGGTGAGGGCTACGACGTCGTGGCTGAAGCCGACAATGGCGAGAAGGCTGTCGAACTGGCCCAGGAGCTGAAGCCGGACCTGGTCCTGATGGATGTGAAGATGCCGGTGATGGACGGGATTACGGCCGCGGAGCAGATCGTGAAGGCGCGTATTGCCCCGGTGGTGCTGCTGACCGCCTTCAGCCAGAAGGAACTGGTGGAGCGTGCCCGCGATGCGGGTGCCATGGCGTACGTGGTGAAGCCCTTTTCACCGGCGGACCTGATTCCCGCCATCGAGATCGCGCTGTCCCGCCACGACGAAATCACGGCGCTGGAATCCGAGGTGTCCGACCTGCAGGAGCAGTTCGAGACGCGCAAACTGGTGGAGCGCGCCAAGAGCCTGCTGATCACCAAGATGGGCCTGACCGAACCGGAGGCGTTCCGGTGGATCCAGAAGACGTCGATGGACCGCCGCCTAAGCATGCGGGAAGTGGCCGAGACGATCATCAACCAGGTGAACTAGCCGGGTAATCTGGGCGGCCGGGTCTCCACGCAGCCGCGAGCGGCTTTGGTCGACCACCGGGGGCCGGGTCTCCACGCGGCCGCGAGCGGCTTTGGTCGACCACCGACAAGAACGGGCTCCGGAAATTTTCCGGAGCCCGTTCTTCTATGTTGTGGCTAGGAGACCGGCCAGGGTCCGACCTTTTCGGGGCGCGGGTGCGAGTGACCGTTGAGAACTTCGCCGGCGTCGGCCAGGTCTCCCACCCGATGGACCTTGAGCGAGTTGGTGGAACCGGCCTTGCCGGGGGGCGAACCGGCGGCGATGACCACCAGGTCGTCGATCTCCACCAAACCCCGTTCGTAGAGGATCCGATCCACTTGGGCGGTCATCTGGTCGGTGTGCTCCACGAATTCGACCACGAGCGGCTGGATCCCCCACGTCAGCGAGAGCACGTTCAGCGTGGACTGCAGCGGTGTGAAGGCATACACCGGCCGGCCCGGACGCAACCGGCTCAGCCGCCGCGCGGAGTCGCCTGACTGGGTGAAGGTACAGATGTACTTGGCATCCAACTGGTCGGCAATCTGCACGGCCGCCCGGGTGATGGCACCGCCGCGGGTCTTGGGCTGGCTGCCCAACGGCGGCACGCGGTCCAGACCGTGCTGCTCGGTGGACTCGATAATCCGCGCCATCGTCTGGACCGTTTCCAGCGGGTACTTGCCCACGCTGGTTTCGCCGGAGAGCATGACAGCGTCGGCCCCGTCGAGGACGGCGTTGGCGCAGTCCGAGGCCTCGGCCCGCGTGGGCCGGGGGTTGTCGATCATCGATTCGAGCACCTGGGTGGCAACAATCACCGGCTTGGCCCAGCGGCGGGCAAGTTCAATCGCACGCTTCTGCACCAGCGGGACGTCCTCCAGCGGCAGTTCCACACCCAGGTCACCGCGGGCCACCATGATGGCATCGAACGCGTCGATGATCTCCTCGATCGCATCCACCGCTTGCGGCTTCTCGATCTTGGCGATCACCGGTACCCGCCGGCCCTCTTCGTCCATGATCTCGTGGACCCGCTGGACGTCGGCGGCGTTGCGCACGAAGGACAGCGCCACCATGTCCACGCCGGTCTTGAGGGACCAGCGCAGATCGTCCTCGTCCTTCTCGCTCAGGGCCGGGACGTTGACTGCCACGCCGGGCAGGTTGATGCCCTTGTTGTTGGACACCACGCCCGCCACCGTCACCTCGGTGACCACCTTGACGTCGTCCACTTCAATCGCCTTCAGCGCCACTTTGCCGTCGTCGATCAGCAGGGAGTCCCCCACCTTGACGTCGCCGGGCAAGCCCTTGTGCGTCGTCGAGCAGATTTCGGCGGTTCCTTCGACGTCCTCGGTGGTGATGGTGAACCGGTCCCCCACCGCCAGGTGGTGGGGGCCGTCCACGAACCTGCCCAGCCGGATCTTAGGACCCTGCAGGTCCGCGAAGATCCCCACCGGCCTGCCCAGCTCGGCGGAGGCCTTGCGGACGTTGTCGTAAGTCTGCTGATGCACGCCGTAGTCGCCGTGGCTCATGTTCATCCGGGCCACGTCCACCCCGGCCTTCAGTACGGCAAGGGTGGACTCATAGCTGGCGATGGCAGGGCCGAATGTTGCAACGATTTTTGCGCGTCTCATATCCCTACCCTAATCAGAATGCTGCGGGCGCGCAGGCAACGCCATGCTACGGCAGCACCGCGATCGCCCGGTCCTGGGGGGCAACCGGGGCGTGCAGCCGGGTGGTGCCGGTCAGCCACTCGTCGACGGCAGCGGCACAGGCGCGGCCTTCGGCGATGGCCCACACGATCAGGGACTGTCCGCGGCCAGCGTCGCCGGCCACAAAGATGCCCTCCGCATTGGTCATGTACCTGCCGTCCCGGCCCACGTTTCCGCGCTGGTCGAAGGCCGCGTCCACCTGCTCGCCCAGCTCGGATTGCTCCGGCCCGGTGAAGCCCAGCGACAACAGCACCAGGTCTGCCGGGATTTCGCGCTCGGTGCCGGGCTTGGGTACCCGCCCGCCGTCCACGTACTCGGTCTCGGCCACCTTCAAGGCAGTGACTACGCCGTTCTCGCCCACGTACTCAACGGTGGAGGCAAGATAGGTCCGTTCGCCGCCCTCCTCATGCGCGCTGGCCACTTCGAACAGCGTGGGGAACGTCGGCCACGGCTGGTGCGCAGCGCGCTCGGCCGGCGGCTGCTTGCCAATGGCCAGCGTGGTCACCGAGGCGGCCTGCTGCCGGTGCGCGGTGCCCAGGCAGTCGGCGCCGGTGTCGCCGCCGCCGAGGATCACCACGTGCTTGCCCCGGGCGTCGATCTGATCGGGAACCGATTCCCCGGCCACCACCCGGTTGGCCTGCACCAGGTAATCCATGGCGAAGTGCACGCCCGACAACTCCCGGCCGGGCAGCGGGAGGTCCCGCGGTACGGTGGCGCCGGTGGCGATCACCACGGCGTCGTACCGGCGGCGCAGCTGATCCCAGCTGATGTCCTTGCCCGCTTCGATCCCGGTCCGGAAACGTGTGCCCTCGGCGCGCATCTGGTCCAGCCGGCGGTCCAGATATTGCTTCTCCATCTTGAAGTCGGGGATGCCGTAACGCAGCAAGCCGCCGATCTTGTCGTCGCGCTCGTAGACCGCCACGGTGTGGCCGGCCCGCGTCAGCTGCTGCGCCACTGCGAGCCCTGCGGGGCCGGATCCGACGACGGCGATGGTGTGGCCGGTCAACCGCTCCGGAGCATGCGGGGTCACCCAGCCTTGCTCGAAGGCTTCCTCGATCACCGAGACTTCCACCTGCTTGATCGTCACTGCCGGCTGGTTGATGCCCAGCACGCAGGACGCCTCGCAGGGGGCCGGGCACAGCCGGCCGGTGAATTCCGGGAAGTTGTTGGTGGCGTGAAGCCGTTCAATCGCTTCCTGGCCCATGTCGCGCCAGGTCAGATCGTTCCACTCCGGGATCAGGTTGCCCAGCGGGCAGCCCTGATGACAGAACGGAATGCCACAGTCCATGCAGCGGCCCGCCTGGCTGCGGAGCACGCCCTTCTCCTGCGCCTCGTAGACTTCTTTCCAGTCCATGATGCGCACGGGGACGGGACGGCGCGGCTGGGTCTCCCGGTCACGTACTTTCAAAAATCCGCGTGGATCAGCCACCGGTTACCTCCAGGATTCGGGTCCAGACAACGTCGCCGTCGGGGTCCAGCCCCTCAGTTTCGGCGTTCGCCCGGGCTTGCAGCACCGCCGCGTAATCGCGCGGCAGCACCTTGGTGATGCGGGTCAGGGTGTCTTTGAGATCCTCAAGCAGCTGGGCAGCCAGCCGGGAACCGGTCTCCTCTGCCTGCTTCTTGAGCAGCGCGGCGATGGATTCTTCGTCCACGGCGTCCGGCCGCAGCAGTTGCAGCTCCCCGCTGTCCACGCCCTGGGTGTTCAAACGGGCGGGATCCAAATCCAGCACGTAGGCCACGCCGCCGGACATGCCCGCACCGAAGTTGCGGCCGGTCGGGCCCAGGACCAGGGCCACGCCGCCGGTCATGTACTCGCAGCCGTGGTCGCCGATTCCCTCGACGACGGCGGTGGCACCCGAGTTCCGCACAAGGAACCGCTCGCCCACCTGGCCGCGCAGGAACATTTCCCCGCTGGTGGCGCCGTATCCGATGACGTTGCCAGCGATCACGTTCTGCTCGGAGGCGAACGCGTTGGCCCGATCCGGCCGCACGATGATCCGTCCGCCGGAGAGCCCCTTGCCCACGTAGTCGTTCGAGTCGCCCAGCAGCCGCAGGGTGATCCCGGCCGGCAAGAAGGCGCCCAGCGACTGACCGGCCTGGCCGGTCAGCGTGACGTCGATGGTGTCGTCCGCCAGCGACTGAACGCCGAACCGCTTGGTCACTTCGTGGCCCAGCATGGTGCCCACAGACCGGTCCGTGTTGATGATTTCCAGGCTGATTCGGACCGGCTCGCGCCGGGTCAGCGCGTCGGTGCTCATCGCGATCAGCTGGTTGTCGAAATGCTTGTCCAGTTCATGGTTCTGCGTCGTCAGGTTGCGCAGCGGAACGTCAGCGTCGGAGCCGTAGCCGCGCAGGATCGGCGCCAGGTCAAGGCCGTCGGCCTTCCAATGGTCGACCGCTTCGCGGGTGTCCAGCAGCTCGGCATGGCCAATGGCTTCTTCCAGGCTGCGGAAGCCCAGTTCCGCCAGCAGCTCGCGCACTTCCTCCGCGATGAACTCGAAGAAGTTCACCACAAACTCGGGCTTGCCGGTGAAACGCCGGCGCAGTTCAGGGTTCTGCGTGGCAACGCCCACCGGGCAGGTATCCAGGTGGCAGACGCGCATCATGATGCAGCCGGAAACCACCAGCGGCGCGGTGGCGAAGCCGAACTCCTCGCCGCCCAGCAGGGCTGCGATCATCACGTCGCGGCCGGTCTTCAGCTGGCCGTCCACCTGCACCACCACGCGGTCGCGCAGTCCGTTGAGGATCAGCGTCTGCTGGGTCTCGGCCAGCCCCACTTCCCAGGGGGCGCCGGCATGCTTGAGCGAGTTCAGCGGACTGGCGCCGGTTCCGCCGTCGTGCCCCGAAACAAGCACGACGTCGGCCTTCGCCTTGGTCACGCCCGCAGCCACGGTGCCGATTCCGACTTCGGAGACCAGCTTCACGTGCACGCGCGCCGAAGGGTTCGAGCGCTTCAGGTCGTAGATCAGCTGCGCCAGGTCCTCGATCGAGTAGATGTCATGGTGCGGCGGCGGCGAGATCAGGCCCACCCCGGGCGTTGAGTGCCGGGTCCGGGCCACCCAGGGGTAGACCTTCTGGCTCATCAGCTGGCCGCCCTCGCCGGGCTTGGCGCCCTGGGCCATCTTGATCTGGATGTCCTTGGCGTTGGTCAGATACAGGCTGGTGACGCCGAACCGGCCGGAGGCCACCTGCTTGATCGCCGACCGGCGCTCCGGGTCGAGCAGCCGGTCCACGTCTTCGCCGCCTTCGCCGGTGTTCGACTTGGCGCCGAGCCGGTTCATGGCAATGGCCAGCGTCTCGTGTGCCTCTTGCGAGATGGAGCCGTAGCTCATCGCGCCGGTGGAGAAGCGCTTGACGATGCTGGAAACCGGCTCGACCTCGTCCAGCGGTACCGCCGGGCGGTCGCCGGACTTGAACTTCAGCAGGCCGCGCAGCGTCATCAGTTCCTTGGACTGGTCGTCCACGCCGCGGGTGTAGGCCTTGAAGACGTCGTAGCGCCGTTCCCTGGTCGAATGCTGGAGCCGGAACACGGTCTCCGGGTTGAACAGGTGCGGAGGTCCTTCCCGGCGCCACTGGTACTCGCCGCCGGTCTCCAGCGTCCGGTGCGGGTCCTCGATCCCGTCCGAGGGGTATGCCTGGGCGTGGCGTGCCGCGGCTTCGGCGGCGATCACATCGAGGCCGACGCCGCCCAGCTGGGACTGCGTTCCGGCGAAGTACTGGTCCACCAGCGACTGGGACAAGCCGATCGCTTCGAACGTCTGGGCGCCGCAGTAGGAGGAGACTGTGGAGATGCCCATCTTGGACATGATCTTCAGCACGCCCTTGCCCAGGCCCTTGATCAGGTTCTGCACGGCCTGGGCTTCGGTCACGCCCTGGAGGTGGCCGTTGCGCACCAGTTCCTCGCAGCTTTCCATCGCCAGATACGGGTTCACCGCCGAGGCGCCGAACCCGATGAGCACGGCAACGTGGTGGACCTCGCGGACGTCGCCGGCTTCCACCAGCAGCGAGATCTTGGTCCGGTTGGCGCTCTTGAGCAGGTGGTGGTGCACGGCGCTGGTCAGCAGCAGCGTCGGGATCGGTGCCCACTGGGCGTTCGAGTCCCGGTCCGAGAGCACAATGAATTTCACGCCGCGGTTGACGGCGCCGGAGACCTTTTCGCAGATTTCCTGCAGCCTGGCCGCCAGCTCGGTAGCGCCGCCGTCGGGCCGGTAGAGGCCGCGCACCTTCAGCGTGACGCGGTTGCCCTCGTCGTCTTCCATGGCGGTGATCTTGGCCAGTTCGTCGTTATTGACCACCGGGAACTTCAAGGCCACCTGGGTGGTGCGCACTTGTCCGGTGGCCAGCAGGTTGCCGTCCGGACCGATCGAGGAACGCAGCGACGTCACCAGTTCCTCGCGGATTGCGTCCAGCGGCGGGTTGGTCACCTGCGCGAACGACTGCACGAAGTAGTCGAACAGCAGCCGGGGCCGCTTGGAGAGCACCGCGATGGGGGTGTCGGTGCCCATGGCGCCGAGCGGTTCGGCTCCGGTGCGGGCCATCGGGCCCAGCAGGATCCGCAGCTCTTCGTGCGTGTAGCCGAACGTCTGCTGGCGCCGGTTCACCGATGCCGTGGTGTGCACCACGTGTTCGCGCTCGGGCAGGTCCTCCAGCCCGATCATGTTCTCTTTGAGCCATTCGCCCCACGGGTTGGCCGTCGCGACCTCGGCCTTGACCTCCTGGTCTTCGACCAGCCGTCCGGCCTCGGTGTCCACCAGGAACATCTTGCCCGGCGAGACGCGGCCTTTCTGGACCACCTTGGCCGGGTCAATGTTGACGACGCCGACCTCGGAGGCCAGCACCACCAGCCCGTCGTCGGTCACCCAGTAACGGGCAGGGCGCAGGCCGTTGCGGTCCAGCACCGCCCCGACCACCTTGCCATCGGTGAAGGACACGGCGGCGGGGCCGTCCCACGGCTCCATCAACATGGAGTGGTACTGGTAGAAAGCGCGCCGCTCCGGATCCATTGTGGCGTGGTTTTCCCACGCCTCCGGGATCATCATCATGATGGCGTGCGTGATCGGCCGGCCGGAGAGCATCAACAGTTCGGCGACTTCGTCGAAAGACGCGGAGTCGGAAGCACCCGGGGTGCAGATGGGGAAAAGCTCTTCCGGTGTATCGCCCAGCAGCGGACTCTTCAGCTGCGACTGCCGGGCGCGCATCCAGTTGCGGTTGCCCTTGACCGTGTTGATCTCGCCGTTGTGCGCGATGGTGCGGAACGGCTGGGCCAGCGGCCAGGAGGGGAAAGTATTGGTGGAGAAGCGGGAATGGACAATGCCGAGCTTGGTCTTGAACCGGGGGTCGGAGAGGTCCGGGTAGAAGGGTTCCAACTGCGCGGTGGTCAGCATGCCCTTGTAGACAATGGTCTTCGATGACAGCGACGGGAAGTACACCCCGTACTTGTTTTGGGCGCGCTTGCGCACCCGGAAAACGCGGGCGTCCAGATCGTTGCCGCCGGCATTGCCGGCGTCGAGGCCCAGGAACACCTGGACAAAATGGGGCATGCAGGACCGGGCCATAGCGCCGACCAGCTCGGAGACCACTGGCACTTCGCGCCAGCCAAGAACGGTGAGGCCTTCGGAGGCGGCCAGGGACTCCACGCCTTCCCGCGCTACCGCGGCTTCGGCGTCATCGCTGGGCAGGAAGGCGGTTCCGGCCGCGTACTGGCCCGGCTCGGGCAGTTCGAAGCCCACCACCGCCCGGAAGAATTCGTCGGGGATCTGGGTGAGCAGCCCGGCTCCATCACCGGTTCCTTCATCGGCGCCGACCGCGCCGCGGTGTTCCAGGTTGCGCAGCGCCGTCAGCGCCGCATCGACAATGTCATGCCCGGGTTCGCCCCTGAGGGTGGCGATCACGGCCAGGCCGCAGGCATCCTTTTCGTTTGCGGGATCGTACAGCCCGGTCTGCTCCGGGTAGGCGGCGAAACGACTGAACGGCGATTGCACTGTGCTGTGCTGGTGCCCGTGTCCGCCGCCGAGGATGCGTGGGGTACTCGACCCCTTGAATGGAGGAGTCATCTGAACTTCCTTCTCCTAGATGTACGTGAGAAGGGGACGGCACTGGCCCCGCCCGGTTCAGCTTGCGGACAAGCCGGCCCGTGATGCACTGGGAATAGAAGTGGCATGCTCCCCCGGAACAGCGCATTCGATGTTCAGGGATCGGAAGGGGCCGCAATGGATAAACGGTGCGGTCGATCAGCCACGACCGCCGGGGACCGCACTAGTGGTGCGCCTTGACCGGCGGATCATCCACGTCAGTGTGGTCGGCACGCTGCATTTCTGCCTCCGGGCGGTAGCCCGGGATGATGCGTGCCAGTTCGTTCCGGACTGCCGATGAGGGCCGACCGAACCGCAGAACCTGTCAGTTCTACGGTAGAGAGACGATAGCACGGCGGGCGCCATGTAACCCAGATTTTTCCGGATTTTTAACGAGGGTTTTCCAGATTGTTAACAGCGGATTTTTAGCCCAGATGTTGAGGCGACAGCACAAAGCCGCCGGAACGAAACGCGGTGCGTTTCGATCCGGCGGCTTCACGGGCCCGCTAGTCCCTTGTCCGCTTGTTCTCCGCCCCTTCGGCGCTCGACGGATTGGAGCTGTTCTGAGCGTCAGTGGCGGCGGGCTGCTGGCCCTCCGGGCCGGGCTCCGCCGCGGGCACTTCAGCGGCGTTCTCCCCCGCTCCCGGTGAGGACCCGGCGTCGCCGTCGGAGGCCGTGCCAGCGTCCCCGCGGGAGGCGGCGGCGTCGCCGCGGGAGGCGGGGACGCCGTCGTCCTCCGTGGAAGCGCCTTGGCGCACTTCGGCAGTTTCCGCAGCCGCTTCCACGCTGTCCGCCTCACCGGTCGGGGCGCGGCCGGGCAGGTACACCGAATCCGTTTCCGCGGTGCGTGGCTGCCGCGCGAGCACTATGAAGATCACCACGGCAACTACCAGCAGCAGCAGCGATGTCCACACGTTAAGGCGCTGGGTGATGCCCAGGATCGTGATCATCTCTGCATCGTCGATGCGCAGCATTTCGATCCAGATTCGGCCGAGGGTGTAGAACGCGACGTACAACCAGAACAGCATGCCGCGGCGGAACTTGAAGCGCTTGTCCAGCAGCAGCAGCAGGGCGACGCCGGCCAGGTTCCACAGCGACTCGTACAGGAAGGTGGGGTGGAACAGGGTGCCAGGGGCCGCGTCGGCCGGGAAGTTGGGGCTGTCCGCGTCGATCTGCAGACCCCAGGGCAGCGTGGTGGGGGCGCCGAAGAGCTCCTGGTTGAACCAGTTGCCCCAGCGCCCGATGGCCTGGGCCAGCAGCACGCCGGGGGCAGCGGCATCCATGAAGGCCGGCAGCTTGATGCCGGCCCTGCGGCACGCGATCCAAGCACCCAGCAGGCCGAAGGCCACGGCCCCCCAAATGCCCAGCCCGCCGCGCCAGATCTGCGGAATGAGGGCCAGATCGCCGTTCGGCCCGAAGTACGCATCGGGCGAAGAGAAGACGTGGTAGAGGCGGCCGCCGATGATGCCGAACGGGATGGCCCAGATGGCCGCGTCCCAGATGAATTCATCGGGTCCGCCGCGGGCCTTCCAGCGGCGGCTGGTGAGCCACAGCGCCGCCACAATGCCCAGCAGGATGCACAGCGCGTAGGCGTGGATCGTGAGCGGGCCGATGCTGAATCCGGACCAGCCGGGGCTGGGGATGGATGCCGGGACGGCCATTGCAATAGTCGTGCTGTACACCAGATTCGTCCTCTAGGCCGAAGTTTGAAGGTCGGAGCGTGGCCGCGGGAGAGCCGCTGACCCACCGGTCATTCTGTCAGGCGCGGGCTGTGCCTTCGCTCAGCCTCGCCGCCAGTGCGCCCAGTGCATCCACACCGGAGCGGCCGAGTTCGGCCACCAGCGCCGTGCCCACGATGGCGCCTTCGGCGTAGGCACCGATTTCCCGCACGTGTTCCGCGCTGGAGACACCCAGGCCGACGCACACCCGTTCGGCGCCGGCCTCGTGGGCGGCCTGGACCACTCGCTCCGCTGCGCTGGAGACATTCTCGCGGGCGCCCGTGACTCCCATGATTGACACCGCGTAAACGAAGCCGCGGCTGGCTTTGACCGTCATGGCCATCCGTTCCGGCGAGGACGAGGGAGCGACCAGGAACACCCGGTCCAGTCCGTACTTGTCCGAAGCCTCGGACCATTCGGCGGCCTCGTCCGGAATCAGGTCCGGGGTGATGAGCCCAGCGCCGCCGGCCTCTGCCAAGCGGCGGGAGAATTCGTCAACACCCATCCGCATGACCGGGTTCCAGTAGGTCATCACCAGCACCGCGGCGTCGCAGCGGGCGGTGATGCCGGCGACGATCTCGAACACCTGGCTGACCCGGAAGCCGTCCTTCAGCGCCTGGACCGTGGCGGCCTGGATGACCGCACCGTCCATCACCGGGTCGGAGTACGGAATGCCGATCTCAATGACATCGGTGCCGTTCTCCGCCAGCGCGACGGCGGCGTCGATGGTGGTCTGGACGTCCGGGTACCCTGCGGGCAGGTAGCCCACCAGGGCGGTCCGGCCCGCGGCCAGGGCGCGGTCGATGGCGGCCGCCGATTTGCTGGCGGTAGCGGTATTGTTCACAGCTGCTCTCCTTCGGAGCCGATTCCAGCCTCGGGTGATTCCTGCGGGAGCAGGCCGAACCACTCGGCGGCGGTGGCAACGTCCTTGTCTCCCCGGCCCGAAAGGTTCACCACAATGATGACGTCCTGCGGATTGTCCTTGCCCTCGGTCAGGCGCTGGCCCACGCGCAGCGCACCCGCCAGGGCGTGCGACGATTCGATCGCCGGGATGATGCCTTCGGTCCGGCATAGCAGCCGGAAGGCATCCATGGCTTCGGTGTCCGTGACCGGTTCGTAAGTGGCCCTGCCGATGTCCGCCAGGTAGGAGTGCTCGGGTCCGACGCCGGGGTAGTCCAGTCCGGCGGAGATCGAATGCGACTCGATCGTCTGGCCGTCCTCGTCCTGCATCAGGTAGGAGCGTGCGCCGTGCAGCACACCGGGCCGGCCCAGCGTGATGGTTGCGGCATGGCGGCCTGTTTCCACGCCGTCGCCGCCGGCCTCGAAGCCGTAGAGCGCTACCTGGCGGTCGTCCAGGAAGCCGTGGAAGATGCCGATGGCGTTGGATCCGCCGCCGATGCAGGCGCAGACGGCGTCCGGCAGGCGGCCGGTCTGATCCAGGATCTGGGCGCGGGCCTCCTCGCCGATGACCTCATGGAAGTGGCGCACCAGCGCGGGGAAGGGATGGGCCCCGGCCGCGGTGCCCAGCAGGTAGTGGGTGTTCTGCACGTTGGCTACCCAGTCGCGAAGGGCTTCGTTGATGGCGTCCTTCAGTGTCTGCGACCCGGCGGTGACCGGTACCACGGTGGCCCCAAGCAGTTCCATCCGGGCTACGTTCAGGGCCTGCCGGCGGGTGTCTTCGGCACCCATGTAGACCACACACTCCATCCCGAGCAGGGCGGCCGCGGTGGCGCTGGCCACGCCGTGCTGGCCCGCGCCGGTCTCCGCGATGATCCGGGTCTTGCCCATGCGCTGCGCCAGCAGGGCCTGGCCCAACACGTTGTTGATCTTGTGCGAGCCGGTATGGTTCAGGTCCTCGCGCTTGAGGAAGATCCGGGCGCCCCCGGCATGCTGGGAGAAGCGCTTGGCTTCGGTCAGCAGGGAGGGCCGTCCCGAGTAGTTCTTGTTCAGCTCGGCCACCTGGGCGACGAACTCGGGATCGGCTTTGGCCTTTTCGAAGGTGTCTTCCAGCTCGTCCAGTGCCGCTATCAGGGACTCGGGCATCCAGCGCCCACCGAAGGCGCCGAAGTACGGCCCGGGGGCATGGCGCAGGCTGTTTCCGGCGAGGAAAGCGTCGACTGCTTCCTGTGGGTTTCCGGACTCGGCCGGGGTGTCGGGGCTCTGCGTCATGACGGTCCTCATCTTGTGCTGGGGGCAGGCCGCGGAACCACGGATGGCCGCTGCCCGCCCCTGAAGGATTCTTACGTTGTACGGGCCGTTGCCTCAGCGGCGGGCGGCGACGGCTTCGGAGCCGGCGGCGCCGAATTCGGCGACGGTTGCTTCCGGATCGCCCATCGTGACCAGCGCCTCGCCCACCAGCACGGCGTTGGCACCCTGGCTTGCGTAGTCGCGGACATCGGCCACCGAGCGGACGCCCGATTCCGCCACGACCACGGCGTCGGCCGGGATCCTGCCCACAAGCTCCGCGAACAACGAGCGGTCAACGTCCAGCGTCTTGAGGTTGCGGACGTTCACTCCGATGATGCGCGCGCCGACGGCCACGGCCCGGTCAATCTCCTCGGCGGTGTGCGTCTCCACCAAGGCGTTCATGCCCAGCTCGTGCGTGAGGGCCAGCAAGGCCCTCAGCTCGGCATCGTCCAAGGCAGCGACGATCAGCAACACCAGATCCGCACCATGGGCGCGGGCCTCGAAGATCTGGTATTCCTCAACGTTGAAGTCCTTGCGCAGCAGCGGCAGGTCCACCACGGCGCGCACGGCGTCGAAGTCGGCCAGTGAACCGTTGAACCTTCGCTGCTCCGTCAAGACGCTGATGACGGCGGCGCCGCCGCGTTCGTAAGCAGCGCCCAATTCGGCGGGGTCGGCGATCGAGGCAAGCTCTCCCTTGGACGGGCTCTTGCGCTTGACCTCGGCGATCACCTTCAATGCGGCACGGGGGGAATCGTTGCCGCCCAAGGCAGCGTAGGCATCGCGCGCTGCGGGCGCTTCGGCGGCCAGCCGCTTGATCTCCGCGAGCGGTACCTGGGCGCGCCGGGATTCGAGGTCTTCCCGGACCCCAACGATGATGTCGTCGAGAACGGTCACGCTTAGTGTCCGCTGCCCTGGATCTTGCTGCCGTCCACGCCGTAGCCGGCCTTCTTCATGATCCAGCCGGCGATCAGGCCAAGGATCATCACGACCACGCCGGCCCAGAAAATCACGTTCGAGGCCATGGCGAAACCGATGCCGGCCACGATGGAGCCGGCGATCATGATGAACACGCAGGTCCAGGCGGCGGGGCTGTTGCCGTGGCCGATGACTTCGTCGTGGATGCTGCCTGCCGGATCCGTCTTCATTGCGGTCTCGGTGGTGGTGGCGTGGTTGGCCATGATGTTTCTCCCTCTAAACGGTTCTGCTTCTTCATTCTGCCATTGTTTAGCGGCATGGCAGGCCAGTGTGACACGCTCGCCGGCGGCCCCGCCTCCCGCCCGGAGCCGGCGCCGGCGGTTCAGTCGGTCGGATCCTCGCCGCGGCTGAGCTGGTCCCAGCTGTCGATTTCATCGACGCTGCCGGCCCGGTCGGAGGGCATGCCGTCGGCCTGGCGTTCGGCGGCCGGCACGTACTTCTTCGACGCGGCCCAGGACCGGCCGGCCAGCACCAGCCAGACAGCCGTCGCCACCAGCAGGATCCCGGACACGGCCGCGAGGTACGGAAAGACCGTGACGACGACGTCGGCCTCTCCCCCGATCTGGCCGGTTGCCTCGCCGATGGCGGCCGAGGCGGCTGCCGCGGGATTGGCGACCACGGCCAAGCTCGCCGCGGCAATGCCGATGCCTGCTGCTGCGAGCAGCACGGCGATCACGATGCGCGCAATCCGGCCGGCAATGGACGCCGCCAGGCCTGCGGCCAGCGCCACCAGGGCCAGGGCTGTCACGGCGGTGGCGGCGTCACTGCCGGCCACGCTGACGTCCGGGGTCTGTACCCTGGTTCCCGGGAGATGGGCGGTGAGCCAGGTCTGCGTCGTGGTCCCGAAGGCGGCCAGGGCGACCGCCACAGCGGCGAGCACCACCATGCCCTTGCGCTGCCACCGTGAGCCGCCGGTCTTCCGTTCCGGTTCCTGGCCCTTGGCCGGTGTGGTCTTGTCCCCGCTCATTGCTGCCCCTTCACCGGCACATGCGCCGGATTGGCCTGATGCAGCCGCGCCGCCAGCGTCACCGCCCGCAGCGGAGCCGCCGCCTTGTTAACGGTCTCGAGCGCCTCGGCCTCCGGCTGGGAATCGGCCACGATCCCGCCGCCGGACTGAACGTAGGCGGTGCCCCCGCGCAACAGCGCGGACCGGATGGCTATGGCCATGTCCATGTCCCCGGCGAAGTCCAGGTAGCCCACCACTCCCCCGTAGATGCCGCGGCGGTGTGGTTCCAGTTCATCCAGCAGCCGCAGTGCCCGCGGCTTGGGGGCGCCGGAGAGCGTCCCGGCCGGGAATGTCGCGGCCAGCACGTCGTAGGCGGTCTTGTCCGGGGACAGCCGGCCCACCACGGTGGAGACCAGGTGCATGATGTGGCTGAACTTTTCCACTTCCATGAACTGCGTGACGTCAACGCTGCCGGGTTCGCAGACCTTGGAGATGTCGTTGCGGGCCAGGTCGACCAGCATCAGGTGCTCTGCGCGTTCCTTCTTATCCGCCAACAGTTCCTCGGCCAGTTCCTTGTCATGTTCCACGCCGTGTCCGCGCGGCCGCGAGCCGGCGATCGGGTGCGTGATGACTTCGTCGCCGGTTACGGTGACCAGCGCTTCCGGGGAAGACCCCACAATCGAGTAGCCCACGCCGTCGGAGTCTTCCAGGCTGAACAGGTACATGTAGGGGCTGGGGTTGAGGTTCCTCAGCACCCGGTAGACGTCCAGCGCAGAGGCCGAGCATTCGGCCTCGAACCGGCGGGAGATCACCACCTGGAACACTTCGCCGTCGACAATTGCTTCCTTGCCGCGGTCCACGGCTGCCAAATACTTATCGCGGGCCCAGCGATGGGTCACGCTGTTCATCAGCTCATCAGTTGCCAGCGCGGAATCTTCCAGCACGGACACCTGCTGCGCCAGCGGCTCGGCCAGCTGGGCCAGCATGTGCTTGGCCCGCTTGACCGCGTCCAGCCACGCCTCGTCGACCCGCTCGTCGCGGTTGTCGAAGTTGATCGCATTCGCAATCAGCGTGACTGTGCCTTCGGCGTTGTCGTGCACGGCCAGATCGGTGACCAGGTTCATGGCGAGTTCGGGCAGGTTCAGGTCGTCCTCCGGTGGAGAAGTCAGCTTCTCCCAGTGGCGCACGGCTTCCCAACCGACAAAACCGACCAGCCCGGAGGTCAGCGGCGGCAGCGCTTCGAAGCGTTCGGTGCGCAGCGCCTCCACGGTTGCGCGCAGGGCCTCCACCGGGTTGCCCTCCCGCGGCACCCCCACCGGCGGTTCGCCCAGCCAGTGCGCCTGCCCGTCCTTGGTGGTCAGCGTGGCCCGGGAATGGGCCCCGATGAACGAATAGCGCGACCAGACGCCGCCCACCGCAGCGGATTCAAGCAGGAAGGTGCCCGGCCGCTCGCCCGCGAGTTTGCGGTAGATCGAAATCGGGGTCTGTTCATCGGCGAGCACCTTGACGGACACCGGGATCACCCGTCGATCCCGCGCCAAGGTGCGGAATTCCTCCAGGCTGGGGCTGATGACTCCGAGGTCCTGCATGCGTTATCCGTCTTTCACTTCAGTCGCTGATCAAGCTGGGGTTGGGGAAAGGTGCGGGCGGCTTCTTCAGCTGCCCAGCGCTGGTCCGTCGTCCGACGCCTGACGGTGGCCGGCAACGGCGCCGAGGTCGCGGCCGTCAAAGCAGGTGCGCGTGCCCGTGTGGCAGGCCGCCCCCACTTGATCCACCCGGACCAACAGGGCATCGCCGTCGCAGTCGAGGGCCACCGACTTGACGAACTGAACGTGCCCGGAGGTATCGCCCTTGCGCCAGTATTCCTGCCGCGAACGTGAATAAAACGTCACACGGCCGCTGGTCAACGTGCGGTGCAGCGCCTCATCGTCCATCCAGCCAAGCATCAGCACCTCGCCGGAATCGAACTGCTGGACCACCGCGGCCACCAGACCGGAGGCGTCGCGCTTAAGCCGCTGGGCGACGGCAGGATCAAGGGCCGCCGGACCGGCGGCGGGCGGCAGGGTATTCGGGGATTCAGGCTGGGAAGACATCCCTACAAGTCTAGTGCCAAGTCCCGGTGCCCCCTGCCCGCGCCAGGACGGCTTGGAGGGACAGGATTTGCCGCCCGAAACCGGCGGCTTCGTGCTAGGTTCAGGAGTGATGCATTACGTAAATCCGTCCCGTGAAGTCCTGGCCGAGACCTTGCTGGCTGCCGGGCCGGATGCGCCTACCCTGTGCGAGGGATGGAAGACTGCCGAGCTCGCCGCGCACCTCTATATCCGTGAACATCGGGTGGGTGCCGCACTCGGGCTGGCCCTTAAGCCGCTCGCCAAAGTTTCCGACGACGCCACACGGAAGACGGCTGACAAGGCGCGGGCAACGGCAGGCTACGCCAAACTGGTGGAAGCCTTCCGCGCCGGGCCACCGGCCATATCGCCGCTCAAGGTCCCGGCCGTGGACAATGTGGCCAACCTGGTCGAGTTCTTCGTCCATACCGAAGACGTGCGCCGCGCCACCGACCGCTGGGCGCCGCGCGCGCTCGACGAGGACTATTCAACCGCTCTGTGGGACGATCTGGTCAAGCGTGCCGCGCTGTTGTACCGGGGCGTGGATCTGGGCATCGTGCTGGTGCGTCCGGATGGACCGCGGCACGTGGCCAAGCGCGCGCCGGTATCGGTGGCCATCGTCGGAGAACCCAGCGAACTGCTGATGCATGCCCACGGCCGCACCAAGCACGCCCTGGTCACCTTTGAGGGCCAGCCCGATGCGCTGGCCCTGCTGGAGAGTGCCGAAATCGGCCTCTGAGACTCAGCGGACCGGATAGCCCGCGTCCCGGATGGCTCGCTTCACCTGGGCGATCGCGTCATCGGGGCCAAAGTGGAACACCGAGGCGGCCAGCACTGCGTCGGCTCCGGCGGCCACGGCCGGCGGGAAATGCTCCGGCTTGCCGGCCCCGCCGGAAGCGATCAGCGGAACTTTCACCGCGGCGCGGACGGCGCGGATCATTTCCAGGTCGAACCCGTCCTTGGTACCGTCGGCGTCGATCGAATTGAGCAGCAACTCCCCCACGCCGCGCTCGGCTGCTTCCTTCGCCCACTGCACCGCGTCGATCCCGGTACCCTTGCGGCCCCCGTGCGTGGTGACTTCGAATCCGGAAGCTACCGAGGGATTGTCGGTGCGGCGGGCGTCCAGCGAGAGCACCAGCACCTGGGAACCAAAGTGGCGGGTGATTTCGTCAATCACGTCAGGCCGGGCCACCGCGGCGGTATTGATCGCGGCTTTGTCCGCCCCGTACCGCAGCAGCTTGTCCACGTCGGCGACTTCCCGCACGCCGCCGCCCACCGTCAGCGGGATGAAGACTTCCTCCGCGGTGCGGGCCACCACGTCGAACGTCGTTTCGCGGTTCCCGGAGGAAGCGGTGACGTCCAGGAACGTGAGCTCATCGGCGCCGGCACGGTCGTACCGGTGCGCCAGCTCCACCGGGTCGCCGGCGTCGCGGAGGCCTTCGAAATTAACTCCCTTGACCACACGCCCGGCGTCGACGTCGAGGCAGGGGATAACGCGGATGGCAACAGTCATGGCTTACTCCGGAGCAATCAGATGCGGCAGGCGTGGATGGTGCTGACCAGAATGGCCCGGGCGCCGAGATCGTAGAGCTCATCCATGATCCGGTTGGTCTGGGTCCGGCGGACCATTGAACGCACGGCCACCCAGCCGGTGTCGCGCAGCGGCGAGACCGTGGGTGACTCCAGACCGGGGGTCAGCGTCGCGGCGGCATCCACTAGGTCCTTGCGGATGTCGTAGTCCATCATCACGTATTCCCGGGCCACAATGACGCCGCGGAGGCGGCGCATCAGCACGTCCAGCCCGGGCGGAGGGTTCTCGCCGGAGCGGCCGATCAGCACGGCCTCGGATTTCAGGATGGGGTCGCCGAAGATCTCCATGCCCGCGGCACGCAGGGTGTTGCCGGTTTCCACCACATCGGCGATGGCATCGGCAACACCCAGCCGGACGGAGGATTCAACCGCGCCGTCCAACCGGACCACTGAGGCTTCGATGCCGCGCTCGGACAGGTAGCCGCGCAGCAGACCGTCGTAGCTGGTGGCCAGGCGCTTACCGTTCAGCTGCTCGGCGCGGGAGAACTCCCCCACCGGGCCGGCGAAGCGGAACGTGGAGGTCCCGAAACCGAGGTTCATCAGCTCCACGGCTTCCACCTGGGCATCCAGGAATAGGTCGCGGCCGGTGATGCCGACGTCCAGGGTGCCGGACCCCACATAGACGGCGATGTCGCGGGGGCGCAGGAAAAAGAACTCAATATCGTTGTCCGGGTCGGTCATGACCAGTTCACGGGAGTCGCGGCGCTGGCGGTAACCGGCTTCCCCCAGCATGGCGGAGGCGGCCTCGGACAGGGATCCCTTGTTGGGAACAGCTACACGGAGCATGTGAAAGTCTTTCTGGAATCGGCTCGGCCGCAGCGCGGCCTTCAAGGATGGATTCGGCCTGGGTCCGGGCGGGGCGCCGACGAGGGCGGCGTCCCGCTACAGATGCTTGTAGACGTCCTCCAGCTGCAGTCCCTTGGCGATCATCAGGACCTGCAGGTGGTACAGCAGCTGGGAGATTTCCTCGGCGGCGGCTTCGTCGGATTCGTATTCGGCTGCCATCCAGACTTCGGCGGCCTCTTCGACGACCTTTTTCCCGATCCCGTGGATGCCGGAATCCAGCTCGGCTACCGTACGGGAGCCTTCCGGACGCTGCTGCGCCTTGTCGCTCAGTTCCGCAAACAGGGATTCGAAGGATTTCACGCCCTTTAGCCTACGTCAGGAGCGCGGGACGGCGACAAACCGCCGTCCCCATTGTGACGAACCCCTCCGGCGCGACGGGGATGCCACCCGGGGCGCCGGGGCTTCGCTCAAACGCCCAGGCCCCGGAGCGTAGCCGCTGTCGTTAGGGCAGCGGTGACGGCTTCGTGCCCTTTGTCCTCGCTGGAGTCCGCCAGCCCGGCACGGTCCAACCCCTGCTGCTCCGTATCGCAGGTGAGCACGCCGAAGCCCACCGGCTTGCCGGTCCGGACGCTGACATCGGTCAGGCCCTCCGTGGCGGCCTGGCACACGTACTCAAAGTGCGGCGTGCCGCCGCGGATCACGACGCCGAGCGCCACCACTGCGTCATAGTGCGGGGCCAGCCGGGCGGCCGCCACGGGCAGTTCGAAGGCGCCCGGCACACGGATCAACGCAGGGTCCTCAATTCCCGCCTCAGCGGCCGCGCGCAGCGCGCCGTCGACCAGACCGTCCATGATCTGGGTGTGCCAGCTGGCGGCGACAATGGCGAGCTTCAGCCCGCCGGTAGCCTCCTGCAGGCCGGTGATGTCGATGACTGGGGCTCCGTGTCCGCTCATGTTCTTCCTTCGTGAATGTCTAGTCGGTAGTGGATGGTGTGGCCGGGGCGCAGGCGTCAGCTCTGCTGCACCGGTGTGGTCTGCAGGACGGCCAGTCGGTGGTCCATCCGGTCCCGCTTGGTCTCCAGGTAGCGGCGGTTCTGCTCGCGGAAGGGAACTTCGGCGGTCACCATCTCCACCACCTCGATGCCCAGGGCCGCCAGCGTCACGCTCTTGGCCGGATTGTTGCTCAGCAGCCGGATGGCGCCGATGCCCATCGAGCGCAGGATGGCGGCCGCGGCCGAATAGTCGCGCGCGTCCACGGGCAGCCCCAACTGCTCATTGGCCTCCACAGTGTCGGCGCCGGCTTCCTGCAGTGCGTAGGCCCGCATTTTGTTGGCCAGTCCGATGCCGCGCCCCTCTTGGCCGCGCAGGTACAGGACGGTTCCGCCTTGCTCTCCGATCATTGCCAGGGCCTGTTCCAATTGTTCACCGCAGTCGCAGCGGTAGGACGCGAACACGTCACCGGTCAGGCACTCGGAGTGCAATCGGACCAGCGGCTCGGCCGCCGGCCGGACCGGGGAGGTGATACTCAGGTGCTCCACGCCGGTGGCTGCGTCCGTCCAGGCCTGCGCCGTGAAGTTGCCGAAGCCGGTGGGCAGCTGAACGGACGGGCCGGCCTCCACCGTTGCGGCCGGCGCCTTTTCGCGGATCTCGTCAGTGGCCACGGTGCTCCGCCTTCGAGAGTGATGTCGGCGCGGGTGCCCCGGACAGGTAGTTCGCGAGGTCCTCGATCGAGACCAGCGGGCAGTTGTGCTCGTCGGCGAAGGCCCGCAGGGCCGGCAGCCGCATCATGTCCCCCTCGTCGTGCACCAGCTCGGCGATGACCCCGACCGGCGCCCGCCCGCCCAGGCGGCACAGGTCCACGGCCGCCTCGGTGTGGCCGCGCCGCGCCAGCACGCCGCCGTCGACCGCGCGCAGGGGAAAGACATGGCCGGGCCGGGTGAGGTCCGCGGCGGTGCTGTCCGCCGCAGCGAGCACCGACGCGGTGCGCGCACGGTCCGCTGAACTGATTCCGGTGCTCACGCCGGCCGCGGCGTCGCAGGACACCGTATAGGCCGTGCCCTTCGCATCCTGGTTGACTTCAACCATCGGCGGAAGCCCCAGGTCGTCGGCGCGGGCCGCCGTGAGCGGCACGCAGATGACGCCGGATGTGTAGCGGATGGTCCAGCCCATCAGCTCGGAGGTGGCGGCGTCAGCGGCGAAGATAATGTCGCCTTCGTTTTCCCGGTCCTCGTCATCAACAACAACGACGGCGCGGCCCGCGGCGATCGCGGCGACGGCGGCCTCGATGGTGTCCAGCGCGATCCGCGGCTCCACGGCGGCGCTCATGACCGGATTCCCGGAGAAAAGGCCAGCAGCCGCTCGGCGTACTTGGCCAGGACGTCCACTTCCAGGTTCACCGTGTCGCCGGGCTGTTTGGCCCCCAGTCCGGTGTCGGCCAGCGTGGTGGGAATCAGGCCGACTTCGAAGAACTGCGTCTCCGCTTCCGCATCGCTGACCGAGGTGACCGTCAGCGAGACGCCGTCAACGGCGATGGACCCTTTCTCCGCGATGTAGCGGGCCAGCTCCTGGGGAACGGTGAAGCGCAGCCGTTCCCAGTCGCCCAGGTCTTCGCGTTCGGCCAGCGTGCCGACTCCGTCCACATGACCTTGGACCACGTGCCCGTCCAGCCGCCCTCCGGCCGGAACGCAGCGTTCCAGGTTGACGGTCTGCCCCGGCTGGAGCGATCCGGTGGTGGTGCGGGTGAGCGTCTCGCCCATCACGTCCACGCTGACCCGGCTGCCATCCAGCGCGACGGCGGTAAGGCACACGCCATTGACCGCGATCGACCCGCCGAGCCCGAGGCCGGATGCCGTCCGGGGTGCGGTGAAGGTCAGCACGGCGCTGTCGGTGGCTGGGCTCAGGTCCAGCGATTCGACCCGCCCTTGTTCGGCGATGATTCCGGTAAACATTCAGTTGCCTTTCTGGGTGCCGCGGAACGGCAAAGGTTCAAGGTGCAGGCGCAGGTCAGCGCCCAGGGTGCGGGCACTGCCGCCGGCGCTATCCCAGCGCCACCGGCCTGCCTCGGCCAGTGTGCCGATGCCGAGGTCGGCCACCGCGCGGGTGCCGGCACCGAGCATCAGCGGTGCTAGGTAGAGGACCAGTTCATCGATCAGGTCGGCGCGCAGGAAGGCCGAGGCGATGGTGGCTCCACCTTCGATCATGGCGTGGCCGATGCCACGCCCGGCCAGTTCGGCCAATACTTCCGCGGGATCATGCGTGGCCAGTTGCAGGAAAAGGCCATCGGCGCCGCGGACTGCCGCGTCTGCGGGCACCTTCCGGCGCCCCATCACCACGCGCAGCGGCTGGTCGGGAGTCTCGGCCCCGGCCCGGTCCCGGGCGGTCAGCCGCGGGTTGTCGGCGGCGATGGTTCCGTTGCCGGCGATGATCGCATCGGCACGGGAGCGGATGCCGTGGCTGTCGGCCCGGGCTTCTTCCCCGGTGATCCACTGGCTGCTGCCGTCCGCCGCAGCGATCAGCCCGTCCATTGTCTGGGCGATGTGCAGCGTGGTGAACGGCCGGCCTTCCCGCCGGGCCTGGAACCAGCGGTGGTTGAGTTCCTGGGCCTGCTGCGGCATCAGTCCGGTGCGCACGGCGACACCGGCTGCGGCCAGCCGCTGCGCTCCGCCCGCTGCCTGGTCGGTGGGGTCGGCCGCAGCGAAGACCAGCGAACCGATGCCGGCTTCCAGGATGGCGCCCGAGCACGGGCCCGTCCGGCCGCGGTGGTTGCACGGTTCCAGGGTCACCAGCATGGTGCAGTCCGCCAGCTCCGTTTCGCGTCCTGACGGGACGTTGGCCAGCGCATCCACTTCGGCGTGCGGCGTGCCCGCTCCCCGGTGGTACCCGGTACTGAGCACCTCACCGCGCGGGTCAATGATTACCGCTCCGACCAGGGGATTCGCGCCGCGCACGCCCTGCCCGGCGGCCTGCAGCGCCAGCTCCATGCCGCGTTGCTCCGCCGTCGAAAAGTGCTGGCTGATGACGGGGGCAGGCTGGCTCATGGGACACGCACCGGTTCGTCGTCGCCGCCGGCCCGTGCCGGCTGCCCGATCCGCGGATCGGGGTGCAGTGTTTGCACCTCGGGCTTGGCCAGTGCATTGGCCCGCCACCAGACGAAGAATCCAACCAGGGTGAAGCCGCCGTAGAACAGATACATGAAGGCGCTGGCGTAGTAGCCGGCGCTGAAGAGCAGCGGCACACCCACAATGTCCACCGCGACCCAGATCAGCCAGAATTCAACCCAGCCGCGGGCCATGCCGTATGTGGCCAGCAGCGAACCGACGAAGGTCCAGGCATCGGCCCACACCGGCTCATAGGAACCCAGCGCGGCGAAGATCGGGGTCAGCGCCACGGTGCCCAGAAGCAGTGCCGCCACCAGGCCCACCCGCGCCTTGGCGCCGGCCCACTGCGGGGTGATGGCGCTGCCGGTGCCGTTGCGTGCGGCGCGCCAGCGGTTCCAGCCGTACACGGCCACCGCAATGAACATGACCTGCCGCCCCGCCTGTCCCAGCAGGTTGGCTGTGCTGGCGGAGCCGAACAGCGAACCGAGGAAGACCGTCAGCAGCAGCAGGTTGCCGATGATGCCCACCGGCCAGGCCCATACTTTTCGGCGCATGCCGCCGAGGGCGCTGAGGAGTCCAAAAATGTTTCCCAGAACTTCGCGCAGCAGCAGTGAGCTGCCGGCAACGGGAATCTGAGCTTCAAAGAGCCACCGCAGAAAATCCATGCCGTTCCTTTCGAGCCGCGGCGGCTCCGGGGGAACGACAGTGCAGTAGGTCCGGGCACCCCGGGTTAAACGGCCAGTGGCCGTACCCGGTGGCCCATTGCTGCCACCTGTACGTGCTTCTCCCATCCAGACTTTAACTGTCGGTACCGGAATTCCACCGGTTCAACCGTGGCCTCTGGTTCCGGGTGGAACTTTCGGCAACGGGTCGCGGACTATCACCGCCGGTTCGGACTTACACCGACCCCGGAGCACGTTGTGTTTGCGTAACTATGCTCTCACAACTGCTGCCGGGGGTCCCGCATTCCCGTCACATCGTGTAACAGCCCTCACAGCACCTTGGCAGCGGCCCGCAGCGAGGCGATGGCCTGCTCGGGATCGGGCTGGCCGTAGACAGCGGAGCCGGCTACAAAAACGGTGGCACCGGCCTCGGCTGCGCGCACAATCGTCTCCTCTGTGACACCGCCGTCCACCTGGATGGCCACCGGCAGCCCGGAGCCAGCCACCGCGTTCGCCGCCTTGCGGATCTTGGGCAGCGTCACATCCAAAAACGCCTGGCCGCCGAAGCCTGGTTCAACCGTCATGATCAGCAGCAGGTCCATCTCGGGCAGCAGATCCAGATACGGCTCGACGGCGGTGGCCGGCTTGAGCGCCATGCCGGCCTTGGCTCCATGGATCCTCAGTTCCCTGGCCAGCCGCACCGGCGCCTTCGCCGCTTCCACATGAAAAGTCACCGATTCGATGCCGACCTCGGCATAGACCGGTGCCCACCGGTCGGGATCGGCAATCATCAGGTGCGCGTCCAACGGCAGGCTGCTGACTTCCTGGATCCGCTGCACCACCGGCAGACCCATGGTCAGGTTCGGCACGAAGTGGTTGTCCATCACATCCACATGCACCGCATCGGCGGTGCTGATGCGCTGCAGTTCGGCTTCGAGGTTGACGAAATCAGCCGAGAGGATGCTGGGGTTGATGCAGCAGTGTGCCATCGGATGCTTCCCTGCCTGTCTAGGTGTTGTTGGAGTGGGGGGAACCTGCGCGGCTTGATCCGGTGCGGATCAGTTGCTTCGGCGCAGCAGGGCCATGAACATGGCATCGGTGCCGTGGCGGTGCGGCCAGAGCTGCGTGGTGGTGCCGCCGGACCGGCCGACCGTGTCCCCGCCCGGCTGTCCCGCTTCCAGATGGCCCGGGAGGCTGACGCCGTCGAGGACGGCGGACGTGTCCAGCAGTTCCAGCCCGGGATGGCGGCGCAGCAGGTCGGCGACCACTGCCGTCGTCTCCGCCGGGTGCGGGGAGCACGTCACATAGGCGATGAGTCCGCCCGGTTTGGCGGCCGCGACGGCGGCTTCGAGCAGTTCACGCTGCAACGGACCCAACTGGGCAACGTCGGACGGCTTCCGGCGCCAGCGGGACTCCGGCCGGCGCCGGAGGGCTCCCAGGCCGGTGCAGGGCGCGTCCACCATGATCCGATCGAACTGGCCCGCATACTGGTCACCGACCTCGCGGCCGTCTCCGGTGCGGATCTCCCAGACGTCCGCCGGAACCGGGGCCAGCGCCTTGCGGACCAACTCGGCACGGTGCACGGCTACTTCGTTGGCCAACAACGTGGCACCCTGCTGGGCGGCCAGCGATGCGAGCAAGGCCGCCTTCCCGCCCGGCCCGGCGCAGAGATCAAGCCACCGCTCGCCCGGCGCTGCCGGGGCTGCTGCGGCCAACGCACGTGCCACCAATTGGGAGCCGGCATCCTGGACGCGGGTGGTTCCGGCCCGGATGCTGGCCAGCCGGCCGACGTCGCCGCCGGCGTACAGGGCAGAGCCTTCGACAAGCTCTCCGGGCTCGGCCCCGGCCTCCACCGCCTCGTCCAGCGTGCCCAGTCCGGGCAGTGCCACCAGGTTCACCACGGGCGCGGCGTTGTCCGCGGCCAGCAGGTCTTCCAATTCGTCCACGCTGCGGCCATGGGCGGCCAGCGACTGCCGCAGCGCCCGCACGATCCATTCCGGGTGGCTGTGTTCCAAAGCCGCGGCCCTGACCGGGTCCGCCTCCCCCGCCGTCAGCTCGGCGGTCCAGCCGCCGAGGTCGTGCGCGGTCACCTTGCGCAGCACGGCGTTGATGAGCGAGCCCGGCCCTGCGCCGATCACCGCGCGGGCCAGGCTGACGGTCTGGTCCAGGGCGGCATGTGCCGGCACCCGCATGGCCAGCAGCTGGTGGGCACCCAGGCGCAGTGCATCGAGGATCGCGGGGTCCAGCTGATCCAGCGGCCGGTCGACGCAGCGGGCGAGAATGGCATCGTAGGTGCCCAGGCCGCGCAAGGCGCCGTAGGCCAACTCCGTGGCGAAACCGGCGTCCCGCTTGTCCAGCCGGTGTTTGCGGATGCTCGCCGGCAGCACCAGGTTCGCATAGGCGTCGTCCCGTTCCACGGCGCGGAGCACCTCGAAAGCGGCCAGCCGGGCGGGATCTGCCGTCCTCGACCGCTGCGACGGAGCCGACTGCGAGTAGTGCCGGGTACCGCCACGGTTGCGCTCCCGCCCGGCCGCATCGCGCCGTCCGCTCCCCTGGCCTGCGCCGCCTTGCCGGCCGCGCCCGTCGTTGTTGCCGCGGCCGCCGTTCCGGCCGCCCTCGTTCCGGCCGTTCATTCGAAGTGCACATCCTCACGCTGCCCAAGCCCGCGGGCCCAGTCTGCAGCATCCATCATCTTTTTACCTGCCGGCTGGACCTTGTCCAGCTCAACCGCATGGGAGCCGGTGCCCACCAGCGCCGACGCCGATGATCCGCCGGTTAACCTGAGCACTCCGGGCGGCACATCCCAGGTCTCCGGACGCGGCCGCACCGGTCCCAGCTTGAAGCGCTGCCCGTCCAGCATGGTCCAGGCGCCAGGCTCGGGGGTCACACCGTTGATCCGACGGCGGATGGCCAGCGCCGGCTGATGCCAATCGATGTGGCCGTCCTCCAAGGACAGCTTGGGCGCCAGACTGACATCGCCGGACTGCGCCACGGCCGCGGCTTTGCCTGCGCCGACGGCAGCGAGGGTTTGGGACAGCAGCACGGCGCCGCTGCGGGACAGCCTTTCCAGCACGTCGCCGCTGGTGTCCTCCGGGCGCAGCGCCTCGGTCAGGGTGCCGTAGACCGGGCCGGTATCCAGCCCTTTTTCCAGCTGGAACGTGGAGGCGCCCGTGACATCGTCGCCGTGGATGACGGCGTGCTGCACCGGCGCTGCACCGCGCCAGGCGGGCAACAGTGAGAAGTGCAGGTTGATCCAGCCATGTTTCGGGATGCCCAGGGCTGTTTCCGGGACGAGCCCGCCGTAGGCCACGATGGCCGCCACCTCCGGAGCCGCTGCCCGGATGGCGTCCATGGTGACCTGGTCGATCCGGTTGGCCCGGATCACCGGCACGCCCAGTTCGACGGCGCGGGCCGCCACGGGCGAGGGGGTCATGATGCGTTTCCTGCCCACCGGCGCATCCTCACGGGTGAGCACCGACACGATCTCGAACCCGTCCTGGACCAACCGGTCGAGGGACGGAACCGCCACGCCCGGCGTGCCGGCGAACAGTACGCGCAAACCGCTGCCGCTTCCGGTCATGCCAGCGGCTGCCCGAAGGAACCGGTGCGCGCCGGTGCCGGCCCGCGGCTGAAGCCGGAACCGACGTTGGCGGCCCGCTGGGCCTGGGTTTCACCGGCCACTTCGTTATAGCCCGCATTGCGAATGGAACGCAGCGCGTTCTTCCGGTTCTCGCCGGTGAGGTGGTCGATGTAGAGGATCCCATCCAGGTGGTCTGTCTCGTGCTGGAAGCAGCGGGCCAGCATGCCGTCGCCCTCGTACTCCACCGGGTTGCCGTGCATGTCCTGGCCCGTCACCCGCGTCCAGCGGCGCCGGCGAACCGGATAGCCCAGCGCGGGGATGGACAGGCAGCCTTCGGCCACGTCCTCTTGAAAGTCGTCGCTGAGCTCTAGCACCGGGTTGACCACGTGGCCCCGCTGGCCACCCACGCGGAAAGTGAAAACCCGCAGGCTGACGCCAATCTGCGGTGCGGCCAGCCCTGCGCCGTCGACGTCCTCCATGGTTTCGTCCATGTCCGCCACCAGCTTGGCCAGTTCCGGTCCGAATCCGGTCACCGGTTCCGCCTTGGTCCGCAGGACGGGGTCGCCGATAATCCGGATGCTCAGGATTGCCATCTAGTTCTTGTCCTCACTGCTGCCGCGTAGGCGGCGCTGAAAGTTGTTGGGTTCCGGTCCAGTTTAGTGGGCCGGCTGGGCCGCCTGCAGGGCCGGTGCGGGCGGCGCGATCGGCAGCAGGGCGCGGCCGGCCTCCGACACCTGAAGATGCGTCTCCCAGGCACGCCGCAGCGAGCAGAACCGGTACCAGTGCCAGCGGAGCACCTCGGGGTTGGCCCGCATGGGCCGGACTTCAGTCTCGCCGATTGCCACGCCCAGCAGCAACGGATCATCGCCGTGTGCCCACGGCTCCCAGCTGCCCGCCACGCCGTCCACCAAGGACTCCTGGGCCTTCATGCCCGCCACCAACTGCATGACCACCTTGTCATTGAGCGCTTTGACCTGGCCGTTTCGGTCCGTTCCCTTGGTCTTGAAGTCGATCAGGCAGGTGCGACCGGCGATCTTGGCCACTAGGTCCAGGGTGCCGGCGTACCCCACTTCCTGATTCCAGACGGTGATCTCCGGCGCTATCGGCTCCACCGAGTAGAGCTGCCACCACTCGTCGAACCTGTCCGCGAACGCCTCTTCGCCGTTTGCCTTCAGGGCCTCCCGGGCGCCGGCGACGTCATGGTCCTTGTCCAGCGCCCGCAGCGCCACCTGTTCGCAGTACCCGTGCACCCGGTCGCCGCGCAGCGCCGCCGCGTCCCGGTAGCGGTCGGCCGCCAGCGTGGCTTCTTTCGCCAGCGTCCGCAGCCGCCCCGGATTTCCGGCCGCTTCGGCCAGTCTGGCGTCGGAGGCCAAGGAGGTGGCCGCCATGTGGGCAAACCAGCCGTCCAGGGTGGTCGGTTCCTGCGCGATCACCGTGGTGATGGAAGGGACCGACGGCGGCTCCGAGGTGGAGCGCGCGTACATCCGGCCGTTGGCGGTGGCATGCGCAAGGAGTGGTGCAGTCATAAAGAGATCTTCTCAGGTTCCACTGACGGTTCTGGTCCGCAGTCCATGGCTAAAGCTGATCTGTTGCGGCGCGAACCTTCAGCGTGCCCGGCGATGCCCAAAACAAAACATCCCGGCCGGGCTGCTGCCTGGCCGGGATGTTGCTGATGTGGTGGGCGATACTGGGTTCGAACCAGTGACCTCTTCGGTGTGAACGAAGCGCGCTACCACTGCGCCAATCGCCCCTGCATGCTGCGGATGCGCCGAACGCTTCCTGCAACGTGTAGAAATGCTAGCCCACAGGTGCGGAGAATCAAAAATCGCCGGGCGGGCGGCCGGTACGGCGGCATCCGCATCGGCCCCTCCGCAGTGAACCTAGGACGCCATGACCCCTTCGGTGGGCACCGCCGTCGTGAATTGGACGACCTGGTTGCACTGACGTTTCACTCGCCGGCGAGCCCGATTGGACGAAGCGGGAAACGTCCTATAGAGTTTTTACTCGTTGGAAATCACAACAACGCCGCGAGCGGTTGCACTAACTGGTCGCGGTCTAAGTGATGGATAACTTCTGCGGACGTAGCTCAGCTGGCTAGAGCACCACCTTGCCAAGGTGGATGTCGCGGGTTCGAATCCCGTCGTCCGCTCGCAAGTCACTGTTTGTGCCAGCGTCGCTGGTCGGTCCTAGGGCAATTGCCCATAGGCGCGGTGGGGTGGCCGAGAGGCGAGGCAGCGGCCTGCAAAGCCGTATACGCGGGTTCGAATCCCGTCCCCACCTCGTGCGGTGGCACGGCAAGCAGGCACATCTCGTGAGAGATCACGGGCGATTGGCGCAGCGGTAGCGCGCTTCCCTGACACGGAAGAGGTCACTGGTTCGATCCCAGTATCGCCCACTGAAACAGCCGGAGTGATCCGGAACTGTTTCGCGCGGACGTAGCTCAGCTGGCTAGAGCACCACCTTGCCAAGGTGGATGTCGCGGGTTCGAATCCCGTCGTCCGCTCCATTTTTCTTATTTCCTCCACCGCCCGCCTTGGGCAGACCGGGGCGATTGGCGCAGCGGTAGCGCGCTTCCCTGACACGGAAGAGGTCACTGGTTCGATCCCAGTATCGCCCACCATCGAACGGCTCCCTTCAACGGGAGCCTTTGTTGTTTAAACTATTGAGCACCCGCGGTGAAGTGCCTACGATGGAATGGCAGGGGCGAAGGGCCCCCCGTCGGAAAGGAGGTGCCAGTGTCGTTATTTGACGAGCTCAAGGGCAGGGCAGGAGCACTCAAGGACAAGGCAGCCGGTCTCGTGGGAGAAAACTCTGACACGATCAAGGGTGCCGTCGGCAACGTCGGTGAGTACATCGACACCAAGACCGACGGTAAGTATTCCAAGCAGGTAGACGGCCTGCAGGCCAAGGCATCCGGTTTTGTCGACTCGTTCGGCGGCACGGGTGGCCAGGCGCCGTCCGACGGGAACACCTCGTCCAACTAGTCCTTAGCACGCCATGGAGGGCGCCGGACCGCCGGGAGGCGGGGCCGGCGCCCTTCTCCGTTAAGCGGCGCTAAGAAACCTACGCAGCGGCTTCGCCGGCCTGCCCCTCACGGGCCAGCGCGGTCAGGCGGGACACCGCCCGGAAGTACTTTTTCATGTAGCCGCCGGACATCATTTCCGGCGTGAACAGCTGATCGAACGGCACGCCGCTGGCGATGATCGGCACGTCCTTGTCATACAGGCGGTCGGCCAGCACCACGAACCGCAAGGCCACCGCCTGTTCGGAGATGGTGTGCACGTTGTGCCAGGCCACCGCGTCCACGCCGTCGAGGAACTGGCGGTAGCGGCTGGGGTGCACGCCCTCCAAATGGTTGACGAGGTCGGAAAATTCGTCCGCGGCCACCACCTTGCCGTCGAAGTCATGCAGCCGGCGCTTCAGGTCATGGTTGCTGAGCGGTTCCGGAGCGGCCGGCAACCCGCGGTGCCGGTAGTCCTCGCCGTCCACCCGGATGACGTCGAACTGGTCGGCCAGGACCTGGATCTCGCGCTGGAAATCGACGGCGGCAAAGCGACCGTCCCCCAGCGAACCCGGCAGAGTATTGGACGTGGCGGCAAGTTTGACCCCCGCGTCGGCCAGCTCCCGCATCAGCCGCGACATCAGCACGGTGTCGCCCGGATCATCCAGTTCGAATTCGTCGATGCAGACCAGGCGGTAGCTGCTGAGGGCTTCCACGGTTTTGCGGAAGGACAGTGCGCCCACCAGGTTGGTGTACTCGACGAAGGTGCCGAAGGCCTTCGGCCCATCCACCGCGTGCCACAGCGAGGCGAGCAGGTGCGTCTTGCCGACGCCGAAGCCGCCATCCAGATAGATGCCGGCGCGGCTCTCCGGCTTGGCACCGCCAAACAGCTTCTTCAAGCCCTTCGGCTTGGGCCGGTCGACGGCGGCGGCAAAGTGCTGCAGCGCCTTGACGGCCGCGGCCTGGGAGGGCTGGGCCGGGTCCGGACGGTAGCTGGCAAAGGACACTTCGCCGAAGCGCGGCGACGGGTGCAGGCCCGCCAGCAGTTCGTCCACGGACACCTTGGGGGTCCGGCGTGAAAGCTGTTCAATCTTGGGCACGTGAAGCTTACCGCTGCTTTCCTGACATGGGTTTTGAGACGTGGCGGAGGGAATGCCGCCAGCAAAACGATACGCTACCCGCGCCAATCAGGGGCAGTTGGTGTCGACCCGGAAGCTTTTGCCGGCTCCGGTGGTTAGGCTAAACAGAAGTCCCGCGCCGTTTTGTACGGCCCCTGCACGCTACGGAAAGGTCCTGCCATGCCCATTGCCGCTGAGCAGAACGAGAAGTTCGCCGCCTACGCCAACCCCGACCGTCTGGTCTCGACGCAGTGGTTGGCGGACAATCTGGGCACGGACGGGCTGGTAGTAGTGGAGTCAGACGAAGACATCCTGCTGTATGAAACCGGACACATTCCCTCGGCCGTGAAAATCGACTGGCACACCGACCTGAATGATCCGGACACCCGCGACTACGTGGACGGGGAAGGCTTCGCCGCACTCCTCGGCTCCAAGGGAATCAGCCGCGATACCACCGTGGTGCTCTACGGCGACAAGAGCAACTGGTGGGCAGCCTACGCACTCTGGGTCTTCACGCTCTTCGGCCACGAGGACGTGCGGTTGCTGGACGGCGGCCGGGACAAGTGGATAGCGGAAGGCCGCGACATCACCACCGAGGTACCGCAGCCGGCACCGGTGGAATACCCCGTCATCGAACGTGACGACGCACCGATCCGGGCCTTCCTTCACGACGTCCTGGACCATTTCGGCAAGCCGCTGGTGGACGTCCGCTCCCCCGAGGAATACTCCGGCCAGCGCACCACGATGCCCGCCTACCCGGAGGAAGGCGCGCTGCGCGGCGGCCACATCCCGACGGCGGCGTCCGTCCCGTGGGCGCGGGCCGCGGCCGAGGATGGCACGTTCCGCACGCGTGATGAGCTTGAGGCCATCTACATGGACGAGGCGGGCCTGAAGCCGGCCGACGATGTGGTGGCGTACTGCCGGATTGGCGAACGCTCCAGCCACACTTGGTTCGTGCTCAAGCACCTGCTGGGCTTCGGCACGGTGAGGAACTACGACGGCTCGTGGACCGAATGGGGCAATGCGGTGCGGGTGCCGATCGTCAGGGGCGACCAGCCCGGCGAGCTCCCCGCCGCGGCCCGCTAAGGAATAGCCGTCCGGCGCTCAGCGTTAACGCTGGCAAACCCGATACCTTCAAGAGAGCGCAAAGTATGACCGTGTCGCCCCAGACCATCCCCGAACCGCTGGCCGAGATTATTGACGATTTCCAGGCGGTCACCGAGGCCGAACGGCTGCAGTTGCTGCTGGAATTCTCCCGCGAACTGCCGGAACTGCCAGAACGGTTCGCCGGGCATCCGGAACTGCTGGAGCAGGTGGTGGAGTGCCAGTCGCCGCTTTTCCTCACGCTGGAACTGGGCGACGACCCGGATCAGGATGTGCAGATCTACTTTTCGGCCCCGCAGGAGGCTCCGACCACCCGCGGCTTCGCCTCGGTGCTGCACGAGGGGCTCAATGGGCTTCCGGCCCAGCAGATCATGGCCGTACCGGATGACATCGCCGAGCATCTGGGCCTGACCCGGGCGATCACGCCGCTGCGGATCCGAGGAATGTCCGCCATGCTGTTCCGGATCAAGCGCCTGATCGCCGAGGCCCGGCAGCTGCGTACAGCCTCGGCCTGAGCGTGGCCAAACACAGACCATCCGCCGGAACCCCCGCCACCACGCTGCTGCAGCGGGCGGGGGTTCCGCATGTGCTGCACAGCTATACCCACGACCCCTCGGCGGCAAGTTTCGGATTGGAGGCCGCCGAGGCGCTGGGCATGGATACGGCGCGGGTGTTCAAAACGCTGATGGCCACGCTGGACGGATCGCTGGCGGTCGCCATCGTGCCGGTCAGCTCCAACCTGGACCTGAAGAAATTCGCTGCTGCCTTGGGCGGCAAGCGGGCCGCTATGGCCGATCCCCAGGTGGCGCAGCGGCGCACCGGGTATGTGCTGGGCGGCATCTCACCGCTCGGGCAGAAACAGGCCAGCCCCACGGTGTTGGATTCCACCGCGCCGGGCTTCGCCACCATCCTGGTGTCCGGCGGACGCCGCGGCCTGGACATTGAAATTGCGCCGGATGACTTGGTGGCGCTGACACAGGCCGCCGTCGCACCGATCAAGACCGGCTAGCGCGCGCCTGCAGGGCGGAGCACGCGGCTCAGGAAGGACGCGACGACGCGCTCCCAGCGTTCCGGGTCCACATTCCATTCGCGGGTATGCCCGGCCCCGCTGAAACGCTCGAAGGTCACCAGCGGGTTCTTCTCCGCCAGGGCCGCGGACGGGCCGTACGGCACAAAGTCGTCGTTCTCGCTGTGCACAATCAGCGTCGGCACGCGCAGTTCGTCGGCGCGGGCCACCCAGTTCATCATCTTCAGGTCCAGCGGAGCAGCCAGCCCGGTCAGCAGCCGGCCGGCCTTGTTCGAGATCAGCCACTGCGAGAACTGCCCCACCGCATCCGGAATCCGGTTCAGCCGTGCCTGGTGCGCCAGCACATCGGTCCAGTCAATCACCGGGGCATCCAGCACCAGCGCCCGGATCCGGCTTCGGTAGAGCGACTGGTCCGCAGCCTGGAGGCTGATCGCCCCGCCCATCGACCAGCCCACCAGGACCACATCCTGGGCGCCGTTCGCCAGCGCAAAGCGGATCGCCGCCTCCACGTCGCGCCATTCCGTCATGCCCAGCCCGTAGCGGCGGTCCGGCGCGGACGGGGCCTCGCCGTCATTCCGGTAGGAAATCAGCAGTGACGTCAGTCCCAGTTCACGAATGGCACGCACTGCGCGCACGCCCTCCGCCCGGGAGGCGCCGCGGCCGTGCACCATGATGGCCCACGTGCTGGCGTCCGACTCGGCGCGGACCAGCCAAGCCGGTGCCGTGCCGCCGTCCACCTCGATCTGCACTTCCTCGTTGGCCAGCCCGACGGCGGCCGGGTCGGGGTAGGCGGCACCGCCCCACCAGCCGCGCGTGGCTGCGGCGAGGTCGCCGGTGTACACCTGCTCCACCGTGCGCTGGACGGTGCCTTCCCGTGGCGAGTAGGACGTCACCTCCCCCACCCGCGCCACGCCGCGTCCGCCGTCGAAATAGACGCTGTAGACGCCCGGCGCGGTGGTGTCCAAGGTGGCCGGCAGGATGATTTCCTGCTCCGGCCAGGTTCCGACCACGGCCAGGATCTCCAGGTCCTGGACATGCTCGCGGACCGGAGTCAGCACCTGGCGGGCAAAGTAGGAGGCCAGGCCGGACGTCGCGCCGGCCAGGACGGATCCCGCGGTGGCTCCGGCCACTGCCCCCAGCAGCAGCCAGCGCGCCCTGGGCAGGGTTCCGGTGCCATCACCGTTGCCGGCGGAAATGTTCCCGGACCGGGGAGAACGTTCGAACACAACCATGGCTCCATTCTTGCCGGTGCCGCCGTTGACCGCTAACCGGCAGGCCGTCGGCGCGCCGGATTGTTGTGAGCCGGTGGGCTGCTGATTAGGCTGGCCCCATGACGGAAACCATCGTGGTGCTGACCGAGGAACCGCTGAACGAGGCCGACCTGCAGAACCTGGGTTGGCTGGCCGGTGAGCAGACCGTCGCCGAGCAATCCACCTTCCGGGTGCTGATTCCCGAGGACACCAAACGGAACCTGATGCTCGATTTCCTGGAGCGGCTGAGCATGCTGGAGGTGGGCACGGCGTTCCGTGAACTGGCCCAGGGCCAGCCGGATCCGGACGAGGCCCGGCTTGAGGCGGCCGAGGCCAAGCGTCTCTCGGTGAAGCTGCTGGAGGATGCCGGTTTCAAGGCCACGGTGGACATTGTTGAGGACGACGGCGTGTCCGCCTTGGTGGCTTACGTCGCCGAGCATCCGGCGGACCGGGCGGTGGTCATCACCCGGCCGCACGCCATTTCCGATACCTTCCACACCGACTGGGCCAACCGTGCGCAGGAGAAGCTGGGCATTCCCGTACTCCATCTGTACACGGGCTCGGGATACATTGGCGACTCGTGAGCGTTGGAGAGAATATGAGCAACACTGAAACCGGCCAGTTCCCCGTGACCAAGAGCGACGACGAGTGGCGGCGCGAACTGAGTCCGGAGGAATACCATGTGCTCCGCGAGGCTGGCACCGAACGTCCCTACACCGGAAAGTACTGGGACAGCCACACCGAAGGCACCTACAGCTGCCGCGCCTGCGGAGCGGAACTGTTCACCAGCAAGGAAAAGTTCGACTCGCATTGCGGCTGGCCGTCCTTCTGGGCACCGCTGGCCGAGGGAACCGTCCGCTATCTGCGGGACGGGACGCTGGGCATGGAGCGGATTGAGGTCCGCTGCGCCAACTGCGATTCGCACCTGGGCCATGTGTTCGAGGGCGAAGGCTACGAGACTCCTACGGACCAGCGCTACTGCATCAATTCGGTCTCCCTGACCCTGAAGGACACCGAAGAGCCGAAGGGCGCCGAATAGCACCTGACCGCCCGCCCCTCCTGCAGCCCGGACCCGACTCGTGGTCCCGGACGTGACCAAGCCCGGCCAGCGCGAGCCGGGCTTCGTCATTCCCGGCGTTCCGTGGCACCGAGCATTACAGTTGCTTACCTGTCGGCCGTTTTGAAATAAGATCGGCTGTTGCGTTGCTACGCTCGCTACATACTTCAGCAGATTGCCGGGACCTGCCCGGCCGACGGAAAGGCGAGGCAACGATGACCATCACCCCCACGCGCTCCAATTCCCGCAGCACGCTGCACGGCAACCCGGCACAGCACCCCGCCTGGCTCCGGCTCAAGGCAGCTGCCACCGAACTGCGCGGCCTCCAAATCCACGACGGCTCCGTTCCGGAGGACGCCAACAAGCCGGCGGCGGCCCGGCACACCGACGCCATCATCGAAGCCATCGGCCAGCTGGCGCCGCTGTTTGAACACGACGCCAACTATCTGGACAAGCTGGCCGCCGACTTCCGCACTTGGCGCGACGGCGGGTTCGGCGTTCCCGACTTCCTGGACTCGCTGTTGGCGTTCCAGCCGCAGCTGCACCGGGTCAACGGGCTGCAGCACCTGGTGGTATTCCCGATGTACACCCAGAACGGCAGCAGCGACCGTCTGGTCGAGGCAGTGCTGATCGAAGTCATCTGGCCCGACTTCATCGGCGAACTGGAGGCCGGCGCATACTCGAACAAGCTGTTTGTGCCCATCCGCTTCCTGGACTTCACCGCCGGCTATGACACGAACTCAGCCGTGCTCTTCCCGGAGACCGTTGCAGTGCGCGAGACTCCGGCCTTCACCTGGGGGGCCATTTTCGCCGACCGCGAGGCGGCCCGTTTCCGCACCGTGGTACGCGCCGCCGCCGAGATCACCTCGCTGCAGCTGCCGGACGAGGCCGCGGCGCTGCTGGATGACCAGCAGCTGACGCAGGAAACTTTCGTGATGTGGGACCTGATCCACGACCGCACGCATATGCGCGGCGACCTGCCCTTCGACCCGTTCATGATCAAGCAGCGGATGCCGTACTTCCTGTACTCACTGGAGGAACTGCGCTGCGACCTGACGGCGTTCCGGGAATCCGTGCGGTTGTCCCACGACGTCAAAGCCTCCGACGAGGTCCGCAAGCACGCCCAGCTGGTGCAGTACGCGGTGATCTTTGACCGGATCTTCCGCTTCGCCATCACCGGCAACCGGGTGCGCAACTACGACGGTCTGGGCGGTCAGCTGCTGTTCGCCTGGCTCCACCAGCACCGGGTGCTGCACTGGACAGATGGCAAGCTCTCCATCGACTGGGACAACGTGGCGGACGCCGTGGTGGCCCTGGGCCACGAGATCGAGGAACTCTACTGGCGCTCCATCGACCGGCCGAAGGTGGCCCACTGGCTGGCTGCATACGAGATGCTGACCAAAACGCTGACCCCGCATCCTGCCTCGGTATGGGCCAAGGGTCCTGACGCGCTGCCGCTGACCGGGCTGCCGCGCGAAATGACCGACCAGGTGATGGACGACGAGTTCCCGCTGTCCATGTTCTACGAAGCGCTGTCCCGGAAGATGAAGCCGGTGATCGAGTCCACCTCAGGAATTACCGGTGAGGCGGCCTGAGATGGCCGGCGGCCCGCGCTCCGGCACCGGAGAGGCGCCGGTCAGCTCCGACCAACTGCTGGGCGCCGCGCCCGGCCCCGGCGGGCTTGTCGGCCTGAAAGTGGTGGTGGCCGGTGCCTCCGGCACCTCCGGCCAGGCCGTCACCGCCGCCCTGACCGGCGCGGGTGCCACGGTGCTGGCGGTGGGCAGTAACAGCGACCGGCTTGCCGCCGCCTACGGGAGGAACGACGCCGTTGCCTCCTTCGAATGTGACCTCGCCGACCGCTCAGCGGTCGAAGGGCTGGCCGGCTCGATTGCCGCTCAGCACGGCGGCGCCGACGGCCTGGTCCATCTGGTCGGCGGCTGGCGCGGCGGCAAAGGCCTGACCGGCCAGTCGGACGAGGACTGGGACTTCCTGCACCGGCAGCTGATCACCACGCTGCGCAACACCACCCGTGCCTTTTACTCACAGCTGGAAGCGTCCGGGACCGGCCGGGTGGCGATTGTCTCGGCCACCGCAACCGAATCCCCCACCGCCTCCGGCGCCAATTACGCCGCAGCCAAGGCGGCCGCGGAGAGCTGGATGCTCTCGGTGGCCGATGGCTTCCGCCGGAGCCAAGCCGGGCGTAAGGAGGATCCGGCGCCGCAGCGCTCCGCCGCCGTCGTACTGGCTGTCAAAGCGTTGGTGGATGATTCGATGCGCCGCGCGGACCCGGCGAAGTCGTTCCCCGGCTTCACCGACGTGGCGGACCTGGGCCAGGCGGCCGCCGCGCTGTTCGTCCTGGACGCGCCCCAACTCAATGGAGCACACATCCGGCTGGCCTGATGCGCCCGCTGTGACGGCAACCACTGATTAAGGAATACTGAAACACGTGACTGATTCCCCCTTGCTTTCCGGCTCCCTGCACGACACCGACCTGCGCGGCTTTGCCTCCGACAACTACTCCGGCGTCCACCCGGAGATCCTGACGGCACTGGCCCATGCCAACACCGGGCATCAGGTCGCCTATGGCGAGGACGCGTACACCGCCCGCCTGCAACAAGTGATTGCCGGCCACTTCGGCGAGGCCGCCCAAGCGTTCCCGGTGTTCAACGGCACCGGAGCCAACGTCTTGTCGCTCCAGTCGCTGCTGCCGCGGTGGGGGGCCGTTATCTGCGCCGCCACCGCCCACATCAACGTGGATGAGAACGGCGCGCCCGAACGCGTCGGCGGGATCAAGCTTTTGTCCGTGCCGGCCGAGGATGGCAAGCTCACCACCGAGCTGATCGACCGCGAGGCCTGGGGCTGGGGCGACGAACACCGCGCACAGCCGCTGGCCGTGTCCATCACGCAGAGCACCGAGCTCGGCACGCTGTACAGCATCGAGGAAATCCGGGCGATCGCCGACCATGTGCACGAACGCGGCATGAAGCTGCACATGGACGGGGCGCGGCTTTCCAACGCGGCCGCCGCGCTGGGCACCGACCTGCGCAGCTTTACCACCGACGCCGGGGTGGACATCCTCTCGCTCGGCGGCACCAAGAACGGCCTGCTTTACGGCGAATGCGTGGTGGTGCTGAATCCTGATGCGGCCCACGGCCTGACCTACCTGCGCAAGATGAACATGCAGCTGGCCTCAAAGATGCGGTTCATCTCTGCCCAGCTCATCGCCCTGTACGACGGCGACCTCTGGCTGCGCTCGGCCTCCCACGCCAACGCCATGGCCGCCCGGCTGCGCGCCGCCGTCGAGGGCACCACCGGGCTCTCGCTGACCCAGCCCACCCAGTCCAACGCGGTGTTTGCCGCGCTGCCGCCGGGCGTGGCCGACCGGTTGCGGCAGAAGTTCCGCTTCTACGACTGGGATGAATCCCGCGGCGAGGTCCGCTGGATGTGCTCGTTCGACACCACCGAGGCGGACATCGATGCCTTCGCGGCGGCCATCCGGAGCGAGCTCTCCTAGCCCGGTTCCGGTTGTGCCCCCGTTCCCCCGGCTTTTCCGGCGCGCCTGCCTGACGTCACGCGGCGTCAGGCCTAATCTGGCACTGTGAGTGCGATTGATCTCTCAGCAGTGCCGCCTGAGTTCCTGCGGGCACTGTCGGCCCTGCGCCAAGCGCAGTGCCGGAACGAACTGAAGCTGGAGGAAATCCCGGCTCCCTCCCGGTTGGCCCCGTTTGCGGTGGCCCTCGGCGCCGAGGTGATCGCCCAGCCCGGTCCCCGACCGCTGCACGAACCCGCGGTTACTCCCTTGCAGGCCGCCGACGCACAGGAACTGGCCACCGGGCGGTTCATCCTGCTGTACGACCCGGAGGGCTCGCCGGTCTGGGACGGCACGTTCCGGATTGTCACCTATATCCGGGCCGAGCTGGACGCGGACATGGGCAATGACACCATGCTCGGCTCGGTCGCCTGGGACTGGCTGGTGGAGGCCTTGGAGAACCACGGCGCCCCGTATCGCAACGCCGGTGGGACCGCCACCCGGATCCTGTCCGAGAGCTACGGCACGCTCAGCGGCCGGCAGGACTCGATCGACATTGAACTGCGGGCTTCCTGGACGCCGGCCTCCGCCGACATCCGTTCCCATCTGGAGGCTTGGAGCGACATGGTCTGCACCTACGCCGGCCTGCCGCCGCTGCCGGACGGAGTGACCGCCCTGCCGAACCGCCGTCGGAATTAGGGAACCGCCTGATTGCCAATGAAGCCCCGTAGCCGCCGTACCGGAGCGTGAACCCCAGTTCCTTCCACCCGGCCACGACCGGGACGCTCAAGCTCCGCAATGTCATCGGCGTGCCTACCGGCGGCAAGGGAGAGCTGCTCCCGGGCCTCGGCGGCTGCGGCGGCATTCCCGCGGGCTGCCTGGTGCTTTCCTCTACCTGGGCTTTTAATTCCTTGATGGTTTCCTGGTGGGTGTGGTTGCCGTGTCGAGGTCGGTGGCCAGCTCGTTGATTTCGCGGTCCATGTGCGCTTTTTCCTCCCGCCATGCGTTCTGAACAACGGCGTGTTCGGCGGTAGCGGTGCGGACGACTTCTTCTCAGACGGTGCCGGCGAGGCGTAAGGCTTGTTCGGGTGATGGCGGTTGGGGTGGCGGCGATCTTGGATCCGGCGCTGTCGCGTTCGGCACGCCATTCCTTCATGTACCGGCCGGAGTCCGCGTTGGACACGCCGGCCCTTTTGTACCTTCTCTTCTCTTCTCTGGGGGCCCCGCCCTCTGACTCTGGCATCCTCTCCCGGAATCTTGGGCAAGGCATGGCAGGAACCGCTCACCCGACCTACCGGGGAAGGGTCTTGGCACCCGGGGTGGTGTTACGACCTCTCCGCGCCACATGGCCAACATGGGAGCGCCGCCTCTGCACGGGAGCGGCGGCAGGAAGTGGGGATCTGGGCCTATGGCCCTCATCCGGGGCCCGCCGTAGACTTGGCCGAAGGGTTGATTCCGGTGGAAAATTGGACGGATGGCAGCGCTGTGGATCAGTTCAGGCGCGTGCGGATAATCCGCAGGCAACCAGTTCGCCAGGAGCAACGGACCATGCAAATCACACACCGAACGATTGCATTTATCGCCGTTACACTTCTACTGGCGGGCTGCACCTCCGGATCTACCACTGCTGACCAGACCGCAACAGCCGAAAAGACCGGGACCGCTGTCGCCACGACGGACGTCAGCGGTGGGCCCGGGACAGGAACTGCCGTGGCGCTGCCGCCGGACTACACGGCTGTGGCCATTGTGCAGCTCGGGGAAGCCACCATGCCCTTCAAGGGAACAGACGGCAAGTTTCACGTCGTATACGACCTGCTGCTGACGAACGCCAGCGTGGCCCCGGCAACCCTGGAGCGGATCGACGTCGTCGATGAGGCCAGCCGGGCCACCGTTATTCAGTCGTTCTCGGGAAAGCAATTGGTTGATCCGGACTGTGACTACGGGGACTGCAACAGACTGCGGACCCTGCCTTCCAGCCCGGCACCAGATACCAAGATCGCGGCGCAGGAATCCCGGGCATTGTTGGTCCACCTGTCCTTCGACAGCCTGGCCGACGCCCCGAAAATGGTCCTGCACCACGTGTACCTGCGGGCGGCCGCCAATCCAGGCACCATGGAGCCCTCGGACGTCGATTACCTGGTGACGCCCGTGAACATCTCGGCCGGAACTGCCCGGGTGATTTCCCCGCCGGTCAGGGGCACCAACTGGGTGGCTCAAAACGGTTGCTGTGACGTCGGATTCCCCCACGTCCCGTCCCTCTCGCCCCTGAACGGCAAGCTTTCCAACAGCCAACGCCTGGCCATCGACTGGATGCGGACCAACGACGACGGCGAGTTCGTCTCCGGAGACAAAACAAAGAACGAAAGCTACCTTAGCTATGGTCAGGAAATCCATGCCGTGGCAGATGGCACCATCTCATCAACGCTTGACACGCTTGAAGCCAACACACCCGGTGTCCTGCCAGCCAGTGACCCTGAATTGCGCAAGCAGATCACCGTGGAAACCGTTGATGGAAACCACATTGTGCAGGATCTTGGCGGCGGTGTCTGGGCCATGTATGCCCACCTGCAGAAAGGGTCGCTGCTGGTCAAACCCGGTGACCAAGTCAAGGCAGGGCAGGTCATCGCCAAGCTGGGCAACACAGGGAATTCCAACGCGGCCCATCTGCATTTTCAGCTCATGAACGATCCCAGCCTGATTGGGGCCGACGCCGTTCCCTACGTCCTTGACAGCTTCTCCTATGCAGGTTTTCTCAATCCGGAGTTGATGCTGGCCGCTGATGACTACATCACCGGAAAGTTCTTCGCCGACCATCTGGCTACCGTGCAACCACGCACCGACGAACTGCCCATGAGCGGAAACATCATCAACTTCGCTGAATGAGTGATTCAAGGTGCGCTGCGTGTCGTAGGGACCAGCCACTGCTGCATATAAACGCTCCGATAACAGGTCGGCAGCTGGCGGAGTCAGCTTCGAAGCCCTAACCCCCGCCCCGGACTCCTTCCGGTCCCTAGCCGAGCCGACGCCGACGACTCAATAGCCGGCAAGCTCGTGGAGTAGCCCGGACCGGCCGTCAAAGCCGCAGACCCCAGATGATCAACAAGCACCCCCTCGGCCATCTCTCCGCAGCAATAACGAGAGGAACGTCTTTCCTAGAGACCGCACCGGAGGAGCTGGATTTCGAGCACTATCCGGAACCGCCGAACCCGGCGAAACCGCCGCCGGGCGGGCAACACGAATGTTCCCGGTCTCATATATTCGGCCCTGCGCATACTGCTGGCCTAAACTGAACGGATCATGAGCTCCTTGACTTCGGACGCGTCCGGGCACAACGGCCCAGACCAGAGCACTTCCAACGACGCCGCAGAACCCCAGGAGCAGGCTCCCGAGCTGATCCACCTCGATGCGCCGCGCGAAGGCGTCCCCTTGGTCATCGCCACCGAATCAGGACTGCAACGTGCTGCCGACGCGCTGGCGGCGGGGACCGGACCGGTCGCCATCGATGCCGAGCGGGCCTCCGGCTTCCGCTATGGACAGCGGGCGTTCCTGGTCCAGTTGCGGCGCGAGGGAGCCGGCACCTGGCTGATCGACCCCGAGCCGTTCAGCGACCTCAAGCTGCTCAACGATTCGCTGCGCGGCGTCGAATGGATCCTGCACGCCGCCACCCAAGACCTGCCGTGCCTGTCCGAACTGGGCATGTGGCCGGACAAACTCTTCGACACCGAACTGGCCGCCCGGCTCGCCGGGATGCCCCGAGTGGGACTGGCCGCTGTGATCGAATCGCTGCTCGGCTTCACCCTGGCCAAGGAGCATTCCGCCGCCGACTGGTCCACGCGCCCCTTGCCCGAGCCTTGGCTTCGGTATGCGGCCCTCGACGTCGAGGTGCTGGTCGAGCTCCGCGAGGCCTTGATCGCCAAGCTGCAGGACGCCGGCAAGCTCGACTACGCGTTGGAGGAGTTTGAGGCCGTCCGCACCGCACCGCCGTCGCCGCCGCGCGTAGATCCGTGGCGGCGCACCTCCGGCCTGCACCAGATCCGCGACCGTCGGCAGCTGGCCGCCGTGCGCGAACTCTGGACCGAACGTGAAGCCCTGGCCGCCAAGCGCGACGTTGCCCCGGGAAGGCTGATTCCGGACTCCGCCGTCGTCGCCGCTGCCAAGGCCATGCCGGCCACCGTCCCGCAACTGCTGGAGACCCACGGCTTCCACGGGCGGGCGGCCCAGCGTGAAGCACCGCGCTGGCTGCGCTGCATTGCGATTGCCCGGAACCAGATGGAACTGCCTCCGCTGCACCTGCCCACCAACGCTCCCCCGCCGCCGCGCTCCTGGGCGGACAAGGACCCGGCCGCCGCGGCCCGGCTGCAAACCGTCCGGCCCCGCTTGGCCACCCTCGCCGAGCAGTTGGACATGCCGGTGGAAAACCTGCTCACCCCCGACTACCTGCGCCGCACCGCGTGGCGTCCACCGGAGCCCATCACGGAACAGACCGTGGACGCCGCCCTGGAAGAGCTCGGCGCCCGGTCCTGGCAGCGCCGGCTCACCGCCGGCCTGCTGGCCGAAGCCTACGCCAACCCGGAGCCGCTGGCGGTGAAGGAACGCGAGGAGCAGCCGAAAGACACCAGCGACGACGGTGCCCGCACCTCGGTGCGGCGGCGGTCTTCCTCCGGCGCTGTGGCCGGTGCAGCCGCGCCGTCAGCCCCCGCCGCGGCGACCGCCACGTCCGTCGGCGCCGCTTCCGGCACCATCCGCCGGCGCCGGCGCGAACGGCGCTCCCCCGCCTGACCGCTCCGCGGGCGGCACTGTCCGTGTTTTCCGGCCGTGTCCCTCCCGGCATGGTCGCTCCTGTGCTGGTCCCGCGCTGTCCTGGGGCCGGTCTGCGGACACCGCCAAACCGCGCGCGGAAGCCACCACGTTGCTGACCACGATCAGGCCGATGCCAGCCCATTCGTTCAGACGGAGCGCCTGGTGGAGCACGAGCCATCCGGCCAGGGCCGCCCAGACCGGATTGATGCTGGTGAAGGTGCCGAACAACGGCGTAGGCACCCGGCGCAGGGCGAGCAAGTCCGTGGCATAGGGCACGATCGAGGACATCAGCCCGCAAACGGCCGCGAGGGCCAGGGCTCCAGCCGTGGGGACGTGCACGGCGAACCAGAACGCGGCGATCGGCGTCCAGGCGGCGGCGGTCAACAGGCTGGCCGCCGCGGTTCCTTGGAGCCCGGGAAGCCGCTGGCCGAGCGTGCGGTTGAGCAGGATGTAGCAGCCCCAGGCCGCCGCGGCCAGCAGGGCCAGCCCCATGCCGATGAGGTCGCTGTTGCCGGAGCCGGGATCAGTCAATACCACCACGCCGACACCGGCCAGGACGGCACAGGCAATGTCGAGCACGCGCCGTGAGCTGGCGATCGCCACGGTGAGCGGGCCGAGAAACTCGAGGGTAACGGCCAGGCCAATGCCGATGCGGTCGATAGCCGCATACAGGCTAAGGTTCATCACGCTGAACACCAGCATCAGGCCGAGGAGCGGCCACCACTGTGCCTTGCCCAAGCCGCGGAATTTTGGCCGCACGATCGGCGCCAGGACCAGTGCGGTGACGATCTGGCGGACCGCAACCACGCCGACCGGGCCGATCGCCGGGAACGCCAAGGCACCCAGCGCGGCCCCCGTCTGGTTCGACGCCGAACTAGCCAGCATCATGGCGATCCCGGCGTTGCGCTGAGGTGCGGTTGCGGTCTCGGCATTGAGCTGCTGGCCCGCTCCTGCAGCGTTGCGGCCGGGGGCGGCCGTTCCGATCTTGTCCATACGCCCACAGTAGGTATCCGCGACCGCATGAGCCTAGTGCATGTTTCGGCATTGCCATACGCTTGGGTCATGGACTGGAACCTGCGGGAACTGCGGTTTTTCCTGACAGCCGCCGAGGCTGGTTCGTTCACTGAGGCAGCGGCTCAACTGCACGTCTCGCAGGCGGCTGTCTCGCGCACCATCGCGGCCTTGGAGAAGACCGCCGGAGACACGCTCTTGCGGCGAGTCCCTCGCGGGTGCGAGCTGACCAGCACCGGACAACAACTCCTACCGCAGGCACGCCGGGTACTGTCCGAGGCGGACCGGTTCACCCAGTTCCTCACCTCGCGCCACGGGATCTTGCGGCTGGGATATGCCTGGGCGGCCTTGGGGCGGCACACCACGCGCCTGCAGCGGGACTGGGCCAGGCAGCACGAATCCATCGACCTGGACCTGGTCCGGCACAACTCGCCCACCGCCGGCCTGGCCGAGGGCCTGTGCGACGTGGCGATCGTGCGGCAGCCGGTCGATGAGAAGCGCTTCGACTCCCTGGTGGTGGGACTGGAACGCCGGCTGGTGGCCTTCGCCTCAGACGACCCGCACTGGTCGCGGCGGCGGCAGCTGAGCATGGCCGAGATAGCCGACCGGACCGTGATCATCGATCCGCGGGTCGGCACTACCAGCAGCCGGCTCTGGATTGGCGCCGACCATCCGCCCCGGTTCCTCGAATCCTCCGACGTGGACAACTGGCTCGACGCCGTTGCCGCCGGGCGCGGCGTGGGAACCACCGCGGAGGCTACCGCGCACCATCACGTTCGCCCCGGCGTCTCCTACCGGCCCATCAAGGACGGTCCCCGCATCGCCGTCAGGCTCGCCTGGCGGCACAATGAGCGGCCCAACGGCCTGGACGACTTGGTGGATGCGGTCACCCGGCTGTACGCGACCGCCTAGCTGCGGAACCCGATCAGCTGCCGGTGTAGAACCGTGTGGTGCGCTCGGCGGCTGCGAGCGCGGCCTCGCGGGGTGTGCCCACGGCCATGCTGGTTTCGCCCCAAGCTGCGCTGGCGGCCTTGATGAACGCCCGGCCCTCCGCAGAGCCCGCCCACGCTTCTTCGTCCTCGATGGACCGCTGTGCCTCCGGCTTCTCCAGGTGCAAGGCCAGCCCGAGCATCCCGAGGTCCCAGCCCACGCCGGTTGCGCCCGGCCCGTAGGTGTCCCAAAACTCCGTGCTCCCCTCCGTGGCGTGTGCGGTGTGCTCAAGCGTGAATTTCGCCCCACCCTCCGCCTCATCGACGCGGACCGCGATCCAGGAGATCCCGCCGCCGAACTCCCACGTGGCGGCGAAGGAGCGCGGGGCGTCGCAGGCCGTCACCTCGCCCGAGGCGTTGCCCTCGAGCTGGTAGCGTCCACCCAGGCGCAGGTCTCCGGTCACCGGGGTGAACCAGCGGCGGATCCGCTCGGGCGTCGTCACCGCGTCCCACAGGTCCACGGTGGTGGTCGGGTAGGTGCGGGAGATGGTGGCAATGTACGCCCGCGTCCCGTCGCGGTCTTCGATGGCCAGGTGCCGGTCGGTGGCCGCGGCGGTGGTCTCGTCGATGGTGCTCATGGTGTCTCCTCGTGCTCAGTCTCTTGCTCGGTACGTCGAGCCCGCTTGCCGCGGGCAATCTCGGTGGCAAGGGCGTCAAGCCGCGGCTGCCAGGTGTGGCGGAACCTCTCCAGCCAGTCGTCCACTCCGCGCAGGGGCTCGGCGGAGACGGCGTAGATGCGGCGGGTCCCTTCGGCCCGCACGCGTGCGAACCCGCTCTCCCGCAGCACCCGCAGGTGCTGGGAGACGGCGGGCTGGCTGATGCCGAACTCGTCGGCAACCATCGCCGTCACCGCCCCGGAGGTTTGCTCCCCGTCGGCGAGCAGTTCCAGAATGCGGCGGCGGACCGGATCGCCGAGGACATCAAACGCGTGCACAGGGCGAGAATACAAGCCCCTACTTATATAAGTCAACGCTTATGAAGCAGCAGCTTCCACTTGCTGGCTAAGTTACCCGCGGGTAACATGTGGCTTGTACTGTGTCGCACTTCTCATGGAGGTTCCAGTGAGCCCTACGTCCGCGCCCCGTGCCCTGCGTGACGTCGTCTTCGTCGACGGCGTCCGCACTCCGTTCGGCAAAGCGGGTGAGAAGGGCATCCACGCCGGCACCCGGGCCGACGACCTGGTGGTCAAATGCGTCCGTGAACTGCTTCGCCGCAACCCGTCGCTGCCGCCCGAGCGCATCGATGACGTGGCCATCGCCGCCACAACGCAGACCGGCGACCAGGGCCTGACCATCGGCCGTACCGCGGCGCTGCTTGCCGGGCTGCCCCGTTCGGTGCCCGGCTTCGCGATCGACCGGATGTGCGCCGGAGCGATGACGGCGGTGACGACGACGGCCGGCGGCATCGCCTTCGGCGCCTACGACGTGGTGGTGGCCGGCGGCGTGGAACACATGGGGAACCATCCGATGGGCCAGGGCGTGGATCCGAACCCGCGGTTTGCCAGCGAGCGCTTGGTGGACCCCGCCGCGCTGAATATGGGCAACACTGCGGAAAACCTGCACGACCGCTTTCCCGCCATCACCAAGGACCGCGCCGATGCCTACGCCGCGGCCAGCCAGGCCAAGCTCGCCGCCGCCTACCAGGACGGCAAGATCCAACCCGACCTGGTGCCGGTGGCCGGCCGGAAGCCGGGCGAGGGGTGGTCGCTGCACAGCGCCGACGAGCCGCCGCGTCCGGGCACCACCCGCGAGGACCTGGCCGGGCTGCGCACCCCGTTCCGTCCGCACGGCAGGGTCACCGCCGGCAATGCCGCCGGCCTGAACGACGGCGCCACGGCCTCGCTGCTGGCCTCCGCGGAAGCCGCCGCGGAGCTGGGCCTTCCCGTGAAGATGCGGCTGGTCTCCTACGCCTTCGCCGGAGTGGAGCCCGAGGTGATGGGCATCGGGCCCGTCCCTGCCACCGAGAAGGCCCTGAAGATGGCCGGCCTGGACATCGCGGATATCGGCCTGTTCGAGATCAACGAGGCCTTCGCGGTACAGGTCCTCTCGTTCTTGGATCACTACGGCATTGCCGACGACGATCCCCGGGTCAACCGCTTCGGCGGAGCCATCGCCGTCGGGCATCCGCTGGCCGCCTCCGGAGTGCGGCTGATGACCCAGTTGGCCCGCCAGTTCCACGACGACCCGTCGGTTCGGTACGGGCTGACTACCATGTGCATCGGGCTGGGCATGGGCGGGACCGTAATCTGGGAGAACCCGCACCACGCAAACTACTCGGGCCGCAACCACCAGACCGCTGCCGCGACCGCCGCCGTTTCCGCAGGAGAGGACCTCGCATGACCGCCGCCGATTTCACCGCCTTGGCCGCCAAGTTCGCGGACGAGACAGTCACCCACTCCTATGTCCGGGACGTGGAGCTGCCAGGGGCCGGGACTTTGGCACTGCTGACCCTGGACAACGACCTGGACCACCGCAAGCCCACCACGCTGGGACCGAACACCCTGGTGGAGCTGGGCACCGCGCTCGAAGGGCTCAAGGCCCGGGCCGCTGCCGGCGGGATCTGCGCCGTCGCCGTCACCGGCAAGCCGTACTACCTCGTGGCCGGTGCAGACCTGGGCAGCGTGGGGAAGCTCGCCGACCCCGAAGACGGGCGGGCCATGGCCCGGCTAGGCCATGACGCCTACGCCACGCTCGCGTCTATGGGGGTGCCGACCTTCGCCTTCATCAACGGTGCGGCGATGGGCGGCGGGCTGGAAATCGCGTTGGCCGCCGACTACCGCACGGTCTCCGACGGCGCCAACGGCATCTCGCTGCCGGAAGCCTTCCTCGGCCTGATCCCCGGCTGGGGCGGCGTCTACCGCCTGCCGCGGCTGATCGGCCCGGCCAACGCGGTCAAGGTGATGATCGAGAACCCGCTGAGCAACAACAAGACGCTCAACGGCACAGCCGCCCACCAACTCGGCATCGCCGACGCCTTATTCGAGCCGGCGGACTTCCTGGAGCAGTCGCTGGCATGGGCCGCCCGGATCCTGAACGACGACGACGCCCGCCGGCAGGTGGCAATCCGCCGCGCCGAGCAGTCCGCCGCCACGGAAACGGACTGGGACCAGGCCATCGCCACCGGGCGCGCCTTCATTGAAGCGAAGACCGCCAACGCCGCGCCCGCACCGGCCAAGGTGCTGGACGTGATGGAAGCCGGCCGCGGCAAGAGCCAGCAGGAATCCGCCGACCTGGAAGTCGAAGCGCTCGCGGAGCTGATGCAGACCCCGCACTTCCGGGACACCGTCTACGCCTTCCTTGAGCTGGTGCAAAAGCGCTCCAAGCGCCCCGCCGGCGCGCCGGACCCGCAGCTGGCCCGGCCTGTCACCAAGGTGGGCGTGGTCGGCGCCGGCCTGATGGCCAGCCAACTGGCCCTGCTGTTCGCCCGCCAGCTGAAGGTACCGGTGGTCATGACGGACATCGACCAGGCCCGGGTGGACAAGGGCGTGGGCTACGTCCATGCCGAAGTGGACAAGCTGCTGGCCAAAAAACGCATCTCCGCCGATGCGGCCAACCGCACCAAAGCCCTGGTCACCGGCTCGGTCTCCAAGGAAGCCTTCGCGGACGCCGACTTCGTGATCGAGGCCGTCTTCGAGGAACTCTCTGTCAAGAAGCAGGTCTTCGCCGAGGTGGAAGCGGTGGTCTCCGAGGACTGCATCCTTGCCACCAACACCTCCTCGCTCTCCGTCACCGAGATGGCGGCGGACCTGCTGCACCCGGAACGCGTGGTCGGTTTCCACTTCTTCAACCCGGTGGCCGTCATGCCGCTGCTGGAAATTGTGCGCGCCCCGAAGACCAGCGACGAGGTCCTCTCCACCGCGTTCGTGCTGGGCAAGGCGCTCAAGAAGACCACCGTGCTGGTCCAGGACGCCGCAGCCTTCGTGGTGAACCGCGTGCTGCTGCGGATGATGGGCGAGGTGGCGAACGCGTTCGACGAAGGCACCCCCGCCGACGTAGCCGACAACGCGCTCAAGCCGATGGGCCTGCCGATGACGCCGTTCACCCTGTTGGCCATGGTCGGCATCCCGGTGGCCCAGCATGCCGCGTTTGGCGAACGGTTCCGGGTCTCGGCCAATCAGCAGCGGCTCATCGACAACGGCATCAAGTCCCTCTGGGTGGCGGACGAGGACGGCCGGCAGGTCATCCCGGAGGCCACCCTCGCGCTGCTGGAATTCGGCGACTCCCCCAGCAGCTCCGAGCAGCTGCTCCGCCGCACCCAGGACGCACTGGCCGAGGAAATCGGGCTCATGCTGGACGAAGGCGTAGTCGCCGCGCCCCAGGACATCGACCTGTGCATGATCATGGGCGCCGGCTGGCCGCTGCACCTGGGCGGCATCACCCCCTACTTGGACCGCGCCGGTGCCTCCGAACGGGTCAACGGCCGGAAGTTCCACGCCGACAGCTAGCGCGTGCGGAACGCCTCGCCGCCGGCAACTGCCAGCGGCGAGGTGTGCCGGCGTGTTTCGGTCAGGAGCGGGCCGGGCGCTGGATGGCCATGGCGCATCCCATCGAAACCAGCACCGCGATGACCGCCAGCAGCAGCATGCCGCCAAAGCCGCCGCCGGAGGACTCGATCAGCATGCCGCTGACCACGGGCCCGATGGCGAAGCCTGTACCGATCATCAGGTTGGTCGAGTTCATCACGTGGCTGCCGCCGATGTCAGACAGGGATGCGAGCAGATACGGCAGGATGAAGGTCCAGGCGAACTTGAAGATCAGCGCGGCAAGCGCGAACCGAATGAGTCCCGGGGCCCCGAACAGCAGCGCCACGCTGCCGCCCAGCGCGAGGTAGCCAGTCAGCAGGAACCACTTGCGCTTCGGGCTGTCGCCCAGGAAGGTTGCCACCAGCGGCGCCGCGATGCCCGGAATCGTGGCGATGGCCAGGACCAGGCTGGAGGTGGAGAGATCGATGCCCGCGCCGCCCGAAATCTGCGCCATGAAGGACCACACTCCGCTGAGGCCGATGTAGAACAGCAGCACGGCCGCCAGGCCGATCACGAACTTCAGCTTGGAGCCTGCGCGCGCGGGTTCCTTGTCCGCAGCCGCTGAATCCGCCGCCGCATGGATACTCGCTGCCGCTGCGGGACGGCGCAGCATGTCGCCGTCGATCATCCGCACCACGGGCAGGCAGCAGGCGGTGAGGGCGGCCATGGTCCAGTAGATGGCGGAGACGTTCGCGTCGGCATACAAAACCGGGAACGCGAACAGAATCACGGCCCCCGTCAACAGTTGGAACACCACAAAGACGCCGAAACCGCGGCTGGGGTTGGCAGTCTTACCGCTGAGGGTGAGGATGATGACCGTGATGGATCCGGCCGCCAGCGATGTAATCACACGAGCGACCACCAGCAGCGCGAAGCTGTCCAGGAAGCCGGACGCCAGGTTGCCCGCAATGGCGACGGCGGCGCAAACGTAGGTGACGGTCCTCAGGTTCAACCGGTTCAGCCACAGGTAGGCCGGCACCGTGGCGAGACTGAAGGCGCCCAGCTCGAGCGAGAACAGCATGCCCAGCTCAGTGGGCGTCAGACCGAACTGCGCGATCAGCTTGCCCGCGATCACCGGGGCGATCAGCAGCACCATGTACAAGACGGCGCTGAAAACGGCTATGTAGGTGTAGATTCCGCGGTCCGTGCCAGCGGCAGGGCGCGCGGAAGTCAGGGTTACGGACATGAGTGTCCTTTCGGATTGGGTGGAAGAGCTGATGGCTTCGGCCCGCAGGCCCGGCCGAAGCCATCAGGGTGGTCCATGCGGATGAGCGGAACGCAGGGGTCAGGCGTTAGCCTTTTCGGCTTCCGTCGGAGCGGAATCGGATGCAGCGGCGTCGTAGACCTTGCGTCCGGCAAACCAGGTCTGCCGTGCGCTGATGTGGCGCACCTCGTCCACGGGTACGTCGTAGGGGTTGTTCGTCAGCACAATGAAGTCGGCGGACTTACCCGGCACCAGCGAGCCGGTGACATCATCGAGGCCCATCGCTCCGGCACTGGCCGTCGTGTAGATGCGGACGGCCTCATCCAAGGTGATGGCTTGCTCTTTCCACAGCGTTCCCGGAAATTGGCCGGTGGGGTCTTGCCTGGTTACCAGACCGTAGATGCCTTCCCACGCGTTCGGCGAGACGCTGACCGGCCAGTCCGAACCGCCGGCGATCCGGGCACCTGCGTCAAGCAGGCTCCGATTCGGCTGCATCTGCGACGCGCGCTCCGCGGGCAGCACCGCGGCGATCGCCTCGGAGATCACCCCGGGGAACCACAGCGATGGTGAGATATCGGCGGTAACGTCCAGCTGCGCAAAGCGGCCAATATCGTCCGGATGCACGAACTGTCCGTGCGCGATGTGGTATTTTGGCTCGGTGTAGCCCGCGGCCCGCACCTTTTCGACGGTGTCCAGGACCAGCCGGACCGAGGCATCGCCGGTGCAGTGGATCTTGGCGGAGATTCCCCGGGCGGCCGTACTCATCAGCCATTCTTCCAACTCCGCCGGATCCATCGTGGTCCCGCCGCAGTGGCACTCCGGAAATCCGGCCACCGGCAGATAGGGCTCGATGAAGGCTGCCGTGCCTGCCGGGGGAACGCCGTCGAGGAAAATCTTGATGAAGTCCGGCCGGTGATGGCGCGAACGGGTCTCTTCGCGGTGGGCGATGATCCCCTCGCCCAATGGCTGGGTGCCGAAAATGAAGTCGTTGGCTTGCATGGAGGACACCACCCAGGCGTGCAGCTGGCCGTCCTCATCAAGCTGTTTGAGCGCACGCATCAGCGGGAGCGAGGCAGCCGCGTCCTGGAACCCCGTGACCCCGTAGGAATGCAGGATCTCTATACCGCGCGCGGCCGCCTGCGCCAACTGCTCTGTGCTCACCGGCTGCAGGCGGGCCAGCGTCTGCTCCACGATCACACCGCCGGCCTCGATCAATACCCCGGTGGCCGCCCCGGACTCATTACGGAGAATCTGCCCACCCTCGGGGTCGGGCGTGGCGGCCTCAATGCCGGCCAGCTCCAAGGCCCGCGAATTTGCCCACCGGTTGTGCTTCGAATCGTCTTTGAGCAGGGCAGGACGGCCGCCCGTTGCCGCATCCAGCCGTGCCAGCGCGTCCGCCGAGTTCATTTCGTTCATCAAGCCGGATCCCCAGCTGCCGCCGACCACCCATTCGTCCGGTTCAAGTCCGGCCGCGTAGGAGGCAATCGCTGCCAGGAAGCCGTCCAGGTCAAGCGTAGGAGGCGCGTCCAATTCAAACAGGTCCATCTGACCGGCGATCATATGGTGGTTGTGGACATCCATCAGGCCGGGCATCACGAAGGCGCCGTCTAGATCGACGATGAGGGTCTCCGGCCCGCGCAGTTCCTCGGCCCGCTCACCTATTGCCTGGATGACGCCGCCCCGGACCGCCATGGCCGTGGCGCGAGGCGTGTCCGCATCGAGGGTCTCAATCATGCCGTTGACCAGCACCACATCAGCAAACTCTGCGGCCACGTATTGCTCCTCGCTGTTGAATCGTTTAGTTGATGAGCATCAGAGTATGGGGGACCGGCGCCTTTCGACTTGACTCTCAGAGCATGAGACTTGATTTCTACGGCAGGAGAATTACGGCTCCTGGGTATCTTCGGCTGGATGACGGGCCGGGCAATGAACCTCCCGGCCGACTCACACGTCTTTATGGATGACGGCGGGGTACGCCGGGGCCGAGGCGCCTCCACACACTGCCCTGTTTTCGGGCACAGCCCGCTCTCCACGGAACATCCCGCCGTCACCAATCGGTATCCGGCACGTTGCGTTGGGGAAGGTCCAGCCCATGAGTCTCGATGTCAGTCCCACCAGGCGCTCACTGCTCGGTGTTTCCGCGGCGGCCTGCTCTGCCTGTGTCCTGGCCGCTTGCGCCCCGTCGACAGGCGGCAGCGGCCAGTCCGCGACCGGGGACAGCGGACAATCCGGCGGACCTCCGGTGCCGGAAGCTTCCGGCGGCACACCGGTACAGGTCCTGAAGCTCGCGGATGTTGCCGTCGGGGACAGCGCCAGCGGCGAGGCCAACGGACAGAAAGTGCTGGTCTACCGTCCGGCGGAGGAAACGGTGGAGGCCTTTAGCGCCATCTGCACGCACCAGGGCTGCACGGTGGCGCCAGCGGGTGCCGAGTTCCATTGTCCCTGCCATGGCTCTGTTTACAGCGCCCAGGATGGCACGGTGCTGGACGGACCCGCACCGAAACCGCTGCAACGCTTTGCCGCCGCCATCGACGGCGATTGGATCACGGTCAGTGTGTGATTGCGGCGCTGCGTCATCTGCTTCGGCGGTTCGGTTAGAAACTTCCAAGGAACATCCTGAACAATAATGGACATGACCTCCTCCCCGCCGTCACGCCGAGCCCTACTCACCGTCACTACCGCCGCGGGTACCGTGGGCGCGCTGACGGCCTGCTCTCCGTTCCAGGACTTCACCGGCGCGCAAGGCGCTCCCGCTGCGCCCGTCGCCACCGATGGAACGCCGACCCGCGTGGGTAAGCTCAGCGACGTGCCGGTAGGCGGCAGCGCCAGCGGTGAAGCCGAGGGGCAGAAGATCCTCATCTACCGTCCCGATGAAACGACGGTGCTCGCCTACAGCGCGGTGTGCACGCATCAAGGCTGCGCCGTGACCGCCACGGACAGCGATTTCTCCTGTCCGTGCCATAACTCCACCTTCGCGCTCGACGACGGCACGGTGACCGGTGGCCCCGCGCCGGCTCCGCTCCCCCGCTACGCCGCCGCCATCGACGGCGACTGGATCACCGTCACCGTCTGATTCCCTCAGTGCCCTTTGAACGCCTCGGCCAGCCACCAGGAGCCGCCGTCGGAGGCGATCTTGGCGTCGATGACCAAGGGCCGGGCGGGCGAGGACGCCAGCCACGCGGACACGCCGGCGAGGTCATCCAGTGTCCGCACGGTGATTCCGTCCGCGCCGAAGCCGCGGGCGATCGCGGCGATGTCCGTGTCCGGGAAGGTGACCGTTGACAGGTCGACGGGAGCACCGCCGTCGTTGTTGCCGAAGTGGTGCACTTCGGCACTGTAGGCGGCGTCGTTGTAGACGATCACCACCAGCGGCAGGCCGAGCCGCACGGCGGTCTCCAGCTCCGTGATCGACATCAGGAAGCCGCCGTCGCCGGTGCCAAGGACGGGCAGCCGGTCCGTCCGCGCCAGAGCGGCGCCGATCGAGGTGGCCAGTCCCAGGCCGATCGATTGGAACGCCTGGGTGAAGCAGAAGCCGAACTCGTCGGGAACCTCCAGGTACTGGCTGGGATAACCCATGAAGTTGCCGGAATCGACGGAAACGATGCGGTCGGGGGGCAGCAGTTGGTCCAGCCGGGCGGTCAGCAGCCGCGGGTCGATTCGGTCCTCAGTGGACAGGTCATCGAGGGGAACGTCCTGCCAGCGGACGCGGCCGCTGATGCGCTCCCGGACCGGCCCGGTCCGGTACTTGGCGGCTGCCGGGCCACGTCCGCGGAGGATGTCCAGCACCGCGTCGGCCGTCTGCCCGCTGTCCCCCATGATGCCGAGATCCACCGGCCGGTTGGCGCCGAGGGCGGAGTCCTCCACGTCCACCTGCGCCACCTTGGCGCCGGGGCCGATCAACGCCCCCTGGCGCATGGTCCACATGTTCAGCGTGCAGCCGAAACCAACAATCAGGTCAGCTTCCGAGATCAGTTCCGCGGCCACCGGGGAGGAGAAGCCGCCGGAGATGCCCAGCGAGAAGGGCTCGCCGTTGAAGAGCCCCTTGGCCACGGCCGACGTGGCCAGCAAGGCGCCGGCGTGGGCAGCCAGGGCCCGCAGCTGGTGGCCTGCCTCGCGCGCGCCGCGGCCGGCCACAAAGACCGGACGTTCCGCTGCGGCGATCAGGTCGGCGAGGGCTTCGGCGGCGGCAGGCGCCGGCCGGACCGGTTGCGCTGCGGAGACCGTGCCGGCCGGGCCGACCGCCGTGGACGCGGGCGCGGGCGCCGGCTGGGCCTGCACGTCCAGCGGCAGGTTCAGCACCACGGTGCGGCGTTCGTTCACGGCCGTGCGGTAAGCCCGGACGGTGTCCGCGACGGCGCTGTCCGCCGAATGCACCCGCTCGGACACTGCGCCCACGCTGCGGGCAAAACCCGGCTGGTCCATGGCGAAGTTGGAGCGGACCGCCGCACCGGCGGTTTCGGCGGCCAGCACCAGCATTGGCGTCCGGGACTTGGCCGCCTCGCCGATGCCGGTGGCGGCGTTGGTCAGTCCGCAGCCTTGGTGTACGGAGACTATGCCGAGCCTGCCGGACATCCTGGAGTACGCGTCCGCCATGGTGGCCGCCCCGCCTTCATGCCGGCTGGCGGTGAACGGCACGCCGGCGGCCTTCAGCGCGTTAGTGACCGCGAAATTGCCGCTCCCCACCACACCGAAGGCGTGTCCGGGGCCGAGCCCGGCCAAGGTCTGGCCGACTAGTTCGGCGATGCTGCGGGGCGCGTGCATGCGGGCACTCTCTTTCAGGATGCGTGAAGCTGAAGACCAAACGTGGGCTGGCCGACGCAGGGCTGGCCGGATCGGGGAACCGCCGGCCCTTACCGCTCGACCATGGCGAAGATCCGGGCGGGGCTGCCCGTGCCGCCGACGATCGGCAGCGGCGCCACCACGATCACGGCGCCGGTGGTGGGCAGCTGGGCCAGGTTCTGCAGCGAGGTGATGCCGTATTTGTTGTTGCCCATCAGGTAGTGGTGCATCGGGAAGATCGGATCCAGCGCACCCGCGTTGCCGGCATCGATCCCAACCGTCTCCACACCCACGCCGGAAATCTTCGTCTCCTCGGCCAGCCACCGCGCGCACTCAACGGTGAACCCCGGAGTGTGGGAACCGGCGTCGTCCGCGTTGAGGAACTTCTCCTGGTCCTGGGCGTAGGCATCCCAGCCGGTGCGGAAGAGCACCCACGCGTTGTCCGGAATGGGCCCGTGCTGATCCTCCCACGCCCGGACGTGGTGGACATCCAGCAGGAAGTCCGGGTCCCCGGCTGCTTCGGCGGAGAAATCAAGCACGACGGCGGGGCCCACCAGCCGCGGCAACGGCAACTGGGCGACGTCGTCGCCTTCCCGCCCGGTGGCCCAGTGGATGGGCGCATCGATGTGCGTGCCGATGTGCTCGCCGGTGTGGATGTTCTGGTGCTTCCACATGGGGCCGCGGTCGTCATACGCCGCGATTTCCTCGAGGCTGAAGTCGATCAGGTTCGCGAACGGGTCCGGCAGCCGCAGCGTGGGCGTCTGGGCGGACAGCTTGTTGGTCAAGTCGATCAGCTCGATCCGTCCGGTGGACAGGGAGGCGAGCAGGTCGGTCAGTTGGCTCATGGACTTCACTTTCGTCACGGCAGACGACCTTCGGACAACGCACAGCGCTGCTGGGTGCGCGGTTCGGCAGGTCATGCAACGGGAGATCGGCGCCCGCGACTTTGCGGCCGCCGTTGCACCCATCTTGCCCTCCCCGGGCAAGCGTTGCTTGTGTTACGCCCGCGATCCCGCGGCCGGCGTAACACAAGCAGCCATCAGAAAGCCTGGCACCCCGCCCGCTCAGGCGGCTCAAGCCACCGCGCCGTTTAGAACAGCGCGGCCTTGGGCACGGTGGGGAAGATCCCGTCCAGCTCGGCGAGGTCTTCGTCCGTGGGCTGCCAGCCTGCCGATTCGGCGTTCTGGCGGATCTGCTCCGGTTTGGTGGCACCGGCGATCACCGACGCCACGGAGGGCCGGGAGGCCAGCCAGGAGAACGCCACCTCGATCTCCTTCAGCCCGCGGTCGGCGGCAAAGCGGGAGAACGCGCCCAGTTGCTCCCAGTCGGCGTCCTTGAGCAGGTTGGTGCGCGAGTGAGTCAGCCGGCTGCCCTCCGGCGCCTTCCCATCCTTGTATTTGCCCGTCAGCAGTCCGTTGGCCAGCGGGAAGTACGGCAGCACCCCTAGCCCATATGCTTCGGCGGGGGGCGTGACTTCGAGTTCCGCCCGACGGTCCAGCAGGTTGTAGTGGTTCTGGCTGGAGATGAACGGCGTGTAGCCGCCCATGCGCGCCGCGAACTCGGCTTCGGCGATCTGCCAGCCGGCCCGGTTGGAATGGCCGATGTAGCGTACCTTGCCGGCCCGGACCAGATCATCCAGCGCAGCGAGCGTTTCTTCGATCGGCGTCATCGGGTCAGGAGTGTGGAACTGATAGAGGTCGATCCAGTCCGTTCCCAGCCGGCGCAGGGACGCCTCTGCGGCCCTGACGATGTAGCGCCGTGAGCCGCGTGCGCCGAAGTCCTCGCCATTGGCGCCGTGCATGTCCATGCCGAACTTGGTGGCCACCACTACGTCGTCGCGGCGGGCGCCGAGCGCCTTGCCTAGGAACTCCTCGCTCAGGCCGGGGGTCTTCCCGTAGGTGTCGGCGACATCGAAAAGGGTCACACCGGCGTCGAGCGCGGCCTGCACCACGGTGTTCGTGCCCTCTTGGGTCTCCGTGGGAGTATTCGAGCGGCCCAGGTTGTTGCAGCCGAGCCCCACGGCGGAGACAGTCAGTCCGGACTTGCCCAGGCGGCGGTATTCCATCGATACATCCTTCTTCCTTGAGGTGTGTGGCCCGCCTCAAATCCTACCCGGGGAGGCTGTGGGCCAGTGATTTTCGGCACGTCACGCAGTCGCTGTCGGCGTTGCCGCTTCTGCCTTTAGGTACCGCTGCACATATGATCGAAACCATGGCCAAAGTTCTGACTTCCCTTCCCGTCGGCGAACGCGTCGGCATCGCCTTCTCTGGTGGACTTGATACGTCCGTTGCGGTTGCGTGGATGCGCGACGGCGGAGCCGTGCCCTGCACCTACACGGCCGACCTCGGCCAGTACGACGAGCCCGACATTGACGCGGTGCCCGGCCGCGCCGCCGAGTACGGCGCCGACATCTCCCGCCTGGTGGACTGCAAGCCGGCATTGGTGGAGGAAGGCTTGGCCGCGCTGGCCTGCGGCGCCTTCCACATCCGCAGCGGTGGACGCTCCTACTTCAACACCACCCCGCTGGGCCGCGCCGTGACCGGCACGCTGCTGGTGCGCGCGATGCGCGAAGACGGGGTGGACATCTGGGGCGACGGCTCCACCTACAAGGGCAACGACATCGAGCGTTTCTACCGCTACGGCCTGCTGGCCCACCCGCGGCTGCGCATCTACAAGCCGTGGCTGGACCCGCACTTCGTCTCCGAACTGGGTGGCCGCCAGGAGATGTCCGAATGGCTGACCGCGCACAACTTCCCGTACCGCGACTCCGCCGAAAAGGCGTACAGCACCGACGCCAACATCTGGGGTGCCACGCACGAGGCCAAGACCTTGGAGCACCTGGGCACCAGCCTGGAAGCCGTCGAGCCGATCATGGGCGTGGCCTTCTGGCGCGAAGACGTCGAGATCGCCACTGAAGACGTTTCCATTCGCTTCGAGGCCGGCCGCCCGGTGGCCATCAACGGCACCGAGTTCGCCGACGCCGTCGCACTGGTCAACGAGGCCAACGTCATCGGCGGCCGGCACGGCCTGGGCATGTCCGACCAGATCGAGAACCGGATCATCGAGGCCAAGTCGCGCGGCATCTACGAAGCACCGGGCATGGCGCTGCTGCACATCGCCTACGAGCGGCTGCTCAACGCCATCCACAACGAAGACACCGTGGCGAACTACCACGCGGAAGGCCGCCGACTGGGCCGCCTGATGTACGAAGGCCGCTGGCTGGACCCGCAGTCGCTGATGCTGCGCGAGTCGCTGCAGAAGTGGGTCGGCTCCGCGGTCACCGGCGAGGTCACCCTGCGCCTGCGCCGCGGCGAGGACTACACCATCCTGGACACCACCGGGCCGGCGCTGAGCTACCACCCGGACAAGCTGTCCATGGAGCGCGTTGGCGACGCCGCCTTCGGCCCGCTGGACCGCATCGGCCAGCTGACCATGCGCAACCTGGACATCGCCGACTCCCGCTCCCGGCTGGAGCAGTACGCCGCGCTGGGCCTGGTGGGCGGCCCGACCGCCGAACTGGTCGGCGCGCTGGAAGCCGGCGGGGCCACCGAGATCGCGGACACCGCAGCGCTGGACGCGGCCGACCGTGCAGCCGACGAGGCGCTGGACCGCGCCGCGTTCGACGCCGGAACCGACTGACCCAGCAGTCCTGCCCGCAGGATCGCAGCTAGAGGCCCGGCACCCCCGCTTCACGGGTGCCGGGCCTCTAGCTTACGCAAAGCCACTAAACTTGTAGGGTGCCGCTTCGCTCTCCGTATCAGCTTGTTACTGCCGCTCCCTCCGTCGATGACTACATCCGGCTCAGAACAGGCAGCGGGCTCTCGCTCAGGACGCCGGAACAGGCAGAGGCCGCGATCGCGGGGTCATGGTCGTTCAGGTATGTGGTCGGTCCCGGCGGCGAACCGGTCGGGATGGGTCGCGTCATCGGAGACGGAGGTTGGTACTTCCTCATCGCCGACATGGCTACCCCGCCGGACCATCAACGGCGCGGCATTGGCGCCGCTGTGCTCGACAGCCTGCTCGACGATATCCGCACCCGCGCGCCCCGCGGCGCTTACGTCAGCCTCACAGCCGATCCGCCCGGCCGCAGGCTCTACGAATCACGCGGCTTCACCGACCTCGGTGCCGCCGCGGACGCCATGCTCCTCTACACCTGAAGAGGCAGCGCAACGAGCCCGGTTGCCGACCGGCAGGACCGGGCGCTTGACCCGACCGTGTGAATAGAGTGATGGGGTGGCCTTCACCAGAACTGAACTGCTCGCGTTCCAGGACGCACTCGTCCCCGACCTCCTGGGCCCGGGCCTTCGCCTGCTGTTCGTGGGCATCAATCCCGGGCTGTGGTCGGCAGCCACCGGCTCGCATTTCGCCCGCCCCGGCAACCGGTTCTATCCTGCCCTCGCTGCAGCCGGCATCACCGATCATTTAATCCGCGCCGGCGAGGGAATGGCTGAGGAGGACCGCGACCATCTGATATCCCGCGGCGTCGGCATCACCAACATTGTCCCGCGGGCAACGGCCCGGGCGGACGAATTGGGGCCCGACGAGCTGCGCGCTGGCGCCCGGCGGCTCGAGGAGATGATCGAAGCGCTCAATCCGCGGGTGGTGGCGGTGGCGGGAATCAGCGCCTACCGGGTGGGCTTTGGGCGGCCCAAGGCACAGCTGGGCCGCCAGCCGGAAAGGATGGGAGGCGCCGAGCTCTGGGCGGTGCCGAATCCGAGCGGCCTCAATGCCCACCACAACGTGGCCAGCCTGGCCGCGGTCTACCGCCAGGCGGCCCTGGCTGCAGGCATAATTCCGACGGAGCCGCGGTAGCGCGGCGCGGCAAGGCGCCGGCGCCAACCCGGTAAGCCAGCGCCGACGTAAGCCCGGCTGAGCCAACTCCGACGCCAGTGCCCGTATCAGCCCAAGCTGAAGGCCGTCTTGGCCGGCAGCGGATGCTTTTGCTTCACGGCCGCCAGGTTGTCGTGGGGCGCGACGCCGATGCTGAGCTTGGTGTAGTCCAGCTTGGCTTCGCGGAGGCAGACTTTGAGACCGGTCACGGCTTTGGCCGCGTCAGGAGCCATCACATAGATGTTGAGCTTGTGCGGGACAAACTCGGTCTTCTCCACGGTGCCAAGCCCGCGCCAGGCGAAGTACTCCGTGATGGTGCGTTTGGCCTTGTCCTCCAGATAGCGGTCGCGGTCGCCGCCGGCAGCCGTCTTCAAGGCATACTGGGCCACCACCCAGGACTGCTCCCCCGGCACAAGCTCGGCGTAACCGTCTTCCGCGCACTGCGCGGCGAAGGCGTCCATCAGTGACTCGGCGGCCTCCGCCGTGACATTCTTGCTCTCCTGTGTGGTGCTCTGGTGCCCGACGGTTCCGTGGTTGACCACGAACTGGCCGTAGTCTTCGTCGATCCATGCCTCCCGGAAGATCAGCCCACCGTCGTCGTTCTTTTTGTAGACCCGAAGAAAACTCATGTCCGTCCTTTGTTTAACCACGTCAGGGCCGTTCCGTCGAACGGCGCGGCCTGTGCCAATACTTGCCCGTAGAGCGCGCGGCAGCTGGCCTGGATTTGTTCGGCCAGCGCTGCCGGATAGTCCATCGTGACGCGGTGTTCGGCGAACTCGTCCTCGTCGTCGATGTAGACACGGCCGGCTGCAGTCCGGATCACATCAAGGTCCATGTCAGTGACCTGGACTTCCCAGCCGGCCGGTAGCAGCGGGTCCACCCGGATGCCGGTGGCCAGGTCTATGTAGATGCGGAAGTCGCCGGGATAAGCGTCGTCGTAGAACGTCGCCACGAAGTTGCCCTCGCGGGGCAGGAACTGCACGGCGTCGGATGCGGCGTAGAAGGCGACGCCGGGCCGGGCCACCAAAGAGCCGGCGGGCTGGAAGATCCAGTCGCCGAACGAGTCGGCACCCAGATAGGTGCCCGGCACCAGCCAGTGGGCGCCGCCGTCGTACTTCCAATTGCGGAACACCACCATGTCGCCGGGCTGGGCCTGGGCGGGGATGCGCCCGGTCACTGGATCTTGGGAATCTGGCCGGTCGGCAGTTCTTGGCCCGGCAGCGGGCGGGCGAACGGCACCTTGGTGCCCAGCACCTGCGCGACGGTGTCCTGGGCCACCTGCTGCGCGGTCAGGCCGACGCGTTCCAGCACCTCGCCGCGGGTGCCGTGGGCCAGGAACTCGACCGGCAGCCCCACTTCGTTCAGCGCCGTGTCCACGCCGGCCGCCCGCATTTCCTGGCGGATTCGGGACCCTACGCCGCCGGCGCGAACGCCGTCTTCAATCACGACCACGATCCGGTGCCGGGCGGCGAGTCCAATCAGCGACGGCGCCACCGGCAGCACCCAGCGGGGGTCCACCACGGTGGAGCTGATGCCCTGCGCGCCCAGACGGTTGGAGACATCCAGCGCCAGTTCGCTCATGGCGCCCACGCTGACGATCAGCACGTCGTTATCCATCGGCATGGTCCCGTTGGATGGCCTGCGGGCCAGGACGTCCACACCGTCCTTGAGCCGCTCGATGGCCTCCACGTCCGGTCCCACGGATCCCTTGGAGAAGCGGACCACGGTAGGCGCGTCGCTGACGGCCACCGCCTCGCGCAGTTCTTCCTTCAGCCGGGCGGCGTCCCGCGGCGCGGCCAGGTGCAGGCCCGGCACAATCTGCAGCAGCGCCATGTCCCACATGCCGTGGTGGCTCGGTCCGTCCGGCCCGGTGACCCCGGCGCGGTCCAGCACCACGGTGACGCCGGCCTTGTGCAGCGCCACGTCCATCAGCAGCTGGTCGAAGGCGCGGTTCAGGAAGGTGGCGTAGAGGGCCACCACCGGATGCAGCCCGCCGTAGGCCATTCCGGCGGCGCTGGTCAGCGCGTGCTGCTCCGCAATTCCGACGTCGAAAACGCGCTCCGGATGCTTGGACGCGAACTTCTGCAGGCCCACCGGAATCAGCATGGCTCCGGTGATGCCGACAATGTCCCGGCGTTCGTCGGCAATGTCGGCGATCTCGTCCGCGAAGACGGAGGTCCACGACTTCCGGCCGCCGGATTCAACCGGCTCGCCGGTCTCCGGATCAATCACGCCCACGGCATGGAACTGGTCCGCCTCGTGGGCGCGGGCCGGCGCATAGCCGCGGCCCTTCTCAGTCATCGCGTGAACAATCACCGGTCCGCTGTAGTTCTTGGCCTGGGACAGTGCCGCCTCGACGGCCTCCAGATCGTGCCCGTCGATCGGGCCGATGTACTTCATGCCGAGGTCTTCGAAGAGGCCCTGTGGCGCCCACCAGTCCTTGATGCCCTTCTTGGTGGCGTGCAGGCTCTTGTACGCGAACTGGCCCACCGGCCCGCCCGACTGCAGCTTCTGTTTCCACCAGTTAAGCGTGCCTTCGTAGGCGCGGTGGGTGCGGACCCTGTCGATGGTGGTCCGGCGTAGGGCGGCCAGCTGGTCGGCCAGGCCGCCGATGGTCGGCGCGTAGGAGCGCCCGTTGTCATTGACCACGATCACCACGCGCCGGTCCCGGTCCGCGGCGATGTTGTTCACGGCTTCCCATGCCATGCCGCCGGTGAGGGCGCCGTCGCCCACCACGGCGACGACGTAGCGGTCGCCTTCGCCCGTCAGCTGGCGGGCCCGGGAAATTCCGTCGGCCCAGGACAACGACGACGACGCGTGCGAGCTTTCCACGATGTCATGAGCCGATTCGGCGCGGTCCGGGTAGCCGGCGAGGCCGTCCTGCTGCCGCAGCGTCCCGAAGTCCTGCCGTCCGGTGACCAGCTTGTGCACATAGGACTGGTGGCCGGTGTCGAAAACGATGCTGTCGTGCGGGGAGTCAAACACCCGGTGGATGCCCAGGGTCAGCTCCACCACGCCAAGGTTGGGGCCCAGATGCCCGCCGGTCTGTGCGACGTTGGTGATCAGAAACTGGCGGATCTCCTGGGCCAGGTCCTGCAACTGGACCATGTCGATCCGGCGGAGGTCGCGCGGCTCGCGGATGGTCTCGAGCAATCCCACAGAGCAGGTCCTTTCCTTCACAAAGCGTCGGTTAATCCTACCGCCATCCATCCTGCACCTTGCGTTCCGCCGATGCGAGGGTGCACACACGTCTGCAGGACCATGCCAAGGGCGGAGTGTCCGCTCGCCGGCAGACGAGTTGCGGCGCCCTAGCGGTGGTTCTTTCCATGCCAGCCCGCCGCCCCTCATGCCCGTCGGAAGCCGGCGCCACATCGGATGCCTACAACCCAGCATCGCTGATGCTAGGCATTCCGGCACGGCCTCGGAACCGGGCCGCGCAAAGGTCCCACCGTGACTGACCTTCAACCTCAGTCTTCGATGTGGCGCCGGCTTTTCCACAGATTTGATTGCAGGCTCCCAAGTCCACGCCCGGCGGGCAGGATACAAATGTGGACGCGGAATCGGCTTTGGAGTTGATGGGTGGAATCGCGCGATGGAAGGCGTTGCACGACGTGGGTGTACGCGCCGGAGAACTGGCACGCGCTGTGGCGGCGGGCAGCGTTTTTCGGCCCGGTCACGGCATCTATGCATTGCAGGGAATCGCGCTGGAGGTCACCGCCGCCGTGCGGGCCGGTGCATCCCTTGGTTGTGTGAGCGCCGCACAGTCCCACGGATTATGGGTGCACCGGCAGCATGGCCTGCACCTCAGCGCCCCTAGGTCTGTGCTCGACGTCCGCTACGGCAGAGTACATAGGCTACGCCAGGCGTACGGTCCGGTAGTGCCGCTGGAAGTCTGCCTTCGCCAAGTGATGGCTTGCCTGCCATTGTCAGAGGCCCTGGTGATCGCCGAATCGGCCGTGGTCAAGAGTTTAGTGACGGTCGAGGACCTCCACCGGCTCAGCGCAGGCAGGGGCAGCAGACGAGCGGGGCTGGTCATCGAGGCCATCAACCCGGGTTCCGAGTCCGCCCCGGAAACTTTGGCGCGGCATGCTCTCCAGGAGGCTGGATATACCGTGGTAAGCCAGCGAAGGATCGACGGCGTGGGCCGTGTGGATCTGGAGGTAGAGGGTCGATTACTCCTGGAAATTGATGGCCGGGCGCACCACTCCGATGAGCAGTCTTTTACCGAGGACCGCCGCCGCTGGAACGAGCTGACCATCAAGGGACTCGATCTGCTGGTCGTACCGGCCAAACAGGTCCTCGCCTATCCCCGGTCAATACTCGTGCCTGTACGCCGCTACTTCGCCGAACGCGGGGATTGCCATGCCGCGACCAGTGCGGCCTTGGCCGCCTGAGCGGCCCTCTGCAAGATGGAGCCCAGCAGCCGGCGCCACATTCGGCCCGGGGCGTAGATGGGCGGGCAAGGTTGGTTCACCACATGACCCCGAAACGTCAGCGATTACGAGGTGCAGCCTTGAAGCGGGGGCGAACCAGCAGAACCAATGTGGCGTCGGCTGTTCTTGAAGGCCGGATCCCGATGCTTCGCAGGGACAGGTGGGCTGACCCCGTCTCCACCTGCCACGCCCGGCCTGTTATGGAACCAGGCTCGGTGGGCGGAGCCAGGCCCGGTGGGCGGAGCCAGGCCCGGTGGGCGGAACCAGGCTCGGTGGGCGGAACCAGGCTCGGACGCCAAAGGCGGGCGTCCGGTTGCCCGGACGCCCGCCTTTAGTTGACGTGCTATGCAGTGACTAGCTGGCCGAGATCTGGCGCAGCACGTACTGCAGGATGCCGCCGTTGCGGTAGTAGTCGGCTTCACCTGGCGTGTCGATGCGCACTACGGCGTCGAAGTTCTTGGTGGAGCCGTCCTCGGCGGTGGCGGTGACCTTCAGCGTCTTCGGCGTGGTGCCCTCGTTCAGAGCGGTCACACCCGAGATGGCGAAGGTCTCCGTGCCGGTGAGGCCCAGCGATGCAGCGGACTCGCCGGCCGGGAACTGCAGCGGGAGCACGCCCATGCCGATCAGGTTCGAGCGGTGGATGCGCTCGAAGCTTTCGGCGATGACCGCCTTGACACCCAGCAGCGCGGTGCCCTTGGCAGCCCAGTCGCGGGACGAGCCGGAGCCGTATTCCTTGCCGGCCAGCACCACCAGCGGAGTGCCGGCAGCCTGGTAGTTCATCGCCGCATCGTAGATGTACGCCTGCGGGCCACCGGTCTGGCTGAAGTCGCGGGTGAAGCCGCCCTCCACGTTGTCCAGCAGCTGGTTGCGCAGCCGGATGTTGGCGAAGGTGCCGCGGATCATCACTTCGTGGTTGCCACGACGGGAACCGTAGGAGTTGAAGTCCTTGCGCTCCACGCCGTTCTCCAGCAGGTAGCGGCCTGCCGGGCTGTCCGACTTGAAGGAACCGGCCGGGGAGATGTGGTCGGTGGTGACCGAGTCGCCCAGCTTGGCCAGCACGCGGGCGCCGCTGATGTCCTTGACCGGCTCCGGCTGCGCGCTCATGCCCTCGAAGTACGGTGGCTTCCGCACGTAGGTGGAGTTCGGATCCCAGGCGAAGGTGTCGCCCTCGGGGGTCTGCAGCGCCTTCCAGCGGTCATCGCCCTCAAACACACCTTCGTAGCCCTTGGCGAACATCTCCTTGTTGATCGAGGAGTCGATCACCTGCTGGACCTCGACCGGGTTCGGCCAGATGTCCTTCAGGAACACGTCGTTGCCGTCTGTGTCCTGGCCCAGCGGCTGCTTCTCGAAGTCGAAGTCCATGGTGCCGGCCAGGGCGTAAGCGACCACCAGGGGCGGGGACGCCAGGTAGTTCATCTTGACGTCCGGGTTGATCCGGCCTTCGAAGTTACGGTTGCCGGACAGGACCGAGGTGATGGAGAGGTCGTTGTCCTGGATGGCCTGCGAGATTTCGGGCTCCAGCGGGCCGGAGTTGCCGATGCAGGTGGCGCAGCCGTAGCCCACCACGAAGAAGCCGAGCTTCTCCAGGTACGGAATCAGGCCGGACTGCTCGTAGTAGTCGGTGACGACCTTGGACCCGGGGGCAATGGACGTCTTGACCCACGGCTTGGACGCCAGGCCCTTTTCCACCGCGTTGCGGGCCAGCACGGCCGCAGCCAGCATCACCGAGGGGTTGGAGGTATTCGTGCAGGAGGTGATCGATGCGATCGAGACCGCGCCGTGGTCCAGCTCGAACTCACGTCCGTCTTCCATGCTGACGTGCACGCGCTTGGAAGGGCGGCCGTCGCTGGGCAGTGCAACGTGGCGTCCCTGGGCGGCCGCCCCGCCGGCGGGGCGCTCCTGCGCCTGCGCCCCGGCAGCAAGGGCTGCAGCGGAGTGGCGCACGGTGGAAGTCATGGCCGGGACGTCCGACGCCGGGAAGGACTCCTCGAGTGCCTCGTCCAGGGCGTCTTCGTTGTCCGAAACCACGTAGTTCTGCAGGTCCTTGCGGAACTGGTTCTTGGCCGTGGTCAGCTCGATCCGGTCCTGCGGGCGCTTCGGTCCGGCGATGGACGGCACCACGGTGGACAGGTCCAGTTCGAGGTACTCGGAGAACTTCAGTTCGCGGGACGGGTCGTGCCAGAGGCCCTGTTCCTTGGTGTAGGCCTCGACCAGGGCGATGTTCTCCTCGGACCGGCCGGTCAGGCGCAGGTAATCGAGGGTCACGTCGTCGATCGGGAACATGGCGGCGGTGGAACCGAATTCCGGGCTCATGTTGCCGATGGTGGCGCGGTTGGCCAGCGGCACAGCGGCCACGCCTTCGCCGTAGAACTCAACGAACTTGCCCACCACGCCGTGCTTGCGCAGCATCTCGGTGATGGTCAGCACCACGTCCGTGGCGGTGGCGCCGGCCGGGATGGAGCCGGTCAGCTTGAACCCGACGACGCGCGGAATCAGCATGGAGACGGGCTGGCCCAGCATAGCTGCCTCGGCCTCGATGCCGCCGACGCCCCAGCCGAGCACGCCCAGGCCGTTGACCATGGTGGTGTGCGAGTCGGTACCCACCAGGGTGTCCGGGTAGGCGCGGACCTTGCCATCGACCTCGCGGGTCATGATGGTGCGGGCCAGGTACTCGATGTTGACCTGGTGCACAATGCCGGTTCCCGGCGGGACAACCTTGAAGTCCTCAAACGCGGTCTGGCCCCAGCGCAGGAACTGGTAGCGCTCACCGTTGCGCTGGTATTCGATCTCCATGTTGCGTTCCAGGGCGCCGGCGTTGCCGAACACGTCGATCTGCACCGAGTGGTCGATGACCAGTTCGGCCGGAGCCAGAGGGTTCACGCGCTTCGGATCGCCGCCGAGGTCCTTGACGGCCTCGCGCATGGTAGCTAGGTCCACGACGCAGGGAACACCGGTGAAGTCCTGCATGATCACGCGGGCGGGGGTGAACTGGATTTCGGTGTCCGGCTGCGCGTCGGGGTTCCAACCGGCCAGGGCGCGGACGTGGTCCGCGGTGATGTTCGCACCATCTTCGGTGCGGAGCAGGTTCTCCAGCAGGACCTTGAGGCTGAACGGAAGGCTCTCGGCACCTTCTACTGAACTCAGCCGGAAAATTTCGTATTCGGCACCGGCGACGTTCAAGACGCCTTTGGAACCGAAGCTGTCCACATTACTCATAACAGGACTCCTCTCGCCACACTTTATCTTTGTCCGGGCAGCAACCACCCGCTAGTTAGGCATCCCTAAGTGTGAAGGGACCGCTGCGGGTTCGGCCTCTGGGCCGTTTGCACGCCGAAGCCCGCAGAATCGACAGGACAGAGGCAGGATGCTTCGCCCGGAACCGCTGCCTCCATCCTAGCTGCTAGCCGGTTGGCGGGCAGCGGAACGCCACCTGAGGCCTGGCTCACACCCGGAATCGGCGGTTCGGCCTCGTCAGGCACCGACCGGCAGGGGTCAGTTGTTGCCGGGCGTGAGCACGGCGAACGACTCCATGTGATGCGTGTGGGGGTACAGGTCGAAGACCCGCAGCGAATCGAGGTTCCAGCCCAGCTGCAGGAAGTAGCCAAGGTCGCGGGCGAAGGACGCCGGATCGCACGCGACGTAGCCGACCACGCGGGGACTCCGGGAGGCCACTGCCTGCACCACCGCCTTGCCGGCGCCGGCGCGGGGCGGATCAAGTACGACGGCGTCCAGCACCTGGGCCTGCGAGCGCAGCACCCGCTCCACCTTGCCTTGGACAATCTCGATCTGGCCGAAGCCGTGCAGGTTTTTCCGCGCATCCTTGCTGGCCGCCGGCGAGCCCTCCACGGAGAGCACGTTGCCCGTGACACCGACGGCCTCGGCCAGCGGCGCCGTGAACAGTCCGGCCCCGGCGTACAGATCTGCCACCCGCTCCCCCGCCCGCGGCGCCACGCCGTGCATCACGGCCGACGAGAGGGTGGCCGGTGCCAGCCGGTGGATCTGCCAGAAGCCTTCGCCGGTCACCCGGTACTGGTGGGAACCGTTGGTTTCGGCCACCCAGGTACGTCCCCGCAGCCGGGTGAGCCGGCCCGGCTCCGGCTCCCAAGCCGCCACCGATACCCCGGGCTCGATCCGCTCGGCGATCTTCGCCAGCCGCCTCGGCGTGGCCCGGGCGGCTGGTACCAGCAGCACCAGCGGGGTGCCGCCATCGGCCGGGGCCGCCACTTCCACCCGCTCCAGCCCGCTCAGGTCCAGGTCCCACAGCCGCAGGTCATTGATGGCATCTACGGCCAGCGGCATGTCCTGGACCGGAATCAGTTCGTCGGACCGGTGCGCATGCATGGCCAGGCGCCCGTCCGGCCCCACGCCAAAGGCGGCCCGCGTGCGCCAGCCGAGGCCGTCGTCGTACTCCCCCTCCGGAGCTTCCACGGTCACCTCCCGGTCCAGCTTGGCCAGCCGCTGCAGCTGTTCCGCGAAAATCGCGCCTTTCAGCCGGCGCTGCGCGGCCAGCGCAATGTGGCCGAATTCGGCGCCGCCTACCGGCTGCCGTCCGGCCTTCGCGGCAGCAAGCGCATCGGCCGGCGCCCACGGATGCGCCACCCGGTCGGCGGACGCCTCCAGCACCTCCACCGTGTCCGCGCGCCAGAAGCCTGCGTCCGCTCCGCCGTCGGTCACCCGTGCGAGCACGCGTTCACCCGGAAGCGCGTGCCGGACGAAAACCACGCGGCCCTCGTGCCGGGCGACGAAGTGCCCTCCGTGCGCGGGCGCACCGATGGTCAGTTCAATCAACTGCGGCGCGGGTTTGGTCATGGAAGCTCCTGGTATCGGCGGGCGGAATCGGAGGATGCCAGCTGCCACGGCACGCTGGCCACCATGACCCCCGGCTCAAAGTGCAGGCGGGTCTTGATCCTCAGCGCGGTCTGGTTGTGCACAAGCTGTTCCCACCAGCGTCCCACGACGTACTCCGGGATGTAGACCACCACCAGTTCACGCGGGGAATCCCTGCGGATGCTTTTGATGTAGTCGATGATCGGCGTGGTGGTCTCGCGGTACGGGGAGGCCAGCACCGTGATCGGCACCGGGACGTTGAGTTTCTCCCAGTCGCTCACGGTTCGTTCGGTCTGCTCAGGGTCCAGATCCACCACCACCGCATCGAGCCGCGACGGCCGCGACGCCCGGGCGAAGGCGAGCGCCCGGAGCACCGGCTTGCGCACATGCGAGACCAGAATCACGGCGTGCACCCGCGACGGCAGCGCGGTGGTCGGCTGGTCAGGGTCGACTGCGAGCTCGCGGGCCACCTGGACGTAGTGGCGGTTAATGCTGTGCATGATTAGCCAGAGCACCACGATGCCCAGCACGGCCAGCCAGGCCCCGAAGATGAACTTGCTGACCAGCACCACCACCAGCACCGTGACGGTCAGGATGAAGCCCACCAGGTTGATCATTCGGGAACGCACCATGCGGCGGCGCACCGGCCGGTGCGGCGTGGCCCGGATTTCGCGCGACCAGTGCCGGATCATGCCCAGCTGGCTGCAGGTGAAGGAAACGATGACGCCAATCACGTAGAGCGGGATCAGCCGGGTAACGTCCGCGTTGAAGATCAGCACCAGCACCACGGCCGCGGCCGCCAACGCCAGCACGCCGTTGCTGTAGCTGAGCCGGTCGCCGCGGGTGCGCAGCTGGCGGGGCAGGAAGCCGTCGGTGGCGAGGATCGAGGCCAACTGCGGGAAGGCGTTGAACGCCGAGTGGCTGGCCAACACCAGGATGGCCGCTGTGGCCGCCACCATCAGGTAAAAAAGCAAGGCACCGCCGCCGAAGACCGTTTCCGCCAATTGGCTCAGCACCGGCGACTGGAAGTAGCCGGCCGGCAGTGGCTCCCCGTTCAAGCGCAGCTGCTCGGCGGGAACCTGCACCACCCGTACCTGCGTGGCGCGGGCCAGGTACATCACCGCCATGGTGATCACCGTCGCGGAGATGCCCAGCATCAGCAGCGCAAAACCGGCATTTTTGGCCCGCGGTTTCTCGAAGGCGGGCACGTTGCTGGCCGGCGTCTCCACACCCGTCAGCGCGGCGGCACCGGTGGAAAACGCGCGCAGCACCAGCAGTGCGCCGGCCAAACCCATCAGGCCGGCCTCCATGCCGGGTTCCGGTACGACGTCGAACGCGGCGCTGGGTGCCTCACCGAGACTTCCGGTGAGGTCGCGGACAAACCCCACCAGGCACATCAGCAGCACTGTGCCCCCAAAGACATAGGTGGCAATCGCCACGGCCCGCCGCCCGCGGGCCAAGCCACGCAGATGCAGCAGGGCCAGCACCGCGATGCCGGCCACGGCCGCCCCGGGCTGCCAACCGTTCAGCACCGGGATGGCGGACACCAGATAGTGGGCCGCGGAGGACATAGACACTGCCACGGTGAGCACATAGTCCAGCATCAGGGCGGAGCCCACGGTGATGCCCGCCGATCTGCCCAGGTTCCTGGTGGCTATCTCATAGTCGCCGCCCACCGGGTACGCATGGATGCTCTGGCGGTAGGAGGCCACCAGCACCAGCAGCACCATCATGACGGCCAGGCCCACCCACGGGGCGATCGCTATGGCGGCTACTCCGGCCAGGGCCAGCGTGAGCAGGATTTCGTCCGGGGCATAGGCCACCGAGGAGAGCGCATTCGCGGAGAAGACCGGCACCGCGAACCGGCGCGGCAGCGCTTCCTGTTTCAGCCGGTCGGTGCGGAATGGCTTGCCCACCAACACCCGCTTGAGGGCGTCGAAAAATGTCAGCACGTTTCGCTCGATGCGACAGGCAATAACATGAGCCAATTCTTCACGGCTCCGAGTCTATGCCAGCTAATCGACGCCAGCTGTCGCGGCGGGACAGACCGCCGGTCCGGTGTCCCGGCGCCCCGAGAATCAAACATCGGAACGCCCCCGGCCACGGCGGGCGGCTGGAGCACCGGAGCTGGCCACCCTTGGGCGCGGTAGCTGGCCAACCTCCCCGCTTGAACCTGCCCGGCCGGAATCTGACGAGGCTGGAGAAACTCCGCTCTGCGATTTCATAGCCACGGCACCTCTGCCGGGGTTAGCATGTGCGTGTCAATGTGCGCTGACTCACACCAGCGTCCGGGGCCGTTCGACGCCGGACTGGTTGAAAAGGAGTCTTGATGGGCAACGCAGCCGCCGTGATGACCGGCCTGAACCGCATCGAGATTCAGGAGCGCCCGATGCCCGAGCCCGGCCCGGGCCAGGCCGTGATCCGGGTGGAAGCGGTGGGGGTCTGCGGCTCGGACGTCGCCTATTACCGCTACGGGAAGATCGGCCCTTTCGTGGTTGACGGCCCGTTCATCCTGGGCCACGAAGTCTCCGGCGAAGTGGTCGCCGTCGGCGAAGCGGTGGACAACGTCCACGTCGGAGACCGGGTGGCCGTCGAGCCGGGCACACCGGACCGCAGCTGCGACGAATGCCGGGCGGGCCGCTACCATCTGTGTCCCAACCTGGAGTTCCTGGCCACCCCGCCCTACGACGGCGCGCTGCTGCAGTACCTGGCCATGGACGCCCGCTGCTACTTCCCGATACCGGATTCGATGAGCTACGAGGACGGTGCGCTGCTCGAGCCGCTGTCCGTGGGGCTGTGGGGTTGCCAGCGGGCGAACCTTCAGGCCGGCGACGACGTGCTGATCACCGGTGCCGGGCCGGTTGGCCTGCTGGCCGCCGAAGCGGCCCGGGCCCTCGGTGCCGGGAGCGTCACGCTCACGGACATTTCCGACTACCGGCTCGGCGTCGCCCGCGACCACGGATTTGCCGTGGAGAAAAGCGATGCACCGACCTCGCGGACCTTTGACGTGCTGCTTGAATGTTCCGGCGCCCCCGGCGTCCTCGCCTCCGGGCTCGGCCGGTTGCAGGAGGCAGGGCGGGCCGCCGTCATCGGGTTGGCCAAAACCGAAGAAGTGCCGCTGCCGCTGTCCACGCTCAACTGGAAAGAGATCACCATCTCGATGGTGAACCGGTACAAGGACACCTGGCCGTTGGGCATCGCCTTGGTCTCCTCCGGCCGGATCAACCTGGAGGGACTGGTGACGCACAGCTTTTCGCTGCCGCAGACCGCGGCCGCACTGGAAAACACTTCCACCGAACCCGAATCGCTCAAGGCGATGATCTACCCCCAGCGACTCTGACCGCGGCTGCCCGAAACGCAAAGAATGGCAATGCGGCACACCACCAGTACAGAGGAGTTCCGATGAAGAAGTACACACAAGGAATCCTGGGCCTGACCACTGCCCTCTTTCTGGCAGCCGGCATGACCGCTTGCGGAGGCGGCGGAGGCGGCGGCGGTGCCAGCGGAGGCAGCACCGGCGGCCAGACCGAGGGCAAGATTGCGTTCCTGATGCCGGACCGGGCCTCGACCCGCTACGAGCAGCAGGACAGCCCGTTGTTCAAGGCCAAGGTCATGGAGCTGTGCCCCGGCTGTGAAGTGCTCTACCAGAACGCCGACGGCGACGCGAACAAGCAACAGCAGCAGGCCAACGCCATGATCACCCAGGGCGTCAAGGTGCTGGTCCTGGACGCGGTGGACAGCACCGCCGCCGCCTCGCTGGTCAGCACCGCAAAGGGCCAGGGCATCAAGGTGGTCACCTACGACCGGCCGGTCCCGGACACCCCGGCGGACTTCTACGTTTCCTTCGACAACAAGAAGATCGGCAACCTCATTGCCACGGACCTGGTCGAAAAACTCGATTCCGACGGCGACAAGACCGGCGGCGTGCTGATGGTCAACGGCTCCCCCACCGACCGGGCCGCGCAGCTGATCAAGGAAGGCGCGAAGGAAGCCGTCGATGCCAGCGACCACAAGGTGCTGGCCTCCTATGACACCCCGGAGTGGCAGCCATCGAAGGCCCAGGACTGGGTCGCCGGCCAGATCACCCAGTTTGGTGAAGAGATCACCGGCATTGTGGCCGCCAATGACGGCACCGCCGGCGGTTCGATCGCCGCCCTGAAGGCCGCAGGTGTGACGCCCATGCCGCCGGTCACCGGCAACGACGCCGAGGTCGCCGCGATCCAGCGGATCATCAGCGGCGACCAGTACAACACGATCTCCAAGCCCATCAAGATCGTTGCCGAGAAGTCGGCCGAGGTGGCAGTCCAGCTGCTCAACGGCGAGACCCCGGAACCCGACGCGACGCTCTTCGAAACTCCCGCGGCGCTGTTCGTGCCGACGGTGGTCACGAAAGACAACGTCAAGGAAGTGATTTTCGACGGCGGCATCTACAAGCCTGAAGAAGTCTGCACCGGTGAATACAAGAAGGGCTGCGACGACCTCGGCATCAAGTAGCTCAGCGGCCGACGGCGGTGCCGCGACCCGGCAGCGCCGCCGTCGTAAGGAAAGGGGAAGGCAGTGTCCACTGTGTCAGCGGAACGGACGGAGGCAGCCGCTCCGGTGCTGTCCATGCGAGGCGTGAGCAAGCATTTCGGTGCCGTTGCAGCCTTGTCGGATATCGCCTTGGACGTCCATGCCGGCGAAGTTGTTGCCTTGGTCGGCGACAACGGCGCCGGGAAGTCCACCTTGGTCAAGATCCTCGCGGGCGTGCATCCGCAGGACACCGGCACCGTGAACTTTGACGGTAAGGACGTGACCATCCATACGCCGGTCGATTCTATTCAGCTGGGCATCGCCACGGTCTTCCAGGACCTCGCCCTCTGCGACAACCTCACCGTCGTCGACAACCTTTTCCTCGGCCGCGAGCTGGGGCCTTGGCGGCTGAACGAAGTGGAGATGGAGGTCCAGTCTTGGAAGCTCCTGCGGCAGCTGTCGGCAAAGATCCCCTCCGTCCGCATCGCCGTCGCCTCCCTCTCCGGCGGCCAGCGGCAGACCGTTGCCATTGCCCGGTCGCTGCTGGGCAGCCCCAAGCTCATCATCCTCGACGAGCCCACGGCCGCCCTCGGCGTGGCGCAGACGGCCGAGGTGCTGAACCTGGTGGAGCGGCTGCGCGAAAACGGCCTCGCGGTGATCATGATCAGTCACAACATGCAGGACGTCCAAGCCGTCGCCGACCGTGTTGCGGTGCTGCGGTTGGGGAAGAACAACGGCACGTTCCGGATGAAGGACGTCTCAACCGACGACCTGATCGCCGCCATCACCGGCGCCACCGACAACGTGGTGACCCAGCGCGCCGCACAGACCGGTGCCGCGGCCTCGGCGAGCGCGGGAGGACCGGCAACTGAGGACGACGGGTCGGCCGGACCTGGCGGGCCGGGCGGGCTAGACGGACCAGGTGGCGGCTCGCTGCCGCCCGGTCAGGCGGCCGGCAGCACGGGGCAACCGGGATCCGGGGCAGAACCGGAAGAAGGGACCGTACCATGACAACGAATCCAGCCACCCCAGTAGCCCCGATGGCCACCGACCTGCAGGATGAACGGCTGATCCGGACCGAGGGCTTCAAGGGCGCCGTCAAGGTCGGGGTCAACCGGGTCCGCGGCGGCGATCTGGGTGTGCTGCCCATCATCGTGGGACTGCTGATCATCTGGACCATTTTCCAGGCCCTCAACCCGTTCTTCCTCTCCAGCGCCAACCTGGTCAACCTGCTGCTGGAAAGCGCCGCCGTCGGCGTCATTGCGCTGGGCATCGTCTGCGTCCTGCTGGTCGGCGAGATCGACCTGTCCGTGGGCTCGGTCAGCGGCCTGTCGGCGGCGATCGTGGGCGTCACATTCATCAAGCTGGACTGGCCGATCTGGCTGGCGGTCCTGACTGCGCTGGCGGCCGGCGCCGTCATCGGGCTGGTCTATTCGCTGGTGTACACCAAGTTCGGGGTGCCGTCCTTCGTGATCACGCTGGCCGGCCTGCTCGGTTTCCTCGGCGTGCAGCTGTTCGTGCTCGGCGTCGAGGGGACCATCAACCTGCCGTTCGATTCCTTCCTGGTCTGGTTTGGCCAGACGGCGTTCGTGCCGGCCTGGCTGTCCTACGTGCTGGCCATCCTCGGCGTGCTCGGCTTCTTCTTCAGCCAGCTCACGCTCTCCCGCCAGCGGGTGAAGGCTGGCCTCTCCGGGCGGCCGATGCGTCTGGTCCTGGTTCAGACAGTCGTGCTGGCCGTGATCCTGATATTCGCGGTGTGGTACCTGAACCAGGCCCGCGGGGTCGGCTGGATGTTCGTCTTCTTCGCCGCCCTGGTCCTGGTCATGCACTACGCCTTCACCCGGACCCAGTGGGGCCGCTCCGTCTACGCCGTCGGCGGCAACCGGGAAGCGGCGCGGCGGGCCGGCATCAGCGTTAACCGCATCTATGTGTCCATCTTCGTCCTGTGCTCGACGTTCGCGGCCGTCGGCGGCATGCTGGCCGCCGGCCGGCTGGCCGCTTCGGCGCAGAGCAGCGGCACCGGCGACGTGAACCTGAACGCCATCGCCGCCGCGGTGATCGGCGGGACCAGCCTGTTCGGCGGCCGCGGTTCGGCGTTCTCCGCGCTGCTGGGCATCCTGGTCATCCAGTCCATCTCCAGCGGCCTGACACTGCTTAACCTTGAGTCGTCGTTCCGTTACATGATCACCGGTCTGGTGCTGCTGCTGGCCGTGATCCTCGACGCCGTATCGCGCAAGTCCCGCACCTCGCACGGCCGCGCCTAGTGGCGGGCCGTTTGAGCGATATGTTCCTCGGCGTCGATATCGGCACCGGCAGCAGCAAGGCGGTGCTGACGGACGCCGAGGGCACGGTCCTGGACAGCGCAACGGTGATGCACGACGTTTCCTACCCGCGGCCGGGCTGGGCGGAGTTCGACGCCGAGGGCGGGGCGTGGGCGGAGGTGGTCCGGCTCTGCCGGGAACTTTTCTCCCGGAACGACGCCGGTGCGCTCGCCGGCGTGTGCGTCAGCGCGATGGGTCCCTGCCTGGTCGTCACGGATGAGAACCTGACCCCGCTGCGTCCGGCGATCCTCTACGGAATCGACGCGCGCGCCGTCGTCGAGATCCGCGAGCTCACCGAGGAGTTCGGCGCCGAGGCGATCTTTCTCGATTCAGGGAAGGTACTCTCGTCCCAGGCCGTGGGACCGAAGCTCCGCTGGCTGCGCAACCGGGAACCGGAGGTCTTTGCCCGCGCCCGGAACTGGCACAGCCTGAACTCCTTCCTCCTGGCCAAGCTGACTGGCGAGCTGGTGGTGGACCACCACACTGCCAGCCAATGCGATCCGCTCTACGACCTCCGTGGCAACCGGTGGCATCCGGAACGGTACAACGCCGTCGCCGCCCACCTGCCGCAGCCCCTGCTGGCGTGGCCGGCCGAAGTGTGCGGCCGCATCCATCGCCAAGCGGCCGAGGCAACCGGGCTGCCGGAAGGCGTGCCGGTCTGCGCAGGTACCGTGGACGCCTGGGCCGAGGCGTTCAGCGCCGGCGTCCGGCAGCCGGGCGACCTGATGCTGATGTACGGCTCCACCATGTTCTTCGTCCAGGTCCTCGGGGAGTTCCGCGCCGAACCCAAGCTCTGGACCACGGCCGGGGTGGACCCGGGATCGCTGACGCTGGCCGCGGGGATGTCCACGTCCGGCAGCTTGACCACCTGGCTGCAGCGGCTGTTCGGCGATGTCCCCTTCGAGCAGTTGGTGGCCGAGGCCGCCGCTACTCCCCCGGGATCCGACGGGCTGCTGCTGCTGCCCTACTTTGCCGGCGAACGGACGCCGGTCTTCGATCCCGACGCCCGCGGACTGATCACCGGGCTGTCGCTGCGCCACGGCCGCGGCCACCTGTTTCGGGCCGCGTACGAGGGCATCGGCTTCGGCATCCGGCAGATTCTCGAGTACCTGGAGAACTCCGGCGAATCGATCCGGCGGGTTGCAGCCGTCGGCGGCGGCACCAAGGCCAGGCTGTGGACAGAGATTGTCAGCAACATCACCGGACGCGATCAGCTGGTTCCGGAACAGACCATCGGTGCCAGCTATGGGGACGCCCTGCTCGCCGCCATCGGAACCGGGGCCGTGCCCGCAGCAACCGACTGGGCCAGGACGGCGACGACAGTAGAGCCCGATCGGGCCACCGCCGTGCTCTACGAAAAGCTCTACGCCACCTACGGGCGCCTGTACCCGTCGAACCGTGAGCACATGCACGTGCTCGCCGCCCTGCAGGAGCCGGCGGACGAGTAAGTGTCACCCAGAGCATGAGAATCCTGGTCACCGGTTCGGCCGACGGCCTCGGCCGGGCCGCAGCTGATGCCTTGCTCTCCGCCGGCCACAACGTCGTCGTGCACGCCCGAAACCGGGACCGGGCGCCGGTCCTGGCCCCACTGGTCGACCGCGGCGCGGACATGGTGGTGGGCGATTTCCGCGAGCGCGAGGCAGTCCGCGGCATAGCGGCGGAACTGAACGACAGGGACCCGCTCGACGCGGTAATCCACAACGCCGGGGTCTGGAGCGGACAGGCGGTGATGCCGGTGAACATCATCGCTCCATACCTCCTCACCGCGCTCCTCAACGGACCGAAACGACACGTGTATGTGAGCAGCGGTTCGCACTTCGCAGGGCACCCATCGCTGGCCGGGGTCGACTGGCAGGGCCGGACACCGGGCTCTTACTCGGACAGCAAGCTGTTTGTCACCACGCTGGCGGCCGCGCTCGCCCGCCTGCGCCCCAATCTGCTCAGCAACGCCGTGGACCCCGGCTGGGTCCCGACCAAGATGGGCGGACGCGGCGCTCCCGACGATCTGGAGCTCGGCCACCAGACCCAGGAATGGCTTGCAACCAGCGATCAACCGGAGGCACTCGGCAGCGGCGGGTACTGGTACCACCGGCAGCGGCAGCAACCACACGGTGCGGTCCACGACCACGCTTTCCAAGACCAACTCATCCAAGCGCTCGCAGAGGAAACCGGCACGCCGCTCTGACGAGCGTCCCTGTCAGATAGCGGCCACACCAGGCAGCGGGCCCTCTGTCCCCGTAGACTTTGGAGTATGCCGATCACGCGCCGCAACCATTGCTTCCACGCCCAGCCCGCCGCCGAGCTGTGCGGAGGCTATCGGTGAGCGGCGGTCTGGTTGCGCTGCTCGACGACGTCGCAGCTCTGGCCCGGATAGCGGCCGCCTCGCTGGACGACGTCGCGGCCGGGGCCGCCAAAGCCGGCACCAAGGCCGCCGGCGTGGTGATCGACGACGCCGCCGTCACCCCGCAGTACGTATCCGGGGCGGACCCGTCCCGCGAACTGCCGATGATCAAGCGGATCTTCTGGGGCTCGCTCCGGAACAAGCTGTTGTTCATCCTGCCGGCGCTGCTGCTCATCAGCGCCTTCATCCCTGCGGTCATCCCGTTCATCCTCATGCTGGGCGGCACCTACCTCTGCTACGAGGGTGCCGAAAAGGTCTGGCACAAGCTCCGCGGCGACCACTCGGCCGAAAAGGCGCCGGCGGTGGAACGCGGCCCGGCGGCCGAGGCCAAGGTCACCAAGGGCGCCATCACCACCGACTTCATCCTCTCCTGCGAGATCATGGTCATCTCGATGAACGAGGTGGCCGACCAGTCCCTGTGGGTCCGCGCGCTCATCCTCGTGGTGGTGGCGATCGCCATCACGGTGCTCGTGTACGGCGCCGTCGCACTCATCGTCAAGATGGACGACATCGGCCTGCACCTGACCACCAAGGACTCCGCGGGCTCGCAGCGCTTCGGCGGACTGCTCGTCAAGGGCATGCCCGCCGTGCTGGCTGCCATCACCTTCGTCGGGACCATCGCCATGCTCTGGGTCGGTGGCCACATTATGCTCCAGGGTGCGCACGACCTCGGCTGGCACGCCCCCTATGACCTGGTCCACGTCCTCGAGACCCCGTTCACCGGCATCGCAGTGGTCGGCGGTTTCCTGGCCTGGCTCGTGAACACCCTGTGCTCGGCCGTCCTCGGACTGGCCTGGGGCCTCGTCATCATGGCCATCCTGCACCCGCTGCTGAAAGTGCTGCCGTTCGGCAAGAAGAAGGCCGGGCACGAAGAGGGCGACGCCCGCGCCGCCGTCGCCGGCCACCAGCCGCCGGAACGCGACGCCGACCCCACCGCCTAGCTCATGCCTACCGGGTAAACGACTCCCCCGGCCGCTTTCCTACCCCGGCCCTGCGCAGACTTTTCGCCCACGGGCGACGAAGTAGTGCCGTGGACGGACATGGGGCCCGACAAGCGAGATGCTTGGCGCTCAGTGCGCGGTGCTTGTCATGGCGGGGACGCGGCCTGTTCGGCGTTATGGTTGCAGTAGATTTGTATCCCGCTGTATCAGGCCGGTGCCGGAAGGATGTTGATGGCGCATTTTGTGATCATGGGTTGCGGACGCGTGGGCGTCACGCTGGCCCACACCCTGGTTGATTCCGGGCACAGCGTAGCCATTATCGACCAGGACGATCGGGCCTTCCGCCGCCTGCGTTCGGGTTTTACCGGACGGAAAGTGACAGGTGTTGGCTTCGACCGGGACACCTTGCGCCAGGCCGACATCGAGAACGCCTATGCTTTCGCAGCCGTCTCCAGCGGCGACAACTCCAACATCCTGGCCACCCGCGTGGCGCGCGAGACCTTCCACGTGCCGCACGTCGTGGCGCGGATCTACGATCCCGGCCGCGCGGAAATCTACCAGCGGCTAGGCATCCCCACGGTGGCCGCGGTGCGCTGGAGCGCTGACCAGGTGCTGCGGCGGATCCTGCCCGAGCAGAGTATCAAGGGCGACTTCCGCGAGGCATCCGGGCGACTTATCTTGGGCGAAGTGCAACTGGACGACGGCTGGGTGGGCCGGGAGCTGGCCGAGATCGAAGCGGCCTCCGGCGCCCGGGTGGCTTACCTGACGCGTTTTGGCGAGGGGATCCTGCCCGGCCCGGGCACCCGATACCAGAAGGGCGACATCGTGCACGCCATGATGAGCGTCGATTCAACGTTCGAGATCGACCGGATCCTGTCCAAGCCCCCGGTGGAGGAGTCCGAATGAGAGTGGTGATTGCCGGCGCAGGCAGCGTTGGATCGTCTATTGCGCGCGAGTTGCTCTCGAACAACCACGAGATCCTGCTGATTGATCCGAAGCCCGAGGTGATCGGCCGCAGCGGACTGAAGGGTGCACGCTGGCTGATCGGCGACGCCTGCGAAATCACCACGCTGCGCGAAGCCCGGCTCGAGGATGCCGACGTCGTGGTCTCGGCCACCGGCGACGACAAGGTGAACCTGGTGGTCTCGCTGCTGGCCAAGAGCGAGTTCGGCGTGGGCCGCACGGTGGGACGGGTGAACAATCCGAAAAACGACTGGATGTTCGACGATTCCTGGGGCGTGGACGTGGCCGTAAACACCCCGCGCCTGATGACTGCGCTGGTTGAAGAAGCAGTGGAAATTGGTGACTTGGTCCGCCTGCTAACGCTTCAGACCGGCATCGCTTCGATGGTCGAGTTCACTGTCCCCACCGATTCCGCGTTGATCGGACGCAGGCTTGGGTCCATCGATTGGCCGCAGGATGCCACGGTGGTGGCGATCCTGCGCGACGACATTCCGATTACGCCAAGCCCTGACGACGTGGTCGAGGCCAGCGACGAGCTGTTCTTCATCACCACCATCGCCGCGGAGGACGACCTGCGGGCGGTGTTGACCGACCGGCCGGCCGCCGGAGACTGACTCAGTCTGCCCGGCTTGCCTCCACCACTGCCGGGCGGGAAACCAGCCAGGCCAGCCACAGTCCCAGTGCGTACAGCGGGACCCCCATCAGCAGGCGGGTGGTGCCCAGCGCCACCAGCCCGTCATCGCCCATCAGGTAGAGCGGAACCTGCACCGCGAGCCGCAGGACCAACACCGCCGTGAGGATCCAGGTGGCAATGGTGTAAGCCTTGAGCCGCTGCGGCTGCTTGCGCCACGCGGTCCCCTCGTTGCGGATCAACCCGAAGATGAGTCCCAGCGCCGGCCATTTGACCGCAATCGTTATCAGCATGGCCAGAATGTAGGCCGCATTGGTGAAGAAGCCCCAGACGTAGAAGTCCTCGGCACGGCCCGTGGTGTTGGCGACAAAGGCACAGATGGCAACCCCCACCAGGCCGGAGAATGCCTGCGTGACGGTGCCCCGCTGCACCAGACGCAGCACGGTGAATATGGCCGCGGCCGCCAGCGCCCCAATCAGGGCGGGGCCTAGCTCCTGGCCGATGGTGAAGACCACCAGGAAGATCACGCCGGGCAGGATGCTTTCGGCCAGCCCGCGGACACCGCCCACTGTCTTTAGGACGTCGATCTGTCCATCGGCGCTCCGTTGAACCCCGGCGCGCGCGGCGTAGCTGCTGGCGAGGGCTTCGGCAGCGTCCGGCCTCTCCTTGGCCGGCTCTTCGCCGTGGGCGGCGCTGGCCGCAGGCTGCTGCCCGGCGTCGTTCGGGCGCCCGCTGTGCTGGCCGAAGTCCGGCTGCTGATCTGTCATAGGTCAATTCTCCAACGGACTGAGGATCTCGTAACGCGGGTTGTAGATTGTGGCCAACCCGTCCACGCGGAACAGCATGCCCTCGAAGGAGAGCCGGATACCGGCCACGATTCCGGGGACCCGGTGCTGTCCCAGCCAGACCAGCCTGACCCGCGGGTGCCCGCCGTCCCGGGATTTTCCGGGCTGCTGCTGGCCTGCGTCGGTCACGATGGCGGCAAAACGCGGCGGCTGGCCGGGCGGCTCGATGGTTATAGCCTCCACCAGGCCGCTGCCGGCAACATGGCCGCGTTGTGGCAGTTGCGCCATGGGGCTGGCCCCGAAACCGGACGGAAGCTCAGGCAAGTCAGCGAATCTCGGTGATTTCCGGGCCCCGCTCCGGGGCGGACAGTCCGGGTCGCTGCGTCTCGGCGGCCTGCTGCTGCTCGGCGGCGCCCTTCGGCATCTTCAGCTGCAGCAGGTCCTTGGGCGGCAGCGGCTGTGTCCCGCGGACTACCACCGTGGCCCGGAACAATTCTTCCAGGTCGGCAGCTTTGGCCCGGTCCAAGGCGGCCGGGCCGCCGATGACGCCGCGCAGGAACCAGCGCGGTCCGTCCACGCCGAGGAACCGGGCCACCCGGTAGCCCTTCTGGCCGTCGGAACTCTGCGCCGGTAGCTTCGCCACGACTTCGGTACCCATCGGCCCGTCGACTTCCTGGACGGTGCCGCCCTGGGACCCGACGGAGCTGGCGATCTGGGTGCGGATTTCATCCCATAACCCCTCGGACTTGGGCGCGGCAAATGCCTGGAGCTGCAGGTTCGATCCGCCGAAGTCCAGCGTCACGGCCACAACCCGCTGGGATTTTTCCTCGATCTCAAGCCGCAGTTGCAGGCCCTCCCGGGGACGGATCTTCAGGGCGCCCAGATCCAGGTAGTCGGTTCCGGCGTCCTGTTCGGAGTCGTCGAACGGACCGTTGCGGCGCGGACCGCTCTCGGGCGCCTGCCGCGCGGCATCCTCACCAAGTACGGCAGCCTCGGCGGCAAGATCTTCGCCGTCGTTCTGGTTTTTCTTTTTGGAACGCCCAAATGCCATAGCTTGAGTTTCCTCTTCCTCCGGTTGTGCCGGGTTGCTCTAAAGTCTGCGCGGCTTTGCTGCCGCTTGCGGCAGGATGGCCGCCGCCGTTCCGACGGGCCGGGCCGCCACACGAGCCCGCGTCTCTACTGTGCGCCGAACCCTCCGGTGGACCCGAATCCGCCGGCGCCGCGAGCGGAGTCGGGGAGCTCGTCGACGAGCTCGAAGGCAGCCGTTTCCACCTTCTGGATGACCAGTTGAGCGATCCTGTCTCCCCGCTTGAACGTCAGCGTCTCGCTGGCGTCCGTATTGAGCAGGGTGACCGCGATCTCGCCCCGATACCCGGCGTCAACAGTGCCAGGGGCGTTGACGATGGTGAGTCCGTGCTTGGTGGCCAGACCGGACCGAGGATGCACCAAGGCAACGTAACCATGCGGCAGCGCCAGCGCCACGCCCGTCGGCACCAGGATCCGCTCCCCCGGAGCGATCCGGAAATCAATCCGGGTCCGCAGATCTGCGCCGGCGTCTCCCGGATGGGCGTAAGAGGGCGCTTCAAGTCCGTCGTCGAGCATTTTCAGCTGGACGGTCAGCGTTTCTATTGTCTGCTGCACTCGTGATCGTCTGTCCTTGAGAGGGGCGAATTCGCGGGCTGTTTTCCGGCATTCCAAAAGGCTCGCCCGCTGAGATATTCCGCACAACACTCTAGCGCGTTTTCAGCCCTCCCGCCCGCGGACGAGGCTGGTTCCACGGCGGCGGCGGAGGCAAGATGAAATGGCTGCCAAAAGGTGAAAAGCTGAGTTCATGACACAACCCGCGACCCCTGCAGGCAGCTCCGGTCCCGCCGGCGGTCCTTCTTCCGCACCACAGTACGACGAACGGCTCTGGCCCAACTTCTGGGTCTGGCTAATTGCCGCCGGTACCGCGGCCGCCGTCGTCGTGATGCTGGCCCCGATCAGCATGGCCGCCGGCATCATCGGTGCCATCGTCGCCGCCATCCTGCTGGCCGTCCTGCTGATCGCATCCACACCGCGGATCTTGGTCACCGACACCATGCTGCACGTGGGCCGCGCCCAAATCGAGCGCCGCTATGTTGGCCAGGTGGAGGCATTCACCGGCGAGGCTGCCACCGAGCAGCGTGGTCCCAAGCTGAACGGCACCGCTTACATGTGCATGCGCGGCTGGATTGATCCCGTGGTCACCATTCAGATCACCGACGAAACCGACCTGACACCGTACTGGATTGCCTCGACGCGTCGTCCGCAGCAACTGGTCGCAGCCTTGAATGGTCCGGCGCAGGACAAGGACTAGCCCGACGGCCCGTCAGCTGCGCCGGCGGCACCTGCGCGGTTGACGCAAGGCAGCGGGCGCTGCGCAGCTGACCTGCACAGCGCCTAGCTATCCCTCACAGTCCGTGCAGTAGAGCAGCCCGTCCTTCTCCTTGGCCACCTGCGACCGGTGGCGTACCAGGAAACAGGAAGCGCAGGTGAATTCGTCCTGCTGCGCCGGCAGCACGCGCACCAGCAACTCCTCGCCGGACAAGTCGGCGCCGGGCAGTTCGAATCCTTCCGCTGCCTCCGCCTCATCCTCGTCGACAACGGAAGACTGCTTATCGGTCCGCCGGTGCGACTTCAGCTCCTCAATGGACTCCTCGCTGGTCTCTTCGTCCGGCTTCCGAGGGGCATCGTAGTCAGTGGCCATTGTTGTTCGTTCACTCCCTTCCAGTCCCGGTTCATCACGGCAGGATCCCCCCGCCCCGGGACTGGTGTCCCGCGCCTGACGTACCGCTCACAGGTCAACGTATCCGCCGTCGGATTTGTGCCCGTGACGCGAAGATTCTTGCCTATTTACCGTTCGCGTGACAAACTCCCGTGCCGTCCAGGCGCCCGCTGCCGCCTGGAGCCCGCCGACTGGAGACGGCGACCTTGGCCACAAACTCCACGCCACACCCGCAAAAACAATAGGAAAAGCACTGTTTCGGTGGCAGAGTTTCAGGCAGAAAGTGTCGTCTGGCGGAGGGTTTTCATGCAGGATCTACGGCTGGTGGGTGTCCATGAGGATGGCGAACATCTGCTGTTGAGCGCAGGTGGAGACGACTACCGTCTGGCGATAGACGAGGCCCTGCGAACAGCGGTTTTTCGCCCTACAACTACCCGCGCTCCCGGTGCCGGTGAGCCAGCGGAAGCGGGTTTGTCCCCGCGCGAGATCCAAGCGCGCATTCGTGCAGGCGCCACTGCTGAGGAAGTTGCGGCCGAATCCGGCCTCGGCCTGGAACGCATCCGGCGCTACGAAAGCCCGGTGCTGGCAGAGCGGCACTACATCGTTGAGCAAGCCCGCAATATAGAGGTCGCCGGCCCGTTGCCCGGCCATGACGGATATCGTTCGGCCTTTGGCGATGAACCGGCCACCTTGGGCGGGATGGTGGACCACCGAATCCATGCCTTCGGCATCGAGCCGGACTCGATGAACTGGGATTCCTGGCGGCGCAGCGACGGCAGCTGGGAGATCGTGGCCTCGTTCCCCGTCCCGGCAGCGGCGACCACGGAGTCGATCGGGGAAGAACCGCCGGCCAGATGGATCTTCCACGCTGCCCGCCGCACCATCCAAAACGCGAACCGGTGGGCCCAGCAGTTGAGTGAACTCGAGACCGTGGAGGGCCCTGTGCCCGGCCGCCGGTTGAAGGCCGTTACCGACCACGTCTTCGACTTCGAAGCCGACAGCGTGGCTGACCTTGAGCCCGAGGACACGCAGGACGACGAGCAGTCTGCCGAATCGGAAGAGCTGCTGGAAGTGCTGCGCTCGCGCCGCGGACAGCGGCTGGGCGTCGATGAGGACGCCGACGACGCGTTGGCCCTGATGCTCACCCAGGGTCCGGTGCCCGCCGCCCATCCCCGCGACTCGTTTGAGCGCGACGGGTTCGAACGAGACTCGTTTGATGAAACCGATGATCACGACGACGCTGAGCCCGCCGTTCGTCCACGGGCCGGATTCCCCCTGACCCTGGCCCCGGCCTACGACGACGGTCCCATCTCCTCCTTGGAGTTGGACCATGGGATCAGCACGCTCACGCACGAGATCACGCTCTCGGGCGCGCCGGAATTCCTGCGGGATGAACCTGCGGAGCGGGTTGAAGGCGACGACCAAGACCTGTCCGGGCACCGTGCCGAAGAGGACGAGGACGACGACGAAGCCCGCGACGATGCGCAGGCCCCCCGCTCTCCTGCCGACCAGCCGGCAGATGAGCCGCGTCCTTCCACCGCTCCGGTAAGAACGGTGGCTGCGGGCAATGCCTCTGTCTGGGACAAGAACCGGGCGGAAGAGGCTGTCTCCCAGGCGGCCGAATCCGATTCAGCAACCGCCGCGGACGACGCCGATGAAGCGGACTCGGCACCGGAACCGCCCAAGCGGACCATCAAGCCTAAACGGTCCAGCGTTCCCAGCTGGGACGAAATCGTCTTCGGCACCAAGCACGACTAACGGCTGCCCTCCAGGCAACCGGCGGCTTTCCTAACCACCTGTCGATTTACACCCTGGGCTCAAACCAAGGCGGCCACCGCAGGGTACGGGATTTTCTTCCTAGAAGGGCGGCGGGTCCTGCTGTTGGTTTGGTGACGGCCAGTGTTGCAGCCGATCGGTTGCCGGTGGTTCGTTCTGGTGGTCTGCTGCTTGATTCTTATGGACCGGGTGCCAGGGCGGCAACCAACCGTCATCGCTGGAGCTGTCCGCTGGCCCGGATCCCATCGGTGGCTTGGTGGTGAGTGGTTCGATTCGTGGCCGGTGGTCGTTCGGGAGCGCGGCGGCGAGGGCGGGCGGGTAGGCCGGCCGGCCGGGCGGGTCGTTGTCTTCGCCGGGCCGGTCGGTGTAGGTCCGGCCGGCCGGGGTGGTCACTTCAAACACCCCGGGCGCGGGCTGGGCCATCTTCCAGCCGGCCCGGGTTTTCAGCCCGTGGTGGGTCTCGCACGGCGGGCCCAGGTTCCCGGCATCGGTTTCGCCCCTGGCGCCGTCGGCGCGGAAGGCCTGGGTGTGGTCGATCTGGCAGGCCTTGCCGTGTTTGCGGCAGCCGGCAAACGGACACACCTCGTCCCGTTTCCGCACCGTCCGGGCCAGGTCCGCGGGCGGCCGGTACCGGGTGCGGCCGTAGGAGAGCCGGGCCCCGGTCTCCGGGTGCGTCAGGATCCGGTAGAACGACTTCGCATCCGCACACAGTTGCCGGGCCGTGTCCGCCGGGATCGGCCCGAACCCGTCCAGCGTGGCCGGTTCCTCGCTCAACCCCAGCAGCGAGAGCACCGGGACGGTGACCGCCGGTTCGGCATGGATCCCGGCCGCCGGCCCGGTCTCCAGGCCCGCGTGCACGAGCAGGTCGGTGAACACGTCGGCCCGCAACTGCCCCCTGGACCGGGTCTCGCCGGTCTGGCCGCGCAGGTGGTGGGCGGTGCGGGTGAGCCGGTCATCGATCGCGGCGGCCTGCTCGGCCGGCAGGTACGCGTTCAGCCACGCCATCCCGTCCGGGGCCGGTTCCACGCCCACGTTCCGCCGTTCCTCCGCCCTGCGGCGGCGCCTGGTGATGGTCTCCGGGTGCGTGCGCTCGCGCAGCCGCCGGGCCATGTCCCGCAGCGACCGCAGCGACCTGCCCTTCACCCGGCCCAACAGGGCCTGTTCGAACCCGGCCGCCGCGTCCTCGGGCAGGGACCGGCCCTGGCTGACAATAACGGCGGCCTGTTCCCGGTCCAGGTCCCCGGCGGCCATCGCCGCCAGCGTGGCGGGAAACAACCGGTGCAGGTCAGCGGCCTGGTCCAACCGCGCCCGGGCCTGGTGATCGGGCAGGCCGAGCAGGCAGCCCAGTTCCTCGGCCGCGGACGTCGCGGCCAGCAACTGCCGCTGCCGCAACGTGGTGCACCCCGGCCCCGGCGGCGGCAACTGCTTCAACGCCCTGCGGCCCAACTGCGCCTCCAACGCCACCTCCCGGGCATCCAGCCAACACCTGACCCGGTGCACCGCGGCCAGATGCTCCACCGCCTCCTGATACCCCAGCCCGCCGGTCTCCGACCCGGTCAGCGTGGCCAACAACACCGCCGGCTCCGCCCCCGCCACCAGTGTTTCAAGGCGCTCGGCGTAATAGTCGGCGTTCGCTTCCGACTCAAACAACCCCGCCGGCAGCCAACACCCCTCGGGCAGATTCGGCAGCTCCGCGAACTCCGCCGGCACCGCACCCACCCCCGGCGGCCGATCGGTCCCGTCGTCGAGTTCCCAGACCGCGAAGTCCTCCCGGTACGCCCGGTTCCCCTGGTCAAGCTCCTCATCCGCGGCCGGCGGGATCACCAGGCCCGCGTACGGGTCCGGGCCGGGCTCGAACACCGGCTCCGCCCACCGCGCCGGCACCGGCACCGGCACCTTCCGGGCCGGTTTCATCCGCGCCAGAATCGCCGCGATCGCCACCTCACGCTCCTCCTGCGTAGGCAACCGCCGGCCCTCCCCGGCAACCTGCCCCCGCTCCGCGTTCTCCTCCATGACCCAACCCAACCAGCCGGGTACGACAATTTGGCCCGAGCCACTTCTGATGTCGGAGTTCGCGGTGGAAAGCGTTGGTGCGAGATCCGGAGGGCGGAGAGATCCGGCGTCGCCCGGCAAAGCCGCGTCGGAGAGAACCGGAGGGCCGGGACAGCCGAGGCTGGAGTTGAAAGTTGGGCGAGGGAACCTGACGGGCGTATGAAATCTGAAGGTGCGGCGAGAGACACGGAGCCGGGAGCCGAGAGCTGGGCTGAGGGACTTGAAGGGGCGAAGAAGCCCTCAGTGGCGCCATAAGGAGTGCGGAAGGCGACCGGTGATGTGACAGACGGCGCCGAAGGCGACCGTGGTGTGACAGAAGGTGCGGACGACCCCGATGCCGCGACAGAATGTGCGGCTGGCGCGTGCCTAGCGGCGTTTGCTCGGGGCCGCCAAGGTCAGCAGCGGTACTTCACGCTCGGCCTTGGTGAGCGAGCCGTGCTGGCCGACCACCGACATGGCGGTTTCCGGGACCCGGCGGGTGTCATAGAAGGCGACGGGTTCGCGGGCGGCCACCATCAGGTCTCCGATGCGCGGCAGCACGCGGGGATCTACGTCGCCGAAGAAGCCGCGGTTGATGGCTTCTTCCCGGGTGATGATCCAGGCCTGATTCCCGTAGGTCGCCCGCCAGGCGGCGGTCGTCTGTTCGCGGTGCGCGGCCGTTGCATCGGGCTCAAAGTAGAGATGGACCAGCCGGGGCTCCCCCGCTGTGTGCCGGATGCCGGCGACCAGCGCCGGATCTGCCGAGTAGTCAAACCGGAACTCTTCGGCCACGTCCAGCATGCCGTGGTCGGCGGTTAGCAGCAGCAGTGTATCGGCGGGCAGCTGACGGGTCAGACGGCGCATGTCCGAATCCAGTTCTTCCAGCTCACTCCCCCACTGGGCCGAGGCGGCGCCGAACCGGTGGCCGGCCTTGTCCAGTTCGTTGAAGTACAGGTAGACCAGAGCGCGATCGGTGGCGGCCAGGGCCTCGGCCGTCGCGAGGGTGCGGGCGTGGCTGGTTGCCCCCGCCCTGAACGCACTGCCGCGCAGCGCCGCCCTGGTCATCCCGGATTCGGCGAACCGGGGCAGGCTGACCGTGGTGACCGGCAGGTGTTCCGCCACCTGTTCGAACACCGTGGGATGCGGCTGCCAGAGGCGCGGATCAACCCTGGCGTCCCAGCCGCCGAGCTGGTTGACCACTTTGTCCTGGTCCGGGTCCAGCACGTCGTAGCCGACCATGCCGTGCCGTCCCGGTGCCAATCCGGTCCCCAGGCTGGCGAGGGACGCCGCCGTCGTCGATGGAAAGGCGCTGCCGAGGGTGCGGGAGTTTTCCATGGCCTGGCGCAGGAACGGGGCGTGTCCGCCGCGCTGCTTGAGCAGCGCCTTACCGAGCCCGTCCACCATGACCACGCAGACGCGCCTGGCCGGCGGCAGTTGCAGGACATTCTTAAAGCCGTTGGCGCCCACGGCCGCGGCGGCACTGGTCATCACCTCGGCAAGGGAGTTGCGGCCGTAGCCGGGGGCGGCCGGGAGCGGTTCAGGTGTCAGAGTCATGCAGCGTCAGTTCCGCAGATCAGCGGCCGTGGTGACCGCGGACCAAACGGTTGCCGATGCGCGGGCGCGGCTGCACCGGTCCCGGCACAGCGGCGGGTTCGGGGTTGCTGGTGCTCACCTTGCGCAGTGCCCGGGCAAAATCCTTGGCGTTCTGCACGGCCTGCAGCCCGTCCGCCTCGGCGCTGACGCGGAGCACAATGTCCTCCTGCACGATGTTGCCGGTGTAGCCATGGTCGGCATCGCACTGCGGATCGCCGCAGCCGGCCGGGCCCATGTCCAGGCGCTGGCCGCCGGACCAGGCAATGGCCAGGGTCAACTCGCGGGCCTGGTCGGCGGAGGTGTAGTTCTGCGGCTGGGCATAGACATAGCTGAGCACCACCGAACGGATCTGGCTGACCGGAACGGACTCGGTGGAAATCTGCGCCACCATCTGCTCGCCCTCGTCGTCGAGCTGCTGGTCGTCCACGTGGGTGATGACCAGCATGTCCTCGGTGAGGACCAGCACGGTGATGTGCCGGTGCACCTCGTTGCGGTCGAAGTGTGTCTCCAAGTGGACCAAGTGGGAGAGCGGTTCGCGCTGGTCCAGGGCGTCGTGGACCACGTCGGAAACCAGCAGCGGGTAGAAGCCTGCCCGGTTGAGGGCGTCGTCAAGACTGCGGCGTTCTGCCGTCGAAAGGTGGCTCATATCTTCCATATTCCCCTACCCTGCTGCCCGATGGCTAACCCGGGGGTCAGTCCCGCATGGCGCGCCGCGCGCTATCCGTACGGTGCGCGTGGTTGCCGAGCCTGACTTCGGCGTTCAGCACGGCGAGCCCGCGGTCGGAGAGCTGGACCGGATTGAGCTCCAGCAGCGCCACCTCGGGATGTTCGTCCTTCAGCTGCGCGACCCGGGCAATCAGGTCCTCCAGCGCCGGCACATCCACGGCGGGCAGCCCTTGGTAGCCGAAGAGCTTGCCGGCGGCGCGCGGCCCGCGGACCAAGTCCGCCACGTCCACTGTGGTCAGTGGCGGGATCCGGTGCGACCAGTCCCCCAGCAGGTTCACGGCGTCGCCGGCCAGCCCGAAGGACACCACCGGGCCAAGCAGCGGATCTTCGATCGCGCGGATGGTGCAGGCCTGACCCGCGCGCACCATCGACTGGACCTCCAGCGGAATGTCGCCGAACTGGGCCAGGCTGGCCCGCATATGCGCAATGTTGGCGCGCAGCGTGGTTGCATCGGTGATGTTCAACCGGACGCCGCCCAGATCCAGCCGCTGGCGCAGCCGCGCATCGGTGGTCTTCAGCGCCACTGGCCAGCCGAGCCGTTCGGCGGCGGCCACCGCCTCGTCGTCGTTGGTGAAGCCGGCCGAGTCCTGCACGGTGATGCCGTAGCACCCCAGCAGCCGGGCGGTCTGCTCCTGGCTGGGCGTGAGCAGATCCGTGCCGGTCAGCCCGGCGAGCAGGGCGTCGATCTGCTGCTGGGACGCGGCGGGGTCGGTGCCGGCCGATTCGGTGTATTCGCCTTTGTCACGGGCCTTCCATTCGGCATAGCGGACCACGGCCGCCAGCGCGTTGACGGCGCTGCCGGGGCTGGCAAAACATGGCAGCGCCCGCTGGAGTCCGCCCGCCGCCGGTTCCGTACCGGCCCCGGATCCATCGCCGGTTGCCAGCAGGCCGTCGGTCCGTTCCGCCAGGTCGAGCACGCCCGTAAAGGAGGCAACCACCGGTTTGCCCGCTTCTTCCGCGCACTCGCGCAGCACTTCCGCCAGCACCGAGGTCTGGATTCCCGTGGCCGGGAGGAGGGTGACGACGGCGGCGTGCACCTCGGGCGCCGCCAGCGCCTGCCGCACCCGCTGGCGAAGCACCGGCAGCGCCTTGGACTGCCCGGTGTTCAGGTCCATCCCGGTTTCCAGCCGGACCACGTCCAACTGGTGGGCCTTGGCGGCGTCGGCCACCACGTTGCCCAGTGCCAGGGAGTTGCTGAACACGGCCAGATTGGCTCCGGCCGGGAGCGGCTGGCTGACCAGGATCTGCGCCACGTCCATGAGTTCTTCGTTGGTTTCCACGCGGATCACGCCGGACTGGCGGAACATCGCGTCCAGCGCGCCCATCGGCGCCTGGGTGGTCCGCACCGCATGGCCCGGGGGCAGCTGCAGTCCCATCACGTCGGACTTGGCCACGATCACGGGCTTGCTGAGCGAGAGCCGGCGGGCGATCCGGGAGAATTTACGCGGGTTGCCGATGGATTCCAGATACAGCCCCACCGCCTTGGTGGCCGCGTCATCTTCCCAGTACTGCATCACATCGTTGCCGGAAACGTCTGCCCGGTTGCCGCCGGAGACCATCGAGGACAAGCCGAGCCCGCGCCGGCTGGCGGCGGTGTAGAGCAGCACACCGATCGCCGCCGACTGGCTAAACAGTCCCAGCGGTCCTCGCGGCGGCATGGCGGGTGCCATGGACGCATTCAACGAGACAGCGGGATCGGTATTCAGGAGTCCCAGCGAACCGGGGCCGATCACGCGCATGCCGTGGGCGCGGGCGTGTCGGACCAGTTCGCGCTGCCGTTGCAGTCCTTCGTTGCCGGCTTGGGAGAATCCGTCGCTGGCCACCAAGATCCCCTTGACCCCGGCGGCAGCGCATTCGCGTGCCACCTTGGTTACTTCCTCATAGGGGACGGCGACGACGGCGAGTTCCACCGGTTCCGGGACCTCGGCGATGGTCCCATAGGAGATCATGCCGTTCAGCTCAAAGGCTTGCGGATTGATGGCGTAGACGGGGCCGGTGAATCCGGCTTCGATGATGTTCTCCAGCAGCGAGTAGCCCACGCTGCCCCAGTCCCGGCTGGCACCGATCACCGCCACGGCACCGGGCGCCAGCAGGGCGGCAACGCTCTTGGCCTCGGCCCGGTGTTCGCGGGAGGCCATCACGGCACGGGACCGTTCGGTCGGATCAAGGTCGAACTCCAGGGCGACCACGCCGTCGTCGAAATGGCGCCGCACTTCATACCCCGCGTCGTTGAAGACGGTGATCATCTTTCGGTTCTCCGGCAGCACCTCGGCGGAAAACTTGCTGATGCCGTTTTCCCGGGCGGCCGCGGCCAGGTGCTCCAGCAGAATGGATCCCAGTCCGCGCCCCTGGTGGGCGTCCGAAATGTTGAAGGCAACTTCGGCCTCGGCCGGATCGTTGAGCCGGTCATAGCGGCCGATCCCGATGATTTCGTCGCCCATGGTGATCACGAAGGCCACGCGGTTGACGTAGTCGACGTTGGTGAAGCGGGCCAGTTCGCGCGCGCTGAGCTTGGCCTTGAAGGTGAAAAAGCGCAGGTAGATGGAGCTCTCGGATTGCCCCACGTGGAAGGCCTGCAGCGCCTCGGCGTCGGCCGGGACTATGGGGCGCAGGTGCGCCGTCCCGCCGTCGCGCAGCACGACATCCGCTTCCCAATAATCCGGATAATCCGGGGAATCAGCCTCTTGCGCCATAAACTCACTGTATCCGCAACTTTTAACTAAGGACCGAAGCACTACCCATGCCCCGTCGCCAGACTCCAGCCCCCGAAGAGGACTTCACGGAGAACATCGTCGATATTGACGTGACTTCCGAGATGGAAGGCTCCTTCCTCGAATACGCCTACTCGGTCATCTACTCGCGCGCCCTGCCCGATGCCCGCGACGGGTTGAAGCCGGTGCAGCGCCGCATTCTGTACATGATGTCCCAGATGGGGCTGCGGCCGGACCGGGGGCATGTGAAGTCCGCCCGCGTGGTCGGCGAAGTGATGGGCAAGCTCCACCCGCACGGCGACGCCGCCATTTACGACGCGATGGTGCGGATGGCCCAGTCGTTCTCGCTGCGGATGCCGCTGATCGACGGGCACGGCAACTTCGGATCGCTCGACGACGGGCCGGCGGCGCCGCGGTACACCGAGGCGCGGCTGGCGGCCCCGGCGCTGGCGCTGACGGACCATCTGGACGAAGACGTGGTGGACTTCGTTCCCAACTACGACAACCAGCTGATGCAGCCGGAGGTGCTCCCGGCCGCCTTCCCCAACCTGCTGGTCAACGGCTCCTCCGGCATCGCCGTGGGTATGGCCACCAACATGGCTCCGCACAACCTGGGCGAAGTGATCGCCGCGGCCCAGCACCTGATCGCCAACCCCGAAGCCACTCTCGAGGACATCATCCGGTTCGTTCCGGGGCCGGATCTGCCTTCGGGCGGAAAGATCGTGGGACTGGACGGCGTCCGGGACGCGTACGCCACCGGCCGCGGTTCGTTCAAGACCAGGGCCAAGGTGGAGGTGGAAAAGCTCACCGCCCGCCGCACCGGACTGGTGGTCACGGAGCTGCCCTACGGCGTCGGCCCGGAAAAGGTGATCGAGAAGATCAAGGACGCGGTCACGTCCAAGAAGCTGCAGGGCATCAGCGACATAGTGGACCTGACCGACCGGCAGCACGGCCTGCGCCTGGTCATTGAACTGAAGAACGGCTTCAACCCGAACGCCGTGCTCGCCCAGCTGTACCGCTATTCGCCAATGGAAGATTCCTTTGGCATCAACAACGTCACGCTGGTGGACGGGCAGCCGCGCACGCTGGGCCTGCTGGAGCTGCTGCAGGTCTACGTGGACCACCGCATCGGCGTGGTCCGCCGGCGCACGGCGTTCCGGCTGGGCAAGAAGAAAGACCGGCTGCATCTGGTCGAGGGTCTCTTGATTGCCATCGTGGACATCGACGAGGTCATCCAGATCATCCGGTCCTCGGACGAAGCCGCCGCCGCCCGCGAACGGCTGATGGCGATCTACGACCTGTCCGAGATTCAGGCCAACTACATCCTGGAACTGCGGCTTCGCCAGCTGACCAAGTACTCGCGGATCGAACTGGAAAAGGAACAGGACGAACTGCGCCGCGAGATTGCGGAGCTGGAGGAGATCCTGGCCAACGAGTCCACGCTGCGCCGGCTGGTCTCCACCGAGCTGGGCGAGGTTTCCGCCCTCTACGCCACGCCGCGGCGGACCGTGCTGCTCGAATCCGAGGCCGCTGCCCCGCTTCGCGGCACGGCACTGCCGGCTCCAGCCGCCGCGGGCAAGAACGCCAAGGCGGCCCTGCCGCTGCAGATTGCCGACGACCCGTGCTGGGTACTGCTCTCCGCGTCCGGCCAGCTCGCCCGCACCGTGGACCAGGACCCTTTGGCGGACGGCCAGCGGATCCGGCACGACACGCTGCTGTCCGTGGTCAAGACCACCGCGCGCGCCGAGATCGGGGCCGTCACCTCGCTGGGCCGGATGCTGCGGCTACCGGTGCTGGACATGCCGGTGCTCGCCGGGGCGGCCGGTTCCCCGAATCTGGCCGGCGGGGTTCCGGTCAAGGAGTTCATCACGCTGGCGAAGGGCGAATCCCTGGTGGCGTTGGCGCCGCTGGACAAGGTGCTGGCCATCGGCACTGCCCAGGGCGTGGCCAAGCGCGTCACCCCGGACTACCCGCTGAACCGGGAGGACTGGGAGATCATCACGCTCAAGCCCAAGGACTACATTGTGGGCCTGAGCGTGCCGGCCGACGACGACGAGCTGGTCTTCATCACGCGCCAGGCGCAGCTACTGCACTTCCCGGCCTCCACGGTCCGGGCCCAGGGGCGCACCGCCGGCGGCGTGGCGGGGATCAAGCTGGCGGCCGAGGACACGGTAGCGTTCTTCGGCTCGGTCGCGGCCGGAGATCCGGCCGCCGTCGTCGTCACCGTTGCCTCCACGCAGGACGCCCTGCCGGGCACCTCCCCGGGATCCGTCAAGGTCACCCCGTTCGCCGAGTACCCGGCGAAGGGCCGGGCCACCGGCGGCGTCCGTGCACACCGCTTCCTGAAGGGCGAAGACGTGCTCACGCTGGCGTGGGCCGGGCATGGGCCCGCGAAGGCCAGTTCCGCCAACGGGGCCTCGCGGGCGTTGCCCACCGAACATGGCCGCCGCGATGGATCCGGCATACCGCTGTCCCAGGCGGTGGACGCCGTCGGCCCGTCCCTGTCCGGCCCGTCCCTGTCCGACCCGTCCCTGTCCGACCCGTCCCTGTCGCAGCAGGAGCCGGAAGACTCGTAGGCTGGCAGCATGCCGATCACTCCGGACACCAAAGACTGGACCTGGGTCACCGAACGGCCCTGCCCCGAATGCGGCTTCGATCCGGCCGGCATCACGCCGGACCGGATCGGCCCGGCGCTGCTGGCCTCCGTGCCGCGCTGGCAAGCCGCGCTGGCGGAACCCGGCGTGGGCAGCCGCCCGGACAGCAGCACCTGGTCCGTCCTGGAGTACGCGGCCCACGTGCGCGACCTCTGCCGGGTGTTCGACACCCGGCTCCAGCTGATGCTGGGCCAGGACAATCCGGACTTCGCGAACTGGGACCAGGATGCCGCAGCGGTGGAGGGACAGTACGCCAGCCTGGATCCACTCGCCGTGGCCCAGGAGTTAGCCGCGGCGGCAGCCGATGCGGCGGCGGCCTTCAACGCCGTGACGCCGGCAGAGTGGGACCGGAGCGGCAGACGCAGCAACGGCTCGGTTTTCACGGTCACCACCCTGGGCACCTACTTCCTGCACGACGTCACGCACCACCTGCACGACGTCGGGGCCTAGCGGCCCGGGGTCAGGTCAGCGGCAGCTCGTAGTCCAGGTAGCGCTTGGTGGGCACGTAGCCCATCCGGGTGTAGAGGGCCAGCGCCCCGCTGGGGTTCTCGGTGTCCACGCCCAGCCCGGCATGTGCCATCCCGCCGGCCTTGAACCGGCGCATGGCCTCCGCGAGCAGCGACTGGGCGAGCCCGCGGCCGCGCCACTGCCTGCGGACGCCCAGCAGGTTGGTGAACCCCTCGTCGTACCCCGACTGGTTTTTATACTCCGGATCAAAGCTGGCCACTTGGTACGCCACCGTCTCGCCGGAGGCGGCCTCCACCACCGACATGCTCCATTCCGGCTTGGTTTCCGGGTGCTGCACCAAGGTCTTCCACCGGCGCTCGTCCCGTGGCTCACTGCCCCAGTGGTCCGCGAACGCTTCGTTGTGGGCCAGCCGAACGGCGTCGCTGTCGCCCGGATCCAAGTCCACAAACGCGAAGCCATGCGGCAGCGGCGCGTCCGGAATCTCCTGGAGCGGCCGGGTCATTTCGGTGAAATAGCGCACCACCTTGGCACCCACCGCGGCCATCAGCGCGTTGTGCGCCGGGTCTTGTTCCTCGGTGCTGCTCCGCAGGACGCCGCCGGTGATGCCGGCCGCGCCGAACCGGCGCTTCTGGCACTCGGCCTGCCACGCGTAGAGCGCCCTGCCGATGCCGCGGCGGCGGCAGTCCGGATCCACCCCGCCCCAAGTGTGCGCCACGGGCGAGCCGGCGTTCGCGTAGACCCGGCCCACCGCACGCACGGTCCCGTCGGCATCCAGCCCGATGGCGGTGCACTCAGCCGGGTCGTTGGCAGGGTCGTCGAAAGCCTCCGCCAGATCCGCCTTCGTCTCGGTCCACACGGGCTTGTCCACCGCGGCCATCCGATGGATCAACTGGTGCCAGCCGTCAATGTCCGCTTCCGTCATCGCCCGCCACTGCAGGGCTGCGCCCGGATCGGCCGGGAGGTCGGGATTCGTCATTGCCTCAGCCTAAGGCAGCAGCGTACCTGCCGGTAGACATCCGCAACCGATCGTCGCACCACTGGGCCTGGCGCTCGTCGTGGGTCACCATGACCACTGCTTTCCCGGCGAGTGCCCGCCGCAGATCCAGCAACAGGTCGTCTGCCGCCTCGCGGTCAAGATGGGCGGTCGGTTCGTCCAACAGCACCACGTCCGAGTCGGCCAGCAGCGCCCTGGCCACGGCCAACCGCTGCCGCTGGCCGCCGGAGAGGAAGTGCCCGCCCGGGCCGATCCGCGTGTCGAGGCCCTCCGGGAGTCCGGCGAGGAATCCGCCGAGGCCCACGGCGGCCAGCGCCGAGCGCATCCGCTCCGCGCTGGGCGCCTGGTCAGGCCGCCGGGCCAGCAGCAGGTTGGCCCGCACCGTCGAGTTGAAGAGGTGCGCCTCCTGCGGCATCCAGGCGATGGCGGAGCGCGGCGCATCGCCGGCCGCGCCGTTGACCAGATACCGGCCGGACGCCAGCGGCAGGAAGCCCAGCAGCACGCCCAGCAGGGTGGACTTCCCGCTGCCCGACGGCCCGGTCACGGCCAGCCATTGCCCGCGCTCCACCCGCAGGTCCACGCCGGCGAAGGCGTCCTGCGCCGCGTCGGGATAGCGATAGGACGCGTCCCGCAGCTCCAGCGTTTCGACCGCTGGCCCGTCGGCCACGTCGTCGGCCGGGATCTCGGTGCTGCCCAGGTCCGGCGCCACCCGCGCCCCGGCGGCCCGCCAGGCGCCCCATTGCTGCACTGCGGTGTTGACGGCCATGAAGGGTTCCACCAGCGCCAACTGCATCAGGACGACGACGGCGGCCACCCCCGGAGCGGTGCCGCCGGCTGTTCCGATCATCACCACCGCGGCCAGCGAACAGGCCAGCGCGGTCAGTCCGTGGCCCAGTCCCTGGGCCCAGGCGCTGCGCTGCACTGCCGCCGTCGCCTGCCGGTCCAGCCGGCGGGCCCGCTGCAGCAGTGGCCGGGCTGCCGTGTTGGCGGCGAGATCCGGCGCGGCTGCCAGCAACCGCGTCACGGCGTTCAGCGACCTGCCCTTGAGCTGGACGTTGGTAGCCTGCGCGTGCCGGTCCGCCCAGCGGGTCACGGCCGGTGCCAGCACCACGCAGACCGCCGAGAGCAACAGCTGCCAGCCGAGGGCCGCAGGCATCAGCAGCGCGGTGGCCACACAGGAGGCCGCGGCCACCAGCAGGCCCACCAGCGGGGCGAAGACAGCCCGCGGAGCCACATCGCGCAGTTCGTCCACATCTCCGACCAGCCGTTCCAGCGCGCCGCCGCCGCGGGCCAGCCGCCGCCAGGCTGCCGGCCGCTGCAGCAGTCCGTTCCACAGCCGGATCCGCAGCCGGTCGGTGCTCTCGAAGACTGCGTCATGCAGTTTCAACCGTTCCTGGTACCGCAGCACCGAGCGTCCGATGCCGAAGAACCGGACTCCCACGATGGAAGTCATCAGGTGCAGGATCGGGGGCTGCTCGCTGGCGTAGACAATCAACCAGCCGGACAGACCGGCCAGCGAGACGGCGAAGAGTGCCGCACCAAGGCCAAAGCACAGCGCGGCCAGGAACCGCGGGCTCCACGGCCGCAGCAGGGCCGCTTGCCGCCACAGGCCGGGTCCGGCGGGGACTTCCGCGCTCGGCGCGTCCGTCCGGGGGCCCGGTGACCCGGCCACGGAATCGGTGTGTTCGGTGTCCGGCTCCGCGGATGCTGCCTGTCCAACGTGTCCAGCCGACGCCGCGGCATGTGCTGCCGGGGCGATTGACGGGCCCACCGGCACCACGTGGTCGGCGAGCGCCGCCGTGTCCGGGTCATGGGCCACCAGCACGGTGGTCACGCGGCCGCGAAGCCCGGCCAGCGCCGCCTCGATGGCGCGTGCACTCTGCTCGTCCACGTGGGCCGTGGGTTCATCGGCAAGCAGCACATCCACGCCGGGGACGTGCTCGATCCGGGCCAGTGCCCGCGCCACGGCCACCCGGCGCAGTTCGCCGGGGCTGAGGTCGCCGGTGTCGGCGTCCGCCAGACCGGCGGCGTTTACCCGTGCCAGCGCTTCCGCCGCTGCCGCCCGCCCCGCGGGTCCGGTCAGCCCCGCATACAGTGCCACCTCTTCGGCCGCCGTCGCTTCCGAGGGAACCGGGTGCTGCGGAATCCAGGCAATCCGGCCGCGATGTATGCCGGACACTTCCCCGGCCAGCCGGATGCCCGCGCCGTCGCGGCGAAGGCCGGCCAGCACTTCCAGCACTGTGCTCTTACCGCCGCCGCTCGGTCCGGACAGGGCTGTGATGCGACCCGCCGGCGCGGTAAAGTCCAGCCCTTCCAGCATTTGCCCCCGCCCGGAGTACCCCGCGGCCAGCCCGGCCACCCGCACTTCCGGCGCTCCCCCGCCTGCGGCAGCCACGGACCCTCCGGCAGCCAATGGACCGGCGGCGGGTACCAGTGGCCGGCCGGCCGGCGCGTCCAGCACGGCGTTGCTGCGCTTGAGCGATTCCACCCCGTCTTCGCTCGCGTGGTGCGCCGAGCCGAGGTCGCGCAGCGGCTGGAAACAGTCCGGTGCCAGGATCAGCGCCAGCAGCCCGGCTTCCAACTCCATCCCGCCATAGACCAGCCGGATGCCCACAAACACGGCCACCACGGCCACGGAGATGGTGGCGATCAGTTCCAGCGCCAGAGAGGAGAGGAAGGCCACCCGCAAGGTGGCGATGGTCCGTTCGCGGTAAGCGCCGGCGACATCGCGCAGCGCCCTGGTCTGTGCCGCGGCCCGGCCCAGCCCGACCAGGACCGGAAGCCCGCGGGCCAGTTCCAGCAGGTGGTCGGACAGCCGGTCCAAGGCCGCCGCGGCCTGTTCCGTCCGGTCTTCGGTGTGCTTGCCGATCAGGATCATGAAGACCGGCACCAACGGCAGCGTGAGCACCACGATTAGCGCGCTCACCCAGTCCGCGGCCAGGATCCGCAGCCCCACCAGCAGAGGTACCACGGCACAGGTCACCAGTGCCGGCAGGTACTTGGTGTAATAGTCGTCCAGGTTGTCCAGGCCCCGAGTGGCCAGGACGCTCAGGGCGCCGTCGCCGGCAGAGTCCGCTCCGTCAGATGTTGCACCTCCGTCGTCCAGGATCCGCGCGGAGAGGCGCGCCCGCAGGTCCTCCTTGACTCCGGCTGCGGCCCGCTGCGCCGCCACGTCCTGGCCCCAGGCCGCCGCAGAGCGCAGCACTGCACCCATGACGCCTGGCAGCAGTACCCCGTCCCAGCTGAAGGTCCCGGTCGCCAGGCCGGCCACCCCGGCGGCCACGGCAGACGCGAGCAGCACCAGTCCGGCGGCCTTGACCGCCGCGGCCAGCCCCAGCAGGTACAGGGCGCGTTTGCCGGCAGCGCCCACCGGCAGCATGGGTTTCATTGTGCGACGACGGCGTGTGCGGCGGGGATGGCCGACGAGCTCACCCGCTTGCGGAACACCCAGTAGGTGTAGCCCTGGTAGACCAGCACCGCCGGGATGCCGAAGAGCGCCACCACGCTCATCACGCCCAGCGTGTAGTCGGAGGACGAGGCGGATTCCACCGTCAGGCTGAAGGCCTCGTCGAGCGTGGACGGCAGCACCGTGGGGAACACTGCGCTGAAGATGGTCACCGTGCCGGCAATCAGGAAGACGCCGAGCCCGGCGAAGGAGAGCCCCTCCCGGCCGGCCTTGGCCATTAGCCAGGCGGCCACCGCGCCGGCGGCGGCAACCCCAAGGGTCACAACCGTGACCGGCTCGCCGTTGCGCAGCACCAGCGCCGCGGCCCAGACCGCCATCGGCAGCAGCGCCACCGGCAGCCAGCGCTGTACCAGTGCCTTGGCCCGCAGCCGGACGTCGCCGTCGGTCTTCAGGGTCAGGAATGCTGCCGCGTGCACCAGGCAGAAGCCCACCACGGCCAGGCCGCCGAGCACGGCGTAACCGTTGAACCAGGCGAATGCACCGCCCACCCGGTCGCCGTTGGCGTCAACGGGCAGCCCGGTGGTGGTCAGGGCCAGCATGGCGCCGACGCCGAAGGCTGCGATCAACGAGCCCAGCGAGATCGCCCAGTCCCAGCCGGACCGCCAGCGGTCGGAATCCACCTTGCCGCGGTATTCGATGCCGACGGCGCGGAAAATCAGGGCCAGCAGCACCAGCACCAGGGGCAGGTAAAGGCCGGAGAACAGCGCGGCATACCACTGCGGGAAGGCCGCAAACGTGGCGGCCCCCGCAGTGATCAGCCAGACTTCGTTCCCGTCCCAGACCGGACCGATGGTGTTCAGCAGCACGCGGCGTTCGGTGTTGTTCCGGGCGAAGCCGCGCATCATCATGCCGACGCCAAGGTCGAATCCTTCCAGGAACAGGTAGCCGGTCCAGAAGAAGGCGATGACGATGAACCAGACGGTGGGCAGGGTTTCCATGTAGTCCTCTTATCGTTCCGTGGGAGCCGGATCAGTAGGCGAAGCCGAGCACATCGGCTTCGCTGTCCTTGCCGCGGCCGCCGGTGCCGTCGCCGCCGCCGTCCGGGCCGCCGTCGTCGTCCTTCTCCGTGCCTTTCGCGGGCGATCCGTGCAGCAGTTCCGGCATTGCCGAGGGCACACCGCCGCGGCAGTAGGTCACGAGCAGCTTCACTTCCACCACCAGCAACGTGCCGTAGACCAATGTGAAGGCGCTCAGCGAGAAGATCAGTTCGGCCAGCGAGACCCCCGGCGAGACCGCGGCGGCGGTGAACATGAAGACGTTGTCGATGCCGTCGGGGTCCGGGTTGGGCGCCACCACGAACGGCTGGCGGCCCATTTCCGTGAAGATCCAGCCGGCCGAGTTCGCGCCGAACGGAGCCAGGATGCCGAACACGGCCAGCCGCATCAGCCACTTCGATTCGGGCACGGTGCCCTTGCGCACCACCCACAGCGCGACGACGGCGGCGGCCGCCGCCAGCATGCCGAAGGTGATCATCATGCGGAAGCCCCAGTAGGTGACCTCCATGACCGGCACGTAGTTGATTTCGGTTCCCGCGCGCTCGCCGTAGATCGGATTGTCCGGCAGATGCGTGCCAAACCGTTCCTGGTACTCCGGCAGCAGGGTGTTGATGCCGCGGATGTCGGTGTCGAAGTCGCCGTTGGCCAGGAAGGAGAGCATCCCGGGCAGTTCCACCACGGCCACCATGTCGCTGCACTCGTTCGACCCGAGGTCGCCGATCGACAGGATGGAGAAGCCGGTGCCGTCGTGGCAGGCGGCCTCGGCGGCAGCCATCTTCATCGGCTGCTGGTCAAACATGAGCTTGGCCTGCAGGTCACCGGTGAGGGAGACGCCGGCAAAAGAGACAACCGCGACGACGGCGCCGATCCGCAGCGAGCGGAGCCAGACCTTATGGTCCGCGGCGTCCCGGCCGCGGGCGGGATCCGATCCGACAATCACGCGGCCGTCCGCGCCGACCGTATCGATGCCGTCGCGGCGGCGCTTCCACAAGTGGTACCAGCTGATGCCCAGCAGGAAGCCGCCGGCCACCGAAAGGGCGCCGAAGATCGTGTGCGGGAAGGCCACCAGCAGGGTGTTGTTCGTCAGCACGGCCCAGACATCCACCATGACCGGCCGTCCGTCGATCATTTCGACGCCGACCGGGTGCTGCATCCAGGAGTTGGCGGCCAGGATGAAGTAGGCCGAAGCGATGGTCGCCAGCGAGGCGCACCAGATGCTGAGCAGGTGCACGGCCTTGGGCAGCCGGCCCCAGCCGAAAATCCACAAACCCAGGAAGATGGATTCAACGAAGAACGCCAGCAAGGCCTCCATCGCCAGCGGGGCGCCGAAGACGTCGCCGACGAAGCGGCTGTACTCGCTCCAGGCCATGCCGAACTGGAACTCCTGGACCAGGCCGGTGGCCACGCCCATGATGAAGTTGATCAGGAACAGCTTGCCCCAGAACTTGGTCATCCGCAGGTACTGATCCTTGCGGGTGCGATACCAAGCCGTGTGCATGATCGCGACCAGCAGCCCCAGACCAATGGTCAAGGGCACCATCAGGAAGTGGTAGACGGTGGTGATGCCGAACTGCCACCGCGCGATTTCCAGTGCTTCCAACCCGTGCCTCCCGGACTGATGTGCTTCCCGGACGGATCCGGAGTCATTTCTACATCCTGTAGAACTTAATCTTCTACGTACTGTAGAACATTTGCCCGAAAGACGGTAAATTAGAGACCAAGAGCACGGTCGCGGGAAGATTCCGCAGGCCGTTCATGCGACGTTAAGAGACGAAAAGGAACCAAATGGCTACTCTCGGAGAGCTGGAACGGGCAGTCATGGACGTGCTGTGGTCCCAGAACGCCGCCGATCCTGAAGAAACCGGACTGACTGCCAACGAACTGCGGGACCTGCTGGCACAGACCACCGCCGACGGAGCGGACGGCAAGGAACTGGCCGTCACGACGGTCCTGACAGTGCTGTCCCGCCTGGAGAAAAAGGGACTGGTCCAGCGCGGCCGGGACATCCGGCCGCACCGCTACCGGGCAGTCACCAGCCGTGAAGAACACACCGTGGAGCTGATGCACGAAGTACTGGGCTCGGCGCCGGACCGCGAGGCAGTCTTGGCCAGGTTCATCGGCACCGTGAGCGAACAAGAGGCCGAGGCACTGCGCAAGATCCTCTCTTCCAGCTAAAGCCGCATGTTTCTGGCCTCCTACCTGCTCGCCGCCCTGGCGGTCATTCTGGCGTGGCCGGCTCCCATCATGCTCTCGCGGGCACGCTGGACTGCCCGCAGCCCGGAGACGGCACTGGTGCTGTGGCAGGCCATCGCCCTGGCCGGCGGGTTGTCCATGATCGGCGCCATGCTGACATGGGGGCTGGAACCGCTGGGGGAAAACCTGCTGCAGGGCCTTCGTGGCCTGACCAGCCTGCTGCTGGACGGCAGCCCTGACGCCGGACTTGACCTGATTCATGTGTTCGCGCTCAGCGCGGCCCTGCTGCTGACCGTCCACCTGGTCTTCACGCTGCTGCTGACCTACTACAAGATCCGCAAACAGCGCGGCCGGCACCGTGACCTGCTGAACTTGCTCAGCTCCCCGTCCGCAGACTCCCCGCGGACCCTGGTGATCAACCATCCCGCACCGGTCGCCTACTGCCTGCCGGGCGGCGGCGGCTCCGTCACGGTGCTCTCGAACGGATTGCTCGAGTTACTCTCCCCGGACGAACTGCGGGCCGTGATGACGCACGAAAAGGCGCACCTGGACCAGCGCCACGACCTGTTGCTGTGGGCCTTCGCCGCCTGGCGGTCGGCCCTGCCGTGGCTCCCCACCTCGAAGCTGGCCCGGACAGCCGTGAACGAACTGACCGAAATGCTCGCAGACGACCACGCCCTGAAGACCTCGGACCGCGAGACGCTGATTCGGGCCATCGCCGTCGTCGCTGCGGGCGAGCGGCCGCAGCCGGGGGCAGCGACAGTGGCCACCGGAGTCGGCGACCCTGCCAAGGCCTTGCTCGGCGCGGCAGAGACGGAGACCTTTGTCACGGCACACCGGCTGCGGCGGTTGCTCTCCCCCGTTCCGGGCCTCGGCCGCCCCGCGCAATCGGCGGTGCTGCTGGGTTCGGCACTGCTACTGGCGGTGCCGACCGCGCTGCTGGTGGCACCCGGCCTGGCGTCTTAAGCGTCGATCCGTTCGCGGTCCAGCATTGAGGCTCCGGCAACGATGAACTCCTTACGCGGAGCCACATCCGATCCCATCAACAGATCGAAGGACCGCTCGGCCGCTTCGGCGTCCTCGATCCGCACCCGGCGCAACGTGCGATGCCTTGGTTCCATGGTGGTTTCGGCCAACTGGTCGGCGTCCATCTCGCCCAGGCCCTTGTAGCGCTGGATCGGTTCCTTGTACTTCCTGCCATCCTGTTCCAGCGTGGCGAGCAGCTTGTGCAGCTCGTTTTCCGAATAGGTGTACACCACTTCGTTGGCTTTGGAACCGGGGTTGATGATCTCCACCCGGTGCAGCGGCGGCACCGCGGCGTAAACCCGGCCGGCATCGACCAGCGGCCGCATATAGCGGAAGAAGAGCGTCAACAGCAGGGTTCGGATGTGCGCGCCGTCGACGTCGGCGTCGGTCATCAAGACGACCTTGCCGTAACGGGCGGCATCCAACTGGAAGCTGCGGCCGGAGCCGGCCCCCACCACCTGGATGATGGCGGCACATTCGGCGTTGTTCAGCATGTCTCCCACCGAGGCCTTCTGAACATTGAGGATCTTGCCGCGGATCGGCAGCAGCGCCTGATGGTCCGAGGAACGGGCCAGCCGGGCGGTGCCCAGGGCACTGTCGCCCTCCACGATGAACAGCTCGGACCGTTCGACCTCGTTGGTGCGGCAGTCGATCAGCTTTGCCGGCATGGTGGATGTCTCCAGCGCATTCTTCCGCCGCTGGGTTTCCTTGTGCACGCGGGCCGAGATGCGGGATTTCATCTCGCTGACGACCTTCTCCAGCAACAGCGCGGTTTGCGCCTTGTCCCCCCGGTTCGATGAACCGAGCTTCGCCGCCAGTTCCTTCTCAACCACTCGCGACACGATGGCACGCACGGCAGAGGTGCCGAGGATCTCCTTGGTCTGGCCTTCGAACTGCGGCTCGGCCAGGCGGACGGTGAGCACCGCGGTCAGCCCCGCGAAGACGTCGTCCTTCTCGATCTTGTCGTTGCCCGCTTTCAGCTTCCGGGCATTGGCCTCGATCACCTTGCGGAACGTTTTCAGCAGCGCCTGTTCGAAACCGCTCTGGTGCGTGCCGCCCTTGGGCGTGGCGATGATGTTCACGAACGAACGCACGGTGGTGTCGTAGCCGATGCCCCAGCGCAGGGCCACGTCCACCTCGCAGTCGCGGTCGACCTCGGTAATTTTGCTGTGCCCGTTTTCGTCGAGCACCGGCACGGTTTCCTTGAACTTGCCCGAACCGTGGAAGCGCCAGACATCGGTGACGGCACTGTCATTGGCCAGGTAGTCAACGAACTCGGCAATGCCGCCGTCGTGGTGGAAGACCTCTTCGAACGGACCGTCTTCGCCGGGGGTACCGGGCAGCCTGCGCTCGTCGCGCAGCGTGATCTTCAGCCCGGGAACCAGGAAGGAGGTCTGCCGGGCCCGGTTCTGCAGATCTTCGTAGGAAAACTTGGCATCCGGGGTGAAGATTTGCCGGTCTCCCCAATACCGGATGCGTGTGCCGGTCACGCCGCGCTTGGCGGTGCCGACGACTTCCAGCTTGGAGCCGGTGACGAACGGCTCGAACGTGGACTCCGGGCCCGGGCCCTTGGCCGGATCGATGAACTTTCCGGGCTCGCCGCGCCGGAAGGACATTCCGTAGGTCTTGCCGCCGCGGTCAACCTGGACATCCAGCCGGGAGGACAGCGCGTTGACCACGCTGGCGCCCACGCCGTGCAGACCGCCGGAGGCGGTGTAGGAGCCGCCGCCGAACTTGCCGCCGGCATGAAGTTTGGTGAACACGACTTCGACGCCGCTCAGACCGGTCTTGGGCTCGATATCCACCGGGATGCCGCGGCCGTCGTCATGGATCTCCACGGCCCCGTCCGGGTGCAGGGTGATCTTAATGCTCTGCCCGTAGCCTGCCAGGGCCTCGTCCACCGAGTTGTCGATGATTTCCCAGAGGCAATGCATCAATCCGCGGGAATCGGTTGAACCGATGTACATGCCCGGCCGTTTGCGGACGGCTTCCAGCCCTTCCAGGACGGAAAGGTGACGTGCTGTGTACTCAGACTTCGTTGGCGCCACGTGTAAAGTGCTCCTTGGCAAGACAGAACTGCGGTTCCTAGCCGCGGCCCGCCGCGAATAACGGACCGTTACTAGGCTAATCCCCTTTGCCTGCGCACCGGTGCACCGCGCCGAGCCGAGCCGCAGCATGTGACGCAGCTCCCTGCTGTTACCCACATGTGATACGCGGTGAGCGAAAGTGACCCAAAGATGCGAAGTTTTGGGAGGTCCGGATGGTTGTATGGATAGACGCACTCGTAAGGAGGTCATCATGACAACAGCAGTAGCCCCCCGTGAACTGACCGCAATGGACCGTTGCGACCGTTGTGGCGCTCAGGCCTATGTACGGGTGGTCCTGGCCTCCTCTGGCGGCGAACTCCTCTTCTGCGGGCACCATGCCCGGCAGCACGAGCCGCAGCTTCGCTCGAAAGCCTCGGAGTGGCAGGACGAAACCGGCCGCCTGACCGAAAAGGCCGGCGCCGGCGCCGAATAGGCCCTGGCCGAATAGCTGCCGGCGCAGCCTGACCGCGCACGGCAGGGCCTGACAGGTACCCACGTTGAAGGGCGCCGTTCCCCGGAGAGGGAACGGCGCCCTTCGCTTGTCCGGCGGACCGGCAGTTTCCGACGGCGGCATCCGCGGCTTGTTCTGCTGCGTCATCGCCGACGGTTTAACGGCAGCACGGCCGAAGGTTTAACGCCGGCAGGGCCGACCCCCTCTCGGGGAGCCGGCCCTGCCGCTACGTTGTGGGATCAGTCCAGGTAGTCGCGCAGTACCTGCGACCGCGACGGGTGCCGCAGCTTGGACATGGTCTTCGATTCGATCTGGCGGATGCGCTCACGCGTGACGCCATAGACCTTGCCGATTTCGTCTAAAGTCTTCGGCTGACCGTCGGTCAGGCCGAAGCGCATGGCCACCACGCCGGCTTCACGCTCGGACAACGTGTCAAGCACCGAGTGCAGCTGTTCCTGCAGCAAGGTGAAGCTGACGGCGTCGGCGGGAACAACGGCTTCGGAGTCCTCGATCAGGTCGCCGAACTCGGAGTCGCCGTCTTCGCCCAGCGGCGTGTGCAGCGAGATCGGCTCGCGGCCGTACTTCTGGACCTCGACGACCTTTTCGGGGGTCATGTCCAGTTCCTTGGCCAGCTCTTCGGGCGTAGGCTCGCGGCCCAGGTCCTGAAGCATTTGGCGCTGCACGCGGGCGAGCTTGTTGATGACTTCCACCATGTGCACCGGGATGCGGATGGTGCGGGCCTGGTCCGCCATGGCGCGGGTGATGGCCTGGCGGATCCACCAGGTTGCATAAGTGGAGAACTTGAAGCCCTTGGTGTAGTCGAACTTCTCCACCGCGCGGATGAGGCCCAGGTTGCCTTCCTGGATCAGATCCAGGAACAGCATGCCGCGGCCGGTGTAGCGCTTGGCCAGCGAGACTACCAGGCGCAGGTTGGCTTCGAGCAGGTGGTTCTTGGCCCGCTTGCCGTCGTGGACAATCTGCTCCAGGTCGCGGCGCAGCCGCGTTTCCATGGTGCCTTCGTCCTTGGCCAGTTTCTCTTCGGCGAAGAGACCGGCCTCGATCCGCAGCGCGAGGTCTACTTCCTGCTCAGCGTTGAGCAGGGCAACCTTGCCGATCTGCTTCAGGTAGTCCTTGACGGGGTCCGCGGTGGCACCGGCGGAGACTACCTGCTGGGCGGGAGCGTCGTCGTCGTCGGCATCGGAGTAGACGAAGCCGGAACCGGTTTCGCCTTCCTTGCCCTTCTTGGCACCGGCTTCCTCGGTGGCTTCGACATCTTCGTCCGCGGGATCCGTCTCTACGTCCGAATCTTCGTCGACTTCTTCCGTGGCCGGATCGGCGGCACCCGCATCCTTCTTGGCGGCGGCACCCGGCTTCCGGCCGCGCCGCTTGGGAGCGGCTTCTGCCGCTGACTGGGCGCCGGTGCGCTTGGCAGTCGCGGACTTCTTCGGAGCGGAGGCAGCAGTCTCCTCTTCGGGAGCTGCAACAGTCTTCTTGTCCGGTGACACAGAGAACCTTTCGTACGGCGGTCTGTGACGCTACCTGCGGGCAACACCACTATGACCCTGTCAAGTCCGTGTTTGATTTCAAACCAAAGTCACGGACGCAGGGTCTGCATGGCATAACCTGATCCGCGGCTGCGGTATTCCCGAAGGATGTACCGCTGTTTGAAACACGAACCCAACCGGGTCTCGGTTCCCATTGTCTCACGATTCAGTCCGCCGGAAGAACCGGATTTGGGCCCCCCTTCCGTCGCGGCTAGGCGGCCAAATGCCTCCGGCCGGGCCAAGCAGTCTCCCGGCGGCGTGCCCACATGGGCAGCATCCCGCTGGCCGCCAGTTCCCGAACCAGCTCGGCGAGCCGGTAGCCGGGCCGTTCACGCAGGCACGCTTCGGCGCGCTGATGGGCATGCGAACCGCGGCCCCTGGCCCATTCAATCCAGGCGTGCAGCGTTCCGGCCGCGGCGCGCGCGTGGCCGGCCCCCACCGCGTGTAGCTGCGCGAGTAGTTGCGCCGTGGCGTCCACACGCTCCCAATCCGGCGCCCGGGGCGAATCACCGACCAGGATCTTCGACAAGTCGCGGGCTGCCACGGAGTCGCCGGTCTCCGGCAACGGCTCGGCTTCCGCCTTCCCAGCTGTGCAGTGATCTGGCTCAGTGACGAGGCCCGCCGCTCTTGCCCACAGGAAAGCGTTCTCGAGACCGCTGCAGGCGAAGATGGCGATGGCGTCACGCACCGCGTTCTCGGTCAGGCTCGCGAGCAAAAAGGCTTGAGCCTGGGCAGTCATGCTTCCCGCTTGGTTGGCGGTCAAGGCATCCTCCCACCGGCGGAGGGTAGACAAGTAAACAGACGGAGACGTCCAGCTTCCGGCAAGTCCTTCGGCCAACTGGTCCGCCTCCGCCTGCAGGGCCGCCGGCGGATCCGGGGCCGGGAATGCGGCATCGGCAGACGGTTCGTCGGCAGATACAGCCTGGCTAGCTCCGGCCACGGGGTGGTCTCTGCGGGACGTTGCCGGTGCCGGTTCGGCTGCGGCCTCCGCCGCCGACGCGGCATACGTGCTGCCGTTGTAGACGAGTTCGGCGTTCAACGCGCTGTCCCGGATCTGCGACACCGGGCGCCCGGGCAACGGGCAGCAGCTGGTGTCGGTGCAGTACAGTTCGCGCCAATGCGTTGTGCCCACCGTCCAGCCGCTGCGGACCGGCAGCCCAACGTCGGCCAGGGAGCGGCCGAGGGCGGCGACCAGTTTTGCATGAGGCGGCCGGTCCGGCGTGCGCCACGCCTGTTCGGTGTAGAGGATTAACAGTGAGGAGTCTGCCTCCGCGTCGGAGCGCAGGTAGTCGGCTGCAGTCTCGGCGAACAGATCCAGCTGGCAGCTCTCCCCGTTCTCGGGGAGGTCCAGGCGCAGGGTGGCGCCGAGCCGGCCGCCGGCGAGGGACAAGAGCACCACGCTGGAGGAGGGCATGAATCCCAGCGTGTGCGGCACGAAGCCCAGGACGTCGGCGGGCTGGCGGGCCGTGATCTTCTTCTTCTCCATGGCAGAAGCCTGCCGCCGAGTGACCTCGGCGGCTATGCATCGGATAGAGCCTGTGGACAAAGGGGGCCGCAGCGGGCTCCGTGGAGGGAAGCTGGTCAGCCGCGCCGGTTTCCGCCGCTCTCCCGGCGTTCCCGGATCCGTTCGCGGCGCCTGCGCCGGTCCCTGGCCAGAGCATCCCGCAGCGGCGGCACAATGACTCCGCCGTGCGACATCCGCGTCCGCACCCGTTTACGCACGGTCAATATAGCCAGCGTGCCGCCGATCAGGAAGACGAATTGAAGGCTGAAGGCCAGCTTGAACGAGTCCAGCGCATACAGCTCGCCCTGCGAGAAACCGCTGGCCAGCAACGCATCCAGCACCACGCCCATGCCGAACATCACCAGCAGCGCCGAAATGAAACCGCCGACGTTGACGATGCCGGTGGCGGTGCCGGCGCGGCTGAGCGGATTGAACGTCCGCGCAAAGTCGAAGCCAATCATGGATCCCGGGCCTCCGACGGACACCGCCATCACCAGCAGCAGAAGCAGCCAGAACGGTGCCGGGCCGGGGTAAAGCAGCACGCACAGCCACGCTGCCGACATGGTCCCAATGATCAACAGGACCATGGTGGAGCGTCGCAACGGATGCCGGCCCACCCAGCCGCCCAGCAGCGGACCCGCAACGAAGGATGTCAGCACGGCTACCGTCATCAGCACCGAGGCTGCCGCCGGGGTGAGACCTTGGGCGGAGACGAGGAAGGGGTAGCCCCACATGAGCATAAAGACATTGGCGGGGAACTGGACCGTGAAATGAGTCCACAGCCCCAGCCTGGTGCCCGGTTCCCGCCAGGCATCTGCCAGGGACGCCCCGGTCTGTCGCAGGGTCGGCGGCAACGGCTTCTTCAGTTGCGCCGGCTCATTGCGGACCACGGCGAGCGCCAGCACGAAGGCCAGCGCGGACAGCGCGGCCACGGAGAGGAACGCCGGCGTCCAACCCGCAAGGTTCAGGATCGCCACGAAGGGGATGACGCTGATCAGTTGGCCGATTTGGCCCAGCTGGCCGGTGAGCTGGGTCAGCAGCGGAATGCGCCTCGCACTGAACCAGCTGGGCAACAGCCTCAGCACCGACACGAAGGTCATCGCGTCGCCCGCTCCCACGAGGATACGGCCTGCCAGACCCTCCGGCACGGACGAGGCAAAGGCCAGTGCGGTTTGCCCGGCCAACATCAGCAGGGCTCCACCGGCCACCATCATCCGCGGCCCGTACTTGTCCACCATCAGGCCGACAGGGATCTGCAGCCCTGCGTAAACCACCAACTGGACCACGGTGAAGGTCGACAGCGCGGCGGCGGTGGCGTCGAAGCGTTCGGTAGCCTGCAGGCCGGCTACGCCGAAAGAGGTGCGCTGGGTGATCGCGACCAGATAGGCGAAAATTCCGCTTCCCCACACCCACCATGCACGCCGCGAATCCATTGCTCCATTATTGCCCGCTTCCCGGGGCGCAGGACTAATCGGAGGTTCCGGGCTCGGCGGAAGGCTCCGTGCCCCCGTCCTCACCGGCGGCGGGCTGTGTGGCGAGGAATGCTTCTACCGCGGCACCGAGCTCGTCGGCGTCGGGCAGCTCTTCGTTGTCCTTGACCAGCAAGGAACGGCGCTCTTCGTGCCCGGCATATTCGTCGTACCGCTCTTCGAGGCGGACGACCACGCGCTGGACATCGGCTGAGTCCTGTACCTGCCGGTCGATCTGGCCTTCGACGTCGCGGCCGTTCTCGCGCAGCCGGTCGGTCGGGAGCATCAGCGACGTCGCGGCGCCGAGGTATTCCAAGGCGGCGACGGCGGCGGGCGGGTACTGGGCGTCCGCCAGGTAGTGCGGCACGTGGATGGAATAGCCCACCACGTCCCGGCCGGCTTCGGCCAGCCGCATTTCCAGCAGCGGCCCGATGCCTGCCTGCAATTCGGCTTGGGGCTTCCAGGTGGTGAAGCCGTCGATCAGATCCTGCCGGGAGCCGTGGACGGTGACACCAATTGGCCGGGTGTGCGGCACCGGCATGGGCAGCGACTGGACCCATGCCACCAGGCGCGTCTGGAGCCGGTTCGCCAGCCAGACGACCGCGCCGGAGAAACGGTCCCATTGGTAGTCGGGTTCGGGACCGGTCAACAGCAGGAACGGCGTGCCGAGCCCGTCGACCAGCCGGTAGAGCTCGATGGCGGGCACTTCGTAGTCAGTAAAGTGATCCCCCGCGAAGGTGATTTTGGGCCGCCTGCTGCGGTAGTCCACCAGCTGGTCGGCATCGAAGGCAGCAACCAGCTGGGCATCGAGCTCGTCGAGCAATTCGTCGCCGATCTGCTCCACCACGTGACCGGCTTCGGCTGCCCCGGTGAACCCCATCACGAGGTCAAGCCCGCGCAGCGCGGGTGAATCAAACAACTCAGCGTTGGTCGACATCAGCGACCGTGGATCCAACAATGTTTCCCTCCGTTCCGGCATCATCTTCCCTGCCGTGCATGGCCTTTACACATGCCAGCGCCGGAGCTGGCCGAAAAATTCCGCGGCTGTGGACCTCGTACAAGGCGTCCGAAACAGCGCATCCGTGCGCGAGAGACTACGATCGACAGGTGCAGGCCCTGTTCCGGCAAACGCCTGGTGGGGTTTTTCTGCTGCAACTAACTGTAAACACAACGGTATGCAACCGGTGAGCGGCGGCCACACCCGTTCCGCGCTGGCCGGCTGAAGGACAAGTTAGGACAGATCTGCGTGATCCCCACGACCGAGCTTAAGCTCAGCGCCATTGCCAAGGATGTCAGAAAAGCCAAGTCCGATGCCCTCGTCATCGCGGTCGGGCAGGGCGGCGACGGCCCGGTCCTGCTGGAGAATCCGTTATCGGCCAAGTCCGCCCAGGCCTTGGCCGACAGCCTGCCGTTGCTCGGAATCACCGGCGCAGCCGATGAAGTCCACCGGCTGCCGGGGCTGCCGGAGTCGGGCACGGATGTGCTGGTGTTGGCCGGCGTCGGAAAGCTGCCGCCCGGCAATGCCGTGACCACCGAGACCCTGCGCCGCGCCGCCGGCTCTGCGGTGCGCCAATTGGCCGGGGTCCGGTCGGTGGCCTTGGGCTTGCCGGCGGCCACCGTGGCCGAAGCCACGGCCGTGGCCGAAGGCGCCGCGCTCGGCGCCTATGCCTTCAATGAGCACCGCAGCCGCGAAAACGATGGCCGCCGCCCGGTCGCCGAAGCCACAGTGCTCACGCCGGTTGCCGGCGACAAGCAACTGGCCAAGGCGCTCAAGCGGGCCTCCGTGCTGGGACGGGCGGTCAATGCGACGCGCTCCCTGGTCAACCAGCCGCCGAGCCACCTCTACCCCGAGTCTTTCGCCTCGGCAGCTGCACAGATGGCCAAGGGCCTGCCGGTCAAGGTCACGGTCATGGACGAGGACAAACTGGAGAAGGACGGCTACGGCGGCTTGACCGGCGTCGGCAAGGGATCGACGCGGCCGCCGCGGTTGGTCAAGGTTGAATATGCCCCGGCCCGGGCCAAGGCGAAGCTCGCCTTCGTCGGCAAGGGCATCACGTTCGACTCCGGCGGCCTGTCGCTCAAGCCCGCTGCCGGCATGATGACGATGAAGTGCGACATGGCGGGCGCCGCCGTCGTTCTCAATGCTGTTTTGGCGATCGCCGAGTTGGGCCTGCCGGTGAAGGCCACCGCGTGGCTGTGCCTGGCGGAGAACATGCCCTCGGGCACCGCCTCCCGTCCCTCCGACGTACTCACCATGTACGGCGGCAAGACGGTGGAAGTCCTCAACACCGACGCCGAGGGCCGGCTGGTGATGGCCGACGGGCTGGCCGCGGCCAGCGAGGAACATCCCGACGTGTTGCTGGACGTCGCCACCCTGACAGGTGCACAGATGGTTGCGCTGGGAAGCCGGGTGGGCGCGGTCATGGGCGAAGAACCCGTGCGGGACGCCGTGAAGGCTGCCGCGGACCGGGCGGGGGAACTGTTCTGGCCGATGCCGCTGCCGGAGGAACTGCGCTCCGGCCTGGATTCCCAGGTGGCAGACCTGTCCAACATGGGCGACAAGTACGGCGGCATGCTGACGGCCGCGATCTTCCTGCGCGAGTTCGTGGGCGAAACCGCCGGCGTGCGCATCCCCTGGGCGCACTTGGATATTGCCGGACCGGCCTTCAACGAAGGCTCGCCGCACGGCTACACCCCGAAGGAGGGCACCGGCGTCGCAGTGCGCACCCTGGTGGCCTACGCCGAGGATGTGGTCGCCCGCAGCGCTTGAGGCCTGTATCGCCGCCCACCTTTCGGCGTGAATCCGCCCACAATCGGGCCCTGTGGTGCTGTCACCAAGTAGATGATGGTATGCGGTACCGCTAAGGTGAAAACCAAACCAACTTCGATCTTCAACCCAATCAACTCATCGACGTGTCACCACACGTTACGAACACGCGAGGGAGCGTTCACGTGGCCGATTCGGCAACAGCGCAAGAATTCGACATCCTGGTCCTCGGCGCCGGCAGCGGCGGTTATGCCGCGGCCCTGCGCGCCGTGCAACTGGGCTTCACCGTCGGCCTGGTGGAGAAGGCCAAGCTCGGCGGCACCTGCCTGCACAACGGCTGCATCCCCACCAAGGCCCTGCTGCACTCGGCCGAGCTGGCCGACCACGCCAAGGACGCCTCGAAGTACGGCGTGAACCTGAGCATGGACTCGATCGACATGGCCGCCGTCAACGCCTACAAAGACGGCATCATTGCCGGCAAGTTCAAGGGCCTCACCGGCCTGATCAAGTCCAAGGGCATCACCGTCATCGAGGGTGAAGGCAAGCTCGTCGGCACGGACACCGTCGAGGTCGACGGCACCGTCTACAAGGGCAAGAACATCGTTCTGGCCACTGGCTCCTACTCGAAGACGCTCCCCGGCCTCGAAATCGGTGGCAAGGTCATCACCTCCGACCACGCCCTGCAGATGGACACCCTGCCCAAGAGCGCGGTGATCCTCGGCGGCGGTGTGATCGGCGTCGAGTTCGCCTCCGTCTGGAAGTCCTTCGGGGTGGACGTCACCATCGTCGAGGGCCTGCCCTCGCTGGTCCCGAACGAGGACCCGGCCATCATCAAGCAGCTGGAGCGCGCCTTCAAGAAGCGCGGCATCAAGTTCAACACCGGCGTCTTCTTCGACAAGGTGGAGCAGAACGACGACGGCGTGGTGGTCACGCTGGCCGACGGCAAGACGTTCGAGGCCGACCTGTTGCTGGTGGCAGTGGGCCGCGGCCCGAGCACTGCCGGGCTGGGCTTCGAGGAAGCCGGCGTCACGGTGGACCGTGGCTTCGTGATCACCAACGAGCGCCTGCACACCGGCGTCGGCAACATCTACGCCGTCGGCGACATTGTCCCGGGCGTCCAGCTGGCACACCGCGGATTCCAGCAGGGAATCTTCGTGGCCGAGGAAATCGCCGGCAACAAGCCTGCCGTGATCGAGGACATCAACGTTCCGAAGGTCACCTACTGCGATCCGGAGATCGCCTCCGTCGGCCTGAACCAGCCGCAGGCCGAAGAGAAGTACGGCAAGGACAACGTGGAGACGGTCGAGTACAATCTGGCCGGCAACGGCAAGAGCTCCATCTTGGGCACCAGCGGCATCATCAAGATGGTCCGCGAGAAGGACGGCCCCATCGTCGGCATGCACATGATCGGCGGCCGCATCGGCGAGCAGATCGGCGAAGCGCAGCTGATCGTCAGCTGGGAAGCGTACCCGGAGGATGTTGCGGCACTGATCCACGCGCACCCGACCCAGAACGAGGCGCTCGGCGAAGCCGCCATGGCCCTGGCCGGCCGTCCGCTGCACGGATAACAAGCTTCCCTGAGTGCACCCGTCCCCACCGGACGGGTGCACTAGGCTCAAGAATAAGACTCGATGTACCGGCCAGTCCGGAAAATAGACTCAAAGGAGAACGGGGACGACATGTCTGAAACCGTGAACTTGCCCGCCCTCGGTGAAAGCGTCACCGAAGGCACTGTGACCCGCTGGCTGAAGCAGGTCGGCGACCGCGTCGAAGTCGACGAACCGCTGCTCGAGGTTTCCACCGACAAGGTCGACACCGAAATCCCCTCTCCCGTAGCCGGCGTGATCGAAGAGATCCTGGTGGCCGAGGACGAGACCGCCGACGTCGGAGCCCCGCTGGTGCGCATCGGCGACGGTTCCGGTTCCGGCCAGGCCGCCGAAGAGGCTCCCGCCGAGGAAGCCCCGGCAGCAGAGCCGCAGCAGGAGGCTCCCGCCGAGGAAGCCCCGAAGCAGGAGGAGCCCCAGCAGGAGGCTCCCGCGCAGGAAGCCCCGAAGCAGGAGGAGCCCCAGCAGGAGGCTCCCGCCGAGGAAGCCCCGGCCGCCGGTTCCGGCGAAGGCACCGAAGTCACCCTCCCGGCCCTGGGCGAGAGCGTCACCGAAGGTACCGTCACGCGCTGGCTGAAGCAGGTGGGCGACACGGTTGAGGTCGACGAGCCGCTGCTCGAGGTCTCCACCGACAAGGTCGACACCGAGATTCCGTCTCCGGTGGCCGGCACGGTCCAGGAGATTAAGGTCGCCGAGGACGAGACCGCCGAGGTCGGTTCCGTGCTGGCCATCATCGGCACCGGTGCCGCTCCCGCCAAGGCGGAGCCGAAGGAAGCCGAGCCGGTTGCCGCAGCGCCGGCCCAGGACCGCGAGGCCCCGGTAAAGGAGCCGGCCCAGGCCGAACAGCCCGCCGCCGAAGCACCCAAGGCAGAAGCCCCCAAGGCCGAGGCGCCTGCCGCCGAAGCCCCGAAGGCGGCGCCGGCCCCGGCCGAGGCTGCTGCAGCCTCCGACGCCGGCTACGTCACCCCGCTGGTCCGCAAACTGGCCAACCAGCACAAGGTGGACCTGTCCACCGTCAAGGGCACTGGCGTGGGCGGACGCATCCGCAAGCAGGACGTGCTCGAAGCAGCCGAAGCCGCCGCCAAGCCGGCGGCTCCCGCCGCAACCTCCGCAGCCGCTCCGGCCCAGGCAGCAGCCTCGGCCAAGCGCGGCACGGTCGAGAAGGCGCCGCGGATCCGACAGGTCATTGCCCGCCGGATGCGCGAGTCGCTGGACGCCTCCACGCAGCTCACCCAGGTCCACGAGATCGACATGACCAAGGTGGTCAAGCTCCGCGAACGCGCTAAGAAGTCCTTCCAGGATCAAAACGGCGTCAAGCTGACCTACCTGCCCTTCATCGCCAAGGCGGTGGCGGAGGCGCTCAAGCAGCACCCGAAGCTGAACGCCGAGTACGACGAGGAAAAGCAGGAGATCACCTACCACAACGCCGAGCACCTGGCGATTGCGGTGGATACCGACAAGGGCCTGCTGGTACCGGTCATCAATGACGCCGGCAACCTCAACCTCGCCGGCCTGGCTGGCAAGATTGCCGACGTCGCTGCCCGCACCCGGAGCAACAAGATCGGTCCGGACGAGCTCTCCGGCGGCACGTTCTCCATCACCAACATCGGCAGCGTCGGGGCCCTGTTCGACACTCCGATCATCAACCAGCCGCAGGTGGGCATCCTCGGGACCGGCAGCATCGTCAAGCGCGCCGTGGTGGTCCAGGATGAGAACGGCGACGATTCGATCGCTATCCGGTCGATGATGTACCTCTCGCTGACCTACGACCACCGCCTGGTCGACGGCGCGGATGCAGGACGCTTCCTGCAGACGCTGCGGGCACGATTGGAAGCCGGGCAGTTCGAGGCAGACCTGGGCCTCTAGCCCGTTCGGTCGGCACCACGCACGATTCGGCGGCGGGCTGCGTTCACTCTTGGACGCAGCCCGCCGCTGTTTCGTCTCCACTCCGGCTGCTACTACACCCAGTAGAAATATTCGGTTTGCCGCGGCATGCCGCGGATTGGCGCCCGCTGCCGGCCGCTAAGCTGGGCCTATGGACATCCTCTACAGCATTCTCGTCTTCCTGCACGTCGTCGGTGCGGCCATGATCGTCGGCATCTGGATCGGCAACATGAAGAAGCCCACCGTTCACCCGCGCCAGTTCGACGGCGCCGCACTGCAGGTCATCACCGGCGTCATTATGATGGGCCTGATTCCGGCCATGGACCTGGATGCAAACTATGTGAAGCTGACCACCAAGCTTGTCATCGCGCTTGTGGTTCTCGTCCTCGCGTTCATCGGCCGCCGCAAGTACAACGCGGGCGAACCGATTTCGGCCGGTCTGGCGCATTCCGTCGGCGGCTTGGCGCTCCTGAACGTCGCGATCGCGACCTTGTGGAACTGACCCTCTAAAGCTCCTGACACTGCGGCCGGCCCCGAGACTACGGGCCGGCCGCAGTGGCTTAAGCCGGGGCCGCCGGACAGGCAGTGGCAACTCCCCTAGTATGAAAAGGACGGCACCGGCCGCTTTCGGCCGGACCGGCATGGAACGCAACAGAGAACTTCAACCAAGGAGGACACATGGCTGCAACACGTTCTGCCAGCACCGAATGGAAGGGCGATCTCTTCACCGGCAGTGGCCAGACGACTTTCGAAACGTCTGGAATCGGCACCTACGAGGTCACCTGGAAGGCACGGGCGGAGCAGGCCGAAGGAAAGACGAGCCCCGAAGAGCTTCTGGCCGCCGCCCATGCCACCTGCTACTCGATGCAGTTCAGCAACATGCTCAAGGAAAACGGCACCACCGCGGAGAGCATCAAGACCTCGGCGGCAGTGGACTTCGTCCCGGGGACCGGCATCACCGAAATTCGCCTGACCGTCAACGCCACCGTGCCCGGCATCAGCGAGGATGACTTCCAGCGCCTGGCCACCGGCGCCAAGGAGAACTGTCCGGTATCCGGCGCCTTGGCCTCGGTTCCCAGCATCACACTGGACGCTACCCTGGCCAGCTAGTCGCGAACCTGATTGGCGGAAGAACCCCGGCGCATCGCTGATGCGCCGGGGTTCTTCCCGTTCAGGCCTTGTTCGCTAGCGGAGGTCAGCGCACATCCTGCGGCCGCGGCGGCAGCGGTCCGGGGCGCAGCATGGGGTAGCCGGCGCGCGACGGTGGCTGGTCGGTGGGCAGTTCGCCCAGCATCTCCTTGAGAATCCCCACCCCGTGCTCCAACTGCGGGTCCTCCCCCGCGCCATACGCGTGCGGCGGGAACGGCACCTCGATGTCCGGTTCCACGCCGTAGTTCTCCACGCCCCAGCCCACGCCCTGCGTGAACCAGAACGCATACCGCGGCTGCGTGACTCCGGTGCCGTCGGCCAGCGCAAACTTCGCGTCGATGCCGACCACTCCACCCCAAGTCCGTGTCCCGATCACGGGGCCGATGCCACGCAGCTTGCTCACCTGCGTGATGATGTCTCCGTCGGAACCGGCATATTCATCCGTGAGCAGGACGACCGGGCCCCGCGGAGCGTGTGCAGGATAGGTGCCCGGCTGCTCGCCGCGCGCGAGGTTCCAGGCGTTGACTTTGCGGCCGATCAGTTCGGCCACCAGCTGCGAGGTGTGGCCGCCCCGGTTGCGCCGGACATCGATGATGAGGGCGTCCTTGGCCGTCTCCACGTCCAAATCACGGTGCAATTGCGCCCAGCCGCGGGCCACCATGTCCGGGATGTGCAGGTAGCCGAAGCGTCCGTTCGATGCGTCACGGACATTCCGGCGGTTGCCGGCGACCCAGTTCTGGTACCGGAGCCGCTCCTCGTCGCGGATCGGGATCACCGCAATCCGCCGCTGCAGGCCGGCTTCCGGGCTGCCGGTGCCGTTGACGATGGTCAGTTCGACCGTCTTGCCGGCGGCGCCCACTAGCAGCGGCGCAGGCCCGGCGAGCGGATCCACCGGGATTCCATCCACGGCCGCAATCACGTCGCCCGGCTGGACGGCCGCGCCCGGCGCAGTCAGCGGAGACAGCGCCAGCGGATCCGAGGATTCTTCGGCCAGGATCTTGTGTACGGTCCATCCGGCGTCGGTCCGCACCAGATCGGCGCCCAGCAGACCCTGCTTGCCGGCGCCGGGTTCGGTGACCGGGGCGGGCATGACGTAGGCGTGCGAGGTGCCGAGTTCGCCGTGCAGCTCCCAGAGCAGGTCCACCAGGTCATCGTGGGAACCGAGGCGTTCCACCAGCGGCCGGTAGCGATCGTAGACGCCCTGCCAGTCCAGGCCCGCCATGTCCTCGGCCCAGTAGAAGTCGCGCTGCAGCCGCCAGGCCTCCTCGAAGGCCTGGCCCCAGACCTTGAGCGGCTCCAGCGTGAGCCGGATCCGGCTCAGGTCCACCAGCACGCTCTCCGGCGAATCGTCGTCGACTTTTCCGGCGGCGGGCACGGCCCTGACCTGCGACTTGTGCACGTACACCAGGCGCTTGCGGTCCTGCGACATTTCGTAAGCATCCAGGGCCGGCACCAGCACGGAAACCTCGCGCCGGGAGAGGTCGAACCGCTCCAGCCGCTGCGACTGCTCCGCATCCTCGGCCGAGGCTCGTCCTTCTCCGGTGACACCGGCGGGATCACTGGCCAGCCACAGCAACGCACCGTCCACCGCGGTGAGGCGTGTGTAGCGGCCCTGCTGGACCGGGACCGGGATGATCCGTTCGGCCAGCCGTTCGGCGTCCACCGCGATCTCCGCGGCGGCGGGCTTGGCCTCGCCGCTGTCCGGCGGGCCGTCTTGGTCCTTCTCCCCCGCCGGCGGCGCATCCGGCAACGTGCCGTGCACCGAGGGGCCGAACGGCGAGGGGGTGGCGGCGGCCAGGGCCACCAGGAACGGCTTGGTCGATGCCGGGAAACCCAGATCGAAGCTGTGAGTGGAATAGACCGGGTCGAAGCTCCGCTCGGAGAGGAAGGCTGCGAACTTGCCATCGGGGGTGAAGGCCGGTCCGTGGTCGCGGAAGCGTCCATCGGTGACATCGATGATGTTTCCCGTGCCGTCCGCCCGGACCAGCCGGAGCCGGGTGCGGGTGCCTTCCGCCGTCACCGGCTCGGCCCACAGGATCCAGCGTGAATCGGGTGAGAAGGCCAGTTCGTTGACCGCCCCGTGGTCGGTGCCCGCGAGCCGGCGCAGCTCCCCGCTCTCCGCGTCCAAGACCAGCAACTGTCCGTACTCGGTGGCCACCGCCGCCAAAGTGCCGTCCGGGCTGGCTGCGAGCGCGCTCACCCGGTCCGGCCCGGGCAGTTCCACCCGGCGCAACTGTTGCGGGGCCAGCGGCGCGGCCGAACGTGCCTCGGCTTCCTGGACATCCCCGCGGCCGCCCTGCTTACCGCCGGAGCGCACTTCCACAATGGGTTGGGATTGGGTCGGATTGACGACGGCGGAGGCCGAGACCGGGCGCGGCAAGCCGACCGGCTCCGGTTCCGCGGGTGCCGCGCTGGCTTCGGCGGGAGCGGTCGCTTCCGGCGGGGGAAGCTGTTCGAAAACCTGGCGGATGTAGAGAGCTTCTTCGCCCCCGTGGTCGGCAACGTAGACCACCCGCGAGTCACCCAGCGGCCGCGCCAGCCGCGCCCGGACGCCCGGCGTGGACTCCACCACGCGGGAAGGACCGTCCCGATGGGTCAGCCAGTGCACTGTTCCGTGCGCCTCGATGACTGACGCGGTTCCCTTCGGATTCGGCACGGCCGACGCCAAGTGCTGGGCCGCATTGAGAGGGCGGCTGCGCCGGCCGGTCGAGGCCGACCCCAACGTGAGGTTAATCCGGTGCGGCTCCGCCGCCAGGGAATCGAGCAGCCACAGCTCTCCTGCGGACTCGAAGACCACCCGGGTGCCGTCCGTGGAGGCATGGCGGACGTAAAAGCCGTCATGATCGGTGTGCCGGCGCAGGTCCGCCCCGTCCGGACGCACCGAATACAGGTTGCCGTGGCCTTCATGGTCGCTGAGAAACGCTACTCGGTCTCCGACCCACATCGGATCGGCCAAGTTCCCGTCCAGCTCAGCAGCGAGGCGACGGAATTCGCCGCCTCCATCGCGGTCGATCCACAGCTTTCCGGCCGTGCCACCGCGGTAGCGCTTCCACCAGGCCGGTTCGCGCGAGAGCACGCTGCCGACCACCACGGGCCGCTCGTCGCCAAGCTCCGGCCCAAACGCGACGGACTCAACCGGGCCATAAGGCAACACGCGGGCGCCGGAGCCGTCCAGCGGCACGGCGTAGGCCCAGGTGTGGCGCGATTCTTCACGCTGGAACGAACTGGTCACCAGGGCTTCGCCTTGGGGTGTGAATCCTTTGACCCTGGTGGAGGCATGTCCCCAATAGGTCAGCTGGCGGAAGCCGCCGCCGTCGACTGAGGCAGTCACTGCCTCCGGCGCGCTGGCCTGCACCACTCCCCAGACCAGACTCTGACCGTCGGGCGAGAATTTGGGGTTCCTGGCCGGCATTTGAAGTGACGAAACCCGCCACGCCCTGCCCCCGGCAAGCGGGCCCACCCACACATCGTCCTCGGCGACGAACGTGACCAGATCGGAGTGCACGTGCGGGTAGCGGAAGTAGCTGGATAAAGTCATGCCTCGATCTTAGTCACGGCCAGCAGCCGCCCTCGGGTCATCGGGGCGGCGGCGTTTCATGGACTGCTTGGATGAGCCAACCGGCGTCCTGCCGGACCAGTTCCAGCTGAATCCGCTGCATGCTGGGATCGGTGTGGTCCTGCACCACGCTGCCATCGGCCCTCAACTGGCGGAACGGCGCCGTGATGACCGTCGCAGCCACCATGACCGGTTGGCCCGACGCTGGTGCTGCCGGGTCAACCGTGAGGTCCTCGAGAGTGGTCTCGAAGTCCTGCAGCCAATCGCCCGCCTCGGTCAGCGCCGCGACGATATCCCGGTCGGTGTCCATGACGGCGGTTCCGGCCACATTGACCCGCTCGAGCAGTGTGGCAGACCGGGTACGCAGGGCTTCGGCACGCAACCATGCCAGAGCGGGCACGGCCGCGGCCGCGTCGTCGCCATGCAGTGCCTGCTCAAGGTCCGCCGGCATGGTCCGTGCCTCCGGCGGTGCCGCAGCCCGTCCTTCACGCTGCGCCGCGGCAACCTGCTGCACGGACTGGCCGCCGCCGGCAATTTGCGCCGCCTCCCGGGCACTCGGCGGAGCGGAGCTGCTCACCGCTGCGAGGGTCAACCCCGCCGCCGCAGCCACGGCTGTCAGCGCGAGCACCGCCCTGCCCCACCGTCGTCCGGCGGCTGGCCGGGCGTCGACGGCGGCGGGCGGATGTTGTTCACGTCCTCCTGTGCCACGCTCCCGCAGCCGCGGCGGCAGCGGGAGCCGCGTGCGGATCCGGGGCCGGGACCGCAGCCCGGGCAACGGCGCGGGCTTTTTGTCCGGCCGGCCCGCCCGCTTCCCCTCCCTCTGGCGCCGGGTCAACAGTTGGCTGGCCACGGATGGATGTGCCGACGCGGTCAGGTCCAGCGCCTCGGGGCGCGCGGTCCTGATCACGCGCCGGGCGAACTCTGCCGCCGACGGGCGCTCGTTCGAACGCTCCGCCAGTCCTTCTTCCAGCAGGGCAACCAGCTCCTCCGGCACATCAGGCACCAACGCGCCCAGCGGCGGGCGGTGTGCAGTGGCACCGGGCACCCGTCCGGTGAGGGAGAACCAGCCGATGGCAGCCAGTGCGTAGACGTCCGCTTCTGGGTCCAGCCCGCCCTCGGCCGGCATCCGGTGTGGCGCACTGAACCCGGGCGTGCCTGCCGCCGGCGGCTTATCGCTGCCCAGCGCACGCCCAACGCCCAGATCGGCCAGCAACGGCTTGCCCACCGCCGTGAACAGCACGTTGCCAGGCGAGACATCGCCGTGGACCACTCCGGTGCCGTGCAAGTAGTCGAGGGCACTGGCCAGCGGAGTCAGGATGGTCACCGCTTCGCCCACCGACAAGGGGCCCCGGGCGGCGACGAGCGCCGCCAGCGAACCACCGGCGGCATATTCCAGCAGCAGCCCCGGTCCCCGGTCCGTAGCCGCCTGACCATGCGTTTGCAGCAGGTGCTCATGCCGCCCGCCCGCCAACAAGGCCGATTCGCGGTCCGCCGCAGCAACGATGGTCTCCACCAGCGGCGTGTTGCTGACCACGGCCCAGGGCGCAGGCCTGCCAGCATCGGCAGCCGGCCCATGGAGCGCCGCACGCCGCGTCATCGGCGGCGCACCGGCGTCGTCGTGGTTTGCAGCAGAGCCGCGCCGGTCCGACAGCACCTTCAAGGCATACTCGGTACCTGTCGCCGCTTCCCGGACCAGCCACACCGATGCCGAGGCGCCGCTGCCGAGCCACCGCTGCACGATGAATCCCGGTGCCGCCGGACGCGGCGGTTCCTGCCCGGCGAGGGCCGTGCCGTCTGTCCGCTCGTCGTCGTCCATGCCTTACTTCTACTCCGTTCGGCGACGGTGCGCTGGCGTTATCCACAGCCCGCTCCGGTACACAAATAGAACTGCCGGTCGCCGGAGCGTAGGCTTGCGGGATGGCACTTGAGTTTTCGCGGGTGGGATTTGCCCCTGACTACGTCGACTATGAAGAAGGCTGGGCGCTGCAACGCCGGCTGCACGCTGAAGTGGTGGCGGGTTCCGCCCCCAGTACGGTGCTGTTGCTGGAACACAGGCCGGTGTATACCGCCGGAAAGAGGACCGAAGAGCACGAACGGCCGCTGGACGGCACCCCCGTGGTCAGCGTGGACCGCGGCGGCAAACTGACCTGGCACGGGCCCGGCCAGCTGGTGGGTTACCCCATCGTGGCCCTCCCCGATCCCACCAAGGTCGCCGACTACGTGGACATCCTGGAGCAGGTCCTGATCAATGTGCTCGCAGATTACGGCGTAACAGGCACACGGATCGAGGGCCGGTCAGGCGTGTGGATCGACGCCGACGAGCGCGGCCCGGCCCGCAAGATCGCCGCCATCGGCATCCGTGTCAATCACCGGGTGACCATGCACGGCTTTGCCTTGAACTGCCGTAATGATCTGGCGCCCTACAGCCAGATCATTGCCTGCGGCATCACCGATGCCGGCACCACCACCATCCAGGCCGAAACCGGCTTGGACGTCGCGCCGGCCGACATCGCCGACCGGGTGGAGGCGGAACTCCGCTCGTACGAAACCTCGCTGGTCAAGGCCGCTACCCCCGGCCCCGCGGCCACCGACACCGACCCTGGCCACCGCCAGACCGAAGGAGCCCTGCTGTGACGCTCGCCCCCGAAGGACGCCGCTTGCTGCGCGTCGAGGCCCGCAATGCCGCAACACCCGTGGAGCGCAAGCCGGATTGGATCAAGGCCAAGGTCAGCATGGGCCCCGAGTACGTGGGCATGAAGAACCTGGTCAAAAAGGAAGGGCTGCACACGGTCTGCGAAGAGGCAGGCTGCCCCAATATCTTTGAGTGCTGGGAAGACCGCGAGGCAACGTTCCTGATCGGCGGCTCCGAGTGCACCCGGCGATGCGATTTCTGCCAGATCGACACCGGCAAGCCGTCGCCGCTTGACGTTCTGGAGCCCACCAAGGTGGCCCAGTCGGTGCAGCAGATGAACCTGCGCTACGCCACCGTCACCGGTGTGGCCCGCGACGACCTGGCCGACGAGGGTGTGTGGCTCTACGCCGAGACCATTCGGAAGATCCACGAACTCAACCCGGGCACCGGCGTCGAAATCCTGATCCCGGACTTCTCCGGCAAGCCCGAGCACATCACCGCGATCTGCGAGGCCAAGCCGGAGGTGTTCGCGCACAACCTGGAGACCGTGCCTCGGATCTTCAAGCGCATCCGCCCCGCGTTCCGCTACGACCGCTCGCTGGACGTCCTCACCCAGGGCCGCGACCAGGGCATGGTGACCAAGTCCAACCTGATGCTGGGGATGGGCGAGACCCGCGAAGAGATCTCCGAGGCGCTGCGCGACCTGCACGCCGCCGGCTGCGACCTGATCACCATCAACCAGTACCTGCGCCCGACCGAGCGCCACCACCCGGTGGAGCGCTGGGTCAAGCCCGAGGAATTCGTCGAGCTGAGCCAGGAGGCCGAGGAGATCGGCTTCCTGGGTGTGATGAGCGGGCCGCTGGTGCGCTCGTCCTACCGGGCCAGCCGCCTGTGGGCCACCGCCATGCGCAAGAAGGGCTTGGAGCTTCCGCCCGAGCTGGCCCACATCGGCGAATCCGGCAGCACCCGTCAGGAAGCCGCCACGCTGGTTGCTTCCCGCTAGCTGAACCGGCCGGAACCACGGTCCGGGGGCCGCCAGGCTGCCGGACCGTTGCCGTGTCCAGAGAAGGCGCGCGAGCGACCCGTCCGTCACGATAGAATTGAACATTATGGCCAATCGCACCGATTCCGATGCCCCGAAACGGGGTCTCTTCTCACGCAAGCCCAAGGCTGAGAAGCCGTCCAAAGCCAACAAGCAGCCCGGCCGGCTGAAGCAGATCGGCCAGGTCTTCCAAATGACCCGGCGCAACGACCCGAACGTTGTCTGGTTCATGCTGCTGGCCTTCCTCGGCATCGTCGCCGTGGGCTTGGCCGTCGGCCTGCTAATCAACAACTGGATCACGCTGCTGATCATCTCCATCCCGCTGGGCGTGCTGGCTGCCACCTTCATCCTGTCCCGCCGCGCCGAACGTGCTGCGTTCTCGCAGATTGAAGGCCAGCCGGGTGCTTCCGGAGCGGCGCTGAGCGTCCTGCGCCGCGGCTGGATACTGCAGGACCAGCCGGTGGCCGTGAATCCGCGGACTCAGGACGCGGTGTTCCGTGCCGTGGGCCGCCCCGGCATTGTGCTGGTCACCGAGGGTCCCTCGCACCGCGTGCGCCAGTTGGTGGAGTCGGAGCGCCGCAGGCTGCGCCGCATTCTGCCCAACGTCAAGATCCATGTGATCGAGACCGGCCGCGGCGAGGGCCAGGTGGAGCTGAGTAAGGTGGCCAAGACCGTGCAGAAGCTCAAGAAGGAACTGACCAAGCAGGAGGTCAGCGCCGTGGACAAGCGGCTGCAGGCCCTGGGCAGCAGCAAGCTGCCGATCCCGAAGGGCGTGGACCCGTTCAAGGCCCGCCCGGACCGCAAGGCCATGCGCGGACGCTGATCCTTCCCTAGATATGCGAGAGGGGCTGCCGGTTCTGAACCGGCAGCCCCTCTCGCACATCAGGAGTTGATTTTGTCTGCGTCCGCCTGCGGTTGTACGCGACGCTGGCCGCGTCAGCGGCGGATCAGGATGGTGCCCATGGCCCGGTCGTGCAGGCCGCGCTGGTCGGCGTCGAAAATGGCCGCCGGAATCACCAGGCACAACAGGATGGTGCGGACCACCGCGGGCATCAATCCCGGAGCGGAGCCGTCGAGTTTGCGCACCTGGATGCCGAGCAGCCGGTGGCCGATGCTGTAGCCCAGGGTTCCCACCAGCAGCAACTGCTCGACGGCGAACACAGCCAGGATGGAAAGCTGGCCGCCGCCCAGGAACGCGTTGGCGATCGCATAACAGAGCAGCCAGTCGATCAGCAGCGCCACGATCCGGCGACCCGGGCGGGCAATCGATCCGCTGCCGGATTGCGGTAGCCCAAGCCGCTGGCCGGGCCATTGCTGCATGTTGGACTGCGGGGGGCCTTCAAGCCAGGAACCAAGATCGCGTCTACTTACCACCCCTCAAGTTTACCGGTCGTCGATGGCGCTGGTTCCCGGAGCGGCCGGACCTCCCGCAACTGCTGGCAAAGCCGTCGGCCCGCTGCCGCTAAACTTGCAGTGCACATCGATTTAAGTAACCTGCCCGAAACAATTGCGACACTGACGGGAAATTCCCTGCTTCTACTGTTGTAACTGTTGCCGCCCCGTAGAGCGGAGGCAGGTTCCCCCAGAATGCGTAAGGAGCATGACCCGATGTTCAAGAATGCGGACGAGGTCCTCACATACATCGCCGACGAAGACGTCAAGTTCGTCGATATCCGTTTCACCGACCTGCCAGGCGTCCAGCAGCACTTCAACGTGCCCGCGAAGACCGTTGACGCCGACTTCTTCGTGAACGGGCAGCTCTTCGACGGCTCCTCGATCCGCGGTTTCCAGGGCATCGCCGAATCCGACATGCAGCTGATCCCGGATGTCACCACCGCATTCATCGATCCGTTCCGGGTGGAGAAGACGCTGGCCCTGAACTTCTCCATCGTGAACCCGCGAACCGGCGACCCGTACCACCGCGACCCGCGCGGCGTGTCCGAGCGTGCCGAGGCGTACCTTGCATCCACCGGGATCGCCGACACCGCGTTCTTCGCCCCGGAAGCCGAATTCTTCATTTTCGACGACGTCCGTTACCAGTCCAGCCCGGAGCACTCCTTCTATAAGGTGGACTCGGTCGAGGCCCACTGGAACTCCGGCAAGAAGGAAGAAGGCGGCAACCAGGGCTACAAGACCCCGGTCAAGGGCGGCTACTTCCCGGTGGCCCCCACCGACAAGCAGGCCGACCTGCGCGACGCGATCTGCGTGGAACTGGACGCCGTCGGCCTCGAAGTGGAACGGTCCCACCATGAAGTCGGCTCCGCCGGCCAGGCCGAGATCAACTACCGGTTCAGCACCATGACGCACGCGGCCGACGACCTGCTGAAGTTCAAGTACATCGTCAAGAACGTGGCCGATGCCTGGGGCAAGTCCGCCACCTTCATGCCCAAGCCCGTCTTCGGTGACAACGGTTCCGGCATGCACTGCCACCAGTCGCTGTGGACCGGCGGAGAGCCCCTGTTCTACGACGAGAAGGGCTACGCCGGCCTGTCCGACACCGCCCGCTGGTACATCGGCGGCCTGCTCAAGCACGCTTCCGCCGTGCTCGCGTTCACCAACCCCACGGTGAACTCCTACCGCCGGCTGGTCAAGGGCTTCGAGGCCCCGGTGAACATGGTCTACTCGCAAGGCAACCGCTCGGCCGGCATCCGCATCCCGATCACCGGTTCCAACCCCAAGGCCAAGCGCATCGAGTTCCGCGCTCCCGACCCCAGCTCCAACCCCTACCTGGCCTTCGCTGCCCAGCTGATGGCAGGCCTGGACGGGATCAAGAACCGCATCGAGCCGGCCGACCCGATCGATAAGGACCTGTACGAGCTGCCCGCCGAGGAAGCCAAGGACATCCAGAAGGCTCCGGGTTCGCTGGAGGAAGCGCTCGAGGCTCTGGAGGCGGACAACGAGTTCCTGCAGGCCGGCGGCGTCTTCACCCAGGACCTGATCGACACCTGGATCGCCTACAAGCGCGAAGAGGAAATCACACCGCTGGCCGCCCGCCCGAACCCCTACGAGTTCGAGCTCTACTACGGCTGCTAGCCCAAGCATGCGCTAGACGTGCGGCCGCCCCGGCATCCGCACGATCGTGAGCTCCTCGAAGCGGCCCGCTATTGCCCTCCGGCAACCAGCGGGCCGCTTTCGTGCGTCGACACCCGCTAACGGCCCAGCGCCTTGCGGAATATGGCCACCACGCCAACAAACACCAGCGCGGTGACCGTGAGCACGAACGAATAGGCGACACCGATGCGCAGTATCACCAGGAGCACCAGGAACAGGGCGAGCGCGACGATGAGCGCGTTCTTCACCGGTCGCGGGGTACGGCCGCTGAGTGTGGATCCTCCGTTTCCACCCATAAGCCACATTTTGCCACTGCCGGGCGTCCACGTCCCGTCCCTGGCCGGGCCACCTGCGCGCGTTAGGCCTCCGCCAGAATAGTCCTGTCCCCGGGCCGGCCGGACGGCACGCGCGCAGGCCCTAGCGGTGCGTTTCGGTGACGGCGGTGAGCAGGAACACCGAGTCTTCGGATGCTTCCACCGAGTGCCGCTCCTGCGGAATGACGGCCAGCTGGTTCTGGTTCACCGCCATGCGTCCGGACGCGGAGACCACGGTCACCGACCCTTCAAGGACCAGCAGGGTGCCGGCGAGAGGAGCGTTGTGCTCCCCCAGTTCGGCCCCGGCCTTCAGTGCGAGTACGGTTTGGCGCAGCGGACCGTCCTGGGCCACCAAGGCCGCACTGCGTCCGTGCGGCGAGCCGACCGCCACCGCCAGATGCTCGCGTCCAACCACATCGATGTCGGTCATCTCTGAAGTCTCCTTCGCTTAGGTTCCGGCATCAGCCTAGCCCGGTCCCCTTCCGGCAGCCATCAAAGCACAGCGGATGGCCCGACGGCGGTGCCTGCCGAGGCGGGCTGCCCGCCGCCGGCAGCGGCTCGGAGCGCCCTGGCCGGGAGTTCAGGTGCCGTAACCATAGAAGTAGCGCTCGAAAATGGCGCGGGCGCGCCGGGTCAGGCGCAGGTAATCTTCCTCGATGGCCGCTGCGTTGCCCGGCTCGTACCCGCACCAGCGCGCCACCGCTTCCAGGTCCCGCCGCGAGGCGGGCAGCAGGTCGGAGTTCTTACCGGCCCAGATCACATTGGCCGAGCGGATCCGGGTGGCCAGGCTCCAGCTCCGGCCGAGCGTTGCCGCGTCGTCCTCGGGCAGCAGCCCGGCGGCGGCGATGGCCGAGAGCGCCGCCAAGGTGTTGGTGGTGCACAGCTCCGGACGCCCGTGGGCGTGCTGCAGCTGCAGCAACTGCACCAGCCATTCCACGTCGCTGAGTCCGCCGCGGCCCAGCTTCAGATGCCGGGCCGGATCGGCGCCGCGCGGCAGCCGCTCGGATTCCACCCGGGCCTTGATCCGGCGGATCTCGCGGGCTTGGTCGCTGGCCAGCTCCGCCGGATAGCGGATCGGATCCACCAATGCCATGAAGTCTTCGGCGAGGTCGTCGTCGCCGGCCATCGGGCGGGCGCGCAGCAAGGCCTGTGCCTCCCACACCAGCGACCAGCGCTGGTAGTACTCCCGGTACGAGTCCAGCGACCGCACCATCGGCCCGTTCTTGCCTTCCGGCCGCAGGGCCGCATCCACCTCCAGCACCCGCTCGGCCAGCACCGGCGGAGTACACGGCTGCTTTAGCAACGCAGAAATCCGGGCCACGATGCGCTCCGCCTGCTGCTGGGCCTGGCCGGGATCCGCACCCGGCAACGGCCGGTGCACGTACATCACGTCGGCATCCGAGCCGTAGCTGATTTCGCGTCCGCCCTGGCGGCCCATGGCGACCACCAGTAGCGCCGTCAACCGTCCCTCCGACTCCAGCACGGAGGTTTCCGCCACGTGCAAGGCCCCGAGCACTGCAGCCCGGTCGGCGTCGGACAAGGCCGCGCCGACCTGGCTTTGCTCCAGCAGGCCGGACGAGTCGGCGAGCGCTATGCGCAGCGTTTCCCGGCGGCGGATCAGCCGGATCAGCCGGATGGCCTCTTCCGGCACCGGATGGCGGGACATCTTGGATTGGATCTCCTGCCACTGGGCGTCGAAGCTCAGCGGCACCAGGTCTTTGTCCGTGCCCAGCCACGCCGTCGATTCCGGCGAAACCTCCAGCAGGTCCGTGATGAAGCGGCTGCTGGAGAGGACGTGGCACAGCCGTTCGGCGGCGGAGCTCGAGTCGCGCAGCATGCCCAGATACCAGTGCGAGTCCCCCAGCCGTTCGCTCAACCGCCGGAAGCCCAGCAGCCCGGCGTCGGGGTCCACCCCGGAAGCGATCCATTCCAGCAGCACCGGCAGCAGTTGGCGCTGCAGCGATGCCTTCCGGCTGACCCCGCCGGTCAGAGCCTCAATGTGGCGCATGGCGCCGCGCGGATCCTGGTAACCCAAGGCGGCCAGCCGGCCCTGGGCCGCCTCGGGGCTGAGCCGCACTTCGTCCAGGCTCAGGTTGGACGCGGCGGCCAGCAGCGGCCGGTAGAAGATTTGCTCATGCAGGGCCCGCACCCGGCGCTTGGTCTGCTGCCATTTCTCCAGCAGTTCCGCCGGTGCCGGGCGCCGGTCCAGCAGCGCGCCCTGTGCGGCCTTGGCCAGCACGCGCTGGGCCTGCTCGGCTTCGGGCATCAGGTGGGTCCGGCGCAGCTGCACCAGTTGGATCCGGTGCTCCAGGACACGCAGGAACCGGTACGCCTCATCGAATTCGCGGGCGTCCGCCCGGGAGATGTAGCCGGCCACGCTCAAGGCCCCGATGGCGGAGGTGGTGTCCCGCTGCCGGATGGACTCGTCCACACGGGCATGGACCAGCTGGAGCAATTGGACCGTGAACTCGACGTCCCGGAGTCCGCCGCGCCCCAGCTTGATCTGCCGGCCGCGCTCATGGGCCGGAATGTTTTCCGTGACCCGGCGGCGCATGGATTGCACCGACTCGACAAAGCCGTCGCGCTCCGAGGAGGACCACACCAGCGGTGCGACCGCTTCCTCATACCGGCGGCCCAGCTCGGCGTCGCCGGCCACCGCCCGGGCCTTCAGCAACGCCTGGAACTCCCAGCTCTGGGCCCAGCGCCGGTAGTACGTCAGATGCGAATCCAGGGTCCGCACCAACGGCCCGTCTTTGCCCTCCGGCCGCAGGTTGGCGTCCACTTCCCAGAGTCCGGGCTCCGGCCCGGGGGACGAGATGGCGCGCGCCGTTCCGGTGGCCAGAGCGGCACCTATGGCAGCGGCATCGCCGTCGTCGAGTCCCTCGGCCTCGACGACGTACACCACGTCGACGTCGGAAATATAATTCAGCTCGCCGGCGCCGCATTTGCCCATCCCGATGATGGCCAGTTTCACCGCCGCAACGTCCTCGGCGGGATAGCGTTCCGCCACCTCGGCCCGGGCCACCGCCAGCCCGGCCTCCAGCGCAGCCGCCGCCAGGTCGGCTAGCTCCCGGCCGACCGCCGGCATGAAGTCGACCGGAGAGGCAGCGCAAAGATCGCGGATGGCCAGTTCGGCCAGATGCCGGCGGTACGTGCTCCGCAGCTCGATGTAGGCGTCCTTGCCGGCGAGGGACGCGACCGGTTGGTCGGACAGCGGATCTGCCCGGACGGACTGCAGCATCGAACTGCGCAGCCGGGACGCCGGAACGCTGCCCGGTTCCGGGCCGATATCCGTGTCCAGGACATCAAGGTGCTCCGGCCGGCGGAGCAGGAATTCGCCCAGTGCTTCCGAGGCCCCGAGCAGCCTGAACAGGGCTTCGCTCCCGTCGCCACCCGTGTTGATGACCTCAACCAGGGACGGGTTCTTCTCCAGCAGCCGGACCAGGGTGACCAGCGCCTGGTCCGGGTCCGCGCTGACGGCGAAGCCCGCCTCCAACCGTTCCTGGCTGACGCCGGTCAGTTCCTTGGCCTTCAGGAAACGGGTGCTGCGCTCCAGGTCGTGAAAACCTCGGGCAATCAAACGCCGGGTGGTGAGCACTGTCTTTCGTCCTAGAGGATTCCGATGTTGCGCTTCAGCTCGTGCGGGGTCACCTGCAGCCGGTAGTCGTGCCATTCGGCGCGCTTGTTCCGCAGGAAGATTTCGTAGACCTGCTCGCCCAGGATGCCGGCGACCAGTTCGGACTCTTCCATCGCCCGGATGGCGTCGTGCAGGCTGGACGGCAGCGGATCAAGGCCCATGGCGCGGCGCTCCGCGGTGCTCAGGCTCCAGACGTCGTCCTCGGCCGCCGGCGGCAGCTCGTAGCCTTCCTCGATCCCCTTCAGGCCTGCCCCGAGCAGCACCGCGTAGGACAGGTACGGGTTGGCGGCCGAGTCAATGCCGCGGTACTCGACCCGGGCCGACTGGCCCTTGTTCGGCTTGTAGAGCGGAACCCGCAACAGGGCGGAGCGGTTGTTGTGGCCCCAGGAGATATAGCTGGGGGCCTCTCCCCCGCCCCACAGCCGTTTGTACGAGTTGACGAACTGGTTGGTGACCGCGGTGAACTCCGGGGCGTGGTGCAGGATCCCGGCCATGAACTGGCGGGCCGTTTTGGACAGCTGGTATTCGGCGCCGGCTTCGAAGAACGCGTTCGAATCGCCCTCGAACAACGAGAAGTGGGTGTGCATGCCGGAGCCGGGATGATCGGAGAAAGGCTTGGGCATGAAGGTGGCATAGATGCCCTCCATCAACGCCACTTCCTTGACCACCGTGCGGAAGGTCATGATGTTGTCCGCGGTCTGCAGGGCGTCGGCGTAGCGGAGGTCGATTTCGTTCTGCCCGGGACCGTCCTCATGATGGCTGAACTCCACCGAGATGCCCACGTTTTCCAGCATGGTCACCGCCGTGCGGCGGAAGTCCTGTGCCACGCCGCCGGGCACGTGGTCGAAATAGCCGGCCCGGTCCACGGGCACCGGAATCCCGTCCGGCCCCAGTTCGTCGGACTTGAGCAGATAAAACTCGATTTCCGGATGGGTATAGCAGGTGAAGCCCATCTCCGCCGCCTTGCTGAGCGTCCGCTTCAGCACGTTGCGCGGATCGGCGCTGGAGGGCTCGCCGTCGGGCGTGAGCACATCGCAGAACATCCGCGAGGTCTGCTCCGCCTCGCCCCGCCAGGGCAGGATCTGGAATGTAGTGGGGTCCGGCTGGACCAGCATGTCCGACTCGAAAACCCGAGCCAGGCCCTCGATCGAGGAACCGTCGAAGCCGAGCCCTTCTTCGAAGGCGCCTTCCACCTCAGCAGGAGCCAGCGCCACGGATTTCAGCGACCCGACGATGTCCGTGAACCAGAGCCGGACGAACCGCACGTCGCGCTCTTCGATGGTGCGGAGGACGAATTCCTGCTGACGGTCCATGGGCTGCCTTTCACTATGTCCGCAAGCGGCTTCTGACTCGGCGCCGGAAGCCGCCTGCCAGAGCCTGCCGTGTACTTCCCTTAGCCTACTGGCAGCACCGCCGAAACTTTCCGCCCGGTAACGCGGCCGCGCACAAGTGGAGCAAGCAGACGTCTGAGGATTAGGCTCTATCACATGCCCACTTCACAGCCTTCCGGCGCAGAGCAGCCGGCTCCCTACGGCACGCCCGCGGCGTCTTCGGCGCCGCGCCCGGCCCGCCGCACCCGCATTCACCACCTGCAGCAGGCCAAGGACGAGGGCCGCCGCTTTGCGATGCTGACCGCGTATGACCAGTACACCGCGGAGATTTTCGATGCGGCCGGGATCGAGGTGCTGTTGATCGGCGACTCGGCGTCCAACAATGTGCTGGGCAACGAGACGTCGCTGCCGATCACGGTGGACGAAATGCTGCCGCTCTGCCGGGCGGTCGCCCGTTCGGCCCGGAGCGCCTTCGTCGTTGCCGACCTGCCCTTCGGCAGCTATGAGGTCTCGCCGGCGCAGGCGGTGGAAACCGGCGTGCGTTTCCTGAAGGAAACGGGAGTACATGCGGTGAAGATGGAGGGCGGCGCGTACTACGCGGACACCGTCCGTGCCCTGGTGCAGGCCGGCGTTCCGGTGATGGCCCACATCGGCTTCACCCCGCAGAGCGAGCACGCGTTGGGCGGCTACCGGGTGCAGGGCCGCGGCGACGACGCCGGGCGGCTGATTGACGATGCGCTGGCGCTGGAAGCAGCCGGGGCGTTTGCGGTGCTGATGGAGATGGTCCCGGCCGAGGCGGCAGCCAAGGTTGATCAGGCCCTGCACGTTCCCACTGTCGGCATCGGAGCCGGTCCGTCGACCACCGGCCAGGTGCTCGTCTGGCAGGACATGGTGGGTCTGCGCGGGGGCAAGATGGCCAAGTTCGTCAAGCAGTATGCAGACGTGCGCAGCATCATTTCCGACGCCGCTGCCGCCTTCCGCTCGGAGGTCCAGGACGGCGCGTTCCCCGGCCCGGAGCACTCCTTCTAGCGCGGGTCTGCCACCCGGACGCGCTGGCCCCGGGCGGGCGGGGCCCCCCGACCGCGTCAGTCGTCCTCGGCGTCCCACTCCTCGTTGCGCTGATGCACCTTTTCCAGCGCGTGCTCGGCCTCTTCGCGGGTCGCGTACGGGCCGATCAGTTGGGTCCAGTCGGACTGGGCGCCCACTTCCACCTGGTGGGTGACGACGTTGTACCAGAAATCCGCCATGCCGGCCTCCTTAAGTTGACGGCGCCGTTGCAGCGTAGCCGCCTGCCGGCGTCTGACCCGCCCGGCACCGCTGCAGCACCTATATGATCGATACTATGCCCCACAACGCAGCAACAGCACCCGCCGGAACCCTCGTTCAAGGCACCATCAGCCCCACCTTGCCGGTCCCCGCTTCGATCGAACGGCCCGAGTACGCGTGGAAACCAGCGCCGGCTAAATTCACCGGTTCCGAGGTCAAGTCGCCGGAAACCATCGAAAAAATCCGCACCGCAGGTCGGATCGCTGCACAGGCCATCGTGGAGGTCGGCAAGCACATCGAACCAGGCGTCACCACCGACCAATTGGACCGGATCGGCCATGAGTTCCTGCTGGACCACCATGCGTATCCGTCCTGCCTGGGCTACCGCGGCTTCCCGAAGTCGATTTGCTCCTCCCTCAATGAGGTGATTTGCCACGGGATCCCGGATACCACCGTGGTGCAGGACGGCGACATCATCAACATCGACATCACCGCCTACCTGGACGGCGTCCACGGGGATACCAACCACACCTTTCTGGTCGGCGACGTCGACGAGGAGTCGAGGCTGCTGGTCGAGCGCACGCAGGAGTCGCTGCGCCGCGGCATCAAAGCAGTGGCGCCGGGCCGCGAAATCAATGTCATCGGCAGGACCATCGAGTCCTACGCCAAGCGTTTCGGCTACGGCGTGGTCCGCGATTTCACCGGCCATGGCGTGGGCGAAGCGTTCCACACCGGTCTGATCATCCCGCATTACGACGCCGCCCCCGCCTACAGCCGGGTGATCGAGCCGGGAATGGTCTTCACCATCGAGCCAATGTTGACGTTGGGCACCATCGAATGGGAGATGTGGGACGACGACTGGACGGTTGTCACCAAGGACCGCAAGCGGACCGCCCAGTTCGAGCACACCCTGGTGGTCACCGACTCGGGCGCGGAGATCCTGACCCTGCCCTAACCCGCCACCCTCCGGTGCAGCGGGTAGGCTACCGAATAGTCTGGCGCGGCACGCCGGATACAAGCGCACACGGAGGTGGCATGGCGACCAAGGACGGCAAGGACGGCAAGGCAGCCAAACTGGCAGCACGCTCGGCAATCGGGATCGATATCGGCGGCACCGGCATCAAGGGCGGCATCGTGGACCTCAAAAAGGGAAACCTGGTCGGCGACCGCATCCGTTACGACACTCCCCGCCCGTCCACGCCGGACGCCGTGGCCGACGTCGTCGCCCGCATCGTCACCGAACTCTGCGCCCGGCCCGAGGGCCCGGCGCCGGACCGCCCGGTGGGCGTCACCTTCCCGGCCATCATCCGCCACGGCGTCGCCCGGTCGGCGGCAAACGTTGACCCCAGCTGGATCGGCACCGACGTCGACTCGCTGCTCACCGCCAAGATGTCCCGTCCCGTCCAGGTCATCAACGACGCGGACGCGGCCGGGCTGGCCGAGGCCCGTTATGGGGCCGGGTCCGGAGTGAAGGGCACCCTGCTGGTCATCACCCTGGGCACCGGCATCGGCTCCGCCTTCATCTTCAACGGCAAGCTGGTGCCCAACGCCGAACTGGGGCATCTCGAGCTGGACGGGCACGACGCCGAGTCGAAGGCTTCCGCCGCGGCCCGGGAACGCGAGGGGCTGGACTGGGAGGAGTATGCCGAGCGCCTGCAGCGCTACTTTTCGCACGTGGAGTTCTTGTTCTCGCCGGAGCTGTTCATCATCGGCGGCGGTATATCGAAACGGAGCGAGGACTTCCTGCCCCTGCTTCGGCTGGCCACGCCGATCATTCCGGCGCAGCTGCGCAACAACGCCGGCATCGTCGGGGCTGCGCTGCAGTCGGCGATCCACTTCGGTTTCGCCAAGTAAAAAGTTGGTGCCGGTGGCGGCCTCGGCTTCCCCTCCGCAGCCGCCACCGGAGTCTTGAGTGCGCTATTGCGCTGTCAGCGGCCGTTGCCGGCCTTCTGGCCCCTGCTGGCCGTTTTTCTGCGCATCGCGGCGCAGCTGGTCGATGGCGGATTCGAAATCCTCCAGCGATTCGTAGCCCTGGTACACGCTGGCGAACCGCAGGAAGGCGATCAGGTCCAGCTTCTTCAGCGGGCCGAGGATCGCCAGCCCCACCTCGTGGGCGTCGATTTCCGCCGCGCCGCTGGCGCGGACCGATTCTTCGACTTCCTGCGCCAGCATGGCCAGGTCGTCTTCCGTCACCGGCCGGCCCTGGCAGGCCTTGCGCACGCCGTTGACCACCTTGGTGCGGCTGAACGGCTCGCTGACCCCCGAGCGCTTGATCACGCTGAGGCTGGTGGTCTCGACCGTGGTGAATCGGCGCCCGCAGGCCGGGCATTGCCGGCGCCGGCGGATCGCCGAGCCGTCATCGGTCAGCCGGCTGTCCACCACGCGCGAATCGGAGTTGCGGCAGAACGGGCAATACACGCAACACTCCTTCCGTGGGGTAACAGCAACAAATTCATCCTAGGACTATATCTAGGTGAATTACAAGACTGTGATTACTACATGTTGGGGTTCGGCCCGCTCAGGCGAACCGGATGGTCACGGCGTCGCCGTGCGCCGGGAGGTCCTCGGCCCGGGACAGCGCATCGATGTGTCCGCTGACTTCCCGCAGTGCTCCGCTGCCGTAATTGATCACCTGGACCGCCCGCAGGAAGGTTGTCACATTGAGGCCGCTGGCGAAGGTGGCGGTGCCGCTGGTGGGCAGTACATGGTTGGAGCCGGCGCAATAGTCGCCCAAGCTCACCGGGCTGTAGTCGCCCACAAAGATCGCGCCGGCGTTACGGATCCTGGCGGCCACCGCGGCCGCGTCGGCGGTCTGGATTTCCAGGTGTTCGGCGGCATAGGCGTCGCAGACGGCGATGCCCTGTTCCAGCCCGTCCACCAGGATGGTGCCCGACTGCGGTCCGGACAGTGCCTGGCGGACACGCTCGGAATGCTTGGTCCCGGCAATCTGCCGGCCGAGTTCCCCGCGCACGGCCTCCGCCAGTTCCGCTGAGGCAGTGATCAGCACGGAGGCTGCGTGCGGGTCGTGCTCGGCCTGGCTGATCAGGTCGGCGGCCACGAAGGCAGGATTGGCGGTCTCGTCGGCCAGGATCGCGATCTCGGTAGTGCCCGCTTCCGCGTCGATGCCGACCACGCTCTTGACCAGCCGCTTGGCCGTAGCCACGAAAACATTGCCGGGTCCGGTGACCACGTCCACGGGTTCAAGCGCCGGGCCGTGACCGTTGGCGGGCACACCGTAGGCGAAGGCGGCCACCGCCTGCGCACCGCCGATGGCGTAGACCTCGTCGATGCCCAACAGCTTCGCAGCAGCCAGGATGGTGGGGTGCGGCAGCGACCCGAAGTCCTTCTGCGGCGGCGAGGCGAGCGCGATGGACGCCACGCCCGCCGCCTGTGCCGGCACCACGTTCATCACCACGGAAGAGGGATACACCGCCAGCCCGCCGGGAACATAGAGCCCCACGCGGTTTACCGGGATCCACTTGTGCGTCACCACGGCCCCGTCGCCGATTTCGACGTCGGTGTCGCCCGGCTTCTGCGCCTCGGCGAACCGCCGGGCGCGCGCGATGGACTCCTCCAGGGCGGCCCGGACCTGCGGATCCAGCTGGTCCAGGGCCTCGTCCAGCGCCGCCGCCGGCACGCGCGGGTGAAGCTGCTCCACGCCGTCGAACCGGCGCGCGAGCTCGGCCAGGGCGGCAAACCCGTCTGCGCGAACCTTGCCGATGATCTCCTCGACGGCGCCGGTCGCGGCGTCGAATGTGGTGTCCGCGCGCGGCATCGCGGCTTTCAGCTCAGCGGTGCCGAGGCTGCGGCCGCGCAGGTCCAGGGTGGGGAAATCGCTAAAGGTGTTGGCTGCAGAAGTCACCCACCCATTCTACTGACCCGTCGACGCCGCCGGGTCAGGCGTCGAGGCAGGCTGGCCCCAGCAGCACCTTGAGGTCGCCGAACAGCGAGGGGTTCGGGTTGACCCGCAAGTCCACCCCCAGCTTCATCACCTCGACTTTGCGGGAGCTGTTCAGCCGCACCTGCACCTCGGTAGTGCCGGGATGCGTGCGCAGCACATCACCCAGCGCGGTGACCACCGACTCGGTCGCCTTGAAGCTCGCCATCGAGATCACCACCGGACCGGAGTGCCCGTCGCTGAGGTCTGGCACGGTCAGTTCCTGCGCATTCAGGGTGACCGCACCGTCGTCGCGGCGCTGCAGCCGGCCCCTGACCACCACGATCAGGTCTTCCGCCAGCACGGTGGCGATCGGCGCATAGGCCTGGCCGAAGAACATGACCTCCATCGAGCCGCCGAGGTCCTCGACTTCGGCGCGGGCATAGGCGTTGCCACTGTTCTTGGCGATTCGGCGCTGCAGCGAGGTGATCATGCCCGCAATAGTGATGATCTGTCCGTCCGGCGGGCCGTCCTCGCCGATCAGCGAGGTGATCGACATGTCCGCGTGCTGGCTCAGGATGCCATCCAGTCCCTGCAGCGGATGGTCGGAGACGTACAGGCCCAGCATGTCGCGCTCGAAGGCCAGCTTGTCCTTCTTGTCCCACTCGGGCAGGTCCGGCACATCAACCGCGAGTCCCCCGGCGGTTTCGCCGCCGTCGTCGAACGCGCTGAATAGGTCAAATTGGTTGGCGGCCTCGTTGCGCTTGAGCACAATGACGGAGTCCACCGCTTCTTCGTGGATCATCGCCAGCGCGCGGCGCGGGTGGCCCAGCGAGTCGAACGCGCCGGCCTTGACCAGCGATTCGATGGTGCGCTTGTTGCAGACCACGGCCGGTACCTTCTGCAGGAAGTCGCTGAAGCTGGCGAAGTTGCCCTTCTCGTCGCGGGAGCCCACCATGGCATGCACCACGTTGGCACCGACGTTGCGGATGGCGCCCATGCCGAAGCGGATGTCCTTGCCCACCGGGGTGAAGTTCAGTGCCGATTCGTTCACATCCGGCGGCAGCACGGTGATGCCCATGTGGCGGCATTCGTTCAGGTACAGGGCCAGTTTGTCTTTGTCATCCCCCACCGAGGTGAGCAGCGCGGCCATGTACTCGGCCGGATAGTGCGCCTTCAAGTAGGCGGTCCAGTAGGAGACCAGGCCGTAGGCGGCCGAGTGCGCTTTGTTGAACGCGTAGTCGGAGAACGGCAGCAGGATGTCCCACAGTGCCTTGATCGCTGCCTCGGAGTAGCCGCGGTCCACCATGCCCTGGTGGAACCCGGCGTACTGCTTGTCCAGCTCCGACTTCTTCTTCTTGCCCATCGCGCGGCGCAGAATGTCCGCTTGGCCGAGCGAGAAGCCTGCCACCTTCTGGGCAATCGCCATCACCTGCTCCTGATACACGATCAGGCCGTAGGTGGTGTCCAGGATGTCCCGCAGCGGTTCTTCCAGCTCCGGGTGGATCGGGGTGATCTCCTGGAGGCCCGTTTTACGCAGGGCGTAGTTGGTGTGCGAGTTGGCGCCCATCGGACCCGGCCGATACAGCGCGATGACTGCGGAGATGTCTTCGAAGTTGTCCGGCCGCATCATCTTCAGCAGCGACCGCATCGGGCCGCCGTCGAGCTGGAAGACGCCCAGGGTGTCGCCGCGGGCGAGCAGATCGTAGGACCCGCGGTCGTCCAGGTCCAGCGTCTCAAGATCCAGGTCCACGTCCTGGTTCATCTTGATGTTCTCAATGGCGTCGGTGATGATCGTCAGGTTCCGCAGTCCGAGGAAGTCCATCTTGATCAGGCCGAGGCCTTCACAGGTGGGATAGTCGAACTGCGTAATGACCTGGCCGTCCTGCTCCCGGCGCATGATCGGGATGATGTCGATCAGCGGGTCCGAGGACATGATGACGCCGGCGGCGTGCACGCCCCACTGGCGCTTCAGCCCCTCCAGGCCGAGCGCGGTTTCGAAGACCTTGGCGGAATCCGCGTCGGACTTGAGCAGCTCGCGCATCTCCTCGGCCTCGCCGTAGCGCTTGGCGCTGGGATCGTGCACTTCCTTCAGCGTCAGGCCCTTGCCCATGACATCCGGCGGCATGGCCTTGGTCAGCCGCTCGCCGGTGGAGAACGGATAGCCCATCACCCGGGATGAGTCCTTCAGCGCCTGCTTGGCCTTGATCGTGCCGTACGTGACGATCATGGCCACGCGGTCGTCACCATACTTCTCGGTGACGTACTTGATTACTTCCGGTCGGCGCCGGTCATCGAAGTCGACGTCGAAGTCAGGCATCGAGACGCGGTCCGGGTTCAGAAAGCGCTCGAAGATCAGGCCGTGCTTGAGCGGGTTCAGGTCGGTGATGCGCATTGCGTAGGCCACCATCGAGCCGGCACCGGAACCGCGGCCCGGGCCAACCCGGATGCCGTGGTCCTTAGACCAGTTGATGAAGTCGGCGACCACGAGGAAGTAGCCCGGGAAGCCCATTTGGAGGATGATGCCGATCTCATATTCGGCCTGCTTGCGCACATCGTCGGGAATCCCGCCCGGGAACCGATACTGCAGCCCCTTCTCGACTTCCTTGACGAACCAGGATTCCTCGTTCTCCCCCTCCGGTACGGGGAACACCGGCATGTAGGAGGCTTTGGTGTTGAACTCCACGTTGCAGCGCTCGGCGATCAGCAGGGTGTTGTCGCACGCTTCGGGCACATCGCGGAAGATGGCCCGCATCTCCGCCGGGGATTTCAGGTAGAACTCGTCCGCATCGAACTTGAACCGCTTCGGGTCGGCCAGCGACGAGCCGGACTGCACGCACAGCAGCGCCGCGTGCGACTTGGCATCCTCGGCGTGCGTGTAGTGAAGGTCGTTGGTGGCCACAAACGGGAGCCCGAGTTCGCGCGCCAGCTTGCGCAGGTCGGTCTGCACGTTGCGCTCGATGTCCAGCCCGTGGTCCATCAGCTCGCAGAAGAAGTTCTCCTTGCCGAAGATGTCCCGGAAATCGGAGGCGGCCTGCTTGGCCTCGTTGTAGAGGCCCAGCCGCAGCTTGGTCTGGACTTCGCCGGACGGGCAGCCGGTGGTGGCAATCAGGCCCTTGCCATAGGTCTGCAGCAGATCCCGGTCCATCCGGGGCTTGTACAGGTAGCCTTCCAGCGACGCCAGCGACGAGGCACGGAAGAGGTTGTGCATGCCCTCGGTAGTCTCAGCCCACATGGTCATGTGGGTGTAGGCACCGGCGCCGGAGACGTCGTTGCGTCCGCCGTCGCCCCAGCGCACGCGCGTCTTGTCCGCCCGGGCGGTGCCCGGAGTCAGGTACGCCTCGACGCCGACAATGGGTTTGACCCCGGCGTTGCGGGCCTTGTTCCAGAAATCGAAGGCACCGAAGACGAACCCGTGGTCCGTCGTCGCCACCGCGTTCATGCCCAGTTCCTCGGTGTGGCTGAACAGGTCGGTCAGCCGCGCGGCACCATCGAGCATCGAGTACTCGGTGTGGTTGTGGAGATGGACGAAGGAATCGTTGCCGGTCTTGGAAGAAGTCACTGCTGCCACCGTTTCATTCTAGGTGTCGGAGCCAGCGAGTCCGGACTACACGCGGTGTTCGGCCAGTGCCTGCAGCGCGTAAGCCAGGTCCTGCGGGTACTCGCTTTCGTATTCAACCCACTCCCCGGTGCCGGGGTGGTGGAAGCCAAGCTTTTTGGCATGCAGCCACTGCCGGGTCAGACCCAGCGCAGCGGCGAGTTTGGGATCGGCGCCGTAGGTCAGGTCGCCGGCGCAGGGATGCCGGAGCGCCGAGAAGTGCACGCGGATCTGGTGGGTCCGGCCGGTCTCCAAGTGCACTTCGACCAACGACGCCTTGCCGAAGGCCTCGAGGACCTCATAGTGGGTTAGCGAATGCCGGCCGTCTTCCACCACGGCGAACCGCCAGTCGTAGCCTGGGTGCCGGCCGATCGGCGCGTCGATGGTGCCCTCTAACGGATCCGGCAGCCCCTGCACGAGCGCGTGGTAGACCTTGTCCACCGTGCGGTCCTTGAACGCCTGCTTCAGCAAGGTGTAGCCGTGCTCGGTCTTGGCCACCACCATCACTCCGGAGGTTCCCACGTCCAGCCGGTGGACGATCCCGGCACGTTCGGCGGCTCCCGACGTCGAAATCCGGTAGCCGCGCGCGGCCAAGGCACCCACCACGGTGGGCCCCACCCAACCGGGCGACGGATGTGCCGCCACGCCGACCGGTTTGTCGATGACGACGAAATCGTCCTCGTCTCCGAGAATCTTCAAATCCTCAACCTCTTCCACCACGACGGCGAGCGGATCACGCTGCTCCGGTACGGCAATGCGCAGGCTCCCCCGTTCGGGGAGCTTCGCCGATTTGGCGATGGCCCGGCCATCCAGTTCCACGCATTTGTCGCCGAAAAGCGCCGCGGCGGCCGAGCGGGACATTCCCAGCAGCGCGGCGACAACCGTGTCTGCCCGTTCGCCGGCCGTACTGCTGTCCAGCTGGACGACCCTAACGTCGTCAGTCACCGCTCTCCCCTGCCGGCTTGCCGCCGTCGACCGGCTTGCCGTCCCCGTTCGAGCTGCGGTCCCCGGCCTTCGCGGTCTGCCGGGTGCCATCCATGCCAATCCCCATGAAGGTCAGCACGCACCACAGGATGACCGCGCCGACCACGGCGGAGTCGGCGATGTTGAAGATCGCAAAGTTGGGGAAGGCGATGAAATCCACCACGTGCCCGAGGCCGAAAGCGGGTTCGCGGAACAGGCGGTCGGTCAGATTGCCCAGCGCGCCGCCCAGCAGGAAGCCGAGCGCCACGGACCACCACAGGGACCGAACCTTGCGGGCGTAGACCAGGATCGCAATGGCGACGGCCGACATCACCAGGGTGAACACCCAGGTGTGGTCCTGGCCGATGGAGAAGGCTGCGCCGGAGTTGCGGATGAAATGCCAGTGCAACAGCGGCGGCAGCACCGGGGTGATCTGCCCCTCGGTCATGGTGGACACGACCCACCACTTGGTCAACTGGTCAAAGGCGTAGGCGAAGGCGGCGCAGCCTGTCAGCAGCAGGATGAACCGGCCCTTGCCCTTGCGTTGTCCGGTCTCGGCCGCCTCCCCGTCGTTGGATCGGTCGGCTGCCGGTGGAGTTTCTGACATGTCTCTCTCGTCTTCAGTGCCGTCCGGGGCACCCGATGCGGTGTCCAAAGGCAATGGCCGGCGGCAGGATGATCCCGGCGCCGGCCATGGGGAGCCCTGTGGAACAGGGCCTTGAGTTACCTTCCGCGCTTACGCGTCGGCGCTGTCCTTGACCTCGGGGGCAGCGAAGGAGCCGCGGGCTTCCAGATCGCGCAGCTGGCCTTCGATGTAGGCCTTCAGCCGGGCGCGGTAGTCGCGCTCGAAACCACGCAGCTGCTCGAGCTTGCGCTCCAGCACGGCCTTCTGCTGCTCGAGGTTGCCCAAGGTCTTACGGCTCTTTTCTTCGGCGTCGTTGACCAGGCTGCTGGCTTCCAGCTGTGCCTCGGCGATGATCTTGTCCCGCTGCTCCACGCCGGCGGTGACGTACTCGTCGTGGAGCTTCTGGGCCATGGCCAGCACGCCCGCCGCAGACTCGGCGGTAGCGGAGCGGTCGGTCTCGGGCGCCGCGGCGGCGGCGGGAGCCGGCTTCGGCTCTTCCTTCGCCTTGGGCTCGACCTTCGGTTCTTCCTTGACCTGTTCGCGGACCTGTTCGGTCTTCGGGGCAGCCGAGACCGGAGCCGGCACGGAGGCCTCCGGAGCCTGGCCCGACGTGGCTTCAGCCAGCTTCTTGCGAAGTTCGTCGTTCTCCTGGTTCAGCCGGCGGAGTTCAACAACGATCTCATCGAGAAAATCGTCGACCTCATCCTGGTCATAGCCTTCGCGAAACTTAGTCGGCTGGAACCTCTTGTTGACAACGTCTTCTGGCGTCAAAGCCATCTGGTCACCTCATACTGGTTCGTGTGGGTCATGAATTCAACGTGCTGGATTCATAACAACGGTAGCGAATATTCCCCGTGCAAGGACATCCGCCAGCTATATCTGAATCAGAATATATCGTTTCGGAGACGAACACTAACGCGCCGCCGGTCAGGCCAAACCCGCCACAACCGCCATGGCGATCGTCACGGCAAGGAACAGCACCAGGAAGGCAAGGTCAAGCGCGAATCCGCCGATCCGCAGCGGCGGAATGATCCTGCGCAGGCCCTTCAGCGGCGGGTCCGTCACGGTGTAGATGACGGAAGCCGCGACCAGGGCGATACCGCGCGGCCGCCAGCGCCGGGCGAAGGCTTGCACGACTTCAAAGACGATGCGCACGATCAAGCCCAGCTGGAACAACATCAAGATCAGGTACAGCAGGACGAAAATGATGGACACGCCGGTTCCACGATTCCTAGCGCTAGAAGGATTTTGACGGGCGGCACGCCTCCCGGGAAGTGCGGCGGGCTAGCTCTGGTTAAAGAAACTGGCCTGCTGGTCACTGGACTTGCGGTCCTCACCCAGCACTTCCACGCTCGACGGCGAGAGCAGGAAAACCTTATTGGTAACCCGTTCAATGCTACCGTGCAGGCCGAAGACCAGTCCGGCGGAGAAATCGACCAGGCGCTTGGCTTCCGCCTCGCCCATGTCTGTGACGTTCATGATCACCGGGATGCCGTCGCGGAAACTCTCGCCAATAATCTTGGCGTCGTTGTAGGAGCGCGGGTGCACGGTGGTGATCTGGTGCAGCACGGTGGCGTCCTCGCGGGCAGAGGGTGCGCGCTTGATCGGCGTCACCGGGGCACGGTATTCCTCGGCAGCCGGCTTCACCGGTGCCGCCGATGGCTCAGCGCGGCGCTCCTGTCGGGGCTGGTCCACGGGCTGCTCCTCATCTCGAGCGGGGGTGTCCGCCTGCTCGGCTTCGTAGTGCTCGTCACCATCGGCGAGCCCAAGATAAATCATTGTCTTGCGCAGTGTGCCTGCCATGGTAGCTCCCATCCTGTCTTCAGCGCTGCCGCATACCCTGCGCGGCCCCGGTCACGAACTTGGGGTCCGGCAAAGTGCCTGCCTAGCCAAAACGCTACCGCACGGCCGGTCGCGGTCCGAGGACATCTGATCCGACACGGAGGTGTGTCGCGCCGGCAGCGACCGCTGCCTCAAGGTCCTGGCTCATCCCTGCCGAAACCATGCCGGCCCCGGGGTGCTCCTCCCGGAGCCGATGCGAGAGTTCAGCCAACCGGCCGAAGGCCCGGGCCGGGTCTGCGCCCAGCGGCGCGACCGCCATCAGTCCGGCCGGAGTCAACCCCTCGGCCGCCTGCAAGGCGTCGGCCAGCGCCAGGATTTCCCCGGGGCGGGCACCGCCGCGGGCGGCCGTTCCGGCTGCCTTCCGCAGGTCCGGCTCGTCAAGGTCCACCTGGATCAGGCAGCCGAGAGCCGACCGGGGTTCAAGCCCGGCAGCCTGCCGCCGTTCCTGCTCGGCCGCCATGGCCTTGCGCAGCGCCTGGACCAGTTGCGGCCGGTCCACCGAATGCAGCAGATCGGCGTACTGGACCACCGATTTGGCCTTGTTTGTCTGCAGCTGGCCGATGAAATGCCAGCGCAGCCCGCGGCCGGACAGCTCCGCGGCCTTCGCGGCTGCTTCCTGATCCCGGTTTTCCCCGACGTCGGTTACGCCCAGCTCGTGCAGCAGCGCCACGTCGGAGGCGGGGAAGAACTTCGTCACCACAATCAGCTCCGGCTCCGCCGCGCGTCCGGCTGCGGCCCGGGTGATCCGCTCCCGGACGCGTTCCAGGTTCGCTGACAGTTCGACCTTCCGGGCGTTGGTGCTCATGCGTCCTTCCAGACCAGGCCGGCGAACCGGCCGGTGCGTTGATCCAGCCGGTAGGAGTACAACCGGCCTTCCTCCCGGGTGCAGCCAGGTACCCGGTGCGCCTGCACGCCGAGTCCGGCCAGCTCTGCGGTGGCCCCGGCGGCGAGATCAAGCGCCGCGGTGCCCCATGCGGTCCTCGCTGCCAACTCAGGAATCCTGGCTACGGCGTCGGCCTGCATCTGCTCGGGAACCTCATAGCAGGCTCCGCAGATGGACGGCCCGATCCATGCCTGCAGCCCGCCGGCGCCCGCGTCCCGAAGCCCAGCAACGGCGTTGGCCAGCACCCCGTCCAGCAGTCCGCGGCGGCCGGCATGCGCCACCGCGGTGGCGGCACCGCCGTCGGGCAGTGTTCCCACCAGCAGCACCGGCAGGCAGTCCGCAACCATCACGGCCAGCGGCACAGCGCCGTCCGGGCTCACCAGGGCGTCGGCCGTCACAGCCGGCTGCGTCGAAGCCGGACCCCCGGGCGCCACGACCACGGCCTCGGCCGAATGCACTTGGTTCATGAACCGCAGCGAACCGGCTGGTACCGGCAGGGCGCCCTCCAGCGACCGACGCCGCCGGTGCACGGCGTCGGCGTCGTCGCCCACATGCAGGCCCAGGTTGCCAGCCGAGCGGTCGGTGAATGCGGCCCACACGCCGGCGTGGACCTGCTGCTTCCACCAGAACACTGCCGGAACCCTCCTGGACTGGTTACTTCAAGAAATCCGGAACATCCAGGTCGTCGACCCGGCCCGCGCTCAGGTCCGGCTCCACGATGGCCGGAAGATCCATGTCGAAGCCGGCATCGGCCGGAACGTGCGCGGACTGCGAAACCATGCCGCCGAAGCCGTGCTCGGTCGGTTCGGAAACGGGCACGGAGGGCTGCGCGGCAGGCACGGCGGGGGCGCCCGCCGGCGCCGCGGCCGGCTTCTGCGCCGGGGCTGCGGACGTGACATCCACCTGGTCGAAGCCGGCGGCGATGACGGTGACCCGGGCTTCGTCGCCGAGGGCGTCGTCGATGACGGCGCCGAAGATGATGTTCGCCTCGGGGTGCGCCACTTCCTGCACCAGCCGTGCGGCCTCGTTGATTTCGAACAGGCCCAGATCCGAGCCGCCCTGGATCGAGAGCAGCACACCGTGCGCCCCGTCGATGGAGGCCTCCAGGAGCGGAGACGCGATGGCCAGTTCGGCGGCCTTGACTGCACGGTCCTCACCGCGGGCGGAGCCGATGCCCATCAGCGCCGAGCCGGCACCCTGCATCACGGACTTGACGTCTGCGAAGTCGAGGTTGATCAGGCCGGGCGTGGTGATCAGGTCGGTAATGCCCTGGACACCGGAGAGCAGCACCTGGTCAGCGGAGCGGAAGGCATCCAGCATGGAGACGTTACGGTCGCTGATGGACAGCAGGCGGTCGTTCGGGATCACGATCAGGGTGTCGACTTCGTCGCGCAGCGTTTCGATGCCGGTTTCGGCCTGGTTCGACCGGCGGCGGCCCTCGAAGGTGAACGGCCGGGTGACGACGCCGATGGTCAGCGCGCCGAGCGAGCGGGCGATCCGGGCCACGACGGGCGCGCCGCCGGTACCGGTACCGCCGCCTTCACCGGCCGTCACGAAGACCATGTCCGCGCCGCGCAGGACTTCCTCAATCTCCTCGGCGTGGTCGTCGGCAGCCTTGCGGCCCACTTCCGGGTCGGCTCCGGCGCCCAGTCCGCGGGTGAGCTCACGCCCGACGTCGAGCTTGACGTCGGCGTCACTCATCAACAGTGCCTGAGCGTCGGTATTGATCGCGATGAACTCCACGCCGCGGAGCCCCACCTCGATCATCCGGTTGACGGCATTCACGCCACCGCCGCCGATGCCGACGACTTTGATGACGGCCAAGTAATTCTGCGGTGCTGCCACGTCCTGTGTCCCTTGCTCGAGTCTGTGCACTGATCAGTTCTGCCGAAGCGGGCGGGTCCCCGGTCCGGTAGTTTCACCTGAACCTTAACCTTCAACTTGAAGGTTAGAGTTATGTCAAGTAGTTCCTATCCGAGACGCTAGACGGAAGGCCGGGCCTGCACAATGACCCGGCTCCGCGTGTCGCACGATCGGCGGCCTCTGCGTTTCGATGCAGCCTGCAACCTGCCTCAACGAGTCACCGGCCGCGTGGGCGTACTCACATCGATGACGCTGGCTTTGCCCTTAACGCCTTTCGCCTGCAGCAGGGCCTGCAGCACCGTGGCCTTGAGCTCCTGCTGCCCCGCGTTCCCCCACAGCACCTTCTGGCCGTTGGTCAACTGCAGTTCCACCGAGTCCACCGACCGGGCCGAGGCGTGCTCGAGCTGTTTCAGCACCTCCGGCTGCAGCGCGCCGAGCACGCCGGTGATCGACGCGAACACATCGGAATCCTCGGCCGCGTTGGCGCCGTCGATCAACGGCAGTTTGGCCTCGCTGCGCTTGCGGACCGAAGCCAGGGCCTTGCCCGATTCATCGATCAGCACGAACTTCTTGCCGTCCTTCAACACGGCGACGGGGGTCCGCTCGATGATCCGCACATGCAGTTCGGAGGGCGGTTTGGCGACGACTTCCACGGACTCGACCGCCGGAAAGTGGTCCACGTGGGCAGCCACTTCCCGTTCGCCAACGCGCGCCAGCGGGATTCCCTTCAGCGGCTCCAGCGCCTCGCTGAGCGTGCCGGAGTCTGTCAGCTCGGCACCGTCCACGGTGATGGTCTTCACCGCCAGCGCCGGGGACAGGAAGATGACCGACGTCATCACGGCCAGGAGCACGACGACGGTGCCCGCCGCGATCAGCAGCCGGCGCCGGGTCTTGCGTCGGGGCGGCTCGGGGAAACTGACCACCGTGGTGTCGCGTCGCCCGGCCGGCGATGCGTGGGACGGCTCGGGCTGTTGGCGGCGCCAACGCGCCAGCAGGCCCGCCGCCGCCCCGCGCCGGGGCATCGATGCCGCTGCGGATTTACCGGCAGCGGATTCTCCTGCGCCGGATTTCCCTGGCGCGGATTTTCCTGCGGCCGACGACGCCGGTGCCCCCGTGCCGCCCTCCGACCGGCGGTTGCCCGCAGTCGGCCACGTGGAACCGGCCGTGGGAGTTTCGGCAGTCCCGGACACAGCCGTCTGGCCGGATGCCTGTGCCGGCAGCGCCGTCACTCTTCCGGAGGTGAGCCGTACCCCGGAGCCCGCGCCGGCCGCCGTCGTGCTTTCGGGCTGCCGCTCCGCCGCTACCGGTGCCGCGTCGTCAGACCGCCCCGCCGGGGCGGCAGGGCGTGCCGCGGGAGTGCGTGGCTTGCGCGGACTCATTGCACGGTGGTGGAGGCCTGCTCCAAGGCCTCCACCAGGACGGGGCCGTATTGGGTCACGTCGCCGGCGCCGACGGTCAGCACAATGTCGCCGGGCCGTGAGCGGGCCACGATGTCAGCCACGGCCCGGGCCGGGTCCGGTGCATAGCTGCCGGCCGGCAGCCGGTTAGTGATCAGTTCGCTGGTGACGCCCGGGATCGGATCTTCACGCGCGGGATAGATATCCAGGATCGCGACCGAATCGGCCAACTGCAGCGCCTGGGCGAATTCCGCGGCGAACTCCCGGGTGCGTGAAAACAGGTGCGGCTGGAAGAGCACGTGCACGGCATGTCCGGCCGCCACCTTGCGCGCGGCGGTCAGGGCTGCGTGGACCTCGGTGGGATGGTGCGCGTAGTCATCGAACACGCGGACCCCGGCTGCCGCGCCCTTGGCTTCAAACCGCCTGGCTGCCCCGGTGAAGCCGGCCAGCCCCTCGGCCGCGATCGACGGATCGATACCCTGCGTGATGGCGACCGCGACGGCCGCAGCTGCATTGCGGATGTTGTGCTCGCCGGGCACCTGGAGCCGCAGCGTGCAGGTGCCGCCCGGGTATTCGATCCGGCTGGCGCTGCCGGAGCCGGCGAATTCGCTCTCAACAATGCGGAGCTCGGCGTCCGCCGCGTAGCCGTAGCCGAGCACCCGGCACGGTGCGCCGGATGCTGCCACCCGATCTGCCAAGGCGCGCGCGCCGTCGTCGTCGAGGCAGAGCACCAGCGTGCCGTCGCTGGGGAGCAGCGCCGCGAACTGGTCGAAGGAGGCGTAGACGGCTTCGGCGGACCCGTAGTGGTCCAGGTGGTCGGCCTCCACGTTGGTCACAACGATGACCTGCGGCCGGTAGTTCAGGAACGAGGCGTCGGATTCGTCCGCTTCAGCGACAAACAGGTCGCCTTCCCCGTGCGCGGCGTTGACGCCCAGCGCCGCCACATCGCCGCCGATCGCGAACGACGGCTCCCGCCCTGCGGCCTGCAGCATCACCGTGGCCATGGCCGTGGTGGTGGTTTTGCCGTGCGTGCCGCCAACGGCGATCAACCGCTTCCCCTCCATGGCGGCGGACAGCGCCACCGAACGGTGCACAATGTTCAGTCCCGCGGCAACGGCAGCCTGCAGCTCGGGGTTCTCCGGCCGGATGGCGGTGGAGACCACCACCGTATCCGCGCCGCCGATATGGGCCGCCTCGTGACCGACGAAGACCGTGGCGCCGAGCGCCTCCAGTTGGCGCAGGACGGCCGAGTCGCGCGCGTCCGAACCGGATACCGGCACTCCGCGGGCCAGCAGGATCCGGGCGATGGCAGACATGCCGGCGCCGCCGAGTCCAATGAAGTGCACCGCGCCGAGCTCGCCGAATGGCAGCCGGGCCGTGGTGTGGAAATCAGTGGCTTTCATCGGTGCTCCTCCCCCGTTGCCTCGAGCACTAATTGTGCCATTCGCGCGTCCGCATCACGGATCCCCAGGCCGTGCGCTGCCGCGGACATCTGCTGCAGCCGCTCCGGGTTCTTCAACAGCGGCACCAGTTCGTCCGTGACCCAACGCGGGCTGAAGTCTCCGTCCCGGACCAGCACCGCGCCGCCTGCCTCCACCAAGGAGGCCGCGTTCAGGGCCTGTTCGCCGTTTCCGTGCGGCAGCGGCACCAGCACCGATGGCAAGCCGACGGCGGCAACTTCGCACACCGTGGCCGCACCGGCGCGGGCCAACAGCAGGTCCGCCGCGGCGTAGACATCCTGCATGCCGTCCACATACTCCACCTGGTGGTAGCCGGGAGAAGTGAGCAGCTGCCCCTCGGCATCACGCAGCGCCTTGTTCCGGCCGGTGATGTGCAGCACCTGGATTCCGGCTGCGGCGAGTTCCGGCAGCGCCGCGGCGATGGTCCGGTTGATGCTGAGTGCCCCGGATGAGCCGCCGGTGACGATCAGCGTCGGTTCCTCCGGCGCCAGCCCCAGCCTCAGGCGGGCGGCGCTGCGGGACGCCGGGCGGTCCAGGGTTGCGATTTCCCGCCGCATCGGCATGCCGACCCAGCGGGCCCCGGGCAACTGGGTGTCCTTGAACGCCACCGCCACCCGTTCGGCCAGCCGGGCCCCCACCCGGTTGGCCAGGCCGGGCCGGGCGTTGGCCTCATGGATCACGATTGGTACCCGGCGCAGCTTGGCCGCGATGTACATGGGCGTGCTGACATACCCGCCCACGCCCACCACGACGTCGGCCTTCGCGCCATCGATAATGCCGGCAGCCTGGCGCACGGCCCGGGCGAATTTGAACGGCAGCTTCAGCAGGTCAAGCGAGGGCCGGCGCGGCAGCGGCACGCGCCCGATGGTGGCCAATTCGTAGCCGGCGGCGGGAACCAGCCGGGTCTCCATGCCGGCGGCGGTGCCGACGGCGAGGATGCGCGCCGCGGGGGCTGCCTCGACCACGGCCCCGGCGATGGCCAGCAGCGGGCTGACGTGCCCCGCCGTGCCGCCGCCGGCCAGGACCACAGAGGGCTCGGAAATGTTCATGGTGTGGCTGGATTACCTTCTGCTCGGCTTCTGGTGGATGGGTTCAGCGGGTGCCGGCGGACGTGTGCTGCCGCAGCCTGCCGATCAGTCCCCCCGGCTTCTTCCGGCCGGCTGCACCGGTCCGGGCAAAGGACAAGAGTACACCGACGGCTGCCAGCGTCACGGTCAGCGCGGAGCCACCGTAGGAGATGAACGGCAGCGGCACGCCGATCACCGGCAGCAGACCGGTGACCACCGCAATATTCACGAAGGCCTGGCCGATGATCCAGACCATGATGGATCCGGCGAAGATCCGCACGAAAAGGGACTCCTGGCGCATCACCGTGCGCACCAGCGCGATGGCCAGGACGCCGAACAGGGCGAGGATGACCATGGTGCCGAGCAGCCCCAGTTCTTCGCCGATGATGGCGAAGATGTAGTCGTTGTGGGCTTCCGGAATCCAGTTGTACTTCTGCCGGCTTTGGCCCAGGCCCACGCCCCACCAGCCTCCGGAGGCCAGCGCGAAGAGCCCGTTGCAGGACTGCATGTTGAGCCCGGTGGTGGTTTCGCAGCCCTGGTCGGTCCACATCAGGATGCGGCCCATCCGGTTGGGGCTGACCACTACCAGCAGCAGCACCAGCGCACCAGCGCACAGGCCGGCGATGCCAAAGAGCTTCAACGGCGCGCCGGCGAAGAACAGTCCGCCGGCAATGATGAGCATCAGGATCATCGCCGTGCCCAGGTCATTGCCGGCCAGCACCGGTCCCACAATCAGGATGGCGCCGGGCAGCACCACCGGAATGACCAGGTGCTTCCAGTCGCCCAGCAGCCGTTCCTTGGCCGCCAGGACGGCCGCCATCCAGAGGCACATGCCCAGTTTGGCGACTTCCGAGGGCTGCAAGGACGTCCCGCCGGGCAACGTAATCCAGTTGCGGTTGCCGCCGACGGACTCGCCGAGCGGCGTGAAAACCAGCAGCAGCAGGATGACCGACAGAGCGAGGGCCGGCCAAGCCAGCCTCCGGTAGGTGGCCGGCTTCCAGCGGGAGAGAATCAGCATCGCCGTGACGCCTAAACCCGCGAAGATCGACTGCCGCATAAACAGGCCGAACGGCGAATTGTCGTCAGCGATGGATTCCACCGCCGACGAAGAGAGCACCATCAGCAAACCGATGGCGGTCAACGCGAGGGCTGAGCCGAGGATCAGGTAATAACTGGCGCCGCTGGACTGGGTTCCCGTGCCCTGGATCCGGTCCAGCAGCACGGTGCCGCGTTCCCGGAGATGCCGGAGCTTGGCCGCGGGGGCATCCTTTGTCCCGGCGGTGCCGGATTCGCGGACGACGGCGGGGGTCCGGCTTCCGCTGCGGGTGCCGCTGGTGGCCATTACTGCTCCTTGGTCGACGGTGCCTGCCCTTCCCCGAACCGGCGGACGGCTTCCATGAACGCATTGCCGCGGTGCGCGTAGGACGTGAACTGGTCCATCGACGCGGCAGCCGGGGCCATCAGGACGGTGTCCCCGTCGGCGGCTACGCCGGCTGCAGCTTCCACGGCTGCCGCCATCACGGTCTCGCCGGCGCGGACGCCCGACGTCGGCATCCTGTCTTCAGTTTCCTCCGGCGGGACGCCGATAACGGGGACATCCGGCGCGTGTCGCCGCAACGAGGCCAGCAGCGCCGAGTTGTCGGTGCCGATCAGCACCACGGCCTTCAGCCGGCGCGCGTGGTCCGCGATCAATTCGTCGTAGTTCACGCCCTTGGACAAGCCGCCGGCGATCCACACCACCGAGGAAAAGGACGCCAGCGAGGCCGAGGCAGCGTGTGGATTGGTGGCCTTGGAGTCGTTGACCCAGAGCACCCCGGCCTGCTCCAATACTTTCTGGATCCGGTGGGATCCCGGATCGAACCGCCGCAGTCCTTCGCGTACCGCGGCCGGCTCCACGCCGTAGGCCCGGACCAGTGCGGCGGCCGCCAGCGCGTTGGCAACCTGGTGCCGCGGCGCGAGGTCGCCGAGGTCGGCCAGACTGGCCAACTCGGCCGCCGAGTCACGGCGCTCCTGGATATAGGCCCGGTCCACCAGCAGTCGCTCCACGACGCCGACCATGCTCACGGCCGGCATGCCGGTGGTGAAACCGATGGCCCGGCAGCCCTCGACGACGTCGGCAGCCTCGACCATCTCCTCGGTCTCGCGCTGCTCGGCGTTGTAGACGCACGCGATCCTGGTCCGCTCGTAGATCTTGGCCTTATCGGCCAGATACGCGGCGTAGGACCCGTGCCAGTCCACGTGGTCTTCGGCCACGTTGAGCACCACGGAGGCCATCGGGGACATGCTGTGGGTCCAATGCAGCTGGAAGCTGGAGAGTTCGACGGCGATCACGTCGTATCCGATCGGATCGCGCACGGCGTCCAGGATGGGTGTGCCCACGTTGCCGGCGGCGATGGCACGCAGCCCGGCCGCTTGCAGCATGGATTCGGCCATTCCCACCGTGGTGGTCTTGCCATTGGTGCCGGTGATGGCCAGCCAATCGGCTGTGCGCCGCCCGGCGCGTTCGCGCACCCGCCAGGCCAGCTCAACGTCGCCCCAGATGGGGATCCCTGCGTCCGCGGCGGCGGCCAGCAGCGGCGTCTGCGGGCTCCAGCCCGGCGACGTGACCACCAGTTCGGCAGGTTCCCCGCCGACGTCGGGCAACGCGCTGCCATGCTCGGCACCTAGCAGCACTTCGCGGGCGCCAACAATCTTCAAGGTGTCGGCCTTGGCCCGGTTTTCCTCCGTGTCGCGGCCGTCGACCACCACCACGGCGGCGCCCAGTTCGATCAGCGTGTCGGCAGCGGAGAAACCCGACAGTCCGATGCCGGCGACCACTACGCGCAGTCCGGCCCAGTCCGAGTCCCAGGATGTCAGCGAATCAAGACGGTTCACGAGCCCAGCACCCAATCCGCGTAGAAGATACCCAGCGCGGCCGCCACGCACAGCCCGGCGATGATCCAGAAGCGCACCACCACGGTGACTTCGGCCCAGCCCTTCAACTCGAAGTGGTGCTGCAGCGGGGCCATCTTGAAGACCCGCTTACCGCCGCTGAGCTTGAAGAAGGCCACCTGGATGATCACGGAGAGCGCGATGATGACGAACAGGCCGGCCATGACCACCAGCAGCAATTCGCTGCGGGACAGGATGGCGAAGCCGGCAATGGCGCCGCCGATGGCCAGCGAACCGGTGTCGCCCATGAAGATCTTGGCGGGCGAGGTGTTCCACCACAGGAACCCGATCAGCGCACCGACCAGCGCACCGGCGAGCAACGCCAGGTCCAGCGGGTCGCGCACTTCATAGCAGGCTTCACCGGGCACCTTGACGGAGCCGCAGCTCTGGTTGAACTGCCAGATGCCCATCAGCATGTAGGCCCCGCAGACCATCACCGATGCGCCCGCGGCGAGCCCATCCAGCCCGTCGGTCAGGTTCACGCCGTTGGTGGCCGCGGTGACAATGATGTTGGACCAGATGATGAACAGGATAGTGCCAAGGACTGTGCCGCCGAAGGCAAGGTCCAGCCAGGGAATGTCGCGGGTGAAGGAGATGTTCAGCGACGCCGGTGTCCGGCCCAGGCTGTCCGGAAAGTTCAGGGCCAGCACGGCAAAAATGATGCCGACAAGGCCCTGCAGCACGATCTTCGCCCAGGCCCTGAGGCCGAGGCTGCGTTGCTTGGAGATCTTGATGAAGTCGTCCAGGAAGCCCACCAGACCCATGCCGGCCATCAGCAGCAGCAGCACGCCGCCGGAGGCTGTGGGTCCCTGGTGCGCCCCCCCGTTGATCAGCCACATGCCCAGGTGGGTGGCGAAATAGGCCACCACCACGGTGGCCACGATGACCACGCCGCCCATGGTGGGCGTTCCGCGCTTGGTGTGGTGCGCCGTCGGGCCGTCGTCGCGGATGAACTGGCCGTAGCCCTTCTTCACCAGCAGCTTGATGAACAACGGCGTTCCGAGCAGCGACAGCACCAGCGCCAGGGCAGAACCGATCAGCAGGGCTATCACTGCGCCAGGCCTTCCTCTTGGGTTGCGGAACCGCGCACTGCAGCCGCCGCGGGATCGTCCGACGACGGGTTTCCTAATGCTACCCGGTCGCCCAGGAACCGCAGGCCGGCTCCGTTGGAGGACTTGAACAGCACCAGATCGCCCGGTTCCAGCTGCTCTTCGAGCACGCGGTGGGCCTCCTCGGGGCTGGCGACCCACATCGACTCGTCGCCCCAGGAGCCTTCCATCACGGCTCCGGTGTGCATGGCCCTGGCGCCGGCGCCGACCACGATCAGGCGCGAGATGTTAAGCCGGACCACGGTCCGTCCGATCGCGTCGTGTTCATGAACGGTGTCGTCGCCCAGTTCCAGCATCTCGCCCAGCACCGCCCAGGTGCGGCGGCCGCGGCCGAGTTCGGCCAGGGCGCGCAGCGCCGCCCGCATGGATTCCGGGTTGGCGTTGTAGGCATCGTTGATCACCGTCACGCCGTCCGGCCGCTCGGTCCGTTCCATCCGCCAGCGGCTGGCCGGGCCGCGCCCGCCCAGGCCCGCGGCGATGGTTTCCGGGGGGACGCCCAGGGCCCAGGCGGCGCCGGCGGCAGCCAGCAGGTTGGCCACGTGGTGGATGCCGATCAGGCCGGACGTGACCGGGTGCTCGCTGCCGTCCGGGAAGCACAGCGTGAATTCGGGGTGGCCCGCCTCGTTAGTGCCGGCTCCGCGGGCCCGCAGCAGCTGTGCGGTGCTGTCGGCGGGCAGGCTGAAATTGTCGTCGGAGCTGAAGTAGAGCACGTGCGCGCCGGTGCGGGCGGCCATCGCCTTGACCCGGGGATCGTCGGCATTGAGCACGGCTGTTCCGTCGGCGGGCAGCGCCTCGGCCAGCTCGCCCTTGGCGATGGCAATGTTTTCCACTCCGCCGAATTCCCCGGCGTGGGCGCTGCCCACGCCCAGCACCACGCCGATGCCCGGCTTGACCATGTCGGCCAGGTATTCGATGTGGCCGATGCCCGTGGCCCCCATTTCCACCACAAGGTAGCGGGTGTCGAAACCGGCGGCGAAGACTGTCAGCGGCACGCCGACCTCGCCGTTGTAGGAGCCGATCGGTGCCACCGTGGGCGCCACCTGGCCCAAGATGCCGGCCAGCAGGTCCTTGGTGGTGGTTTTGCCGGCGCTGCCGGTAATGCCCACAACCTCGAGCCCCGAGGCGGCGCGCAGCCGGGTCACGATGGCCGCGGCGATGGCGCCCATGGCCAGCACGGCGTCGGCCACAATGATCTGCGGCAGGATCCGGCCCGAGGAATCGGAAACTTCGCGTTCGGTCAGCGCGAGCACGGCGCCGGCTTCGAAGGCCGTGCCAACGTAGAAGTGGCCGTCTGCGCTCTCGCCCGGCTTGGCCACGAACAGGCCGCCGGGTTCGATCTCGCGGGAATCTGTGGTGGCGGAACTCACGGTGATGTCGGCAGTCTCCCCCGTGCCGTCGACCGGCTCCCCAATGATCCGTCCGCCTGTTATCGCCGCAATATCGGCTGCAGTTAGTTCAATCATGACGATCTAGGACTCTACCGCCTTCGGGGAGAGTAGTCCGAATCCGTGCCGCTGCAGCGCCTCGCGCAGTTCCACCCGGTCATCGAGGGCCAGATTCTCCCCGTTGACCTCCTGCCAGACTTCGTGACCGCGGCCGGCAACCAGCACCGTGTCCGACGGCGCAGCCATGGCTACGGCATGCTCGATGGCCGCCGCGCGCGGGAAAACCTCCATGATGTCGGCGGACAAGTGTTCCTTCTCGGCAGCGGCACGGGCACCGGCCAGCACATCGGCGCGAATCTGGGCCGCGTCTTCGCCGTGCGGGTCATCGTCGCTGATGACGACGACGTCCGCCAGCCGGGCGGCGATGGCCCCCATCAGCGGGCGCTTGGTCTGGTCGCGCTCTCCCGTGGCGCCGAATACCACAATCACCCGGGCGCCGGGCTCGGGACGCCGCACCGAGGCCAAGGTCCTTTCCAGCGCGTCCGGGTTGTGCGCGAAGTCGACGATGGCCGCCGGGTTCTCACTGATCAGTTGCATCCGCCCGGGCACCTCCACGGTGAGCGGGTCAGCGCTGTCCAGCGCCTCCTGCAGCCGCGCCGGATCGGTCCCGGACGCCAGCACCATGACCACGGCCAGTGCGGCGTTGGAAATGTTGAAGGTGCCCGGCAGGCCGGTGTGCAGGCGCAGCACCTCGCCAGCGGGGCCGTGCAGCTCGAACCGGTGCCCCAGGCCTTCGCGGACCACGCCGCGTACGGCCCAGTCGGCGCCGCCGCCGCTCGTAGCCAGCGTTGCCGTCTCCACTCCCCCGGCCTGCGCCCGTTCGGCGAGCCGGCGGCCCCAGTCGTCGTCAACGCAGACCACCGCCCGGCGGGCCCGTTCGGGTTCGAACAGGCGGGCCTTGGTGTCGAAGTACTCGTCCATGCTGCCGTGCAGGTCCAGGTGGTCCTGGGTCAGGTTGGTGAACCCTGCCACGTCGAACCGGACGGCATCCACGCGCCGGTAGGAAATGGCGTGCGAGGAGACTTCCATCGCGGCGGCGTCCAGTCCCCGTTCGCGCATCAGGGCCAGCAGCCCGTGCACTTCGGGCGATTCCGGCGTGGTCAAGGCGCTGGGAATCGCCTCGGAGCCCGCCTTGATCTCGATGGTGCCGATCAATCCGCTGCCCAGTCCCAGCGCCGCCAGCAGGGAATTGATGAAGTAGGTGGTGGTGGTCTTGCCGTTGGTCCCGGTCACGCCGAACAGCGTCGGCGCCCCGCCGCCCTCGGGCTGGCTGCGGTAGATGGCGGCCGCCAATGGTCCCACGAGGGCACGCAGGCCGGCCGAACGCAGCACCGGCAGCCCCGGGGCGTTCTCGGCGGCCAGTCGGGCGCCGTCGTCGTCAGTCAAGATGGCCGCTGCCCCGGCCGCCTCCGCCTGGGCGGCAAATCCGGCGCCGTGCCGGCGCGCCCCGGGCAGGCCGATGTACAGGTCCCCCGGCTCCACCGAGCGTGAATCGATGGTGATGCCGGTGAAGGCCAGCTCGTCCGTGGCCGGTCCGCTTTCCGGGACCGGAAGGCCGCGGTGCTGCAGGGTGTCGCGCAGCTCCGCCAGACGGACCGGCCTGACCGTTGGGGGCCGCAGGGGCGAGGCGGACCGGTGGGACTGGTCGGCGGTGGAACTCACATATTCTCCAGGTTGGCTCATTCCAGCGGCAGGTCGACCCGTTTGCTGGTGGACGGCGGCACGTTGTAGGCATTGAGGACCTGCGTCATGACCTTCTTGAACGTCGGTCCGGCGGTCAGCGTCAGCACGCCGCCCTGCGGCCGCTGGATGGTCGCAACGACGACGAACTCCGGATCCTCCATCGGGGCGATACCGGCCATCGAGATGGTGTAGCCGCTGAACCCCCCGCTGGCGGAGGGCGCTTCGGCGGTTCCGGTCTTGACCCCGATCCGGTAGTCCTCAATATTACCGGCCTTGCCGCTGTGGTACTTCGGGTTGGTCTCCAACATGTCCTGCACCTTGTTGGCGGTCTTCTTGGAGACAGCCCGGCTGCCCTTCTTGGCAGGCACCTCATGCTCGGTGCCGTCCGGGTCGATGTAGGCGTCGATGAGCCGCGGCTGCATCAGCACGCCGTTGTTGGCGATGGTGCCGAACGCCACGGCCGTGTGCAGCGCGGTCTGCGCGAGGCCCTGGCCGAACATGACGGTGAACTCCTGCCGCCCGTCCCAGGTCTCGGGAGCGGCCAGCAAACCGGAAGTGGCGCCGCCGATGCCGATGTCGAAACCCTGGCCGATGCCGAACTTCCGCAGGTAGTCATACCGCTGCTGCCGGGTCAGCTGCTGGCTGATCATGGTGGTCCCGGTATTCAGCGACTGGGCAAAGATGCCCGCCGTGGTGCGCGTCAGCGTGCCGTGCGGTGTGGCGTCCTGGAAGGTCTGGCCGTTGACCGTGTATTTGGGCGGGATGGTGTAGCGCGACGCCGGGGTGGTGATCCCTTCTTCGATCGCGGCCGCCATGGTGATCATCTTGGTGGTCGAGCCGGGCTCGAAGGCGCGCGTCACCGCCATCGACTGACGGTCGCCGTCGGGAGTGGCACCTGGGTCGTTGGGATCCACCGTGGTGGAATCCGCCAGCGCAATCAGATCACCGGTCTTGGCATTAAGAACGACGACGGTGCCGTATTCGGCGCCGTAGTCTTTGACGGTTTCCGCGATGACTTCCTGCGCGTACCACTGGATATCGGTGTTCAGGGTCAGGCGGACGCTCTGGCCGTTGACCGCCGGGACCTCTTCATTGGTGCCCACCGGAATGCGGATGCCATCGGCGCCGATTTCGTAGGTCTTGGTGCCGGGCGTCCCGGAGAGGACGTCGTTCTGGGACGCCTCGATGCCTTCGAGCGGCACGCCGTCAGAGCGCATGAAACCGACCACGGCACCGGCTACGGCACCGGCCGGGTAGTTGCGCGTGGTGGTCGCTTGCGCGGACAGCCCGGGGAAGGCCAGGTCATCGATCTTCTGCTGGACTTCCGGGGTGACGGACTTGGCCACGTAGTTGAAGGGCTTGTCGCCGGTGACGGCTTTGGTGACCGTCTTCGCGTCCTGGCCCAGGATTCCGGCCAGCTCCGCGATGGCGTCGGCGATCTTGATGTCTTCGGATTCCTGGCGGATCGGGTCGAACCGGGTGTAGTCCTCTACCAGCCGCTGGTCCACCACGATGTCGAACCGCTGGACGCTGCGGGCCAGCACCTTGTTGTTGGCATCGAGGATTTCACCGCGCAGCGCCGGCAGGTCGACGGTGCGCAGGCGCTTGTCCACGGCAGCCTGCGCCATGCCGGCGGTGTCCAATCCCTGCAGCTGGAACAGACGGGCCCCGAGGATCACCAGCAGGATCAGCACAATGGCGAGTCCGGCCCGGAGCCGCCGGGTGGCCCTCGCCGTCCGGTCGGGGGGCTGGCGCTTGGCCGTTGGTGCTGCCACAGGTACCTCGTTTGCGTTGCCGGACAGTTACTGCCCTGTCTGTTGCTTCGGCGCCGGGATGCTGCCGCCGTTGAGCTGCTTCTCGTCGTTCTTCTTCGCTGCCTTCTCTGCGGCCGCAGCTTCTGCCGCGGCCGCGGACTGGGCTGCCGGCTTTGCTGCTGCGGCCTCGCTGTTCTTCTTCTCCGTCTTGGCCTTTGCTGCCGGCTGGTGGCCGGGGTTTTCCGGCTGCGCCACCAACAGCTCCGGCGCGGCGCCCGGTTCTGCAGCCTTCGGCTTCCCGGCAACTTTCTGGCTTCCCAGATCGATGGAGCCGACCGACGGCGACGTTACCATTCCCAAGTCTGCCGCCTTGGCGGCCAGATTCTGCGGAGCCTGGTTGTTTTCCAGCTGCTGTGTCAGTTTTTCGTTCGCTTGGGCCAGCGACACCTGCTCGTTGCGCAGCTCCACCAGTTTGTACTGACCGCTGGACACCGAGATGTTCAGCACCAGCACGCTGCCAAGGGCCAGCACCAGGACGGTGAAGCAGAAAAGGGCGAACGGCACCCGCTTGCGGGCCGGGCTGTTGGGAACCAGGGACAGAGGGGTACGGCGGGGCGCCTGCCGGGGCGAAGCGCCGGGACGGCCGGCCGGGGCCGCACTGCCGTGCACATACTGCTGCTGCTCGGGACGGGCTGCGTGGGCACTGGCACTCATTGTGCACTCCTGTTCCGGATCCGTTCTACCGCCCGCAGTTTGGCGGATGCCGCACGCGGGTTCTCTTCGATTTCTGCTGCCGTGGGTACTTCCGTGCCCTTGGTCAAGGTCTTCAATTGCGGCTTGTGTTCTTCCAGCTCGACGGGGAATCCACGCGGCGCGGAGGACTTCGCGAGCTGACTGAACACCGATTTGGTGATCTTGTCCTCGAGCGAGTGGTAGGACATCACGACGATCCGCCCACCGAGGGCCAGCACGTCGATCGCGGCGGGCAACGCCCGCTCGAGCACGTCCAGCTCCTCGTTGACTTCGATGCGCAGCGCCTGGAAAGTCCGCTTGGCCGGGTGGCCGCCGGTGCGGGCCGCGGCGGCCGGCACCACTTTGCGGATGGCTTCCACCAACTCGCCCGTGGTGGTCAGCGGGGCGGCATCCCTGGCAGCGACAATGCTGGAGGCGATGCGGCCGGCGAACTTCTCCTCGCCCCAGCGCCGGATGATGCGCACCAGGTCCGCCTCGGTGTACGTGTTGACGACGTCCGCGGCCGTCATGCCCCGGCTGGTATCCATCCGCATATCCAGCGGAGCATCGTAGGAGTAGGCAAAGCCGCGGTCGCGCTCGTCCAGCTGGAGCGAGGACACGCCCAAATCGAACAAGGCGCCGTCGATTTGCCCGAAGCCCAGGTCCTCGACCGCGTCGGCGATCTCGTCGTAAACGGCGTGGACCAGGTCGGTGCGCTCCGCGAAAGGCCGAAGCCGTTCCCCAGCGAGCGCCAACGCTTGCTCGTCCCGGTCAATGCCGACCAAGTGCAGCTGGGGAAAGCGCTGCAGCATGGCCTCCGAATGTCCGCCCATGCCCAGGGTGGCGTCGACCACGACGGCCCGGCCCCGTTCTTCGATAGCGCGCTCGATGGCGGGAGCGAGCAGGTTGATGCAGCGGTCGCGGAGCACCGGGACGTGGCGCTCCCCTGCTGGCCGCTCGCTGTTCATCCTGGATGCCTCTTCCTGCTGCTATCGGTCGCGTTCGGCGGGCCGGTCGGCCCTGGTGTCTTTAAGGCCGAAGGTCCTTGGACCAGATCCCCATCCGCGCCTGGCCTGCTCCGCCTGGCTCCGGGGAAGTGAGCCAGGTTGAACCTGCCGGGCGGCTGGAGATCTCATCCAAGAACGTCCGTGCCGCGTGTTGTGTTGTGGTACCGGATCAAAAGACTCCGGGCAATACGTCTTCGTCTGTTTCGGAGAAGGCGGTTTCCTGCTCCAGGAGGTAGTTGTCCCAGGCCTGGGCGTCCCAGATCTCCGCGCGGGTACCCGCACCGATCACTGCCAGTTCCCTGCCCAGTCCTGCATAGCTTCGCAGGGCCGCCGGGATGGTGACCCGGCCCTGCTTGTCAGGCACTTCGTCAGAGGCTCCGGACAGAAAGACTCGAATGTAGTCACGGGCCTGGCGGGAAGATATCGGAGCTTTCCGCATCTCCTCGTGTACCCGTTCGAATTCCTTCTGGCTGAAGACGTAGATGCAACGCTCCTGGCCTCTCGTCAGGACGAGACCGTCGGCAAGCTCATCGCGGAACTTTGCGGGAAGTATCAGGCGCCCCTTCTCGTCCAGCCGCGGCGAATGTGTCCCGAGGAACATCGCCACCGCCTTGCCGATTGGAGGAGACCGTCGACCCCCTGCGTCACCACTACCCTCTTATGTCCTCCACTTTACTCCACATCACGCCACAGTCAACTGTTTGGACCCCGTTTTGTAGCTGGAAATGTTCGGCGCGCTCCGCGCCACGGCAAGGAAGTTCCCGGGTGGAGCGGCGTGGAGGGGTTGTGGAGGGAATTGAGTCCCGGGGCATGGGCGTGTTCGCTTGCCGCACAAAGGTCCGGCCGCGTGGGGCCGCGGTGGAGCGAAAAGGAGTGGAGAGGGGTCAGATAGGCCCGTTAAACACGAAAAGACCCGTCAGGTGACGGGTCTTGCCTTCGTGAAGGTCGGCTCAGAAACCCTGGTGGAGCAAAGTGGAGCAACCGGACGGCTGCCCCGAAGGGGCCAGCCGGTCAGCGGTCTTCGCCGTGATGGCGTTCGTCCCATCGTTCTTCCAAATTGGCCATGAAGCCGCCCTTGGACGAGGACGCCGGCTTATTTCCGGTCGACCGCGGCGACCCGGTTCCGGCTCTCCGGGTGGTGGCCCAATAAACACCGGCCCCCATAATGACGAACCCCAAGACCCCGACGGCGATGATCTGGCTGAGAATACCGGTGAGCAAGACCAGAATTCCGGCAATCGCGACGAGTGAACCCACAACGATGTGGCGCGTCGACAACGATCGGCCGCTGGCCGATTCCATGTGGCTGGCAAACTTCGGGTCTTCAGCATGCAACTGTTGCTCGAGTTGTTCCAGCAGCCGCTGCTCATGCTCTGAGAGTGGCATCTGAGCCTCCTTTTATCCAGTCCCCCGAGGGCTGACTCAGTCGTTCAACGAACCCCGCGGGACAAGAGTTCCTGACACACCTACCGGAACCGTATTGACCCCTTCTACTAAGAATAGAGCGCAAACCCGCCAATCGAAAGCGGCGGCGATCCAACTGTGACTCCGCCCATAAGGTTTTCATTCGCCGGCCTCCGGCAGCTCCTGTCGGCCCGCTCCCGGACCGGGCGGCAACGGCCGGCGGGCGCCCGGCTGGAGCAGCGAAGCCGGCAGGATCCCGGCTGCTCCAAACTTTCGATTGACTTCGTCCAGGGCCTGTTCAGCGTTGTGCCACGTATCTTCATGTCCGTCGAAACTAAGCTGCTGGCCGCCGCGGCCGGCGTCCTCCAGCTGCTCCGCCCGGAGCCCGATCAGCCGAACCGGTTGCGGACGGTCGCCAAGATCCGACAAGAGGGCCGCGGCTGCTGCCTGGAGCTGCTTCGCGCTGTTTGACGGCGCCTGCAGCTTCCGCGACCGGCTCAAGGTGGTGAAGTCGGAATAGCGCAGCTTCAGCGCGATGGTTCCGGCGCGCAAGCTGCCGGCCCGCAGTCTCGCCGCCGTGCGGTAGGCCAGCCGCAACAGTTCGCGGTGCAGCAGCTGGTCGTCGTCGACGTCCTTCTCGAAGGTCTCCTCGGCGCCGATGCTCTTCTCCATGCGTTCGGGGGTCACCACCCGATCATCGATGCCCCAGGCGAGCCGGTGGACGTGGTCGCCGGTGGCGCCCAGCACGCGGTGCAACGCGGCCTGCGGGGTCTGTGCCACATCGGCCACGGTCCGGATGCCGAGGCGGGCAAGGACCTCGGCCGTCTTGGCGCCGACGCCCCACAAGGCGCCGACCGGCAACGGATGCAGGAAGGCCAGCGTTTCGGCCTCGGGTACCAGCAGCAGCCCATCCGGCTTCGCGTGGGTGGAAGCGATCTTCGCCACGAACTTGGAGGCAGCGATGCCCACAGTCGCGGTCAGCCCCAGCTCGTCGGAGATCCTGCGGCGGATCAGCGCGCCAATCTCCAGCGGCTCCCCCAGCCGCCGTCTTGCGCCGGCCACGTCAAGGAAGGCCTCGTCGACACTGAGTGGCTCCACCAGCGGAGTGATCTCCCGGAAGATCGCCATGATCCGCGCCGAGGCCTGCTGGTACTTCGTGTGGCTGGGCTCAATGATCTGTGCCTGCGGACACAGCATGCGCGCCCGGGCCATGGGCATGGCAGAGCGGACCCCGTATTTGCGGGCCTCATAGGAGGCGGAGAGCACCACCGCCCGGCCGGAGGCGGACCCCACAATCACCGGTACTCCAACCAGCTCGGGCCGCTCCAGCAGTTCCACGCCAACAAAGAAGGCATCCATATCCACGTGGAGGATGGTGCAGTTCTGTTGGTCCGGGGAGGTCACAGAACTATCGTAGGCGTGACGCCACGGCTGCACGGGCGCCGCACGCGATTGTCTAGACTGGTCTGCAGACATCGGAACCATCGCGAGGAGCGCCGCCCCATGCCGTACGGCCGAACAGGAATCCCGCCATGCACGGGCCGACCGGAGGTAGCAGCATGGAGCCGTCACTGACCCCAACGAGTCCTGCCGAGCAGGACGACTTCCGGCAGGCCGTTGCAGGCATGCTGCAGCAATTCCTGGGCGGGCAGAAGGAACTGTTGCTCGATGCGGCCCCGGACGCGGCGCCGTTGGTGGAGGCCATCGCGGACCTCACCGCGGGCGGTAAACGCCTGCGTGCGCTGCTGGCGTACTGGGGGTGGCGCGGCGCCGGGGGGTCGGTGCTGGCCGAACCGGCAGTGCAGGCCGGGGTCGCGCTGGAACTTTTCCAGGCAGCGGCGCTGATCCACGATGACATCATCGACCGCTCGGATACACGGCGGGGAAACCCGAGCGTGCACCGCCGGTTTGAACAACAGCACCGCCGCAACGGCTGGGCGCTCGACGCCGAACGCTACGGACAGGCCTCCGCCCTGCTGGCCGGTGATCTCTGCCTGTCCCTCAGCGAGGAGGTCTTTTCCGGCATCGGGGCGCAGTCTGCTGCCGGGACACCGGCCCGCACCATCTTCAACCGGATGCGAGCCGAAGTCATGGCCGGCCAGTATCTGGACCTATTGGAGGAGGCTGCCGGCCCGGGCCGTCCGGTTGAGACCGCCGTGGACCGCGCGCTGCAGATCCTGCGCTATAAGTCGGCCAAATACTCCACCGTCCACCCGCTGGGCGTGGGCGGCGCCTTGGCCGGCGCATCAGCTGGACTGCTCGACGCCTACGAAGCGTTTTCGCTGCCGCTGGGCGAAGCCTTCCAAATCCGGGACGATGTGCTGGGCGTCTTCGGCGACCCGGCCACCACCGGCAAGCCCGCCGGCGACGATCTGCGGGAGGGCAAGCGCACGGTCCTGATCGCACACACCCTTATTCACTGCACGCCGGCCGAACGCGACCTGCTGGAAGCCAAACTGGGTTCGCCGGATCTTTCCGACCGGACAGTGGAGGAACTCCGCGGGCTGATCACCAGCAGCGGCGCCTTGGCGGCAGCGGAACAGATGATTTCCGAACGGACGGCTGCGGTCGATGAAGCACTCGCTGCCCTGCCCGTGACCGAGGATGTCCGCCACGCGCTGGGCCGGCTGGCCGACTCGGCGGTACGCCGCAACGCTTAAAGCAGGCGGGCTCTGTCCGCGGCAACCGCGGACAGAGCCCGTATTCAGAACAAAGAGGTGCGGCCGGTTACCAGCCCAGCGCCTGGGCACGGCGGCGGATCTCGGTCTTTCGGCCTTCACGCAGGGCGTCAATCGGCCGGCCGGGCAATGAATCGTCGGCGCTAAAAAGCCAGCGCAACGCTTCCTCATCACTGAAGCCGGCATCGGCGAGGACCGCCAGCGTTCCCTTGAGGCTCTCGAGGACGCCTGACTCGACCAGGAATGCTTCCGGCACCGAGCGGATCTGGCGCTCCCCCACCTTTGCCGCCAGCAGGGCCCGTTCCTCCAGCAGGCTGCGCACGTCCCTTACGGAGACGTCCAGTCGCTCTGCGACGTCGGGCAGCGGCAGCCAATCGGCAATCAGTTCTTCAAGTTCACTCACTGTATAAGCGTGCCATGCTGACCCACGCGGAGCCATTTCAAAAGCTCGACACGCCGCCTTCATTCTTCATTCACCAGCTGCGGCTGTTGTGTTATGCGCCGATAGTGTAGATTCACTTGAGTCACAGTTTTAACATTGATAACAAATGACACACCAGTACCACTGTGCGGCCCGTTGGGGGACGCTCGCCAGGCCGCAGAACAAGGATGAGGGACATCAATGACCGATCAGCGCCCGATCACGCGCAACGACCGCAGCCAGCCCCGCCGGGTGCTACTGTCCGCGGCAGCAACCGCGGCGATTCCCGCCGTCGTGCTGTCCTCAGCCGCATTGGCCATGCCCGCGCAGGCGGCGGATCTTCCGCCCCGCGCCGCGCTGCAGCCTAAGGCAGCGATACCGGGTGTCACGGTTCCCACCGCCGCCTTCATTCCCGCCTCCCAGGTCGCCGCCCAGTTGCCCGCTGCGCTGCGCACGCAGGCCACTGGATCCGCCCACACGGTGCGCGCCGGCGAAACGATCAGCGGCATTGCTTCCCGCTACGGCATCTCCACGAAGAAGGTGCTCTCGCTTAACGGCCTGAGCGCCAGCACCATCATTCACCCCGGCCAGAAGATCAAGCTCGGCGGTTCGGCCGCCGCCAAGTCCTCCGGCAGCACGGCCGCCAAGTCCTCCTCCGGTGCCGGCAACTACACGGTCAAGTCCGGCGACACGCTCTCCGGCATCGCCGCCAAGCACGGCATGAGCCTGGGCGCCGTCCTCTCCGCCAACAACCTCAGGGTCAACTCGGTCATCTACCCCGGCCAGAAGATCAAGGTCAAGGGCGGCAAGTCCTCCGTGTCCAGCGCCTCGGTCCAGACCACGGCTAAAGCTTCCACCCGGGTCGGCAACGCCTCCAGCTCCGGCAATTACACGGTCAAGTCCGGCGACACGCTCTCCGGCATCGCCGCCAAGCACGGCATGAGCCTGGGCGCCGTCCTCTCCGCCAACAACCTTAAGGTCAACTCGGTCATCTACCCCGGCCAGAAGATCAAGGTCAAGGGCGGCAAGTCCTCCGCGTCCGGTAGCTCGGCCAAGGCCCCGGCGAAAGCTTCCACCAAGACTTCCAAGGCCTCCGCCAGCGGCAACTACACGGTCAAGCCGGGCGATACGCTCTCCGGCATCGCCGCCCGCCACGGGATGAGCCTGGCCTCCGTCCTCTCCGCCAACAACCTCAAGGTCACATCCGTGATCCATCCCGGCCAGAAGATCAAGGTCACCGGCGGGACCGTGTCCAGCGCATCGACGTCGTCCAAAGCGCCGGCCAAGGCACCGTCCCAGAGCAACGCTGCCGGCTCCGGCAGCTACACCGTCAAGTCCGGGGACACGCTCTCCGGCATCGCCGGCAAGCTCAACGTGACGCTTTCCAGCCTGCTGCAGGCCAGCGGCCTGAAGTCGACGTCGATCATCTACCCGGGCCAGAAGATTGGCGTCCCCGGCAATTCGACGGCTTCGCAGACCACGACGTCGAACGTGGGCACCGCGTCTGCCGCGCCGCTGGTGCCGAGCACCTTCCTGCATTACACCTACCCCGAAGCGGTAGTGTCCAAGGCGAACGAGAACAAGCGTCTGCTGCTCTCCACGCCGCAGCCCAGCCAGGCGCAGATGAAGGACATCATCGCCGAAACCGCCCGCAAGATGGGCGTCGATCCCAAGCTCGCGCTGGCACACGCCTACCAGGAGTCCGGCTTCCAGCAGACCGCCGTGTCTCCGGCCAACGCCATCGGCGCCATGCAGGTCATCCCGTCCTCGGGCGAGTGGGCCTCGGATTTGGTGGGCCGCAAGCTCAACCTGCTGGATCCCTATGACAACGCCACCGCCGGTGTGGCGATTATTCGGTCCCTGGTCAGCACCAGCCCGTCCCTGGACATCGCCATCGCGTCCTACTATCAGGGCCAGTACGGTGTGATGACCTACGGCATGTACAAGGACACCAAGGCCTACGTGGCTTCGGTGAAGTCGCACATGAAGAAGTTCTAGCCGGCCACGGCCCTCGCCGCGAAAGGACCCGAACCACAGTGTTGATTCGGGTCCTTTCGCTCATCGGACTAGGATCGTAGAGTGCAGCAACCGGCAACTGATTCACTGGTCGGCGCCCTGATCGACGGACGCTACCGTGTTCTTTCGCGCCTCGCGCGCGGCGGGATGTCCACCGTCTATCTGGCGTCCGACACCCGGCTGGACCGCAATGTGGCGCTCAAGGTGCTCTATCCCTATCTCGCGGAAGACCAAAGCTTCCTCGAGCGGTTTGAGCGAGAAGCCAAATCGGCGGCCCGGCTCTCGCACCCCCATGTGGTGGGCGTCTACGATCAGGGCATCGACGGCAACGTCGCCTACCTGGCGATGGAATATGTCCGCGGGCACACGCTCCGCGACCTGTTGAACGAATCTGCGCCATTGACGCCCCGGCACGCGCTGGCCGTGCTGGATCCGGTCATCGAGGGGCTCTCGGCCGCGCACGCCGCCGGCCTGGTCCACCGCGACATCAAGCCGGAGAACGTCCTGATGTCCGACGACGGACGGATCAAGCTCGGGGACTTCGGCTTGGCGCGCGCGGTGACCACCAGTACCAGCACCGGCACCCTGATAGGGACGGTGGCATATCTGCCGCCCGAGTTGGTCACCGGAACGGCGGCCGATGAACGCAGCGATGTTTACTCCGTGGGAATCATGCTGTTCGAGATGCTGACCGGACGCCAGCCCTTCACCGGAGACGTGCCCATCCAGGTGGCCTTCCAGCACGTCAACTCCACCGTTCCGGCGCCGTCCACCCTGGTTCCCGGGCTCGCTTCGGATCTGGACGAACTGGTGCTCTGGTGCACGGGTTCGGACCCGGACCAGAGGCCGGTGGATGCCACGGCCCTGCTGGGCGAACTGCGGCACGTGCACAAGTCGCTCAGCGATGCACAGCTGGACCTCCAGAGCGGACCGGCCCGAGAAGCGGGGACATCGGCCACCGAAGTCATCGCCTCCGATCCACGCCGCACCACCGTGATCTCCCGTCCTACCCAGCACACCCAGATTTTCAGCGCCGGCCAGGCCGCTGCGGCACCGGCAAGCGAGCAACGGCCGCTATCCGCGCGGGAGTCGAAGAAACGCCAGCGGGAACTCGCCCGCAGCGCCCGGCGTCCGGAACAAAACCTGCGTCGTGGCAATCCACGGCGCCGCGGCATGATCTGGATTGTTGTGCTGGCGATCGTGGCCGCGCTGGTTGCCGCCGCGGGATGGTTCTTCGGCATGGGCCCCGGCGCGCTCGTTGCCGTACCGGACGTCGCCGGAAAACCCGTGGCGGAAGCCCAGAGCTTGCTCCAGGAGCAGGGGCTGGAGTACAGGCTGCAGGAAGTTTTCGACGAAAAAGTGGCCAAGGGAATCGCCGTGGGCACGGAGCCGGACGCGCCCATCGAAGTACGCCGGTTCGAGCCTCTGGCGCTCGTGGTGTCGAAGGGGCCGGAACTGTTCGCTGTCCCGCCGCTGGCGGGCATGACCTTGGACAAGGCCACCGCCACGCTGGAAGAGGCCAACCTCGCCGCCGGCAAGGTCAAGAAGGCCTACGACGAGGACGTCGCCGCAGGCACGGTCCTCAGCCACAAGCCTGCCGAAGGCGAACAGCTCAGGCGGGGCTCCGCCGTCGAGCTGACCGTTTCGAAGGGGCCAAAGCCCTTTGACGTCCCCCAGGTGGTGGGCCAGCCCCAGGGTGACGCCGCCGCCGCCTTGGAAGGTGCCGGGCTGAAGGTGGAAACAGCACCCGAGGCCGTCTTTGACCGAAACGTCCCGGAGGGATCGGTCGCCGCGCAGGCTCCTGCCGAGGGCCAAGTGATCCGCGGCGACACGGTCACCTTGACGCTCTCCAAGGGACCGCGGATGGTCGACGTCCCGGACATGGTTGGCCTGCAGGTAGACGACGCAGAGCGCCAACTGAAGGAACTTGGCTTCGAGGTGGAAGTCAACGAGATCCTCGGCGGTTTCTTCGGCACGGTCCGGGCCCAGGATCCGGTTAATGAGTCGGTGCCCGAAGGCTCCGTCATCACGCTGACCGTGGTGTGACTCCGGCAGCCTGGCCGTCCGGCGGCCGGCCTAGCTGGGTCAGCAGGGCCACGCACCCTTGAGCGGCAGAAGGCCCGGAACCTGTTCCATGGTTCCGGGCCTTCTGCTGTGTGCTGGTAAAGCTGGGCCGGCTACTGCTGGCGGGAGAGTGCCCCGGCCACCAGGAACGCCATCTCCAGCGACTGCATGTGGTTCAGTCGCGGATCGCAGACGGACTCGTAGCGGTCCAAAAAGGCCGTCTGGTCGATCGGATCGGCACCGCCGAGGCACTCGGCCACGTCGTCGCCGGTCATTTCCACGTGCAGGCCGCCGGGGAACGTCCCGAGTTCGTGGTGGACATCGAAGAACCCGCGCACCTCGTCGATCACGTCGTCGAAGTTGCGGGTCTTGTAGCCGTTCGGCGAGGTGACGGTGTTTCCGTGCATGGGATCGGTCACCCACAGCACCTTGGCGCCGCTTTCGGTTACCCGCTTGACCAATTCCGGCAGCTTCTGGCGGATGTTGCCGGCACCCATGCGGGTGATGAACGTCAGCCGTCCGGGTTCGCGTTCCGGATCCAGTTTGTCGATCAGCCGCAGGGCGTCGTCGGCCGAGCTGGTCGGTCCCAGCTTGACCCCGATCGGATTGCGGACCTTGGACAGGAATTCCACGTGGGCACCGTCCAGCTGCCGGGTGCGTTCGCCGATCCAGAGGAAGTGACCGGAGGTGTTGTAGGGCAGGCCGGTGCGCGAATCGATGCGCGTCAGGGCCCGCTCATAGTCCAGCACCAGTGCCTCATGGCTGGCGAAGAACTCCACCCGCTTGAGCGCGTCGAAGTCGGCTCCGCAGGCGTCCATGAATTTCACCGCGCGGTCGATTTCGCGCGCGAGCGACTCGTAGCGGGAATGTGCCGGATTGGCCGTGAAGCCCTTGTTCCAGTGGTGCACCAGCCGCAGGTCGGCGAATCCACCTTGGGTGAAAGCCCGGATCAGGTTCAGTGTGGAGGCCGAGGTGTGGTAGGCCTGCACCATCCGGCTGGCATCGTGGGCGCGGGACTCGGGGGTGAAGTCGAACCCGTTGACCATGTCGCCGCGGTAGGCCGGCAGCGTCACGCCTTCGCGTGTCTCGTCGTTGGACGAACGGGGCTTGGCGAACTGGCCGGCCATCCTGCCCATCTTGATCACGGGCAGCGAGGCGCCGTAGGTGAGCACCACGGCCATCTGCAGAATGGTCTTGACCCGGGCGCTGATCTTGTCGGCTGTGGCTGCACCGAAGGTCTCGGCGCAATCCCCGCCCTGGAGCAGGAAGGCCTTGCCGTCGGCGGCTTGGGCCAGACGTTCCCGCAGGACGTCCACTTCGCCGGCGAAGACCAGCGGCGGCAGGGTGTTCAGCTCGGCAACGGCCGAGGCGTGGACCGAGGCGTCGTGCCAGCTGGGCTGCTGCACCACCGGCAGCTCGCGCCAGTCATCCAAACCGGGGTAGTTCGCCGCCGTGGGCAGCTGGTCGGGAACGGAAGCAGTAAAGGTTGTATCGGTCACGACTCAATCGTAGACCGCCGCTCTGCCCGGCTTCATGTGGAGAGGTCATGCTCCGACGACTTGCCGTCACATTGCGGCTGGATTAGTGCGGGCTGTCCTGGCCCGGACTCGGGGCGGTTCCGCGGCTCTCCGGAAGCGCAGCCGGATCCGCCGGCTGGGCGGCGGACCCGCCCGCAACTTCATTCCCGGCCACCCCGTCGGGTGCGGCGCCTGCAGCGGCCGCGCCTGTTGGTGCGGCCGGGGATGCGGCGGCTACGGTGTCAGCGGAGGCCGGACCCGCGGTTCCGGGCTGCTCGTGCCCCGACATAGGAGGTGCAGGCACCTCTGCGGCAGGCGTTGTTGCGCCGATCACCGTGATGGCACCGGGTGCTTTGGTCTTTGACGGTTCCGGTTGCTCCGCGGGCAGCCCGACGGCGGCCTGGCGCTGGCTCTCCCCGCGGGCCGGCTTGCGTGCCGATTGCCGCGCCTTTACGGTGCTGGCGTACGAATCGACGTATTCCTGCCCGGAGAGCCGCATGATCTCGTACATGATCTCGTCGGTGACCGAGCGCTGGATGAACCGGTCGTCTTCCAGGCCCTTGTAGCGGGAGAAATCCAACGGTTTGCCCATGATGATGCCGACCCGGCGGATGTTGGGGATGCGCCGGCCGATCGGCTGGACCTTGTCGGTGCCGATCATCGCCACCGGAATGACCGGTACCCCGGTGCTCAGCACCAGCTTCGCCACGCCGGTCTTGCCGCGGTACAGCTTGCCGTCCGGCGACCGGGTGCCTTCCGGATAGATGCCCAGCAGCCCGCCCTCCTGCAGCGCGTCCCGTCCGGCCAACAGGGAGGTGGCCGACGCCGCCCCGCCTGAGCGGTCCATCGGCAGCTGGTTCGTCATCGTGAAGAACGCCGCCGTGAGCTTGCCCTTGATTCCCTTGCCGGTGAAGTATTCGCTCTTAGCCAGGAACACCACGGGCCGTGAAACCGCCAGCGGCAGGAAAATCGAATCCGAGAAAGAAAGGTGGTTACTGGCCAGCACGGCAGGCCCGTTATCCGGAATGTTGTCCAGGCCCTTGACCCACGGCCGGAAGAGCAGGCGAACCACCGGCCCCACGACGATGGTCTTCATAAACCAGTAGAACACGTGTGCCTTTCCATTCCGCCGCCGCAGGCCGCATAACAATTCCGTTTGAGACTCTACTCCAGCTTGGCGTCTGCGTGGCCGCGCCGCGGGCTAGGACGCAAAGGAAGGGGACGGCAATCAATGGCCGAACGGCTCCCATAATGACACGATAGTGCCATGACTTCTGCTCTCGACGGGGCCTTCTCCAGCTCCGGGCACGGCCCCCATTCCCGTCTGGGCGTGGTGCTGCTGCATGGCTTTACCGGTTCCCCGCGCAGCATGCGGGGGTGGGCGGAGAGTTTGGCCGATGCCGGCTTTGCCGTGCGGCTGCCGTTGCTGCCCGGCCACGGCACCACGTGGCAGGAGCTGGGAACATCCCGCTGGCAAAGCTGGTACGGGGCGGCCGAGCAGGCTTTCGCCGAACTCGCCCGCGAGCGCAGCCAGGTCTTCGTCGCCGGCCTGTCCATGGGCGGCGCCCTCGCGCTGCGGCTGGCCGCGCATCGACCGGTCTCCGGCGTGCTGCTGGTAAACCCGGGGCTGACCATCGCCGATCCTCGGGCACCGTTCTCCGGACTGATGAAGTACGTGCTGAAATCCGTGCCGGCCATTGGCAACGACATCAATATGCCGGGCATCGATGAGGGTGCCTACGACCGCACCCCGGTGGCGGCCGCCCACCAACTGGGCCAGCTCTTCAAGACGGTGGTGGCCGACCTGCCCCGGGTCACCGCTCCGACCCTGGTCTTCCGCTCCGCCGTGGACCATACGGTGCCCGAGTCCTCGATGCGCGTGCTCCGCCGCCGCATCGGCACCGAGCGGCTGGAGGTGGTGCCGCTCGCGGACAGCTACCATGTGGCCACTATGGACCACGACGCCGAGCTGATCTATCGCAGATCGGCGGAATTCATCCAGGCCATCGCGGCCACGTCATCACCGAACTCAGGAGCCAGCCGTGCCGGGGCATGAACAGGACCGGGACGACGCCGTCTGGCAGGATCTGGTGGCCCGGCTGGAAGAAACCGACTCCGGCAACCCGGATGGACCCCTTCCGGAGCAGCCTGCAGCCGACGGCGGCACGGATCCCCGACGCCTGCGCGATATCTTCGAACACCGCCTGCCGGAGGTCGGGACGCCGGGCGGGTCAGCCGGCCCGCGGGACTACGTCGTCGAGGAACCGGACGAGGACGAGGGCTACGTACCGCCGGAGCCCGAACCATTGGGCGCCGGCGAGCCGCTGCTCGTGCTGGCGTGGATCGGCGCGGTGGGCTCGCCGCTGGGTCTCCTGCTGACCGCCATGCTGTGGCGCGGCGCACCCTTGGCTGCGGTGCTGGGCATGGTGGTCCTGTTCGTGGCTTCCGCCGTCTACCTGCTCTTCCGGCTGCCCAAGGAACGCGACGGGTACGACGACGGCGCACGCGTCTGAGGCGGCCGGCGCGGGGATCAGCCGGCGGCGGCCCGGGCGAGGTCTGCGGCACCGATCATCCCGGCCCTCGGTCCCAAGGCCGCCAGCCGGACGTCCGCCAGTGGGCGGAAACCCCGGCCGGTCAGGTTCCGCTCCAGCGCATGGCGTGCCGGCTGCAGCAACAGATCGCCGGCTTCACAGAGTCCCCCGCCGATCACGAACAGACCCGGATCCAGCGCCGCGGCCAGATTAGCCAGTCCCAGCCCCAGCCATTCGCCGGTCTCCTCCAGCAGCCGGACACTGGCCGGATCGGCCCGCTTGGCTTGCTCGGTCACCACTGCGCCGGTGATGTCCTCCACGATGCCGCCCGTGGCCTGCAGCCATCGCTGGGCCACCGGGGAATTCGCCGCCGCCAGTTCCCGGGCCTCGCGGCCCAGTGCATCGCCCGAGGCGTACTGCTCCCAGCAACCGCGGTTTCCACACGCGCAGCGGTGTCCGCCGGGCATGATGACCTGGTGCCCGAACTCCCCCGCAACACCCCAGCGGCCCCGCTCCAGCCGGCCGTCCATCACCATGGCTCCGCCGATGCCCGTGCCCAGGGTGATGCACACCAGCCGCGGCTCTCCTGCCCCCGCCCCAAAACGGAACTCGGCCCATGCGGCGGCATCGGCGTCGTTGACTACCGTGACGGGCCGGCGGAGCAGCCGCTGCAGGTTGTCCCGCAGCGGTTCGTTCCGCCAGGCCAGGTGCGGGCTGAACAACACGGTGCCGCCGGAAAGATCCATCCAGCCGGCCGCGCCAACGCCCACCGCCACCACCTGGTGCTCGGACGCCACCTCGCGCACCAGCGCGGCGATGAGCTCTTCCACGTCCCGGGGATCGTGGCCCGGGGTCGGACGGACCAGCTCCGCGACCACGTTCCCGGCACCATCGATGGCACCGGCCGCCACCTTGGTGCCGCCGATATCGATCCCCACCGACAGTCCGCTGTTCTCCACCTCCCCATCGTAGGCAAGCCGAGCCCACCTGCCGGGCAGCCGGGGCGGGAGGGACCGTTACCGTTTTGTAGGTTACCTGCCGGTAGGCACTGTGATTTAGGTTATAGGCTAAAGGCAACCTCCGTCAGGGAGGCTGAGCAGAGCTGGCCACAGCTGAAGTAGTGAGGAGCTAACGTGCGCGAATACAGCGTGCCCGTCCTGGTTGACGTTCCGCGGGATGCCAACATCGCCGACCTGGTGGTTGAGCAGGCGCAGAAGGCATCGAACCCTGCCCTGTTTTCACGCAAGGATTCGTCCGGGGCATGGCAGGACATCCGTGCCACCGAATTCCTCGCCGACGTGACACGTTTGGCCAAGGGGCTCATCTCCTCCGGCGTCCAGCCGGGCCAACGCGTGGGCATCATGGCCCGTACCCGCTACGAATGGTCGCTGGTGGATTTCGCGGTCTGGTTTGCGGGCGCGGTGTCGGTGCCGATCTACGAGACCTCCTCCCCCAGCCAGATCGCGTGGATCCTGGGCGATTCGGGCGCGGTGGCAGTATTCGCCGAAAGCGCTGCCCATGAAGCCAAGGTTCGCCGGGCCGCCCTCGACGAAGGCCTGGAAAACCTGAAGCACGTGTGGCAGTTGGACGAAGAGTCGCTGGATGCACTGCGCACGGCCGGCAACGATGTCCCGGACGCCGACGTGGAGGAACGCCGCAGCGCCGCCGGCCTCGACGACTTGGCCACGATCATCTACACCTCCGGCACCACCGGCCGGCCCAAGGGCTGCGAACTGACCCACGGGAATTTCGTGGAGCTGTCCAAGAACGCCGCCGCCGCGCTGCCGGACGTCGCCCACGAGGGCGCCCAGACCATCATGTTCCTGCCGCTGGCCCACGTTTTCGCACGGTTTATCTCCGTGCTCTGCGTTGCCGCGGGCGCCACAGTGGCGCACACCCCGGACATCAAGAACCTGCTGCCGGACCTGCAGAGCTACCGGCCCACGTTCATCCTGGCCGTTCCGCGCGTCTTCGAGAAGGTCTACAACAGCTCCATGCTCAAGGCGGAGGACGGCGGCAAGGGCAAGATCTTCCACGCCGCCGCCGACACCGCCGTCGCCTGGTCACGCGCCGATGCGGCCGGCAAGGTGCCGTTGACGCTCAAGCTCAAGCACAAGCTTTTCGACAAGCTGGTCTACCACAAGATCCGCGAAGCGATGGGCGGCCGGGTTGAACATGCAGTCTCCGGCGGCGGCCCCCTGGGCGAACGGCTGGGGCATTTCTTTCACGGCATCGGCCTGCTGGTGCTGGAAGGCTACGGGCTCACCGAAACGACGGCGCCGATCTCCGTCAACACGCCCCAGCTGGTCAAGATCGGCACGGTCGGAGCCCCGCTGCCCGGCAATGCTGTAAAGATTGCCGACGACGGCGAGATCCTCGCCAAGGGCGTCTGCGTGCTCCGCGGCTACTTCAACCGTCCGGATCTCACCGCCGAGGCGTTCCAGGACGGCTGGTTCCGCACCGGCGACATCGGCGAACTGGACGCCGACGGTTTCCTGAGCATCACCGGCCGGAAGAAGGAGATCATCGTCACGGCCAGCGGCAAGAACGTTGTGCCGGCACAGCTTGAAGACCAGATCCGCGCCGATGCGCTGGTGTCCCAATGCGTGGTGATCGGCGACAACCGCCCGTTCATCTCCGCGCTCATCACGCTGGACGAGGAAGCCCTGCCCGGCTGGCTTGAACGCCACGGACTGCCGGCCGGCACCACGATGGAACAGGCCGCCAGCCACGACGCCGTGAAGACCGCCATCCAAGCCCTGATCGACCAGGCCAACCAATCGGTCTCGCAGGCGGAGGGGATCAAGTCCTTCCGCGTCATCCCGTCCGACTTCACCGAGGCGTCCGGACACCTGACGCCGTCGCTGAAGATCAAGCGGGCGCAGGTACTGTCAGATTTCGACGAGTATGTGGAGCAGATCTACACCAGCGTCCGGCAATAACCGCTCCGGCGTAAACGGAAGGGCTGCCGCTTCACAGCGGCAGCCCTTCCGTCGTTTGTCAGGCCGCTCGGCGTACCGGCCTTCCGGCTACGCCGGGTCGATGACCAGCAGCAGGTCGCCGCCCTGGACCTGTTCGACGGCGGAGACCGCCAGCCGCGCCACGGTGCCCCCGGCCGGGGCCGTGATACCGGCTTCCATCTTCATCGCCTCGATCGTGGCCACCGTATCGCCGGCCTTGATGGTGTCCCCGGGCTTGACGATGACCGTGACCGCGCCGGCGAAAGGAGCCGCCACGTGTCCCGGCTGTCCGGGATCGGCCTTCTCCGCAACCTTGACCTCTGATTCGACGCTGCGGTCGCGCACCGTCACGTTGCGCTGCTGGCCGTTGAGCGTGCAATGCACGGTGCGCATGCCCTTCTCATCCGGCTCGGAGATGGCGCCGAGCATGGCGATCAGGCGGACGCCCTTCTCGAGGGCGATCACATGTTCGGACCCCGGCTGCAGCCCGTAGAGGTAGTCCAGCGTGTCTAGCACGGAGACATCTCCGTAGGTTTCCCTGGTCTTCTCGAATTCCTTGGCCGGGCCGGCAAAGAGCAGCCGGTTCAGCGTCGTCCGCCGGGTGGCCGGGTCCGAGGCCAACGCTGCCGAGTCCTCGGCGGAGAGCACCTCGTTGCGGGGCTTGATGGTGCGCCCGGCCAGGGCCTTGGTGCGGAACGGCTCCGGCCAGCCGCCGGGCGGATCACCCAGCTCGCCGGAGAGGAAGCCAATCACGGAGTCGGGAATGTCGAACTTCCGCGGGTCCGCGGCGAACTCCTCGGGGTCGACGTTGGCGCCCACCAGCTGCAGGGCCAGATCGCCCACCACCTTAGACGACGGCGTCACCTTCACCAGCCGGCCCAGGATCTTGTCGGCAGCCGAGTACATGTCCTCGATCGCCTCGAACCGTTCGCCGAGTCCTAGCGCCATTGCTTGCTGCCGCAGGTTGGACAGCTGTCCACCCGGAATTTCGTGGGTGTACACGCGGCCGGTCGGCCCCGGCAACCCCGACTCGAACGGAGCATAGACGCGGCGGACCGCTTCCCAGTAGGGCTCCAGCGACCCCACCGCGGCCAGGTCCAAGCCGGTGTCGCGCTCGGTGTGGGCCAAGGCGGCGACCAGCGCCGACATCGACGGCTGGCTGGTGGTGCCGGCCATCGCGGCGCTGGCAGTGTCGACAGCGTCCACACCAGCATCGACGGCAGCCAACAACGTGGCCAACTGCCCGCCGGCCGTGTCATGGGTGTGCAGGTGCACCGGCAGATCGAAGCGTCCACGCAGCGCCGAGACCAGCTTAGCTGCGGCCGCCGGACGCAGCAGGCCGGCCATGTCCTTGATCGCCAGGACGTGGGCCCCGGCATCGACAATCCGGTCCGCCAAGGCCAGGTAGTAGTCCAGCGTGTAGAGGTCCTCGGCGGGATCCAGCAGGTCGCCCGTGTAGCAAAGCGCAACTTCCGCCACGGCCGTTCCGGTCTCCCGCACGGCGCGGATGGCCGGTTCCATCTGCGAGACGTCGTTGAGCGCATCGAAGATCCGGAAAATATCAATGCCGGTGGCGGCCGCTTCCTTAACGAATGCTGTGGTGACCTCCTCCGGGTACGGCGTATAGCCCACCGTGTTCCGGCCGCGCAGCAGCATCTGCAGGCAGATGTTCGGCATCGCTTGGCGCAGCGCCGCCAGCCGCTCCCACGGGTCCTCGCCCAGGAACCGCAGCGCCACATCGTAGGTTGCTCCGCCCCATGCCTCCACCGAGAGCAGTTGCGGGGTCAGGGCGGACACCGCGGGCGCCGCATTCAGCAGGTCCTTGGTCCGCACGCGGGTGGCCAGCAGCGACTGGTGGGCGTCGCGGAAAGTTGTATCTGTGACCGCCACGGCCGTTTGCTCCCGCAGCTCGGCAGCGAACTTCTCCGGACCCAGCTGCTGGAGCCGCTGCCGCGAGCCCGCCGCCGGGACCGTGGTCAGTGCGCCGGTGGCCTCGAGTGCCTGCCGGGCCGGTTCGGGCAGCTTCTCCACCGGCGCCGTGGCCACCGGCAGCTCCCCGTTCGGCTTGTTGACCGTGACATCCGCCAGCCAAGTCAACAGCTTGGTGCCGCGGTCGGCGGAGACACGGGCCTTCAGCAGCTCCGGCCGTTCGTCGATGAACGATGTGGCTACCTTGCCGGCAAGGAAATCCGGGTCCTCCAGCACTGCCTGCAGGAACGGAATATTGGTGGAAACGCCGCGGATGCGGAACTCGGCCAGGGCACGCTTGGCGCGGGCCGCCGCCGTCGCAAAGTCGCGTCCACGGCAAGTGAGCTTGACCAGCATCGAGTCGAAGTGCGGGCTGATCTCGGCACCGGTGTAGATGGTTCCGCCGTCCAGCCGGACCCCCGCGCCGCCGGCTGAGCGGTAGGCGGTGATCTTGCCGACGTCGGGCCGGAATCCGTTGGCCGGATCCTCGGTGGTGATCCGGGACTGCATCGCTGCGCCGTTGACGGAGACCGTCTGCTGCGACAAACCCAGATCGGCCAAAGTCTCGCCGGCGGCGATGCGCAGCTGGGACTGCACCAGGTCGACGTCGGTGATCTCCTCGGTCACCGTGTGCTCCACCTGGATCCGCGGGTTCATCTCGATGAAGACGTGCTGCCCTGCCCGCTCACCCACGGTGTCCACCAGGAATTCGACCGTGCCGGCATTGGTGTAACCTAGCGCCTCGGCGAATTTCACGGCATCCCGGTACAGCGCCTGGCGGATGTTTTCGTCCAGGTTGGGTGCGGGGGCGATTTCGATGACCTTCTGGTGCCGGCGTTGGAGCGAGCAATCGCGTTCGAAGAGGTGCATGACGTTGCCCTGCCCGTCGGCCAGGATCTGCACCTCGATGTGGCGCGGCCGCAGCACGGCCTGCTCCAGGAATACGGTTGGGTCGCCGAAGGCGGTGTCGGCTTCGCGCATGGCGGCTGCCAGCGCTTCCGGCAGGTCTTTCGGGCTATCGACCCGGCGCATGCCGCGCCCGCCGCCGCCGGCCACGGCCTTGACGAAAATGGGGAAGCCGATCTCCTCGGCCTCGGCCAGCAGCTTCTCCGTATCGGCGCTGGGGTCGGTGGACTTCAGCACCGGAATCCCTGCCTTGCGCGCTGCCTGCAAGGCACGGACCTTGTGCCCGGCCAGCTCCAGCACGTCCGCCTTCGGGCCGACGAAGGCGATGCCAGCCCCGGCAGCCGCACGGGCCAGGTCCGGATTCTCGGACAAAAAACCGTAACCCGGGTAGATGGCGTCCGCGCCGGATTCCTTGGCCACCCGAATGATCTCGTTAATGTCGAGATAGGCCCGCACGGGATGTCCGGGCTCGCCAATGAGATACGCTTCGTCGGCTTTCTGCCGGTGGATCGAATTTCGGTCCTCATGGGGGAACACAGCCACGGTCTTCGCGCCCAGTTCGTAGGCTGCGCGGAAAGCCCTGATGGCGATTTCGCCACGATTGGCTACCAGGATCTTTGAGAACATTTCACTCCTGCATCATTGCCGGGTCCGGACTAAGGATTTGAGACACGACCGTCCGGCGCCGTAGCCGGCCGACTCAGTGAGCCAAGTCTCACGGACGTCCCGCTGAACTGGCAAGCCAGTGTTGCACAGATCACCTCTAGGTTGTGGTTAGCGGTCCGGATGTTACGGCGCCGCGGCGGGCGCCGAAGAGAAACGCCGCTTAGCCGCGCCGATGGCACAGTCTCCTGCGGCGCTCCACCTATGATGTATAGGGTGCCGTGAAGACTTATCCGGCGCAGAAGCCCCACGACTCGATACGTTAGGTTTTGGTTTTTACGTGCAAGTAGTGAGCATCAGCAGCCTCAAGGGCGGGGTCGGCAAGACCTCGGTCACGCTGGGCCTGGCCTCTGCGGCGCTGGCAGCGGGAATTCCCACCCTGGTCATCGACTTGGATCCGCATGCTGATGCCACCACGGGGCTGGGCGTCAAGCCGTCCCACCAGACCGACATCGGCCGGCTACTCAAGAACGCACGCAAAGCCGATCTGGCCCAGAACGCCGCCCCGAGCGGATGGGTGGGGACAGCAGAAGCCAATCCGGCCACATCGTCGGGCCGGAAGGTCCTTGATGTCGCTGTCGGCTCGGCCTACTCCGGCATCTACGACCGCCCGGATCTGAGCCGCCGGGACCTGCGCCGGCTGTCCACCGTGCTCTCGCGCGTGACCGGGTATTCACTGGTACTCATCGACTGCCCGCCGTCCCTCAACGGCCTGACACGGATGGCATGGACTGCCAGCAACCGGGTGCTGCTGGTGGCCGAGCCCAGCCTCTTCTCGGTTGCCGGCACCGAACGCACCATGCGGGCCATCGACCTGTTCCGGGAGGAATTCGCGCCGGATCTCAAGACTGCAGGTGTGGTTGCCAACCGAGTCCGGCCAAGCTCCAACGAGCACAATTACCGGCTGGGGGAAATGAAGACCATGTTCGGCGACCTACTGCTCTCCCCCACCATCGTGGAGCAGGCGAACTGGCAGCAGATCCAGGGTGCTGCACATTCCGTCCACCAGTGGCCCGGCGAATCCGCCAGGCAGGCTGCCTCGCTCTTCGACGACCTGCTCAAGAACATCACTGATTCGGGCCGGATGCGCAGCCGGGCGCTTCGCCGCCAGCCCAGCTGACAACGCGCTGCCCCTCGCCCGTCCCGCGGCGCAACCGCCCCGATCCGCATCAACAGCGGGAGGGGCTCCGGAATCCGGAGCCCCTCCCGCTGTCTATAAGTTGTGCTGGGGTCAGCTGATCTTGCGCGCTGCGCGCCGGCGGCTCAGTTCATCGTCGTGGAACTCGGGCTGCTCGGCGGCGTGTTCGCTGGGGAGCTCTGCGAGGCTGCCCTCAACCTCCCGCCAGACCCGGCCAACTGCGATGCCAAAGACGCCCTGTCCGCCCTGGACAAGGTCGATGACTTCGTCGGCGGAGGTGCATTCATAGACGCTGGCGCCGTCGCTCATCAGGGTGATCTGGGCCAGGTCTTCGACGCCGCGTTCACGCAGGTGTTCAACGGCTGTTCGGATCTGCTGCAGCGAGACACCGGTGTCCAGCAGCCGCTTGACCACCTTCAGGACCAGAATGTCCCGGAAGCTGTAGAGGCGCTGGGAGCCGGAGCCCGACGCACCGCGGACGGCGGGTTCCACCAGGCCGGTCCGAGCCCAGTAGTCCAACTGCCGGTAGGTGATGCCGGCCGCTTTGCAGGCCGTGGGGCCGCGGTATCCGGCGTCCTCATCCAGCACGGGCAAGTCTTCGGTGAACAGCAGGCCCTGGGCGCTTGCGGGTATGGCAGCACCGGTCGTTCGAGCGTGCGGCATTTCGCCTGCATCACCTTTAGGACTCACGTGAACCCTCCTTGTCGAAGTTCCCTATGGGGAAGTGAGCACCGCGGTCAGCCCAGAGGTCTGGTTTCAGTCTGCCCTGAGTTGGCTTGCGGTGCAATGGGAACTGTATGCTTCGACGTTAGAACGGCGGGGGCCGCCGGTCAAAGATGCTGGCACTTTTGCTGCGGCGTGTCGGATTCGGCCCCCTCGGCGCGGCCGGCTTAGATGCGGGATGTGTGTCTCGCCGGCGCCTATTTTTCGAAGTCCTCGGGCTCCACGTCGGCGAGGAATTCGCGGAACTGGCGCAGCTGGCTCTCCGCGTTGTCCTGCGTCTCGCCGCCGGATTCGTCGTCGTCGGAAGCTTCGGCGATCTTGACCCCTGCCTCCTCCATCACCTCGTCCGCGCAGTAGATGGGGCAGGGCACACGCAGTGCCACCGCAATGGCGTCCGAGGCACGAGAGCTGACTGTAGCGCCGCCGTCGAAAACCAACTCGGCGAAAAAGACCGTGTCCTGCACGGTGACCAGGCGGACTTCGGTAATGCTCCGGCCCAACGCCTCCACCACGTCGTTCAGCAGGTCGTGCGTCATGGGACGCGGCGGCTTGATGCCTTGCTGGGCAAACGCGATGGCGCTGGCTTCCGGAGCGCCAATCCAGATGGGAATATGACGTTCGCCGTCAGTTTCTTTGAGCAGCACAAGCGGCTGGTTCGACGGAAGCTCGATGCGGACTCCGACGACCTCTAGTTCGAGCATGGCTCCTCCGTTCAGCGCTCCATCTGCGACAGATGCCCATGGACGAGGGCAGTGTGCAGATTCAGGCACAGATCGCTGATTTCCTTGGCGGTTTCCGCGGCGCGCGCACGTGAGGCGACGTCGCGGCGCGAGGCCAACGGCGCCACGGCACGCTCCACCAGCCCGACTTCGCGGTCAGCCGCGGCCCGGAACGACCGAAGGTGCCGCGGCTCGATTCCATGGCTGCCCAACTGCATGCAGGCGCGAACCACCTTGAGCGCGTGTTCATCGAAGCGCGTGTCCTGCTCGTGGATCAGACCATAGGCGAGCAGGTCGTCCACTAATTCCTGCGACGCTCCACTGACCTGCAGGAGCTCGCCTCGGGTCAGTGCCCGGCCACGACCGTTCAGTTCAGCGGCAAGCGGGTCGGACACCATCCGGGGCACCAGCGTCATCCCGCCCGGAAGCGCCTCCGGCCGCTCGCCGCGGTCGATGGCGTCCAGATAGTCCTTGATGACCTTGAGCGGCAGGTACTGGTCCCGCTGCAGCGCCAGCACAAACCGGAGCCGTTCAACGTCCTGGCCAGTGTATTTCCGGTAACCGGCCGGCGTGCGCTGGGGGCTGATCAGCCCCTTTTCCTCCAAGAAACGGATCTTTGAGGCGCTGATCTGCGGGAACTCGTCCGTCAGCTGCTGCAGCACCTCGCCGATATTGAGGACGCTGCTGCGGTAGCCCTCCCGGGACGACCCGAGGGTGCGCCGCGCTGGCTGGGACGCCGGCACCGGTTAGCCCTGCCCCTTTGCCGCCGTGCCTGCGTAGAAGGTTAGGCGGAACTTGCCGATCTGCACTTCGTTTCCGGTCCGCAATTGCAGGCTGTCCACCCGGTCGTTGTTGACGTAGGTGCCGTTGAGGCTGCCCGAGTCAACAACCATGAAGCCATCGCCGGACCGGCGGAATTCGACATGCTTGCGGGAGACGGTCACGTCGTCCAGGAAGATATCCGCCTCCGGGTGCCGGCCAGCCGTGGTGACGTCCTGGTCCAACAGGAACCGGGCGCCCGCGTTAGGGCCGCCGTGGGCTATCAGCAGCGCCGACCCGGCCGGCAACGCTGCCACCGATGCTTCCTCCTCGGAGCTGAGCATCGGCGTGGCTGCGTGTGCCACGGTCTGCGGCGGCAAAAAGATGGATGTGGTTTCCGCATTCGCCTCCGGGTGCCGGCCGTCGCCGTTCCCATTGTTTGCGGCGTTGCGAGCGTCGCCCACCATCAATAGATCCTCCGTAAAAATGTAGCGGCCAACCGGTCCAAGACCGGCTGGCCGTCGATTTGGTTCCGGTAGCTCTAGCCTACCTGCTGTTCATACTCCGGGGCACTGAGCAGCGTCTCCAGTGCCGCCGGATCCGACAGCTTGACCTCCAGCAGCCAGCCTTCCCCGTAGGGATCGGAGTTAATCAGTGCCGGATCGGACTCGAGCGCGTCGTTGACGGCCACTACTTCGCCGCTCACCGGAGCGTAGATGTCGCTGACGCTCTTGGTCGATTCCACTTCACCAACAACGTCGTTGGCAGTGATGGAGGAGCCGGCTTCCGGCATCTGCACATAGACCACGTCACCGAGGGCATCTTGGGCAAAGTCGGTGATGCCCAGGCGCACAGTGCCCTCGGCATCTGCGGCAGCCACCCACTCATGCTCAGCGGTGTACTTCAGATCTGCGGGAATATTGCTCATCGGTTGCCTTTCTCGCACCATGGACGTCCAGTTGCTGCAGGCAAGGAACCGAATTCCCCGCCATCGCTGAAAGTATAGGCACACAAGACCCTGCACAAGCTAATGGAAAGGCCCATCGGACCCACCGGGCCGCCCCGGCACCAGCACGGCGCGGCCCCCACCGGACGCCGGACGCGTGAAGCCTGTCCTCGTCCTAGCTGCCGGACGCCCAGCATCCGCCTGCGTCCTAGCTGCCGGACGCCGCGAGCCTGTCCCGGTCGAGTTCAGGGTTTGGCTGCCAGATCACCCCGTATAACCCCAGATTTGGACGCCAAAGGATGACTTCGCCATGAGGTCAGGGGCAGCATCCGGTGACGTGGACGCCAAACGGTGACTTGGACGGGCAACGGTACTCGAGCCACCCGGTGGCTGGCCCATCAAAGGGGCCGGCCACCGGGTCAGCGGCGTGCCGGGCAGCGCGGCCCTGAGGCGTACGCTGTACACTTGTGACGGTGGATTTTCCACGGCTGAGAGGTGACGGAATGAGTCAAAAGGCAGAGGGCAGGACGCGCGTTCGACTTAACCGGAGCCGCGTCCTGGAGACCGCCGTCGGCGTCGCGGACACGCTGGGGATCGACGCGCTCAGCATGCGCCGGCTCGCCCAGGAGCTCGATGTGGTGCCGATGGCGCTGTACAAGCACGTCGCCGACAAGGAGGACCTGCTCGACGGGATGGTGGAGGTGCTCATCCGCGAGATCGACCCGCCGGCTCCCGGCGCCGATTGGCGAAATGCCATCCGGCTGCGGGTGCTCTCCGCCCGGCAAGCGCTCCAGCGCCATCCGTGGGCCCGGCAGGCGATCGAATCCCGTGCACGCCCCACCCCGGCCGTGCTGGAGTATCAGGATTCGTTCGCCGGCATTTTCCTCGCGGGCGGCTTCACCCCCGACCTCGCCCACCACGTCATGCATGCGTTGGGGGGCCGGATGTGGGGGTTCACCCAGGAACTCTTCGACGGATCGGCTGCCCCGGCGGCGGAAGCACCGCCCGCGCTGACGCCGGAGGCACAGGCGGCCATGTTCGCTCAGATGCAAGAGCTGTACCCCAACATCGTCACCGTCGCCACCGCGGCGCAACACGATGACGGCTCTGTCGTCGGTCACGGCTGCGACGATCAGTTCGAGTTCGAGTTCGCGCTGGACCTGCTCCTCGACGGCTTCGACAGACTCCATCGGCAGGGCTGGTCGTCCGCGCAGGTGAGGAAGCAGGCCGCCGGGTAGGAGGCCTCCGGCTTAGCGTTCAGCCCACACGACAACGTCCCGCAGCCCTGCTGGGCGGCGGGACGTCTGTTAGTGCCGGAAAACTACAAAGGGCCGCTAGCCAGTATTTCTACTGGCCAGCCGCCCTTATCTGTCGGGTTGACAGGATTTGAACCTGCGACCCCTTGACCCCCAGTCAAGTGCGCTACCAAGCTGCGCCACAACCCGAAGTTCCGCCTTCATGCATCCGGCGGAACCACCTCAAATACTGTACAGCATTTTTGCGCCCGCCATGACCACCCGGCGCGGCCGGGGCGGTGGCCGCCGGCACGTTGTCCGGCGGCCACAGCAAGGTCAGCGCTTGCGTGCCCGCTTCTCGCGAACGCGCATGCTGACTTCGATCGGAGTGCCTTCGAAACCGAAGGTTTCGCGCAGCCGGCGGGTGATGAACCGGCGGTAGCCAGGATCCAGGAAACCGGTGGTGAACAGCACAAACTTCGGCGGCCGCGAGGTTGCCTGTGTTCCGAACAGGATGCGCGGCTGCTTGCCACCACGCACGGGGTGCGGATGGGCAGCCACCAGTTCGCCCAGGAACGCGTTGAGGCGCCCGGTGGGGATGCGCTTGTCCCAGGACTCGAGCGCACGGTCCAGCGCCGGCACCAGCCTGTCCTTGTGCCAGCCGGTCTTCGCCGAAATATTGACCCGAGGAGCCCACTCCACGTGGGCCAGGTCCTGTTCGATCTCGCGTTCCAGGTACCGGCGGCGGTCGTCGTCCAACAGGTCCCACTTGTTGAAGGCGAGCACCAGTGCCCGGCCGGAATCGATCGCCAACTGCAGGATGCGCACGTCCTGCTCGCTGAGCACCTCATCCACGGCCAGCAGCACGACGGCGACCTCCGCCTTTTCGAGCGCAGCCTGCGTCCGCAGCGAGGCATAGAAATCTGCGCCCTGCTGCATGTGCACGCGGCGGCGGATGCCGGCCGTGTCAACGAACCGCCAGGTGCGTCCGCCGAGTTCGATCATTTCATCGACGGGATCACGCGTGGTGCCCGCCAACGAGTCGACCACCACCCGCTCGCTGCCCGCCAGCTTGTTGAGCAGCGACGATTTGCCCACGTTCGGGCGGCCGATCAACGCGACCCTGCGGGGACCGCCGGTGCGCTCCAGTCCCCCGTAGGCGGAAAATTCGGGCAACACGTCCATGACGGCGTCAAGCATGTCGGCGGCGCCGCGGCCGTGCAGTGCCGACACGGGGTGCGGCTCGCCGAAGCCAAGGCCCCACAACGTGGTGGCCTCGGATTCCTGGGCCATGTCGTCCACCTTGTTGGCCACCAAGATGACCGGCTTCTTCTTCCGGCGCAGCATCTTCACAACTGCTTCATCGGTGGCGGTGGCGCCCACGTTGGCGTCGACCACCAGCAGAACGGCGTCCGCCATGTCCACCGCGATCTCGGCCTGGTCGGCTACGCGGGCGTGGATTCCCCTGGCGTCGTGTTCCCAGCCGCCGGTGTCCACCAGTGTGAACGGGCGTCCGTTCCAGTGGGCCGAGTAGGAGACGCGGTCGCGGGTGACACCGGGGGTGTCTTCGACCACTGCCTCGCGGCGGCCCAGGATCCTGTTCACCAGCGTCGACTTGCCCACATTGGGCCGGCCCACGATGGCCAGCACCGGTGCGACGCGCAACGGCTCTTCCTCGGACACGGGTTCTTCCGCGGCGGCCAGCAGCGCGGCGTCTTCGTCATCAAGCTCGTAGTCCGCCAAGCCAGCGCGCAGCGATGCCGCGCGCATCTCGGCTTCGTTGTCGTCGAGCGCAAGCATGCGCTCGACGACCTGGTCTTCGCCCGCCGGACGGTATTCCTCGTCGGCCGGCCGTTCCGCCGGGGAGGATCCGGGCTGGGTCTCACTCATCGTCTGTTCCTTCTGGGTAGGCTGCAAGCCGGTTGTCGTCGCGGGTGTGGGCGGCCGGAAGCCGCTGCCCGGTTAACGCCACGCTGCGCCGGACATGGCCGGACAACTGCCGGCGGATCGCTTCGGCTGCAGTGTCCATTGAAACACGCCCGGAGGCCGAGGGCAGCCGCCGATAGGTCTGCGGAGTACCGAACGCCACGTGGAAGACCCGGCCGGGCCGCGGGATGGCGTCCCGGTGCTCGCCGCTGATCCGGGTGCCGAGCACCGCCACCGGCACCACGGGTGCGCCGCTGATCAAGGCCAGCCAGGCCACCCCGGAACTGACCTCGGCCGCATCCCCGGCCCCGCGGCTTCCCTCGGGCAGGATTCCGACGCAGCGGCCCTCGGCCAATAAGGCCCTGGCATCGCTGAGGGCTGCCCGGTCGCCGCTTCGGTCCACCGGGATCTGACCGGAGTACTGCAGGACCTTGCCGAGCATTCCGGTGAACATTTCCTGCTTGACCAGCACGTGCATGGGGCGCGGCGCTGCACCCACCATGACCGGGCCGTCGAGGTAGCTCAAGTGGTTGGCCGCGAAGATGACCGGGCCGCCGGCCGGGACATTTTCGCGTCCATGGATACGGGTCCGGTAAACCAGATGGTCCAGTACCTTGCCCACCGGTCGGCCCCAGCGCGGACCCCAGCGGACAGGTGTGGTGAATCCCCCGGCCCGGGTGGGCTCAGTGCGCGGCATGCCGCACGACGGCGAGCACCGCTTCCACGGTCTGTTCGAAGTCCAAGTCGGACGAATCCACGGTGAAAACACCGTCCGCCGCCTCGGAGAAATTCACCACCGTCGAATCCTTCGCATCCCGGGCCAGCACCTGCTCGTGCAGGTCGGCGTCGCTCTGGGTTCCGCCCAACTGGAGGCCGCGCCGGCGCAGCCGGGCCTCCTCGCTGGCGGTCAGCAGCAGCCGCACCTCGGCGTCAGGCGCGACTACGGTGGTGATGTCGCGGCCCTCGGCAACAATCCGGCGGCCCGAATCCGCAATGATCTGCTGCTGGCGGCGGACCAGTTCGGCCCGTGCGCCCAGCGTGGTGGCCACGGCGCTGACCGATGCGGAGATGGACGGCTCGCGGATCTCGTCGGTGATGTCGGTCGAGCCGATGCGCACAAATTCATCGTCCGGGTTGGTGCTGATCTGCAGGTCCACGTCCTTGCAGGCTTGCTCGACGGCAGCCGAATCGGCCAGATCCACACCGGTGTTGACGCAGTACCAGGTCACCGCGCGGTACATGGCGCCGGTATCCAGGTAGGACGCGTGCAGTCGGCGCGCCGTTTCCTTACTGACGGACGACTTGCCGGAGCCCGAGGGTCCGTCGATGGCAACCACCAGGGCCTTGCCCAGCCGGTAACGAGCCATGTCCACTTCCGCCGCGCTCATTGCACAACCTTCCATCCGTGTGAGGTGAGATATTCGATCAGTTCGTGGCGTTTGCTGGGCAGCACCGCAATTTCCGCCAGCCCCACTGGCTGGCCGGCCGAGTGCGCCAGACGGAGGTCTTCCAGGTTGATGCCCTCCTCGCCGATTTCGGTCAGCAGGCGCGCGATTTGGCCGGGGGTGTCGTCGACCAGCACGGTCAGCCACGCGAACGCCTGCGGTGGCGCACCGTGCTTGCCGGGAATCCGGGCCTGGCCGGCGTTGCCCTCGCTGATCAGCTGCGCCATATCCAGCCGGGCGCCGTCGGCCTCCGGCTGTTCCAGAGTATTGATCAGCCGTTCCAGATCTTCCCGGACACCGTATAGGAGGTCCACCACCCGCGCCGCGTTGGCGCCGAGGATCTGCACCCACAGCGCCGGGTCGCTGGCGGCGATCCTGGTGACGTCGCGGAGGCCTTGGCCGGAGAGCGACAAGGCGTGGGTCGGAGTGTCCTGCAGCCGGCTGGCCAGCAGCGAGGACATGACCTGGGGCAGGTGCGAGATCATCGCCACGGACGTGTCATGTTCGCCCGCGGACATCCGCGACACCACGGCGCCCAGATCGATGGCGAGCGCCTGAGCGGTCTTCACCGCTCCCGGCAACGACTGTTCAGACGGGCACAGGACCCACGGCATCGACGTGAAGATCTCGCCGCGGGCCGCCACCGGACCCGATTTTTCCCGGCCGGCCATCGGGTGGGTGCCCACGTAGCGGCCAAGGTCGGCCCCGGTCAGGTCCGGATCCTTGGCCAGCGCCTCGAAAATCGACGACTTGACGCTGGCGATGTCCACCACGACGGCGTCCGGGTAATCCCGCAGCGCCTGCGACACGACGGCGGCGGTAACGTCCGGCGGCGCCGCGACGACCACCAACTGTGGCTCCACGCGTTCGCCCGCAGGGAGGATTCGTCCTGCGCCAATGTCCTGGGCCACGGCCTGGGCGGACGGGGACGGATCCGACAGCAGGACGTCAATGCCGCGGGCACGCAGGCCGAGGCCGATGCTGGCTCCAAGCAGTCCGGTTCCGATCACCAAGACCGGTCCGGACAGATGGGTAGCCTGCACATGTGCTGGGTTCACCTGCTACATCCCCACCAATGCCAGCAAGTGTCCGGCCTCTTGGCGGCCCAGGGCGCGGATGCTGCCCTGGCGCTGATCGCCCAGACGGATGGGTCCGACCTGGATCCGGACCAGCCGTTCCACCGGGTGGCCAACGGCGTCGAACAAGCGCCGCACCACCCGGTTTTTACCCGAGTGCAGCACGACTTCCACCAGAACGTGTCCCGGCGTGGAGTCCACCAGCTTGAACGAATCCACCGAGGAGACGCCGTCTTCCAGCTCGATGCCGGCTTTCATCTGCGCACCCACACCGTGAGCCATCGGCCCGCGGACCTGCACCAGGTACGTTTTGGGGACCTGGTAGGACGGGTGGGTGAGGCGGTTGGCCAGCTCGCCGTCGTTGGTCAGCAGCAGCAGGCCTTCGGTGGCCTGGTCCAGCCGGCCCACATGGAACAGCCGCTGGCCCTGCTGGGGCTTCAGGTAGTCGCTGATGCACGGGCGCCCTTCGGGATCCTCCATCGTGGAGACAACGCCCTTGGGCTTGTTGAAGACCAGGTAGGTCAGCGTCTCATCCATCTGCACGCGGATACCGTCCACGTGGATGACCGCGTGGGCGGGGTCCACCCGCACGCCAAGCTCGCGCACGACGACGCCATCCACTTCTACCCGGCCGGCCTGGATCAGTTCTTCGCACACGCGGCGCGAGGCAACTCCGGCCCCGGCGAGGACCTTCTGCAGGCGCACGCCCTCGGGATCGTGCAAGTCGGAAACTGCCCCGGCGCCCGTGCCGGCGCGCGAACCACGATTGGGTCGGCTGACCGGGCCCAGGTTCTGGCCGAAGCGCTCCCGGCCGAAGGCCTTGGGTCCTGCCGACCGCTGCGGCTTGGCACCGCGGGCCTTGCCCGCACCGGCCTTGCTGCCGTAGGATTTGCCGGCTCCAGGCTTGCCTGTGCCCGAGCCCGCCGTCGACGGCTTGCGGCTCCCCTGCTTGCCCGCGCCTGGTTCGGCCGGTCCCCTGCGGGCACCATGCTGACCGGAACCCTGACCGAACTCGGAACGGCTCTGGTCCCGTCCGGCACCTGAGCCGGAGCGACCGCCACCGGGCTTGCCGGCACCGGTCCGGCCGGCGCCGCTCCCCTGGCCGGGACGGCCTCGTCCCTGGGCCGAGCCGCCTTCCGATCGGCGCTGGGCGCCGTCCGGACGACGGTCGTCGCCGGGACGCTTTCCGCCGCGGGGATTATTCCGTCCGGAGCCGGAACGAGGCGGTTGTGTCATGGTGGATCCTTACCCGTGGGAACTACGTCAATGGTCTGGCGCTGCCGGCTGCCGGCAGTCTAGAGCGAAGCGTCGTCGTACTCGGACAGGTTTTCCAGCCCCGGCAGATGCGGGGCGATCTCCGGCAGTTCGCCGATGCTTCCTATCCCCAATCTTTCCAGAAAATACGAGGTGGTCCGATACAGGATGGCTCCGGTCTCCGGATCGGTGCCGGAATCCTCGATCAGCCCGCGTTGAGTCAGCGTCCGCACTACCGAGTCGACGTTGACTCCCCGGATGGCGGAAACCCTGGCCCGGGAGACCGGTTGGCGGTAGGCGATGACTGCCAGCGTCTCCAAGGCAGCCTGGGTCAGCCGGGCGGTCTGTCCTTCCAGCACGAAGCCGGACACCAGCGGCGCGAAATCGCTGCGCGAGAAGATGCGCCAGCCGCCGGCGATGTTGCGCAGCTCAAAGCCGCGGGGCGCAACGGCGGGCTGGCCGGCGGAGGAGGCGCCGCCGTCGTAATCCCTTTTCAGGTCCAGCAGCAGCTCCCGGACCGTGTCCACCGGCAGGGAAAGCGCGGTGGCCAATTCGATCTCCGACGCCGGTTCGTCGATGACCATCAGCACGGCCTCGAGGGCAGCGCGGGCGCCGCCGGGCAACTGGTCCACGTCGATCCCCGGAACGCCCGCAGCCTCCTTCACCGGATCAGTCATGGGTCTCCTCCGTTTCATCCGCCGCCGTTTCCGGCACCGGGGTGTCTTCGTACTCTTCGCTAAGGTTCTCGCCGGTCCATTCCGCGTCCGGGCCGGTCCAACGGACCGTCAGCTCGCCCAGCGGCGCCACCTGGTCGAACGCGATGACGGCATCGCGGAACATCTCCAGAAGGGCAAGGAAGCGGGCGACCACTACCAGGGTTCCGTCCGCGTCGGCGGTGAGCGAGCGGAAGGACAGCGGGCCGCCGGCCTGGAGCCGCGCACCCAGGATGGCAGCTTGCTCTTTCACACTGACCGGCGGGGCGTGCAGGTGGGAGAGCCCGACCTGGGTGGGGGCGGGTACCTTGGGCTCCAGTGCCTTGGCCGCGAGGGCGGCGAACTCCGCCAGCGGCGTGCGCCAGACCAGCTCGGGCAGCAACGCCGCAAAGTGCGGCTCCAGCGAGACCTGCCGCGGAAAGCGGTCGGCTTCCCGGGCCAATCGCTGGCCCAAAAGCGCCGCGATCTCCTTGAAGGCCTTGTACTGCAGCAGCCGGGCGAAGAGCAGGTCGCGGGCCTCGAGCAGGGCGATGTCTTCATCGTCTTCGACCTCGCCGGTGGGCAACAACCGGGCGGCCTTCAGGTCCAGCAGCGTGGCTGCGATGACCAGGAACTCGCTGGCTTCGTCCAGCGCCTTGTCGTCGCCATCCGCCTGCAGTCCCCGGATATAGGAAATGAATTCGTCGGTGACCCGGGAGAGCGCCACTTCCGTGATGTCCATTTCGTGCTTGGAAATCAACCCCAGTAGCAGGTCGAAAGGACCGCTGAAGTTGTCCAAAGTCACAGCAAACCCGGCCGTCTTCCGGTCGCCATCCGGGCCGGCCGGCACCGTTTCCTGAGCTGCCGGAGGACGGCCAGCAGGCGTCGCGCCTGCCGGCGTCAGCGTCATCAGGGGGCGCCGCCGCGCGAAATGAGCTCCTTGGCCAACTGGCGGTAGGCGGTGGCACCGGCGTGGTTTCCGGCGTAGCTGGTGATCGGCTCGGCGGCGACGGTGGCGTCGGCGAACTTGATCGTGCGCTTGATCACGGTTTCGAAGACCTTGTCCCCGAACGCCTCCAGCAGGCGGCCGATCACCTCGCGGCTGTGCAGCGTGCGCGGGTCGTACATGGTGGCCAGCACACCGTCGATCTGCAGGCGGGGATTCAACCGGTCCTGGACCTTCTCGATGGTTTCCACCAGCAGCGCCACCGCCCGCAGCGCAAAAAACTCGCAGATCAGCGGAATGATCACACCGTGGGCCGCGGTCAGCGCGTTGACGGTCAGCAGGCCGAGGGAGGGCTGGCAATCGATCAGGATGATGTCGTAGTCGTCCTCGACTTTGCGCAGCGCGTGCGCCAGGACCTGCTCGCGAGCAACTTCATTGACCAGCTGTACCTCTGCGGCGGAGAGGTCGATGTTGGCCGGCAGCAGGTCGATGTTCTCCACCTCGGTGGGCTGGATCGCCTCGCGAATGTCCGTCTTGCGGTCCATCAGCACGTTGTAGACGGTCAGGTCCAGCTCATGCGGATTCGTGCCGAGCCCCGCGGACAGCGCACCCTGCGGGTCGAAATCGACCAGCAGCACCTTGCGGCCGAGCTCGGCCAGGGCCGCGCCAAGGTTGATGGTGGACGTGGTTTTACCCACGCCGCCCTTCTGGTTGACCATAGCCACGATCCGCGCGGGACCATGCGAAGCCAAGGCGGGTGGTTCAGGGAACTCGGTCAGCGGCCGGCCGGTGGGGCCCAGGACATCCTCGTCCGCTTGCCGCAGAGTGGTTGTCGCACCTTGTTCGCTGCTCACGTATCAAACCCAGCTTCCATCGTTTCGCTGCCGTACTTCTTCCTGACAAGGTTACAGTGACGGTCCTGATATCAATCGACAGGACGCTGAGGATCGGCGAGCCTTTAGCTTCAAGTAGAGGTCTAAGGTTTTTGCCCATCCTAGGCCGGCGCAACCGTGCCCACCGGCACAACCGTGCCCACCGGCACAACCGTGTCCGCCGGACTGCCCGGGATGTCAGTAAGAGTTGAACGTCAGGGACACCGCCCGAGAACGGCGGACCTGAGCCTCGCCCCCTAGCCGGCCGCGGGATCGGTCTGCCACAGACCCATCACGTTCCCCTCGCTGTCCCGAAAGTAGGCGAAGTACCCCATCTGCGGCACGGCGCCCTTGGCCCTGACGGTCGAGCCGCCCAGGCTGCCGATTTTTTCCAGGGCCGCGTCAATGTCGTCGACGTCCACGGTGATGATCGGACCGGTCAGTTCCCCTTCGCGGCGGAACATGCCGCCGTTGATGGCCCCGGGTTCGGTTGGCATGCCCTGCTCGTCGGTGGGGATCGTCCCGAGCGAGGTGTAATCGATCTCCGGCATCGCGTTGATACTCCAGCCAAAGGCCGCGGTGTAAAACTCTTTCGCACGGTCCTGGTCCTCCGCTGGAATTTCGAAATGCACCACATGTCCGGCCATTGCACTCACCTGCATTCTGCGTGAAGGGATGGCGTGGTGATCCACACCACATCGACACAGTCTAGGGCGGCAACCACGAGGCCACTAGTAGTCGGCCATCTCGTGCCGCGGACCAGCCCTTGTGTATACATAGTTGGGCAAATTGGGAACTTTCGCAGCCTTCTCTAGTGGCGGTTGGCCATTCGTGTATACAGTAGGAGGGTGGGTATCGCGGAACGGCACCAGCCAACAACAGCAAACCCGCCCGTACGGGCCAGCGAGCGCGCCTACTGGGCGTTGCGCGAGGACATCGTCGAATGGCGGCTGCCGCCGGGCACCGTCTTGGGCGAGGTGGAGCAGGCGGCACGGCTAGGCGTCTCCCGCACTCCCCTCCGCGAGGCGCTGGGCCGGCTGAATGCCGAGGGGCTGACTGCCCCTCATGCCGGACGCGGCGTCGTCGTCGCTGCCATCTCGCTGGAGAACGTCACCGAACTCTTCGAGCTGCGCACCGCTCTGGAATGCCAGGCGGCGGCATTGGCCGCCGCTCGCGGCGAACCGGACGGCTTCCGCCAACTGCAGCAGGAATTCCTCGCCGCCGCGGACGCCATGCGCGGTTCTGCGCCGGATCCGCAGGCATACTACGAACTGGTCGGCCGGCTGGATGCTGCCGTGGACCGGGCGGCTGGAAACACCTACTTGCACCAGGCGATGAGCAACCTCCGCGTCCACCTGGTGCGGATCCGACGGCTGGCCCGGGACAATCCGGCCCGGCTGCTGGCCTCCGCCGCCGAACACGCCAACATCGCCGGCGCCATCGCCGGCGGCGACAGCCAGGTGGCAGCGGCGGCCACCCGAATCCACCTGCACCAGAGCCTGGAACATTTCAAATCCACCGATCCAAACCATCGACCCGATCTGCCAGCCGAGAGGACAGTTTAATGACCGTCGAGAACCACGTACGCGTCTACCGCAGCGAAGAGAACCTGCCGCGCGAGGACCAACTCGCCTACAAGATCGCCCAAGTCGCCACCGATCCGGTGGAGGTTTCCGCCGATGTGGCCGAGATGGTGATCAACCGGATCATCGATAACGCTTCGGTGGCCATCGCTTCGCTGAACCGCAGCCCGATTGTCGCCGCGCGTGCACAGGCGCTGAGCCACCCGGTCTCCGGTGGCGGTAACGGCGCGGGCATCTTCGGCATCGCGCAGAAGACGTCGCCGGAGTGGGCCGCGTGGGCCAACGGCGTGGCCGTGCGCGAACTGGACTACCACGACACGTTCCTGGCCGCCGAATACTCGCACCCGGGCGACAACATCCCGCCGATCCTCGCGGTGGCCCAGCATGTGGGTTCGAACGGCCGCGATCTGCTCCGCGGCATCGCCACCGGCTACGAGATCCAGGTGGATCTGGTCAAGGCCATCTGCCTGCACAAGCACAAGATCGACCACGTGGCCCACTTGGGTCCGTCGGCTGCCGCGGGCATCGGAACGCTGCTGGGCCTGGACGTGGAAACCATCTTCCAGGCCGTGGGCCAGGCGCTGCATACGACGACGGCGACCCGCCAGTCGCGCAAGGGCGAGATCTCCACCTGGAAGGCCCATGCACCTGCTTTCGCGGGCAAGATGGCCGTGGAGGCAGTGGACCGCGCGATGCGCGGGCAGACCTCACCGGTGCCGATCTACGAAGGAGAAGACGGCGTCATCGCGTGGCTGCTGGACGGCCCGGACGCCTCCTATGACGTCCCGCTGCCGGCGCCGGGAGAGGCGAAGCGCGCCATCCTGGACACCTACACCAAGGAACACTCGGCCGAATACCAGGCGCAGGCCTGGATCGATCTGGCCCGGAAGCTGCACCGTGAACACCCGGAGGCCGCCGACGCGGAGAACGTGAAGTCGGTCCTGATCAAGACCAGCCACCACACGCACTTCGTGATCGGCTCCGGCGCCAACGATCCGCAAAAGTACAGCCCGACGGCATCCCGCGAAACACTGGACCACTCGATCCCGTACATCTTTACCGTGGCGCTGCAGGACGGCGCCTGGCACCACGTAGACTCCTACGCCCCCGAGCGGGCGGGCCGGCCGGACACCGTGGCGCTCTGGCACAAGGTCAGCACCGAGGAAGACCCGGAGTGGACCCGCCGCTACCATTCGCTGGACATCGCCGAGAAGGCCTTCGGCGGCTCGGTGGAGATCACGTTGGCCGACGGAACCGTCATCACCGACGAAATCGCCGTGGCGGATGCCCACCCGCTGGGGGCCCGCCCGTTCACCCGGGAACACTACGTCAACAAGCTGCGGACCCTGGCCGCCGGGATCGTCGAGGACGCCGAAATCGACAGGTTCCTGGCCGCCGTCGAGCGCCTACCCGAACTGGCTGCCGGCGAGTTGGACCAGCTCAATATCCAGGCCGCCGACGGGGTCATCGACCTCGCCGCCGGCCCGAAGGGACTGTTCTAAATGCTTTACTCCGCCACCACACCCGAGCAGAAGCGCCGGACGCTGCGCGAGTCCCTGGCGACCGGGAAGCTGCAGCAGTTCCCCGGCGCGTTCAACCCGCTCTCGGCACGGCTGATCCAGGAGAAGGGGTTCGACGGCGTCTACATCTCCGGTGCCGTGCTGGCCAACGATCTGGGGCTGCCGGACATCGGGCTGACCACACTGACCGAGGTCGCCACCCGGGCCGGCCAGATCGCGCGGATGACCGATCTGCCGGCCCTGGTGGACGCCGACACCGGCTTCGGCGAGCCGATGAACGTGGCCCGCACCGTGCAGGAGCTGGAAAACGCCGGCCTGGCCGGCTGCCACATCGAAGACCAGTTCAACCCCAAGCGCTGCGGCCATCTGGATGGGAAGAACGTGGTGGATCTGGAGACCGCCAGCAAACGGATCCGGGCCGCCGCCGACGCGCGCCGGGACCCGAACTTCCTGATCATGGCCCGGACCGACATCCGGGCGGTGGACGGCCTGGCGGCAGCCCAGGATCGCGCCCGCGCACTGGTTGACGCCGGGGCGGACGCCATCTTCCCCGAAGCCATGCGCACCCTGGAGGAATTCGCGGCCATCCGCGAAGCCGTCGACGTGCCGGTGCTGGCCAACATGACCGAGTTCGGCAAAAGCGAGTTGTTCACCGCCGAGGCCCTCTCCTCGGTGGGCGTGAATATGGTCATCTACCCGGTGACCCTGCTGCGCAGCGCGATGGGGGCTGCCGAGCGGACCCTGGACGCGATCAAGGCCGACGGAACCCAGCAATCACAGGTCCCGCACATGCTGACCCGTGCGCGTTTGTACGAATTGGTGGATTATGAGGCGTATAACCAATTCGACACCTCTGTATTCAACTTCCAAGTGCCCGGTCAGCACTGACCACAAAACATAGGAGTCGCTATGAGCACGGATGCAACCACTGAAGCACCGCAGATCCGCAAAGGGCTGGCCGGCGTCGTCGTCGACACCACAAAGATCTCCAAGGTCAACGCGGAGACCAACTCGCTGCTGTACCGCGGCTATCCCGTCCAAGACCTGGCCGCACACTGCAGCTTCGAAGAAGTGGCGTATCTGCTGTGGAACTCAGAGTTGCCCGACGCGGACCAACTGCGGGACTTCACCTCGGCCGAACGCGGCGGCCGCGCACTGGATCCGGTGGTGAAGTCGGTCATCGATTCGCTGCCGGTTGAAGCCCACCCGATGGACGTCTGCCGGACGGCGGCCAGCGTGATCGGAGCGCGTCACCGGCTGGTCGAGGATTCCTCGCCGGAGGCGAACATGGCCAAGGCCCTTGAGCTGTTTGCCGCGTTCCCGGCGGTGGTGGCCTACGATCAGCGCAGGCGCCGCAGCCAAGACCTGGTGGAACCGCGCGACGACCTGGGCTACGCGGCGAATTTCCTCTGGATGTCCTTCGGCGAGGAGGCAGCCCCGGAGGTGGTGGACGCGTTCAACGTCTCCATGATCCTGTACGCCGAGCACTCGTTCAACGCCTCCACCTTCACGGCCCGGGTCATCACCTCCACGCTGTCCGACCTGCACTCGGCCGTCACCGGCGCCATCGGAGCGTTGAAGGGCCCGCTGCACGGCGGTGCCAACGAAGCGGTGATGCATACCTTCGAACAAATCGGCATCCGCACCGACGAATCCCGTGAAGAGGCCGCCGCCCGGGCCCGGACGTGGATGGAACAGGCCCTGGCGGAAAAGAAGAAGGTGATGGGCTTCGGCCACCGGGTCTACAAGCACGGCGATTCCCGGGTGCCGACCATGAAGGCCGCGCTGGACAAGATGATTGAGCATTACGGCCGCCCCGAAATCCTCGGCCTGTACGACGGTCTGGAACACGCGATGGCCGAGGCGAAGGACATCAAGCCGAACCTTGACTACCCGGCTGGCCCCACATACCACCTGATGGGGTTCGACACGGACATATTCACCCCGCTGTTCGTTGCCAGCCGGATTACCGGCTGGACGGCGCACATCATGGAGCAGCTGGAGGCGAACTCGCTGATCCGTCCGCTCAGTGAGTACAACGGACCGGACCAGCGGGCGCTGGGCCGCTAGAATTCCCAAGCCACACGGTGGCCGGTGTCGAGATCCTCGACGTCGGCCACCGTCTCGTTATCCGGCCGCATCACCACCCGCAGTCGAGGCTGGTCCCCCGACAGCGCCAGCGGCAGCCAGTGTCCGGCGTCCTGCCACATCAGCCCCAGCGGCAGCCGGTCCACGCGGTGCCAGGACGGGGCAATTTCCGCAGACTCGGCGGGCACGCCACTCCAGGACCGCGCGACGAAGAGAGCGGTGTCCATGTTCCATGCCGGCTTCGCCGGGAAGTCGAAGAAAATCCGACCGGCCCGTTCCAGATCCGCCGGCCGGACGCACACCCCGGTCTCCTCGTGCATCTCCCGGCAGGCCGCGTCTCCGTCGGACTCCCCCGGCTCCAGTTTCCCGCCGATCCCTACGACCTTCCCGGCGCCGAAACCGGTCTTCTTCCGGCCGAGCAGCACGCAGCTTTGCCCGGCTTCTTCCCCCAGCAGAAAGCACAGGGCAACAGCAACGGTCATGGGAGCGAGTCTAGCTCGGAACGCCGGCCCCCCCCTGCCCCGCTCCGCCGCCCTAGCCCAGCGCGCGCGGATGCGCCGCGGCGTAGACCTCGCGAAGCGTATCCGCGGTGACCAACGTGTAGATCTGCGTGGTGGTGACGGATGCGTGGCCGAGCATCTCCTGAACCACACGGACGTCCGCGCCGCCCTCCAGCAGGTGGGTGGCGAAGGAGTGCCGCAAGGTGTGCGGAGACACGGGCTGCGTGATGCCTGCCTTCTCCGCGGCCGCTTTCAGGATGGTCCAGGCGCTTTGGCGGCTCAGCCGGCCGCCGCGGGCGTTCAGGAACAGGGCCGGTGTGCCAAGGCCCTTGGCAGCCAGTCCCGGCCGTCCCCGGACCAGGTAAGCGTCGGCAGCCTGGGCGGCGTAGGAGCCCAGCGGCACCAGCCGCTCCTTGGAACCCTTACCGAAAAGGCGGACGACGGCGGGGCCGTCGCCTTGCGGCTCCACGCTGACATCGTCAACGTCCAGGCCTACCGCTTCGCTGATCCGGGCGCCGGTCGCGTAGAGAAACTCCAGCAGCGCCCGGTCGCGCAGGCCGGTGGGACTGTCCGATCCCGTGGATTCAAGGATCCGGGTCACGTCGGCCACCGAGATGGCCTTCGGCAGGCGTTTGCCCGGCATCGGCGGATGGACATCGGTGGCCGGGTCGGTCTCCGTGATGCCCTCAAGCGTCCAGAATTTGTGCAGGCCGCGAACCGCCACGATGGTCCGGGCCGCTGACCTGACGCTCAGGGCGGCAGCGCCGTCGGACCCGTCGGAGAGGGCCTGGGCAAATGCCGTGACGTCGTGGCGGCTGACCAAGGCCGGCTCGCTGACCGAGCGTTCCTGCAGGAACCGCAGGTAGCGGCCCAAGTCCCTGCGGTACGCCGCGACGGTGTTGGCTGCCAGCCCGCGTTCCACCGCCATGTGCTGCAGGTAGTCGCCCGCGGCACGGCCCAGCGCCGTCGCGCTGAATTCGTCCCCCTTGGCGGGCGGGGCTTGCACCGGCAACATGGCTGCTCAGTCCCGGCCGGAGTCGGCGGCTCCGTCGGGACGCTGGCTGGGATGCTCCGGCCACGGTGCGTCCGCCGGACGCAGGTTCGCGAAGCCGGTAGCCGCGGCCCGGGATGCGGCGAGCAACCCGGCCACAGCCGACGGATTGTGCAGCCGGCCGGCCATCACCGCGTCCACGGCGTCGTCCAGGTCCACCCAGAGATGCTCGATCTCGGCTTCCTCTTCGGTACGCTCATGCCGCTGGTCTGAGGGAACCTCGGAAAGGTCCCTGGCCAGGTAAATCCGAATCGTCTCGCTGGAGGAACCGGGCGAATTGAAGAAGTCCACCAGCACGTCCCAGCGGCCGGCCACCAGATCAGCTTCCTCGGCCAGTTCCCGCGCCGCGGCATCCACGAAGTCCTCGCCGTCCATGTCCAGCAGGCCTGCAGGGATCTCCCACAGCGACATCTTGGCGGGCTGCCGGTACTGCTTCAGCAGCAGTACCCGTCCCGCCGGGTCCATCGCCAGGATGGCCACCGCGCCGGGATGCGCTATGTAGTCGCGCACCAGCGTGGCGCCGTCGCCCTGGCCCAGCGTGAAGGTATCGCTGACCACGTCCCAGATCCGGCCGCGGTATACCGTGCGGCTTTCCACCAGCGGGCGCGGATCGGGGATGTCGGCGAAGGCGTCCGGTTGCACCGGCACGTCAGACTCCGGACTTTGCCGGCGCCTTGGCCTGGCCATGGTCCAGCGCTGCGGCGATCAGGCCGGCGAACAGCGGATGCGGCCGCGTGGGGCGTGAACTCAGTTCCGGGTGTGCCTGGGTGGAGACGTAATACGGGTGCACATCGCGGGGAAGCTCGACGAACTCCACCAGCTTGCCGTCCGGCGAGGTGCCGGAGAAGACCAGGCCCGCAGCAGCGAGCTGGTCGCGGTATTCGTTGTTGACCTCGTAGCGATGGCGGTGGCGTTCGCTGACCTTGGTGCTGCCGTAGGTCTCGGCCACCACGGAGCCCGACTGCAGGGCCGCCTCGTACAAGCCCAGGCGCATGGTGCCGCCCAGGTCGCCCTTGCCCTCGACAATATCCAGCTGCTCGGCCATCGTGGCGATGACCGGGTGCTTGGTGTCCGGATCGAACTCGGTGGATGAAGCGCCTTCCAGCCCGACGATGTTGCGGGCGTACTCCATCACCATTGACTGCAGGCCAAGGCACAAGCCCAGGGTGGGGAGCTTGCGTTCGCGGGCGAACTTGAGCGCGCCGAGTTTGCCTTCCAGGCCGCGGATGCCGAAGCCTCCCGGCACGCAGATCGCGTGCACGCCGTTGAGTGCGGTAGCGGCGCCTTCGTCGGTGGCGCAATCGTCGGAGGGGACCCAGCGGATCTTCACCCGCGTCTGGTTGGCGAAACCGCCGGCGCGCAGGGCCTCGGTCACGGAAAGGTAGGCATCCGGCAAGTCGATGTACTTGCCCACCAGCGCCACCTCAACGGTGTGCTGCGGGTTGTGGACGGCCGCCAGCAGCCGGTCCCATTTGGACCAGTCGACGTCCTTGAACTTCAGGTCAAGGTGCTGCACGATGTACGCGTCCAGGTTCTGCGAATGCAGCGTCTTGGGGATGTCATAGATGCTCGGGGCATCCGGGCAGCCGATGACCGCGTCGATGTCCACGTCGCACATCCGGCCGATCTTTTCCCGCATTGCGGCGGGGACCTCGCGGTCTGAACGGATCACAATGGCGTCGGGCTGGATACCGATCGAACGCAGCGCGGCCACCGAGTGCTGGGTGGGCTTGGTCTTCAGTTCCTGCGACGGACCGATGTAGGGCACCAGTGACACGTGCAGGAAGAATACGTTGGTACGCCCGACGTCCTGGCGGACCTGGCGCGCCGCTTCCAGGAACGGCTGCGACTCGATGTCGCCCACCGTGCCGCCGATCTCGGTGATGATCACATCCGGAGACTTCTTACCGGCGACCGGCTCGGAAGGCAGTCGCATCCGGCGCTTGATCTCATCCGTGATGTGCGGGATGACCTGCACGGTGTCACCGAGGTACTCACCCCGGCGCTCCTTGGCGATCACCGTCGAGTACACCTGGCCGGTGGTGACGTTGGCGGAGCCGTCCAGGTTCTCGTCCAGGAACCGCTCGTAGTGTCCAATATCCAGGTCGGTTTCGGCGCCGTCGTCGGTGACGAAGACTTCACCGTGCTGGAAGGGATTCATTGTGCCCGGATCCACGTTCAGATATGGATCGAGCTTCTGCATGGTCACGGAGAGGCCGCGTGCGCGGAGCAGGTGGCCGAGGCTTGAAGCCGTCAGTCCCTTCCCGAGCGAGGACGCCACGCCGCCGGTGACGAAGATATGTTTGGTCGTCTTGGACGACTTGGAAAACCGGGAATTTGATCGCTGCACCACGGAATTCGAGCCTATCACCTTTCTGGACGCCCTCGAATCTCAAGGCCGTTCCGACCGCTGTCGAGTGTGTGAACACACACCAGCCGGCCAACTTCTCCCCCGCCGGCGGCGGGGCTGGTCGTAGCTGTAGCAGATGCTATAGCGCCCTGGCACCGTCAATCAGTTCCTGGGCATGTGCGCGGGCGGACTCGGACTCTTCCTGTCCGGCGAGCATGCGGGCCAATTCGGTCACCCGTTCCTCGTCGTCGAGCAGGCGGACGTCGCTGGCGGTCATTCCGCTGTCACCGCCGCCAGCCGTCTTGATCACTCGGATGTGCTGGTCGGCGAACGCCGCCACCTGGGGCAAGTGGGTCACTACGATGACCTGCACGAAGCGTCCCAGCATGGCCAGGCGGCGGCCGATCTCGACCGCCGCTTTGCCACCCACGCCGGCGTCCACTTCGTCGAACACAAAGGTCGGAACCGGGTCCACTTCCGCGAGCACCACCTCGATGGCCAGCATCACGCGGGAGAGTTCGCCGCCGGATGCGCCCTTGCCCAACGGCCGCGGCGGTGCGCCCCGGTGCGGTTTCAACAGGAAGGTGATCAGGTCGGCCCCGTGCACGCTCAGGGCCGGCGCAGGTTCAATCTCGATCACCAGTTCGGCCTCGGCCATGGCCAGGGCGGACAGTTCGGTGCCGACCCGGTGCCCCAGGTCGGCAGCAGCTTCCCGACGCAGCGCGGTAACCTCGGCGGATTGGGCGGCCAACGCCTCGTCCAGCCCGGCGACTTCCGTCTCCAACCGCTCGATCCGGCTGGAATCGTCGGTCAGGTCTTCCAGCCGGGTGCGGGCCCGGGCTGCCCACTCGAGGACCTCGTCGATGCTGGGCGCGTATTTGCGAACGAGCCGGGCCAGATCGGCGCGGCGCGCTTCGACTTCCTCGAGCCGGCCCGGTCCTTCACCGTCCAGCGATGCCCCGTAGCTTGCCAATTCGGCGGCCACATCGGCGAGGATGATTCCCACTTCCGCCAGTCGCGCGGCCGCCCGCCCCAGCTCGGCATCTTCGTCCTGGACCTGCTCCAGCGCCCGCTTAGCCGCGTCCACCAGCGTGGTGGCGTCCGGCGAGTCGGTAAACTCCTCGGCCACCAGTGCCTGGTGCGCCACGGTGGCGGCCGCCCGCAGTTCCTCGACGTTGGCCAGCTTCACGGCCACGGCCTTCAGCGCGTTGTCCTCGCCAGGCTGCGGCTCCAGCCCGTCGATTTCCTCGAGGGCCAGCTGCAGTGCTTCGGCTTCGCGCAGTCGTTCACGTGCTTCGGTGCGCAGCGTCTCCAGCTCGGCCTTGGCTTCCTTCCAGCGCCCGAATGACGCCGCGTACACGGTCAGGGCCTGGGCCAGGGCGGCGCCGGCAAACTTGTCCAGTGCTTCGCGCTGTGCCTGCTGGCTCTTGAGCCGCAGCTGGTCCGTTTGGCCGTGCACCGCCACCAAATGACCGCCGATCTCGGCCAGCGTTCCCACCGGGGCCCCGCGTCCGCCCACGTGCGCGCGGCTGCGGCCATCGGCATTCACCGTGCGGGCGAGCATCAGCTCGGCCCCGCCGTCGAACTCGTCGATGTCTGCCCCGGCTTCACCCGCGCGGGCAAGCGCGGGGCTGTCCTCGGCCAGCCGGACCACGGCCTCCGTCACGGCGTTGGCTGCACCGCTGCGTACTGCGCCGGCGTCGGCGCGTGCGCCCAGCAGCAGGCCAAGCGCGGTGACCACCATGGTCTTGCCGGCGCCGGTTTCTCCCGTCACCACGGACAGTCCAGGCCCCAGCGGCAGCGTGGCCTCGGTGATGACGCCGAGGTTGCGGATCCTGATTTCTTCGATCATGTCAGCTCCTCCCGCCGGGCTGGGTATAGTGCGGCTCCACGGTGCGGACCGTCGGCAGCGACGAGGTGGGCGGCTGCTCCTCCGAGGGGCTGACCGGGCCGCGCCATCCCGACGTGGGAAGCTCGAATTTGCGGACCAGGCGCTCCGAGAAGGGGGTCCGCCGGGTGCGGGCCAGCCGGACAGGTTTGTCCGAGCGGGTCACCTCGATCCGGGACCCCGGCGGCAACTCAAGACTGCGCCGCCCGTCGCACCAGAGCACTCCGTTGGCATCACTCCGGCTCAGGACTTCCACCGCCATGATGGAATCCGGCGCAACCACCAGCGGTTTGGCGAACAAGGCGTGCGCGCTGATGGGCGTCATCAGCAGAGCTTCCACCTGCGGCCAGACCACCGGGCCGCCGGCCGAAAAAGCGTAGGCCGTCGAGCCGGTGGGGGTCGCCATCACCACGCCGTCACAGCCGAACGAACTGATCGGCAGGGCATCGACTTCGACGACGACTTCCAGCATCCGCTGCCGATCGCCCTTTTCCACCGCTGCCTCGTTCAGCGCCCAGGTGTGCCCGATCTTGCGTTTGCCCAGCCACACCTGCACATCGATGGTCAGGCGCTCTTCGACCGTATATTGGCGGTTAACCACCCAATGGACGGTCTGAGCCAAGTCCGCACGTTCGCTCTCGGCCAGGAAGCCGACATGTCCCAGGTTGACCCCGAGCAGTGGGACGTCCGATTCCCGGACCAGCTCGGCCGAACGGAGGATGGTTCCGTCGCCGCCAAGCACCATGCCCAGGTCCACGGAGTCGAGACTGACGTCCTCGTCCAGCGTCTCGCAGGGAACGGCTAGGTCACCGTACGTTTCCCGCATGGGCGCCATTTCTTCCCGGCGCATCACGGGAACCAGCCCGGAGGCGTGGAGTTGGGCGCATGTTTCGTGGGCAGCCGCCATGGCGTCCGCCCGTCCGGTGTGCGCGAGCACCAGTATCCGCCGGCTCATCGCTCCACTCCCGGTTCCTGCCTTCTCGGTTCGTCAATCTGGTCCGCCGCTTGGCTGAACCCATGCGGGAAATTGGCCATCGCCGCGTCCACCTCCCCCTCCAGCACACTACCCGTTCTGCGCTCCGGTTGGCCCGGCGGAACGCTTATCCACAGGAAATATTCAACGTTTCCGTCCTGTCCGGGAAGCGGGCTTGCCGCCAGTCCGCGAACCTGAAGGCCCGCTTCGAGGGCCGACGAGACAACGTTTCTCACCGCCCGGAAACGTTCGGCCTCCGAACTGACGACGCCGGTGCGCGCCAGGCTTTCCCTGCCCACCTCAAACTGCGGCTTGACCATCAGCAAGAGATTTCCGCTTGGCCTCGTCGCATTGGCCAAGGCTTCAACAACCAGGGTCAGCGAGATGAAGGACAAGTCCGCCACGGTCAGGTCCACCGGGCCGCCGATCTCCCGGGCGTCGAGGTAGCGGACGTTCATGCCCTCAAACACCCTGACCCTGCTATCCGTACGGATCTGGTCAACGAGTTGGCCGTGGCCCACATCCACGGCGACCACCTCACGTGCTCCAGTGCGGAGCAGGACGTCGGTGAACCCGCCGGTGGAGGCCCCGGCGTCGAGGCAGCGCAGGCCGGCCGGGTCCACGGCGGGGAAGGCTGCCAATGCGCCGGCCAACTTATGGCCGGCTCTGCTGACGTAGTCGGGGCCCGCGTCGGGGGCTACGTCCAGTGGCTCCCCCGGGCCGACGGGAGCCGAGGCCTTGGTCAAAACAGTTCCGGCGCGGCTGACCCGGCCGGCGGCGATGAGTTTGGCTGCGTGCGTGCGGGAGCGTGCCAGCCCCCGGGATACTAGCTCCTGATCGAGTCTGGGCATCGGGTCAATCAGCCTCGGTCTCCAAGTCGGCCAACAAACCGTCGTGGATCCGCTGATACACCCGCTCGTGCTCGCTGACGGCGAGGTCCGGGATCTGGGCTAGCTCGGCGACGATGCTGTTCACGGACTCGTCGTCGGTCGGCTCAGCGGGGGCGGGCCATTGCGGCCGCGTTTGGCTGCCGCTTTCCCGCGAGTCTGGCAGATCCAAGCTTTCCTCCCTTGCGTAGGCCGGCGTACCCAACCGCCGTGAATCAGTCTAGTAGCGGTGTTCAGTCCACCAGCTCAGGCGTGGCCGCCGCGGCTTGGTCCGGATAGGCATTCCACCACGCCGCGCACGCCGCGCGCCATGTGTGCACATCATCCCGGCTGCCGGAAACGCGGAGTCCCCCGTTCTCGATGGCGGCGTGGGCAGCACCGCACCGGAAACCCGCACCGTCGCGGATGACCGCCGGATACGGAAGATACAGTTCAGCCAAGCTACCCAGCAGGTAGCGCGGCCGTTCCGCCGTACTGGCACCGAGGACAGCCTCGGGCCCGTCAACGCCGGTCAGCACAACCGCCGTGTCCATGCCCGCCTTGTTTCCGCCCAAGATGTCCGTGTCGAGGCGATCGCCCACCACCAGTGGCCGGTGGGCACCCAACGCTGCCGCCGCCGTCGTAAAGATGCCGGCCTCCGGTTTCCCTGCGACCAATGGCACCGCTCCGGTGGCAGCCTGTACGGCCGCAACCAGGGCGCCGTTCCCCGGAGCGATGCCGCGCTCCCGGGGAATGGTCATATCCGTATTGGTGGCGATCCAGAAGGCGCCGGAGGCGACCGCGAAGGATGCCTCGGCCAGTTCCTTCCAACCCAGCGCCGGGTCGAACCCCTGGATCACAGCCGCGGGAGCTTCGAGGGCAGAACGGACCGGGATGAATTCCTGGGCAGCTATTTCGTCTGCCAAGGTCTGGCTGCCGGTGACCAGCACTTTGGAACCCGCAGGGACGTGCCTGGCCAGCAGCAGCGCGCCGGCCCGGGCCGATCCAAAAACTTGATCGGCGGTGGCCGGCGCGCCGAGCTCGCGCAAGTGCGCGGCAACCTGCTCGGACGACCGTGACGCGTTGTTAGTGATGTAGCCCAGGGCCGTCCCGGTGTCCGCAAGGCCTTCCAACGCCTCCGCAGCTCCTGGGACAGCCTGCTGTCCGGCATAGACGACTCCGTCCAGGTCGGACAGTAAGGCGTCGTAGCCGGAGATCAGCGGCTTACCGGTCATCATCCCTGCTGTCCGGCGTGTGCGCGGTGCGGGGAGCGTCCTCGTCCTCGGCCTCGATGGGAGCCGGGGCGTCCTTTTCCTCGGTTGGTTCGCCCGCCGGAGAGCCGACCACAGGTGCATCCTCCCCGTTGGACGACTCGGCTTCGCTGGTATCCGCAGACTCACCCGTATCTGCTTGCACGGCTGCGCCGACATCAGCGCGACCATGCTCTGGGGTCCGGGAGTCCTGCAACGGCCTGCCGACGGGTTCCGGTTCCTCACCGACCAAGTCGAGGATCTCGGGCTCGGCAAAATCACCGACGCCCAGGGCGTTCTCTGCCACGGCTGCCTGCCGCCGCCACTGCTGCGCTTCATCACTGCGGCTGGCTGCGTCCAAAGCGTCTGCATAGGCACGGAAGAGTCGCGGGCTGTATGAGAATGCCCGGTTGCGGTCCAACTGCGGAATCTCGAGAGCCGCAACCGCCGCATCGAACTGCTGCAAATCGGTCCGCGCGCCGGAGGCCACAATAGCCAGTTCCACCTTGCCCGCTGTATCAAGTGATTCAGCGTCTTCTGAACGGGTCAGCTCCAGCGCTCTGTCCGGGCGTCCGAGTCCACGTTCGCAGTCGGCCATGATGGGCAGGTGCTCGTTTGAACCGCTGATCCGTCGGAACGTGCGGAACTCCCTCAGGGCCTCGCCATAGTGGCCGGCCGCGTACGCGGTCAGGCCCACCGCTTCGCGCACCGGAGCCATCCGTCCGCCCCGGCGGCTGGCTGCCAACGCGTGCTGGAATGCCAGTTCCGGATCCTCGTCGAGAAGCCGGCCCGCCATCACCAAATGTTTGGCCACCCACTCCGCGTTCTTCGATTCCAAGGTCCTCAGCTGTGCGCGGGTAACGCGGTCCAGCTCCGACCCTGAGACGTCCTCGTCAATCTCAGGCGAACGCGGACGGTCCACGCGGTTGGCACTACGAAGGTCTCCGGAATTGTGCTCACGTGGGCCAGCCGAACGGCCGGAGGGGCGATCACTGAAGTCGCGACGCTCACCACGGTCCTGGCGCGGCCGGTCACCCTGCGGACGACGATCCCCAAAGTCGCGACGCTCACCACGGTCTTGGCGCGGCCTGTCACCCTGCGGACGACGATCCCCAAAGTCGCGACGCTCACCACGGTCTTGGCGCGGCCTGTCAGAGAAGTCACGCCGCTCACCGCGGTCCTGACGGGGCCGGTCAGAGAAGTCACGCCGCTCACTACGGTCCTGACGCGGCCGATCAGAGAAGTCACGCCGCTCACCACGGTCCTGACGGGGCCGGTCACCCTGCGGACGACGATCGCCGAAATCGCGACGCTCACCACGGTCCTGACGCGGCCGATCAGAGAAGTCACGCCGCTCACCACGGTCCTGACGCGGCCGGTCACCCTGCGGACGACGATCCCCAAAGTCGCGACGCTCACCACGGTCCTGACGCGGCCGGTCACCCTGCGGACGACGATCCCCAAAGTCGCGACGCTCACCACGGTCCTGACGCGGCCGATCACCCTGCGGACGACGATCCCCAAAGTCGCGACGCTCACCACGGTCCTGACGCGGCCGATCAGAGAAGTCACGCCGCTCACCACGGTCCTGACGGGGCCGGTCACCAAAGTCGCGACGCTCGCCACGGTCCTGACGCCGCCGATCAGAGAAGTCACGCCGCTCACCACGGTCCTGACGGGGCCGGTCACCCTGCGGACGACGATCCCCAAAGTCGCGACGCTCACCACGGTCCTGACGCGGCCGATCCCCAAAGTCGCGACGCTCACCACGGTCCTGACGAGGGCGATCGCCCTGCGGACGGTAACCACCGTCGTTGCTCGACCGGCTACTACGATTCTCATAGTCGGGGCGCTTCCGCTGCCCGCTCTCGCTCGGGCGGTCAGCATCCGACCGGTTGCCGTAGTTGCCTCGGCCTGCACCCCTGTCGTCTCGTCCTTCACGACCCCGGAAATCAGCCATGCCGGAACTCCTCTCAGTGCGGGCCAGGTCGATCGAACCAACCACAGCCATCAAAAATCTCTATATACGTTGTCTTGTTTCGGGCGCAGATTTTCGTGGCGCGCCCATACCATCGATCCATTCTAGTGCAGTCAACGGTTCACCATCTTGCTGTCGGCCGAAGCCTGCCTGTGACTCCACTAACGAATCGAGATCGTTAACGAAGGGAAGGCCCCGCCGTCGTTGGCGGGGCCTTCCCTTGTAAAGAATGTCCGGCGGTGACCTACTCTCCCACACCCTCCCGAGTGCAG
>NZ_JBSGTH010000003.1:0-95094 GCF_053607305.1 Arthrobacter sp. NPDC055138
CTGCACTCGGGAGGGTGTGGGAGAGTAGGTCACCGCCGGACATTCTTTACAAGGGAAGGCCCCGCCAACGACGGCGGGGCCTTCCCTTCGTTAACCCCCAAACCACCCCAGCCAGACTAGGCTTGGGCGTATGGAAACGTCTTTGTTCTCCCACGCCCCACGGGAGCCCGAACCGGCCAAGAGCGCGGAACCGGTGACATACCGTGTGACGGTCGCACGGGACAGCAGGGAAGCGTTCGAGGGGTTCACCGACCTCATCCACCTGTGGTGGCCTGTCGGCAGTCATAGCGTGGCCGGCGAAGGCAGCCACGTGGAGTTCGAAGACAAGGTCCTGACTGAAACCAGCATTGAGGACCAAGTTCACGTGTGGGGCGAAATCCTGGACTGGGTACCCAACAGCTACGTGCGCTTGACCTGGCATCCGGGCACGAGCCCTGCGACATCCGGTGAACTGCGCATCGACTTTACAGAAGCTGCCCCCGGCAGCACTGAGATCCATTTGATCCATTCTGGCTGGGAAAATATGTCCGACGGCCAGCAGCAGCGGTCTGTTTATGCCGAGGGGTGGCCCGAGGTGATCGGTCGTTATGTCCGATTTATGGGCGGCCCGGCATGATCCGAGTGTCCAGACCCTCGGCGCATGTCAGTTCTCTCGTATTGCCTGCGGCACTGTGTGGCTGATCCTGGCAGACGAATAGCAGTTGCCGGTTGTTGCCGGCAGCAGATCCTCATCGGACCACCACTGGAGGCTTTGAAACCGTGACCGATTCCTTCCTTGCAGGGCTTCTGCATGACCTGCCCGCCGGTAGTGTCAGCACCGAACCGTCAGATCTGGCGGCCTGCGCCGTCGACCAAGGACCGGTGCTCGACCATCAGCTGCCCATCGCCGTCGTGCGGGCACAAAACGTGGAGGACGTGCAGACGGTAATGCGCGCAGCCCACGCGGCCGGGGTGCCAGTAGTATGCCGGGGCGCCGGGACGGGAGTATCCGGCGGCGCACATGCCACCGAAGGGTGTCTGGTGCTGAATCTGGAACGCATGAACCGGATTCTGGAAATCCATCCCGAGGACGAGGTCGCCCGCGTGGAACCTGGAGTGATTAACTCCGATCTGAACGCCGCGGTGGCCGAGTACGGGCTGATGTACGCACCGGACCCGGCCAGCTACCGTGTCTCCACGATCGGCGGGAATATCGCCACAAACGCGGGAGGGCTGCGTTGCGCTAAGTACGGCGTGACCCGCGAATCCGTGCTGGCGCTGGACGTGGTGCTGGCGGACGGAACCCTGATCCACACCGGCCACAGGACCTTCAAGGGGGTTGCCGGCTACGACCTGACCGGGCTGTTCGTTGGATCGGAGGGAACTCTGGGCGTAGTGGTCGGAGCGACCGTCCGATTGCGCTACCTGCCCGCTGCGGTGGAGACGGTGGCCGCGTTTTTCCCCGATGTAGCCGCTGCCGCGGCTGGCGTGCTTGCCGTGGGGCGCGCGCGGGTGCAGCCCGCGATCATGGAGCTGCTGGACGGACACACCATGGCCCAGCTGGACAAGGAGCACGGTTCCAGCCTGCGTAGCCGGGGCGCGGCGCTGCTGCTGATCCAGGCCGACGGCTATGCGGCCGCGGTGGAAGCCGGCATCATCCGGGAAGTGCTCAGCGGGCTCGGCGGCGAGATCAAGGCCGCCGACGCCGCGGAGGCGGTCCGGCTGGTCGATCTCCGTCGTCACAGCCGCGGAGCCGAGGTGGACGACGATTTCCGGGTCGGCGAGGACGTGGCAGTGCCCCGATCCCAATTGGTGCACTACATCCACAAATTGCAGGAAATCGCCGAACGATACGGCGTCGGACTCAAGGTGGTGGCCCACGCCGGGGACGGCAACCTGCATCCCACTTTCTGGGTGGGCCCCGGAGAGGTGGCGAAGGTGCCGGCGCTCAACGCGGCGCTGGACGAGTCCATCGATGTAGCCCTGGCCTTGGGCGGCACGATCACTGGCGAGCACGGGGTGGGGCAATTCAAGGTGCGGTGGCTCGGCCGCGAGCAGAGCGAAGAGGTACTGGAGCTGCAGCGCCGGCTGAAGGAAGTGTTTGACCCGCAGCGGCTGCTCAACCCGGGCAAGGCCTTGCCCCAGAGCGTGGCGGAGCAGATCACATCTTGAGCGGCCGCGGAGTCGCTGCCGCTGACGCAACCAGGCAGTGGATGGCCAGACTGTCGGCTGCGGGTTGTGGCCGGCGGCAGACGGTTGGCCCGCGCGTAGGCTAGTGCCATGAGGAAAGAGACGCTGTGGGAAGAAATGAAGCGCCAGAACCCGGGCCATTCGGCCTGGTACATCCAGCGCTTCGAACAGATGCGGGCCGCCGGCACCGACCTGCACGGTGAAGCCCGGCTGATTGATGCGATGGTGCCCCGCGGCAGCCGTATCCTCGACGCCGGATGCGGCCCGGGCCGGCTGGGCGGCGAGCTGGCCCGTCGCGGTCACACCGTGGTGGGCGTCGATGTGGATCCTGAGTTGATCGAAGCTGCCCGCAAGGACCATCCGGACTGCACCTGGCTGGTGGGCGACCTGGCCGAACTGGATCTGCCCGCCCAGGGCATCGCCGAGCCGTTCGACGTGATCGTCAGCGCCGGAAACGTGCTGACGTTCCTCGCCCCGGGCACCGCGGGTGAAGTGTTGGGGAAATTGTCCCGCCATCTGGCTCCTGGCGGCCGGCTCGTGACCGGGTTCGGTGCCGGCCGGGGCTACGACTTCGACGAGTTCTTCTCCGACGCTTCCGCCGCCGGATTAGCATCGGACCTGCGCTTGTCCACCTGGGACCTGCGGCCCTTCACACAGTCTTCGGACTTCCTGGTGGCGGTGTTCAGCAAGATGGCGGTGCAGCAGCAAGCCTGAGGCGAGTCAGCCCTCGTCGGTCTCGGCGGCGTCCAAGGCCGCAGCGGTCCGCTCGTCCGGATTCAGCATGATGGCCGCCTCGTCCCGCCGGTGGCGCAACACTGAGTCGACATAGGATTGCACGGCCTCCGCCAGCGGCACGTTCCGGTCTTGGTCTTCCGAGACGTACCAACGATGCTCGAGCACCTCGTGGACCACTTCGGCCGGTTCCAGCTTTCCCGCCAGCTCGCGCGGGATGGCCTTGACGATCGGTTCAAAGACGTGGCGGACCCAGCTGTGGGCGCTGACCTCCTCGCTCTGCTCCGAATAATGGTCCGCGCGGTAGGCGTCCAGATCGTTGAGCAGCCGCCGGGCCTGGTTTTCCTGGACGTCCAGGCCGGTGAGCCGGAGCAGACGGCGCTGGTGGTGCCCGGCGTCCACCACTTTGGGCTGGAGACGGATGCTGGTTCCGTCGGCTGTGCTCTTGATGGAGAACTCTTCAACGTCGAACCCGAGATCGTTCAGCCGCCGGATGCGGGCGTTGACCCGCCACCGCTCGCCTAGGTCGAACGACTCCTCGGCTGTCAGCTCTGCCCAGAGCTTTCGGTAGCTGTCCATGATCCGCTCACTGGTTGCCACCGGGTCCACTTTGTCTTCCAGCAGGCCGCCCTCGACCAAATCCATCATCTCGCCAGCGATATTCACCCGGGCTATCTCAAGGTCATGTTCCCGCTGGCCGTCGGAGAGCTGCGGGTGCAATTCACCGGTTTCGGCGTCCACCAAGTACGCCGCGAATGCGCCGGCGTCCCTGCGGAAGAGCGTGTTGGACAGTGAGACGTCGCCCCAATAGAAACCGACCAGATGCAGGCGGACCATCAGCAGCGCCTGTGCATCGATCAAGCGGGTCAGGGTCTCCCGGCGCAGGGTTTGGGAAAACAGGGCCCGGTAGGGGAGCGAAAAGCGAAGGTGCCGGGTGACCAGCACCGGCTGCAGGGCCGATCCATCCGTGCGCATCCGCCCGGTCATCACGGCTACCGGTTCCACACAAGGAATGCCCAGCCGCTGCAGCTTGCGCAGCATCTGGTATTCGTGCCGCGCCGGCTCTTCGGCGGTCTCCTTGATGGCCACCACGCCTGCACCCAGCGGAGCGAACCGGACCACGTGCCGGGACAGGCCTCGCGGCAACGCCGCCAGATTTTCAGCCGGCCAGTCTTCCAAGGCCAAATGCCATGGCAGGTCAAGAAGCCGCTCGTCGGTGGTGGCCGCGGTGATGCTCAAAGAAGCGATCGCCGCGGCCCCACCGGAAAGAGCAGTGTCGGCGGTGCCCCGGACGGGGCCGCCGGTGCCGGAGTGAGCAGCCATAGTGACTACATCCTAGGCGTGGACCTAGTCGGCTGTCTTTCCGGCCTCCACCGGGGCGTTGAGGTCCTCCACTGAAGCTTCCGGAGTTCCGGGTGCATGCTCGCCCAGCCGCAGCCCGGTCTGTGTGTCGAACAGATGCACGTGGCCCTCCTTGGGGCGCACGTAGACGGTGCTGCCGGCTACCGGCGGCGTCCGTCCATCGACGCGACCGGTGATCTCGTAACGCTTGCCGTCCAGTTCGGTGTGTCCGTAAACGTAGGCATCGGCGCCGAGCTCTTCGACCACGTCCACGAACACCGCAAGGCCGTGGTTGTCCGGGGCCCGCTCCAGGTCCTCCGGACGGACGCCCAGCGTCACCGTGCTGCCGTGCGCTTCGCCGAGCAGGTCCCGCGGCACCGGATAGGTCATGCCGCCGAACTGGACACCGCCGTCGGTCACTGGCAGTTCCAGCAGGTTCATGGCGGGGGAGCCGATGAAGCCCGCCACGAACACGTTCGCCGGCCGGTCGTAGAGGGCGCGCGGGGTATCCACCTGCTGCAGGACGCCGTCCTTGAGCACGGCAACGCGGTCGCCCATGGTCATGGCTTCCACCTGGTCATGGGTGACGTAGACGGTGGTGACGCCCAGTCGGCGGGTCAGCGAGGCGATCTGGGTGCGGGTCTGCACACGCAGCTTGGCGTCAAGGTTGGAGAGCGGTTCGTCCATCAGGAACACCTGCGGGTTGCGCACGATCGCCCGGCCCATGGCCACACGCTGACGCTGGCCGCCGGAGAGCGCCTTGGGCTTGCGGTCCAGATACTCTTCCAGATCCAGCAGCTTGGCGGCCTCGCGGACCCGCTCGGCACGTTCTTCCTTGGACACGCCGGCGATCTTCAGGGCGAAGCCCATGTTGTCGGCCACGGACATGTGCGGATAGAGCGCGTAGTTCTGGAACACCATCGCGATGTCGCGGTCCTTGGGCGGTACGTCGGTCACGTCCCGGTCGCCAATCAGGATCCGCCCGGCATTGACGTCTTCGAGGCCGGCCAGCATCCGCAGCGAAGTGGACTTGCCGCAGCCGGACGGGCCGACCAGAACCAGGAACTCGCCGTCGGCAATCTCCAGATTGAGGCTGTCCACCGCGGGCTTATCGGTGCCCGGGTACAGCCGAGTGGCATGATCGAACGTTACCGTTGCCATAATGATTTTCCCTTCACGGGCAGGTACGTGCCCGACGATCCGTAGTGATGGGTGAATATTCAGTTTCCAAGCGGCTCGCCGCACCCACAGAGTGAGGCGGCTCACGCCCCTTAGTATGCCACGGCTGTCAAAGCACCCAGCGAAGCACCGCTGGAGAGCCTGTGTCGCCGCATCGCCTGCCCAGCTGGCCGGTTCAAGCCGACACCAGTGCGCGGAGCTACGGCTGCCCGGAGATACAGTTGCCCGGCGCTACACCCGCAGCGCAGCCGCCCGGAGATCGGCCAACTGAGCCAGCGTGGCAGCGAACGCCTGCGGCGACTCCACCCGGTATTGCGCCGCCGTGGCGCCCGGCCCCACCTTGACGCCGACGTCGGTATCCCGAAGGACGGCGAAGGCGTGCTCGTCGGTGACGTCGTCGCCGGCGAAGAAAACGGCCGTGGCGCCGGTAAAAGTGCGTAGCAGGCCGATGCCCTGGCCCTTGTCCGCACTGAGCACCGACGTCTCCAGCACGCGCTTGCCGTCGCTGACCAGCAGCCCGGGGATCTCCTGCAGCGCGGCTCTGGCCTGCTCGGTGGCTGCCGCCGCAACTTCATCGGCGGCGGTACGGGTATGGAGCACGACGCCGGCCGGCTTGGCTTCCAGCCGCGTGCCCGGGTGGGCGGCCACAACCTTTTCAACGACGGCGGTGGCGGCTGCCAGCGCTTGCTGTTGGGGCTCGTCCAACACCAGCGGCGGGCTGTCCGGGCCGGTGAAGACTTCGCCGCCGTGGGAGCCGATCAGCAGGGTCCGGGCGTCGGGGCCGGCCACGGTGCGCAGGCTGGCCAGCGCCCGGCCGGAGATGAAGGCGGTGGACGTCCGCGGCAGGTCAGCCAACGCGGCGACGGCAGCGGCCGAGTCCGGCAGCGGCCGGGCATCCTCGGCCCGCGGCACGATCGGTGCCAGCACGCCGTCGAAATCCAAGGCGATGAGAAGTATCTCCGCTCCGGCCAGATCTTCCAGTGCGGCGCGCAGTTCCGCCGGGACGGCGCCGGGGCCCTGCTCAGTCACGGGTGCCCGCGTTCTCCAGCGCCTTCAGGAACGAGCGCGACCAATGCTCCACGTCGTTCTGCAGGATCTGCCGGCGCATGGCCCGCATCCGGCGGCTTGCCTCGGCCGGCGGCATGTTGACCGCCCGGACAATGGCTTCCTTGAGCCCGTCGATGTCGTGCGGGTTGACCAGAATCGCCTGCTTGAGCTGGTCGGCGGCACCGGCGAACTCGCTGAGGACCAGTGCCCCGTCCGTTTCCTTGCGGGAGGCAACGTATTCCTTGGCCACCAGGTTCATCCCGTCGCGCAACGCCGTCACCAGCATCACGTCGGCGGCCAGATAGAGCGCCACCATCTCCTCCACCGGATAACTGTGGTGCAGGTAGCGGATGGCGGTGTTCTCCAGCGTGTCGAAGGTTCCGTTGATCCGGCCGACAGCCCCTTCGATTTCCTCCCGGAGCAGCCGGTAGGATTCCACCCGTTCGCGGCTGGGCGAGGCTACCTGGATCAGCACCGCGTTCTCCACGTCCACCTTGCCGTCCTCGAGCAGCTCGCCGTAGGCCTTGATCCGGTGCCCGATGCCCTTGGTGTAGTCCAGCCGGTCCACGCCGAGCAGCACGGTGTCCGGGTCGCCCAGTTCGTGTCGGATCTGTTCCGACCGGGCAATCACGTCCGGCCGGTGGGCCAGTTCGCTGATGTGCTCCACGTCGATGGAAATCGGGAAGGCGCCGGCCCTGCAGAGGCGGACACCGCCGTCGTTGTTTTCCACTTGCACCTGCTGCTGACGCACATTGAAACCGCTGAAGCGGCGCACACAGCGCAGGAAGTTGCTGGTGTCGCTGGGCCGTTGGAAACCCAGCAGATCGGCGCCGAGCAGACCGTCGATCACCTGCCGGCGCCACGGGAGCTGGGCGAAGATCTCCAGCGGCGGGAACGGAATGTGGTTGAAGAAGCCGATCCGCAGGTCCGGTCTGGCCTCCCGCAGCAACTTGGGAACCAGTTGCAGCTGGTAGTCCTGCACCCAGATGGTGGCGCCCTCGGCGGCGATCTCCGCAGTGGCCTCGGCGAAGCGCCGGTTGACCCTCTTGTAGCACTCCCACCACGTGCGGTGGAATTCCGGTGCGGCGGTCACGTCGTGATAGAGCGGCCAGAGCGTGGCGTTGGAAAAGCCTTCGTAATACAGCTCAACGTCGTCGGCGCTGAGGGCCACCGGCACCAGATGCATATTGTCGTGGTCGAACGGCTCTACTTCCTGGTCCGGGACACCTGGCCAGCCCACCCAGGCACCCTCGGTCTTGGCCATCACCGGCGCCAACGCCGTAACCAGTCCGCCGGGCGACCGGCGCCACTCGCCCTGCCCGTCCTCGTCGATGGTGTGGTCCACCGGCAGCCGATTGGAGACGACGATCAGGTCGTACTCACCATACTGGCGTCCTTCTGCGTCCTTGCCGTTCTGAGCGGAATTCGCCAATTGACTCTCCTTTGTGTGAAGTCGTCCTGAAGATGACCTTATAAGGAATGGAAACCTGTGGCTTCCCCGGATCGTTCCCACAAGTACAAACGTGAACGCGGCCACTGATGCCGCCCGAACGTTGAAGTTGCAACTAAACTGGTGCTGATGTGCCCTGCCCCGGGCGAAGCAGACCGACAAGACGCGAGGATTCATGGCTCACCAAAACAGCCCTAAGCCGACCAAGGCCGAGCGCACCGCAGCGGCCCGCGACAAGGCCCGCCAGATGCGCGAGGCACAGCAGAAGCGGGAAAAGCGCAATTCGCTGCTGGTCAAGGGCGGGGTGGTGGTCGCCGTACTGGTGATCATTGGTGTGATTGCCGCAGTGGTGATCACCAACCAGCGCGGTCAGATTGCCGACGCCGGTGCTGCGCCGGCTCACGGTAACGCCTTCGGCGGCATCACCGTCACCCAGGACGGGCTGGCGGACACCGATCCCGTCCAGGTGGATGTGGCGAACATCCCTGCGCCCGCCTCTGCCGAGGGCGACGTCATTGTGCCGGGCGGTGTGGCCGCCGCGCCCAAGGGCGAGCCCGCCAGCATCGTGATGTACGTGGACATGGGCTGCCCCGTCTGCAAGAGCTTTGAAGGCCAGTATGGCGGGTATCTCACCGACCTCACCTCCTCCGGCGACGCAACCGTCGAGTACCGGGTGGCGACCTTCCTTGACCGGGTGTCGACCACCAACTACTCGTCCCGTGCTGCCAACGCCGTGGCCTGTGTCGCCGACTCCAACCCCGAGGTCTTCAACGACTACGTGACGCAGCTGTTCTCCCAGCAGCCCACCGAAGGTGGGGCCGGGCTGGACAACGCCACCCTGGCCAGCATTGCCGAAACCGCCGGAGCCACCGATGTATCCTCCTGCATTGACGACGGCGAATTCCGTCCCTGGGCCAAGTTCGTGAACCAGACCTTCTCCGAGTACCAGGTGGGCGGCACGCCGACGGTCTACGTGGACGGGAAGAAGTGGGACCCGAACACTGACAACGACTTCCAGCAGTTCGCCCAGGGCGTCATCGACGCCCGCGCCTAATCCATTCGCCGCGCCGGTGCCCGGCGCGGCAGGCGGCGGCTCCCGAGTTTCACGCGGAGCCGCCGCCTGGGCTAACCTTATCTAGCCGGTTTTGTCCGGCACACTGGTCCGCGGGCCAGCTCGCCTCCTTAGCTCAGTTGGCCAGAGCACCTGTCTTGTAAACAGGGGGTCGCCGGTTCGAATCCGGCAGGGGGCTCCGCTGCCCCTTCTGACTTGGCACAGCCAGTCGGGAGGGGTTTTCTCATGCTCGGGGCTGCATGAGCGGCACGGGCTTGCTGAAATAGCCGCGGTCAAGCGCCGTTTTGGGAAACAGAGTGGGGACGACTCTGCCTAGGCCGTCACCTTGTTTACCAGTTCGTGCTTCTCCGGGATGACTTGCACCGGCAGGTTTGGCTTGACGTTGTTTTCGAACCAGGCATCGTGTTGTTCGTCGCTATCCCAAATCTCCACAACGCTCATTCCGTCTTCATGCTCCCAAGCATAGTGAGCGATGAATCCGGGAGCAGCCTTGAGCTTGTCGGTGAGAACGGCGGCGAGTCCTTCATATTGCTCCCGGGTCAAACCGGTCACGTGACTTTTGGTCAGGACAACCATGGCGGGCTCCTCCATATGCGGCTGCAGGCCGGGCGGATGGATCCCGCGGACAGGGCCGGCACAGGCTGAGTTTACGCCCGCCGGAACTCTACTGACAGGGGCGGGTAGATGCCGCGTCGTTTCGGCGTGCCCTGCCACCGAGGGGCGGTTACGGGTGCCGCTGTCGCCGGACACGCTGGACTTCCAGCGGCCTTGGTGATCTCATGCAACCTGCGCTCTGCTCAAGAACTCCAGGCAGGGCGTTCCGATCGGACAGAAGTCCCCCCCAATGGCGCAGACCGGTTAAAACGAACTGAGCAGGCAGAAGGGCCCCGCTGCTGCAGGGCCCTTCTGCTGCCTTTCGACAGGCGTTGCTGCTCCGCGCTCCAAGGCAGCCCTAGCTGCATGGGATCGACTGGTTAGTCGTCCCCGTGGCCGTTCTTCTCGGAAGAGCCTTCGTGCTTGGAGTCCTTCTTCACATCAAGCCCGCGTTTGTCCGAGTCCCAGTGTGATTTGCCACCATGGTTGTCCGACTTCCAATGCGGCTTCCCTTCATGCTTGGCAGCCTTCCAGTCGGCCATCCCGGAGTGTTTTACAGCTTTCCAATCGCCCTGCCCATTGGCCTTCGCTGCTTTCCACTTGGCGTCCGATTCGGCCTTGACAGCCTTCCAAGCATGGCTCGGCTGGACCGGTTCCGGGGCAGCCTCCTCGGCCACCGGCTCTTCCTCTACCGGTTCAGGAGTGGGCTGCTCCTCGATCGGGTCCTCATCACCAGGTCCTTGGATTACCGGTTCCGCGGCAGGCTTTTCTCCCTCAGCCGGGTTTTCCCCGGTCTCGGTTTCATCGCCCGGGGCCAGCTGCTCGTCCTCCGTAGCCTGCGCGGAAGTTTGGTCGGCGGTATCTTCGACGACCGGCTCGTTCTGCCCGACCACACCCGGTGTGATGAACACTCTCTCAGCATCGATCGTGACGAACTGAATCTGCGTTTCGGCTGCCGAAGTGGCTTCTGCACTTCCGGTTGTTGCCACATCTGTTTCAGTGGCCGAGGCGACTCCTGCACCTCCGGCAGTAACCAAGCCTGTAACGACAACGGCCGCGGCCATTCTGCGTGCCCTGGATTTCGTAATCGATGACATGCTGCTGCTCCAATCAGTGGTGAATGTTGCAACTTAACCGTTACATCAGTCTCGTCAGGCACAGCAAGCCATCACCACGATTCCGGAATAAGATGCCCGGCGACGGTCATTAGGTGTGGCCAAACCTGAAGGAGTGGGCCACACTCTCTGATCACACCCTGGTATGACACCACGGCACTACTGCTGTGCCAGATATCTGCCCGGCACAACTAGGTCCACCGTTGCTGTTCAGGTCACTACTCGAAGGGTCGGGGGTCGAGCGGGATAATCAGCACCGGCCGGTGCTGATGATGGGCCAGATGAACGGCCACGGACCCGACAAGAACTTCCTCGAGGGCGTGGATTACGCCCGGTTCACGCGTTCCCACCACGATCATTGATGCGCCGATTGAATCTGCGGCATCAGATAAGGTGCGCGCCGGTTCACCAGCCATGGTCCGGAATGACCAAGTCACCCGGCAGTCTGTCAGAGCCACGGACAGATTGGCCCGGATCTCTTCGGCAGTCTGTTCCACGTAGCTGAAGTCGCCGTCGGAGTCGATAGGTAACAGAACGGTAGACCCATCAGGCCGAGTCTCCTCATAGGTGGAGACGTCTACGTGAACGCACACCAAATCCACTCCAAGGTCGGCGGCCAGGACTGCTGCCCGCCGCACCACGGCTGGCCGTTGACCCGGTATTACCCCGACTAAGACGGAGCCAGTGGCGGGTCGTGATGCGTCTGACTTATCCACCGCTGTCCCTCCAGTCTCCGGTTCATGCACGGTTTGGGTCAGCCCGCCGCCCGCCGGCGCCTCTGAGTGCTTCTCGTTTGAACGCCGGAAACTGACGTGTCTGGCTGAGGCGCTCAGTTGCTGCGGGAACAGGAAGCGGAGACAAGCCAAGGCCACCCTACGGTATGTGGGCAGCGAGCGGTACGCAGAAGGAGGGATGGAACTCTGGAATCTTGGAGTCCTCAACATGGTTCCTACCTTTCTCGAAAGGTAGGAACCATCAGCCACACGGCGGTTCGAGCTGCGAGCTCCGGCGGGATCCATCACCGTGCTTATATTTTATCGCCGTTCCGTGTGTGATGGTCCTGAGAGGAAGGATAATTTACTCGGGCTGGCGCCGGCCGAGAAGTGCTATCGGCGCTTAGTCCAGTCTGGCCAGTTAAAGCGGCGGTCGCTACGAGACGCTTTCGTTGAGTCGTTCCGCGTAGGGTGCATGGCGCTCGGCCGCGATCCGGGCCCGTCCCGGGCTGCCCGACGAGATCGCATCAACCAGTTCGCGGTGCAGCGCCCAATTCTCCTGCCATGCTTCGCGGAACTGCGCGTCGGGCGCTACCTCTCGGAGCGACTGGCGGGCGGTGTCTAGCAGAGAGAGGTAAATCGTGCGTAGAAGTTCGTTGCTCGACATCCGGGCAATCTCTTCATGTAGCTGCCAGTTCTGACTCAGGTACTCCGCAGGATCGTCTTGAAGTTCCCCCATCCGACGGACGATGCGTTCCAGCCGGGCCAGGCTGTCGCGATCAGCGCGGAGGGCTGCATGCGCAGCCAGGGGCAACTCAAGCGCATTGCGAATTTCGAGTGCGTCGGCGACGGACAGGGAATTGGCATCGAGTCCGAGGATCAGATGGCTGAGACGGATTTGCGCGGTGGGCTTCGCAACAAAGATGCCGCCCTGCGGGCCCGGTCGCGTTTCGACCAGTCCGCGGCTTTCGAGCAAGCGGACGGCCTCGTTAAGAGTGGATGCAGCGACGCCGAACTGGTCTCGTAGATCGGATTTGCGGCCCAGCCGCGCGCCCGGCTGGACATTCTGACGCGAAATCAACTCGCTCACCTGCTGCGCGACCGCTTCTGCCCGCGAAGTACGGTCGCTCGCCACCCGGTCGAATCTGGGGCTGATGCCGCCGTCGAGAAGATCACTCATCTGCAGAATCCTAGCATTGAACATGATGAATTGCCGCGAGATGCGGCCAGAAGCAGGTAATTCAGGGTATTCGACATGTTGAATAATATGGTCTAGCGTAATCCCACGAAGAGTTAGTTCGACGACAACGAGGTCACACTTGAACGACGAGACTGAGTACTCAAAGGCAGAGATCGGCGCCCGGGCCGAGAGCTTGCTTGAGGCATATGCAACCCGCCGGCCGGTGCGCCCGCTGACGGAGGAAGTTCCGCGCCTGCGGGTGGAAGATGCGTACCGCATCCAGCTGCACCAAGTGGAACGGTGGAAGGAACAGGGTCGGGTTGTGGCCGGCTACAAGGTCGGCCTGACGTCGCTCGCAATGCAGCGCCAGCTCGGTGTCTCCCAACCGGACTTTGGGCACTTGTTCAGCGACATGATTCTCGACGGCTCGAGCATCGATCTTAGTGGATTCATCAGCCCAAGAATCGAACCCGAAATCTCGTTTGTACTCAAGAAGGACCTGCGCGGTCCGGGGCTGAGCGTCGCCGACGTGATCGGGGCTATCGACTACGCCATCGCATCCCTCGAAATCATCGACTCCCGCATAGCGGACTGGAAAATAGGGCTCTCAGACACGATCGCGGACAACGCCTCGTCGGGAGCCTTGGTTCTGGGTACTCGTCCGGTGCAGCTCGATGTCGCGGATCTGGGGCTTGCCGGGTGTGTGCTTGCCAAGAACGGCGAGGTGGCCGCCACCGGCGCCGGCGCCGCGGTGCTGGGCCACCCGCTCAACGGCGTGCTCTGGCTGGCCAACAAGCTCGGATCCCTCGGCCAGACCCTCGAGGCCGGCTCAGTAGTAATGGCCGGATCGATCACCGCTGCCATCCCGATTGCCGCCGGCGACACCATCACCGCTACGTTCGCTCACCTCGGATCCGTGAGCGCTCGTTTCGCCACAGCAACGACGGAGGCCGCAGCGTGACGACAACAGAATGGACTACCGAGAAGGTCGCCGACATCCTGCTCGACGCAGAGGCCAGCCGCACAGACCGCGGTCGCATCACCGACGAGTGGCCCGGGCTTGACCTGGAGACGGGATACGCCGCCCAGCGACTGCTGATCGAGCGCAAGCAAGCTGACGGGCACACGGTCATCGGCGTCAAGCTTGGACTCACCTCCCGCGCCAAGCAGCAACGCATGGGAATCGACTCCCCACTGACCGCCGTGATCACGGACAAAATGGTGCTCGAAGCCGGTGTGCCGATCCCACTCGATGAACTCATTCACCCCCGGGTCGAGCCTGAGATCGTCTTCGTGCTCGGCGAACGGCTGGAGGGGCCGGGAGTGACGGCTGCATCCGCCATGCGCGCTGTCGCCTCGGTGCACGCAGGGCTCGAAGTAATCGACAGCCGTTATCGCGATTTTAGCTTCGCCATGCCCGACGTCGTTGCGGACAACGCCTCCAGTGCGCGATTCGTGGTCGGGGCAACGTCCGTTTCACCAATCGGGCTGGACCTCGCCCTGGAGGCGTGCGTGCTGCGCATCAACGGGTCTGTTGTCGACACCGCGACAGGGGCCGCGGTGCAGGGCCACCCCGCCGAGGCCTTGGCACTTGCCGCCAATGCCCTCGCGGCTCGCGGTGAGGCGATCGAAGCAGGGTCGATCGTGCTGACCGGTGGCTTGACGGACGCCGTGTTCATCCAGGATGGCGACGAGGTCTCCGTGCAATTCACGTCACTGGGCTCCATTGTCGTGCCTGTGCGGATGTCGGCATGACCGCCGTCGCCACCTTGCCTGTCCACCGCGGGACGAGCACCAAGGTCACCCGCGGCCTGGCCGGCGTCGCCGTACTGTTGTTGCTCGCGGAGTCAGTATCGCGGTTCGGCATCGTGCCGGCGAGCATCCTGCCTCCGATGTCCCGCGTGCTGACTGACACGGCCGGGCTCCTGGTAGATCCCGAGTTCCTCGGCGACGTCGGTTCTACCCTCACCGCATGGGCTGTCGGCCTTGGCATTGCGATCATCGTGGCTGTTCCGCTCGGTTTGGTGCTGGGATCATTCCGCATCGCGTATGAGGCGTCGTCGGCCGTCGTCGAATTCATGCGGCCGATTCCCTCGGTCGCCCTCATCCCTCTTGCCATCCTCGTGTTCGGCCAAGGAACCGACATGAAGATCGCGCTCGTGGTGTACGCCTCCCTGTGGCCGATCTTCTTCAATACTGTCTATGGCGTGCGGGATGTAGATCCGGTGGCCAAGGAAACCGCCCGCACTTTCCGTCTCAGCCGGATCGGCATCCTGGCCCGGGTGAGCCTGCCCTATGCGGCACCGCTGGCCGCCACAGGGGTACGGATTTCAGCGGCAATCGCGCTGATCGTAACCATCAGTGCCGAACTGCTTGCCGGTTCGGCAAGTGGTATCGGCGCCTACATTCTGCGGATCAGTTCGGGCGGCGGCGACACGTCGCTGGTGTTCGCGGGAACCATCGTTGCCGGTCTTATCGGCGTCGTCGTGAATCTGGTGCTGGTTGCCGTCGAACGCAAGATGTTCGCCTGGAAGAAAGAGGGAGTGGCGTAATGGCGCTCACCACAGCGGTGCCTAGCGCCAGCAGATCACGCCAGGGCTCCGAGAAGCAGACAGCCAGACGCCAATGGTGGGGGCGGTTCGCTCTGCGATGGGTGGTGTTGGCTGTCCTAGTCACCCTCTGGCAGGTAGCGACGGTCGCCTTTCCTTCGCCGTTCTTCCCGCAGCCGGCCCGCATCTTTGAACGAGCCGCACTGCTCTGGTTCCCCGGGGCGAACGGCATTCTCACTCCAAGCATGCAGGGCGACGTGCTGCCAAGCCTTGGACGGATGCTGTTAGGGTTCGGTGTCTCCGTGGTGGTTGCCGTCGCCCTGGGCACCGTGATCGGGCTCAGCCGCAAGGTCGGCGACTACATCGACCCCATCATCCAGTTCCTCCGGGCAGTGCCGCCGCCAGCGCTGCTGCCGATCTTCCTCGTGCTTTTCGGCACTGGCGATGAAATGCGGGTGCTGCTGATCGCCTTTGGCACAGCCTGGCCGATCCTGCTGAACACCATCGAAGGCGTTCGGTCCATCGAAGAGCTGAAGTACGAGACGGCCACCGTGTTCCGGATCGGATTCCTCGGACGGCTCACCCGAATCGTTCTGCCGGGCGCCGCTCCGAAGATCCTGGCAGGTGTCCGGACCAGCCTCTCACTGGCTCTCATTCTCATGGTCATTTCTGAGATGGTCGCGGCCTCCAGCGGCATCGGCTTCTCGATTGTGCAGGCACAGCGCGGGTTCGGGTTCCTTGACATGTGGGCCGGAATCGTCCTCCTCGGAATCATTGGCTTCCTGCTCAACACCGTTCTCACGCTCATCGAGCGCCGCATTCTCGCCTGGCAGCGCAGCTCCGGTCGCGAAACTGCCTAGACCACAAGGAACAAACATGCTCAACGTCTCCCACCTCACCCACACTTACGGAACGGGCGCGAAGGCGCACCTCGCACTCAAAGACATCACTTTCGAGGTCCAGCCTGGCGAACTTGTCTCCATCGTCGGCCCGTCAGGCTGCGGCAAAACAACCCTGTTGCGGACCATGGCTGGACTGATGCGCCCTACTGGCGGCGACCTGACCTTCCTTGGTGACGAGATCACTTCTGTACCGGAGGGCCTCGCGATGGTTTTCCAGGACTACCGCGGATCGCTGTTTCCGTGGCTTACCGTTGCAGCGAACGTGAAGTTCCCCCTCGCGAAACTCGGCCTGAGCAAGGCCGATCTGGAGGAGCGCGTCGCCGAGTCGCTCTCAGCTGTCGGTCTGACCGGGTTTGAGGACCGCTTCCCGTCCCAGTTGTCCGGCGGCATGCAGCAGCGCGTCGCGATCGCGCGCGCCCTTGCCTACCGCCCGAAAATCCTATTGATGGACGAGCCGTTCGCCTCCGTCGACGCCCAAACCCGGGAAGACCTCGAAGATCTGGTGCTGTCGGTGAAGAAGAAGTTCAACATGACCATCCTCTTCGTCACGCACGACATCGACGAGAGCGTCTATCTGGCCGACCGGGTGGTTGTGCTCTCCAAGCCGCCGACTTTCGTGGTCACCACGCTCGACATCCCGTTGTCGGATAGCCGCGACCAGATCGAGACGAAAGAGGACCCGGAATTCATCCGGCTGCGCGGCGAGGTCGCCCGCCTCATCCGTCATCCCGAGAACGACGATGTCGCCACTCCGGTGGCCGACCTCGCCTAAAAGTCCCAGCATCACCAATCACTGCACTATTTCAAGGAGGAAACGTGCCCATCACATCAGAAACAGTTCGTACGAAGAAGACCTGGCTCGGCATCGCCGCGGCATCAGCGCTGGCTCTCAGCCTCGCCGCCTGCTCGGGAGGCAACGCCGCAGCACCCGCTGATGGTGCACCCGCGCCTGCCGGTGACGGTCAGCCTGAGACGACGGAATTGCTCGTCGGAATCACCCCCGTCGCCGACCAGGCATCCGTTTTCATTGCCATCGACGAGGGATTCTTCGAGGACGAGGGCCTCGAGGTGACCGCCCAGCCCGCGCAGGGCGGCGCCGCCGCGGTTCCGGCCATGATCGCCGGCGACATGCAGGCTGCCTTCGCGACCTACCCCTCGTTCCTGCTCGCGCAGAGCGGCGGGGTCGGGATCAACATCGTTGCCGAGGGCGTGCGTGGCAATGAGGAAAGCAACGGCGTCTACGTCAAGGCGGATTCCGGCATCAACTCGATCGAGGACCTCGAAGGCAAGAAGGTTGCCGTCAACACGCTCAAGAACACCGGCGAGCTCACCATCAAGGTCCTGATGGAAGAAGCCGGAATGGACGTGAGCAAGGTCGAGTTCCTCGAGTTGCCGTTCCCCGATATGGTGCCGACCCTGCAGTCCGGCGGCGTCGACGCGGTGTGGCTGGTCGAACCGTTCCAGACCGCCGCAAACGAAGCCGGCGCCAAGAAGCTTTTCGCGAACTTCTCCGGCCCGACTGCGGGCGTTCCGCTCTCCGGCCTCGGCATGACCGCCGACTTTGTCAAGGCGAACCCGAATACCACTGCTGCGTTCATTCGTGCGCTCGAAAAGGCCAATGCGCTTCTCGCCGAGAACCCCGACGCCGCCCGTGAGATTGTTCCGACCTATAGCAAGACCACGCCGGAACTCGCTGCCAAGATCAAGCTGCCCGAGTGGGTCGCCGGATCGGCCAGCGCAGAAAACCTTGAAGTCTGGAACGAGATCATGGTCGGCCAGGGCGCCATCCCCGCTCCCGTGGACCTCGACGAGATGGTCTACGTCCCCGGCAAGTAAACAGCTCACAACCCGCCGGGCGGGCCAAAACGCCCGCCCGGCACACCAAGAAAGGCCCCAGGCCATGCAGACATTCGGTCACATCATCGATGGCCAGGAAATCCCGTCAATCTCGGGGGAGACCTTCCCGAGCATCGACCCGTACACCCGCGAACCATGGGCGGAGATCGCGCTCGGTAACAAAGCCGACGCGGAACTGGCTGTCGCCGCCGCCCGCCGCGCATTCGACGAGGGCCCCTGGCCGCGGATGACGGCCGGCAAACGCCGTGAACTGATCAACAGGTTCGCCGACCTGATCATCGAGCACGGCGAGGAACTCGCGATGGCCGACACCCGCGACATGGGCAAGCCAATCACGCAAAGCCTGGGTAACGACGTCGCCCGGACCGCCCAGAATTTCCGATTCTTCGCCGACCACGCGCATCTCAGCCCCGCTGATGTCCTGCCGATGGACTCCGGCCACCACACGTACACCCGATACGAGGCCGCCGGAGTTGTCGCCGCGATTGCGCCGTGGAACTTTCCGATGATGCTTGAAAGCTGGAAGGTCGCGCCAGCACTGGCGTGGGGCAACACCGTCGTTTTGAAGCCCGCCGAGGATAGCCCCGCTTCGGCTACCATCCTGGCCCGTCTGGCCCTGGAAGCCGGCATCCCGGCCGGTGTCTTGAACGTCGTCCACGGTTTCGGCCCCGACTCGGTCGGTCAGGCACTCACCGAGAATCCCGACGTCGACCGAATCACGTTCACAGGAGAGTCGAACACGGGGAGGGTGATTGCCCGAGCTGCGAGCGCCAATCTCACCCCGGTTAGCCTGGAGCTCGGTGGCAAGGGTGCCAACGTTGTCTTCGCCGACGCCGACCTCGATAACGCCATCAGCTGGTCCATCCGGGCGATTTTCACTAACGCGGGCCAGGTCTGTCTCGCCGGAAGCCGGATCTATGTCGAACGCTCCATCCTTAACGAGTTCACTGAGCGGTTCACTGCCGCGGCGGACGCGATGGTTGTCGGCGACCCGAAAGATCCTGCCACCCAGATCGGTCCGCTCGCGAGTGAAGAGCACTACACGAAGGTACGCGGCTACTTCGACACGATTGAAGAAGCCGGCGGCAAGCTGGTCACCGGTTCACTGGGCGACGGTTGGACCATCCGCCCCACCGTGATCACCGGGCTGCACCGCGACGCACCGCACCAGCGCGAAGAGATCTTCGGGCCGATCGTAACCATCACCCCGTTCGACACCGAAGCCGAGGTCGTGCACGAGGTGAATGACAGCCCCTACGGGCTGAATGCGATGCTGTTTACCGAGAATCTGGTCAAGGCGCACCGCGTCTCCGCTTCCCTCCGGGTCGGCACAGTTTGGGTGAATTGCTTCTTCATCCGCGACCTGCGTGCTCCGTTCGGCGGCGTGGGCGCCTCGGGAGTTGGCCGCGAGGGCGGCAACTTCAGCCGGGAGTTCTTCACCGAACCGAAGGCCGTAGTGATGCAGCTAGAGCCGCCGATGCCTCATCCGCCGGTGACGCTTACCGGAGCCTACTGACCAAACATCCTGCCAGCGCGAACGGCCGGTTGCCGCCGAGGGCAAAGAGGTCGGCCCCGGCCCGCTCAGACCCAAATCTCACGACCTGGGCCTGAGCGGGCCGGGGCGCACCATTGCTGCCTACACCGCGCGCCTGTGCAGGCAAGCCCCAGATGGACGTCCAAGGCGTTATCTGGACCAGTGCGCATGCGGAGGGGCCCACAGTTCTCGACTGTGGGCCCCTCCGCATGCTCCTTGCGCCTACTTGGTGGCGGTCTTCTCCGCCAAGGTGATGCCGCCGGACAACCACAGCTTCGGGTTGATCTCGCGGACTAGGACCCGGACGCTCTGTCCTGGTGCACCCCACTCCTCGATGGCCTTATGCACGCGCCCCATGAGGTCGCGCAGCTGCTCTTCGTTGCGTCCTTCGGCAATACTGATCTCGACCAGGGGCATCAGGCATCCTGCAATTCAGACGAGCCGAGTGGTCGACGGATTTGCTTTTGCGTCTGCACTCGCTGGGTGACGCCGCCCCACATGTCGATCGACTTAGGGTGAAGCGGGTCGAAGGTGCGGGGCTGCCAGGCGGCATCGTCCTCGATCCGGCGCACACCGTACGAGTACTCGTAGGTGAGTCCCTCCGGCCCCTTGAAGTAGAGGAAGATCGCGGTGGACTGGGGATGCCGGCCAGGACCTTGCTCGATTTCGACGCCCTGCTCCAACAGGAAATTCCAGCTCCGCATGATGTCATCCAGCGATTCGACCTGGAAGTTGATGTGGCAGAGACCGGGTTCGCTGCCCTTGAACACGGCGAGTTTATGGTGCACCGGGTCGAAGCGCATGAGCGCGGCCCAGTCACCGATCCAGTCGCTGATCTTGATGTTGAACAGCGAGCTCCACCATTCGTAGGCCACCTTGACATCCGGTGCGTCCACGCAGAGGTGGCCGAACTCGATGATGCCGGCCTGCCTGCCCCAATGAACGGTATCGGCGTCGTACACCTGACCGACCACCAGATCGAAGCGATTCCCCCAAGGGTCGTCGAAGCTGATGAAGCTGCTGACGCGCCGCGACCGCGCCTCTTCAGCGGTCCCGCGCACGACGTTTACGCCGGCGGCGGCCAGTTCGGTCTCGGCAAGCCGCAGCGCGTCGTCGTCCTTCAGCGTGAGCCCGGAGCTGAGCACGCCTGCTTCCCCTTCGACGAAAGCCAGGCAGTGGTGGCGGTGGTCGGCGCGCAGGTAATGCACCCCGTTGTCGCTGCCGGCATATTGCATGCCGACGATGTCCACGGCGAAACGCACGGCAGCGTCGACATCCGCAGATCCGGATCGCACGTAGGCGATATCGGTGATCTCGATCATCATTGACCCTTTCGGTAGTTGTTGGTGAGGTAGGTGTAGATTCTTGGCAGCAACTCGGTGGCGCGGTCACGCCACCAGGATTGTTCGTCGAGGGGCAGGGGCTGCGGGGTCCCCGCGGCCAGCGCGCGGAGGTTGAGTTCCGCGGTCTTCTCCAGCACCCACATCAGCGCCACAGCGCTCGCGAGGTCGGGCCCGGTTGTGACGGCGCCGTTCCCTCGGAGAATCACTGCGTTCGCGTCGCCTAGTGTGTCTCGCACCGCCGTCGCGCTGGCGGCATCACGGATAAGGCGGGAGTCCTGATAAACCGGTACCTGCTCGCCGAGGAATGCACCATGGCCGTTGAGCGGCAGCACCGCCCGGCCGGCTGCGACGAGCGCCGCGACCGCGGGCGGTTGCGCACGGCAGATCGCCCCGATGTCTGAGCGGGCGTCGGCGAGGGCCAGATGAATCCAGGCTTCCTTCGGCGCGGCGCTCGGCAGGTCTGAGGAACCGGCGGAGAGAGTGATGAGCCCGTGTTCGGCAGTGAGCGTGGATAGGGCGACGGGCGGTGTGATCGCCAGCTCGGTCGCTGACATGCGCACCGAGAGGTGGCCGAACGCATCGGTGAGTCCGGCACCCGCGACGACCGCCGCAGCGCCGTGCAGTTCCGTCTGGGCAAATGTGAGCACGCTCATACTCCTTGGTAGAATGCAATGAGCCTACATGTATGGATAGAAATGTCAATCAAGACATGTCAATGGTTAGGATGGGCGTATGTCCCTGCAGTATGCGGTGCTGGGCGTGCTTGAGGCGCGTCCGATGACCGGTTATGAGCTCACCCAATTCTTCGAGTCGACGGCCCGCTGGGTCTGGACCGCGCCGCAAAGCCAGATCTACCCGTTGCTCACGAAGATGGCGACCGACGGACTCATAGCGGGCGAGGAGCAGGTGCGCGGCAGCAGGCTCAAGCGCACGTCGTACTCCATCACCGATGCCGGCCTGGCCGAGTTGCGCCGCTGGCTGGCTGAATCGCATGCCGAGCCGAATGTTCGTGACGCGTTCCTGCTACAGGTTCTGTTTCTCGACATGATCCCGCCCGCGGAAGCGGAAGCCGTTCTTCGCGCGCACGTGGCCGAAATTCAAGATCGACGCGAGCAGTGGGCCGCACACCGCGCCCGGCTGGCGGCCGCAGATACACCGCTCATTCAGGAGAGGCTGCAGCGGCGGGACCCTGCCGATCACGCCCGGATCGTGAATCTCAAGACCCACGTGTTCGACTACTTGATCGACTCCGCGACGCTCCGGATCGAGTGGGCGGAAAAGGCGATTGCCATCATGGGTGTTTCGCCAGCCGTGCGTCACTAACGCGGGATCCAGCCCCGTCTGACGTCCGCCTACAGCGCAGTCCGGATGGCACCCTCGCCGTCTGGCCGATCAAGCTGGGGGTGTGCTGCGGCGGGTTGGGCGGGGAACCCGAGCAGAGCCGAAAAGTGTGCGGCGCCGTCAAGCACAAGAGCGACCCAGTGTTCCTCCGGATGCTGATCCCAACGCGACTTCGACAGCGAGACGCTGATCGCGGCGACGACTGCTCCCGTGCCGTCGCGAACGGGAGCAGCGGCACAGCGAATGTGGGGGGTCGACTCCTCATTCTCGAAGGCAACCCCCCGCTTCCGGATCCGGGCCAGCTCCACTTCCAGATCCGCGAGAGTGCCGATGCTGCGCTCGGTCATCCGCGGCAGGTTGTCGCGGTCGTTGAACCGAGAAGCGAGTGACTGCGGCGACGCATAGGCGAGCAGGGCCTTGCCTAGACCGGTGACATTGGCCGGCAGGCGCTGGCCGATGCTGGAGGGGAGCCGCAGATTGTCCTGGCTTTCGACCTTTGCCAGGTAAAAGACGTCGCCTCCTTCAAGGAGGGCGACACTGACGGTCTCACCACTCCGGGCGGCGAGGTCGCGGGCGACATCGTTTGCCGTCGACAGCATGTCGAACCGGGCTGAATAAGCGTTTCCGAGTTGGAGCAGCCGCACGCCCAGGCGGAAGGTGCCGGTGATCTCGTCCTTCTGCAGGTAATCGCGGGCGACAAGCGTCGCTAGAAGTTCATGAACCGATGTGCGCGGCAAGCCCGTCCTCCGCACAACGTCCGGCGCGCTGAGCGGTGCGCTGTCATCGAGGAACAACTCGAGGATGTCGAGTGTGCGCAGCACAGCGGGAGTGAGTCGGGCCATGCCTTATGAATACCGGGGAAAACCGCAGGCCGCAAATGGGTTGACGTTGACAAAAGACTTGTTACTCATGTTCGATATCTAGAACAGGTGCCGAAGTTTCGAACAACAGGCTCGAACGAAGTATCACAATGAAGTGAAAGGAGCGGAACATGCCACAAGGCGTTCCCGCAGCGATCATCGGTTCCGGCAACATCGGCACCGACCTGATGATCAAGATCCTCCGAGGCAGCGGAATCCTCTCTGTCAAGGCCATGGTCGGCATCGACCCTGAATCCGACGGCCTGGCCCGCGCGGCCCGCCTCGGCGTCCCGGCGATCTCCACCGGCGTCGATGGACTCATCGCCTCCCCGGTGTTCGCCGACATCGAGATCGTCTTCGACGCAACCTCCGCGGGCGCGCACCGATACAACGCCGAGAAGCTGCGCGCCGCGAAGCCTGGCATCCGTCTGATCGATCTCACACCGGCAGCGATCGGCCCTTACTGCGTTCCCGTAGTGAACCTCGAACAGAATCTGGACGCTCTCAACGTCAACATGGTGACCTGCGGCGGCCAGGCGACGATCCCGATCGTCGCTGCAGTCTCCGCTGTGACACCCGTGCACTACGCCGAGATCGTCGCCTCGATCTCAAGCAAATCCGCCGGCCCCGGAACCCGCGCCAACATCGATGAGTTCACCGAGACCACTGCCGAGGCGCTCCAGAGCGTTGGCGGTGCCGCCTCGGGCAAGGCCCTGATCATCCTCAACCCTGCCGAACCGCCGATGATGATGCGAGACACGGTCTTTGTGCTGACGGATGCTGCCGACCGCGACGCAATCGAAGCGTCCGTCGACGAGATGGTCGCAAAGGTGAACGCCTACGTCTCGGGCTACAGGCTCAAGCAGCGGGTCCAGTTCGACGAGATCACCGAAGCGGTGAACGTGCCCGGCATCGGGCAGTTCACCGGGCTCAAGACCAGCGTTTTCCTTGAAGTGGAGGGTGCGGCACACTACCTGCCGGCCTATGCAGGCAACCTCGACATCATGACCTCAGCCGCGCTTCGCACGGCTGAGACGATCGCCGCGCACGCACTGACCATGGAGGTGGCATAGCCATGACCGATTCCCTCGTTCCCGAGAAGCTGTTCATCTCCGACGTCACCCTCCGTGACGGCAGCCATGCCGTGCGGCATCAGTACACCGAGGGCAACGTGCGCGACATCGTCACGGCGCTTGACGCCGCCGGCGTGGACAGCGTCGAGGTCGCCCACGGCGACGGGCTCAATGGCTCCAGCGTCACCTATGGGTTCTCCCGCCACTCCGACGTCGAACTGATCGAGGCGGCAGCCGAGGTCGCATCGAACATTGCCATCGCCACCCTGCTCATTCCGGGCATCGGGACCATCTCCGATCTCAAGCGGGCAGCATCCGCCGGTGTCAGCTACGTGCGGGTCGCAACGCATTGCACCGAAGCGGACGTCTCGGCGCAGCACATCGCGACCGCTCGAGATCTGGGCCTCAACACGGCGGGCTTCCTGATGATGAGCGCGCTGACGACGCCCGCCAAGCTGGCAGAGCAGGCGAAGCTCATGGAGGGCTACGGTGCCCAGTGTGTGTACGTCGTCGACTCGTCGGGCGCCCAGACCATGGACGACGTCACCGACCGCGTCAACGCGCTCCGCGACGTGCTGGACCCGGAAACCGAGATCGGCATCCACGCCCACCACAACCTCTCACTAGGTGTCGCCAACTCGATCGCTGCCGTGAAAGCGGGCGCGAACCGCGTCGATGCAAGCCTGACCGGGATGGGTGCAGGAGCCGGCAACGCGCCGCTTGAGGTCTTCATCGCGGTCGCCGAGAAGCTGGGCTGGAACCACGGCACCGACGTGATGGCCCTCATGAACGCCGCCGATGACATCGTGCGCCCGCTCCAGGTCCGCCCGGTTCAGGTTGACCGCGAGACGCTCGGGCTGGGTTACGCCAACGTCTATTCGTCGTTCCTGCTCCACGCCGAAACGGCATCGGCCAAGTACGGGATCCCGACGATCGAGATCCTGATTGAACTTGGTCGCCGCAAAATGGTCGGCGGCCAGGAAGACATGATCGTAGATGTGGCACTTGACCTCCTGAAGAAGCAGGCCGCCTAACGTCCGAAAGCTGCCAGGCCCGGGGGAGTCCTCGGGGCCGGGCAGCCGGGTAAATCGGTGACAGCTACTCGACGCGATCGGAGGTGCCGGCCACTGTGACCCATGGACCAGATCCAGGACCTGCCCTGTGGGAGTTCCGAGCAAGCCTCTCAAGCAGGCCAGCTGGCGAACAGCCGGTCAGCCGCCGACGGCCGAACCAGTTCCCCACAGCGGGTAAGTCGCCAGCACCATCGCGATAAGCGCCAGAGAGGAGGCGGCAAGCGCAACTTCTGCCCTGGACACCGCACGCCGAGACAATACCCGCCGGGCGAGCAGAACGGCGCAACCTCCGCCGACGATCGCGGACCAGGCGAGAAGCACCCAGCCCATCAGCCAGCTGACGACGAACAGGTCTTCCGCGGCTTGACTGTGGAATCCGACGGCATCGCCTACGCCGAAACAGGCCACGGCGCCGGCAGCCAGCGCGAGTGCGAATACCGGCACCGGCACCGTCGCGTGCGGCTGACGTTGCTCCATGCGGAGAATCTATTCTCCAGGGGGAGGTATGACAACAAGAACTTCACGCGCTCCGAGGAGACCTTGAGGCCAGGCAGCCTGGCGGAGTATGGCTACGAAACGATCGCCATCTCGTGCGGGGTCTGGTTGAGCCTGCGCCCGCCATCCTGTGTGACCGTGACGATGTCCTCGATGCGGACTCCGAATCGGCCGGGGAGGTAGATGCCTGGTTCGATCGAGAAGCACATGCCCGGCTGCAGGAGGTGGGTTTCGCCTTCCACCATGTACGGCGGTTCGTGGGTGGTGAGCCCGATGCCGTGACCTGTGCGGTGGATGAAGTACTCGCCATAGCCGGCTTCGGTAATCACGGCTCGGGGGACGCGGTCGATCTCCTGGCACTCGATGCCGGGCTGCACCGCCTCAAAGCCTGCCTGTTGTGCTCGGCGAACGACGTCGTGCACCTCGCGTTCCTCCTCGGTGGGCTCGCCGACGTGAACGGTCCGGGTGGTGTCCGACCCATAGCCCTGCTTGAGGCCGCCGAAGTCGAGGACCACCATGTCGCCGTTCTCAATGACCCGGTCACCGATCTCATGGTGGGGGTTTGCTCCGTTCGGGCCCGAGCCCACAACCGTGAATTCGACCTGCGAATGTCCGAACTGCCGCAGTAGCTCGGCCAGGTCCGCGCCCACGTCCGTCTCACTCCGGCCAGCGAACCGGACTTTGAGGATCTCCTCGTAGGTTCGGTCAGCGGCCGCGCCGGCGGCGGCCAGCCGGCCCACCTCGTCGGCGTCCTTGATTGCTCGCAGCATGGGGAGCGCTGTAGTCATCGACACGTACGACGACGCCAGTTGGTCCTGTAAGCCGAGCAGGTGCATGGCCCAGGCCGAGTCCGATACCGCGTAGCGCCCGGCAGCGTCGAGGAGCTTCGCCGTCGCCTCGTAGGGATCGCTTCCGTCCGTCCAATCGAGCAACTGGAAAGTGGAGGCGCCGGGTGCGTTCTCCGCATCGGGCCGTTCCAGCTTCGGAACGATCATGGCCGGCTCACCGTGCGCGGGTATGACCAGCATGGTGATGCGCTCGGTGATCGCTACCGGAGCGTAGCCGGTCATGTAGAGGAGGTCCGGCCCCGGCGTCAGCAGCAGGCCTGCGAGCCCGGCGTCGTGCGCGGCCCGGGCTGCTCGTTGCTGCCGCGTGGCGAAGTCATGGGCGGTGAATGGGACCGGTTCAGCAGTGCTGTTCTGCTCAGCCACGGCTGCCTCCATCGACAGGTCGGTGAGAACAGGTTCATTAAGCGCCGCACGGAGCCGAAGTGGCAAGGGGCAGCCCACAAGACCACCCGGAGCGGGTGAGGCTGGACCGTTAACTCTTGAAAGAGGGGGTCCCTCCGGACTGGGCCGGTGGGACCCCCTTACAGGCTGTCAGACCCGCCAGCGCAGTCGGCTGTCCGTGGACGAAGTCTTGCAGGTGTAGGTCTTGCCCTTGGCGCTGACGCCCTTGTGTCCCTTGACCGATGTGGCGCAGTAGGCGCCCGGTGTCACGTTCTTGACGGTCTTGGCCGGGGTGGTGCTCTTGGTTGGAGACTTGGGCGTCGAGGCTTTGCCTGCGGGCTTGATAGTGGTGACCTTCACGACCTTCTGGCCGGGGCACGAGGCGAGGACCCGCTTCATCGCAGCTTTTTCGGCAGAGGTTACCGACAGCGCGTATTTTTTCTTTACCGCGATCTGGGTGGCTACGTAAGTGCACCTGAAGGCCTTGTTTTTAGGTAGCCAGGCGCTGGCCTCCCGGTCGCCCTTGGCACGGTTGGCGGAGGCATCCACGGCGCGCAGGTTCAGCGGGTCGTTGGCGAACGCGGTGCGCTGGGTGGTGGAGAGCTTCTGTGCACCGGACACCCATGCCTGGCCGAGGGCGACGACGTGGTCGATGTCCACCTTGTTGCCGCCGCGGACGTGTCTGATGGTCTTGCCCGTGTAGGGGTCTTTCAGCGTCCCGGAGGCGATGACGCAATTGCGGGTGCCGGGCTTGAAACGGTCCTTGGTGAGGTCGCGCTTGAGGATGTCATTGCGCGCGTCGCAGCCGTTACGGTCCGGGTCCTTCCAGCCGTTGCCGAACTTGGCCCGAGAGTAACCGGTCTTGGCGGCCTTGCCCTTGACCGGGAGGGTGTTCAACACTGAGGAAGCGCTCACCGTGGCCTTCGGGCTCGCGGCCTCGACCGGAGTCGCGGCGGAGATGCCGCCGAGCAGGAGGGCTCCGGTAGTGGCGATGGCAGCCAGCGGCCGGCCCAGACGGTTAGTCAACGTATTCATAATTCCCCCATGTGTCCGCTCGGATCCCGGACGGCTTCAGTGCGAGTTTGCTAATTTGAGCGAATTGCGAAAGCGTTCCTTCGCTACTGCAATGAGCTATCGGCGGCTGAGCCGACCCCGTCAGGTCCGGATAGCCTGTTTGGCCGACCTGTTGTTTCCGCTAAAAGGCGTCAAGATCCGCCGGCTGTCATTGCGGCGTTCGGCGCGCAGATTTCCTGACAACTTTGGGTTACACTCCGGAGAATTACCTTTATCTGGCGCTCACTCCGGTGTGGCCGTGATCGGCTGGCTGTGCCTGCGGCGGTCGGCCCTCGACAGGCTCGTGGTCGACGTCGACAATGGACGAACCCAGCCTTTCGAGCTGCGGGCCACCTCAACCCGAGGAGCAGATGGTGATCGAGACCAATGTTGAGGCAGAGAACGCGGCCGTGGCGGCGATGGTGCGACATCACACCGAACTGGTGGCGCGAGTGCAGGCGACGACGGCGGAGCTCACGCGCGCCATCGACATCGGGGACGAGGATACCGCCTACAACGCGCACGGCATCCTGCTGGAGTGGGGAGAACGGGAAATGCTGCCGCATGCTGCGGCGGAAGAGGCCCAGCTATACGGGCCGGCCGGAGCAAGGGTGGAAGCCCGACTGCTGGTGGAGGCGCTGACCGCCGACCACCAGGAGCTGGCCGCGCTGCTGGATGAGCTTCGGGGAGCCGCCGGAATCGAGGCTGCCACCGTTGCGTCGTCGTTGTCCCGTGTGTTCGCCCTGCACATCGAGAAGGAGAACCGCGTGCTGCTGCCCTTCATCGCCCGGACTCCCGATCTGTCTTTGTCCGCGGCGGTCGAAGGGCTGGTGGAACTGGTCGGCGATACCCATGTGCACGCGCCGGATGAGAGCAGGCATGCCCACGGCTAGGCGAGGTGTCCCGGACCTCGTGCGGGCGTCAACTCCCGATGGTCAGGGTCTCCCAGCCGCCGAGCCCAATGACCGCACGCTTGCCTAGCTTGTTGGCCAGGATCGGGTAGTGATACAGGTTGCCCCGGCTATCCCGGGCCAGCAGCCCGGTTTTGCCGTCGCCGAGATGGTTCTGGATCATCGACAAGTGCTTCATCGCGGTCCAGCCTGAGGTGCTGATGATCCGCCGGGACTCGGAGACAAACTTCCCGGCGCCATTGGAGCGGTACAGCTTGAGCTGGCCCTTGGTCGTCTTGGCGACCACGTCCATCTTCGCGTCGCCGTCGACGTCGGCGGAGAAGATCGACAAAGACTTCCAACCGGACCCCAAGTACTTACGGCTGCCGTGCTTGAGCCCAGCGGGGTTCGAGTAGTGGTACAACTTGCCGTTAACCGTGTTGCGGGCCAGTAGCGTTGGATACGTGTCGGACTGTTTCCAGGCGGTGACGGTGACGTCGTAATTGCCCCAGCCGGAGGAGCCGATGGTGGCAGCTTTCTGCAGGCCGCCGGTCGCCTTCCCGAAGTGCGCGGTGAGCTTTCCGGACTTCCACCGGGCAAGCACATCCAGTACACCGTCCGCGTTCCAATCGGCTACCTCAACTTGGGCCACACCCTTGAACCCGTTGGCGACGTAACGGCGCTTGTAGAGGTCATGGCCCTTGGCCGAGTCGTAGACGTAAAGGTTTCCGCCGGAATCAACGGCGGCGATGTCCCCGTGCTGGAAGCTGGCCCTGACCATGCCCGGGTGCGGCGGCAGTTTGGCCCTCGTGGATGCGTAGCCGGCGATGTTCGCCACCGCCACCGTCATCCCGTACCAATCCTTGTGCGTGGTCTTGATGTAGCCGATGCCGATGTCCGTTGCGTTGGGACTGAGCAGGCCGGCGCGGTGGGCGGGGGAGTCCATCCACCAGTCCACGACGTTTCGGGCGGAGTGATTGATGGCGATGTTCTCGGTATACCAGTCGAAGCCGCGGGGGATTTCCTTGCTGCCGTAACCGGACCGGTGGATCTTCTCCATGTCCAGCTTGTTCTTGTTGATCCGGGTGTTTAGTTCCTCGGACCACTGCTGCGCAACATTGCCGGCATTCTGGTTCCAGACCACCGGCGACAACCCGTTCTGCGCGCGGTACAGGTTAGTCAACCGGAGCACTTCGGCCACGAACGGATCCTTGGCGGTCCGGGTTTCGGCCGAGGCCGGTGAAAGCCCGCTAAAGGCCAGGGCCAGCAGCAGGACTACAGCGATGAATGGTTTTATTGAGGCGCGCACCCACTCAGGGTAAACCGTTCACCGGACCCCGCGGCACCTCTGAGGCGGCTACGTGATTCGGTCAGGGGGAAATTAGCTCCGAGGTGGGCTCGGAGTCGGCAACAACAGCCCCCGGCTCAAGCCCGGCGGCCGCCGAAATCGTCGGCTATCCGTTCGGCCGCCTGCTGCAGGCGGGGCAGGACAGTCTGCGTGATCGTGTCCTCGGGTCCGCGGTGCGTCTGCAGCGAAACATTGAGGGCGGCTATCAGGTCGCCGCCGCGCCGGACCGGGACGGCAAGCCCACGTAGCCCGTCGTCCAGCTCACGGGAGACCAAGGACCAGCCGCGTTCGGCCGTGCGCTCGACCTCGGTGCGCAGCGCCTCGATGCTGCTGACGGTGTGCTCGGTGAACTGGGTGATTTCGATACGGTCGAAGAAGGCATCGCGGCTCGCTTCCGGCAGCCCCGCCACCAGCACGCGGCCCATGGACGTGGCCCAAGCCGGGAAGCGGGTCCCGACGTTGACCGAGACACGGAGCATCCGCGGTGCCAGCACACGTGAAATATAGACCACGTCCGTGCCGTCCAGGATGCATAAGGACGTGGTCTCGTCGAGATCTACCGCCAATTGCTTCAGGTGCGGTTCCGCAATCTGCGGAAGCGTCAGGCTGGAGAGGAAGGAGGCCCCGATATCCAGCGCGCGTGGCGTCAATTCGAAGGTGTTCCCGTCCGACCGCAGATAACCCAGATCGGTCAGCGTGAGCAGGAACCGCCGGGCAGCGGCACGGCTCAGGTCGGCCTTGGCCGCGGCGCGGGTGATGGTCAGGCGCGGTTCGTCGGAGCTGAAAGCCAACAGCACGCCCAGGGTCTTTTCGGCAGACTTGACCCAGTAGGCCGGTGCAGTGTCTTCCTGCAACTCCATGACCATTCCTTTCCCTTTTACCTGCGTGGACGGCATTGTCCACGGCGGCGGGCAATGCCAGTGATTCTAGCCGTTCTTGCTCAGACGATACTGGGCGGAGAGGCGAACCGGTGCATTCGGTGCACCGTAGCCGTCATAGCCATGACGGCGTTCGACGACCTCGAAGAAGACGCTCCCAGCGGTTGCCGTGTAGAAGTGGACGAACTCGCCTGCCTGATCGCGGTCGTAGAGCAGGTTCAGTTGCTGCAGCGTGGCCAAGTACTTCGGATCCAGACGGAAGCGAGCCTGCAGGTCGGCGTAGTAATTCGCCGGAATCTTCAGGAACTCCAGCCCGCTGGCCACGGCATTGCGGGCCAGCGTGACCACGTCCGTGCAGGCGAAGGCAATGTGCTGCGGGTAGGCCGACGCTGCCGATGGGCCGGGCTGCTCCATCACCAGCGGCGCGATGTTCAGCGCGAGCCGGACCTTGCCGTCGTCCGTACGCATGACTTGGCTGCGCACCAGGCCGACGGGACTGGGCACTTCGGTAGAGGGCCGCGGAGCGAGCGAGAGGGTGCTCTCGTAGAACAGCACGCTCTCGTCGAAGTGCTGCCATGGCTGCGCCAGGTTGACGTGGTCGATGCCGGTGATCAGCTGCGGACCCGGTCGCGCGGCACCGTCGGCGACGAATTCCTCCGTCCAGGCCGAGGTGCCGTCCTCGGTTGCCTCACACAGAAAGATTTCGGTGGAATCGGGGGCCTTGACGGCCTGCAGCACGGCTTCGTTGGCCTGGCTCTGCCGTGGAACCGGTTCCGCCTTGAGCTGGAGGGCACGGGAAGCGGCAATCAACGGGTCTTCGACGTCGAACGCCAGCGCGGCGATGGTCGGCTCCAGTCCGCGCGCCTGCTGCTCGTTGACGATGATCCGGGCCCGGCCCTGGGTCCATAGCTGCACCGGCTTGGTGCGGTGCCGGCCACGAAAGGCGAAACCCAGTTGCCGCAGCAGCCGCTGGACCTGATCGGTGTCTTCCGCCTTCACCTCGGCGAAGTTGAAGCCCGTCGGCTCGGCGACCCGGGGCAGTGTTGCCAGCTCCATCGGGAACTTCGCGTCCGGCCCGTCGGTCTCCTGCAGATGCACGGAGGTCTGCTCTTCAAGCCAAATCAGCGAACGCATGGCGTCGACCGCGGTGCGTTCCTCGTCGGCTTGGCGGAAGACGTCGTTGAAGATCTCCAGCGAGACCGGGCCGTTGTAGCCACTGCGCACCAGATGGCCCATGAACTTGTCGAGTTCCCAAGCGCCCTCGCCCGGGAAGACCCGGTAATGCCGGCTCCAGGACAAGATATCCATGCTCAGCTCGGGTGCGTCGGCCAGTTGGACGAAGAAGATCTTCTCGGCCGGGATTTTCTCGATCCCGGCCGGGTCCCAGCCGCGGGACAGGATATGGAAGCTGTCCAGGCAGGTGCCGATGTTTGGATGGGCAGCCAACTCAACAATGCGCATGGCATGTTCGAAGTCGTTGACGAATTTCCCCCATGCAAGGGCCTCATAGGCAATCCGGATCCCGTAGCGTGCGGCCAGGTCGCCGAGCTGGCGCAACTGGGCGGCGGCCAGCTCGTCGTCGTTGTGGACGGCGGTGGCCACGTTGCTGCACAGCAGCATCAGGTCCATGCCCAGTTCGTTCATCAGGCGGAACTTCGCCTCGGCACGGTAGAGGTTGTCGGCCAGCAGCTCCTCGGGCACTCCTTCGAAGTCCCGGAACGGCTGGTAGAGATCGAGGGTGAGGCTCAGCTCGGCCGCCAGCGAACGGATCTGGCCGGGGCTGTAGGGGGAGACCAGCAGGTCCTGTTCGAAGATCTCGATGCCGTCGAAACCCGCGTTGGCACAGGCATGCATCTTTTCTTCCAGCGTTCCGCTGAGGCAGACGGTGGCGATGGAGGTTCGCAAGGAATGACCTTTCCTGCAGCTAAGGCAGCCGTTACCGGCCTTGGGCGAGGAGTTCGAGGAAATGTGCGCGCATCCGGGCAGGATCCGGTTCCAGTCCGGTGATGAAGCGGAAGGCGTCGACGGCCTGGCCCACGGCCATGTGGCCGCCGTCAAGCACCCGGCAGCCCCTGGCCGTGGCGGCGGCGATCAGCTCGGTCTCCACCGGGCGGTAGATCACGTCCGACACCCAGTGGCGGGGCTGGAGCAGGGCGGGATCCAGCGGCAGGCCCGGGTGGCTGTGCATGCCGACAGGGGTGGCGTTGAGGACCCCGTCGGCGGCCGCGAGCACGTCCGGCAGCTGGTCCATGGGCGCGACCGCCACTTCCTGTTCCGGGAAGAGCACGGCCAGGGCGTCCCGTCGCTCTGCGGCCCGCCGGGGATCCAGATCGATGAGCGTCAGCCGCTGCAGACCCTTCTTCAGCAGCGCGTAGGCAACGGCGGACCCGGCACCACCCGTGCCCAGCTGTACCACCGCGCCCAGCTCCGGGTCCGGCAGGCCCTGTTCCATCCCCCTGCTGAAGCCCGAGAAGTCCGTGTTGTGGCCGATGAACTTTCCGTCCCGGATCACCACGGTGTTGACGGCGCCCAAGCGCCGGGCGTCGTCGGAAACGTCATCCAGATGCTCCAGCACCAGTTGCTTGCACGGGTGGGTGATGTTGAATGCGTTATAACCCAGCTCGCGGCCCTGGTGCAGCAGTTGGCCCACCTGGTCGCCCGGACGGTTGATGACGGAGAGGTCGATCGGCCGGTACAGGTAGCGGATCCCATGCTGGTCCGCCTCGCGTTCGTGCATCGGGGGAGTGAGGGAGGCTGTAATGCCTTCACCGATCAGGCCGACCAGATAGGACTCCGCAACCGTGCTCATGATGAAACCCTTCGTTCGATTACTGCACAATTGTACGCATATCGCACAGCATGGCAAGGGCCGCTGGGCAAAGCCCGGCGCCAGTACATCTTGTGCTTCCGCTGTGAGGTGCGCTACGTTGTACTGCGTTCGATGAGTGCACAGCCGTGCGCATAACGCACAATATTGTGGGCGGGGTTGCTCACAGCAGTTGTAAGGAGCAACAATGACCACCGTCCACCAAGAGGATGAGGCCTTCGCCCATCACGGCAAGACGCCAAAGCGGGCGGCGCTCGCCAGTTTCATGGGCAGCGCCGTCGAGTACTACGACTTCTTCATTTTCGGCTCCGCCGCCGCGCTGATCTTCCCGCATGTCTTCTTCCCGGATGAAAGCGCCCAAGCCGGAATCATGTCGCTGGCGACCTTCGGCTTCGCGTATATCGCCCGCCCGGTGGGTGCGGTCTTCGTGGGCCACTTCGGCGACCGCATCGGCCGCCAGAAGGTGCTGATGTTTACGCTGATCCTGATGGGGGCCGCGACCTTCATCATCGGCTGTATCCCCGACTTCGACACCATCGGTTGGTGGGCTCCGGCGATCCTGGTCTTCTGCCGCCTGATGCAGGGCCTCTCCGCCGCGGGCGAGCAGGCCGGCGCCAGTTCGCTCACACTGGAGCATGCGCCGGACAACCGCCGCTCCTTCTTCACTTCCTGGACCCTGACCGGCACCCAGGGTGGCCAGATCCTTGCCGCCCTGGTCTTCATCCCGGTGGTCGCCCTGCCGGACGAGATCAAGTACGGCATCGGCTGGAGGATTCCCTTCTGGCTCTCCGCCGTCGTCGTGATTGTCACCTATTTCATCCGCCGCTCGCTGCACGAAACCCCGACTTTCGAAGCAGCCAAGGCGAACAATGAACTGGCCAAGCTGCCGGTGGGCGTCCTGCTCCGGAACCACTGGCGCGATGTGCTCCGGGTGATCTGCTGCGCGTTCATCGCCGCGGTCTCCACGGTCTACGGCACTTTGGCGATCAAGTACGGCGCCGAAGTCGGCAGTGTAGACGAGGGCATCACCCTGTGGCTGGTGGTCGCGGGCAACGTCGGCGCACTCTTTACCCAGCCGTTCTTCGGCAAGCTCGCCGACCGGATCGGCCGCAAGCCGGTGTTCATCTACGGCGCGCTGGGCAGCGCTGCGATCATGCCGTTCTACTTGCTCTCGATGGAATCGGGCAACACCCTTCTGCAGTTCACCCTGTCCGTGCTGGTCTTCTCCTGCGCCTATGCCGCGGCCAACGCCGTCTGGCCGTCCTTCTACGCCGAGATGTTCAGTGCCAGGGTCCGGTTCTCCGGCTTGGCCATCGGCACCCAAATCGGCTTCCTGATGGCCGGTTTCGCGCCGTCCATCGTGGCCGCGATCGGCGGAATCCAGGAGGGCGGCTGGGTTGCCACCAGCATCTTCACCGCCGTGATCGCCGTCATCGCCTCGGTCTCGGCGCTGACCGCCCGCGAGACCTACAAGGTGCCCACGGAGGAGCTCGGCCTGCGCCGGACCGCAAAGGTCTGACCCAGAAAAACACAGGCGAGTACGACGCCGGCGGGAGGCTTTCTCACGAAAGTCTCCCGCCGGCGTCGTGCTTAAGCGAAGCCGCCGTTCGCTACTGCGCCAGCTGCTCCCGGACCAGCGGGGCAACCTTGGTGCCGTAGAGCTCGATGGACTTCATCAGCTTTTCGTGCGGGAGTGATCCCAGGCTATATTTCATGTCCCAGCGGGAGAGGCCCAGGCCCTTGGCCACCTTGACGATCTTGGTGGCCACGGTCTGCGGCGAGCCGACGAACAAGGCGCCGTCCGGGCCAGCCTCGGCTTCGAACTGGCCGCGGGTCATCCGGCTCCAGCCGCGCTCGCGGCCGATCCGCTCCTGCATGTCGGCATACGGCAGCCACATCTCCTCGCGGGCCTCTTCGTCCGTGTCCGCGACGTAGCCGGGCGAGTGCGCGCCGATGGGCAGCGCCGGCTTTCCGAACTGGTCCAGCGCGCGCTGGTAGAGGTCGGTGAAGGGTGCGAAGTTCATCGGTGCGCCGCCGATGATGGCCAGCATCAGCGGCAGCCCGTAGTGCGCGGCGCGGACCACCGACTGCGGCGTGCCGCCGACGGCGATCCAAGTCTTCAGGCTGCCGGACGCAGTGGGCGGGTAGATCCGCTTGTTGTCCAGCCGCGGCCGTGTGCGGCCGGCCCAGGTGACCGGTTCTTCCTTCAGCAGTTCGGTGAAGAGCTGGAGCTTCTCGTCGAAAAGGACGTCGTAGTCGGCCAGGTCCAGGCCGAACAGCGGGAAGGACTCGGTGAAGGAGCCGCGGCCCAGGATTACTTCGGCGCGGCCGTTGGAGGCGGCGTCTAGGGTGGAGAAGCGCTGGAAGACGCGGACCGGATCGTCCGAGCTGAGCACGGTGACGGCGGAGCCCAGGCGGATCCGGCTGGTCTGGCCGGCGATCGCGGCGAGCACCACGTCCGGTGCGGACACGGCGAAGTCCTCGCGGTGGTGTTCGCCGATGCCGATGAAGTCCAGGCCCACCTCGTCGGCCAGTTTGGCTTCGGCGATGACGTTCCGGATTACCTGATCGTGCGGCAGGAGTGTTCCATCCGCCCCGGCGGTGACGTCCCCGAAGGTGTCCAGCCCGAGTTCGATAGTTTGCGCCACGCTGTGGCCGCCTTTCGTCTGCGTTGATGGTGCATGCATATGCATCTTGTGGTTACTGGCGGCAACCGCGGGGAGGCAGCGGTTATTCCGCCGTGCGCGGCCGGGAGAGCGGGGGCACCAGCTGGCCCGACTCGTTCCGGATCCACCACTGCCCGGTCCGCCGCCTTTCCGCCCAAGTGGAAAACCGGTAGTGGTACAGCGTTGCCCGCACCAGGAGCGGCGGTTCTCCGTTAAATGGGTCGTGCCGCAGCAGTTTGAGCGTGGCCTTGTCCGCCTCCAGCAGCCGCCGCAGCAGCGGGATGAACCAGCTTGCGCCGGGAGAGCCCAAGGCCAGGAACCACATCAGCCAGTCCAGCCTCAAGTGGTACGGCGCGAATTGCCGCGGCATCCGCTGCGGGTCTCCGGGTTTGCCCTTGAAACCGTACTCTTGCCAGTTGACGCCGTCCGCCGACCCTTCCACCACCACTTCGTACCGTTGCCGGGTGATGGAACCGAACGCGCCGTACGCGTTGGCCAGATGCCAGTTATTGAAGCTGGCGTTCATCAGCTGGCGCTTGGCGAACAGGTTCTTCAACGGCCAGTAGCTCAGATACACCAGCAGGGCGCTGACCGCGAGCACCAGCACGGTGAACCACACCGGCTCCGGCTGGTACTGAGGGGTGAAGTCGCCGACCGGCAGGATGGCCCGCACCGCGCTGTCGGACACCGCGGAGAAGGCCAGCAGGATGGTCAGGGTGTTCAGCCAAGCGAAATTGCCGGAGGCCACCAGCCAGAGCTGCGTGAAGATCACCACCGCGGCGGCGATGCTGCCCACTGGCTGCGGAAAGAACAGGAAGAAGGGCACCACCAGCTGGGCAAAATGGTTGCCGGCCACCTCCACCTTGTGCAGCGGTTTGGGCAGGTGGTGGAAGAACCAGCTGGCCGGATTCGGCATCGGTTGGGTCTCGTGGTGGTAGTACAGGGCAGTCAGATCGCGCCAGACGGTATCGCCCCGCATCTTGATCATGCCCGCACCGAACTCCAGCCGGAATACCAGCCAGATGAACAGCCACAGCACCGGGGCCGGCGGTGCCACCCGGTCCGAGCCCAGGAAGGCGGCCAGGAAGCCCGCCTCCAGCAGCAGCGTCTCCCAGCCGAAGCCGTAGAACGTCTGGCCCACGTTCACAATCGACATGTAGAGGAACCACAGGGCCAGGAACGCCACCAGCGGCAGCCACGGCGGTCCCCACTGCGGCAGCCCGGCCACTAGCAGTGCTGAAATAACGACGCCGGTGCCCGCCACGGCGCGCAGCCTTGCGTCGGTGTAGCCCCAGCGGAAGAGGGTGAAGCCGCGCGGCGTGCGCCGTTCCAGCAGCTGTGGAACCGGGAGGAGTCCGTGTTCGCCCAACAGGGCGGGAAACTGGGCCAGTGCGGAGGCGAAGGCAATCAGGAACACCGCGGCGATGCCGCGCTGCAGCACTTGCCGCGCCAGCTCGAACCCCTCGGCGCTGAACCACTCCATGGCACCTCCAACGCTACGGCGGACCGGTCGGGTGTCAAGGTTGCAGGCCCCGCTCAACGCTGCAGGCCCGGCTCCAGAGAGCCGGGCCTGCAGATGCGTCTCGCTTCACCGGGGCTGCCGGCCAGGCGGTTCGAAGGATCAGCCGAAGAGCGCCGGGACCTTCATCAGGGTCTGGGTGATTCCGTAGAGCAGCGGGATGCCGACCAGTACCCAGCCGAGGGCTACTTGTGCTTTCTTCATGTCAGGCCTCCTTTCCGGCCATCGCGGCTTCGCCGGCTTCTCTGGCCGGTGCCTCATGGAATTTGCTGTCCACCGGCTTGACCATCAGGTTGGCAATGAAACCGATGACCAGCAGCCCCACCATGGTCAGCAGCGCCGGCTGGTAGGCCTGCGCCGTAAGTTCGCCGGGCTTGCCCTGGGCGTCCAGGAAGGCGTTGACGATCAGCGGTCCGGCAATGCCCGCGGCGGACCACGCGGTGAGCAGCCGGCCATGGATGGCGCCCACCTGGAAGGTGCCGAACAGGTCGCGCAGATAGGCCGGAACCGTGGAGAAGCCGCCGCCGTAGAAGCTGATGATGACGGCCGCCAGCAGCACGTACAGCCCGGTGGACGAATACCCGAACAGGGCCAGCACCACGTACAGCACGGCGCCGACGCCCAGGTACAGCATGTAGTTGTTCTTGCGGCCCAGATAGTCGGACGTGGTGGACCAGACGAACCGGCCGCCCATGTTCGCAATCGAGAGCAGCCCCACGAATCCGGCGGCAACGCCCGCCGTCACCAGCGAAACGCCGTCGGACTGGCGGAAGAAGTCCTGGATCATTGGTGAGGCCTGTTCCAGGATGCCGATGCCCGCCGTGACGTTGCAGAACAGGGCGATCCACACCAGCCAGAACTGACGGGTCTTGATGGCGTTCTTCGCCGAGACGTTCGCTGTGGTGACCATCGCCTTGGCCTTGACCTTGGCGGGGTCGAAGCCTTCCGGCTTCCAGTCGGCTGCCGGAACCTTGATGGTGAAGGCGCCGAACAGCATGTAGGCCAGATAGACCACGGCCAGGGTCAGGAAGAGCTTGCCGACCGCGTCGCCGCTGGCCACCCAGCCCGGCGTGCCGTCGAAGCTGGGGTCATAGAACTGCAGCAGCGCTGTGGAGACCGGGCTGGCGATCAGCGCGCCGCCGCCGAACCCCATGATCGCCATCCCGGTGGCCAGGCCGGGGCGGTCGGGGAACCATTTGATCAGCGTGGACACGGGGGAGATGTAGCCGATGCCCAGGCCGATGCCGCCGATCACGCCGTAGCCCAAGTAAACCAGCCAGAGTTGGCCGGTGAAGATGCCCAGTGAACCGACCAGGAAGCCGGAACTCCAGAAGAGCGCCGACGTGAACATGGCCATGCGAGGACCGTTGCGGTCCACCCAGGTGCCCATGACGGCGGCGGACAGTCCAAGCATCACCATGGCAATGGAGAAGATGATGCCGATCTCGGTCAAGCTCACATCGAAGTGGGCCACCAGAGCGTTTTTGTACACGCTGGTGGCGTAGGCCTGTCCAATGCACAGGTGCACGGCCAGGGCCGCGGGCGGAATCAGCCAGCGGTTGAAGCCCGGAGGGGCGATCGTACGTGATCGGTCCAACCAACTCATCGTTGGGCGTCCTTTCAGAGACGGGGTGCGAGGCAAAACTGCAACATGTGTTTCAGTTCACATCCTGACCGATAGTTAGGCTGGGCAACCGGATTAGCCCGGCGTGTCGCGGAACCACGCTGTTACCGGGCGATTCCTGAAGCCTCTGCCCTCCGGGCACCATGGCCGGTACGGTGGAGGAATGGAACAGGTCCTCGCCGTTCGGGGCGTGGGGGGCTACCGCCGCTATCGGGCTCCGGCGCTCGCCGTCGCCCCATCCGGCAGCGTGATGGCCGCCTTTGCAGGTCTGGACGGGCAGGCCGGACCACGCCGCTCCGGCGACCTGCTGCTGCGCCGCAGTTTCGACGGCGGAGCCAGCTGGGAGCCGCAACAAGTGGTCTGGGCGGGCCAAGCCGGGCAGGCGCCCGGCCGGCCCGGGCTGCTGTCCGACGCTCAAACCGGGCGGATCCTGATGGCCTTCGTGGCCCGGGACAAAGCCGGCAGCGCTGACAGGCTTGCTCCCGCCGCCGAGGACCGACGCTTTGAACTGATGTCATCCGACGACGACGGCACCACCTGGCAGCATCGGACAGTCACCCCGCGATTGGCCTCGGATGCCGTGACCGGACTGGCAGGTGCCGGCTCGGGGACCGGGCTGCATGCCGGTCCCTTCGCCGGACGGCTGCTGGTGCAGTTCGCCGTGACGGCCGGGGGCGGTCCAAGGGCAGCGTCCGGTTACAGCGACGACCACGGTGACAGCTGGACTGTCGGCGAGCCGCTGGATGCGTCTGCCCTCGGTCCGGCGGTCTCGGAGGTACCGGGGTCCACGGAGTCCTTCGAGGCGCCGCCGGTCTCCCCGGTTCTGGTCATGCCGGAACCTGACCCGGGCGCTGTGGCCTGCTTGTCCGACGGCCGAGTGGTGCTGCAGGTTGGCGCCGCGCCCATCCGGTGGGCGGCCGTATCCGATGACGGCGGGCACAGCTACGGGCCGCTGCAGCCGATCGAGGAACTGCCCGATCCCGGCAGCGCCGGCTCACTGATCCGGTTCGACGGGCTGCCAGCCTTGGGCGGACTGGCCGCACCGGTAAGCAGCCACTGGATCCTGGCCGCCAACTGCCAGGATGCCGTGCTGAACCGGAATGTGGTGCTCAGCCTGTCGCGCGACGACGGGGAGTCCTGGCCGCACAAACTCACTATCTGGGGCAGTGGAGCCAGCGGTCCGGCCGTGGTGCGGCTGGCCGACGGCCGGATTGGCGTGCTGTACGAGCGCCAGGGCGGCCGCGAACTGGCCTTCGCCACTGCTGATCCGGGGATGCTGCGGGCGGCCTGGCCCCGCGGGGCGGTGACGCGGAAGGCCGACGAAGGCACCGGTGGGTCGCGGCCAGAGACAGGCCCGCTTCCGGTGGCAAGGGACTATCCGTTGCGCTTCGACATGGTGCTGCAGGCGATCGTCGGTGCGGACGAAGGGCGGCCGGAGCCGGGCTATCGGGCCGGGGACATGCTCTTATTCGCCGGACGGGCGCGGGTTTTGGGGCCGGAGTACCTGAGCGTGCAACTTTCCGGCGCGTTCGACAACCTCGGGGATTTTCCGCCGCAGCAACTCGGGCCGGGTGGGGAGGCACACTACTTCCATCCCGTCCACACGGTGAGCGCCGCCGACGTCGCTGCCGGCCGTTTCACCGTGGTCTTTACCTGCACTGCAGCCCCGGTAGACACCGCTTCCGGAAGTGCCGCGGTGGTGGGCCGAACGCGGGAGTTCAGCCTCGACGTCGTGAGCGGAGAAATCGGCGAGGGGTGACGCGGCTCTCTGCCTCCTCGGGAGTGTTCTCCCGGTAGCAGTGTGCAAGGATTTAACCGGGATCAACAACGCCGCCGTTACGGTGGCGAAGACGCAGAACGGAGTGGGAGTGCAAGACAAGGACCCAGACCAGGAATCCATGTCGCCCATGACTCCGCAGGCGGGAATGCTGCCGATCATCAAGCCGAAAAACGTTCCTGTTCCCGACACCGGTTCCGGCCGTTCCACGGCCCCGGCACGCACCGGCTCCGCCGCCGGACCGCAGCCCACCCATCCTCCCGTGCCGCGCCCGACGGACCGGCCGGTGGCCAAGCAGGTCAAGCCCGTTCCGACCGGAACCACGCCGCTGCGTGCTTCGGCGGCTGCATCACGCTCCAACGCGGCGGCCCGCCGGATGCTGCGCAAGCTGGTGCAGGGCGAGGCGCCTCCCACCGCACCGATGAGCATTGTGGAGCGGCTGGCCGGCAGCCCGTACGCGAACCCGATGATCCAGGCAGCCGGAATCGATGCCTCCGCGCGGATCACGTTGGACTTTGCCCTGGACGTGGCGGAAACCATGTTCCGCTATGGAGCCGGCGCGCTGGAGGTGGAGACCAGCATCATTGCCGTCACGGCGGCGTTCGGCCTCAGCGACATCGACGTGGACATCACGAACCAGTCGGTGCTGATCAACTACGCGAAACCGGACACTGTGCCGATCACCGTGATGCGCGTGGTGCGTTCCTGGACCAACAACTACGCCGGACTGTCCCTGGTGCACGAACTGGTCACCGACATTGTCAACGGCGGAGTGGGCCGCAGCGAAGCCAAGGAGCGGCTGCAGGAAATCACCTCCCGCCCGAAGCCCTTCCCTCGTTGGATGGCCATCGGCGCCGGCGGCGTTTTTGCCGGAGCGATCGTTGCGTTCCTGGGTGGCAGCATTTTCGCAGCCCTCGTGGGCAGTATCTCCACCCTGTTGATGGGGTTGGTGGGGAAGAAGCTGAGCAAGTGGCGGATGCCAGACTTCTTCATCACCGGCATCGGCGCCTGCCTGGCCACCGTGATTGCATTGGTGTTCTGGGCACTGCACGTGCCGTTGAGCCCGGCGCTGGTGATCGCGGGCGGGATCCTGTTCCTGCTGCCCACCGGACGCTTGGTCTCAGCCACACAGGACGCCATCAACGGCTTCCCGGTCACCGCTTCCGGGCGGTACCTCTCCGCCTTCTTCACCTTTGCGGCCATAGCCGCGGGCGTCGCGGTGGGGCTGGTGGGAGGCACCATGACTGGCATCAGCCTCCCCGAAGTCTTCGTGCAAGGCGAGGGGAACTACCCCTATGTGGTGCGGGCGCTCCTGCTTATGGTGGCGACGATGGCCATCTGCATGACCGAGCAGACCAAACTGAACATGCTGCTGCCCACCGCCGCCGTGGGCCTGATGGGTCTGCTGATCTACGACTTCGTCTTGTGGGCAGGAATCGGGGACCGGATCGCGCCGGCCGTCGGTGCCGTGGTGATCGGTTTCCTGGGCCGCATTGTCGGCCTGCGGATGGGCTCGCCGCAGTTGGTGGTGGCCGTCCCTGCGGTGCTCTTCCTGCTGCCCGGACTGTCTGTGTTCCGGTCCATCTTCGAACTGACCGTCAACTCGGAGGCGCCGTTCAACGGCATTCTGGGGCTGTTCGGTGCGTTGACCGTGATCCTGGCGATCGCCGGCGGCGCGGTGCTGGGCGACAACTTGGCCCGCCCGTTCACCAAGGGACTGGGATCGAACGAAAGCCGGCGGGCCCGGCGCCGGTAGGGCGCTGGGGGAAGCGCGGGCTGGAGCCGCCGGAAGGACGCCGGTCTGGGCGCTCTCGAAACCGGCGGATGCTTATGCCGCCGTGCCGGACGCAGGCAGGTCGGAGCCGCCGGACCAAGCCGGGCCCGCTGGCCCGACGCGCGCCGGATCAGGCTGGTTCGTTCTCCGGGAAGATCTGTCCCACCGGGGTGCGCTTCTCCGCCTGGAAAGCGTCTTCGGCCCGGCCATAGGCCCAGTAGCCGGAGATCGAGACCTGCTCGCGGGACAGTCCGTGGTCCTTGAACAAGACGTCGCGCAGCGACTTCACCTCGCCGCGCTCGCCGTGGACGAAGGCATCCACCCTGCCCTCGGGCCATTCCAGGGCGGAGATAGCGTCACGCAGCATGGTTGCGGTCCCGGGTGTCTGTCCGCGGCGGAACAGCCAGTGGATCCGCAAGCCGGCCGGGGCGTCCAGTTCCTGCACGTCGTCCTCGGAGTCCACTTCCAGGAAGGCATGGCCACGGGCGTCCGGAGTCAAGGCTTCGACGGCGGCCGCAATGGCGGGAAGCGCCGAATCGTCGCCGGCAAGCAGGTACCAGTCGGCGTCGGGGTCGGGACGGTAGGCGCCGCCGGGGCCGTTGAACATCATCCAGTCGCCCGGCTTGGCCCGCGCAGCCCACGGTCCGGCCAGGCCTTCGTCGCCGTGGACCACAAAGTCGACCACTAGTTCGCGCGTCTCGCGGTCCACTCGCCGCACCGTGTAGGTGCGGGTGACGGGCAGCTTGTCGGCCGGCAGCGTTTCCTTGAGCTCGGCCACGTTGACCGGGAGCTCGACGTCCAGGGACGGATCCAGGAAGAAAATCTTGATGTAGGGGTCCGTCGCCTCCTTCGCTGCATACCTCTCGGCAAACGATTCGAAGGCGTCCCCGCTGGCATACACGCGGACCATGTGCTTCGAAAGCCACTCAGTGCGCGTCACCTGGAGGTTGGTCTGCACGCGCGGGGGCCGGCCGCTCCGTCCGGGGCGGGCGGGGGCTGCTGCCGGTTGCGTCTGCATAGGGGTACTACTCCTGACAAAGGGAAACTGCTACTTAGGGAAACCTAACCCACGTCCGAGTGATTCCCAATTTATGAGTAAAGGTCATCTTGGCGGCGGAACCGCCGCTCGTCATGGGGCTGGGCTTCTACCGTCCGCTGGCGGCGGGGCTTTTGCTGTCTACCAGGGCGTGGCCTCTGCTGTCCTTCCGCGGCCTGGCTTCGGCGCGGCATGCGCTGTCCATGTTCAGCAGGAACTGTCCAGGTTTTGGCGCGACGCAGGCTCCTGACCTGCGGCAACGCCGAACGGCGCCGCAGAACATGGACACCTTCAAGATCCGGCCGGGACGGGCGGCGCTCCAGAGAAGGAGGGGCGGCATTCGCGCGGTGCGTGCTGCGGCTCCAGGGAGGGCGGACGTTCGCGTGGTGGTCCGCTGGCGACCACTCGGCTAACTTCCACGTCCCACATGTTTTGGGCCCGCTCCAAGCCCCTGACCTGCGACGATGCAAATGCCCTCGCCGAAACGTGGGAGCGAGTATCAGTTGGTCCGCCGGGGGAGTGCAGGGCAGGGCTGCCACGCCGCCCCGGATTCCGAGTCCAACCAGCTGGGCCGCTCGGGCAACCAGCTGGGCCCCTCGGGCTCAGCGCAGCGCCCACGCTACGGGGTCGGCGTGCTGGGCGGCCAGCAGTTCGTTGACCCGGCTGAAGGGCCTCGAGCCGAAGAACCCGCGGGATGCGGACAAAGGGCTGGGGTGCGCGGTCTCGATCCGCGGCACGTGTTCCAGCACGGGTGCCAGTTGCTGGGCTTCCCGGCCCCAGAGCAGTGCCACCAGCGGGCCGCCGCGCTGGGCCAGTGCCCGAACCGCCAGTTCGGTGATTTGCTCCCAGCCCTTGTTCCGGTGCGAGCCGGCCTTGCCTGCTTCAACGGTCAGGCAGCGGTTGAGCAGCAGCACGCCTTGGTCGCTCCAGGCGCTCAGGTCCCCGTGCTGAGGCGGCCGGAAACCCAGATCCATCTGCAGTTCCTTGTAGATGTTGGCCAGGCTTCGCGGCAGCGGCCGGACGTGCCGTTCCACAGCGAACGACAACCCGATGGAATGCCCCGGTGTGGGGTAGGGGTCCTGGCCGACGATCAGCACCTTGACCTTGGACAGCGGCCGCTGGAACGCCCGCAACACGTTCCCCGGCGCCGGCAGCAGGGTTTTGCCGGCGGCCCGCTCTCCATCCAGGTAGGAGGCAAGGTCCCAGAGCATCGGTTCGGCCGGCGCCAGCACCTCGGCCCACTCGGGGTGGATCACGCCGGCAAGTTCCTGCGGTGCGGCGAACGGATACGGGGCACCAAAGTCCGCGGCAGGCGGGTGGGCGGGCAGCGGAAAGAGGGCACCGTCGTCGTAGTTCACCGTTCTATCTTTGCGGATATCGGCCGCCGGCCAGCAATCAGGCCGCCCAAAGGGGGAGTCAGCGACAGTCGCAGGCGGTCGAATGACAGGCCTGTGATTCGCCCTTATCATGGAGGAGGTATTGATTGCCGCCGGCAAGTACTAGGAAGAGCAGGTGTGTTGTGGCAGGTTCGGCCGAGGCCAGTGCGTTTTCACTCGAGGCCGAGGTTGACGACGCCAGCCCGCTGAGCGAGCGCGACCAGCGGATGCTGGCGCTGGAGCGGCAGTGGTGGAAGTACGCCGGGGCCAAGGAACAGGCCATCCGCGAACTGTTCGACATGTCTGCCACGCACTACTACCAGATCCTCAATGCGCTGATCGACACCGAGGATGCGCTGGCGCACGATCCGATGCTGGTGAAGAGATTGCGTAGACTACGTACGTCCCGCCAGCGCGCGCGCACTGCTCGCCGGCTGGGCACCGACGCCTGATTCCGGGACCGCCCGGGAGGCCGGTTCCCGACACTCCACCACCAAGGATGCAGCACCGCGATGACCAAGTACCCCCGGGATGAGTTCGACCAGGTCCCTGAAACTTCAGACCGCCACGGTGTGCATCGCGCCCGCATGGCGACGCCGAAGTCCAACGGCCTGGGTCTGATCATCCTGGCCGCCGTCTTGGCGCTGGCGGTCGGAGCCTTGTCCTTCTTCGTGCTGCCGCTGCTGGGGACCGGAGGGCCTTCCACGCCGGTCGCCGGCGCAACCAGCACCCCTGCCGCAACAGCCTCGGCATCGCCATCGGCAACGGCGGAGGAAAGCGAAAGCGCCAAGGCGGAAGACACCACGGAGCCGAGTGACGAGGCCACGCCGGAGCCCACCGAAGAAGCAACCGACGAGCCCACCGAAGAGGCCGCGGCGGTCAACAAGCAGGATCCGGTGATGATCCTCAACGGTGCGGGCGTGTCAGGGCTGGCCGGCACGGTCTCGCAGACCGTGCAGAACGACGGCTGGACGATCGCAGTGGTGGACAACTGGGGCGGCGCACCGCTGGCCGGATCGGTGATCTTCTACAACCCGGGCCAGGAGGCCAACGCCCAGGCCCTCGGGGAATTGCTCGGCATTACCGACCTGCAGGAAAACGGTGACGTCTCGCAATACGTCACCGTGGCGCTCGGCCCCGACTACCGCTAGGCGGCCGCACCTGGTTTTGAGGATTTCGGTTACGCCTCAATAACATTAAGTGTGCCTTAGGTCACTTTCTACTCCGTGCGTAGATAGGGTGAAACCACCCTGCCGCTGAACCGTCTGCGGCAGAGGCGGAACTACTGAGTATGGAGAACACTATGGCGCTGGGAACCGTCAAATGGTTCAATGCGGAAAAGGGCTACGGCTTCATCACCGTGGACGAAGAAAATTCCGACGTATTTGTCCACTGGTCCGCGATCCAAATGGATGGGTACCGTTCCTTGGATGAAGGGCAGCGCGTGGAGTTCCAGATCGGCCAGGGCCAGAAGGGCCCGCAGGCCGAAGAGGTCCGGGTCGCTCCTTAGCAGGACATTAACGACGACGGCGGTGGAGGCTGGGTGCCTCCACCGCCTTTTTCGCCGGCTGGCTGAGCGGCGGATGGTCGTGCTGCTCAGTGAACGGGACGTGCTGTGCCGGCCCGGCCCACCCCGCAGCTGCGCGCCGCGGTGGGCCCAACCGCGCCACGTAGTGGTCGCGCTGCGCCGTGGCATTGTTACGTTCGCGGACGGGCTACTCTTTCAGCGGCACGCCGCGGGCGTCGCGCTTGAACGGTTCCGCCCCGACTAGGATCATGATGCCTTCGATGAAGCCCCACACGGCGCCGACGCCGAAGGTCAGGAAAGTGACCACGATCTGCAGCACGCCAATGCCGACGTAGCCGAGGTAGAACCGGTGGATGCCCAGGCCGCCCAGCAGGATGCCCAGCAGGCCGCCGATCAGCCGCGACTTCTGCTCCGGGTAGTAGTATCCCTGCGGAGCTCCGTAATACTGCTGCTGGCCGTAGGGCTGACCAGGTTGGCCGTATTGACCCGGCTGGCCGTACTGCGGGCCGGGCTGGCCGTATTGACCCGGCTGGCCCGACTGGTCCGGCTGCTGCGCGTATGGCTGTCCGGAAGCGCCAAAGTGTGGCTGGCCGGGAGTGCCTTGCTGTTGACCCGGGGCGCGTTGTTCCGAGGCACCGTACGGCGGCTGGCCATTGGGCTGTCCGGCGGGGCCGCTGTACGGCGGCTGGCCGATCGGCCTCGTCGGGCTGGCTCCCGTTCCCAACGGTTCGGTGGGGTTGTTGGCGTTCTTCTCGTCGCCTGATTCAGTCATGGTTTCTCCGACCTTGCCCGTTGCCGGGCTGCTCACAGATGGTTTCTCTTACCAGCCAATCTACGCGCGAGGCCCCGGCCGCATCCATGGGGGTCCACCCTGATTGTTTGCCCGGGGTCGGTCAGGGTGATTCGCCCTCCGCGAAGTGGACCGATCGGGCCGCCCAACAGGTTGCACTCGACACCGTCGAGTGCTAATTATTGACTTAGCACTCTCGCGGGCCGACTGCTAAGAAGTCTCCGTGGGGGGTGAAACCCGCCACCTGATGTGAGGTGAGCGGCGCGGCGTACCGAAATCGCCGTCGTCGTAAGCCGTCCGTCGCGGGCACCGCAGGTGGCCAGCAGCCGTCAAAAGCTGCGTCCAGTGTCTATTGTCCAGAAGGGACGTAAGCCGCTATGGCAAAGATCATTGCATTTGACGAGGAGGCCCGCCGCGGCCTCGAGCGTGGACTAAACATCCTCGCCGACGCCGTAAAGGTAACCCTCGGCCCGCGTGGCCGCAACGTCGTACTCGAGAAGAAGTGGGGCGCTCCCACGATCACCAACGATGGTGTTTCCATCGCCAAGGAGATCGAGCTGGACGACCCGTACGAGAAGATCGGCGCAGAGCTGGTCAAGGAAGTTGCCAAGAAGACTGACGACGTCGCCGGTGACGGTACCACCACCGCGACCGTTCTGGCCCAGGCCCTGGTCAAGGAAGGCCTGCGCAACGTTGCTGCCGGCGCCGACCCGCTGAGCCTGAAGCGCGGCATCGAGAAGGCTGTTGACGCCGTCACCGCCGAGCTGATCGCTTCCGCCAAGGAAATCGAGACCAAGGAACAGATCGCCGCCACCGCGTCCATCTCCGCCGGAGATCCGCAGATCGGTGAGCTGATCGCCGAGGCACTGGACAAGGTCGGCAAGGAAGGCGTCGTCACCGTCGAGGAGTCCAACACCTTCGGCCTGGAGCTGGAGCTCACCGAAGGCATGCGCTTCGACAAGGGCTACCTGTCGGCTTACTTCGTCACCGACGCCGAGCGCCAGGAAACGGTCCTCGAGGATGCCTACATCCTGATCGTCAACTCCAAGATCTCCAACGTGAAGGACCTGGTTGGCATCCTGGAGAAGGTCATGCAGTCCGGCAAGCCGCTGCTGATCATCGCCGAGGACGTCGAGGCTGAGGCCCTGGCCACCCTGATCGTGAACAAGATGCGCGGCACCTTCAAGTCCGTGGCCGTGAAGGCTCCGGGCTTCGGCGACCGTCGCAAGGCCATGTTGGCCGACATCGCCATCCTGACCGGCGGCCAGGTCATCGCCGAAGAGGTCGGCCTGAAGCTGGAGAACGCCACCCTGGACCTGCTGGGCCAGGCCCGCAAGGTGGTTGTCACCAAGGACGAGACCACCATCGTCGAAGGTGCCGGCGAAGCCGACGCCATCGCCGGCCGCGTCAACCAGATCCGTGCCGAGATCGACAACTCCGATTCCGACTACGACCGCGAGAAGCTGCAGGAGCGCCTGGCCAAGCTGGCCGGCGGCGTGGCAGTCATCAAGGCCGGTGCCGCAACCGAGGTTGAGCTCAAGGAACGCAAGCACCGCATTGAGGACGCCGTCCGCAACGCGAAGGCTGCCGTTGAGGAAGGCATCGTCGCCGGTGGCGGCGTGGCCCTGATCCAGGCCGGCGCCAAGGCATTCGCCAACCTCAGCCTCGAGGGCGACGAAGCAACCGGCGCCAATATCGTCAAGGTTGCCATCGACGCTCCGCTGAAGCAGATCGCCCTCAACGCCGGCCTGGAGCCGGGCGTTGTGGCGGACAAGGTCCGTGGGCTGGGTGACGGCCACGGCCTGAACGCTGCCACCGGCGTGTACGAGGACCTGCTGGCTGCCGGTGTCAACGACCCGGTCAAGGTGACCCGCTCTGCCCTGCAGAACGCGGCCTCCATCGCCGGTCTGTTCCTGACCACCGAAGCCGTTGTCGCCGACAAGCCGGAGAAGGCCGCACCGGCCATGCCGGGCGGCGACGAGATGGGCGGCATGGGCGGCTTCTAAGCTTCCCAGCCACTACCTCGGCCTGGTCAACAGGCCACTGTTTACGCGAGGCGCGGTTCCCAGCACGGGAGCCGCGCCTTGCGGCTTTAACCCCGGTTCCCGCGCAGCCAGTCCGGGCCCTCAAGCTGCCAGGCGTCCAGCTCGGCGGTGAGGTTGCGCCGGGCACTCTCCAGCCACTTTTCCCGCGCCGCAGGTGTCCGGTACAGCGGGTCCAGGTCCAGCAGTCGGCGGACGACGGCGGTGCGTCCGGCGGTGAAGTCGGCGTCGGCCACGTGGGCATAGTCCTGGCGGACGGCCCGGACATAGCTGCGGTACTCCGCAGGCGTTCCGCCGAGTACGGCCAGATCGGCATCGCACAACAGCGCCCCGGATTCGTCTCGCGGGTCGGGGGAGTGGTCCGCCGTGAGCAGGACCAGCCGGGCCACCTCGGCCGTCTCGCCAGCACTGATGCCCGCGGCCGGCAGGCTGGCTGCGGCCAGTTCGGCGGACTCCCGTTCGTCCTGGCCGGCCTGGCCGTTGTAGACCGCATCGTGGAACCAGGCTGCCAGCCACACGGTGCGCTGCCGGGGCCCGGCGCCAACGGGCGGCGCGAGTTGACTCAGCGCTTCCAAGACCGCCAGCAGATGGCCGGGGCCGTGATAGTGGCGGTGCGGCTCCGTCCAGCGCTCCAGCAGGTCGCGGCCCAGATCCTCCTGCCCGGGCAGTAACTCGTTCCACCGCCGCAGCAGTACGCGGCGAAGTTTTTCCGGGCGCTGCCGGGCGGGAACCCGCAGCCCGCTGGCCTGCAGCCGGCGGGTCAGTTCGCCGCCGCTGACCTCCACTGCTCCCAACTCGACGAGCTCGCGGTAGCGGCTGACCGGTACGTCGTAATGGTCCCGGTCGAAGGCCCGCTCGCGGATCCCGGCGGCCGCGGCGAAGCGGTGCAGCTCGGCCAGCGAGCTGTCCGAGACAAGGTGTGAGAAGTGCGTGCCGTGGGCCGGCCAGAGCGGAGGATCGATAAGTATTGCCACCTGCCCAGCCTAGGGCCAGGATTGTCGGCCGGATCTGAAAAGATGGAAATCATGACTATCACTGCTGCCGCCGACGGCTCCGCCCTCGGCAACCCCGGACCGGCCGGCTGGGCTTGGTACATCGACGACACTGCCTGGGCCGCCGGCGGCTGGCCGCACGGCACCAACAACCAAGGCGAGCTGATGGCCGTGCTGGATCTGTTCCGGGCAACCGCGCACGTGTCCCAGGAGCACTTGCGCGTGCTGTGCGACAGCCAGTACGTGATCAACTGCGTGACCAAGTGGATGCCGGGCTGGAAACGGCGCGGCTGGAAGAAGGCCGACGGGAAACCGGTGCTGAACGTTGACCTGCTCAAGGACATCGACGCCGTGATCAAGGGGCGCAGCTACGAGTTCGAATGGGTCAAGGGCCACGCCGGACACCCGCTGAATGAGGCCGCCGACGAACGTGCCCGCGCCGTGGCGGTGGCCTTCCAGAACGGAACCGGCGCACCGGCGGGTCCGGGCTTCCCGGGCGGACCGGGCACCTCGGGCAGTGCGGTCCTGGGCGCTGGGTCGGCCGGCGCAGCCCGTGCCGCAACAAGTCCTGCGGGCCGCCCGGCGGCGGAGCCCCTTGCTGCCCGCAACGGGACACGTCACGCGGTGGCAATGACCCCCGAACCGGATCTGTTCTCCGAACTGGAAGACTTCGCCGGCGACGATGCGGCCGAGGTCTCGCCGGAAGAGCTGGTGGTGCGGTTGGAACAGCAACTGCTCAGCCCCGCGGTCCGCGCGGACTTCGGCCGGCTGGCTGTGCTGCTGCACCCTGACTTTGCCGAGATCGGCGAAGCAGGCCGGATGTGGACGCGGGACGCGATGATCAGCGAACTCCAGGAAAGTCCGGAGCTGGATGCCTCGCTGGAGGTCTTCGCCGTCGAACGGCTCGGCGAAGACAGCATCCTGCTGACCTACCGCAGTGTCCGCCGCGAGGGATCTGCCCTGCGCAGTTCGCTCTGGCTCCGGGACGGCCAGCAGTGGCGCCTGCGCTTCCACCAGGGCACGCCCGAACAGGGCTGAGCGGCGGCGCCCGCACCCGGCCGGACACTGCTCAGGCCAGGAACATCCGGGCGTTGGCTTCCTCCGCCTGCAGGTACTGCTGCGAGGCATGGGACAGCGCCGCGTTGATGCTGGCCAGGGATTCCTCCACCTTCAGCTGGGTGGCCCGCCAATCCGTCACGAGCTGCTGGAAGTTCGCAGCCGCCGCGCCGGTCCAGAGCGACTCCAACTCGCGCAGTCCGGACTGCATGGTGTTCACCTCCGCCTGCAGCCGCCCGATGGTGCCCTGCACCGCCATGCTCTTGGCGGCGAGAGCCTCGCTGTCTACTTGGAATACGGCCATGGTGTCCTCCGCTGCTGGTGTACCTACCCGACACCGTTCAGGCTAGGCAGCGGCGGAAGCAGCCGCGAGGCTCCGGCCGCCGGATGTGGATAACCGGAGGCGTCGGGAGCGTTGTGGATTAGCCCAGGTCGAAGGGCTCGTCCTCGTCCGCCTGCGGATGGTAGGGGATCCTGATGGACATGGTGGCGCCACCGCCCGGGGTTTCCGTCAGCCGGACCGTGCCGTCGTGCTGGGCCACCAGGGCCGCAACGATGGCCAGGCCCAAGCCTGTCCCGCCGGTTTCGCGATGGCGTGAGGTGTCCGCCCGGTAGAAGCGTTCGAACACCCGCGCCGCCTCGTCCTCGGAGATGCCCGGTCCATGGTCGCGGATCTCGAGGACGGAATCCAGCCGGTCATCGATCACCGGCTGGACGCCGACGGCGATCTCCAGCGGCGAGCCCTCGGGCGTGTAGCGCAGGGCGTTGGTGACCAGGTTGGCCACTACCTGGCGCAGCCGGGCCTCGTCGCCGAGGATAGGGGCCGGACGCGGCGAGCCGCCGTCAAGCCCCACCACGGTGATTGCACGGTCCGGCGCGCTGGCCCGCGCGTCCAAGGCGGCATCGTTGCCGAGCAAAAGGAGGTCCAGCTGCTTGGCTTCGAGGGGACGCTGTTCGTCCACCCGGGCCAGCGTCAGCAGGTCATCCACCAGTTGGCCCATGCGTTTGGCTTCGCTTTCGATTCGGCCCATCGCGGCGCCGACGTCTTCCGGCGACTGCAGCGCGCCGTGCCGGTACAGCTCCGAAAAGCCCCGGATGGTGACCAGCGGGGTGCGCAGCTCATGCGAGGCATCCTGGACGAATCGGCGCATCCGCTGTTCGGAAGCGGTACGGGATGCGAAGGCCGTTTCGATGTGGGCGAGCATGGCATTCAACGAACTGGCGAGCCGGCCGACCTCGGACGCGGGATTGACCACCTCGACGCGGCGTGAGAGGTCTCCGGCGGCAATGGCTGCGGCTGTTCTGTCCACCCGGCTCAAGGGCTGGAAGGACCGGGTCACCGCCAGCCAGGCGATGCCGATGGCCGCGACCGTCGACGAGACTCCGATCAGAAGCGTGCTCACCGAAACCTTGTTGAAGGTCTCGTTCACTTCGTTGTAGCTCACCGCAACTGCGACGGAGCCGGCACCATTTTGCAGCGGCGTCACCCACACCCGCCAGCCGTCGCTGTCCCGCTCGATCCCCGGAACGAAGAATCCTTTGCCTTCAACGGTGGCCGCCTCGTCCGGAGAAATGGCCGGCAGGTCCGGGCGGTCCTCGGGGTTGTTGGTATCGATGCTGATCTGGCCGTCGCGTGACAGCAAAGCGCCGTAGTACCGCTCTGACGGGTAGGGGTTTTGGGTGGGGTTGGTCGCCTCGCGGACCAGAAAGGAGGAGATAGCCTGGCGGTTCTTAATCAGGTCAGCGTCGAGCTGTTTCACCAGCGTGTCATGCAGCAGGGTCAGGGTGAGCACCGAAATGACCGTCAGGGTGGCCACCATGAGCACACCCATAATCAGGACAAGTTGCGACCGTAGGGATGCTGACCTCCAGCGTTCAACCATCGATCAGCGGCGGTCGGCCGTACGCAGCAGGTAGCCCACGCCGCGCTTGGTCTGGATCAGCGGCGGCGTTTCCGGATTCGTGTCGATTTTCCGCCGCAGGTAGGAGATGTAGGACTCGACGATGGAGGCGTCGCCGTTGAAGTCGTACTCCCAGACATGGTCCAGGATCTGCGCCTTGGACAGCACCCGGTTGGGGTTCAGCATCAGGTAGCGCAGCAACTTGAACTCGGTGGGGGAGAGGTCGATGACTTCGCCGCCGCGGCGGACTTCATGAGCGTCGTCGTCGAGCTCCAAGTCATCCACCGAGATGACAGCGTCGTCCTCCAGCAGAGGCCGGGTGCGGCGGAGCACGGCACGGATCCGGGCCACCACTTCGTCCAGGCTGAACGGCTTGGTCACGTAGTCGTCGCCGCCCACGGTCAGGCCGGTGACTTTGTCTTCGGTCTCGTCCCGGGCGGTCAGGAAGACCACCGGAAAATGCCGGCCGGAGGCCCTGAGCTTACGGGTCACGGTGAAACCGTCCATGTCCGGAAGCATGACGTCAAGCACAGCCAGATCGGGCATATGCTCTTCGGCAGCGTCCAAAGCTTCGCGGCCATTGGCGGCAGCAACTACCTCGAACCCGGCGAACCGAAGTGAAGTCGACAGCAGTTCCCGGATGTTCGGCTCGTCGTCGACGACCAGCAGTTTGGCTTCCGGCTCAGACTTTTTCACGTTCCCAGTGTGCTCCCGGTTTCTGGGAGTTTGCTGAATGGATGCTGCAGGCAATCATGACCTGTGCTGGGGACGGCACACGGTCAGCCGCGGCGGCTGAACAGTTCCACCGGGGCAAGCACACCCTGCCGGACTCCCGCCGCCAGGTTCCCGATCTTTAGCCTGGCGTCCGTACCCATATGCAGGTGCATGCCCAGCGGTGGAGCGCCGGAATCGGACATCTTGTCCTGGGTCCGCTGCAGGAACTCGACGGCGAAACCGTGCCGGTTGCGTTCGCCCTCCAGCCGGAAGCCGGCCGCCGTCAGGGCCGCAAGATATCCGGTCCGGTCTTCCAGGAAGGACGAAGCGGGCGTCGATGCCCAGGGCAGCGGGTACTGCGGAGCGTTCGCGGACATGGACATGATGTCGTAGAGAGCAAAGATGCCGCCCGGCTTCAGCACACGGTATATCTCGCGGAAGGCGCCCGCCTTGTCGGGAAGGTTCATGCCTACGTGCAGCATGGTCGCCGCATCGAAACTGCCGTCCTCGAACGGCAGCTCCAGGGCGCTGGCCACGCTGAACTGAACCAGCGCCTCCAACCCGGAGCGCCGGGTGAGTGATTCGGCCGTCCGCACTGACCCGGGCGTCAGATCCACACCGTGGACTGTGACTCCCAGATGGTGGGCCAGATAGCGGGCGGGCCCGCCAATCCCGCTGCCGACGTCCAGCACCCGCATGCCAGCCCGCAGGCCCGCCCCTTCGGCCACCGACTGCGTGGCGTCGGTGCCGCCGATGTGCAGTTGGTCCGCCGCCGCCAGCACGTCCGGGTCGATGTTGTCCGGATCATGGCCAAGCGCAGCCAGTCCGTCCAGGATGAGGGCCTCCAGGCCGGGGTGCTCATAGTGGGCGGCGACGTCGTCTTCGATGTCCATGGCAGCCTCCAACGGGTCAGGATGCCACGAGTGTACGCCCGCACTGACGCCGTCCGTCTGCCCGCGGCGAGCTGGAACACCGGCACTCCGCGGGGGAGACAGGGCGGAGGTTACCCCTGCACCACGTCCTTGGCGTCCTTGATGGTGTAGGCGTAGCCCTGTTCGGCCAGGAAACGCTGCCGCTTGGCGGCGAAGTCCTGGTCCAGCGTGTCCCGCGCCACCACGGTGTAGAACCGCGCGGACCGGCCGTCCGCCTTGGGCCGCAGCAACCGGCCCAGCCGCTGGGCTTCCTCCTGCCGGGAACCGAACGATCCGGAAACCTGGATGGCCACGGTGGCTTCGGGCAGGTCGATGGAGAAATTGGCCACCTTGGAGACAACCAGCGTCTGCAGCTCGCCGCGACGGAACGCGTCGAACAGCCGCTGCCGTTCCTTGACCGAGGTGCCGCCCTTGATCACCGGCGCATCCAGGTGCTCGGCGATCTCGTCCAGTTGGTCGATGTACTGCCCGATCACCAGCAGCTGTTCGCCCTCGTGCGCCTTCACCAGCGCATCCACCACCGGTGTCTTGGTCGGCGAGGTCGCGCACAGCCGGTACTTGTCGCCGTCGTCGGCCATGGCGTACGCCACCCGCTCGTCCCGCGGCAGATCCACCCGGACTTCCACGCAGTCGGCCGGAGCGATGTAACCCTGCGCTTCGATGTCCTTCCACGGGGCGTCGTAGCGTTTGGGCCCGATCAGCGAGAACACTTCGCCCTCGCGGCCGTCCTCGCGCACCAAGGTGGCGGTCAGCCCCAGCCGCCGCCGCGCCTGCAGGTCCGCCGTCATGCGGAACATCGGGGCCGGCAGCAGGTGCACCTCGTCGTAAATGATCAGGCCCCAGTCGTTGGCATCCAGCAGCTCAAGGTGTGGGTACAGTCCTCCGCGGCGCATGGTCAGCACCTGGTAGGTGGCGATGGTGACCGGCCGGATTTCCTTGACCGAGCCGGAGTATTCACCTACCTCCTCGGCGGTCAGCGAGGTCCGCCGGACCAACTCGTCTTTCCACTGCCGCGCGGAGACGGTGTTGGTGACCAGGATCAGTGTGGTGGTGGAACTGGTGGCCATGGCAGCCGCGCCCACCAGCGTCTTGCCGGCACCGCAGGGCAGCACCACCACGCCGGAACCGCCGGCCCAGAAGTTCTCCACGGCCAGCCGCTGGTACGGCCGCAACTGCCAGCCGCCCGGTTTCGCAGATTCGGCCAGCGCGATCGGATGCGGCCTGCCGTCGACGTAGCCGGCCAGGTCCTCCGCAGGCCAGCCGAGCTTGAGCAGCAGCTGCTTGAGCTGCCCGCGCTGCGAGGAGTGCACCACCGTGGTCTCACCGTCGATCCGCGGTCCCAGCAGCGGCTGGATCTTCTTGGCGTGCATGACTTCTTCGAGCACCGGGTAGTCGGTGGTGCGCAGCACCAGGCCATGCTGCGGGTCCTTCTCCAGCCGCAGCCGCCCGTACCGGGACATGGTCTCCTCGATGTCCACCAACAGCGCGTGCGGCACCGGAAAGCGCGAGTAGTTCAGCAGCGTGTCCAGCACCTGTTCGGCATCCAGCCCGGCGGCGCGGGCGTTCCAGAGTCCCAGCGGCGTGATCCGGTAGGAATGCATATGCTCCGGCGCCCGCTCCAGCTCCGCGAACGCTGCGATGGCATGTCGGGCCTCGTTCGCCTGCTCATGGTCCACCTCCAGCAGGATGGTCTTGTCGCTCTGGACGATCAAGGGTCCGTCGGCCATTCAGCTGCCCTCCAGTAGTTCAATGTCCATCACCCGGTGGATGGAGACGGTGCGCTCGCTGTCGCGGTCCGGATCGAACACCCGAAGCCTGCCGCCGCTGACGGACAGCGGCAGCATGACCTGCCGCCGGTGGTTGCCGTCCGGATCCACAATCCCGATCCGCACCCGCTGCTTCAACCGGATGGCGGTCCGCAGCGTCTCCAGCGTCAGCAGCGGCCCCGCCTCGGAGGCCGGACGGGTCGGGATCCCGGTGCTCCGCAGCGCGGCGAGTTGCGCGTCGGTCGCCTCGGCGCTGAGTTCCCATGGATTGTTTTTCACCGGGAACGACGACGGCGCCCGGCCGGCTTTCGCCGTCGCGGCACCGTCCGCCGGGGTGCCGTCCGCAGCGAAACCGCCGCCGCTGCCGCGCCCGCCGCCGGTGCCGGCCACACCGCCCAGCGCCACGCCGTCGTCGGCCTCCGGCGCCGGCGCGTAGCCATACTGGCGCAGCGCGGCGAGCAGATCGCGGGCCGCAGTTCGCGAAACCGCCACCGTGGGGGCCAGCCGGCGCAGGCCCAGGCGGCCGGTGCGCGGGTCGGCGAGCAGATCGGTCAGCGTGTTCTCGTCGTCGCTGCGCAGGAAGCTGGCGGCCGCACCGAGCCGCAGCGCACCGTGCCGGGACGCGGTGTCCTCCACCAGGTACTGCAGCGGCTGCGGCACGTCCGTGGCCGAGTGGCGGGTCAGGAAGCCGAGGATCCCGGCCGCGTCGCGCCCGGCGTCCAGCGCACGCCTGATGCTGTCCGCCGAGAACCGGTAGATGGCGGCCGGACCCTGGCCTTCGGCGGTGGACAGGAGGGACAGCACGGCGGCGATGTCCGGCGCCAGATAGCCGGGAGCCACCGCGGTCAGGTCCGCCTGCAGCACGAATTCGACCAGGGGTTCCGGCAGCTGATCGGCCAGCAGTTCGGCGGCGTCGGCAAGCCTGTCCTGCGCCAGTGCGCGTCCCAGTTCGGTCAGCGCGCCGGACCCCACCAGGCCCAAGCGTGCCGCCTCGGCGAGGATGCCCGGCACCAGCCGTTCAAACCGGCGCTGCTGCCGCGGCCGGCGCCAGACCAAGTAGCCGGTGACCGCTTCCGGGGAGGGAGCCGGGGTGCTGCCGGTGGCGTTGGCATCCGGTATGAGGTCCGTTTCAACGTCCGGGCCGCCGGGCCGGCCTGCGGAAGCCGCCGGCAGGCACAGTTCTTCCAGCGCCTCCAGCACTCGGCGCCGGACGGCCGGCGCATCGGGCCGGGACGCTTCGGCGGCCAGCGCATTAATGGCGGTGTCCGACGGCGTCCTGCCGCCCACCAGCGAGGGCGCGCGGTCCAGCTGCAGCCAGGCCGACACGAGCAGCAGCCACTGGTCCTGGCGCGCCAACGAGGCGAACATGGCGTCGGCGTGGACCACCCAGCGGGAGGTATCGACGTCCAGCACGAGCAGTCCGGCGGCGGCTGCCAGCTCCAACAGCCAGCTGGTTTCGTCCGCGTCGATCCGCAGGGCATCCGCCAGCCGCCGGACCTCGCGGACGCCCACACCGCCTGCGCGCAGCGTGGCAACCGGGCCGCGGTGGACCTGGTCCAGCAACTCGGACACCAGCCGCAGCGTCTCGGCCACGGCGGAGTAGGCCGCATTGTCGCGCAGTGAATTCCGGACCTGCACGGCAGCTGTTGCGGGCGGCAGGGTGTGCCACGGGTCGGCCACTGCACCGCCGCGGACCGCCAGGCCGACCGGCCAGGGGAGCTCCACGTGCGACGCGTCGATGGGCACCAGCAGCCCGTGCGCTGCCAGCCAGTCGATCGGTGACGTGGCTTCGCGGGGGCCGGTGCCGGCCAGCAGGTGCGGCAGCGCGCCGAGCGGGGAACGGCGGAACTTTCCGAGCAGTTCGTCGGTGTGCTCCGGTGCCCGCGCCATCAGCTCCGGCCAGGTCAGCGGGTCGGCCACCCAGCAGTCGAGGGCGGCGGCCGCCGTGCCGGCGTCTTCGTCCCCCTCAAGAAGAGGGAGCTCAGCCGGCAGCTCGTAGCCGGACTCGCGCAGCAGCCGCACCGCGTGAACCAGATGGTCCGCGGCCACCGTGCTGGCGGCGGCCAAGGCGGCATAACTGCGCCCCAGGCCGGCCGGGTACGGCCCGAGCGCTTCGGCCAAGCTGGCCACTGGAAGGTAGGCCGGGGGCAGCAGGAGGTCCCCGCCGTCGTCGGCTGTAGAGGCGCCTGCGTCATGTGAGGGCGGTTCCACGCGCACCAGCAGCGCGAGGTCCCGCAGGCGGTCCAGGTAAGAGTCCAGGTCCTGCCGGCCGGCTGTGCCCGCCGGCTGCAGCAGCAGGGGCCGCAGGGAGCGGGCGTCGGCGGCGCGGCCGGCATCAACATCGGTGCTCAGCACCACTGCCTCAAGCACTTCCAGCTCGGGCCGGGAGAGGTTCTCCAGCACCCGCTGAAGGCTGATCCGGGTGCAGGCCCGGGCGGCTAGCGCGGAAAAGTCCGGTACGGGCGGCAGGCAGAGGTCCGGCCGGGCGCTGAACAGCCGGCGCAATTCGGAGTCGCTGCGGGCGGCCAACTGGCCGGCCAGGGCACGGATGGATGACACCGGATTAACGTTACCCCGCACCGCTGCGGCCGACGCAGCCCGGGCCGACACGCCCTTCGCCGGCAGCCGTGGTGCCGCTAGCTGCTGCGGCGACGCCGGATGCTACCGGCCATCAGCAGCACCATCAGCACGAAGGCGATAGGGAAGCAGAACCATGCCAGACCCATGAAACCGGTCCACACCGGGGTGCCAGTCATGGCGGCGGCCAGAATGACGCCGAGGCTGCCCAGCCCTGCCAGCAGGAGGACGACGGCTGAAAAGACCAGCACGCGGTGCAGTGCACCCGACTCGGCGGGGCGGGGCGCATTCTGGGCGGGGACTGTTCCGGACATGGCACCAGATTAACTCCCGGCCGTGCCGCGGCCCAATCCTGCCCGCACGCCCGGAGCGGAAACGGCCGCGCGCCGGACTCCGCCGGCGGCGGAACAAGCTAATCTAGAGACAGACTTTCCCCGCCACGCCGCGGCCGCGCCTGTGGCCGGTGTACTGCTGGCGGGGCACATGGTAAGAACGCAGCAGCGGGCGGTACCGCCGCGACATTTAAGCAGAACGAGGTAAGCAAAGTGCCCATCGGCAAAGTCAAGTGGTTCGACACGGAAAAAGGCTTCGGTTTCCTGGCCAGCGAAGACGGCCAGGAAGTGTTCCTGCATGCTTCGGCGCTGCCGGCCGGCGTCAAGGACGTGAAGGCGGGCACCCGGATGGAGTACGGCATCGCCGACGGGCGCCGCGGTCCGTCCGCGCTGTCTGCCCGCATCCTCGACGCGGCTCCCTCGGTGGTGCGCGCAACGCGTAAGCCGGCCGAGGACATGGCCGTCATCACCGAAGACCTGATCAAGCTGCTGGATGGCATCTCCAACGGGCTGCGCAAGGGCCGCTACCCGGAACGCTCCCACGCCTCCAAGGTTGCTGCGGTGCTCCGCCGTGTGGCCGACGACCTGGATGCCTAAGCGGACTTGATGACTGAAAACCTGATCGACTCCGGCGCTGAAACTGCGCCCGTGGAGCAGCCCGTCGCCGGTGGGCCCGAGGCCGCGGCCGCGCCCCGGCGTCGGGCTGCGCGCCGCACGGCCAAGCTTGACCTAGTCTTGGCCGCCGCGGTGGACCGCGCACGGGAGGGCGTGCTGGAGATCGCCCCGGCCGAACAAATCGGTGAACACGCGGGCAGCTACGCCGACGGCGACCGCTTGGTCACCCACCGGTTCGAGGCGAAGCTGGCGGGCTACGCGGGCTGGCAGTGGTACTCCACGTTGGCTCGAGTCCCGCGCGGCAAGGAGGCTACGGTCTGCGAAGTGGGTCTCCTCCCGTCCGAGGGTTCGCTGCTGGCTCCCGAATGGGTGCCGTGGGCGGACCGGGTGCGCCCTGAAGAAGTGGCGGCTGCAGCCGAAGCAGAAGCGGCTGAGGCGGCTGAGGCGGCTGCGGCAACCGAGGCGCAGGACGGCGCAGAGGAGGCTCCTACACCGGACGCGGGAGATGTTCCTGCGGCTGAGAGCCAGGACGAGACCGCTGAAGTCGGTGCAGCCGTGGACGAAAACGCAGCGGACGAGGCGGCCCCGGCCAGCGCGGACGAAGACGCAGCGATAGCCGCCGAGACCGTGGACCAGGATGCAGCGGACGAGGCGGCCCCGGCCAGCGAGGCCGCCGATGCTTCGGCTGGCGAAGGCCAGACAGACGCAGCCGAAACCAACGCGACCAAGGATTTCACCCAAGCCACGTCCTGACATCCGATCGACGAGGCAGGTTCTGCAGCCGGAAGGGGCGGTAAAGCATGTTTCGTTCGCTGCGGCTGTTCAATTACCGGATCTGGTTTATCGGCGCGCTGATCTCCAACGTCGGCACATGGATGCAGCGAACCGCCCAGGACTGGCTGGTTTACGACATCCTCACCGAGCAGGACGCCGCTGCCATGGGCATAGTGATGGCGCTGCAGATGGGGCCGCAGCTGCTGATGGCCCCCTGGGCCGGGCTGGTCGCCGATCGGTTCGACCGGCAAAAGCTGCTGATGGCCACCCAGATCTCGATGGCCGTGCTGGGCCTGGCACTGGGCCTGATGGTGATGGCCGACGTGGCACAGCTGTGGCATGTGTACGCCTTCGCGCTGGCGCTGGGCATGGTGACGGCGGTGGATGCGCCGGCGCGGCAGACGTTCGTCTCGGACCTGGTCCGCGACGACTACCTGCCCAACGCGGTGGCGCTGAACAGCACCTCGTTCAACCTGGCCCGGATGATCGGTCCGGCCATTGCGGGCGTGCTGACCGTGGCCATCGGCCCGGGCCCGGTGTTCTTGATCAACTCCGCCACCTTCGCGGCAATGATCGCGGCGCTGCTGGCCATCCGAAGGCAGGAACTCCACCCACGGCAGAAGGTGGCCAAGGGTCGTGGCCAGATCATCGAGGGCTTCCGGTATGTGAAGGACCGGCCGGACCTGGTGGTAGTACTGGCCGCCATTTTCATCATCGGTACCTTCGGGCTGAATTTCTCCGTTTTCGTGGCGTCCATGGCGCGCACCGAATTCGGCGGCCATGCCGGTGACTTCGGCGTGCTCTCCTCAGTGATGGCAGTCGGTTCGGTCACCGGGGCGCTGCTCAGCGCGCGCCGGGACAGGCCTCGGTTGCGCTATATTTTCGGCGCCTCGGTGGCCTTCGGTGTTGCCTGTACGGCGGCGGGCCTGGCCCCGACGGTCTGGCTCTTCGGGCTGGCTCTGGTGCCGGTGGGGGCAGCGGCCATTACCATCATGACCAGTGCCAACGCGTATGTGCAGACCACCACCGAGCCGATGATGCGCGGACGCGTGATGTCCTTGTATATGGCCATCCTGATGGGCGGAACCCCCATCGGCGCTCCGCTGGTCGGCTTGGTGTCCAACAGCTTCGGCCCGCGCTGGGGCCTCGGGGTGGCAGCGCTGTCCGGGGTGGCCGCCGCCGCCGTCGGGATTTTGTGGGCCTGGCGCGCGCACCACATGCGGCTGCGCTTCGACCGTTCGGCCCGACGGAAGCTAAGCATCACCTATGGTGTGCCGGACCGGCAGGTCTGAGCCGGGGCCGGTCCGGACCCTAAGAAGGTTCGGACCAAAAGAATTCGGACCAAAGAATCGGACCCAAAGAATAAGGTCCGGCTCCCCGCGATCGGGAAGCCGGACCTTATTGATCTAGGTGCGGTACCTAGTCCTGCAGGCGCTCCACCACGTAGTCGATGCAGGCGAGCAGGGCGCTGACGTCTTCCGGATCGACGGCGACGAAGGTGGCGATGCGCAGCTGGTTGCGGCCAAGCTTGCGGTAGGGCTCCACATCCACCACGCCGTTGGCGCGCAGCACCTTGGCCACCGCTGCGGCATCAACCGACTCGTCGAAGTCGACGGTCGCGATGACGTTCGAGCGGTGTTCCGGGTTGACCACATACGGTGTCGCCAGCGCGGAGGCCTCGGCCCACTGGTACACCCGCCCGGCCGAATCGGCGGTGCGGCCGGAAGCGAAGTCCAGGCCGCCGTTGCCGTTCAGCCACTGAATCTGCGCATTGAGCGTCACCAGGGTGGCCAGCGCGGGCGTGTTGTAGGTCTGGTTCTTCAACGAATTGTCGATCGCGGTTTCCAAGTTGAGGAAGTCCGGAATCCAACGGCCGGTGGCACCGATCTTGGCCGCGCGTTCCAGCGCGGCGGGGGAGAAGACACCCAGCCACAGGCCGCCGTCGGACGCGAAGTTCTTCTGCGGTGCGAAGTAGTAGACGTCGCTCTGGGTGACGTCTACGGCCAGCCCACCGGCAGCGGAGGTGGCGTCAATGAGAACCAGGGCGCCGTCGTCGGTACCTTCCACTCGCTGCACCGGGGCGGCCACACCGGTGGACGTTTCATTCTGCGCCCAGGCGTACACGTCCACGCCGGCCTCTGCACGCGGCTCCGGCCGGGAACCGGGCTCTGCGGTGATGATGCTGGATTCGGCCAGGAACGGAGCCTTGTTGGTGGCCGCGGCGAACTTGGAGCTGAACTCGCCGAAGGAGAGGTGCTGTGCCTTCTGCTCGACCAGGCCGAATGAGGCGACATCCCAAAATGCCGTCGAGCCGCCGACGCCCAGGATGATCTCGTAGCCCGCGGGAGCCTTGAAGAACTCCTGGAGTCCCTCGCGGACGCTGCCCACCAGGTTTTTGACCGGAGCCTGTCGGTGCGACGTTCCCAGCAGGTTGCGGCCGGCAGCGACCAGCGCGTCGACCTGTTCCGGGCGGACCTTGGATGGGCCGGCGCCAAAACGCCCGTCCTTCGGAAGCAGGTCGGCGGGAATGCTGATGGACTGGGTATCGCTCATGAATACCTTTCCTGGCGTGGTGGCAGTGATCTCGATGGCAGTTCACCGTTGAACGCCCGTATCATTCTGCCCCAACGCCGGCAGACGCCGTTAGTCGGAACCGGCAATGTTGCGTGGCACCTCGGCGCGTCTACCGGCGGCGGAACTGCCGGTCGTGTAGGGAAAACAAGCTAGGCTGGAGAGGGGCCCCACCCTCATGCCTGCTGCTGGAGCAGCCCTTTTCACCGCGCGCCGAGGAGCAAGAACCAATTGACTGATCTCATCGACACCACCGAGATGTACCTGCGCACCATCCTCGAGCTCGAAGAAGAGAATATCGTCGCGCTGCGCGCCCGGATTGCCGAGCGGCTGCGTCATTCCGGCCCCACCGTCTCCCAGACGATCGGCCGGATGGAGCGGGACGGACTAGTGGTGGTCACCGGCGACAGGCATCTGGAACTGACCGAACTGGGCCGGCGCAAGGCGACAGAGGTCATGCGCAAGCACCGGTTGGCCGAGCGGTTGCTCTCCGACGTCATCGGCCTGGACTGGGCCTATGTCCATGACGAGGCCTGCCGCTGGGAACACGTGATGAGCGAGCGGGTGGAACAGCGGCTCTACGATCTGCTGGGCAAGCCGACGGTGTCCCCGTATGGCAACCCGATTCCGGGGCTGGAAGCGCTCGGCGGCCAGCCGGCCGAGGAAACCAACTACGGCCTGCTCAACCTGGCGCAGGCCATGGGCAGCTATACGCCGGACAAACAGGTCAGCATCATCCGGCTGGCGGAGCCGATCCAAGTGGAGCCGGAACTGCTGATCCAGCTCGAAGAGGGCGGATTGAAGCCCGGTGCCACATTGCAGTTGGAGACCGCGGGTGAGTACATTTCGGTGCGCGTCCCGGGCATCGAGGGCGCGCTGGAATTGCCTCCGGAAGTGGCCGCCCACATCTTTGTTTCGATGGAATGAAACGTTGCGCCGCGGAATCACGCGGCGCAGATAACGGATTTATTACTTCGGGGTAATTTTCCGTATAGTTGTCCCGGGCACCGAGACATCGGTCCCGCACCCTCCGCAAGCCGAACCCTGTCGGCGGGGGAGTGCATCCGTGAGACAGGGGCGGAGGACCCACCAAGCGGCAGTTTTGTTCGCTGCCTTGGGGTGAAGCCGCAGCGGGCAAAGCCTCGGTGAATCGTTCCACTGTTGCTCTGTGCGGTGCGGCCGAGTTTTCTCTTGACTCGAATCCGACAGCTAACTTCGCAGGCGCTTTGGGAGAGGTATAGATTTTGGCAGGACACAAAGCCTCGGGACGGCGCCGTTCAACCGCCCCGGTCGAGTACTCACGCCCGCGCGCAGCCGCAACAGCCGGCCGCCGTCGTGCCCAGCCGGCACCGTCGCCGGTAGCAGCGGCCGCCCGCGACGTCGGCCATAAGACAGCGATTGTCGCCGCCGCCTCCGGCATGGTGCTGACCGTAATGCTTCCAACGACGGCCGGCGCCACGGCCGACGCCCCGCAGGAAGCAGTGGCAACCAGCAGCATCTCTGCGGCCACGGAAGCGCGCCTGACATTTGAACGGGCCGGGCTGACCAGCAAGTTCGACCCGGACACCAAGCTGAAGCAGGTCATGGTCGCCTCCGGCGGTAAGGCCAAGGCGATTGGCAGCGAAGGATCCCTCTCGCAGCCGATGGACGAGCTGATCAAGACCTCGCCGTTCGGCTACCGGGTCAGCCCCATCACCGGTTACGCCGGAGAACTGCACACCGGCCAGGACTACGGAGCCCCCTGCGGCACGCCCGTCGCAGCCGCGGCCGGCGGCACCGTCGTCGAGGCCGGGTTTCAGGTTGGCGGCGGCGGCAACCGGATTGTGGTGGACCACGGCAACGGCCTGGAGACCACATACAACCACCTGAGCACCATCGACACGGCGGTTGGCGCAGCCGTGGCCCGCGGCGAGGTATTGGGCGAAAGCGGTACCACCGGAGCATCAACCGGCTGCCACCTACACTTCGAAGTCATGGTCAACGGCAAGCTGGTGGACCCCACCGGCTGGCTCTGACTGACACGCCGTAACCGGAATGTGACTCAGACGCCAAACTGTTATAAGGTTTCACCTGTGCCTGGCATCAACTGCCAGGCACCTTCGGGCGGAATGCCGAATTCTGCCGTCGCCCGAAGTTCGTTCGCACCGAATCGCATGGCAGAAGCGGGGGAACCACTTCCCGGATATCGCAGGATGTCCTTGGGGTAAAGCCGATCAGGACCGGGCCACCAGCCCGGAAACCGACCGGCCGGATGAACTCCCATCCGAACCCGACAGCTCACCTCGCAGGCATTTGGGAGAGGTACAACCGTGTCCAAGAGCATTACTGCGGGCCGCCACCGTGCGACCCCTGTCCGCACCAGCCCGCTTGAGACTATTTCCAAGGCTGTTTCCGCAAACGCCGGAACTGTTGGACGCCAAGGTGCCGTGATCGCCGCCGCTACCGGCCTGGTCCTGACCGCTGCCATTCCGGCACAGGCCGTCAGTGCCGAACGTAGCGTCGATGCCCCGGCCCGCGTGCAGGTGGAAGCCGTGCAGGCTTCCGCGGCCGTGAAGCTGACCTTCGAACGCGCCGGGGTCACTTCCACGCCGGCACCGGAGACAGCTGTCCAGGCTGTATCTAACGAGATCAACCCGACCGCCGGCGACGACGCCGCATCGGACAAGGGTAAGTCCACCAAGAAGGCCGGCGAAGCCTCCGCCAGCGGAGCGGCCGCGGCCATCGTCGCCGCAGCCTACGGCCAGATCGGTGTGGCCCAGGACTGTACTGCGCTGGTCGAGAACGCACTGCGCGCAGCCGGCTACGCGGTCGGCGACCTCGCCCCGGCACAGTTCTTTGCCTACGGCACACAGGTTTCCACGCCGCAGCCGGGCGACATCATCTACTACGCCAACGGCGGCGCCGGCGTGGCCCACGTGGCCATCTACGTTGGCAACGGACAGGCGGTCCACGGTGGTTGGGCCGGCTACAGCACCGTGCTGGGCAGCGCCTACATCGGCTCCGGCCCGGTGTTCATCCGTCCGGCCGGCTAGAGCCTTCCTGACGCTTTCCCTCTTCTCTAGGGGTTGTATCGCGGCGCGCCTTTCGGGGCGCGCCGTCGGTCATTAAGGGCCCAGCACGACGGCGGAATTCGGCGTTGGTGGGCCCGTTTCGGTGCGCGCCGGGCAACCTCCGTAACCTAAAGATCACCGTTCCGTGATCAGAACGTGACAATGGTCCTCGGATCGTATACGCTCTAACGCGTGCCAGCTGTCAGACGGCTGGGACCTCCGGGTGGATTGCCGAGCTCTGCCACCAGCCGGAGTTCGTTCGCAAAACTTCGCGGGCAGAGGCGGGGGAACCAAATTCGGGTTCCGTACAGGAACCCTTGGGGTTAAGTCGTCAGGACTCTCAGGCTTTTGCCGGGGAGGACTACGGCCGGGTGCACTCCCATCCGAATCCGACAGCTCACCTCGCAGGCATTGGGAGAGGCCTTTAACGTGTTCAATAACACCGCTACGGGGCGCCACCGCGCCGTTTCCGTCCGCACTAACCCGCTGGAGACGATTTCCAAAGCCGTCTCATCCAATGCCGGATCCATGGGGCGCTCTGCAGCCGTTATCGCTGCTGCCTCCGGATTGGCCCTGACCGCAGGCATCCCCGCGCAGTCAGCCACGATCGAACGCACCGCATCCACCGTGTCCGTCCCCAGCCGCGTGCAGGTGGACACTGTGCAGGCTTCCAACGCCGTGCAGTTGACCTTCTCGCGCCCCGACATCAAGTCCACTCCGGCGCCCAAGCCGGAGCCGGTCGTCGAAACCGTGGCCCAGGAAGTGGCACCGGTTGCCGAGGAGGCTGCCGACGCAGCACGGGGCGCCGTCCAGAAGGCCGCCCCGGCCGCCGCTGCCAAGCCCGCGGCGGCCCCCGCCAAGGAAGCCGCCACTGCCTCCGCCAGCGGCGTTGCCTCCACCCTGGTCTCTTCCGCCTACGGCCAGATCGGCATTTCGCAGGACTGCACCGCCATGGTGGAGAAGGCCCTGCGCGCCGCCGGCAAGTCGGTGGGCGACCTCGCCCCGGCGCAGTTCCTCAGCTACGGCACACAGGTTTCCACCCCGCAGCCGGGTGACCTGCTTTACTACTCCGACGGTGGCGCCGGCGTTGCGCACATCGCCATCTACGTGGGCAACGGCCAGGCCGTCCACGGCGGCTGGACCGGTTACACCACCGCGCTGGCCAGCGCCGACGTCGGATCGGGCTACGTAGCCATCCGCGTCAACTAGGCTTCGTCCTTTCCGGTCCACTGGACCGTCCGCCGGCCCCGGTCCACGCCCAGCGTGCACCGGGGCCGGCGGCGTTTTCGGACCGAACGGCAGCCTTCCGGCCGGCTCCACCGGCGGCCGGGAAACAGCCGGTGAACATCCGGCGCTCTGCTCCCATGCGGCCCACCGGCCGCGAAAAAAGTTAGCGCAGAACGTACCGGCCGTCATACTCTTTGACTGTTAGTGCAGAAAATCCAGTCCCATGACCGGAACTGAGGCGCCGGTCGGGTAGGCCACTCCTAGAGGAATGTGCATGCGCACACTCGTTCTGAATGCCGGATACGAACCGCTGGCGGTCGTTACCTTCCGCCGGGCGCTGCTGCTTGTGCTCACCGGCAAGGCCAGCGTGATCGCCGAGGACGGCGATCCCGTTGTCGGGCCGAACGATATCCTGGGCCGTCCCTCGGTGATCCTGCTTAACCGGTACATTAAGATCCCGTACAACCAGGACACCGCCGTGACCCGCCGCGGAGTGCTGCGCCGCGACAACCACCTCTGCGCGTATTGCGGCAAGACGGCCACCACAGTGGACCACGTCAGGCCGAGGTCGCGCGGAGGAGAGGACAGTTGGGAGAATCTGGTGGCCTGCTGCCTGCGCTGCAACAACGCCAAGGGCGACCGCACCCTCGCGTACATGGGCTGGAGCCTGCGGTTCACGCCCCGTCCGCCCAGCGGCGCCCGCTGGCGCATCCGTGACCTGGACCGGCCCGCCCCGGCCTGGAGCCAGTTCCTCGACACCCATACCGCCGCGTGACGGCTGCCGATGTCGACGCCGTCGTGCTGGCCGGCGGCCGCTCCTCGCGGTTGGGCGGGAGCCCCAAGGCCTTGCTGCAACTCGACGGGTCCACGCTGCTGCGCCGCACGCTGGAGGCAGTCCGCGGCTCCCGGCGGATCGCCGTCGTCGGGCCGGATGAGCTGCTGGCGGAAGTGGACGCTTTCCGCCGGTCGGTGGTCGGCGGAGCGCCCCGCCTCCTGCTGACCCGGGAAGACCCGCCGTTCTCCGGTCCGGCCGCGGGCATCGCGGCCGGGATCCACGCCCTGGCGGCCGATGACGACGGCGGTGCCCCGCGCCGGGCGCCGTACACCCTGCTCTTTGCCTGCGACATGCCGCTGCTGGCCGGGCTGCCCGAACTGCTGCTGCGCGGTGCCGCCCGCGCTCCGGAGGCCAAGCTCTGGATCCCGGTGGATGCGGACGGCAAACGGCAACAGCTGGCGTGCTGTGCGGACAGCGCGGCCCTGGCGGCGGCGGTGCAGCAGGCCGGGGGAGCGCCAGGGCTGGCCGGCCAGCCTGTCCGGCGGCTGCTCGCCGACCTGCCGGCGGTAGAACTCCAGCTGGAGCGGGCCGGGCTGCACACCTCGGACGTCGACACCTGGCAGGACGCGGACCGCTTTGGCATTGCCCCGCCCGCGCCGTAGCCTGAAACAAACGTCGTAGTTGCCCGCGTACCGGGCGGATCGGAGGCCATTGTGTCCGGAGCGGCCGAACAGCTCTCCCCGTATGTCAGCGAACTGCTGAAGGCGCTGGAACTCGAGGACATGCCGGTGGACATCGACGCCGTGCTGGGGCTGGCCGGCGTGGCCGCGCACAGCGTGGTTCGTCCCGCCGCGCCGCTGACCACCTTCGTGGTGGGCTACGCCGCCGGCTTCGCGGCCGCCACCGGGCAGGCCACACCGGAGGTGGCCATGCGCGCTGCTTCCCGCGTGGCCGACGAAGTTGCGCGCCGCCACGGCGCAGTACAGGAGTGAGCTCCGGTCTTCGCTGGGAAGACGCCCGGGCCGCCGCCTGGGCGGCCGGCCAGGCGGCAGCGCTCCGGCCGGCCGCCCAGGTGGAACTGGCAGCCTGCGCCGGCCGCACGTTGGCCGCCGACCTGCCGGCGCTGCTGCCGGTGCCGCACTACGCCTCGTCCGCCATGGACGGCTGGGCCATCGCCGGTACCGGGCCGTGGCAGTTGGTGCCGGCCGGCACCCCGCTGCGGCCGGGCCAGGCCGCCCCGGTGGTCACCGGTGGCCTGATCCCCGACGGTACGGACGGCGTGCTGCGCAGCGAATGCGGGACCGCGGCAGCCCAGTGGCTTGAGCTGTGCCCGGGGACCGAGGAACGGGAATTGGCAGCCGGGCGCCACATCCGTCCGGCCGGCGAGGAGACCGCAGCCGGCGCCGTCGTGGTGGCCGCCGGGACAGTGCTGACCCCGGCGCATCTGGCCGTCGCCGCGGTCTGTGGCCATGATGCGCTTCCCGTTGCAGCGGTCCCGCGGGTGGCGCTGCTGCTCACCGGCGACGAGGTGGTTACCTCCGGGATCCCCGTACCGGGCCGGGTCCGCGATACCTTCGGCCCCACCCTGCCGGCCATCATCGCCCGGTTCGGCGGCGAAGTCGGCGGGAGCCGGCGGCTGCCCGACGACTTCGCAACCACGGCGGAGGCCATCGCCGGCTGCGGCGGCGACGTGGTGGTCACCACCGGCGGGACCGGCACGTCCGACGCCGACCATCTGCGCCGGGTGCTGGACGCCGCCGGCGCCACCATCCTGGTCCCGTCCATCCGGATGCGCCCGGGGCACCCGGCACTGTTGGCCCGGCTAACCGACGGGCGCCCGCTGGTGGGCCTGCCCGGGAACCCGCTGGCGGCGATGATGGCGTTGCTGACCCTGGCGGACCCGCTGCTGGCGGGGATGACTGGCCGCGCGCCGGCACCGCTGCACACCGTCCGCGCCGGAACGGCCCTGCGCCCGATCCACGACCAGGACCGGCTGGTGCCGTACGGAACGGCTCCCGACGGCGGCGCCGTTCCCGCGGACCACATCGGTTCGGCCATGATGCGCGGACTGGCGGCCGCCGACGGCGTGATGGTGGTGCCGGCCGCCGGTGCCGACCCCGGCCAGCAGTTGCCGGCCCTCGACCTGCCCTGGTGATCCGGCGCCGGTGGTCCGGGTCCTCCCGTCTCCGGCGGCCACGGCGCGAGGCGTGGCTTACCCTTAGAACAGGCAGTAGAGGAGAAGTGCATGGGCCGCTTGACGCAGCGCCGTAAGGTGCTCAAACTCAGTCTCGACGCGCCGCCGCGCCGCCGCGAGGACGTGATGGCGGTGGAAGAGCCGCTGGAGATCCGGCTGGCGGGCCGCGCGTTCTCCATCACCATGCGCACGCCGGGCGATGACTTCGACCTGGTGGCCGGCTTCCTGGTCTCCGAGGGCATCGTCTGGTCGCCCGAACAGCTGCTCTCCCTGCGCTTCTGTGCCGGCGAGGACGAGAACGGCCGGCAGACCTTCAACGTGGTGGAGGCACAGCTGGCCCCCGGCGTGGCACTGCCGGATCCGCGGCTGGACCGCCAGGTGGTCACCAGCAGCGCGTGCGGCATCTGCGGCACCGCGTCGATTGACGCGGTGACCAAGCGCTCCCGCTTCGCGCTGCATGATCACGACGGCGGGGCCGCCCAGGGCACGGACGGCACCGACGGCGCGGGCGGCGTGGCGCTGGACATCCTGCTGCAGCTGCCGGACCGGCTGCGCGAGCAGCAACAGGTCTTCGAGCGCACCGGCGGCGTGCACGCGGCCGGCCTGTTCAGCTTCGAGGGCGAATTGCTCTGCCTGCGCGAGGACGTGGGACGGCACAACGCGGTAGACAAGGTGGTGGGCTGGGCCCTGCGCGAGGGCAGGCTGCCGCTGCGGGACACGGTACTGCAGGTCTCCGGGCGGGCGTCCTTCGAGCTGGTGCAGAAGGCCCATCTGGCGGGCATCCCCGCCCTGTCGGCCGTCAGCGCGCCGTCCTCGCTCGCCGTCGAACTGGCGGACAAAGTTGGCTTGACACTGGCCGGTTTCAGTCGCGGCCGCAGCATCAATGTGTACACACACCCGGCGCGGATTGGCACCGCCGTCGGCCATTTGGTGTGAGACCGGCTAGGGCTGTCGAGAATTCCGTGTGAGCCGGGATACATTAGGGGCATGACTCGCCCGGCACCTGTGAATGACATTGACGAAAGCACCCTGAAGGTCAAGGAACCGAAGAAGGCTGCCGCCGGTATTCCGGCTGTGAAGATTGCGCTGGAGCGCGGCATCGAGCAGGCCGGCGTCGCGCGCACCGCCCGTTCGCTGCTGCGGATCAACCAGCGCGGCGGCTTCGACTGCCCGGGCTGTGCCTGGCCGGAATCCATCACCGGACCGCGCAAGCCGGCCGAGTTCTGCGAAAACGGCGCCAAGGCCGTGGCCGAGGAGAACACCAAGCGCACGGTGACGCCGGAGTTCTGGGCGCGGCATTCCATCGAAGAGCTGGCCACCAAGACCGAGTACTGGCTGGGCCAGCAGGGCCGGATCACCGAGCCGGTGATCATCCGCGAGGGCGAGACGCACTACTCGCCGATCTCCTGGTCGGACGCGTTCAGCCTGATCGGGGAGCGCATCCGGGCGACGACGCCGGACCGCTGCGTCTTCTACACCTCGGGCCGTACCGCGAACGAGACCGCGTTCATGTACCAGCTGTTCGCGCGGTCGCTGGGCACCAACAACCTGCCGGACTGCTCCAACATGTGCCACGAGTCCTCCGGCAGCGCCCTGAACCCCACCATCGGCATCGGCAAGGGCACCGTATCGCTGGAGGACATCCACCACTCCGAACTGATCTTCGTGGTGGGCCAGAACCCGGGCACCAACCACCCGCGCATGCTCTCCGCGCTGAAGGAATGCAAGGACAACGGCGGCACCATCGTGGCCGTCAACCCGCTGCCGGAAACCGGTCTGATGGCGTTCAAGGACCCGCAGTCCGTAGACGGGCTGGTCCGCGGCGGCACCAAGCTGGCCGACGAATTCCTGCAGATCAAGGTGGGCGGGGACCTGGCCCTGTTCCAGGCGCTCGGACATCTGCTGCTGGAAGAGGAAGACCGCGCTCCCGGCACCGTGGTGGACAAGGAGTTCATCGAGGCGAACACCGACGGCTTCGAGGACTACGTCGCCGCCCGCCGCCACATCGACTGGACCGAGACCGAGAAGGCCACCGGGCTTTCCCGGCTGGACATCGCGAAGGTGGCCGGCCTGCTGGCCAAGTCCAAGGCCACCATCGTCTGCTGGGCGCTTGGGCTGACCCAGCAGCCGCATTCGGTGGATACCCTGCGCGAGATCATCAACCTGCTGCTGCTGCAGGGCAACTTCGGCAAGCCCGGCGCAGGTGCCTGCCCGGTCCGCGGCCACTCCAACGTCCAAGGCGACCGCACCATGGGCATCTGGGAAAAGCCGAAGGAATGGCTGCTGGCCGCGCTGGACAAGGAATTCGGCATCACGTCCCCGCGCGAGCACGGCGTTGACTCCACCGAGGCGATCGACGCCTTTGCCGACGGCAAGGTGGACGTTTTCGTGTCGATGGGCGGCAACTTTGCGCTGGCGAACTCGGAGACCGAGGCGCTGGAAGCCGGCATGAAGAATGCCGGCCTGACCGTGCATGTGTCCACCAAGCCCAACCGGTCGCACGTGGTGCACGGCAAGACCTCGCTGATCCTGCCCACCTTGGGCCGCACCGACCGGGACGACAAGCACCCCAACGGCGCGCAGTTCCTCTCGGTGGAAGACTCCATGTCCGTGATCCGCTCCACGCAGGGCCGGCTGGAGCCGGTCAGCGAGCACCTGCTGGCCGAGCCGGTGATCATCGCCCGGATGGCCCAGGCCACCTTCGGCGACGACCATCCGGTGGACTGGCGGGCGATGGCCGAGGACTACGACGTGGTCCGCGACCACATCTCCCGCGTGCTGCCCGGCTTCGAGGACTTCAACACCCGGATCCGGAACAAGAGCGGCTTCGTGCTGCCGAACCCGCCGCGCGACACCCGGTCCTTCGCCACGGACATCGGCAAGGGCCGGTTTACGGTCAGCCCGCTGGAGTACCTTGAAGCGCCCGAGGGCCACCTGATCCTGCAGACCCTGCGCAGCCACGACCAGTACAACACCACGTTCTACGGTCTGGACGACCGCTACCGCGGCATCTCCAACGGACGCCGGGTGGTGATGGTGCACCCGGACGATCTGGCCGAGCTGGGCTTCGCCGACCGCGACCTGGTGGACGTGATCAGCACGTTCAAGGGAACCGAGCGCCGGGCGGACGTGTTCCGGCTGGTGGCCTACCCGACGGCGCGCGGCTGTGCCGCCGCCTACTTCCCGGAAGCCAACGCGCTGGTCCACCGGGACCTGGTGGCCCGCGAGTCCAACACCCCCGGCTTCAAGGCCATGACGGTGCGCTTCATCCCGCACGAGGAGAAGCAGCTCAGCTGACGTTGCGGCCGCTGTCTGCCCGGCCCACCTGGGACGCGTCCAGGTCAGGGGTTGTCGTCCAACTCATCGGATGCTGCCCCTGACCTCTCGGCGAGGTCTCCCTTTGGCGTCCAGATCTGGGGTTATACGGGGTGCTCTGGCCGCCAAACCCTGAGCTCGACTGGGACAGACTCGGGCGTCCAGATCTGGGGTTATACGGGGTGCTCTGGCCGCCAAACCCTGAGCTCGACTGGGACAGACTCGGGTGTCCGGCGGCGAGGGCGAGGACAGGTTTCGGGCCTCCGGCGTCCCAGGCAGGTCGGGTACCGGGCACCGAGGTCGGGTACCGGGCCTCCGGCGTCCCGGGCAGCTCGGGTACCGGGCGCCCGGCTGGCAAGCGACCAAGCACGGGATCCGGCCTCTAGCTACTGGGCTTGAGGACAGATTCTGGCCGCGGCGGCGCCGGCGGGAACAGCGAGGGGCTCCGGAAGGTTCTAGGGTTGCAGTAGGACCATCAGCCCTAAGGAGCCATCATGTCCATGGAAGGTGCAGCCTGGAGTTCGCTCTATCGGCTTTCGCATTCGAAGGACCAGAAGTCGTTCTCCCGCGACACCGTCCGCCGCACCTTCGCGTTTGCCGCGCCGTACAAGGCCAAGATCACGGTCTTCGTGCTGCTCTCCGTGGTGACTGCCGCGCTGGCCGTTGCCACCCCGGTCCTCGCCGGCCAGGTGGTGGACGCGATCGTCGCCGAGACCGGCATCGAGTTGGTGATCTGGCTGTCCATGGTGATCGCCCTGGTGGCCATCGCCGACGCCGGACTCAGTATGGTGACCCGGTGGATCTCCTCCGGCTTGGGCGAAGACATCATCCTGGATCTACGCACCGCCGTGTTCGACCATGTGCAGAAGATGCCGATCGCCTTCTTCATGCGGACCCGCACCGGCGCGCTGGTCAGCCGGTTGAACAACGACGTGATCGGTGCCCAGCGGGCCTTCGCCGGCACGCTCTCCGGTGTGGTCAGCAACGTGGTGGCGCTGATCCTGACGCTGATCGTCATGCTGAACACGTCATGGCAGGTCACGCTGCTGGCCCTGCTGATGCTCCCGGTCTTCCTGCTGCCCGCCCGCCGGATGGGCAGCAGCCTGGCGGACCTTCGGCGCGAGACCGCCAATCACAATTCGGCCATGAGCACCCAGATGACCGAGCGGTTCTCCGCGCCCGGAGCCACGCTGGTCAAACTCTTCGGCCGACCCGCCGATGAATCCCGCGAGTTCAAGGTACGGGCACAGCGCGTTCGTGACATCGGCATCAAGACGGCGGTGATGCAGTGGGTCTTCGTCACGGCACTGACCCTGGTCTCGGCGCTGGCGCTGGCCCTGGTTTACGGGCTGGGCGGTTTCTACGCGATCATCGGCCAGTTGGAGCCGGGCGACGTGGTGACACTGGCCTTGCTGCTCACCCGCCTGTATGCCCCGCTGACGGCCCTGGCGAACGCCCGGGTGGAGATTTCCAGCGCGCTGGTCAGCTTTGAGCGGGTCTTCGAAGTCTTGGACCTGAAGCCCCTGATTACCGAGAAGGACGACGCCGGCACCGTCCCGCCGGGACCCGTCTCCGTTGAGTTCAAGGACGTGCGGTTCGCCTACCCCTCCGCGGAGAAGGTGTCGCTGGCCTCGCTGGAAGAGGTGGCCACCCTCGACGCCCGAGGCGGCGAGGAAGTGCTGCACGGCATCAGCTTCCGGGTGGAACCCGGCCAGACGCTGGCGCTGGTGGGCTCCTCGGGCGCCGGAAAGTCGACCATGGCCCAACTGCTGGCCCGGCTGTACGACGTGGACTCCGGTTCCATTGAGCTCTCCGGCATCGATGTCCGGGACCTGAGCTTCGAGGCGCTGCGCGGGACCATCGGGATGGTGACCCAGGACGGGCACTTGTTCCATGAGACCATCCGCTCCAACCTGCTGCTGGCCCGGCCGGAGGCCAGCGACACCGAGATCTGGGACGTGCTGCGCCGTGCCCGGCTGGAAGAACTGATCAAGTCGCTGCCGGACGGCTTGGACACCATGGTGGGGGAGCGCGGCTACCGGCTCTCCGGCGGCGAACGCCAGCGGATGACCATTGCCCGGCTGCTGCTGGGCCATCCCCGGGTGGTCATCCTGGATGAGGCGACGGCGGCCTTGGACTCGACCAACGAAGCCGCCGTGCAGGCGGCGCTCACCGAGGCACTCGCGGGGCGCACCGCCGTCGTTATTGCGCACCGGCTCTCCACCGTGCGCTCCGCCGATCGCATCTTGGTGGTGGAGGGCGGGCGCATCGTTGAACAGGGCACGCACACCCAGCTGCTGGCGCTGGAAGGCCGCTACGCCGAGCTGTACCGCACCCAATTCCGCAGCGACGTCACGGTGGCCGGCTGATCCGGAGAGGTTGAAGCGCAGCGCTCCGATAGACCGGCCGCGCCAAGCGTGTGATCGGGCCGGTCAATGACTAGAGTTGCTGTGGGGTCCCCGGCGACAGATGAGCGGAAAGCGGTGCAATGCAGCGAGGAACCAACCTGGGCCGCTTGGGCGGCTACAACCAGGCTGTGATCCTGGATGCGATCCGTCGCGCCCATGAAGGCATCGCCCGGGTGGAGCTGGTGGAGCGCACCGGACTATCCCCGCAAACCATCTCCAACGTGGTGCGCCGGCTGGTGGACGAAGGCCTGGTCCGGGAAGACCGCAAAACGGTCAGCGGTCCGGGTAAACCGCGTACGGTGCTGCAGTTGGAAGTTTCCAGCCGGTTGGCTATCGGTATTCATCTTGACCCGGTGGTCATGACCTTGGTCATGCTCAATCTCGACGGCGAGGTGGTGGCCCGGGCCCGGCACGACAATCCCGGTGCCGGCCAGCCCGACGGCATGACGGCGGCCATGGCCGGCGCGGTCGAAGAACTGATCGCAGCCTCGGGCATCGAGCGGCACCGGATCCTGGGCATCGGGCTGGCCGCGCCGGGGCCGATCGATGCGGCCGAGGGTGCCGTGGTGGACCCGCCGATGATGCGCGAATGGACCTCGGTGCCGCTGCGCGAACCGCTCAGTCGCCGGACGGGGCTGCCGGTGCTGATGGACAAGGACACCACGGCGGCGGCGGTGGCGGAGCTGTGGGCGAGCGGACGGCAGGAGCCCGAGAACTTTGTGTTCGTGTATCTGGGCACGGGTCTGGGCGCCGGCGTGGTGCTCGACGGCGCGGTGCTGCGTGGAGCCTCCAGCAACATCGGCGAGATCGGCCATTTACCGGTGGACGCGGAGGTGCCGCTGTGCGAGTGCGGGAAGCGCAATTGCGTGGGTATGGCGTTGAATTTCGGCACACTGTTCCAGCAGGCCGTGGCCGCCGGCGTGTTTCCGCCCGACGCAGAGTTGGGCGACCGGCACCAAGCCACCGAGAGCATCATCACCCTGTGCCGGATGGCCGTTGAGGGCGATCCGGCCGCCGCGGAGATCATCACCCGGGCTGCCCGGCTGGTCGGCGGCACGGTGGCTCAGGTGGTGAATATCCTTGACGTGGACCGGGTGATCTTCGGCGGCCCGCTATGGAGCGGGCTGGAGGGCCTGGTGCTGCCGGCCCTGCACGAGGAGATCAACACCCGCTTCGTCTCCCGGGCCATCCATGGGGTCGAGGTGGTTTCGTCCTCGCTGGGATTCGAAGTGGGCGCTATTGGCGGCGCCTGCCTCATCCTGGACGACGCGTTGTCACCGAAGGCCAGCGGGCTGCTGCTGGGCAGCTGAATCACGGCCTGTACCACAGGCAGCTGAACATCTTGTGTTTTTCGTCATATTCCTTGACTTTGGGCTCATCTGTGCCGCCGAACTTGCTTTATTAAATCCAATCGATTTAGATAAGAACTGGCGGCAGTGCCTGGAGTACTCACACTCTGGGATATGAACGGTTCCGGAGCGGCTCGGGTGCTTCAGGGGAACGGCGCGGTCGCCGCCAACAGGTGGCAGGAAACTGCTGCTGGCTCCGGAGAACGGGAAGAAACGGAACCAGCGGCCCCAAGCTGACAGGGATTCCTGCCCACTTCGGTGGAAATGCACTAGAACAGGCCACCGTCTGTGCTTCCGTGGGGGGTAGCACAGGCGGTGGCCTGTTTCCGTTTGCAGTGTGTTTCCGTTGCGGCTCGCTTCCGATTAAACTGCGTGCGATTGGTGTTCGGGAAGCCTGCGCCCTGCGGCAGTAAACATGAGGACGGGCGCGGCAGCGCCGTGGCGGCTGAAACAGCGCACGCCGCGGGTAAGGATCAGTGCCCCCGGGCAGATTCGAACTGCCGACACCCGCTTTAGGAGAGCGGTGCTCTATCCCCTGAGCTACGGGGGCAACGCCAAAAGCTTAGCTTAACTGGCGTGCCTGGCCGGTGCGGCATCCGGGCGGCGTAAGCATCGGCGGTTCACGCTTCGCCCGGCCCGGGACTGGTCAGCCATCGGCCGGAACGGAACCTTCGGCCGACTTGGGCTTGCGGGTGAAGACCGCGATTGCCGCCACCACCAGGCTCAGCCCGAACAGGATGGACTTGGCCACCGTGAGGAAGCTCGCCAGCGAGGCGTCGCCCACCGGGTCTGTCGCGAGCATGGCGTCAACGGCAACGTTTTCGCCCAGGTCGGCCGCCACATAGAGCACGACGACGGCCCATGCCAGCCAGCGCCAGAGGCCGCGCCTAATTTGCTGTCCCAGCAGGATCAGCCAGGTAAAGCCGAACAGCAACGGGAAGATGGTGTCCGCGGTTTTGTGCCAATAGTTGTACTGCCCGGCACCGTCTTCGCCGAACGCCGTCCGGAGCTGCTGCGCGTATTCCGTGGAGTACCCGCCGATGAGGGTGTCCGGCATCCCCAGTCCGCCGGTCAGCTGGGCGAACTGCGGCATCACCAGCAGGAACGAATAGCCGAACAAGAACGCCGAGGCCACCGCTCCGGCGATGACGATCAGGTTGGCGTTGCCAGCCGCGCGCTGGGGAGAGCGGGTGCTGCCGGGGATGGCAGGCTTTGCCGCCCCGCCGGCTGGGGCCGGGGCTGCCGCGGCACCGTGTTTCTTCGCGCGCTGCGCTGGGGTTTTGGACATACTTCCATTATGCCGGTGCCGCCATCTGCCGCCTGGTGGCGGAAGATTTGGCGGCCGTCCCCGAGCGTCGGTGGCGGCTAATAGACTTAAGGAACCATGGATTTCCTCACCGACCCGGCCTTCGACCCGCATGTTGCCTCTCCGCCCGCCCCGCATCTGCCCGGCGCAGAAGAGCTGCTTTCGGGGTTGAACCCGCAGCAGGAAGAAGCCGTCAAGCACGCCGGCTCCCCGCTGCTAATCGTCGCCGGTGCCGGATCCGGCAAGACCCGCGTGCTCAGCCACCGCATCGCTTACCTGCTGGCCACCCGCCGGGCGCGTCCGGGCGAAATCCTGGCGATCACCTTCACGAACAAGGCCGCCGCGGAGATGCGCGAGCGGATTGAGTCGCTGGTGGGGGACCCGGCCAAGCGGATGTGGATCTCCACGTTCCACTCCTCATGCGTGAAGATCCTGCGCCGCGAGGCCAAGCACGTAGGGCTGAACTCGAACTTCTCCATTTACGACTCGGCCGACACGCTGCGGATGGTCAACCAGGTGGCCAAGGGACTGGACCTGGATCCCAAGCGGTTCCCGCCCAAAACCATTCAGCACAAGATCTCGGCGCTGAAGAACGAACTGATCGACGACGAGGCCTTTGCCTCCACCGCCAACTACTCGGATCCGTTCGAGCAGGCGGTCGCCTCGGTCTACACCGGTTACACGCAGCGGATGCGCCAGGCCAACGCCATGGACTTCGACGACCTGATCGCCCAAGTGGTCTTCATCTTCCAGGCCTTCCCGGCGATTGCCGACTCTTACCGCCGCCGCTTCCGCCATGTGCTGGTGGACGAATACCAGGACACCAACCATGCCCAGTACCAACTGGTGCGTGAGTTGACCCGCGAGTCCGAGGACGGCGCGCTTCCGGCCGGCGAACTGACCGTGGTGGGCGACTCGGATCAGTCGATTTACGCGTTCCGCGGGGCGGACGTGCGCAACATCGTGGACTTCGAAAAGGATTACGCCAACGCACGCACCATCCTGCTGGAGCAGAACTACCGGTCCACGCAGACCATCCTCAGCGCGGCCAACTCGGTCATTTCGCGGAACCCGAACCGCCCGGCCAAGCGGCTGTGGACCGCTGAGGGCGACGGCGAAAAGATCATCGGCTACGTGGGCGAAAACGAGCACGACGAGGCCCGGTTCATAACCGATGAGATCGACCGGCTGCAGGACTCAGAAGGGGTGCGGCCCGGCGATATTGCCGTGTTCTACCGAACCAACGCCCAGTCCCGCTCCATTGAGGACCTGCTGGTCCGGGTGGGTCTGCCCTACAAGGTGGTGGGCGGCACCCGCTTCTATGAGCGCAAGGAAATCAAGGACGCGCTGGCCTACCTGCGGGTCCTGGTCAACCCGGACGACGTGGTCAACCTGCGCCGGATTCTCAACGAACCCAAGCGCGGGATCGGTGACCGCGCGGAGTACGCGGTGGCCGCCTTGGCGGAACGGGACCGGGTCTCGTTCATGGCGGCGCTGCGCCGGGCCGAGGACGCGCCCGGCATGGCGACTCGTTCGGTGAACGCGGTGGCCGGCTTCGTGAAGCTCATCGACGACCTGGCCGAGGTCGCCGCGGGCTCAGGCGCTGCCGCGGCGTTGGAGGCCGTGCTCGAACAGACCGGCTACCTGGCCATGCTGCGGCAAAGCACCGACCCGCAGGACGAGTCCCGCGTGGAGAACCTCGCGGAGCTGGTGGCAGTGGTGCGGGAATACGAGCGCGACAACCCCGAGGGGTCTTTGTCCGAATTCCTGGAACAGGTCTCGCTGGTCGCGGACGCAGACCAGATCCCCGACGCACCGGACGCCGAGGCTGCACAGCTGGCCAAGGACCAGGGCGTGGTCACCCTGATGACCCTGCACACCGCCAAGGGGCTGGAATTCCCGGTGGTTTTCCTCACCGGCATGGAACACGGGGTCTTCCCGCACCAGCGCTCGATGTCCGACCCCAAGGAGCTCGCCGAGGAGCGCCGGCTGGCCTATGTGGGCCTGACCCGGGCCCGCAAGCGGCTGTACCTGACCCGGTCCGAGTCCCGCAGCATGTGGGGCCAGAGCCAGTTCAATCCGGCCAGCCAGTTCATCGAAGAGGTGCCGGCCGAACTGATCGACTGGAAACGCGAGGGCAGCGCACGGCCGACCTTTGCCTCTGCGGGCAGCTTCGGGTCCAGCCGCTACGGAGGCTCGCACTGGGGTGCCGGCACGGCCAGCAACCAGGACATCAGCAATCTGCGCGGATCGGCGCCGTCCATCACCACCGCAAAGACCCGGGCCGGCCGCGTGCAACCGCAAAAGGAAGTCATCGCGCTGGCCATCGGGGACAAGGTCAATCACACCAGCTTCGGCAATGGCACGGTGCTGAGCCTTGAAGGTGCCGGTGACAAAACGGTGGCCAAGGTGAAGTTCGACGCCGGCGAGAAGCGGCTGCTGCTGCGGTATGCTCCTCTGACCAAGATCGTTTAACCGGACGCCAACTCCCTCTGGGAGATTCGCCACGTTTCCGTTGCTGCATTTGGCAGCGGCCTGCCTCGGCGCTTAGCGTTCTTATCCATGGATGGCGTGGACATGAATACCCTGGAACAGCTGGCGACCCCCTCCTTTTGGCTCGACACCCCGCTGCGCGTGTCGCTGATCCTGCTGGGTGGGTTCCTGGCAAATATGGTCCTGCGGATGGTGATCAAACGCGTCACCGGAAAGATCGCGGACGGCGAGACCGCCAAGCTGGACAAATTCGATCCCGCCGCGGCGCGCAAGAACAGCAAAGACCCGCGCTACTGGCTGATGCAGGATTCGCCGATCGCCGCGGTTCGACGCGCCCAGCGTTCGAAGACGATCGGATCAGTGCTGCGTTCGATCACCACGATCGTGTTGGCCACTCTCACCATCCTGATGGTGCTCACCGAGCTGAAGTTCAACCTCGGCCCGCTGCTGGCCAGCGCCGGTATTGCCGGTGTGGCCATCGGCTTCGGTGCCCAGACTCTGGTCAAGGACTACCTGTCTGGACTGTTCATGGTCGCCGAAGACCAGTACGGCATCGGCGATGTGGTCGATCTGGGCGAGGCATCCGGCACCGTGGAGTCGGTCGGCCTCCGCGTCACCCAGGTGCGTGCCGTGGACGGCACGCTGTGGCATGTCCGCAACGGCGAGATCCTGCGCGTGGGCAACTCCTCGCAAGGCTGGGCGCGGGCGGTGCTGGACATCCCGGTCCCTTACGACTCCGATGTGGAGAAGGTCTCCGAACTGATCCTCAAGACCGCGATGGATCTGCGTGAGGACGAGGCTTACCGCAGGCTGATCCTGGACGATCCGGAGGTCTGGGGCGTTGAGGCCCTGACCGGCGAATCCGTGGTAATCCGGCTGGCGATCCGCACTAAGCCCTTGGAGCAGTGGGGGGTGGCACGCGAGATGCGGGCACGCCTGAAGGGTGCGCTGGCCCAGGAGGGGCTGCGGATCCCGCTGCTGAACCAGACCGTCATCAAGGGCAGCGCGCCCTCGACCGCCGCCGCGCAGGGTGGGGGCGCTGCGCAGGGCGAGAACGCAGCCCAAGGCGGGGACACCGCCGTCGTCGATCAAGCGGAGGTTGGCAGCAAGCATTAGCCGCACGGCGCCGATACCTCAACCCGTGACCATTCTACAAGTTGTAGAAGTGTGCCCTTGGCCACTAAAGCGGTAGTCTGGGACCGGCCCCCGACGCCAAAGGGACTAGAGTTCCCCATGGAGCATTGCAGGCATCCGTCCACCGTCCGTGGCTACCGTCACGGCCAACCGCGGATGCCGCTCCGAGTCAGAAACGACTTCGACGTAGAAGGACACAACCCGTGGACCTGTTTGAATACCAGGCGCGCGATCTCTTCGAGGCACACGGAGTACCCGTGCTGGCTGGAATCGTTGCGTACACCCCAGAAGAAGCCAAGGCAGCTGCTGAGAAAATTGGCGGCGTAGTTGTCGTCAAGGCTCAGGTGAAGGTCGGAGGCCGCGGTAAGGCCGGCGGCGTCAAGGTCGCCAAGACCCCCGACGAGGCATTCGAACACGCCTCCAACATCCTCGGTATGGACATCAAGGGCCACACCGTCAACAAGGTCATGATCGCCCAGGGCGCCGACATCGCCGAGGAGTACTACTTCTCCGTGCTGCTGGACCGGGCCAACCGCAACTACCTGGCCATGTGCTCGGTAGAGGGCGGCATGGAGATCGAGCAGCTGGCTGTCGAGCGGCCTGACGCCCTCGCCAAGGTTGCGGTTGACCCCGCCGTCGGCATTGACCAGGCCAAGGCCGACGAGATCGTCGCCGAAGCCGGCTTCGCCGAGGAACTGCGCCCGAAGGTGGCCGAGGTCATCATCAAGCTCTGGGACGTGTTCAAGAAGGAAGACACCACCCTGGTTGAGGTCAACCCGCTGGTCAAGACCGGCGCCGGCGACATTGTCGCCTTGGACGGCAAGGTCTCGCTGGACGAGAACGCCTCCTTCCGCCAGCCCGGCCACGAGGAACTTGAGGACAAGGACGCCGCGGATCCGCTCGAGGCCAAGGCCAAGGAGCTGGACCTGAACTACGTCAAGCTCGACGGCCAGGTTGGCATCATCGGCAACGGCGCGGGCCTGGTCATGTCCACCCTGGACGTGGTCGCTTACGCCGGCGAGAACCACGGCAACGTCAAGCCCGCCAACTTCCTGGACATCGGCGGCGGTGCCTCGGCCGAGGTCATGGCTGCGGGCTTGGACGTCATCCTCAATGACAGCCAAGTCAAGAGCGTGTTCGTGAACGTCTTCGGCGGCATCACCGCTTGCGACGCCGTGGCAAACGGCATTGTCAAGGCGCTGGAAATCCTGGGCGAGAAGGCCACCAAGCCGCTGGTCGTCCGTCTCGACGGCAACAACGTCGATGAAGGCCGGCAGATCCTGCTCAACGCCAACCACCCGCTGGTCACCCTGGCCCTGACCATGGACCAGGGCGCCGACAAGGCCGCCGAACTGGCCAACGCCTAAGGACCGAGGAACTAAGAATATGTCTATCTTCATCAACAAGGACTCGAAGGTCATCGTCCAGGGCATCACCGGCGGCGAGGGCTCCAAGCACACCGCGCGCATGCTCCACGCCGGCACCCACATTGTGGGCGGCGTGAACGCCCGCAAGGCCGGCACCACCGTCACCCACGGTGAGAAGACCCTGCCGGTGTTCGGCACGGTCAAGGAAGCCATGGCCGAGACCGGCGCCGACGTCTCCATCGTCTTCGTGCCGCCGGCTTTCACCAAGGACGCCGTGGTCGAGGCCATCGAGTCCGAAATCGGCCTGGTCGTAGTGATCACCGAGGGTGTGCCGGTACAGGACTCCGCCGAGTTCTGGGCGCTGGCACAGTCCAAGAAGGACGCCAACGGCAACCAGATCACCCGCATCATCGGCCCGAACTGCCCCGGCATCATTACCCCGGGCGAGTCCCTGGTGGGCATCACCCCGGCGAACATCACCGGCAAGGGCGGCGTGGGCCTGGTCTCCAAGTCCGGCACGCTGACCTACCAGATGATGTACGAACTGCGCGACCTCGGCTTCTCCACCGCTATCGGCATCGGCGGCGACCCGGTCATCGGCACCACCCACATCGACGCCCTGGCTGCGTTCGAGGCGGATCCGGAGACCAAGGCCATCGTGATGATCGGCGAAATCGGCGGCGACGCCGAGGAACGTGCCGCCGAGTACATCAAGAACCACGTCACCAAGCCGGTTGTCGGCTATGTGGCCGGCTTCACCGCACCGGAGGGCAAGACGATGGGCCACGCCGGCGCCATCGTCTCCGGCTCCAGCGGCACCGCGCAGGCCAAGAAGGAAGCCCTCGAGGCCGCGGGCGTCAAGGTCGGCAAGACTCCGTCCGAGACCGCGCACCTGCTGCGCGAGGTGTACCCGGAGCACGAGGAAGCCTCCAACCTCTAGGCACACCGCCACCAGTTGACGAAGCCCGCCACCAGCACAAGGTGGCGGGCTTCACTGTTTTCCGGCGGCCGCCGAGACCCGTTTAGGCTGGACACAACAACTGCTCAGGAGGACACATGCGCGCTGCCATTATCCACGGACCGGGCGACATCCGGGTTGAAGAGCGCCCCGCTCCGGAAATCCTCGCCCCGACCGACGCCGTGGTGCGGGTGACGGCCTCCTGTGTCTGCGGCTCCGACCTCTGGCCGTACCGCGGCGCACGTGAGCCAGGGGATCCGCATCCCATCGGGCATGAGTTCATCGGCATCGTGGAGGCCATCGGCGACCAGGTCACTACCTTGTCCGTCGGCGACCTGGTGATCGCGCCGTGGGCGATCAGCTGCGGCCAGTGCCGGGCCTGCCGGGACGGCGTGCAGACGTCCTGCGAGCACCGGGCCAGCTGGGGAGGCACCGATGAGCATGGCCTGCCGGTCGACGGCGGCCAGAGCGAGGCGGTCCGGGTGCCACTTGCCGACGGCACGCTGGTGCCCGTTCCCGGAGTCAGCCAGCCGGATGACGCCCTGGCCAAGAGCCTGCTCACGCTCTCCGACGTGATGGGCACGGGCCACCACGCGGCCCTCAGCGCCAAGGCCGGCCCGGGACGCACTGTCGTGGTGGTCGGCGACGGCGCCGTGGGGCTCTGTGGGGTACTGGCCGCCAAACGGCTGGGCGCGGAGCGGATCATCGCTATGTCGCGGCATGAAGACCGCGGGGCGCTGGCACGTGAGTTTGGCGCCACCGACATTGTCGCGGAACGCGGCAAGGCAGCGGCGGACCAGGTCAAGGCACTGCTCGGCGGCGTCCTCGCCGATTCAGTGCTCGAATGCGTGGGCACGGCGGAGTCGATGGACCAGGCGCTACGCTGCACCCGGCCGGGCGGTGCGGTCGGTTTCGTGGGCGTACCGGTGGGCGGTGCCGAGTTGCCGGTCTGGACCCTGTTCCGGAAGAACATTTCCGTGGCCGGCGGGTCCGCTCCCACCCGCCAGTATCTGCCCGAACTGCTCGAGGACGTGCTGGCCGGCAGAATCAATCCCGGCAGGGTCTTCGACGCCGTGATGCCGCTGGAGGACGCCGCGAAAGCCTACAGTGCGATGGACGAACGCCGCGCCATCAAGGTGCTGCTGCGGCCCTGAACACGCTGCGCCGCTGACCGCGCACGGCCTCACGACGCACATGGCCGCTGACCGCGCACGGCCTCACGCCGCACATGGCCGCTGACCGCGCACGCCCAAGGACCGTGCACCCGCCGTCAGCTGCGCAGCCGTTCCATGCCGGGATCGACCAGCGGTTCGGCGGCGACCGTGGCGGGAACGCGGCGACCGAAGTACTCGATCTCCACAGTGTCGCCTTCGGAGGTGTCCGCGGGGAGCCAGGCGTAGGCCACCGGCCGCCCCACCGTGTAGCCGAACGCGGCGCTGGTGACGTACCCGGACAGGTCGTTGTCCACATAGACCGGTTCCTTGCCCATCACCACCGACCGGCCGTCGTCGATGGTCAGGCAGCGCAGCCTGCGGGACGGCGCCCCGGCAGCCGCCAGCGCAGAGGCGCCAACAAAGTCGCCTTTGTCCGCCTTGACCGCAAAGCCGACGCCGGCTTCCTCCGGCGTGTGCTCGGTGGTCATGTCGGTGCCCCAGAGCCGGTACCCCTTCTCTAGCCGCAGGCTGTTGAAGGCCGCACGGCCGGCGGCGACGAGGCCCTGCTCCTGCCCGGCCTCGAACAGTGCGTCCCACAGCCGCAAGCCCTGGTCCGCAGAGGTGTACAGCTCCCAGCCCAGTTCGCCCACATAGGAAAGCCGCATGGCCGTGACCGTCAACCCGGCGATGCGCACCTGTGCCGTCCTGAAGTACTTCAGTGAAGCGTTGCTGAAATCGTCGGCGCTGACCTTGGCCATGACCTCGCGCGCCAGCGGCCCCCACAGCCCAATGCAGCACGTTCCCGGCGTGATGTCCGTGACCTGTGCCCACCGCTCCGGGTCCGCTGCCGACTGCGCGGCCGCCTCGCCACGCAGGTACTCGTAATCGGCGTTGTTGTTGATGCCGGCCTGGAACCGTTCCGGCGCCAGCCGTGCCACGGTGATGTCGCTCCGGACGCCGCCCGCGGCGTCCAGCAGCAGGCAGTAGGTCACCGCGCCGGGCCGCTTGTCCAGCTGGCCGGTGCTCAGCCGCTGCAGCAGCGGCAGCGCGCCCGGGCCGGAGACCTCAACCCGTTTGAGCGGGGTCATGTCATACATGGCGACGGCGGTGCGCGTCTTCCACGCTTCGACGGCGGCGATGGGGGAGTGATACCGGGCTGCCCAGGCTTCGCGGTCGGGTTCCCGCCATTCCTGCGGCAGGTCGGCCAGCAGCGGCGCGTTCGCTTCGTACCAGTGCGGGCGCTCCCAGCCGCCGGACTCCAGGAACACCGCGCCGAGTTCCTGCTGGCGGCCGAAGAACGGGCTGGTGCGCAGGTTCCGCGGCGACTCGCGCGGTTGCAGCGGGTGCAGCACGTCGTAGATCTCCACGAAGTTCTGCTGCGACGTTTGGCTGATGTAGTCCGGGGCCAGTTGCACGTCTTCGAACCGGCGGACATCGCCGTCGTGCAGGTCCGTCTGCGACCCGCCGTCCACCAGCAGTTCCGCCACCGCCTTGGCCACGCCGGCGGAATGGGTCACCCACACGGCTTCCGCCATGTAGAATCCGGCGACTTCCGGCGACTCGCCGATCAGCGGTCCGCCGTCGGGGGTGAAGGAGAAAATGCCGTTGAAACCGTCGGTGATGCTGGCGCCGTGGAGCGCGGGCAACAGCCGCTGGCTCTCCCGCCAGGACGGATCGAAGTCCGCCGGCGTGAAGTCCAGCCGGGACGGCATCCGGTCGTCGGACATCTCGGCGGCCGGGACGGCGGGCAGCCCGGCCAGATCTACCGGCATGGGGCGGTGCGCGTAGGAGCCGATCCCGAGCCGGTCACCATGCTCGCGGAAGTACAGGTCCGCGTCCTGGTGCCGCAGGATGGGCAGCCGCGCACCGTTGGGCGGTTCGTTCCGGCCGGCCAGTTCCGGCAGGGCGGAGGTCTTCACATATTGGTGCGCCAGCGGGAGCAGCGGCACGGTCATGCCGGCCATCGCGCCCACCTTCGCCCCCCAAAATCCTGCGCAACAAACAACGAGGTCGGCCGGCACCCTCCCGGTATCGGTCGCCAGCGCGGTGACCCGTCCGCCGTCGTGCTCGATGCCTGTCACGGTGGTGGAACCGCGGAATTCAATTCCGGCGGCGGAGGCACGGGCAATCAGCAAGCGGACGGCGCGGGCGGCCAGCGCCAGGCCGTCGGACGGGATGTGCAGGCCGCCGAGCACGTTGCCGGCGGGCAGCAGCGGATGATATTTCTCGCACTCATCCGGATCTATCAGCCGGGCCTCCACGCCCCAAGACGCGGCGAAGCCGGCCTTGCGCTTGAGATCTTCGAAGCGGGCGGGGGTGGTGGCCACCTCCAGCCCGCCCACTTGGTTAAAGCAGGAGAGGCCGTCAGCCGTCAGCGAGAGCATTTTGTCCACCGTGTAGCCGGCGAATTCGGTCATGGTCTTGGACGGGTTCGTTTGGAACACCAGCCCCGGGGCATGAGAGCTCGAGCCGCCGGCCAGATGCAGCGGGCCCTGCTCCAAGACGGTGACGTTTCTCCAGCCGCGGGCGGCCAATTCATCCGCTAGGTTGGCGCCAACGATCCCGGCTCCAATGATGACGACGCGCGGGGTGGAACTCATGCGGCAATGCTCCTTCAGAAAACTGGACGGGCCAAGGTGCGTGGACGGAATAGGCGGGTTCTGCGGGACATAGTGCACGGGTGGAATCTCCGGGCTGCGGCGGGCAGGTTGGTTGCTGGCTGGCGGTCGCCATCGCTCCCCGTCCGCCGACTACACGTGCCCGTCGACCTTCAGGCCGGGCGGAAGGTTCGGTGCCGCTTCCGACTCCTGGACCATGATGGTGCCGTCCTGGACGACCACCTCGTGGACCCGGACCGGGAGTTTGGCCGGTGGCGCGTCAACCCCGCCGGTGCGCAGATTGAATTTTGATGCGTGCAGCGGGCATTCGACTTCGCAGCCCTCCACCCATCCGTCGGCCAGCGAGGCGTCCTGATGGGTGCAGGTGTCGTCGATGGCGAAGAGTTCGCCTTCTTCGGTGTGGAAGACAGCGATGGGGGGCGACGTGTCCAGCCTGATGGCGTCGCCGGGTGCCAGCTGGCTCAACGGGCAGGCTTCGTGCATGGGGCGCCTTCTTTCTAGCCACCGCGTAACGCGGAAAGTTCCGTGCTGAACAACGATGTTCACAATAGGCAACAGTGTGCCCCGCCACATTCCGTTGTCAAGGGTCTGCCCGCATTTTTCTCCGCCCAAAAAATAGGCAGCGCAAAGCCCTTGACAGTGTGGGCGCGAATCTTCATTCTGTTTCACATAGCGCATCTTGTTGCGTACAGCGCTACTTGATGGACCCACCCGCTGCTGTTCTGAAAGGCCTCCCTATGCAGACCCTCGTCGTCATCGGGGCATCACTGTCCGGTCTCTCCGCTGCCCGCGCGGCACGCGCGCAGGGCTTTGCAGGCCGACTGGTCATCGTGGGGGACGAACTCCATCCGCCCTATGACCGTCCGCCGCTGTCCAAGGACTTCCTGGCCGGGCGGATTTCTGAGGCGGACCTGGCGCTGTCGGAGGTCGACGACGATCTGGCTGCGGAGTGGATCCTCGGCGTGAAGGCCGAAAGCATGGACCCTGAGTCGATGACCGTAGAGCTCAGCAACGGACGGAGCCTCGCCGCGGACGGAATGGTTCTCGCCACCGGCGCATCGGCGCGGGTCCTGCCCGAAGTCGATGGCTGCAGCAATGTCTTCACGCTCCGCACCCTCGACGACGCCCGTGCGCTGCGCGGGCAATTGCAGCCCGGCCGGAAAATGGTGGTGGTCGGCGCCGGCTTCATCGGCGCCGAAACCGCCTCGACGGCGCGTGACGCAGGCCTCGACGTGACGGTCATCGAACGTTCCGCCGCCCCGCTCTCCGGGGCCCTGGGAGCCGAGATGGGCGCTGCCGTGGCCGGTCTGCATGCCGCCGGGGGAGTGGACATGCTGTGCGGCACCTCCATCGCATCGTTCCGGAAAGATGTAAGCAGCGTCAGCCACGTAGTGCTCGACGACGGCCGGGAGCTTCCCGCCGACCTTGTGCTGGTGGGCGTCGGCGGACAGCCGAACACCGACTGGCTGATCGGTTCCGGCATCCAGTTGGGCAACGGCGTGCTCTGCGACGCTGCGGGCCGCACCAACATCCCGTCGGTAGTGGCCGTCGGCGACTGCGCGGCCTGGTGGAACCCTCGGTTGCAGGCGCACCACCGGGTTGAGCACTGGACCGGTGCTCTGGAGCGTCCGGCCTTGGCCATTGCCGCCTTGTTGCAGGGCGGGCCGGCGCCGCGGACGGTCGAACCGCCGTATTTCTGGTCGGACCAGTACGGCTCGCGGATCCAATTCGCCGGGCATGTACACGGACACGACCGTGTCCAGGTGGAGCACGGTTGCCTCGAAGACCAGAGCTTCTTAGCCGTCTACTACGCGGGGGACGAACCGGTCGCCGTGTTGGGGGTCAACGAGGTCCGCCAGTTCACCAAGTGGCGCAAGTTCTTGAACCGCGAAGCCGAACGGTACGCGGACGCAGCGGCGGGCGCGTTGGTCGCAGCCTCCTAACCAGCCTTCCCCAACGAACACTGAAAACCGTTCTGTATCCAAGGAGTACCGCATGACCGCTGAGATCGTCTCGGAGAGCCTGATCGCCACCTTGCCCGGCCATACCTATGTTGACGACGACGTCTTCCGGGCCGAGCAGGAACGCATCTTCGAGCAGATGTGGTTCTGTGCGGTCAGGTCCGCCGATCTGGACAAGGCCGGTGCCTATCGGACCGTGCAGATTGGGCGCGAATCGGTCATTGTGACCCGGAACCGCAAGGGCGCGGTACGTGCGTACTACAACATCTGCCGGCACCGGGGCGTCAAACTCTGCATCGAAGAGAGCGGGGAGGCAGGTCGTTCGTTCCAATGTCCCTACCATGCCTGGACGTACGATTTTGATGGCAAGCTCATCGCAGCGCCCAACCTGACCAAGATGCCGGACATCGACCGGCAGAAGTACGGGCTGGTGGACGTGCCGGTCCGCGAATACATGGGCTACGTGTGGCTGTGCCTGGCGGATGAACCGCCGTCCTTCGACGACGATGTGGTGGGAGCGATCGAAGAGCGGCTGGGCGACGCCGGTGCGATCGCCGGTTACGACATCGCGAACCTCAGCCTGGGCCGCCGGATCAGCTACGACGTGAAGGCCAACTGGAAGCTCATCATCGAGAACTTCATGGAGTGCTACCACTGCGCCACCATCCACCCGGAGCTAACCGAAGTGCTGCCCGAATTCGCCGACGGACTCGCCGCGCAGTACTTCGTGGGACACGGCGCCGAATTCGGCGAGGACATCCAGGGCTTCACCGTGGATGGTTCCGAAGGGCTTGAACGCATTCCGGGCATCGGCGAGGACCAAGACCGGCGCTACTACGCCATCACCATCAAACCGACGGTCTTCGTCAACCTGGTGCCCGACCACGTGATCATCCACCGGATGTTTCCGCTGGCCGCCGACCGGACCGTGGTGGAATGCGACTGGCTGTACATGCCCAGCGTGGTGGAAGCGGGCAGGGACCTCACCGCATCGGTGGAACTGTTCCACCGGGTCAATCAGCAGGACTTCGACGCCTGCGAACGCTGCCAGCCGGCGATGAGCTCCAAGATCTACGCCAAGGGCGGAGTGCTGGTTCCCAGCGAACACCACATCAGCGCGTTCCATGAGTGGGTCACGGCCCGCCTGGCGGAGCCAGCCGCCGTCGTCGTCAATTGACGTCCGTCGCAGTCACTTGAGAGCAGCCGCCGCCCCGACGGCGTCCTGTCGCCGTCGTCGTCATGGGGCAGCTGGTGCCACACCGGCACGGTTCAGCTCTCGCGGGAGTAGCCCATCCGGGCGCTGATGTCCTGCCCGGCCTGCTTGATGTCCTCGATCAGGCCAGGCATCTCCTGCGGCTTGAACCGGAACGCGGGACCGGAAATGCTGACCGAACCGATCACGGATCCCAAGTGGTCCCAGACCGGGACGGCAATGGAGTTCAGGCCGATCTCGAATTCCTCCCGGACCACGGCGTAACCGTTGGCGGAGACCAGCAGCAGCTCCTTCTCCAGCTTCTGCCGGGACGTGATCGTCTTCGCCGTCAGCGCCGGCAACCGCGTCTGCTTGACGATCTTCAAGCGGTCCTCCGAGCTGAGCCCGGCCAGCAGCACCTTGCCGCTTGAGGTGGCGTGTAGGGGCGTTAGGCTGCCGATCCAGTCGGACATCGCCAGAGTGGCGGTGCCCCGGGCCTGATCCACGTTGACGGCAAAGTTGGAGCGCAGCACCGCCAGGTTCACGGTTTCCTTGTACTGGTCGGCCAGTTGCTCCAGCACCGGCCGGGCCTCGCGGACCAGGCTCAGGTTTCCGGGGATGGAGTTGGCCAGCCGCAGGATGCCGAACCCCAGCTGGTACTTTCCGCGCTCGGTGTTCTGCTGGACCATGCCCCGGTGGTCCAGCGACGCCAGCAGCCGTGAGGCCGTGGATTTGTGCACGCCCATTTCCTCGGCGATGTCGCTGACTCCGGATTCCCCGCGCCGGGCCAGGATTTCCAGCACGGTGATGGCGCGGTCCACAGACTGCACCCCACGGTTCAGGTCCGGTGATGCCTCGTCGTCGAGCTCTTCAGGTTCAGCCATGGGACCATAGTCTCAAATTCCGTCCGGATCGACGCTGTTGGGACATGGCAGGGAGCGTCGCCTAGCCGCTCGTGGCTTCGCCGGCGCGGGCGGCCTTCGCCGAGCGGTGCGAACCGAACGCCGTGTAGTCGGCCGTGCCGGGCTCTCCCCAGACGACCAGCACGCGCAGCGGTCCGGAACCGGTATTGGCCAGATCGTGCTCCGAGCCCACCGGCGCCAGCACCGCGTCGCCCGCGGCCAGATGGTGAACCTGGCCGTCCACCGTCATCCGCGCCGCTCCCTCCAGCACCAGATAGAGTTCCTCGAGCGCGCGGCTGCTGTCCGGATGCGAGTGCATGCCTTCGGTTCCGCCCGGCGGCAGCTCCCATGTCTGCACGGCGACCGGCAGGCGGGACTGTTCGTGGAACAGCCATTGCATCGTCACCGGTGCCGTGCCGCCGTGGAGGTTGTAGTCAAAGGCATAATCGCCGCGTCGTTCCAGCATGTCGTCAGAGCGCGCCGACGGATTCAGGATCGTTCTGGCGGGCCGGCTGCAGCGCCGCGACGGGAAACTCGTGGGAGAGGGCTGCGGCCATGCCAGCGGAGGCACGTTCCAGCAGGATGATGCCCTTGCCGGACGTCGCCTCGGCGGCGGAGGAGAGGCAGCCGGACGCCGGGGTCAGTTCGGGCCTGACCGGCAGGACGTCGTAGTTGGGCAGGACGGCGGGCGGGGCATCGACCACTTTGTCCATCCGGACCCGCTCCGGGTACAAGTGCAGCATCAGCGATGTCTCCAGCACGCCGCCGTGTTCCAGGTCCCAGCCGGTGAAGCCGTCCGGGTACAACTCGGCGATGGTGGCGTCGTCAACAAAGTCCCAGTAGGAGAGCAGCACCACTTTGGCGTCGTCGATGCCGCTCTGGTGCAGCTCGCGGAGCGCCAGGTCGACTCCTTCGTACAGGAACTGGTAGTTCTCAAAGTGGCCGTTGATGAAGGCGAGGTTCCGGGCACCGTGCCGGGCAAATTCCAGCGTCAGTGTCTTCGCGATGGCAATCATGGTGGTGGCGTCCAAGCTGGTGGTGCCAGGGAGGTGGTTGCCGCCCCCCGAACGCTGCTGGGACTTGTAGCCGTAGACCACCGGTGCGGCGACCAATGCGTCGATTGCCTCGGCTGTTGCTCCGGCCAGGGCCTTGGAGAGGAGCACATCGACATTGAGCGGCATGTGCGGGCCGTGCTGTTCGATGGAGCCAACGGGTATCAGCACCACGGCGTTGTCCTGGCTGATGCGTTCGCTGTAGGTAAAGGCGTCGAGTTCTTCCATGTACACGCTGGTGCGCATGCTGTCTCCAAGATCGTGGTTGCTGGTCCGGCCGCGAGGGCAAGGCCTTGTTATTGCAGGGGATATGGTCCTGGGGGGGGGGGGGGGGGAGGGGAGGGAGAAAAAAAAAGGGAGGAGGGGGGGAGGGAGGAGGGGTTGTCTGCTCCACCAAACGGAGCTCCGCGTTTTTTGCTTTTTTCTTCCCCCC
>NZ_JBSGTH010000003.1:95104-419587 GCF_053607305.1 Arthrobacter sp. NPDC055138
GGATAAAGGAGGGGGGAGGGGCTCCGAAAAGAGTGGGGGTTGCGGTCCGGCAGAGGGGAGAGGGGTTTTTGGGGGGGGGGGGGGGGTTTTTGGTTGGGGGGGGCCCCCCCCCCCCCCCCACAGCAGGGTTAGGTCAGGCCTGGATGATGTTGTTTTCCGGGCCGAAGCCGAATTTGGTGATGTTTTCGACGCTGTTCTCGCCAATCACGAGGATGTCGTGTTCGCGGTAGCCGCCGGCACCGGGTTCGCCGTCGGCTACGGTGATCATCGGTTCCATGGAAACGACCATGCCCGGTTCCAGGACGGTATCGATGTCCTCGCGCAGTTCCAGACCGGCTTCGCGTCCGTAGTAGTGCGAGAGGACGCCGAAGGAGTGGCCGTAGCCGAAGGTGCGGTTCGGAAGCAGCCCGTGGCCGATGTAGATCTCGTTGAGCTCCGCGGCGATGTCCTTGCAGACCGCGCCGGGCTTGATCAGTTCCAGACCGCGGCGGTGGACCTCCACGTTCACGTTCCACAGTTCCAGGGAGCGCTCGTCCGGCTCGCCCAGGAATAGGGTCCTCTCCAGTGCGGTGTAGTAGCCGGAAGTCATCGGGAAGCAGTTCAGGGACAGGATGTCGCCGCGCTGCAGCTTGCGGGTGGTGGCCCAGTTGTGTGCGCCGTCGGTGTTGATGCCGGACTGGAACCAGACCCAGGTATCGCGGACTTCACGGTGCGGGAAGGTACGGGCAATCTCGTGCACCATGGCTTCGGTGCCGATCAGCGCCACTTCGTACTCGCTGATGCCTTCGCGGATGGCTGCCTTGATGGCCTCGCCGCCAAGGTCGCCGATCCGTGCGCCGTGCTTGATGACTTCGATTTCCTCGGCCGACTTGATCATCCGCTGGCGCATGGCGTCCTGCGAGACGTCGAGCAGTTCGGCGCCTTCGAAGGCGGCCTGGATGCGCTGGCGGGTCATCAGCGGCAGTGCGTCGTCCTCGACACCGAGGCGGCGGGCGCTGATACCGCGCTGGCGCAGGGCTTCCTGCAGGCCGAAGTAGAAGTTGTCCCGCCGCCAGTCGGTGTAGACGATGTTCTCGCCGTAGCTGGTGCGCCACGGCATGCCGGCGTCGATGTTTGCGGTGACGGTGACCGAGTCGTCGGCGGTGACTACCAGGGCGTAGTTGCGGCCGAACGTGGTGTAGAGGAAGTCCGAGTAGTACTTGATGCCGTGGTAGCTGGTCAGGATGACTGCGTCGAGCTCTTTGGCGGCCATGATGGCGCGCAGCCCGGTCAGGCGGCGTTCGAACTCTGCATCGGAGAAGGTCAGTTGCTGCTTTTCTCCGTTATGCAGGACTTTCAGGCGCTCGAGTTCGGAAACGCTGTTGGCTGAGCTGGTAGCGATGGTCATGGGTTCTCCTTTAGTGCTGTTGATACGTGAGGCCGTTGTGGTCTTAGGGGGTGGGTGCAGCCGTCCGGGTCTCGGGAGCGGGCGGAGTGTCCGTGGGGACTGGCTCTTCGGAATCCGCCAAGGCGGTTTCGCAGCTTCCGTACTTCTTCAGGAACTCCTCGTCGGAGCTGCTCTCCTTGAGGCCCAGCGGGATGCCGGCTGCGATGCGTGACTTGAACCGGGGGTAGCCGAGGACGAAGTAGACCGTTGCAGCCGTCACGGTTCCGCCGAGCCAGGAGAAGTCGATGCCGCCGACTGCGGTGGCGATCGGACCCTGCAGCACGGGGACGGAGCCGTACATGCACATCCAGGTCATGAAGATACCGGCGAAGAAGGCGATGAAAGCTGCCGGGTTGAAGGCCTTCAGCTGGGTGTCATCAACCGAACGGAACAGGTAGCTGAAGTTCTTGTGGCGGCGCTCGAAGACGAAATAGTGCACGGCCATGATGCCGCCCCAGGTGGCCACCCACGCTGCGATCGCGATGATCCAGTTATGCAGCAGGTGGGCAAAGTCGGTCGCGAACATGAAACCGATGACCGCTCCCATGGCGAGGCAACCCACCAGGATGGAGAGCTTCTTGCGGGAAACCTGAATGTCCAGAGCCTGCGTGGCCACACTGAAGGTGTACATGTTGATGATGTTCGTGGCGATGGGGCCGTGGATGACCAGCAGGATCACCGGGATCGCGAAGGCTCCGTAGTTTTCGACGATGAGTTGGCCGGGGTCGGCGCTGCCATTCTTCGTTGCCAGGCTTGCACCGAGCACACCGAGCCAGACAACCGGGAGGAACTGGCCCAAGACGCTGACGATGTAGAGCTTGGACGGCCGAATCTTCTTGCTGACGAAGCGTGAGTAGTCAGGAGCGTAGGTGAACCAGCCGATGCCCCAGCCGATGCCGATGGCGGTCATGATGGAGGACATGGCTGCGATTCGGGGCATTCCGGTGAGCACCTCGCCGACCGGGCCCTGGTACGACCAGTCAATATCGAGCTGGGTCCAGGCCACGACGGACATAGCGATCAGCACCAGCACTGTCGGCGGCATGGTGATGCGCTCGAACCGGGAGATGGCCCGGTAGCCGCGGTAGCAGATGGCTACCTGGATTCCCATGATCACGGCTGCGGTGGCGATCCGCCAACCCAGGTTCGATTGCTCGGGGTCGACCCAGCCGATCATTCCGAACAGGGCCATGATGAGATCCAGAATGACCCAAGTGTTGACTGCAGACCAGCCAATGGCGATCACGGCTTGGATGGCGGCCGGCAAGTAGGCGCCGCGGCGGCCAAAGGCACCCCGGGCTAGGAGCATGCCGGTGGCGCCGGTGCGCTGGCCCAAGATGACGAAGAAGCCGAACCCGAGCATGCCGATGACATTGCCGGCGATCAGGACTGTCAGCGTGTCCGCCAGGCTGAGGCCCAGCGTGATGCCCAGTGCGCCGAGGATCCAGTTGATAGGCGCGACATTGGCGCCTGCCCAGATCCAGAACTGACCGGAGAGCTTGGTGGTGCGGGCCGATTCGGGAACCGGCTGGAGGATGTCTTCTACGTTGTGGGTACTTTGTTCGGATTTGGTGGCGGATCGCTGGCTCATGGCTGTTCTCCTGATGGTTTGGAACATGAGGCGGGAGCAGGACTGCATCCAGAGTAGAGGTGATCCAGCTCACAGCGTATATTCGGAACGTAACCACTTGAGTGCCCGGTGGGTGACACTCTGTCGCCTAGGTATCCGGCACTAAGAGACGGAGCCTTCCATGGTCGTGAAGTTGTCGGACGTGCTGGAGCTTGAGCTGATGCAGCGAGCCAGCCCCTTGGTGCGGGCGGGCGCGTCCTTGATTCCCGCCAGCAAAGTGCGGTGGGTCCATTCGAGCGAAGTGCTCGAAATCGCGCCGCTGTTGCGCGGGCAGGAGTTGCTGCTCAGCGGCGGGGACGCCTTATTGAGCCTGAGACCGGCCGCTCAGCAGGAGTACGTTCGGAGCCTGGCGGCGCGGCACGTGACCGCCTTGGCGATTCAAACCGCCGGCGGTCGCTCCCTCTCGTCCGAACTCATCGGAGCAGCGGAGGAGGCCGGGTTGCCGCTCATTGAGTTGCGGCGTGTGGTGCCGTTCGTGGAGATCGCGGAAGAGGTCAACCGGACGGTGGTATCCGAGCACGTCACGGCGCTTCAGACCGCGGATTCCATCTCGCAGCGCCTGGCCGAACATCTAGCTACCTCGGGTCCCGCATTGAGCCCCTTGATTGAGTTGATCTCGCAGGCGCTGCGGATCGAAGTGGCGTTGCTGGATCCCAGTGGAAGCGTGCTGGAATTCGCTGGCGGCTTCCCTCCCGATTCCACCTCCATCAACGTGGAATCCGACGTTTTTGTGGGCAGCCTACTGTCCGCGCGGCTACGGCTGCAGAGTCGGCTTGAAGTTCCCCCGGAGTTGCTGAGGACGGTGGGCGAGCGGATCGGCAGCATCTTGGCGCTGGCAGTATCCCAGCAGCATCGGCCCACAGCGCAGCAGATTGCCCATACAGCGTTAATGCGGGCCGTGGTCAGCGGGGCCGCTGGTTCCCAGATCCATGAATTGTGCACAGCGGCCGGCGTATCGACGGCCAAGCCGGCCTTCGTCATGGTGTTTCGCCGGATCGGACTGAGCAGCGTGCGAGGGGTAGCAGAAAAAATTCTCCGGGTCAGGTGTCCCGACGCTTTGACCTACCTGGACGGCGAAAGCCTCTGGGCCATGGTCCAACTCAGTGTCAGCGGGACGCGCCAGGAGCGGAGGGAGATTCTGGAGGGGCTGCGCGAGGACCTTCGCGGCCTGGCGGTGGCGGGGGCGCTCGGGCCAACAGTCGCCACGCCGTTGCACGCCCACTCGTCGCTGGTCGAAGCCCGGCTCACCCAGGCAGTGGGGGCTCCCGACGATCTGGAGTCGAACCTCCGCGACTGTGAGGATTTCCTCCTCGATCGGCTCGCGGCCCGTGAGCTTTCCGGGCCGGTGGCCGGGCGTATCACCCAAGAACTGCTGGGCGAACTGATGGACTATGACCGCAGGCGAGGAACACGGTTGCTGGATACGCTCGATGCCTGGCTGATCAGTGGCTGCAACTCTGCCGAGGCGGCCCGGGTCCTCTTCATCGAGCGCCAAACTTTGCACAAGCGGCTGCGGAAAATTTTTGAACTGATCGGCGGCGACCCCCGCGGCAGCGCCAAACTGCCCGGACTCTATTTGGCAGTCCACCTGGCGAAGAATCCGTCGCCGGTTGACGTCGGCATCTAAGGTCGGCGCGGCTACAGCACGAAGGCTAGAGCACGGCGCGGATGGTCTTTTCGAAGCTGGTGATGTGCTCCAGAGCGAGGCTGGAGGCACGGTCCGCATCGCCGTCGACGATTGAATCCAGCAGTTCCACGTGTTCGGTGATGTGGCCGGCGACGGAGGGCACTCTGTCCAGCACCAGGCACCAGATCCGGGTGGCCAGGTTGTCCAGTCGGATCAGCGTGTCCTCCAGATGCGGGTTGCCGGCGGCGCGGTAGATGGCCCTGTGCACGCTGAGGTCATAGCGCATCAGGTCATGCGTCTCCGGCCGGTCGTCCTCGAGCTTCTCGATCTCCCGGGCCAGTTCCGAGAGTTCCGCGCGCATGGCTGCGCCTGCGGATTCTGCGGCCTTGCGGGCGGCGAGGGGCTCCAGTACGCGGCGCACTTCGGAAACCGCGGCCAGCTCGGTGATGTCCACGATGGTGGCAAAGGTGCCGCGCCGCGGATAGGAGATGACCAGATGGTCGATCTCCAGTTTTTTCAGGGCTTCGCGCACTGGGGTGCGGCCGAAGCCCAGTTGGGCCGCCAGTTGGCCGTCGTTGATCGGAGCGCCGGGCCGGATGTCCAGCATGATCAGCTTGTCCCGCAATGCCCGGTAGGCCTGTTCGGCCAGCGACAGGGGCTCGGTGCCGGCATCGGTTTCGGCGGTGATGCTCATGGTGCTCCTTGCAGGGTCGGGGCCGTTGGTGGTCGGACGGGTTGTCGGATCAAATGGGCATTGGAACAACCCTTGACTCGCGGTGATCTCCATCATACTATTGCAACCAGTTCTGATATATCAGTCACACATTAGTCGTGTTGGAACAGTTTCTTCAAAGGAGTTATCGGATGGCGAACACACTTTCCGCCACCTTGGCAGCCGCGGATCCCGAGGTTGCCGCAGCCATTGGCCGCGAGCTGGAACGCCAGCAGACCACGCTGGAAATGATCGCGTCGGAGAACTTCGCGCCCCAGGCCGTGATGGAAGCCCAAGGATCGGTGCTGACCAACAAGTACGCCGAGGGCTACCCGGGCCGGCGCTACTACGGCGGCTGCGAGCACGTGGACGTGATCGAGCAGCTGGCCATCGACCGGGTGAAGGAACTTTTCGGAGCAGAAGCAGCCAACGTGCAGCCGCACTCCGGCGCCCAGGCCAACGCCGCGGCGATGTTCGCGTTGCTCACGCCCGGCGACACCATCCTTGGCCTGGACCTGGCGCACGGCGGCCACCTGACCCACGGCATGAAGATCAACTTCTCCGGCAAGCTCTACAACGTTGTCTCCTATGGAGTGTCCGAATCCGACCACCAGATCGACATGGCGGAAGTTGAGCGGCTCGCCGTCGAGCACGAACCGAAGCTGATTGTGGCCGGCTGGTCCGCCTACACCCGGCAGCTGGATTTCGCCGCGTTCCGCCGCATCGCGGACAAGGTCGGCGCCTACCTGATGGTGGACATGGCACACTTCGCCGGGCTTGTCGCCGCCGGACTGCACCCGAATCCGGTGCCTTACGCCGACGTCGTCACCACCACCACGCACAAGACGCTCGGCGGCCCGCGCGGGGGAGTCATCCTCTCCAAGCAGGAGCTGGCAAAGAAGATCAATTCGGCGGTGTTCCCCGGCCAGCAGGGCGGCCCGCTGGAGCATGTCGTGGCGGCCAAGGCCGTGGCCTTCAAGTTCGCCGCCTCCGACGAGTTCGCCGACCGGCAGCGCCGCACGCTGGAAGGCTCGCAGCTGCTGGCCAAGCGCCTGCTGGCCGATGACGTTGCTGCCGCCGGCATCAGCCTGGTCAGCGGCGGCACCGACGTGCACCTGGTCCTGGTGGACCTGCGCCATTCGGAACTGGACGGCCAGCAGGCCGAGGACCGGCTGCACTCCATCGGCATCACGGTGAACCGCAACGCCGTGCCCTTCGATCCGCGCCCGCCGATGGTCTCGTCCGGCCTGCGGATCGGCACCCCGGCGCTGGCCACCCGCGGCTTTGGCGCCGCCGAATTTACCGAGGTGGCCGACATCATCGCCACCGCGCTGAGCCGCGAACCCGCCGCGGACCTGCTGGCCGGACTGCGCAGCCGCGTCGCCGTGCTGGCGGAGAAGTTCCCGCTATACCCCACTCTCAACGCCGAGCCGAACGGAGCCGCATAATGGCCGATCTGCTGCCCGAGCATCCCGATTTCCTGTGGCGGAATCCGGAGCCGAAATCCTCCTACGACGCCGTAATTGTTGGCGGCGGCGGCCACGGGCTGGCCACGGCCTACTTCCTGGCCAAGAACCACGGCATGACCAACATCGCCATCCTGGAACGCGGCTGGCTGGCCGGCGGCAACATGGCCCGCAACACCACGATCATCCGCTCCAACTACCTGTGGGATGAGTCGGCGGCCATCTACGAGCACTCGCTGAAGCTCTGGGAGCAACTGCCGGAAGAACTCGAGTACGATTTCCTGTTCAGCCAGCGCGGCGTGCTGAACCTGGCGCACACGCTGGGCGACGTCCGCGAATCCGTCCGCCGGGTGGAGGCCAACAAGCTCAACGGCGTGGACGCCGAATGGCTGACGCCCGAGCAGGTCAAAGAGGTCTGCCCGATCGTCAACATCGGCGATGACATCCGCTACCCGGTCATGGGCGCCACGTACCAGCCGCGTGCCGGCATCGCCAAGCACGACCATGTGGCCTGGGCCTTCGCCCGCAAGTGCGACGAGATGGGCGTGGACATCATCCAGAATTGCGAGGTCACCGGCTTCCTCAAGGACGGCGACCGCGTGACCGGCGTCGAAACCACCCGCGGCCGGATCCTGACGGACAAGGTGGGCCTCGCGGCCGCCGGGCACAGCTCGGTGCTGGCGGAACTGGCCGGCTTCCGGCTGCCGATCCAGTCGCACCCGCTGCAGGCCCTGGTCTCCGAACTCTTCGAGCCGGTGCACCCCACCGTGGTGATGTCCAACCATGTCCACGTCTACGTCTCGCAGGCGCACAAGGGCGAACTGGTGATGGGCGCGGGCATCGACAGCTACAACGGATACGGCCAGCGTGGCGCCTTCCACGTCATCGAGGAACAGATGGCCGCCGCCGTCGAACTGTTCCCCATCTTTGCCCGCGCACACCTGCTGCGTACCTGGGGCGGGATCGTGGACACCACCCTGGACGCCTCGCCGATCATCGGCCCGACGCCGGTGGACGGCATGTTCGTCAACTGCGGCTGGGGCACGGGCGGCTTCAAGGGCACCCCGGGCGCCGGCTACACCTTCGCCCACACCATCGCCACCGGGGAAGCGCATCCACTGAACGCACCGTTCGCGCTGGACCGCTTCGAAACCGGCCATCTAATCGACGAGCACGGCGCCGCTGCCGTGGCCCACTAGGAAGGACTTCCTCGATGATCCTGATCGAATGCCCCTACTGCGGGCCACGCGACGAAACCGAATACCACTACGGCGGCCAGGCGCATGTGGCTTACCCCGCCGACCCGCACGCGCTGAGCGACAAGGAATGGGCCCAGTACCTGTTCTACCGGGAGAACCGCAAGGGCCTCTTCGCCGAGCGGTGGTCCCACTCCGGCGGCTGCCGGCGCTGGTTCAACGCCGTCCGCGACACCGTCAGCTATGAAATCAAAGCCGTCTACAAGGCCGGCGAACCGCAGCCCGATCTGGCCGCGCTCGCGGCCCCGGCAAGTGCCGCCCCGGCAACCGCCACACCAACCGCCACCGCACCGGAAGGAGCCGCGAAGTGAGCACCACCCAGACCCACCGCCTGGCCGACGGCGGCCGCATCGACCGCGGATCCCCGCTGAGCTTCACCGTGGACGGCACCGCCTACACCGGCTACCGCGGCGACACCGTGGCCAGCGCGCTGCTGGCCAACGGCGTGATCCGCTGCGGGAACTCCATGTACCTGGACCGCCCGCGCGGCATCATGAGCGCCGGCGTGGAAGAGGCCAATGCGCTGATCCACGTCTCCGCCTCCGGCCCGGCCAACCCCGTGGACGAGTCCATGCTGACCGCCACCACGGTGGAACTGCGCGACGGTCTGCAGGCCCGCTACCTGTCCGGGCTGGGCACGCTGGATCCGCGCGACGACACCGCCCGCTACGACAAGAAATACGTCCACGCCGACGTGGTGATCGTCGGCTCCGGCCCGGCTGGCCTGTCGGCCGCCCGTGAGGCAGTCCTCGGCGGCGGCCGGGTGATCCTGATCGAGCAGGACATCGATTTCGGCGGCTCGCTGCTGTCGGCACCCGGCCAGCTGATCGAGGGTAAGCCGGCAGCCGAGTGGACCGCGGAGGTGCTGGCCGAGCTCGCCGCGGCCGAAGACTGCACGCTGCTGCGCCGCACCGTGGCCTTCGGCAGCTACGACTCCAACTACCTGCTGGCCAGCCAGCGCCGCACCGACCACCTGAGCGACGCTCCGGAAGGTGTCTCGCGCAGCCGGCTCTGGCACATCCGGGCCCAGCAGATTGTGCTCGCGCCGGGGTCCTTGGAGCGGCCGGTCACCTTCGCCAACAACGACCGGCCCGGCATCATGCTGGCCGGCGCGGTACGCAGCTACCTCAACCGCTACGCCGTGGCCCCGGGCAGCGCACCGGTCTTCTTCACCACCAACGACAGCGTGTACGACGCCGTGGCGGACCTGCGCGCCGCGGGCATCGCGGTCTCCGCCGTGGTGGACGCCCGCGCCGAGCTGTCCGCCAGGGCGGCGGCGGCCCGCGACGCCGGAATCGAGGTCATCACCGGTTCCGCCGTGGTGGACACGGAGGCCGCCGACGGCGGCCGGATCTCCGCGGTCACAGTCAGCGCCATTGACGACGGCGGTGCCCCCGTCGGCGCTACCCGGCGGATCGAGTGCGATCTGCTGGCCGTCTCCGGCGGCTGGACGCCGACCATCCACCTGCACAGCCAGCGCCAGGGCAAGTCCCGCTGGGACGAGGACCTTGCCGCGTTTGTGCCGGTTGCTCCGGTCGCGGGCCAGCAGGTGGCCGGTGCGCTGAACGGCACCTTCGATACCGCGCACTGCGTGCTGGAAGGTGCGGCCGCCGGCCGTGCGGCAGCCCGGGCCGCCGGCTTCCCGGCAGCCGGGACGCAGGCGAGGCATCGCGCCGAGCCGGGTGCCGCCGTCGTTCTTTCCGCGGCAGAGAAGAAGGCCGCAGCGGGCAACTTCCGCCAACTGTGGCTGGTGCCGGCCGTGGTCCAGGACAGCGGCGAGCCGGATTGGCGCAACCACTTCGTGGACCTGCACCGGGACCAGACCGTGGCCGACGTGCTGCGGGCGACCGGAGCCGGCATGCGGAGCGTGGAGCATGTCAAGCGCTACACCTCCATCTCCACCGGCGACGAACAGGGCAAGACTTCCGGCGTGAACGTGATCGGCGTGATCGGGCATGCGCTGAAGAGCGGCGACATTGGCTCGATCGGCACCACCACGTACCGCGCGCCGTACACACCGGTGGCCTTCGTGGCGCTTGCCGGCCGCAAGCGCGGCGAGCTGTTCGATCCGGCGCGGCTGACCCCGATGCAGGAGTGGCATCTGGCCAGCGGGGCGGAGTTCGAGGACGTTGGCCAGTGGAAGCGGCCGTGGTTCTTCCCGAAGCCCGGCGAGGATATGGAGACCGCAGTGCTGCGCGAATGCGCCGCGGTGCGCTCCTCGGTGGGCTTTATGGACGCCACCACCCTGGGCAAGATCGAGGTCCGCGGCAAGGACGCGGCCGAGTTCCTGAACCGGATCTACACCAACGGCTACACCAAGCTGAAGGTGGGCAAATGCCGCTACGGCGTGATGTGCACGCCGGACGGGATGATCTTCGACGACGGCACCGTGATGCGCCTGGCCGAGGACCGGTTCCTGCTCACCACCACCACTGGCGGTGCGGCGAAGGTGCTGGACTGGTTCGAAGAATGGCTGCAGACCGAGTGGCCGGAACTGGATGTGGTCTGTACCTCGGTCACCGAGCAGTTCGCTACTGTGGCAGTTGTCGGGCCGAAGTCTCGGGCGGTGGTGGCCAAGCTGGCGCCGGACCTGGATGTCTCCAACGAGGCCTTTGCCTTCATGGACTTCCGCGATGTCACGCTGGCCAACGGTATCCCCGCGCGGATCTGCCGGATCTCTTTCTCCGGCGAACTGGCCTTCGAAATCAACGTGGACGCCTGGTACGGCCGGGTGGTGTGGGACGCGGTGGCCGAAGCCGGCGCCGAGTTCGGCATCACGCCCTACGGCACCGAAACCATGCACGTGCTGCGCGCCGAAAAGGGCTTCATCATCGTGGGCCAGGACACCGACGGCACCGTGACCCCGCAGGACGCCGGCATGGAATGGATTGTCTCCAAGGCCAAGGACTTTGTGGGCAACCGCTCCTACAGCCGGGCCGACAACGTGCGCGCCGACCGCAAGCAATTGGTCGGGGTGCTCCCGGTGGACCAGGACGTGCTGCTGCCCGAGGGGTCGCAGCTGGTCAAACAGGGCACGCGGATCGCTCCGGCCGAGGCTCCGGTCCCGATGGAGGGCCATGTAACCTCCAGCTACCGCAGCGTGGCCCTGGGCCGCACCTTCGGCCTGGCGCTGATCAAGAACGGCCGCGACCGCATCGGCGAAACTCTGCTGGCCCCGCTGGGCGGGAAGCTGGTGGAGGTCACCGTGGCAGACACAGTACTCTTCGACCCGGAAGGAAGCCGCCGAGATGGCTGAGCAGCTGATGGAACAGTCCGAACACAAGCAAACGCAGGCCGCCGAGCCGGTGCACCTGCGGCGCAGCCCGCTGGCCCACTTGACCGAAGCCATCCGCGGCGGCCAGGTGGCGGGGGAGCGAGGCGTGGCGCTGCGCGAAGTCCCGTTCCTGACCATGGTGGGCCTGCGCGCCGAGCCCGGCTCGGCCACCTCGGCCTCGTTGGAGGCTGCAGCCGGAGTCCCGTTGCCCACCAAGGTTGGCCAGGTGACCGGCGATCCGGAGGGCACGGCGGTGCTCTGGCTGGGCCCGGACGAGTACCTGTTGGTCGCCCCGGACGGAGCGACAGCCGGCGCGGATCTGGCTGCCGCACTCGGCGCTGAGCCGGGCGCCGTCGTCGACCTGTCCGCCAACCGCACCACGCTGGAGCTGTCCGGGCCGTCGGCTCGGTTGGTGCTGGAAAAGGGCTGCCATGCGGACCTGCATCCCCGGGTCTTCGGTCCCGGCACGGCGATCAGCACACAGTTGGCCACGGTGCCGGTGTTGCTGTGGCAGACCGCAGAGCGTGACGGCGGCCCGGTCTACCGGATCATGCCCCGTGCATCGTTCGCCGACTTCACCGCCCGGTGGCTGCTGGATGCGATGACGGAGTTTGCTGCGCCCGAGGTTGATTGAGATGGCACTGAGCGCGCTGGACCTGTTCTCCATCGGGATCGGACCGTCGTCGTCGCACACGGTGGGTCCGATGCGGGCGGCCCGGCAGTTCGCCGAGTCGCTGGCCGAGGACGGGCTGCTGGAGTCGGTGGCCCGGGTCAAAGCGGAATTGTTCGGCTCGCTCGGTGCCACCGGCGTCGGGCATGGCTCGGACAAGGCGGTGGTCCTGGGTCTGCAGGGCGAGGACCCGGAATCCGTGGACCCGGACGCGGCGGATGCCCAGGTGGAGGAAGCTGCGTCGGGCCGGAAGCTGCAGTTGGCCGGAATCCACCCGGTGGAGTTCGACCGGGCGGCGGACGTGGTGCTGCACCGCCGCCGCTCGCTGCCAGCCCACCCTAATGGGATGACCTTCACCGCGTACGACGCCGGGGGCTCGCCGCTGCGCGAATCCTCCTATTATTCGGTGGGCGGCGGATTCGTTGTGCCGGCAGAGGAGGCCGAGCAAGCGGCCGGCGCGACCGACACCAGCGAGGCGACGGATGCCACCGGCGCGACCGGTGCGACCGGCGCGGACGCTTCCGCCGATGCGGCCGGCGCCAAGGTGCGTGGTGCTGCGGAGGGGCAAATCCCGTATCCGTTCAGCAGCGGCGCCGAATTGCTGACCCGCTGCCGCGAGGCCGGGACGTCCATTGCCGGCGTGATGCTGGCCAACGAGCTCACCTGGCGGACCGAGGCAGAACTCCGGGCCGCGCTGCTGCGGATCTGGGCCGTGATGCAGGAATGCGTCGAAAACGGCTGCACCCGCACCGAGGAGAGGCTGCCCGGCTCACTGTTGGTCCGCCGTCGTGCTCCGGGACTGCGGCGGAGGCTGCGCGCCGCCGAGGCGGCGCGTGCCGCGGAGGGCACGCCTGACGCGGACCCGCTGTGGGCGATGGAATGGGTGAACCTGTACGCGCTCGCGGTCAATGAGGAGAACGCCTCCGGTGGCCGGATTGTCACCGCGCCCACCAACGGCGCGGCCGGAATCCTGCCCGCCGTGTTGCACTACTTCACCAGGTTCGTGCCCGGCGCCGACGACGACGCGGTGGTGGACTTCCTGCTCACCGCGGCCGCCATCGGCATCCTGTTCAAGACCAACGCCTCGATCTCCGGGGCCGAAGTCGGCTGCCAGGGCGAGGTCGGGTCGGCCTGTTCGATGGCCGCCGGTGCCCTCTGTGCGGTGCTGGGCGGGACCCCCGAGCAGGTGGAGAATGCTGCAGAGGTGGGCATTGAGCACAATCTGGGCCTCACCTGCGATCCGGTGGGCGGGCTGGTGCAGATTCCCTGCATCGAGCGAAATGCCATTGCCAGCGTGAAGGCGATCAATGCCGCGCGGCTGGCGCTGGCCGGCGACGGCGACCACCGGGTATCCCTGGACATGGCGATCAAGACCATGCGCGATACCGGCGCGGACATGAAAGCCAAATATAAGGAGACGTCCCGCGGCGGGCTGGCGGTGAACGTCGTTGAATGCTGATCAGAACGGGAACACCATGTCGATCCACAATGAGCACATCCTGACGCTTGACTGCCCGGAGCGGCTGGGCCTGGTGCATGCCGTCTCCGGCTTCCTGGTGGAGTATGGGCAGACCATCCAGGAACTCACGCAGTTTGACGACCGGCGGTCCGGGCATTTCTTCATGCGCACGGACTTCGCCGGGCAGAGCGGCGGGGCCACATCCACCGAGGAGTTGCGCGCGGCCTTTGCGCCGCTGGCCGAGAAATACGGCATGTCTTGGCAGTTGGAGCCCAAGGGCCGCAAGCGGCGGGTGCTGGTGATGGTGTCCAAGTTCGGGCACTGCCTAAACGACCTGCTGTTCCGCTCCCGAATGGGGGAGCTGCCGGTGGAGATCGTCGCCGTCGTCTCCAACCATCTGGACCACAAGGGCCTAGTGGAATGGCACAACATCCCGTACCACCATGTGCCGGTCACCCCGGATACCAAACCTGCCGCCGAAGCCGAACTGCTGGAGTTGATCGACGCGCACGACGTGGAGCTGGTGGTGTTGGCCCGCTATATGCAGGTGCTCAGCGACCACCTCAGCCGCGAGTTGACCGGGCGCACCATTAACATCCACCATTCATTCCTGCCGAGCTTCAAGGGCGCCAAGCCGTACCACCAGGCGTATGAAAAGGGCGTCAAAACCGTGGGCGCCACTGCCCACTACGTCAACGCCGAGCTGGACGAGGGCCCGATCATCGCCCAGCAGACGGTGGAGGTGGACCATACATTCGGTCCGGAGGATCTGGTGGCCGCCGGCCGCGATACGGAGTGCAAGGCGCTGACGAATGCGGTCAAGTGGCACTGCGAGGGACGGGTGATTTTGCACGGAAACCGGACTGTGGTGTTGCGGTAGTTTTCGGCTTCGGGTGGGTAATTTCCAACGCGCTTAGCGGCCACGGCGGACCCTTTCGTGTCGACTCCCGTCGCCACGCAGGGACCCTGCCGCCTGGCCTTCCTCGCTCGTTCCTCGCTCGGCGATGCGCGCTTATGGAAACCACCCATCCCTCCGACCGCTGTGCTGACATATGCAGCACGTTCGGCGATGCGTGCTGATGAAAAAGCCACCCAAGCCTCTGAAACACGCGCGTTCCTCGGTGGGTGATGCGCGCATATGAAACCTGCCCATCCCACTGAGCACGTTTCTGGTTGGGTGGTGCGCGCTTATGGACTGCCGTCACTTTCCGGCTGCGGCCCGTCCGGCGCGTTCGTCAGCGATACCTCTCGCCTTATGCCGTGGCCCGCTAGCGGGTGTGATGTTCGTCTAAGTTTTTGCAGGAGTGCAAGTTTGCACTTGTGAATGTTTTCTCGCGCTGGCACACTGGTTCGGTGAGTCAACTAAATTCCTTGCGTGAGCGTAAGCGCGCCGAGTGCTGGGCCGCGCTGCATGATGCCGCAGCCGAGGTGGCGCTGGAAGACGGAATTGAGAGCGTCACGGTGGACGGGGTAGCCGACGCCGCCGGGGTTTCCCCGCGCACGTTCTTTAACTACTTCCCGTGCAAGGAAGACGCGGTGCTGGGCCTTCGTGAGCCTGTGCTCGACGAAGCCATGCTGTCCGGATTCGACGTCCACGCCAACCTGTTGGACGAAGTCGGCAAGCTGATGCTGGCGGTAACCCGTTCCATTCAAGGGGGAGACGACGCGATCCGCCACCGAATCATGCAGAAGTATCCGCACCTGCTGCACCGCCGCGTTCAGTACGTGGTCAAGGTGGAGCAGTTGGTAACCACGGCTGTCTCCGAACTGCTCGCCGGGTCCGACCGGCTCGCGGACGCTGAACGGATTCTGGCCGCGCATCCCGTCGGTGGGCAGTACACCGCGGAAGACACCGCCCGCATGCTCGTGCTAACGGCAGGCACGGCGCTTCGCTTTGCCATTCAAAAGACCATGTCCCAACCCACCCTGGAATCGCAGACCGAGGCGCTCGAGCATAGCTTGGCCCTGCTGCGCGCAGTCCTGAAGGAATCCGAATGAAGAAAGAGAGCCTGCAGGCGCAACAGCGCCCCGCGGCATCCGCACCGTCCCAGCCGGGTCAGCATGGCCACAGCCATGGCAACCTGCTGCTGGTATTCGTTGCGCTGATGATGGCCATGTTGCTGGCCGCCCTGAACCAGACCATCCTGGCAACCGCATTGCCCACCATCGTGGGCGAACTGAACGGCGCCAACCTGATGCTCTGGGTGATCACCGCCTACATTTTGGCGGCCACCATCATGATGCCGATTTACGGCAAGCTGGGCGACCAGATCGGGCGCAAGTATCTGCTGGTCGGCGCGATCATCGTGTTCTTGATCGGCTCCGTGATCGGTGCCCTGGCCCCGGACATGGGCTGGCTGATTGCCTCCCGCGTGGTCCAGGGCCTGGGTGGCGGCGGGTTGATGATCCTGTCGCAGGCCATCATCGCCGACGTGGTCCCGGCACGGGAGCGCGGCAAGTACATGGGCGCGATGGGCGGCGTCTTCGCGTTCGCTTCCGTGGTGGGCCCGCTGCTGGGCGGCTGGTTCACTGAGGGGCCGGGTTGGCGCTGGGCTTTCTGGATCAATCTCCCCGTGGGCGCCTTGGCACTGGCTGGCGCGCTGTTCTTCCTGAAGTCGCGGCCGGTCACGGTGCGGCCGAAGCTGGATTTCTGGGGCATGCTGCTGATGGCTGCCGCCACCACCGGACTGGTCCTGGTGAGCAGCTGGGGCGGCAGTACCTATGCCTGGTCGGATCCGATGATGATCGGGCTGATCGCCGGGACCGTGCTGGCCGCCGTCGGGTTTGTGCTGGTGGAGCGGAAGACGGCCGAACCCATCATTCCCATGTCCATGTTCCGCGACCGCAATTTCATCATGACCACCATCGCGGGCCTGTTTGTCTCCGTGGCCATGTTCGGCGCGCTCGGCTACATGCCCACCTACTTCCAGATGGCTACCGGGGTAACTGCGACCGCAGCCGGCCTGCTGATGATTCCGATGATGGCTGCGCTGCTGGCCTCCTCAATGATCTCCGGCGTCCTGGTGTCCAAAACCGGCCGCTACAAGTGGATGCCGATGGCTGGCTCCGCGATAGTGGCGGTTGCCCTGCTGCTGATGAGCTTTGTTCACGCGGATACCGGTGTCTGGGTGCTCTGCGTCTACCTGGGATTGCTTGGTCTTGGCCTGGGCCTGAACATGCAGATTTTGGTGCTCATTGTGCAGAACTCCTTCCCGCTGCGGCAGGTGGGCACAGCGACGGCGGCCAACAACTTCTTCCGCCAGATTGGCGCCACGCTCGGTTCGGCCGTCGTGGGCAGCCTGTTCGCCCACCGCCTCGTCGACCTGCTGACCGACCGGCTGCCGTCTGCCGCGGTCGCAGCCACCGGCGGCGGCAACTCGCTGACGCCAGACATGGTGGAGCACCTGCCGGCACCCGTGCATGACGTCATAGTCGCGTCCTACAACGAAGCGCTGATGCCGCTGTTCCTCTACATGGTCCCGCTGGCCCTGGCCGCCACCGTGCTCTGCCTGTTCGTGGTGGAAAAGCCGCTGGCCACGACGCTGGAACCCGATGTCATGCCGGAGGCCATTTCGGAGGGGAATGTGATGATCACCGCCGAGACCGAGGGCAACCATCCGGCGAACACGGACCTGCGCGGAGCCGAAGCAGGCCGCCGGTAGCATCCGTCTCAGCATCCGTCTCGCAGCGTGCCGCCGCTCAGGCAGTGGCGGCACGCTCGGAGTGCCCGTCCCCGGAACCGCTCCGGCAGCCCGGGCCCGCGGCTATAGAAGAGCATGCACCAGGCCCTAAACGTCCTCCAGCGACGTCCTAAAGCTCGGGAACACACTCGCCCTGGCCCAGCAAGGAGAGGCCGGAGAGGTCCCCGTCGGCAAATTCCAGGATGTCGTGGGACGCCTGTGCATACATCAGTTGGTTGGGGTCATCGACGTGGTCCAAGCCAATCAGGTGGCCCAGCTCGTGCATGATGATGGCCCGGGCGGAATTTTTGCCGGCGGGGGAGCCGAGCAACTGACGGAACTGCGGGGTGTCCAGTTCTATCTGGCCGGAGACATACGCGGAAACCCCACCCCGTGAGGCCCAGCCGCTTCCGCCCAGCCCAATGGTCGGGCCGGCCAGCGCGGGGCTGTGTTCGGGGTCGGACCAGGCAATCAGCACCGGAGCCCAGCGCTCGCCGTAGCGGTCGGGCTGGTAGGAGGGGCGTCGCTCGGTGGGCCGCTCGGTGGTCGTGCCCTCGTAGATGAACTGCAGGCCGGTGGCATCGGAAACGCGTTGCACCGCCTGCTGGACCAGATCCGCGCCGCCGGCGGGGGAGTCCGTCGTGCGGACCACGTAACGGATCGGACGGCAGGGGTCGTACGCGATGTAGTCCTGCCCCGCTGTCGGTGAGGCGAGGAAGCGATACGAATTGCTCTCCTCGTTCAGCGGCGCGGGAAGGCCCAGCGGTGCCTCCGCGATGTCGACGCCCGACGGCGGAAACCCGCCGTGGCCCAAGCCCTCGGCCGTGGATCCGCCGTCGAACGGGGCGGCGTGGGCCGCCTCGCTGGGTTGCACCGCCGATGCGAACCGCGGCTGGGCAAGCCAGACGAAGGCCCAAGCCACCAAGGCAGCGATGGCGGCAAGCAGCATCAGCTTGCCGAACGGTGACGGACCGCCGCTGGGCTTCAGCTCCGGCCGCGTGACCGAGATGTGCCGCGCCGACGGCAGTGGCCGGACGGGCAGCTGCCACGGAACCGGGCCCTGCCGCGCGGTCGGGTTGACCCAGACATCCGGCTGTTCCGTGGCGGCATCAGGGCGCTGGCGTCCGTCGGAATCGGCCTGGGCCCACTGCGGCACCCGTCCGGTCCGGGATCTGGGCGCGGGCCAGCTGGGACCCGGCGCCTCGCCCGGGCCGTCTGTCGGCGGCCAGCCCATGGTCCCCCTCGCATGGCGGACAGCGGGAGCCTCGTTGCCCCGCTCGCCTCAGAGTAACCAAGCCTTGGGACAAACGGTAGGTGTCTGCCAGATGGCCGGCAGATGAACTGGCCGGCCAGGGCCGAGGTGTCAGGCTGCGCCGGTGCCGAACAACGAGCCCAACAGGTAGGTGGCCAGCGCGGCGCCGAAACCGATCGCCAGTTGCCGCAAGGCACGCTTGACCGGTGAAGCACCGGAGAGCAATCCAACGATGCCACCGGTCACCAAAAGCGCCAGGCCGACCAGAATCAGTGCGACCACCACGGCTGCTGTGCCCTGCAGGCCGAAGATGTACGGCAGGATCGGGATCAGCGCGCCGGAGGAGAAGAACAGGAAGCTGGACACGGCGGCATTCCAGCCGGTGCCGATCTCCTGATAGTCGTTCGCGTAGGACTCCGGCGCTTGCAGCGACAGGCTCGGATCACAGTCGCAGTCCAGATAGCCCATTCGTTCGGCGGCGCGGTGCTCGGCCGCTTCCAAGGTCATGCCGCGGGCGCGGTACACCAGCACCAGCTCATTGGCCTTCAGGTCCAGGTCCGGTGCAGCCTGCAGTGTGATCTGGGTGGGCCGGGTGGCGGAGAGCAGTTCCCGCTGGGAGCGGACTGACACGTATTCGCCGGCACCCATGGAGAGCGCGCCGGCCAGCAGTCCGGCGAAGCCGCTGAACAGGATGAACCCGCTCGATACGCCGGTGGCTCCGATGCCCATGATCAACGCCAGGTTGGAGACCAGGCCGTCGTTGGCGCCGAAGACCGCGGCTCGGAAGTTGCCGGAGAGCCGTGCCCGGCCGCGGGTGGCCAGGCCGCGGATGACCTCTTCGTGGATCAGTTCGTCGGCGGCCATGGCCTCGGTGGCGGCGGGTTCGGTGGCGTACGGGGAGCGGCTCTCGGCCCGTTGTGCCAGGGCCAACACGAACACCGAGCCGAAGCGGCGGGCCAGGAAACGCAGCACGGTGCGGCGGAACGACGGACGGAGCCGTTGGTCGCCGTGCTCGCCCAGCAGGTCGCGCCAGTGCTTTTCGTGCCGGCCTTCCGCCTCGGCCAGGGCGAGCAGGATCTCGCGTTCTTCGCCGTCGCGGCGCTGGGCCAAGTCACGGTAGATGGCGGCTTCGGCACGTTCGTCGGCCAAATAGCGGCGCCATAGCCTGATGTCGGATTTCGACGGCGTTGCTTGGCCGTCGGAGTGGGGGTCCAGAGGGGCGGGGCCGGCTGGATCGGGGCTCGTTGTCACGTTGCTCCTGAGTCGGACCGGAGACGGTTCGATGATCTCCGGTCAGTTAACAATCAACTGACCGAAGGTCTCGCTCGCCTATGCGCAGGATCAGGTCGTGCCTTTTCGTGCGCCCAGGTGGACTGCCGGGCCGCTCATGCTGGCCAGTATGTCGACAGGCCTCCACGCCCTTGCGCGCAAGCCGCGCGGCGGTGGAGCTACTCCCCTTCGCAACCTCCATTGTAGCTGGTCGGGGCGAGCAGGCCTCTCAGCCAGCGGCGACGCCTCAGGTTCCTAATGCGCGCGTTTACGCCGGTTCGGGTCTGTCCAGCTGTCAATGAACCGGGTCAGGACGGGGCCGGCCACGGCCAGAATCAGAACATAGGCAGCAGCCAAGGGTCCGACCGCCGTGTAGCCGGCTGAAACAGCCAGCCCGGCGATGATCACGGAAAACTCGCCACGGGTCGTCAGCGCGGCCCCCGCCCGCAACCGTCCGCGGAGTTGGACTCCCTCCTTCCCCGCCGCATACCAGCCGCTGCCGATCTTGGTGGCGGTGGTGACAACCGCCAGCAGCAGCACCGCGGGCAGGATCGGCAAGACATCGGCCAGACTGATCGACAGACCAAAGGTCAGGAAGAAAAACGCCGCGAAGAGGTCACGTAACGGGCTCAGGATCTGCCGTGCGCGGTCCGCGAAACTCTGCGGAATCGCGATACCCACCAAAAAGGAACCGACGGCCGCTCCGGCTCCTACTCCTTCGGCGATCCCGGCCACCACCAGCGCAATGCCCAGCAGCCGCAGCATGACCTGTTCGTCCTTCGGGTGGGAGAGCAGACGCCCCACCCTATGCCCCGCCTTGTGCGCCGCGGCCAGGATCAGGGAGACAGCACCAAGCGCCAGGGCAACGCCGCCAGCTGCCTGCCAGGCCCCGCCGCCGGAGAGGAATACCACGAGCATCGGCAGGTACAAGGCCATCGCAATGTCCTCCAGTACCAGCACCGACAGGACAGCCGGAGTCTCCCTGTTCCCCAAGCGTCCGAGATCATCGAGCAGCCGGGCGATGATGCCCGAAGAGGAGACCCAGATAACCCCGCTCAGGGCCAAGGCCGCCTGCCAAGGCAGTCCCAGCAGCAGTCCGAAAAGGAACCCGGGCACAGCGTTCAAGAGGAAATCCACCAGGCCAGAGCTTCGGTGCCGTTGGAGACTGTGCATCAGTTCGGTCGCCGAGAATTCGAGCCCGAGCAGGAGCAGCAAAAGAATGACGCCGATCTCCGCTCCGGCCTCCACGAAGGGGCCCGCCGCGTTCACCGGCAGCAGCCGGCCCTCGCCGAAGAGCAGCCCGGACAGCAGGTAAAACGGAATTGGTGAAAGGCCGAGCCGGTGCGCGAGCAGACCGAGCCCGGACAGGACGGCGAACAGAATCCCCAGTTCGATGAGTAGAAGCGAGAGATGCTGCACGGCGGCGGACGGCTATCCGGTTGGCGGTGGGCTGATCAGTGCTTCAAGAGCGGACAGCCCGTCGGCTCCGCCCACGGCGATGAGGACGTCGTGGGACAGCAGGCGCTGCTGTGGAGTCGGCGCGGTGATCACTGATTCGCCGCGGATGACCGCCACAATGGAGCAGCCCGTTCGTGTTCTGGCCTTGGTGTCGCCCAGGGGGTGGCCCGCGTAGGGCGAATCCGGTCCAACGGTGATGCGTCTGGTTTCCAGCCCCGGTATTTCCTTGGAGAGCTGGGCGAAGCGCTGGGTTATCCGCGGGGCGCCGAGAAGTTCTGCGAGCTGTGACGCTTCTTCCGGTTCCAGCTGGAGGCGGCTGACCGCCCGGTCCGGATCGGCCTCGTCGAACGTGAACAGGTCGGCCCCGCCCTCCCGGTCAATAACCAGAGCGAGTCTGACCCCGGAATTGGCGGTGAAGTCATAGCGGATGCCGACGCCCGGAAGGATGGTTTCCTCGATGTCCACACCACGATCTTAGGCTCGCGAGCTAGCGCCGTGGATAGGCCCGGGCGGTTCGGCAAGGCATCGAGCGGAGAACACCGTAACGGCGGAAAGACCCCTACTTGCCCAGCAGGCAACAAGTGTTGAGTGTTAAGCTATTTGTGGTCTGTGGCACGTCGACTTCGGCCGCCCGCGGCGCCGGTCTATCCCGGTCGCTGCCTACCTGCTCCCACCACCTCGGCCCGAGAAGGATGTCTAGTGAAGGCACTGCCCGTCGAACCCAGCAATGACCCGGTGGCCATCGGGTCTCGGATCCGTGCAGCCCGCCAGGGTCAGCGGATGACCATCGAGCAGGTGGCTGACTCTACGGGGCTCACCAAGGGCTTCCTCAGCCGGGTGGAGCGGGACCTGACCTCGCCGTCGGTCGCGTCGCTCGTCACCTTGTGCCAGGTGCTGTCCATCTCCATCGGCGACCTCTTCTCCATGCCGGAAACGCAGCTCACGCGCGCAGGGAAGGGGCCGCGGATCAGTCTGGGCGGCGAAGGTATCAAGGAGGAACTGCTGACCGCCCGGCACGAGCGCCGGCTCCAGATCATCCGCGCCGTGATCGCACCGCGAGGCCGTGGCGAAACCGACCTCTACGCGGTGGACTGCGACGTGGATGTCCTGCATGTGATTGCCGGCCGCATCACGCTGGTTTTCACGTCCGAACGCTACGAGCTTGCCGCGGGCGACACCATTTCCTTTTCCGGCCGCGAGCCACACACCTGGATCAACGAGACCGACGAAGAAGCCATCGTCACCTGGACGTTGGTTCCCGCCGCCGCCCGTTAGTTGGCGCTGCACGAGCGACTCCTGACCCGCCGCGCTGCGCCGGTGGCTCGTTGACTCGCTGTGCCGGCGGTCCCCTGACCGCTGCGCTGTGCCGTTCATGGTGCGCGCCTGCGTGCACGCCCGAACCGCGCGCGCCGCACCGGCAACCTTGACTGTTACCGGTGCCACAAATACCATTTCAGGCAACAGATGTTGCACATAGGGCAACCTTGCCCCGCGCCGGGCTGCGCCGCGCATCCCGCGCCGTCCGCCGCATCGAAGGAGAACCATGGAAGAGCTTCGTATTGAAGCCAACGGGCACCTCGGTCCGATCGACTCATCCCGGATTCCGCGCTACGCCGGCGCCGCCACCTTCGCCCGGCTGCCCCGCTTGGATCAAGTACAACAGGCGGACATCGCCGTCGTCGGTGTTCCCTTCGATTCGGGCGTTTCTTATCGCCCGGGTGCCCGCTTTGGCGCCAACCATGTGCGCGAGGCCTCGCGGCTGCTGCGCCCGTATAACCCTGCCTGGGACATCAGCCCGTTCGAAGCGGTCCAAGTGGCGGACGCCGGCGACATGGCCGTCAACCCGTTCAACATCAACGAGGCCATCGAAACCATTCAGCAGAACGCGCTGGACCTGACCGCCTCCGGCACCAAGCTGGTCACGATTGGCGGCGACCACACCATTGCCCTGCCTCTGCTGCGGGCGGCTGCCGAGCGCGCCGGCGGGCCGGTGGCCATGCTGCACTTCGATGCGCACCTGGACACCTGGGACACCTACTTCGGCGCCGAATACACGCACGGCACGCCGTTCCGCCGCGCGGTGGAGGAAGGCATCCTGGATACCGAATCCATCTGCCATGTGGGCACCCGAGGCCCGCTTTACGGCAAGAAGGACCTCGACGACGACCACCGCTTCGGCTTCGGCATCGTCACCAGTGCCGACGTTTACTACCAAGGCGTCCGGGAAGTAGTGGCCAAGCTGCGCGACCGGATCGGCAACACCCCGCTCTATATCTCCATCGACATCGACGTGCTGGACCCGGCCCATGCGCCCGGCACCGGCACCCCGGAAGCTGGCGGCATCAGCAGTCGCGAACTGCTGGAAATCATCCGCGGCTTCCGCGGCATGAACCTCATCGGCGCCGATGTGGTGGAAGTGGCGCCGGCATACGATCACGCCGAAATCACCGGGGTGGCCGGCAGCCATGTGGCCTACGAACTCGTCTCTTTGATGGCCGACAACGCAGTAGGCGGCGGCTCCCGCAATGGTTACGACGCGCAGGCGCTGGCGGCCCCGCGGCCGTCGCAGCCGCAGGACATCGAGTCGGACCAGGAGTCCTTCGAGTGACGGCACCGAAGAGCGGGGCCCTTCCCGGCGCCGGCGCGGCCCACGCCGGGCCTTCCAAACCGGCCGTGCGCAACGGCGGGGACCTCGTCGTCGAAACTCTCAGTGCTTTGGGCGCGACGACGGTGTTCGGCATTCCGGGGCAGCATGCCTTGGGCCTGTTTGACGCTTTGTCCAGGTCGCCGCTTCATTTCGTCTCCTCCCGAGTGGAGAACAACTCGGCTTTTGCCGCCGACGGGTTCTCCCGTGCCACCGGCGATGTTGGCGTGCTGTTCCTCTCCACGGGCCCCGGTGCGCTGACCTCGCTGGCCGGGCTGCAGGAAGCCTACGCCACGGGGGTGCCGATGGTGGTGATCGCCAGCCAGATCCCGTTGGAAGGCCTCGGCGCCCGCCGCAAGGGCATGCTGCACCAACTCGACGACCAGAAGGCCTCGGCCGCAAATGTCACTAAGAGCCAGCGGCTGATCCAGCACGCCTCCGGCATTCCGTCCGCCATCCAGGATGCCTGGACCGAGGCCATCTCCTCGCCGCAGGGGCCGGTCTGGGTGGAGGTGCCGCAGAATGTCCTGCTGGATCCCATCATGGTGCCGCCGGTGGAGGATGCGCTGGCCGAAGCGTTCGACAACCCGCCGCGGACCGAACTGGTCAAGGAAGCGGTGCGTTGGCTCACCGAAGCCAAGCGGCCGGCGATCATCGCCGGCGGCGGCGCCCGGCGGGGTAAAGCCGAACCGTGGCTGCTCTCCGTCGCGGAGAAACTGCATGCGCCGGTGGTTTGCTCTCCGGGCGGCAACGGTGCGTTCCCGTGGAATCACGAACTGTCGCTGCAGTCCTGGGTGGAGGACCGGTATGTCACCGACGTCCTTGAAGAGGCCGACGTCCTGGTGGTGGTGGGTTCGTCGCTGGGCGAGGTGACCAGCAACTACTTCACCATGGAGCCGCGCGGCCGGATCATCCAGATCGACGCCGAACCTCGCGTGCTCGAGTCCAACGGTCCGGCGCTGGGCATCCGCGCCGACGCCGGCCAGGCGCTGCACGCCCTCGACGACGCCCTCTCCGGCGAGCTGCGGAACCGGCCGGACTGGCACGGTCAGACCCCCGAGCAGCTGGTCAAGGACACGCTGGCCAAGGTTCAGGCCCGGCTGGACAGTCAGGACCTGGCCAAGGAGCGGGCCTTCATGGCCGATATCCGCGCGGCCGTCCCGGACGCCATGCAGACCTTCTGGGACATGACCATTTCGGCCTACTGGGCCTGGAGTTGCTGGGACTCGCGCCAGGGCCAGTTCCATTCCGCCCAGGGTGCCGGCGGCCTCGGGTTCGGTTTCCCCGGCGCCATCGGCGGCAGTGTGGGCCTGGCCAGCCAGGGAAAGCCGGCCCGGGTGCTGGCCGTCTCCGGGGACGGGTCGGCCATGTATTCGATCAGCGAACTGGCCACTGTGCGCCAGCACAACCTGCCGGTGACCTGGCTGATTGTGGACGACGGCGGTTACGGCATCCTGCGCGAGTACATGGAAGGTGCCTTCGGCCAGGCCACGGCCACGGAGCTGGCCCGGCCCGACTTCGTCGCCTTAGCGGAGTCCTTTGGCGTGCCCGCCCGGAGGGTAGCGCCCGAGGGTATCCGCACTGCGCTTGAGGAGAGCTTCGCCGCCGAGGGCCCGAACGTCGTCGTCGTGGAGACCCTGCTCAAGATGTTCGCGCCCACGCATCTGGACAACTGACCCGCGGCAGGGCCGGCGTGGGCCGGTCCGGCAGCCCAATCGAGGTATCAGCAGCCGGCCTTCTCAGACCCGAGAAGGCCGGCTGCTGACTCTTCGATGCGGTGAGGGTGTGTGCCAGATCCCATTCATTTAGTTTGCCGAGACAACTAGTTGGAGTTATAGTTGCTTTAGGCAAGTATAAGAATGAGGTGTGCCGTGGCTGTCGAAACTGAAACCGCCCAAGAGCTGGTGGCCTGCGTCTTTTCCCTGCAGCGGTCCCTGCGTGCCGCGACGCACCACATGGCGGATCCGTCCGGCCCGGGCTTCGCGCTGCAGGGCGTGATGCGGATCATTGGCGAAGCGGGGGAGCTGCGTGCCACTGAGTTGGCGGCCAAGCTGGGCATCGGTCCGGCGGCCCTCAGCCGGCACATCGCGGACCTTGAGGCGTCAGGTTTCGTGTTGCGGAGACCGCATCCCGACGACGGCAGGGCATCGCTGATCTCGCTTTCCGAGGCCGGCGAAGCCAGCATGCGGGCCGAGGCGATCCGCCGGGCTTCCCTTATGCAGGGCATGCTTGGCGACTGGTCGGAGGACGAAGCCCAAGCCGCCATCACCGCCGTCGGCCGCCTGGCCGAGGCCCTCCACACCTCGATCCTGTCAACGAAGCCGGGAACCCACCGCTACGAACCCGCAGGAGTCTGACCCGGTGAACGAATCTACTGAACCAAACCAGGCCTCGGACGTGCTGCTCAAGGAGCGCCCGCTGCCGGGCAACTCTCCCGCCGAACGGGCAGATGCCGAACACGCGCCCGCCAAGCGGACCTCCGCCGACGGCGACCTGATGAGCCACAAGCAGATCCTGCAGGTCCTCACCGGCCTGCTCGCAGCCCTGTTCACCGCGATGCTGTCCAGCACCATCGTGGGCAACGCGCTGCCCACCATCATCGCCGACCTGCACGGCACCCAGACCGATTTCGCCTGGGTGGTCACCGCGGCGTTGCTGGCGAATGCGGCCACCACACCGATCTGGGGCAAATTCGCCGACCTGTACAACAAGAAGCTGTTGGTCCAGCTCTCCATCGTCATTTTTGTGGCCGGCTCCGTGCTGGCTGGATTTGCCCCGGACATGACCACGTTGCTGACCGCGCGGGTGGTCCAAGGTATCGCGATGGGTGGCCTGACCGCGCTGGTCCAAGCCATCATCGGCACCGTTATTCCGCCGCGCGAACGCGGACGCTACGCCGGCTACATGGGTGCCGTCATGGCCGTGGCAACAGCCGGTGGCCCGCTGCTGGGCGGCTTCATCGTGGACAGCCCGTTGGGCTGGCGCTGGACCTTCTTCGTCTGCGTCCCGTTGGCCGTGATCGCGCTACTCATGCTGCAGAAGACGTTGAAGCTGAGCCACGTGCGCCGTCAGGTGAAGATCGACTGGCTCGGCTCCGTGCTGCTCACAGCCGGCGTCTCCATCCTGCTGATCTGGGTCTCCTTCGCCGGCCAGCCCGGCCACTACGCGTGGCTCTCCGGGACCAGTGCGCTGATGGTGGGCATCGGCGTCCTGCTTCTGGTGGTGTTGGTGTGGGTGGAGTCCAAGGCTGCCCAGCCGATCATCCCGCTGAAGATCATCACCGAGCGCACCACGGCGCTGTCCATCATCGCTTCCATCTCCGTGGGGGTGGCGATGTTCGGCTCCGCCACGTTCGTCGGCCAGTACTTCCAAGTGGCCCGCGGCGCGACGCCGACCGAAGCTGGCTTGCTGATGCTGCCCATGGTTGCCGGCAACCTGATCGGCGCCACAGTCTCCGGGCAGCTGATTACCCGCTATGGCAAATGGAAGCGCTTCCTGGTCATCGGGGCCATCCTGGTGATCAGCGGAACCGGTCTGGCCGGCATGATGGATCACCAAACATCGCTGTGGCTGGCCGGCACCTTCCTGCTGCTGCTCGGCATGGGCATGGGCCTGCTGATGCAGAACCTGGTGCTCGGCGTGCAGAACACCGTGCGGGCCAAGGACATCGGCGCGGCCAGCGCCTCCGTGGCGTTCTTCCGCTCCTTCGGCGGCGCCATCGGCGTCTCGGTGCTCGGCGCCGTGCTCGCCGGCCGGGTCAATACCCTGGCCACCGCCGGCATGCGGGACGCGGGCATCCCGGTCTCCGGAGACGGTGCCGGTGCCACGCTGGACTTCGCGGCCCTGCCTCCCGCGGCCGCAGAGATCATGCGGTCTGCCTATGGGGACGGCACGGCCCTGATCTTCCAACTGTCCGCCGTCATCGCGGTTGTGGCGCTGATTGCGGTGCTGTTCATCAAGGAACGGCCGCTGCGCCGCACCATCGACATCAAGCCGACCACAGCAAGCCCGGTGGAACCCGGCATGGTCGGCGGCGCCGGACCGGTGATGACCGGTTCGCTCCCGCTAGTTGACGGAGCCGGCCCCACGGGCGCCCAGCCCACGGGCGGCGGGCAGCCCGACGCGGTCCCCGGCCAACATGACGCGGCCGTCGGCGGGTCGAGCAGAAAATAACGATGGCGGAGCGCCCCGCCCTGGTGGAAACCACCGGGGCGGGGCGCTTTCGCGTCGGCAACCAAAACTGGCCCGGTATCCGGTCACCCAGCCGTTTCAGTCCAAAAACTCCACCAGTCGGTCCGCCAAGGCGGCCAGGTCGCCAACCTTCTTGAATTCGCACTCCCACACGGTGAGGACCTGCCAGCCCGCCTCCTGCAGTGCCGCCTGCTGGATCCTGTCCCGGGCGGCCGTGCGGGTGCGTTTGGCATCCCAGAACTCGGCGTTGGACTTCGGCGCATGCTGGCCGACTCTGCAGTCGTGAGCGTGCCAGAAGCAGCCGTTGACGAAGATGACCTTGCGGCGCCCCGCGAACACCAGATCCGGTTTGCCCGGCAGCTTCTGGCCCCCGGCGCTGCCATGCAGGCGATAGCGGTAGCCCCTGGCATGCAGCAGCCTCCGGACCAGCAACTCCGGTTTGGTGTTCTTGCCGCGGATCTTGGCCATATTGGCGCTGCGCTGCTGGGGTGTCAGCAAGTCAGCCATGGTTTAAGTCTAGGTTGCACGGACAGGCAAGCCGGAGGCCTGCCGCCGGCGGTTTCGGCGGCTCGACTGGGGCCCGGACCCTAGAAACGTGACGTTTTGCGCGTGACTGCGCTCTCATTCGCGACCGGAGCGGCAGCCGCCGCACTATCCTTTAACGCTGTAGCGGCGGGCGAAGATCCGCTGCCCTTCCCTTCGAAAGGACTCTCGATGCGCTTGATCGGCACTTCGGACCTCAAGATTTTCCCGCTCGCTTTGGGCGGCAACACCTTCGGCTGGACCTCCGATGAGCCCGGCTCGCAGCAGGTACTGGATGCCTTCGCCGATGCCGGCGGCAACTTCATCGACACCGCGGACAGTTACTCCTCCTGGGTTCCGGGAAACACCGGCGGTGAGTCCGAGTACATCATTGGCCGCTGGATGGCCGAGCGGAAGAACCGCGATTCGATGGTCATTGCCACCAAAGTCGGTGGACACCCGGAGCTTCAGGGCCTCTCGGCGGTGAACATCGCTGCCGCCGCGGAGGCTTCGCTGCAGCGGCTGGGCACGGACCATATTGACCTTTACTACGCCCACCACGACGACGAGGGCACGCCGCTGATCGAGGCGGCCGCAGCCTTTGACGCTTTGGTGAAGGAGGGCAAGGTCCGCCAGATCGGTCTGTCCAACCTGTCTCCGGAGCGGATCGCTGAGTGGATCAGCATCGCCCTGCAAAACGGCTTCGCGCTGCCGGTGGCGCTGCAGCCGCACTACAACCTGGTGGCCCGCAAGGATTACGAGCAGGGTTACGCGCCGCTGGCCCGGGAGCACAATCTCTCGGTATTCCCCTACTTCTCCCTGGCCGCAGGCTTCCTGACCGGCAAGTACCACAGCACCGATGACGCCGAGGCTAGCCCGCGCGGCGGCATGGTGGGGGACTACCTCACCGCCAAAGGCTTCGCGGTGGTGGATGCCGTGGAGACCATCGCCTCCTCCCGTGGGATCTCCATCACGACGACGGCACTCGCCTGGCTGCTCAGCAAGCCGGGCATCACCGCGCCGCTGGCCAGCGCACGGACGCCCCAGCAGCTGCCGGAGCTGATGGCTGCCGCGGACGTGGATCTGACCGCCGAGGAAGTTTCCGCCTTGGACCAGGCGTCGCGGCCCTTCGCCTGAACCCTCCGCTTGAGGCCGGTCCACACCGACCGACGGCGGCGTCCACCCCTTGAAACCGCCGGGTGGGCGCCGTCGTCGTGCTTTAAACGAATGACGGCGACGTCCACCGCGTAGGTGGGCATCGCCGTCAGGTGGCGGAAGCTCCGCCGTCGTTGCTGGGGCTTAGAGCCAGCCGGCCGGATCCACGGTCTGGCCGTCCTTCACAACCTCGAAGTGCAGGTGGCAGCCGGTGGAGTTGCCGGTGGTGCCCAGCTCGCCGATGCGCTCGCCCTGGGCGACCTTTTGGCCCAGCGAAACACCGATCGACTGCAGGTGGTTGTAGGTGGTCTTCAGGCCTCCGCGGTGCTGGACCACAATGCGGTTTCCGCCGCCGCCCACCTGGAAGCCTGCCTCAACGACCTTGCCGCCGTCGGAAGCGTTGACCGGGGTGCCGCAGCCCATCGCGTAGTCGATGCCGGTATGCAGTTCGCCGGCCGCGCCGGTGATCGGATTCGACCGGTAGCCGAAGCCGGAGGTCTGCTTCATATGCGGAATGGGGGCCTTCAGGCTGCCGGTCGCGAAGCCGGCGGTCTTGGCCTTGGCCGCATCGGCCTTTTTCGCGGCAGCGATGGCCGCCGCCTTCTTCTTGGCGGCCGCCTGGGCCTTTGCCTTCTTGTCCGCGGCGGCCTTCTGATCGGCCGCGGCCTTCTTGGCAGCGTCGTCAGCCTTCTTCTTTTCGGCGGACGCGGCGGCAACCTTGGTCTCTTCCTGGGCGGCCTTGCTGGCAGCCCAGGGCCGGTCGAACCGGAGGTCGGCTCCCTTGGCAGCCTGGACGCTGACCGCACTGATGTTGGATACGGGTTCGGTGCGAACCAGTTCTTTCGCGTCGCCAGCATGGGCCACCGGGATGGCAATCACTGCCAGCATGCCGGCGGTTGCGGCTGCAATGCCCGCCTTGCGGGCAACCGAGTGGGCCGCGGCGGGCGCTTCTGCGCGGCGGCGGCCAGCGGGTTCTCCGGCAGAGCGGGAGATCAGGGACAGGGGCGACGTACGGGTGTCGGAACGGCGACGACCGCGGACAGGAGTGTTCACAGGGATTCCTCTCATGCGCCTGCGAAGTTAGCTGTCGGATTCGAGCGAGAGCTCACTCGGTCCTGCCGGCATAGCCGCGGGAAGCCGGCTTGCCTCTGAGGACTTCACCCCATGGTGCCCCCAAGCACCGTACGTGGTTCCTCCGCCCCTGCCTTCGACATAAAGCTCGATATCTTATGGTCCGCCGGCAGGGTTCGACGGGCGGACCGGGCCTACCTTCATAGTAGGAACTGCATCCAATTTACTGGAGCGACACGCGGCGTTACAACTTCGTTATCCGTGTTCCTTGTCACGGGGAAGTGCCGGTGGTCCCGGAGTCGCTCCAACGACCAACCGTGATCCGGCCGCCATACAAGCCGCTCATTGCCGTCATCTGGCCGCTCACCCCATCAACCAGGCCGCGGTCTGCGTTCGGCCGGAGATCTCATTGCGCTCGCCGGCCTGTACCGGAACGCCGGCCGGAAAGTAGCTGTGGCGCCGTTCTTCCAGCCGCTGACGGGACTTCGGCGAGGGAATCGAGGTGCCCTTGCTCCGGTCGCAGCTCGCGCAGGCCGCCACGAAATTGGTCATCACGGTGGACCCGCCCTTCTTCCACGGGAAGAAATGGTCGCCGGTGGTGGCCGGGTTGGGGCAACGGCGGCGCCGCGCAACCTCCAGTTCGCACTGGCCGCCGGCTCGTGCCAACCCTTCGCGGCGTTGCTCCCGGTTAAATTTGCGCAGCGGATCCCGGCGGCGCACATCGCGGGAGCGCCGGATTCGTGCAACAACGGCCACCGCCACCAACGCGAGGACCGGCGGACCGATCCAGCCCAGCACGGGCCACGCCGCCCGGACCAGCGCTTCGGCGCCGTCGCCCATGAGAAGCTGCCGGATCCCCTGTAGCAGGCCGGTACCCAGGATGGCCGAGACCACCGCATAGGCCAGCCACGCCAAGGCAGCGACGAAGGCCCACAGCGTGATCCGCCGCGACCAGTAAATCATCCCAAGTTCAGACATCTCCCCACCCGAAGTCCCCCAGCTCCGCGAGTCAATCCGCCATCAGGTTAGCCGAGGCACCCTGTGAATTCCTCGGCCCACCAGCCCGGCCCACCAGCCCGGCCTACAACGCGGCCGCTCCGGCCTCGGCCACCGACTGGTCCTGCTCGCCGGAGCCGCCGCTAACGCCGATCGATCCCACCACCTGGCCGTCCCGGGAGAGTGGAATGCCACCGGCGAAGATCATGATCCGGCCGTGGTTGCTGGCGTGGATCCCGTAGAACTGATTGCCCGGCTGGGAATTGTCGCCCAGGTCCTTGGTCTGGATGTCGAAGGCCCGGGATGTGAAGGCCTTGTTGATCGAGATGTCGATGCTGCCCAGCCACGCTCCATCCATCCGCACATGCGAGACCAGGTTTCCGCCGGCGTCGGCCACGGCAATGTTCATGGGCTGGCCGATCTCCGCGGCCTTGGCCTCCGCGGCGGCAATGACCCGGCGCGCATCTTCCAGAGTGACGGTGTGCATGGTTGCTCCTTGATCGAAGGCCGCGGGCGGTCCTAGTGGATGTAATCGTTGGGACTGAGCACGTAGGTGGCGGCGGCTTCGGTGCCGAAGGTCGCGTGGCCCTTCGGTGCATCCCCCAGAGGAAGGGCTGTCGCGTTGACCGCCTTGGCGATCGGCACCCTGTCGCAGCCCATCGCTTCGACCGTGCCGGTTTCCTGGTCAGCGACCGCTCGAGTGCTGCTCATGGAGGATCCTCTCTGATCCGGACCGGAGCCACGGGTGGATAGGTGCCACCGTAGCCCTCGAGGCGCAGGGCTGGCTAGGGCTGCATCTCCGCGTCCTCGACGCAGCGATTCCGCCCGGCCCCCTTGTGGCTCCGCACCCGATCCGCAAGGGTGGACCCCATGGGTGCGAACACAGCGGCAGGCCGGATGGTGGGCGCGGATGTCATCGTGGTGGGTGCCGGGCTCTCCGGCCTGGTGGCCACCGCCGAGTTGACCGAGGCCGGGCGCCATGTGCTGCTGGTGGAGCAGGAATCGGAGGCCAACCTGGGCGGCCAGGCCTGGTGGAGCTTCGGCGGCCTGTTTCTAGTGGATTCGCCGGAGCAGCGCCGGCTGGGTGTCAAGGATTCGGTAGAGCTGGCCTGGCAGGACTGGCTGGGCACCGCCGGCTTCGACCGGCCGGAGGACTACTGGCCGCGCCGCTGGGCCGAGGCCTACGTGAACTTCGCCGCGGGCGAGAAGCGGGCGTGGCTGCGCGAGCGCGGGCACCGGATCTTCCCGGTGGTGGGTTGGGCCGAACGCGGCGGCTACGAGGCGAGCGGACCCGGCAACTCGGTGCCCCGCTTCCACATCACGTGGGGGACCGGTCCCGGCCTCGTGGAACTGTTCGCGCGCCGCGTGCGGGAAGCCGCCGACGCCGGACTGGTCACCTTCGCCTTCCGCCATCGGGTGGACGGGCTGCTGACGCAAGACGGCGCGGTCACCGGGGTGCGCGGCAGCATTTTGGAATCGACGACGGCGGAGCGCGGCCACGCGTCCTCACGCACCGTGGTGGGGGATTTCGAATACCCGGCCGGCGCCGTCGTGGTGACCTCCGGCGGCATCGGTGCGGACCTGGACGCGGTGCGGCGGAACTGGCCGCAGCGCCTGGGCACGCCGCCGGGCCACATGGTCGCCGGTGTACCCGAATACGTGGACGGTCGGATGCTCGGCATTGCGCAGGCGGCCGGTGGCCGGGTGATCAACCCGGACCGGATGTGGCACTACGTGGAGGGCATCCGGAACTGGGATCCGGTGTGGGCCCGGCACGGCATTCGGATTCTGCCCGGTCCCAGCTCGCTCTGGCTGGATGCAACCGGACAGCGGCTGCCGGCGCCGCTGTTTCCCGGGTTCGACACCCTGGGCACGCTGGCGCACCTGCGCTCCACCGGACACGACTACAGCTGGTTCATCCTGAACAAGAAGATCATCGAGAAGGAGTTTGCGCTCTCCGGTTCGGAGCAGAATCCGGACCTGACCGGAAAGTCGGTGAAGGAAGTACTCAAGCGGGCGACCACGGACGTGCCCGGCCCGGTGCAGGCCTTTCTGGACCACGGTGTGGACTTCCTGCAGGCGGACACCGTGCCGGAGTTGGTGGCCAAAATGAACGAGCTGGTCAGGAAGCATCCGCTCGGCGAACCGGATGGATCGGCCGCGGTCGCAGACGCGCCGGGCGGGTCTGAAGACACCATGACACCGGCCGAACCCGTGCTGCCGGCATTCAGCGAAGACCGGGACGGGCCGATGCTGGACCCGGCCGTGGTTGAGGCCGAGATTCAGGCGCGGGACCGCGAGGTGGGCAATGCCTACGGCAAGGACGCGCAGCTGATGGCCATCCGCGCGGCGAGACGCTATCTGGGCGACAAGTTGGTGCGCACGGCCAAGCCGCATCGACTGCTGGATCCCGATGCCGGGCCGCTCATTGCAGTGCGGTTGTCGGTGCTGACCCGCAAGACGCTCGGCGGCCTGGAAACGGATCTGCAGTCACGGGTGCTGACAGCGCACGGGCAGCCGGTTCCCGGACTCTATGCAGCCGGGGAGGCGGCGGGGTTTGGCGGCGGCGGCATGCACGGCTACCGCTCGCTGGAAGGAACCTTCCTGGGCGGCTGCCTCTTCAGCGGCCGCGCTGCCGGCCGTGCAGCCGGTTCCTGACGCATCCGTTCCCGACGCGGGCACAGCCCCAGCCGTTCCCGACGCGGCCGTTCCCGAGGCGGCAACCGCTCCGCCCGGTTCCTGCTCCGGTGGCCGCCCGCCCATTCGGGCCGCGGTCGGGGCCGGGCCGCTCCGCTGCGATGTCCCCGCGAGTCCAAGCCACAACCGCCGCCGAGCAGGGCCGTGAGAACGAGGTCGCGGGTGGCCGGAATAAACCGGAGCAGACATCGGTTTTCCCTGTAGATGCGATTGCATGGACTATCAAGGAGAGCCGCAGTGTCAGAACGTAAGATCGTAGTCATTTCAGCCGGACTCGGCGTACCGTCCTCCAGCCGGATGCTGGCCGACCAGTTGGCTGCTTCCACGGCGGACCAGTTCCGTCTGCAGGGTGTTGAAGCCGAGATCCAGATGGTGGAGTTGCGAGACTATGCGGTCGATATCGCCAACAACATGGTGACCGGTTACGCGGCGCCGAAGCTGGATGAGGTGCTCAAGGCGACGGTTGCAGCGGATGCGCTCATCGTAGTGACCCCGGTCTTCAGCGCTTCCTACAGCGGCCTGTTCAAGTCCTTCTTCGATGTGGTTGAGCCGCGCGCGCTCGCCGGCAAGCCGGTGCTGATGGGTGCCACCGGCGGCAGCGCCCGGCACTCGCTGGCGCTGGACTACGCTGTCCGCCCGCTGTTCAGCTACCTGCGGGCGCGGACCGTGCAGACCACCGTCTTCGCCGCACCGGAAGACTGGGGTGCGGGCGAGGCCGGAACCAGCGGACTGTCCGAGCGTTCCGACCGCGCGGCTGCCGAACTGGTTGATCTGGTGCAGGGCGCGCCGGTGACCGAGCGCGGCCGCGGCGGCGTCGAGTCCAAGAGCTTCGAGGAGATCCTCGCCAGCGTCGGCCACTGAGTCAGCGTCCAACACTGAGCCCGACGAGGGCTCGGTCAGGGATCGTCCCCGGCGCACCAACGCCGCGTCGCGCCCCGGACCGGGCCTTTCGTGTTGCTAAAAGCGTTCGGGCTGCTCGCCAAACTTGAAGTGCCGGCCGCTGATGCTTGCCGGCTTCACCTCCACATAGAAGTCCTTGAGGGTGGGAATCCAGGTCTCGACCGGCAGCGCCTCGGCAGCCGCTATCTCCTCCTGGGTCTGGAGCACCCGTGCGGTGCCTTTGACCACCACGCTCCACGCTTCGCCGCTACCGATGCCGTCCGCCTCGAACAGCACCCGTTCGTTGATGGTCAGCTCGGCCAACTTGGTGCCCGGCGCCGTCCGCAGGACCAGCCTGCCGTCGCGGGCTACAAAGTTGATCGGAAAGATGTCCGTTTCGCCGGCGGCGGTGAGGACGAGGCGTCCGTGCTTGGTGTTCTCCAGCAGCTTCCAAGATTGCTCGTCGGTGAGCTCAAGGATCGGGTCGTCATGTTCAAACATCATGCCGCTATCTTCTACAGTTCCGTAGAAGAAGGGAAGCCTTTGGGGGAACACTGGGGCACCGGACTGGAAAGAGTCGGGGCCGTCTTCTGCCGCCCGTCGGGTGGGGCAGCAGCGGATTAAGCGGCGAGGCACCGCCGTTCAGCCGGGTGTCCGGCCAACGGCGGTGCCTGCAGGGTCAATCGCCGTGCAGTGGCACGGCAGGCCGGTGTTACTTGGCGGGGGTGATCAGTGCGGAAGCGCCGGTGCGGGCGGCGTCGAAGCGGGCGGCGACGTCGGCCCAGTTGACGATGTTCCAGAACGCCTTGACGTAGTCGGCCTTGACGTTGACGTAGTCCAGGTAGAAGGCGTGCTCCCACATGTCCAGCATCAGCAGCGGGATGGTGCCCACCGGGATGTTGCCCTGCTGGTCGTAGAGCTGTTCGATGACCAGGTTGCCGCCCAGCGGTTCGTAGGCCAGCACGGCCCAGCCCGAGCCCTGCAGGCTCAGCGCTGCGGCGCCGAAGTGGCCGCGGAACGCGTCGAAGGAACCGAAGTACTCATCGATCGCCGAGGCCAGCTCGCCGGTGGGCTTGTCGCCGCCTTCCGGGGAGAGGTTCTTCCAGAAGATCGAGTGGTTGGTGTGCCCGCCGAGGTGGAAGGCCAGGTCCTTGGACAGCTTCGGCACGTTGCCGAACTCGCCCTTGGAACGGGCGTCGGCCAGCTGCTCCAGTGCGGTGTTCGCGCCGGCCACGTAGGTGGCGTGGTGCTTGGAGTGGTGCAGCTCCATGATCCGGGCCGAGATATGCGGCTCCAGGGCTGCGTAATCATAGTCGAGCTCGGGCAGTTCGTACTTGCTCATGTTCTTCCTCTTCTCGTCGGAATTACTGTGCGTAAACTACTACGTGCACACTTCCAGCCGGCACGGGCAACGGGGTGGTTGGCCCGCCGGGCTGCCGCTTCTCATTCAAGCATGTTCGGGCCCGGCACCGTAGCGGATTTCGCCCGTAACGTAGCACGACATCCGCAGCATGCCGGGGCAGTTTGGCCTTCCGACCCGTTTCACCTCTGGCCCGCGGGCCAAGCTGAGGTCAATTCAAGCCGAGGTCGATTTAAGCAGGGCAGTCGCAGAGCCCGGCGAAGGCACCGAGTTCCTCAAGGCCGGCGGGCCGCGCCGGCAGGTAGTCGGTGAGCGCTCGGGAGCGAACGATGACCGCGCGCCACTGTCCCCGCGAGACCGCCACGTTGTTGCGGTTCCGGTTCAGCACGAATTCCATCCCGCGCGGAGCTTCGGCAGCCGCGGACACAGCGGTGGAAACGATCACGACGGGCGCTTCCTGGCCCTGGAACTTGTCTACCGTGCCGACCCTCACGTCCGGCAGGCCAGCGTCATCGAGTACCGAGCGGATCAGCTGGACCTGGGCGTTGTACGGTGCCACCACCAGGATGTCCGCACCGGCCAGCGGGCGGGGCTTCGCTGTGCCATCTTCGCGCCAGGGCAGACCCACATGCCTGCGGACCTGGGCCAGCACCTCGGCGGCTTCCTCCGGTGACGACGTGGCGTTGCCCTGATGGTCAACGTAGACGCACTCCACTCCGGCCATGGCTCCCGTCAGGTGCCGCGCGGCGGCAGCGGGTGCCGATTCGAGCCGCCCGTCGTAGGCCAGGACTGACACTGCCCGGCAAAGGTCCGGATGCATGCGCCAGCTCCGGGCGAGGAAGTAGCCCAGCTCCGGCGGCAAGGTGGCATGACCTGCAGAGAGCCAACCGAGGGCGGATTCGTCCACCGGTTCCGGGTGCGTGCCCTGGGTGACTTGCGGCAGTTGCTGCGGATCGCCGAGCAGCAGCAGTCGCTTGGCCGCGCGGGAAACGGCCAGGGTGTTCGCCAGCGAGAACTGGCCGGCTTCGTCAATGACCAGCAGATCCAGCGACTTGGGCGGGACCGCCGAACCGGTCATGGTCCACGCCGTGCCGCCGATCAGCGCACCTCCCGGCGACTCTAGCAACCGGGTCACATCTGTGGTGCTTCGGTTGGGCCAGGGAAGGTCATGGTCGCCGTTCGGTTTTTTGGCAACCAATTCCGGCGGCACACCGGCCTTTTCGATGGCGGCGCGCAGCATGTTGTCCACCACGGCATGCGACTGGCCGACCACGCCGACTTTCCAGCCCAGTGCCACCAGCCGGGCGACGGCGTGCGACCCGACGTAGGTCTTGCCGGTGCCCGGCGGCCCCTGAACCGCCAGGTAGGAGTCCTGCAAATCGGCGACGGCGGCGGTGATCGCATCAACGTAACCGTCCGGGTGGCCCTGGACTGCGGGCAGTTGAGCCAGCGTTGCCAGCCGAGGCGGCCGCCGTCGCAGCAGATCCAGCGCCGGTTCGGCGGGGAAGTTCGGCAGCGTGCCGGCAACGGCGGCCGCTAAATCGGCCAGAGCCTGACGGATGGATGTAGTGGGCACCGGCTGATCGGGTGTCAGCGCCACCGGGAACTCGGTGTACGGGTCGGCGCCGCGCGGCAACCGCTCCTTGATGACCAGCATGTCCTTCCCGCCGTCCGCCCCCAGTTCCAGCACCTCGGCGCCGAAGCTGTAGGCACGGTGGTTGACGCCGTCTTTCTGATCGCAGAGAAAGGCCGGGTACGGCTGGTTGTAGAGGCGGCAGAGCAGGCTGCCTTCCTTAATGGTGGAACCGGGAGCCAGCCGGCCGGTCAGCGCGAGAACGCGGACCGGGTTGCTGCGGGAGGTCGGCTTCGCCCATTCGGTAACCACGCGGACGGAATCGACAGTGAAGACGTCGCGCACGTCGGCCCAGTCCTCGACCGGGGCATCCAGCCGGTCAAAATGTGCCCACCAGAACTGCTTCGCTTCGCGCCGGTGGTAGCCGACGGACGCCGCGACCATGGCAACCGCCTGTTCGTCCGCGGACAGCTCCTCGCCTCGTGAGGCGGCCTCGGCGGCGGCTGCCGCCACGTAGTCCAGCAGCCGCTGTTCCTGCGGCAGGACCGGTTTGCCGTCGTCAGCGGCTGTTCCCGCCGGGAGGGCAGGAGCGGACTCCGCTGCCTGTCCCTGGACAACTCCGCGTTCGGCGGCCAGCCCCAGCAGCCAGTTGCGCAATTCCAGCGTGGACAGGCAGTCGTACTCGTTGTAGTCCGCAATGCTCTTGAGGATCGTGTCGGCTTCGGAGTCATCGCCCGCGTCCCGGGCGGCGCAGTACTGCGCGTACGCCACGACGGATGCACCGGCGTCCGTCACGTCGCCGGAGCGCAGGTTATTGCCCATGTAGAGCGGTTCCAGTTTCTTGATGCTGTAGGAGTTCTCCGAAATCCGCAGGCTGTGCCTGACCGTGTCGTAGAGGTCAACCAGCACGCCCTCGCGCAACAGTTCATCCACAGCCTCTTCGCCGACCAGATGCTGCAACGACAGCCGGCGCAGGGCGGCCTTCTCGTAGTTGGCGTAGTGGTAAATGTGCAAGCCTGGGTGGTTGCGGCGCCGTTCGGACACGTAGTCCAAAAAATCCGCCAGCGCTTTTCGTTCACCGGAGCGGCTGTGCGCCCAGAAGGGTTTGAACGGTGCGGGGCCGCCACCCGCCGGAGGGTTCTCCACCACGCCGAACAGGTACTCCAGCCCCCAGACCGCGTCCTCGTCCTGCCAGAGCGGGTCGCCCTCGAAGTCGAAGAAGATGTCGCCCGGGTCCGGCTCGGGCAACCGGACCAAGGTGTGCTGTTCCAGCACGCGGTACGCCACGGTGTGTTCGTCACCGTCCTTGCGGAAGGTGACCCTGCCGTCCGGCTCCGCGGTGCCGGTCTGCATGCGCGCCTGGTCGCGCAATCGGGCCAGCGCGCCGGTCGACGATTCGCCGGCCGGCAATTCCAGCGCGGCCAGTTGGTCGATCGTGCGGATTCCCGCCGAATGGAGTTTGCGGCGGCGTACCGTGCTCATGTTCGCCACCAGCAGGAGATCGCGGTGCAGCTCAACCTGTTCGGCGCAGTAGTCGCAGCGGCCGCAGGCCCTAACCCGTTCGTCTCCCCAGCGGACCGCCGCGGGCTGCCCGCGGTGTGCGGCGACCAGGTCCAGGAAACGGCCGCGGCGTTCGCGGAAGACCGGCAGCAGGTCGGTCAGGCTGTGGTCGCTGTGCCGGCCGTCGCCGAGCACCAGCGTCACCGTCGGAGCCGCGCTGATGCCGGCCTGGAGGAGCTGGTCCCCGTAGGCGGCCAGCTGCAGCAGCGCGGTGACCTTGGCGTGGCGGGCCAGCTTGGTGTCGTAGACGGCGTAAGCCGGGGCACCGCCGTCGTGCTGGGTCTTGACCAAAAAATCCGACCGGCCATGGAATCCGCCGTCAAAGAAGGAGGCCTGGAACACCACGTCCGCGCCGGACTGCAGCGCCGCAATGGATTCGGCATGCTTGGCCAAGAGGTCTTCGCGCGTGTAACTGCGGGTCTCGGCGATCTCCACCACGCCGGAGCCGAAAGCGTTGCGGAACTGCTGCAGGACGCGGTGCTCGTGCACATCGCCCAGCGCCGCAGTGCGCTCGAGCATCTCGTCCCGGCCGAAGTCCGGCACCGGGGAGCGGCCCAGCTTCTCGTCCAGCTTGCGCAGCAACTGGTACTCGCACTGGGCGGCGGTGACCAGGTCGGTGGCCGTGTAGACCAGGTCCCGGTCAGCCCCGGCGGCGTCGGAGTCGAGCAGAAACACGGTGCCTCCTTGCACAAGTACGGCAGCTGCCAACCCGGCCGGCGGCGGGGTCCCCCCAACGATATCCCGCCGCCGTCCGGTGCCTGCCGGCAGTTAAAGATGTACCAGCCGGTGCGGACAGTTTCGGAAGGATGCGCTTGGCAGGCCGCCAAAATGCCCCGTGCGCGGTCATCATTCGCCGCATCCCCGCTCCAAGATGAAACGTTACGGTGCCCTGTTACGCGATGTGACCACGATCTCTCACAGCCGGCGCCCGGACCAGCTAAAGTAGCCCTAGCTTCAAGAATTGTGGCCGCCAAGCTCCGACTTTGGCCACATACCAACCCCACGCTCGTTGGGTGGTTCGGATGACGAAGCGGCCTGCATCAGCCACTGGCTACCGGTGCGGGCAAGAGCACCCGAAAGGACGCGGCGCCCGGCGCCGGCTGCCATGGAAACCCTTGAATCCCCGCAACTCCAGGTCTTGAGTCTGGCCGACTACGAGCAGATCTCCGCAGCAAGGGAAGCCTTTGTGGATTTCTTACTGGATGCGGCGGTGCAAACCCGCGGGCAGCAGCGCGCCGTCGCGGCCCGATGACCAGCAGGACCGAATCAACACCATCGGCGGCCGGTCCCGCGCCGACAGCCGCTGAGACCACCGGGCCGCGGCGTGCCCGCGGGCTGCTGTTGGACACCGACGTGGTCGCCGAACTCAGGCGCGAGAACCCAGACCCCGCCGTCGTGGAGTTCCTGCAGCGGCGCCGCCGCTCCCGCGTCTACATTTCAGCGCTGACGCTGGGGGAGCTGCACGCGCTCAGCACTCAGGACAGCGCCCTGGCCGGGCAGGCGGACAGCTGGCTGGCCGAGCTGACCGACCGGTTCGCCGCGTACATCCTTCCGGTGGACCAGCAGGTGGCGGAGGCTTGGGCGCCGCTGGCCATCCAGGATGTGCCGGCCGTGGAGTCGCTGATTGCCGCGACGGCCGTCAAGCATTGCCTGACCGTGGTGTCCGGCAACGCCGAAGGCTACCGGCGGCTGTCGGTTGAGGCATGCGACCCGTGGAAGTCTGCCGCCGGCGGATGAACCCCGGCGGATGAACCCCGGCGGATTAACCCCGGCTGATGAACCCCGGCTGATAGCCCCAACTGGAGTGCGCCGACGGATAGTGCTGGCGGATGGCGCCGGTGGATATCGCCGGTGGCCGCGCCCGGCCCGTATGACGGAGGGAAAGCGGATGTGCGAAAAGCCACAGTAGCGCCGCTATTTTCCGCTCAACGGAGCCTTCCCGGCGTCCAACGGTTCCCCTTGTGGCCCCTTCGGTGCTTTACTGACCGGGCGTTCGGAACGCGTGAGAAACTAAACGGGGTCCGGTGACGGGCGGCACTCGTGCCGCCCGTTTTCTGCGGACAAGCTCCATCACGGTAAGGAATACATGGCTCATGGCCACTGAGAACAACATCACGGGTGCGGTGGATCCCGCTGTACGCGTTGACAACGACGGCGGGGCGCCCGCCAAATGGAAGATCGTCGGTCCCGGCCTCGTTGTTGCGGCCACCGGCGTCGGTGCCGCGGACATGGTCGCCACTCTGGTGGCGGGGTCCCGTTACGGCTACGGCCTGTTCTGGGCGGTGATCGTCGGTGTCATCCTGAAGATCATCCTGGTTGAAGGCGCCGGGCGATTCTCGCTGGCGACCGGCAAGACGATCTTCGAGGGCTGGCGCTCGCTGGGCCGCTGGACCACCTGGTACTTCGGTCCGTACATCATGATCTGGGGCTTCGTTTACGGTGCCACCGCGATGTCATCGGCGGCGCTGCCGTTGGCCGCGGTGTTCCCGGTGCTGCCGCTGTGGGCCTGGGCCATCCTGATGGGCCTGGCCGGTTTTGTCATGGTGTGGTTCGGCAAGTACGCCATGTTCGAGAAGATCACCGCCTTCTTCGTCGGGCTGATGTTCGTCACCGTGGTCGGCCTGGCCGTCATTGCCGTGCCCAACATTCCGGAGATGATCGGCGGCCTGGTGCCGATGATCCCGCAGGAAGAGGGTGCGATGTTCTACACCTTGGCGCTGGCCGGCGGCGTCGGCGGCACCATCACCCTGGCGGCCTACGGCTACTGGCTGCGTGAGAAGGGCTGGATCACCCCCAAGTGGATGCGCGTCATGCGGATCGACAACTCCGTCGCCTACGTCATGACCGGCATCTTCGTGGTTGCCATGCTGATTGTCGGCGCCGAGGTAGTCCGTACCGCAGGCGTTTCGCTGAGCGCGGGCGACGAGGGCCTGCTGGACCTCTACGAAGTGCTGAAGGTCGAGTACGGAGACGTGGTCGGCACCGGCTTCCTGGTCGGCTTCTGGGCGGCATCGTTCTCCTCCATCATCGGCGTCTGGAACGGCGTGTCCCTGATGTTCGCCGACTTCTGGGGCAACATGCGCAAGAAGGAGTCCGGACACCCGGACACCCGCGTGGGCGGCAAGTACTTCAAGTTCTACGTGCTCTGGCTGACCTTCCCGCCGATGATCCTGTTCGCCCTGGGCAAGCCGATCGCGCTGATCCTGCTCTATGGTGCGCTGGGATCCCTGTTCATGCCGTTCCTGGCAGTGACCTTGCTGGGTCTGCTCAACGGCAAGCGCATCCCGAAGGAGTGGGCCAACCGGCTCCACACGAACATTGCGCTGGGCATCTGTGCGCTGTTGTTCATCATCCTGGGCGTGCGCCAGCTGTGGACCGCCATCGCGCCGGCCTTCGGCGGCTGATTTCGGACACTATTTGCTGCCCCGTGCCTGTTTGGTGCGGGGCAGCACTGTTTAAAACGACGACGGCGGTGCGCCCCGCAGTGCGCGGGTGGCACGGAAGCGGTGCCGCATAGGTACCAGCGCACCAGGCCTCGCCTGCCGGCCCCGTGATTACTGCAGGCTGGTCCGGCGGTGCCCGAGGTTTTCTGTTTCGTCGCCGCCGACCATCGACGCCAGGAGATCATCGGCTTCGCCCAGCCCCCGGACCACCTGGACCAAGATGGCCCGGGCTTCGGCCTCGGGTGTGCGGTGGTGCGAATCGGCGAGGATGCGGAGTCCTTCCAGCGTCCTCGCATCCAGATCCGGCACGGTGAGCGATTCCATGACAGCCACCCTTCCTCGGGCCGTACCGCGGCCCGAATGCCGACCATGATAGACCCGCGGCGGGCCGGCTGTCAGCCGCGTATTGGATGCCCGCGCCCTCCCGTCAGCGCAGCGGGTCGAACGGCCGGATCTCGTCCGGCACGCGACCGGTGACTATTTGCTCGGCCAGCAGCTTGCCGGTGGCCGGGCCCAGCACAATGCCCCACATCCCGTGGCCGCCGGCAACGTAGACGCCGGGGGAGCGGGTGGCGCCGACCAGCGGCAGCCCGTCCGGGGTGACCGGGCGCGGCCCCACCCAGATGTCCTCGAGATGCTCCAGATCCATGTTGGTGAACAGCGGCCGGACCGAGGCCAGAATGGCGTCGATCCGCCCGGTCTGCAGCGGCTCGTCCGGGCCGCGGAACTCCATGGTTCCGGCGATGCGCAGCCGCCCCTGGTAGGGGGTGCAGGCCACCCGGCGGGCGGGGAAGTAAATGGGGAACTCGGCCGGCTGGTCGGTGGCCACGCTGAAGGAGTAGCCCCGGCCGGCCTGCACCATGGTGCGCACGCCCAGCGGCTTGGCCAGCTCGGGAAGCCAGGCCCCGGTGGCCAGCACCACGACGTCGGCGTGGAACGGCTCCTGGGCGTAGGTCTCCACCGAGATCCCGGTGTGGCCGTGGCGCAGCGAGCGGACCTCCGCGCCGGGGATGATCTTCCCGCCCCGTTCCACCACCGCTGCGGCAAGGGCCTCAACAAAGGGGCCGGGCTCAAGGAAGCGCTGGCCCTCCAGTTCGAACACCGTGGAGACGGCGGCGGACAGCTGCGGCACCTTCATCTGGGCGTCGTCCAGCCGGGTCAACGGAGCGGACTGGCCGGCCTTCTCCACGTTGGCAAGCTCGTGGACAAAATGCCGGCTCTCCTTCTCATCCTCAAAGCCGACGATGAAAGGGCCCTTCCGCGTCCAGGATTCGACGCCGTTGTCCGTCAGCTCGTCGAAGCTCTCCAGCGCCATCTTGTCGATCGGGGTCAGCGCGGCCATGGTCCGGTCCCACGCCTTCTGCGTGCCATGCAGCGCGAAGCGGGCCAGGAACTGCCACAACTGCGGGTCCATCCGGGCGGGAACGTGCAGCGGCGCCGCGGGGTCAACCAGAGCCTTCGGACCATAGGTCCAGAGGCTCGGGTCCGACAACGGCATGGCCATGCCCGGCGTCAGCCAGCCGGCATTGCCCCAGGAAGCACCGGCGGCGACGCCGGACCTGTCCAGGATGGTCACTTCCACGCCGCGTTCCTGCAAGTGCCAAGCGGTGGCCAGTCCCACCATGCCGGCGCCAACGACGACGGCGGTGCTCGGGGTGTGTGCGCGCGAGTACATGGGTGCTCCTCGGGTTGTATCTGCTTTCGGCACCATCGTGAACAATGTTTAGCTGTATCTCAAGTGATCTGGAGAAGATTCTGCGAGACTGGGTATTGCTAACCTAAAGTTCAGGAAGTGGTGGCTGTCACATGGTGGAATCGAATGATGTTCGACGCCCTTACGGGGCTCCAGCAGGGTCCGGATTGGACCGCATAGACCGGTTGATCGTCGAGCTGCTCCAGAACGATGCCCGGACCCCCAATAATGCGATCGCGGCGGCCGCAGGCATTGCTCCGTCGACCTGCTTGAGCCGGATCCGATCCCTGCGCGAGCGGGGGGTGATTCGGGGCTTCCATGCCGACGTCGATCCTGCTGCGGTGGGGCGCGGTCTGCAGGCGCTGATTTCCATCCGGCTGCAGGCCCATGCCCGGTCAAATCTGACCGAATTCAAGGACTACCTGGCGGGACTGCCTGCGGTGGAGGGGATCTTCTTTGTCACCGGAGACCGCGATTTCCTGATCCATGTGGCGGTGCCGGACTCCGCTGCGCTGCGCGATCTGGTGGCCAACAACCTCAGCGTCCGCCCGGAGGTGGCCGGGACCAACACCACCGTCATCTTCGAACATGTCCGCCCGCCGGGAAGTTCGCTGGCCCCGTGATCGACCCGGCGAGTGCGGCCTTCGGCGGTGCCCGCTGGCCTGTGGTCGGTGTAGCGAGTGCGGCCTCCGGCGGTGCCCGTTCGCACGGTGATCGATCCGCCGCCGGCGGCCCGCGGTGACGTTCGCGTCCGCACCCCGCCAAGGTGCAGTGCTCCACTACCACCATTTGTTGACATGTCATTCTTTGCGGCGCTAAGATTGTTGAAACGTCAAGCAATCTATCGAAGGCTGCCATGTCCTGGTTTAAGAATCTTTTCAGCAAGTCCAGCGCCCGCCGGTCTGCCGCCAACCCCGCGCCGGCAGCTGCCGAACCCCAAGAGAAGGCAACGGTCAGCGCTGCTGCCTCGACGGCCCCGGTTGCTTCGGCCCCGGCAGCAGCCGTCGCCGGCCTCCCCAAGATCGCCATCGTCACCGGAAGCACCCGTCCCGGACGGGTCAACGACTCGGTGGCCGCGTGGGTGGCCGCTGAACTGGCCGGCCGGACCGACGCCACCTTCGAGGTGGTCGACATCGCCGACTTCAACCTTCCGCTGCTGGATGAGGCGTACCCCGCCGCCTACCAGAACTACCAGGGCGATCACACCAAGGCCTGGTCGGCCAAGATCGCCGAGTTCGACGGCTACGTCTTCGTGGCCAACGAATACAACCACACCGTCTCGTCGGCACTGGCCAACGCGCTTTCCTACCTGAACGCGGAATTCAACAACAAGGCCGCCGGCATCGTGTCCTACGGTTCGATGGGTGGCGTCCGCGCTGCCGAACACCTGCGCAACCTCCTGGCCGAGCTGCAGATGGCCGTGGTCCGCAACCAGGTGATGTTCTCGCTGTTCACCGATTTCGAGAACTTCGCCGATTTCAAGCCGACCGAGCAGAACGCCGGAACGCTTGCCCCGATGATCGACCAGCTCATTCCCTGGGCCCAGGGCTTCGCCACCATCCGCACCCCGCAGGCCGCAGCTGTCTAAGCCAGCCTGCTGACCGAATCGCTCCGCCGTATCCTCATCCGGCGGAGCGATTCGCTTTAAGCTGGCCGGCTACGGGCTGCCGGCCGCCACAATGGCGGCCATCGAGGTCAGAAAACCGGGCAACCAAGCCACGGCCAGCGCAGCCAAAGCAATCCGTCCGCCGACGAGCACCCCGCGTCCCTGCAGGGGCCCCTGTCCCGTCCCGGGCTCGGCACTGAGCGCCGGCGCTCCCGGCTGTGCCGCGGTCCCAGTCCATGCCGTCGATCCGGGCTCTGCGCGCGCCCCGGCCTGTGCCGACGCGCCACCCGGTGCCACCCCCGACAGTTCGGGCTCACCTGGCATCGGTTCCGGCCCGCCCGGCCCGCCTAGCCTGCCTGGCCCGCCCGGCCCGCCTAGCCTGCCTGGCCCGCTCGGCGGGCCCGGTGCCCCGGGCACCACATCCGCTCCACGCCGCCGACCCCGCAACACTTTCAGCCTGAGGGCCGCCACCGCCCAGCTCACGACGACGGCGGCAACCATCCATGCCACGACAACTCCCGCGCCAGCGCCCAGCAGAACCAGCACCAGCACCAGCGGAAGGTACCACCGCACATCTTTCGCCGATTGCAGCAAAGGCACGCGCCGGGACAGCCAGCTGCTGGCCGTCGCAACCAGCATGCCGTGGGCAATAGCCAGCGCGGAGAACGCGGCGATCGACAGCCAGGCCGGGCCCACCACACCGAAGTCCCGGCTGTCCGGCTCCAGCGGCCCGAATACCGTGCTGAGCCCCAGCAGCAACAGCAGTCCGAAGGCAGCTCCGCCGATCCAACCGGCGGGCAGCCACCAGCGCACCAGGCCGTAAAGCAGCGCCGTCGCGCAGCCGATGGCGACGCCGAACACGATGAAGCCGGAGGTTCCTTCCAGACTGATTTCGCCGATCGTCTCCCCGGCGTCGGTGAGCCTGCCATCGTCTTCCGGCGATGTCACCGCCAGCAGGCGCATCACCAGCCGTCCGCCGGCGCCGGCCATGCACAGTCCGGCCACTCCGCCGCCGACCAGCAGCACGTTCGCCCACCACAGCACCCGGCGCGCAACGTGCACCAGCAGGGCGCCGCCGTCGTTCGCGGAAAAGCGGCGGTGGTACGGGACGGGACCTGTGCCGCCCAGGCGGGTGCCGCCGTCGTTGTTATCCGTCGGGAGCCGGAAGCGCTCCCCGCCGCATAGGGCCACCGCAGCCAGGCCGGCGGCCAGCAGCAAGCCGCAGGCGATCATGATCATCACGCGGTTAGTATCCGATGGGCCCGGACGCCAGCGAACCCCAGTCATTGCCGACTGGGGTCCGCGCGCTAACCGTCCTGCCGGAGGCTCCGGCGGGGGGCAGGCAGCGATTATGTTGTTTCGTGTGCCTCGTCCCCGCGGCGCATCATGTAGGTGATCCCCAGGGCCAGCATGACCGCGCCGAGGACGAAGTGCAGCCAGTTGGTGGCTGTGTTGGCGGACAGGAAGTTGGCCCCATACTCGCCGGGTCCGACGATCAGGCCGTACAGCCACATCGCCAGGTACAGGATGCCTGCTCCCATCAGGAATTCCCGGGCGCCACTGGCGGTGCGGCTCATGATGTAGCCCACCACGCCTACCACCAGGTAGATGATGTTGAGCAACACGGACACTTGGAACACGTTGAGCAACTTGGCTTCGGAGCCGCCGGCGAAGGCCATCTCTCCGTAGGCCATAGTGATGCCGGGGATGAAGCCCAGGACACCGATTACAAAGAGAACAATTCCCGAAGTCATCGCGGCGTTACGCACATTCCCGCGGGAAACGTGGGCGTGACCGGCATGCGGTGAAGCGGTTGTCATTTCTCCTCCCAAACAATGAGTTTCGAAACTTTGTCGAGGTGCAACTCGGCCGTTGGTAGGGCGTATCTGACGTCGGAACCAGCGCTTTCAGTGTACGTCCGTTTGCGCACTCCGGCAGGGAAAAATCACGACGACGGCGGCCGGCTTGGGTGCGTCGGCGCGGCGGCGCTGGTGGACCTGTGGAGCGCGACGGCGGTGGGCCGGCTCAGGCCTCGAGCAGCCGCTTGAGCGTATGCAGGTCCTGGTCCACGGCGGCCGCATCGGCCTCGAAGCTCGACTCATCCATGCCGGCGCGGCGGAACAGCGTAAAAACCACTTCGGCGCCGTCGCCGTTGCCGAGCACCCGCAGCGGGTTGTAGATCGACTCGCCGGACGCGGTGATGACAAAGTGGTCCAGCACGCCGAACTCATTGCGTTCGGCAAACTTCACCCGCACCGGTCCCGCGGCCGTTTCCGCGACCCAGTCGTCGTCGACCACGCCGATGGAGGAGCTGAGGCCGGCGGCCCACCTCGGCAGGTTCTCCGGGTTGCCGGCGAACTCGTAGACCTCCCCAACGGGGCGGTTGATGGCAATGCTGATATGCCGCGCTGCAAAGGTCATGGGACCAGTCTTCAGGTTCACTTCGGCGCGGACAAGACCCCACGGCCCGTCCTCTGGGCCGCAAGCGCCAAAGATGGAGGGCCGGGCCGCAGCCCATGACAGACTTGGACCATGGCATTCAGGACTGGCAACGGCGACGATCTCCAGGAGAAGGCAGCCCACATCGGCATGCGCGTTGAAGACCGGTGGCAGGCGTACCGGGAACGGCGGGCACGCCGGCGCGGCTATGTGGCTACCGTGATGCCGTTTACCGGCTACGGTACGGCCGGCTGGATCCGTGTGCTCGGCCGGGTGGTCATGGCCCGGCCCGGCGCCTTCGACAACGGCCGGATGCCCTCCAAACTGGTGGCCGACGGCATCCGCGGCTGGCGGAACTTCATCAGCCCGCCGGTGGCCAATGCGCGGGTGACCATCTCAGCCGCCGGCGTCGAACATCATGTGGTGGCCGACCGCGGCGGCGTGGTGGATGCGAAAGTGTCAGTGGATCTGGAGCCCGGCTGGCATACCGTCACGCTGCGCTGCGAGGACTCCGAGCCGGTGGGAGCCTCTGTGTATGTGGTGCCGCCGGGGGAGCGCTTCGGCGTGGTCTCCGACGTCGATGACACGGTGATGGTCACGGCGCTGCCGCGTCCGCTGCTGGCGGCCTGGAACACCTTTGTGTTGGATGAGCATGCGCGCAACCCCACGCCGGGCATGGCCGTGATGCTGGAACGGGTCACGCGTGAACATCCGGGCAGCCCCGTGCTGTACCTGTCCACCGGCGCGTGGAATGTTGCGCAGACATTGACCAGGTTCCTTTCCCGAAACCTGTATCCGGACGGCGCGTTGCTGCTCACCGACTGGGGCCCCACCAAGGACCGTTGGTTCCGCAGCGGCCAGGGCCACAAGGTGGACCAGCTGCGGCGGCTGGCCGAGGAGTTCCCGGACATCAAGTGGCTGCTGATCGGCGACGACGGACAGCACGACGAAGCCATCTACGCCGGCTTCGCGCTGCGCTATCCGGGGCATGTGGCGGCCATCGCCATCCGGCAGCTCTCCGTCAGTGAAGCGGTGCTGGCCGGCGGCCGTTCACAGGACCGTCCCAGCGGTCCGGCGCGCAGCATCCCCTGGATTTACGCCCCGGACGGGAAGGGTCTGGCGAACCAGCTCCAGCAGCTGGGCATCCTGTAGCACCGCCGCGCCGGCGGCAGGGCTGCGGGCATGGCCCCCAGTTCATTGCGAACTGCGGCGCCGTGTGGCCCGGAATCGAATATTCAACAGGCGGCCTTCTCAGAGCTGAGAAGGCCGCCTGTTGAATAGTGAGTGGTTAGACCGTGGCGTCGACCGGGCCGAAGACGGCTTCGATCATGTCGCGGGCCGATTCGTTGTCGGTCTTTTCGGCCAGCGCAATCTCGGAGCACAGGATCCGCATGGCCTGCTCGAGCTGGTGCTTTTCACCGGCAGAGGAGCCGCGGCCGAGCGCCCGCAGCGAGAGATCGCGGACCACTTCGCTGACCTTGTAGATGTCGCCGCTGTTGATCTTTTCCTGATTGGCCTTGAAGCGGCGCGACCAGTTCTCCTGGTCCTCGGGCACCTTCGCCTTGAGGATCGCGAAGACCTCCTTCACGCCCTTCTTGCTGATGGCCTTGCGTACGCCGACCGTTTCCGCGTTGCCCAGCGGCAGTTCGATCATCAGTCCGTCATGATGCGCGCGGAACTGCACGAACTTGGTCTGGCAGTCCTTGAACGGACGGGTGCGGAGATCGGTCACGGTGACGGCGCCGTGCGGGGGGTAGACGAGGGTGTCGCCAACTTTAATGTTCATTGATGCCCTTTCATGCCATTATGGCAGATACTGCCACATTGGCAGCGAATACTCAAATATTGGGGTATCTTGGAAGCTGCTATGCCACAGAAATCGTCGTTCAGCGACGCTTCCAGAACCGATGTGCCCGGCCCTTCCACGGCTGAGCTCCCTGCTGCTGCACCCGGATTAAGGGAGCGACGGCGGCGCCAGACCCGGGCGGAAATCAGCCAGGCCGCGCTGCGCCTGTTCCAGGAATACGGCGTTGATGCCACCACCGTGGACGGCATTGCCAACGCCGCCGGGATCTCCCAGCGCACGTTCTTCCGGTACTTCACCAGCAAGGAAGAAGCCGCGCTGCCGGCGCATCAGGATTTCGACGCCGCCCTTGAGGTCGGTCTGCTGGCCATCGACCCCTCCGGCAATCCGCGCGAAGAGCTGGAGCGCGTCTACCAGCAGGTGATGCAGGGGTATGCGGACAACGATGCGCCGCAGGCCCGAAGCATGCTGCTGGTCAACCAGCTCATCCGGAAGGAGCCGCTGCTGAGGGCGGCCCTGCTCAAGCACAATGCCACCCGGACCACCGGGCTGGTGGATGCCCTGATGGACAGATTTGGCCGCGACGGCATCAGCGATCTGCAGATCCGGCTGGCGTTCGAGACCTGCGCGGCAGTGGTCCGCGTCGCCTTCGAAGTGTGGGTGACCCGGCGCGAGGCCGGCCGGAACGACAACCTGCCTGACATCTACGCTTCGGCCCTGCAGCTGGCCCACTGAACGTGACGAGCGGAGCCTGGACGTGCGGTACGAGCGGGGCGGGCGTCAACGAGGTGGCGCCGACGCCGTGCAGTCCCTGCTGCGTGAAGACCGCGGAGGTGCCTGAATGAAGACCGTGCCCATCGATATGCCCTGTCCCTGCGGGAGCGGCCACACCTATGGCCAATGCTGCCGGCCGTTCCACCGCGGCGACGCCGAGGCCCCGACGGCGGAAGCCCTGATGCGCTCGCGTTACACCGCGTTTGTGGCGGGCGACGTCGACTATCTGCTGCGGACGTGGCATCCGGAAACGCGGCCGGCGGGCCTTGAGTTGGATTCCGCGCTGGCATGGACCGGCCTGCAGATCCTGAGGACCAGGCGCGGCGGTGAATCGGACCGGGCCGGCACGGTGGAATTCCGCGCTACCTACCGCGAGGGCGGCCAGGAACATGCGCAGCAGGAAAAGAGTACGTTCGTTTGCGAGGACGGCCGCTGGGTCTACCGCGACGCACTGTCACAGTCCTGACTCTCGCCGCCCCACGACCGGCCGCGCCAGCCTTGCGCGCCCACGCCCGTCCGCGCCAGCCTTGCGCACCCACGACCGCCCGCCGCAGTGGCGCGCCGCCGTCGTAGCAGCTTAGTCCAAGGCCAGGAACAGGACGGCGAAGAGGCCGAGCGCGCCCAGCACCACTACGCTGCCGGCGACCCAGGCGGCCGCGGCGGCATCGGCGTGGATCCTTTCGTGGGCGATGCCGGAGACCGCCCGGCGGTAGCGCAACTGCTGGGTGATGTAGATGCCCATGGCCGTGCACAGCGACACGGCCACGAGCGTTCCGGTGAACCAGCCGTATGCCGGAAACCAGCGCAGGAACATGGCCGTCGCCACGATCATGGCCAGGGTTGTCCGGCTCCACGCCAGCGAGGTGCGCTCGGGCTGCAGGCCGGCGTCGTGATGTCCCGGCTCGGGCAGGGGGCGGGCGCGTCGCATCACGTCAGGCGCAGCAGGACAAAGACCAGCAGCAGCGCGGCCACCACGCCGCCGCCAATGGCCAGGATCGGGGCGATCAGCGGAAGCGGCAGGGGAGTCTTGTGCCGCATGGACCGTTCAATGTTCAGCCAGCGGAAGAAGGAACCGCAGCCGATCGCCATCGCCAGCACCAAGAGGACGACGGCGATGGTGGTGCGGATCGCCGGATCAAAAATGTCGGTGGTGAAGGCCTCCACCGCGATGCCTCCGGCCACCAGGGCCAGCGAGGTGCGGATCCAGGCGAGGAACGTGCGCTCGTTGGCCAGCGTGAACCGCGGATCGGGTTCGGTGCCGCCGCGGAGCAGCTTGGCGGCGAACTTGCCGCGTTCCGGGCGGGGCGAAGGCGATGAAGTAGGCACGGCTTCATGGTAGTCATGTCCGCGGCAGGGCAGCGTTCATGACGGTCATGTCGGCCCGGGCGCGTTCATACCAAGCGTCGGCAAGAGAGCGAGCCCGCGCCAACCGGCCGCGGCCTTTGGGCAGTGCACGGTTACGCCGCCGGGCGGTCCCCGTCGTCGTGCTCTGGGTCCATCCTCGTCACGGTGAAAAAGCGGTTTCCCGCACCCTTGCGGGAACTCGGCACCAGGAGTTTGGAGTATTTTTCGCACCACTGGGCGGTGCCGACGGAGTCCGCCATCGCCGCCGCGATGGCGGCAATATTGTCGGACCACCCCAGGACGCGCTCGCCTTCGAGGCAGAACTGAATGAGGCCCAGTTGGGTATCGACATGGAGTTCGACGTCCACCCAAACGTCGAATCCCGGTGCCTCGCTGGCTGTATTTTCTGTTTCGTATGTATTCATCATGAGACTTGTGTTGCGCATCACACTCTGCGGCGCCCTCCTACTATAGGGTCCCGGATCCGGAATGCCAAACAGTTTCCACAACGTAAACGGCCGGTAAAGTAAATCGGGCCATGACCGAGACACCTTCCGCCCAGCGACTGTCCTGTAACGTTCCGATGCGTTGGGGCGACATGGATGCCTACGGTCACATCAACAACGTAGAGATCCTGCGGATCTTGGAGGAAGCGCGCATCCACGCGTTCGGCCCGCCGGCCGGGACCGGAGGACCCGGTCTCGAGGTGGACCTGCCGGTCTTCTCCGACCTGCCCGCATCCACCCAGGCGCTGGTGGCCGAGCACCGGGTCAAATACGTCCGGCCGCTGAACTACCGCAACATCCCGGCCCACGTGGAGGTCTGGATCAGCGCGATCAAGGGCGCCAGCCTGACCATCGCGTACATGATCATGGACCCGGTCACCGCCGAGCAGTGCGTGCTGGCCGAGACCACGCTGGCGTTCTTCCATACCGACTCCGGCCGACTGCTGCGCCTGAGCGACCGGCAGCGGAAGATCCTGGAACCTTATCTGGGCGAGCCCAACTTCCGCTGAAACAACGACGGCGGTGGGCCGGCTGCGGATCGCCGCGCACCGACCGTCTGGCGTGAGTAGGGCTCCGCGTGCCCGGCCGCTTGGCCTGGTTCAAAACGTCGGCTAGCTTCAGTCGGGTCGTTGGCTGACGGCATGCCGGCCAAGATCGGGCAGTGCCAGCGGGAACGCGGGGCTGGATGGGAACGGCTTGCTCGACTCGACGATCAGGTCCGGTCCGACGCAGACCATTTCGCCCGGTCCCATCAGCCGCCAGCCGGTTTCGCTGTCCATGACTTCGCTGGCAATAACCACGCTCGGGTACCGGGCTAGGTCGGGAAAGTGCGCGCGGATGCGGCTGCTTCGGGCATCGAGCTGTTCTTGGCCGGCAGGATCGCCGGGCGTCCGCTCCAGGATGTACAGCTCGTTGGTGTCCGGATAGCGGAGCGCCCACAGGTGGTCCGGCGTCGTGATGACCATGTTGAGGCTGTACAGCGGCAGGGCGTCGATGATCCAGCCCAGCGCGGCGGTGATGCCCCTGGCCACATCGCCGTGGCTGCGGCGTGTTTCGGCCGTTATCAGCGCGAAGATCCGTTCGCTATCAGTCTGGCCTCGCACCAGGGACGCGGCACCGAGCCGCTGCAGCCGTTCATCCAGCAGCTCCAGGCCGCGGCAGACTCCGTTGTGAGCGAACAACCGGCCGTCCTGCTCGAAGGGGTGGGTGTTGGCAACCGAGTCCTTGCTGCCCGACGAATACCGCACGTGGGCCAAAAAGGTGGTCGAGGTGAAGTCGCGCGCGGCGAGTTCAAACGTCCGCCCGTGCCAGGCCGATTCTGCTTGCCGGCTGACAATCGGCGCGCCGAGCGACGTGAAGATGCCGATGCCTGCTCCATCGGGCTGGCGCCTGCCCTGCTCGGACAGGCTGTCAGGGGCACCCAGCAGCCAGAAGGTGGCATGGACCCGGTGTCCGCCCGCATGGAGTCCGAACAACCTGCACATCCGTGCTGCCCTCCGCCCTGTCGCGCTGGCTATCCGTCCGCTTGCAACGACTGCCCGGAGGCAGCGAGTGCTTCCGTCAGGATCCGCACGGCTTTGGGACCGACGCCGTGCAGCGCCAGCAGTTCGGCCTGGCTGTGGCGGGCCACCGTGTCCAAGTCGGTTATGCCCGCGGAGAGCAGGGCCCGGGTGGCCGGGCCGCCGACCGCTGGCAACGTGTGAGGCGTGGTGCCGGAATCGGCGGCTTCAAGTTGCATTGCCAGCCGTTTCGGAGCGCAAACCAGCCAGGAGCGGCGGAGCAGCCAGTTGAGGTCCTTGCCGTTGATCTTGGCCAAGGGCAGCTGCACGCCCGTGGGTGTTCCCTTGGGTGCCCACCGCTCGGCCGCCGGGTGGGCAGCCAAGGCGGCATCGGCGTCGTCGTCGCTCAGAGGTAGGTGGAGCAGGCCGTCCTGGCCCAGCGTCGCAAACTCCTGCTTCCGGACGGAGAAAGCGGCCTTACCGGAGCGCACGGCCTCGGAAGTTTCCGGCAGGGCCAGCGCGCTTTTCCGCAGCTGGGCCGGCGTTGCCATGGCTGCTATCCGTCCCAGCCGAGATTGCGGGCGATGCGTTCCAGGACGTCCAGGGTGGCCGCGTACTCGTCGTCGCTGATGCCCTTGGCTATGACGGCCCGTGTGCGGTCAACCACGTCGCCGAGCGAGGACAGGCTGGCGCGGCCGGTGTCGGTCAGGGCGTAGTGCCCGTCCACGGAACTGACCCAACCGCTTTCCACCAGTTCTTCCACCGGGGCCTGCGGCCCTTCGTCTTCCGTCTCCGGGATGAACGGGCCCAGGGCCTCGGTCAGCTCATCGGCGGTGGAGGGTTTGTCCGCCAAAAGGTTCATCAGCTGCCACTGCCGGCGCGTGATGCCGTGTTCTTCCATGGTCTCGATGAACTGTTCGTCGATCAGGCGGTCAACGAGCTTCAGCCAAAATCCGATGGGTCGTAGAGGTGCCATGCCGTCACCCTACAAGGGAGGCCTCCTGCTGATCGACCTCAAACGTCGAATTTGCCGTGGAACTGCATGTTTGGATGCTTTTCTGCCGTCAGCAGAGCATGCTGACGCCGGTGCCGCAGCTTCCTACGATGGAACCAGCCAGGAGGGAGTTCCACCGTGCTCGAACTTCAAAAGCTTCACCGCTATCCCGCTTCGGGACCGGCGCCGCTGCTCCGTGACGTCTACGGGACCGTGCTGCGCCGGGAACGCCGCCGCCAGCGACGCACGCTCGGCGACGTTGCCAGCCGCGCCGGGGTGTCCATTCAATACCTGTCGGAGATTGAGCGCGGCCGCAAAGAAGCCTCCTCGGAGATCCTCGCCGCAGTCTGCGCTTCGCTGGGCTCCGGACTGGCTGCTTTCCTGGCAGTGGCGCACCGTGAACTGGCCGCGGCCGAACGCAGGCCGGTACTGGATCTGACCCGAACCGTGCCGCCGGGTTCGTCGAGATCGGCTCGATTGGACCTCGGCATCGGCTCGGAACCGGCCCCCGGCCCAGAATCGGGTGCCGTCTCGGAGCCGGACCGGGGCGCCCAAGCCGGGGCGCCGCCGTCGTCCATTCTGATGGCCGCCTAGACCGCGGCCCCACGGCGGTCGGCATCGGCCTGCGGCATCGGCCTGCGGCATCGGCCTGCGGCATTCGCCTGCGGCATTCGCCTGCGGCGACATGGGCGGCGGGATGGCCGCCTTGGTCTCCGGGGACAGCACAACGGGCCGGTGCGGCCTTGCGGCTGCGCCTGCCCGTTGCGGTTGCTGCGTGGCTGAGATTAGGCCATGGCCGCGAGCTTGGTGTTGCCGAAGATGGCGCGGTCAACCGAGATCCGGCCGGGGCCGACGAGTGCCAGAGCCAGCGCGGCAGCGCCGAGCAGCAGCACCAGTTCGTAGCCGCCGCCATCGACGAAGACGCCGGCGGAAGCGTGAACCAGTACCAGGGCGCCGATCATGTCCAGTGCCAGCAGGGCGGCGACCACTCGGGTCAGGACGCCGAGGATCAGGGCGATGCCGCCGCCCAGTTCCAGTGCGGCGACGACCGGGGCAGCCATGTCGGCGGCCGGGATGCCCATCTGGCCGAAGGCGGCCTGGGTGCCGGCAATGGTCCATTCGTTGAACTTCTGCCAGCCGTGGGCTGCGAAGAGGAAGCCCAAGATAACGCGGAGGACGGTACGGGCGGTAGTAATCAAAGCTGAATTGGTCATGATGTTGTCACCGTTTCGATGGTCAGGGGAACTCGGCCGTCTAGAACGAGCGATAAGCATCAGTAGGTTGACGCTTCAACTAAATCTTGACAGAAATAATGTTGAAGTGTCAACTTTCGGGTGGAGGCAGCGGTGCTCACCGGGTATGGCCTCCTCGAGCGGAAGGGCCGCGCAGGCGGATTGGCGAAGCTGATCAAGCCCTGCGGACCGGCTGGCGCAGGATGGTCTTAAGCTTGGCTGGCTCGGTCTTCCGGGGGTCGCTGAGGTAGATCTCGTGGTGGCGGCCCGCCGGTTCCAGCTTGTTTGCCGGCAGGTAATCATCGTGCAGCCGGGCCAGCACGGGTCCTTCGTCGTCGTACGGTCCCACGTGCATGACCTGAACGCTCAGCCCTTCATCCAGCGATCCGAACCGGAGCGAGTCCACGGCCGGAAGTTCTTTCTTGGCCGCGGCCTGCTGCATGGCGTCTTTGATCTGGTCGGCTCCCAGCCAGTTGGGTTGGCGGATCATCATCGTCCAGGACCACTCGTCCTTGGCGCGGCGCGTGAAGGCGGACATGTCCTTGGCCCACCACAAGCCTTCCAGCGGGCCGACCACATAGTCGCGGCCGAGCTCCTTCTTGCTGGCGAACTTCAACGTGTACGAGACGGAATACAGGGCGTCGATCACCTGGCCGTACCACTCGGACGAGTTCGGGTTGCCGTGGCCGTCCGCCTCCAGGAACTGCATCGGCGGGACGGTGACCAAGCGGAAATCCTTGCCGGGGGAGTAGAGCTCCTTCTGGTCTTTCTTGAAATCCAGCTTGTCCATGTTTGCTTTCCGGAGTGGAGGAATGTGGTCTAGTTATATCGCGTAGTCACGGCTGAGACGAGGGAAAATGCTGCAGCAGTTCGCCGCCGAATGGTGGCGCAGGATCACCGACGGGTTCACGCGCGGTGAACCGCTCGAGACCGGAATCCTGGAACTGGTGCTGATCCTTGCTGTTGCGTTGGTGCTGTCGGTTCCACGCGGCAGTTGGCGGTACTTCGGGTTGTTTGTCACAGCGGTCCATGAGCTTGGGCACGCTTTCGCGGCGCTGACCACTGGTCGCCTGGTCCGCGGAATCCATCTGCGGTTCGACCAATCCGGCGCCATGATCAGCCGTGGGGCGGGCCGGGCCTCGGCCGCGTGGGCAGGGTTCTGGGGCTACCCGGTGCCCGCGCTGGTGGGTGCGGTGCTGGTGTGGGCCGCCTTCACCGGTTGGTCCGGCGCGGCGCTGTCGGTGAGCGCGCTCCTGCTGCTGGCCACGCTGCTGTTCATCCGGAATCTTGAGGGCATCGTGATCGCCGTGGGGCTGGCGGTCGCCTCCCAACTGTTGGTCTGGTTTGCGCCCGCGGAGTTTCTGGGCCATCTCACTCTGGCCATTGGCGTCGCATTGCTGGTAGGTGCCGTGCGGGACTGGTTGAACCTGTTGAGCGTCCACACCCGGCGCCGCCACCAGTTGGCCAACTCGGACGCGTTCATCATCGCCAAGCGGACGGGGATTCCCTCCGCGTTCTGGCTGGCCGGATTCGCGCTGGTTATCCTGGCGTGCTGGGCCGGGGCGGTGGCAACCGTGGCCGGCGTCGGCGACCTGGTCAGCCTCTGACAGGTCTGCGGACCTCTCCGACTGGTGCCGCGCGCACCTCCTCCCGTTCTGCGGACCTCTCCGACCGGTGCCGCGCACCTCCTCCCGTTCCGCGGAAACCCTCCGACCGGTGCCGCGCGCACGTCCACCCGTTCTGCGGAAACCCCTCCGACTGCAACGGCTCGGGGTGGTGGCCTTGCCCACAGTCGTTTCCGCCTTAAGGCGTGCTGCGGCGGTTCCCGACGGACGGGAATTATCGCCCTGCGCGAGACGTTGTGGAATCGATGTTGAAATGTCTGGATGAGCGGCTATGATGGGCGCTCGCAGATAGGTCAAAACAAACTAGAGCATCAGGAGTTCTAAACCCCCCATGGCAACCGATTACGACGCACCGCGCAACAAGGACGACGACAACAACAATGAGTCGCTCGAAGCCCTTCAGGCCCAGCGCTCCGGTGGTGCGAAGACCGCGCTAATCGACGTCGAGGATTCGGACACCGCCGAGGGCATTGACCTTCCTGGTGCTGATCTCTCCGGCGAAGAACTGGTAGTGCAGGTTGTTCCTCCCCGTGAGGACGAATTCACCTGCTCCTCCTGCTTCCTGGTCCGCCACCGCAGCCAGGTAGCCCGCGAAAAGAACGGCGAGAAGTACTGCCGCGACTGCGAAGGCTAAATCTCATAATTCCGAACCCCGCGCTGATGGCAGCGCGGGGTTCTGTTGTTAATCCGGGGCAACGGTTTGCCGGGGCCGCGCGCCTCAGATGTCGCGGACGGCCTGGGGAATCGGCGTGCTTCCGTTGATGAATTCGATCACTTTGCCGGCGGTGGACGGATCGGCCAGTACCTCCGCCGCGACCATCGCCACGTCCTCCCGGCTCACTTGGCCGCCGGGCGTGCCCGGTCCGGCCTGGATCTTCCCGGTCGCCGGTTCCAGCGTCAGCGCTCCGGGACCAAGGATCGTCCAGTCCAGCGACGTTGACTTCAGGTGCTCGTCCGCGGCCGCCTTCGCCTCGGCGTAGGGGAAGAACGAATTGTCTTCCGGAACCCCATGATCCTTGCCTGCGCCCAGATATGACACCATGATGTATCGCTGTACGCCGGCCGCGGCCGCGGCATCCATCGACCGGATGGCCGCGTCGCGATCCACTGCATAGGTGCGTTCCGGATTGCCCCCGCCGGCGCCGGCCGACCAAACAACGGCGTCATGCCCGCGCAGCTGATCGGCCAACTCCACGGCGGACGCGGTCTCGACGTCGGCAATCACCGGCGTGGCGCCAGCGTCCCGGACATCGCCGGAATGATCGGGATTGCGGATCATCGAACTGACCTCGTGGCCCTGGCCGGTGAGGATGCGGGAGAGGTGCAGTGCGACCTTGCCGTGGCCGCCAATAATGGCAATGCGGGACATATGCTTCCTTCCGTTGCGGTCTCTCTCCAACTTAGGCACGGAAACCTGCCAACGCCAGCGCCCAGTACGTCCGGAAGTACGACGGCGGTGCTCACCTTGGGCAGGACCGCCCGGCTGGACGTCGCACTGTTTTGCTCAGCGGTGTCCTCATGAGCTGTCCAGTCCGCGCCGCCACGCAGGGGCCTCTGTCGTAGACTTCCGCCTGCCTACCCGTCGCTGCCGGTCAGATGGATCGCGGCCTCCGGAGTGGCCACCCGGAAACTGAACGACTGCTCGATGTACAGGTAAACGAACTCTTCGTCGTGCCGGTTGTAGCCGACCGACAGGTCCTGGCCAGATTCGAACAGAAAGTCCCCGCCGCGCAGACTCATCACTATCGCCCCGCGGACCCCGGGTGCCCAGATAATCGGGCCGCCCAGCAGCTTGCGCAGGTGCTCCGACAGCAGATATCCGCCGCGCTCCGTCGCCTCGACCACGGCGGTGTAGTGTCCGGGGCCTAGCGCCAGCCCGAACGGGCCGCCGATGCCTACCTGCAGCAGCGCCGAGACAGCCTTGGCCACGCGCTTGGGGTAGTCGTTGAAGTCCGGTACGCGCGGAATGGGTGCGTGCGGAGTGGCGCTGGTGACGCCGGTGATGCCCACCTGCTTCCACCCGTGGAAGACGGCTGAGTTCTCCGCGATGGCAATTTGGAGTGCCGCCTCATCCAGATCGGTGAGGTCCACATCGGCCGCTCCTCGATCATGATCGAGTAATTCCATGCGGGAAACCTTGAACGGGGCCCGGACCTCAACCAACGGCAGCACCCCGCGCCGTCGCGCCGACACGCCGTCGGCCGGCGCCGGCCCGGTCACCCGTTCCGTGCGTCCTAAATTCGTGGCGGAATACTCCCAGCCATAGGGTCCTGCGAAATCGACCATCTTGCGGGCACCCAATGCCACGGTGAGCCGCTCCCGGGCTTCCTGGTCCAACAGCTTCCACCCGCCGTCGGAAATCGGGGCATGCTCGCGCAGCAGGTGGTTAGCGGTCATGAGAAGTCCTCCCGGAGGCTGCCGATCCCCAGCGACGAATCAGGGCGCCCCGGCGCGGAGCCGGAATCTTCGGCCGGCGCTTCGGCGCTCGATCCGGCTGCGGCGGCCGCCTCCGCGGCACCGCCGTTGGCCACAATGTCGCCGTCTTGGAACAACGTCCCCCTGGCAATTTGGCGCCATTTCGGCTTTCGCCGCAGCAGGAACTCCAGGTCCATGCTGAAATGCTTGAACTCCTCGGCCAAGGAATCCTCCATGATGGCGACCGATTCCGGATCCTTTTCCAGCGACATCCGTTGCTCGTACCAGCCGATGGCCTCGGCTTCCTCTGTGAGGTTGGCGCACATGCGAGCAAACGTCCGCGTCTCGGCGGAGAGCTCTTGGGCGGGTTCGTGATACTGGTCAAAGCCCATCTGGATTCCTCCGTGAGGTTGTGCCTCTGAGCCAGCGTAGCCACGGCCCAGCCACCTGACTACCCCCAACGACGGCGGAGCTCGGCTGGTCCCAGGAAGCTCGGTTGGGTGCGGGCCCACTAACCCTGCCGGCCGCTCAGGACCGGCGTAACCCGCGGCTTCTCCCTGTGTTTACCGGTGGCTGACCTCTGCGTATACGCGCGCCTTGCCACGGGCATTACGGCGGCGTCCGCAGTGGAAATGGCCCGGAAGTCATGCTGCGCCGGCTCTCCGCGTAACACTTTGAAACCGACTGTTATGCGGGCTTTGATTTTCATACTCTAAAGGCCCTTAGCAGTTGCCCCACCGGGAGATTCCCATGAACAGCCACACGCAGGTGCCCGCGTCCGTATCAGATTGGGCCGGCACCAACGATGAAACTTTCTGACGCAGAACAGCGTGAACTAGCAAGAATTGAACGGCATCTTGCCGCCGAGAATCCGGTATTGGCCCGGATGCTGTCGATGCCGGGCAGGCCGTGGCCTATTGGGACCCGGCATCCAAGCGAGGCTGAACCGCAGGGCGGGGCAGGCGCGGTGATCACTTTGTCACTTCCGCTCGTCGTCCAGCAGGCGGCACCGGTGCCCGAAAAGCCCCAGCCCAAGCGGCGCGGGCTGGGCCGCTGGGTGATGGTTTCTGGAGTGGCAACAGTGGCTGCCAGTCTCTTGACCGGGACCGTGGTCGTCGCCGTCGGCGGTTTATTGCTCATCGCCGCCGGCAAATACTTCGCCGACGTCTAAAACCGAGCGTTGCGGAGCCCCCAGCACCCTCGATCCAAGACGGAGAGTCAGGCGCCTGGCCGCATGAAGTCGGATTCATAGGCCGCGATAACGGCTTGCGTGCGGTCGCGGACCCGGAGCTTGGAGAGGATCGACCCGATGTGGGTCTTGATGGTCTCGGTGCCGAGAAACATCGCCTGCGCAATCTCCAGATTGTTGTATCCCCTGGCCAAGTGACGGAGGACCTCCGCCTCACGGATACTGAGGCCGGCAGCAGCAACGCGGTCGCGGGACTTGTTGCCGTGGGCTGCGACCAGCTCGCGAAGCTTGGCCGGGAAAACGATGGAGTCGCCAGCGGCTACCGCACGCACGGTGTGAAGGAGTTGTTCCGGCCGGGCTCGTTTGAGCAGAAAGCCGTCGGCGCCGGCTTTCAGCGCTTGGTATACGTAGTCGTCGCTTTCGAAGGTGGTCAGGATCAGGATCTTGGGGCGATCGACTCCGAGGGCCATCAACTGAGCAGTCGCTTCGATCCCATCCATTTGCGGCATCCGCACGTCCATCATCACCAGATCGGGCTGCAGTCGCCGCGTCTCCTGCCATACGTCCGTCCCATCGGAGGCTTCACCGACGACTTCGATGTCTGCGTGTGTACCGAGAATGGCGGCAAGACCGGAGCGGACCAAAGGCTCATCGTCAACCAGTAATACGCGGATGGGCTGGTTCACCAGGCTCGCTCCTGCAATGGAATGTCCACGGACAAGGTCCAGCGGCCCTGGGCTAGCTGGGACCGGGCGCTGCCCCCGGCCAGCCTGGCCCGCTCCTGCATGCCCGCGATGCCGCGGCCACTGGCCCTCCGTGCAGTCGCGGACTGCACTACTGGATTCACGAGTTGGATCTGCAGGCGCTGGCCATTGAGTTCGATGTGAAGTACCGCCTCCCGCGGTGAAGCGTATTTGAGCGCGTTCGTAAGCCCCTCCTGCAGGATCCTGAATGCGGGCGCCGATGCTGCTGCCGGCACTTGCTCCAGCGTCTGGGTCTCGAACTCGCGTTTCACTTGCAGGCCTTGGTCTTCCATGTGGTCCAAATAACCGGGCAATTGCCGAAGTCCCGCGGGATTTTCGGCTGGAACTCCGGGCGCCCGCAAAATGCCGATCACTCGATCGAGTTCGGCCAGCGCGCTTCGGCCAGTGTCGGCTACGGCGCGCATAGCCCGCGCTGCCTCATCGGGATCACGGCCCATCAAGGCTTCGGCGGCCGTCGCCTGGAGCGTGGTCACGGTCAAGGCATGGCCCACCGAGTCGTGGAGTTCGCGGGCAAGCTCGTTCCGTTTGGCTTCCAACCTCGCCTGCTCTTCGTCTAGTACCCGACGCTCTGCGGGAGAGGGGCCCAGTAGAAGCGTGGCCCAATGTGGCAACGCGAGGGCGGTCAATATGGTGAAAATGATGACTCCGGTGCCCAGGCCAAGCGACCATAGCGCCGCCGTCGTGCCGTCGGTAAAGGGGACAACTGCGGCAGCGAGTTCGTTGGCGGAGTTCGCGTTGCCGAGCAGCGGCAGGATTACCACGCTGATGACCAGCGGGGCCGCGAACGCAATAGCCACCAGGGTGAGGCCACCGGCCATGAGATGAACGAGGTACCAAACCGCGCCCCTGAGGCGGCGTTGCCGGGTCACGGGACCGGCAGGTTCGGCCAGTTTGACCGCCAGTAGTTCACCGACGGCGGTCCGCTCTAACGCTCGGGTAGCGGAGAGCGCGGCGGGCACGGCGAGCAGCAGGACCAGCACTGTAAATGCCACGGCAGCGTTGGCCGGGCTTACGGCGGCTAGTTGAGTGGCCCAGATGAAGACAACGATGTACGGCACAGCGAGCAGGGCGCCGATCATCATGAACACGAAGTGCCTGAAGATCCGCCCTGCCCGTTGTGAGGGCCCTCGGCCCGTTTCTGTCATGGGCTCATTCTCGGCCATCGGCTGCCGGCCGTCATCCGTTGACCCCGCACCGGCGGCAGGAGCCGCGGTGTTTGAGGTAATAGGCCAGTGTCGCGGCGCCGAGCAGCACACCCCAAGGAATCCACAGGAGGGTCGGGCCGATCGTCGCCCAGTTGGCCCAGTCGATCGGGATGCCGCCCGCGCCGCGTATGGTGAACACCCGAATCATCTCGGCCCCGGCGGGAATCGCGATGAGGGATACAAAGCCGGCCGGAATGACAGCCAACAGGACCGGGACACCTCGTCCACCCAGGAAGGGGATCCAACGGGGGAACACCGAGCCCCAGCGCTGGATCAGGCCCAGCGTCAGCAAGACGCCAAGCAGCGCCATGGAAGCCAGGCCAAGACCGGCGTAGATTAGGGCGGTGTTCTGCATCTGCTGCAGGAAGGCCTGCTCAATTCCGAGCGGGATGCCCGCGGCCCAAGCAAAGCGCGTGACCGCTTAGACTCCTGGAATCATGGCTGCGGCGATGGTCACCGGCGTTCCCCACCGCCTGGCGGCTGCAACAGAGGAACGGCGCCCACACGCGACGCAGGCGCCCGAACTTCTGCGGACGGCCACGGCTGCGGTCAGAATCCACAGCGTCACGCCAATGATGCAAACCAACTGATGGCCAACAATTGGCCACGGTAGGTCGAGCGCTGTTTGTATGAATTCAGGGTCGGTTAAGGACTTGACCGTGAGGAACGGCAGATAGCCAAGAGTCGCCAAGATATTGCTATCGACGACCGCCAGCAGCACGACAGCGCCACAAACTGAAGCAAAGACCGTGGAGCCGACTGCCAGGACCCGGGCCGGATGCAGCCGGTAGTGGATGGCAAATCCTAGTAAGGAACCCAGCATCGCCAGGGACGGGAGGACGTAGTTGAGGACGGCGCCCAGCGGTCCGTTCAGCTCGTGGGATAGCGCCTCGGCGGGAACCAGAGGCAGGGAACCGTACGTCAGCAGGAAGAAAAACGAGGCAATCGCGTATAGGCCGGCAGCCAAGGCCGTGACTAACGGTGCCCGTTCTATGAACTGGACGCTTGCGGTTGGGGGACTGTGTTGCACTTCTGTAGTGGTCATGATCCCAGTCTTCTCACCGGTGCTCGGCCGCGGATCCCGCTGCCGGGCGAGCAGCATCCCCCGAATGAGGGAAAGAGAGGGCCGCATAGTAAAGTTGCGGGGTGATTCGCCGATACTCTGCCCTGCTGATGCTCCCGCTCGTGGCCCTGGTCGCCACCGGCTGTGGACAGATCGAACAGGCCGCCTCCGACGCCGCCGACCAAGCCGCAAACGCTGCTTCCGAAGCCGTCAGCCAAGCCGCGTCTGATCTGACTAACGCAGCCGTCGGCGAAGCCGTCAAGCAGGCATGCGCTCCGATCCGGGACGGCAACATCGGTGCAGAAGACCAGAAGCTACTCGGCGGACTGGTCACGGCCGCAGACGCTGCCGGCGTTCCGGCGGAGATCACCGGCCCGATGTCGCAGATCGCCGAATCCGGCGACCAGATCCCGGCCGAAACCGTCGCCTCCATGCAAGAGGCATGCGATAACTACAGCGCTGGCTAGAGTTCCGTCTCCCGCACCATTTCATCTGCGGATGGCGGAAGGACCTGCCGGCGCCCGGGTGCGTAGAGGCCCAGCGCCCTCAGAATGGCGGCGCTGCTGGCTGATCTGACCACCCGCGGACCGGGCTCGAATGTCTGCCAGGGCTGTGGGCCTCTGAGCCGGAGGCCCAGCCAAGATCAAGTTCTTCTTGCCCAGCGGCCCCCAGAACGCCCGTATGGAGGGCGTTCGTGCCTCGAACATCAGCGTCAGAACCAACCAAGTCTGGACGGGGTGGGTCGTCGGATAGTCCGGACCCCTGTCCTACAGTTGCCGGTTTCGGCTGGCGTTCGGGCAGTTGGGCGTTCTTCAGCCAGATGTGGTTGCGTAGTGGTTTTTGTGCCGGATCCATATCGGGCGGTGGGAAGAACCAGGCGACACCGCTGATGACTTCAACCCGCCAGTCTCCTTCATGGATGAGGTGGTGATGGTGCCCACATAGCAGAACGCCGTTGTCGGTGCATGTGGGGCCGCCCTTTTCGAACCACCGGATGTGGTGCACCTCGGTCCAAGGCGACGGTGCGGTGCAGCCGGGGAAGGCACAGCCTCCGTCCCGGGCGATGATCGCCAGCCGCATGTACTTCGGAAACAGCCGCTGCGATTGGCCGACGTCGAGGATCACGCCCATGCCGGCGAAGACTACCGGGATGATGTCCGCATCGCAGGCTATCCGGCGGATGGTCTTGGCGCTGAGCGGTCCGGAGAAAGTGCTGGATCCCGGGCGGCCGAGATCGGAGGCCAGGTCCTTGTAGTCAATAGTGACCAGCAGCTGAGGCCGGAGTCCGCCGGCTGCGGGCAGCAGGTCCGTGGTCAGAGCGACCTTGCACGCACCGATCAATCCGTCGAGCTGCTTTTGCTGACGGGTCCGCCCGTCCAGCTCATGACCTGATGCGGCGGCAGGGTCAGCATCGGCTGGTCGGCGCGCGCCGGCTGCGGTTCTGGCGTCCGGTTCGAAGCCCCCTGGCAGGGACGCGGCGGTGCCTTCGCCGGAGGCAACATCCCCGGTGCCGGGGGCGGCAAGGGGCGTACCGGTGCCGTCAAACCCGACCGTGCCGGCGGTGGCGGTGCCTTCCCGCAAACGCGGGTTGGTGGCCGTGTTGTACACGGTCGCCAGGACCTCGTTCTGCTCATCGGTGGCGTTGATTTCGTAGCAATGCAGGCCGTTGCGGCGGCCGCGGTAGAACAAGCCCTGGCGAGCCTTCAGCTCCGCCGCGGTCGGATCGGCGCCACCGGGATTCAGGCCACCTTCCCACTGCCGGATCAGGTCCCGCAGCGAATCGGCGTCGTAATCGGCGGCGTGCTTCACGAGTGCCTCTTCCATCTTGCGCAACTGCTCCGGTTCAGCGATCCGGCGTAGCCCGTCGACGGCCCGCCGGATCAGGTTTGCGGCTTGGCCGGACACCTGCCCTTCGTCCAAAGCGCGGGCGAGCACCGGAAGCCGGGGCGGGGCGGTCGGTGTGCCGTTGGGAACCGGCCGCGGCTCCGTGGCCTCGGCCAGCTGGAACCGGCGCACGGCCTCCTGCCGGGCAATGCCCAGCTTCGCCCGCAGAAAATCCTCATTCGATGTGAAGGCGCCGCGCTTCGGCCGGTCCGGGTTGTCAGGATCGTGCGGCTTATCCGTTTCGCCCACGGCCGCGATGTTCTGCTCTTTGATAATCCGGGCCAGGATCAGTTGCGTCTGGGCAACGGTATTGGCCAGCTCTTCCACTTGCGCTGCCGTGCGGGCCACCCTTTTGGTGCTGCGGGTCAGCCCGCCTGCACGAAGTCGGTCGTTGAAACCGGCGACTTCGGCGCGCAGCCGGGCCAGCAGAGCGGAATCATCCTGCCCTGCTCCCGGAGCCGCATCCAGCACCTCGATCGCCATAAATCCAGCCTATGGAGGGTTCGAAACTTGTAGGAGAGGTGGAAATGTGGATGTGGAAGAGGCGCCCGTGAATGGTGCCTGTGGAGGTGGGGTTGGCAGGAAGGTGCCTCGCGGTGCGGCGGACACAGCTCAAGCAGGCTGGAGGCCGAGCGCCTCAGTGACCAAGGGTAGGCACGCGCTGCTGCTCAGTGACCAAGGGCGACACGCTGCTGCTCAGTGACCAGCGCTTGGCAGACGCGCCACCGCACCGTGGCCGCACCTCGAGCAGGCTCAGTGCGCTGCTCGTGCACCGTCCCGGGCAGCCTCGGCGGTTTCTTCTTCCACCGGTTTCCGGACGAAGAACGCGGCCGCCACGGCCACCACGGAGATGATTGCCCCCACCAGGAAGGCTGCCCGCACGCCTCCGGCCACCGCCGTGGACGTTTCTGCGCCGCCAGCCGTCAGCGCAGCTGTCTGCATGGACATTACGGTGATGAACATGGCGGTCCCCGCAGCGCCGGCCACCTGCTGAACGGTGCCGATAATCGCACTTCCGTGTGAATACAGCTGCCGCCGCACCGAACCCAGTCCCGCGGTGAACAGGGGAGTGAATAGCAGCGCCAGGCCCAGACTGAGCACTATGTGCGCGGCCAGCAGTGTCAGCGGAGCAGTATTCTCGCTGACCGTGGACAGGTACCAGAGCACGGCACTGACCACCGCTGTTCCCGGCACCAACAGCACCGTTGGCCCGAATCTGTCGTACAGCCGGCCCACAATGGGCGCCAGCAGGCCCATCAGCAGGCCGCCGGGCAGCAGCATCAGGCCAATCTGCAGCGGTTCCAGCCCCAGAACCTGCTGCATATATATAGGGAGCAGAATGATGGTGCCGAACAGCGCCGCCATGCTCACGGCCATCAGGCCTACGGACATGGAGAAATTGACTGCGCGGAAGGGCCGCAGATCCAGCAGCGCCTTATCCGCACGCTGCAGCCGAACCTGGCGCAGCAGGAACACCAGCAACCCCACCCCGCCGGCCGCAAAAGCAATCCACATCGCGGCACTCGAGGTGGGCTCCGCCGTCGTTGTTCCGTGGCCGGAACCCACCTGGCTGAGGCCGTAAATCAGCCCGCCGAAGCCAATGGCGGACAGCACCACTGACGGCACATCCAAGGGCACCTGCCGGGGCTCGCTGACGTTCTGGATCCGCCGGTTGCCGACCAACAGCATGGCCAGCGCGATCGGCAGCACCAACCAGAACATCCAGCGCCAGGACAGCGCGTTGAGGATGATGCCGGAGATGGTCGGGCCGATCGCCGGCGCCACCGAAATGACAATCGAGACGTTGCCCATGGTCTTCCCGCGGTCCTCTGCCGGCACCAGGTTCATCAGCGTGGTCATCAGCAGCGGCATCATAATCGCGGTGCCCGAGGCCTGCACCACGCGGGCCACCAGCAGCACCTCGAATCCCGGAGCCAGCCCGGCCAGCAGCGTGCCCGACGAGAACAGCAGCATGGCGGCGGTGAAAACCTGCCGCGTGGTGAAACGCTGCAAGAGGAAGCCGGTCACCGGGATGACCACCGCCATGGTCAGCATGAACGCGGTGGTCAGCCACTGGGCTGCTCGGGCGCTGATGTGCAGGTCTTCCATCAGGTCGGTCAGGGCCACGGACATGATCGTCTCGTTCAGGATCACCACAAACGCGGAAACCAGCAGGATGCCGATCACCCGGCGGTTGCGGCGCGACTCATCAGCCGTCAGACCCCCGTCCTGGGCCGGTCTGGGCTGCGCCGAGGCACTATTCGTCAACGGTTCATTGCTCACGGGAGAATCCTCGGGTGGAGTACGTGCTGTTGTGGTCGGCCGGTAGGGCCAGAAACGCCCCCCAAAACGGCGGAATAGTAGTCTAACCCTCGGCCATCAGCGCCTATTCCCGCTGCCCCTCAAGCCCTGCCAAATAACGACGGCGGTGCTCGCCGCCGGGGCCACCTCGCCTGGGAGTCGCGCGGGGAGGTAGGCGGACGGGCTCTGATGCCTCCCAGTGAGTATGGGCGGAAACGTGCCGTGGGCTCCTTTAAGTGAGGAAAAACCTCCCCCTTTTAAGGAGGAGGTGGCGGCTTTTAAAGAGGAGGTGGCGGCGGCATCCTTAAAGAGGAGCAGCATCCCCTGTTTGAGAGGCTGCTGCCGCAGATTGAGGAGGAGGGACTCGTACCGCGAGAAAGCGCCAAACGCGGCGGCATTCCTGCAGGAATCGCCTCCCTTAAAAGGGGAGAGGCCCCGCCGGCGCATGGCCGACGGGGCTCCCTGTGATCCTGGCCCGGCCGTTGGGGGAATAGCCGGGCCAGGAGACTGTGGTGACTACATGGTGTAGTAGCCGGTGACCGGCATGGCGCTCACGTCGTGAACCAAGGTGCCCTGGCTCGGGTTGAGCGCGCTGATCATCTTGCCGCCGCCCAAGTAGATTCCGATGTGGGCGCCGCCGTTCTGCACTACCAGGTCGCCGGCCTTCGGGCTGCTGGTGGGCGTCAGGGCGCTGCCCTGAGTCTGGCTGGTGCGGGGCAGGTCGACGCCCACCTGGGCGTAAACCCACTGGGTGAAGCCGGAGCAGTCCCAACCGGAAGTGGAAGTGCCGCCCCAGACGTAGGGCGTTCCCACACCCTGCATGGCGATGTCCACGATGCTCTGGTTGCCGGCGGTGGAAGCGGGCTTGATGTTGGTGCTGGCCAGCGAGACGGTGGCGGTGTCTGCCGGTGCAGCCTGCGTCGCCGCGGCAGCAACGCCAGCGCCGGAGCCCTGCGCAACCTGGCCGCCGGACTGGGTGCCCTGAGCGGAACCGGTCAGCGCGATCTCGTCGCCCGGGTAGATGATGGTGAAAGTGTCCAGACCGTTGGCGGCCAGCACATCCTGCACGTTCTTTCCGTACTGGGCGGCGATCGTGCCTACGGTGTCGCCGGAAACCACGGTGTGGGTGGCGGCGTCGGAAGCAGCTTCGGTGGTAACGGAAGCCTGCTCCACCTCGGCGGCGGCAGTGGCCGGGGCGGCAACGGTGTCCGCCACATCGGCTGCACCGTAAGTCGGGACGGTGACATCGGCGGCGGCGTTGGCCGGCATGCCGACGCCCAGCATCAGGCCACCGGCGGCCGTGACAACGGCGGCGCTGCGGCCGACGGTGCCGGCGTGGGTCGAAACAGCGTTGGACAGGCCGGCCACGGTGGTGTTGCGGACGGGGGTGGCGCGGTGGCGGGCACGGTTGTTTTTGAGCAGCAAGAAGTAGACCTCTCCCAATGCTTACGAGGTGAGCTGTCGGATTCGGATGGGAGTCACCCGGTCGTGCGGCAGTGCGGCATGCACTCCACGCGACTTAACCCCAAGGGCCCCAAGAGGGGCCCGGAAAAGTGGGTCCCCCGCCTCTGCCAGATGTCTAGCGAACAAACTCGGGAAGGTTGGCAGAGCTCAGCAATACCTTCCGAGGACGACGGCGCATGATCGCCGACGTGATGATCACACTACATAACGGTTCGATAACTGTCCAAGACCTGAAATTTACCTGTGGATAACCTGAAAGCCCGAAAACTTTGGCGTTCCAAGGGCCGTTTTACACCGGATCGAAAGCACCGGATTGCTACATCCCTTGGAACAGACCGACGGAATTCGAAACGCTTTTGGGCCAATTTTCGGCCCTTTGGAGTGAACATCATCACCAAATCGGGCCGTTTGGGCCGGCTCCACAGGGCAGTCAACTGCCATTGTCGGAGCCCGACGGCGGGAGTAGGCTCCGGATTAACCGGGCCGCGAGAAACGACCGGCGCTCCGGCTTGCGGCCGGCGGCGTGGCCCAGCCACTTCGGAGAGGAATGAAGCGCCATGCCCATCACGCGCGATCTGATCATCAACGGCGAGCACGTCCCGGCGGTTTCCGGCAAGACCGCCGAGGACATCAGCCCCTACACGGGTGCCACTTACGCCACCGTCGCCGCGGCCGGTCCGGAGGATGTCACGCGCGCCGTCGGGGCTGCGTCCTCTGCCTTTGACTCCTGGGCCGCCACGGCGCCCACCCAGCGGGCGAAGATCTTCTTGAAAGCTGCCGATCTGCTGGAGGAACGGATGCAGCAGGGCATCGAATTGATGGCCGGCGAGGTCGGGGGAGTAGCGGTCTGGGCCGGTTTCAACGTCCAACTTGCCGCCAACATCCTGCGCTCTGCCGCGGCGGCCACTACCGCTCCGCGGGGCGATGTGCTCGCCACCGACCTACCGGGCAAGTTCTCGCTCTCGGTCCGCCAGCCCTACGGTGTGGTGGCGGCGCTCTCGCCCTGGAACGCGCCCTTCATTCTTGGCATCCGCGCCATGGCCATCCCGCTGGCCGTTGGCAACACTGTGGTGCTCAAGCCCAGCGAGGATGCACCGCTGGCCTGCGGCCTGTTCCTCGCGGACGCCTTGTTGGACGCAGGCCTGCCGCCGGGAGTGCTCAACGTGATCACGAACGACCGCGCGGACGCGAACGACGTCGTCGGTACCCTGATCGCCGACCCGCGGGTGCGGAACGTGAACTTCACCGGTTCCACTAAAGTCGGCCGGATCATCGGCACACTGGCGGCGCAGAACCTGAAGCCGGCGGTGCTGGAGCTCGGCGGCAAGAACTCGCTGGTGGTCCTGAAAGATGCAGACATCGACTACGCCGTCCAAGCTGCGGCTTTCGGCTCGTTCATGAACGCCGGGCAGATCTGCATGTCCGTCGACCGGGTGATCGTGGACCGCAGCATCGTCGAGGAATTCTCCAGCCGCTTTGCGGAGAAGGTGGCCAAGCTGCCCACCGGCGACCCGATGAACCAGGCCACCGTCATTGGACCGCAGGTCAACCAGAGCTCGGCGGACCGGCAGTACGCACTGATCGACGACGCCGTCTCCAAGGGCGCACAGGTCCTGGCCGGCGGAGAGAAGGCGGGCCAAGCCGTGGTGCCGGCAACAGTCCTCTCCGGCATCACGGAAGAGATGCGGGTCTACGACGAGGAGATCTTCGGTTCAGCCACCACGGTGATGGAAGTGGACGGCCCGGAAGAGGCGGTGAAGCTGGCCAACGATACGAATTACGGACTCACCTCAGGGGTGATCACCGAGAACCTGGCCGAAGGCCTCAAGGTGGCGCAGCGGCTCAAGACCGGAATCAGCCACGTCAACGACCAGCCCGTGCAGGACGAGCCGATGGCCCCGTTCGGCGGCATCCACGAGTCGGGCTACGGCAAGTTTGGCGGCCAGGCCGGCATCAATTCGTTTACCGAGGAGCGCTGGATCACCATCCAACAAAGCGGGCACGCGCAGTACCCGTTCTAGTTTCAGTCGCGGATGCGCACGGCGGTTTCGCGCATGTAGCGGTCCACATGGGCGTACGCGTCGCGGGTCAGTGCCTTCCACAGCTCGACGGCGAGGCGCGGGTTTTCGCTCTCCAATCGGCTGATCGTCTCGGCCGGGAGGAGTTTTGCCCGTACCGTGCCGTGGGCGCGCACGGTGGTTTCCTGTCGGTCGGCGCTGCCCAGCGCCATTTCGCCGAAGGTCATGCCGGCGCTGAGGGTGGAGAGCTTGACCCGGCTGTTCTCTGGACCGGGCGACGTGGTGACGACACTGCCGGACAGGATGAAGTAGACACCGCCGAAGCGCTGGCGGATGCGGCGGATGACGTCGCCGTCGTCGTAGCTGTGCTCTTCCATCAGTGCGGCCAAGGCAGCGGCGTCCCCGGCGGCGAGCGGGCTGAGCGCGGGCGAGTCGGCGACGTCCACGGTGGCCGGCTGGCAGAGCTCGTCCCCGTAGCTGGCAATCAACTGGTTTTCCGCGAATTCGACGGCCGAAGTGCGGGTGGCGAACGACGGCACCGCCCGCCCGTCCTCTTCGAACCGCTGCGCCAGGGCGCCCTCGCCGTCGATGAGCACCAGACCGCGTCCGTCTTGGGCCAACGACTTCCGGAGCTGCTCCAGCATGTCCAGGGCGACGGGGGCGGTTTCATCGACCCGGCGCATGTCCAGAATGATCAGTTCCACCGACTCGTCCAGGTCGCTGACCTCGCGCACCATGGATTCCGTGCCGGCGAACAGCAGGTCCCCGTTCAGCTCGATCACCCGGGCGCGGTGGGCGTTGTCCCGCAGCACGTCGGCGGCCGCGTCGGTGCGGCGGATGCCGGACGGCGCGTCGGCGATGTCGTAGCTGGCGCGAATGGCATTGCGGCCGGTGCGGGCCGCCCGGACAAAGTGCAACCCCATGTCGTGCGAGATCCGCCGGCTGGCCTCCACGCCGCGGACGCTGCTGCCGTGATCGTTCAGCGGCGGTGAATAGACGGCCAGGCCGAGCTGGCCCGGCAGCACCGCGAGCAGGCCGCCGCCGACCCCTGATTTGGCCGGCATGCCCACGTCCGAGAGCCATGCCCCGGCGTCGTCGTACATGCCGCAGGTGGCCATGACGGAGAGGACTCGTTCCTCCACTTCCAGGTCCAGCACCTGTTTGCCGGTCAGCGGGTTGGTGCCGCCGTTGGCCAGCGTGGCGGCCATGACGGACAGATCGCGGCAGGTGACCAGCACCGAGCACTGGCGGAAGTAGTCCTCCGCCACCGGGTCCGGCTCCTGCTCGATGATCTCGAAGGAGCGGAGCAGGTGGGCCAGCGCCCGGTTGCGGTAGCCGTGCCGCGCCTCCGACTGGTAGGTGCGCTCGCTGACCGAGAGCTCCCGGCCGGCGAAGGCCGAATAGTGCTCCAAGATGCGGCGGAAGCCGGTCTTGCCGCCGCTGCCCTTGATCAGCGAGGTGGCGGTCAGCGCCCCGGCGTTGATCATGGCGTTGGCGGGGCGGCCGGTACCGGGAGCCAGTGAGATCTCGTTGAACGCGTTCCCCGACGGCTCCACGTCCACCTTCCGGTCTACGGCCTCCAGGCCCAGATCGGACAGCGCGAGCCCGTAGGTGAACGGTTTGGAAATGGACTGGATGGTGAACTCTTCGCCGGAGTCGCCGACCTCGTACACGTAGCCGTCCACCGTGGCCAGACAGATGGCGAACCTGTCAGGGTCCACCCCCGCCATCGCGGGAATGCCGGCGTAGGGCTTGCCGTCCTTGAGCCCGGCGAGCTCGGCGTGCAGGGTGCGCAGGTAGCTCTGGATAGGGGAGTCCATGCTTGCCACCCTATGCGGTTGGCGAGCAGGGGCCAGATCGCGCGGGACGTGTAGATCGCCCGCGGACTGGATTTCGCCGCTCACGCGATCCGGCCTTCGGGCGGGCTAAATTTGCTGCATGAGTGATTCTTTGCCGACGTCGGCGGCCGACAATCGGCTGTTCGACCTGCTGGCGGCCGGCGACCGGGCAGGGACGCTCGCCTACGCGGCAGCGATGGACGACGGCGAAAAGCGCCGGCAGAAGTCCTTGGTCCGCCGGCTCCACTTGGTGGTGTCGGCGGAGCCAACCGGCGCACGCTCTCCGGACGGGTGGTGGCTGGGCGGGTTGACGGCGGACCACTGGGCCGCCGCGGACATCGCCCACATGGCCTGCATCGGTGCGGAACGTTCGGCCGACCTGTCCTACACGGACCGCAAGGTGGCCCGCGATGCGCCGCCGGTGCTGTTTCCCGGCCAACTGGAGCTGTTCGTTGAAGCCTGGTCGGCACGGTACGAACGGAGCCCGAAAGGCTGGGACCGCAACCGAGGTATTGAAGCGATGTTTGACTGGGTCCGCGACGGGCTGATTCCCGCGCCGGCCCAGCGCGGCGCAATGCTGCTCCTGCTGAGCGAGACGCAGGCGCAGCGCATCAACTTCCTAAAGTTCCTGCGGGAACGGCCCGGATTGGTCGACGTGACGCTGAAAGAGCTGTTCCGCGTGCCAGGAGTCAAAGGCGCCAGCGCCATGCAGTTCGACGAGGCCAACACCGAGGATCGCCGGTTGTCCTTCCTGCTGCCGCAACTGGTCAAGCTGGGCTACTGGGACGGCGAGTGGGTCCGGCAGCGGATCGAACTAGTGCTGGCCAGCGACGAATGGCCGGAGTACCAAAAGCGCTTTTTCAAACTGCTGCGCAGCAACCTCGCGGAATAAATGGTCGAAAACCAGCCTGAGAAGGAGCGGCAAACGGGGCTACTACCGCTTGGGTCCGGTGTTGCCCGACGGGCTGTTCGTCTACGCTGTGGGAAACGGCGGCAGTGGCGAAAGGCGGGACAGTAATGACTTCGAATCCGCAGGGCACGGGACCGGACGGCGTCGAGTCTGAAGGCGGGGGAGCCAGCGGATCGGGCACGGAGCCGTCCGGCGGTTTCGGCCGCGGTGCGTCCGACGCAGTTCAACCCGGGTCAGGCGGGCCGGTCAGCGGCCGACCGAAGGGAAAACCGGCGAACCAACACAACACCCGCCTGGGGATGATCTGGACGGCGGTTGTTATCGCGCTGATTCTGCTGGTGCTGCTGATCATTTTCATTGCCCAGAACCAGGACCAAGTCCTATTGCGCTACTTTGGCTTCGAGGGGCAGGTCGGACTGGGGCTTGCGTTGTTCATTGCTGCGGTCGCGGGCGGGATTGTGGTGGCGGCCGCAGGTGCGGCCCGGATCATCCAGTTGCGCCTGCGGGACCGCAAGACGCGCGGAACGGTCCGTAAGTAGCGCCGGTTTGCCGATGAATCAGGGCGTTTCGCGCCGGCTGTTCACGTTCGGTCACGGCACCAGCACGTCCGACGAACTGACCGCACTGCTCACCAGGGCCGGCGTGCAGAAGGTCGTTGACGTCCGTCGCTTCCCGGGCAGCCGCAAGCACCCGGAGATGGGCAGTGATGCGCTCGCCGGATGGCTTCGCGACGCCGGTGTCGGCTACCGCTGGGAAGAAGCCTTGGGCGGACGGCGGCGGATACCGGCGGGGGAGCCGGAGCCCGACGGCTGGTGGCGGGTCGCTGCGTTCCGCGCCTACGCCGCCTATACCCGGACGCCAGAATTCGCCGGCGGCCTGGCACGCCTGCTGGCCGATGCCGAGGCCACAGAGGTGGCGATCATGTGCAGCGAGAGCGTGTGGTGGCGGTGCCATCGCCGGCTCATCGCTGATGTGCTGGTGGTGCTGCACAATATTGACGTCGTGCATCTGCTGCCGGGCGGCAAGGAATCAATCCATGAGCCGTCGGCCGGCGCCAGAAGCGACGACGGCCAGCTTGTCTGGGATAGCCCGGAGGAGTAGGTAAGGTCAGCGCTTGCGGCCGAAGACCAGGGACGCGACCGCCGTCGCAGCCGTCACTGTATAGACAGACGGCCAGGCGCCGAGCTTCTTGGCCAGCGGGTGGGACAGCCCGAACGCCGCCAAATATCCGGCGGTGAGCGCCGCTGCCCGGCCCGCACCGGCGTTGCGCTTCCACAGCGCGAAGGCGGCGGCACCGGCCGCGGCCAGCACAGCGCCGCCCAGTGGCCGGTTCTTGGTGGCGCGGGCGGTTTGGAAGCCGCCGATCAGGCCGGCGCTGGTCAACAGGGTAGGGGCAACGGAGTTCATGGACCTCTCCTTAAATTCGGGACTTCCAGCCTATCGCCCACGCTGCCGGCTGCCATGGGCTCGGGTCGGCGCGGAAGCAAGGAAGCGGATCTCAGCCGGCGTCCGGGTGCGCGGCGGGCAGCAGCTCGGAAATCAGCTGCTGGATGCGGCCCTTGATTTCGTCCCGAATCGGCCGGACGGATTCCACGCCCTTGCCTGCGGGGTCCTCCAGCACCCAGTCCTCGTAGCGCTTGCCGGGGAAATACGGGCACTCGTCGCCGCAGCCCATGGTCACCACCACGTCGGAGTCCTTGACTGCCTTGGTGGTGAGGGCCTTGGGCTGCTCGGCGGAAATGTCGATACCTTCCTCACGCATCGCCTCGACCGCGGCGGGGTTCACCTGCCCGGCCGGCTGCGACCCGGCGGAGCGGACTTCGATGGCGCCCTGGGCCAGATGGCTGAGGTAGGCGGCGGCCATCTGCGACCGGCCGGCGTTGTGCACGCAGACGAACAGGACGGAAGGCTTCTGGGTGGTTTCGGCGGTCATGTGCTGGATGCTCCTGGGGGAGGAAGTCTGGATGTCGACCGTGGCCGGTAAGGAGACGTGGCCGGGGGGACGCGGGCCGGACGTCGGGTTAGCGGAACACAGCGGCAGGCGGCGCCTCGGCAGGCGAGGCGAAGAACCGCCGTCGTGCCCAGAGCGCCACGTAGACAAGGGCCACCAGCACCGGAACTTCAATCAAAGGGCCGACGACGCCGGCCAGCGCCTGCCCGGAGGTCACCCCGTAGGTGCCGATCGCCACCGCGATGGCCAGTTCGAAGTTGTTGCCGGCCGCGGTGAAGGCCAGCGTGGTGGTGCGTTCGTAGCCCAATTTCAGCAGCTTGCCCACCACCATGCCGGCGCCGAACACCAAGACAAAGTAGACCAGCAGCGGCAGCGCGATCCGGGCCACGTCCAGGGGGCGGGAAGTGATTTCGTCGCCCTGCAGCGCGAACAACAGCACAATCGTGATTAGCAGGCCGTACAGCGCCCACGGACCCAGCTTCGGCAGGAACTTGCCTTCGTACCACTGACGCCCCTTGGCCCTTTCGCCCAGCGTGCGGGTCAAGAATCCGGCCAACAACGGAATGCCCAGAAACACCAGCACGGACACCGTGATCGCCCAGAAGGAGAACTCGGCGCTGCTGGTCGGCAGGCCCAGCCAGGACGGCAGCAGTTGCAGGTAGAACCAGCCCAGCGCGCCGAAGGCGACGACCTGGAACACGGAGTTGATCGCCACCAGCACGGCCGCTGCCTCGCGGTCACCGCAGGCCAGATCGTTCCAGATCATCACCATGGCGATGCAGCGGGCCAGCCCCACGATGATCAGGCCGGTCCGGTATTCAGGCAGGTCCGGCAGGAAGATCCACGCCAGCGCGAACATCAACGCGGGTGCGGCCAGCCAGTTGATCACCAGCGAAGTGACCATCAGCTTCTTGTCGCCGACCACCCGGCGGGTTTCGTCGTAGCGGACCTTGGCCAACACCGGATACATCATCACCAACAGCCCGACGGCGATGGGCAGCGAAACGTCGGCTATTTGGACGGAATCGAGCGCCGGTCCGATACCGGGGACGAAGCGGCCGAGCAGCAGGCCGGCGACCATCGCTGCGATGATCCACACCGGCAGGAAACGGTCGAGGGTGGACATCCGGGCCGCCACGTGGCTGGTATCCGGTGCTGCAACGGTCGTACTCACAAGGCTCCTGAGACGGGGACGGGGGTAGCCCCGGACGGTCACGAACGGCGGCCTAACAATGGGCTGCCTGGGAACCTTCGGCCTGCTTCGGCGGGCACCGTGTAGTGCCGTAAGAGCAATACACGCAGCAATCCCCCTTGAGCGGTCGGATCCGGGAGTTACAGTGCGGGCAGAACCAGAAAAACTGGCAGGCATCAGTGGGCATCTGCGCACTAGTCGCATGCCCGCAGTCCGGGCACGTCAGCACTGATTCCAGTTCGATCTCCACGTCTCCAGTATCCCAGCCCGAGGCCGGCCGCCAGATCGGCGCCGGGGACGGTCACCCGCCAGCCCGGCCCCGCCCGTCAGCCGCCTGGTCAACCTCGCGGGATGTTGCGCAGGTTGCTGCGGGCCATGCTCACCGCTTCGCCGGCGCCACGGTTCAGCACCACCTTGGACATGGCCGTCGCGAATCCGAAGACCTGTTCGCCGGTGATCTTAGGCGGCAGCGAGAGCGCTTTCGGGTCGGTGATCAGCTCCACCAAGGACGGCCCGGCGTGGGCAAAGGCGGTGCGGAAAGCGGTTTCGATCTCGGCGGGGTCGGTAACACGCACCGCGTGGAAACCCAGGGCCTGGGCCACGGCCGCGTAATTGGCGTCTGGCACGTCCACGCCGAAGTCCGGCAGCCCGTCCACGAGCATTTCCAGCTTGACCATGCCCAGCGTGGAGTTGTTGAACACCACCACGTTCACCGGCAACCGGTAGGAAGCCGCGGTGATCAGCTCGCCCAGCAGCATTGACAGCCCGCCGTCGCCGGAGACCGAGATGACCTGCCGGCCGGGATAGGCGAACTGAGCGCCGATGGCGTGCGGCAGGGCATTGGCCATGGAGCCGTGCAGGAAGGACCCGATCAGCCGGCGCGTCCCCAGGGGCCGGATGTAGCGGGCGGTCCAGACGTTGCACATGCCGGTGTCGGCTGTGAACACCGCGTCCTGCGCCGCCACCTGATCCAGCACCGAAGCGGCGTACTCGGGATGGATCGGCACCATCTCCTCCGCCTTGCGCGTGTAGGCGCCAACGGCCTTGTTCATCAGCTTGTCGTGCTTCTTCAGCAGTTTTTCCAGGAACCGGCGGCTGCGCTTGTGTTTGACCAGGGGCAGCAGCGCGTTCAGCGTGGGCAGCACGTCGCCGTGGACGGCGATGTCCACGTTTGTCCGGCGGCCCAGATGCTCGGCGGCCCGGTCCACTTGGGCGGTCTTCGTATCCGGCAGGAACTGCTCGTAAGGGAAGTCAGTGCCGAGAAGGATCAGCAGGTCGGCGTCCTCGATGCCCTCGGCGGCCGCGCCGTAGCCCAGCAGGCCGGTCATCCCGATGTCGAAGGGGTTGTCGTACTGGATGAAGTCTTTGCCGCGCAACGAGTGGCCGATCGGGGCGCCGATCAACTCGGCCAGGGCGATGACTTCGTCGTGCGCGCCCGCCACGCCGGCGCCGGCAAAAATGGCGACCTTGCCGGCGTCGTTAATGGCCTCGGCCAGCATCCTGACACTCTCCGGATCCGGACTCAGCGATCCCGGCCGGCACAAGGCAGGCTTCGGAGTCGGAGCCACCGCGTCGAGGCTGGCGATGTCCCCGGGCAGCGTGACAACGGCGACGCCCCGCAGTCCGAGGGCGTGCTGGATGGCGCTGTGCATCACCCGCGGAGCCTGTTCTGCCGTGCTGACCATTTCCGAGTAGACCGAGCACTCGTTGAACAGCCGGTCGGGGTGCGTTTCCTGAAAGTAAGTGCTGCCGATCTGCTTGCTGGGAATGTGCGAGGCGATGGCCAGCACCGGGGCATCCGACCGGTTGGCATCGTACAAGCCGTTGATCAGGTGCAGGTTGCCCGGTCCGCAGGAGCCGGCGCAGACCGCCAGCTGTCCGGTCAGTTGGGCCTCGGCGGCGGCAGCGAACGCGGCGGCTTCCTCGTGCCGGACATGCACCCAGTCGATCCCGCCGGCCGCCGAACCGCCGGTCTGCCGCACGGCGTCGACGATCGGATTCAAGCTGTCCCCGACGATGCCATAAATACGGCGCACCCCGGCCGCCTGTAGCTGTTCGATGAGCTGTACTGCGAGTTCCTTGGCCATGGCGGATGCACTCCTGATCCGTTGCGGTGCGGGCTGGCTGATGTGGCCAATATAGCCGCCGCCCGTGTGACGCGGCAGGGCTCTGGTCAGTGTGCCGCGGGCGGAGACCCCTGATGGGTGCCTACCGGCCCGTCCCGGCGGTACCAGACGGTCAGGTACAGCCGGTGGGCGGTGACGACCAGAGCCAGCCACGCTACGCCGAGCGTCCAGGCCACCAGAACGTCAGTGAACCAATGATGGCCAAGGTAGACCCGGCTCAGCCCCATGGCCAGCGCAAACAACACTGCGGCACCGCCCGTGAGGAACCGGGATCTTTTTCTCGCCTGGCGGAGCATGAGCAGATACGCCACTACGCCGGCGATGACCACCGCGTTCAGGGAATGACCGCTGGGAAAGGACGCAGACGATTCGAACGGCGGCACGGCATCGGCGAGCGCCGGGCGGGCCCGGCCAATGAACTGCTTGGCCACCACCGTCATCAACAAGGACCCCCCGGCAGCAGTGAGCATCAAGATGGCCGGTGTCCAGGACCGCCGCCGGAACGTCAGGATGACCAAGACCAGAACCGCGATAACAGGCATGCCGATGGGGCCGCCGATGTTCGTGAACGCGGTCACCGCCGTGTTGAGCCAGGGTGACCTGAGGCTTTCGGCCGCATCGAGGGCCGGACGGTCCAATTCGGCAACACCGTCGCCCTCGGTCACGGCCTCATAGATCTCCGTCGATGCGACCGTGAGCAGCACGGCGACCAAAGCGCCGGCGGCCAGCGTGAGGATCAGCGCCGCGTGCGGGCCCAAGATGCTGCTGATCCGGTCCATCCACCGCGCCAGCAACTTTCCTAGCGGCGTGGTCCACCTGGTCAGGTCCCGCCCGCCCACAAAGCGCTCGTCAGCGGTCCCGCGGAACGGCACCGATGGCTCTTTGACGGGTCCCCGGTTGAAGTCCTCAGGCATTGGTAGCTCTCAGCGCCACGGAGGCACGGTGCCGCCGGCGCACTACTGCGCCGCTTTGCGCCGGGCCGCCAGCAGCTTGTGCGTGCCGTCGCAGTACGGTTTGATGCCCGATCCGCCGCAGCGGCACAGCGCTACGGTCTCACGCGACCGGGCTACCGCCTCGCCGTCGCCGTCCACCAGGTCGAAGTCGCCGCGCACCAGCAGCGGTCCGTCGGGGCAGACCACGATCTCCGTCGGTTCCTTGCTCGTCATTTTGCTTCTCCTCGGTTGGGATGGCTCAGTTGCCGCCGCAGCGCCGCCGGGCTGCTGGCCGCGGTCCGCAGGCGCCGGCCGGAGTACGGCACGCCTCCCGCGCAACGCCAGGCCAGTGCAAGCCAAGCGGCCACCGCCCGCTCCAGTAGCCAGAGCGGCGCCCACAGCGCAGCCCAGCTATTGAACACCTGCGTACCGCCGGCGCGCCGCCGTCCTGCTTCCGCCAGTACGACGGCGGAAGCTGCCAGCGCGCTGCAGGCCGCGGGGCGGCGGACCAAGACCAGCATCAGTGGCAGCAGCAGCAGTTCAACGGCCAGCCTGACCGGCTGCGCCTGGGAATCGTAGGCCTGCCGGACCCGCTGGCCTACGAAGTGCCGCAGCGTCGGAGGCAACCGGCGGACATAGAGGCCGTCGGCCCTGATCTGGCGACCGCCGGCCGCTTGGACGGTCCGGATCAGCTCCAGGTTCTCGAACAAGACGTCGCCGCGGTACCCCTGCGTCTGCAGCAGCACGGAGCGGTGGACCGCCAGCGTGCCAGGGTAGTCGGAGGCGAACGCCCGGTTCAGCAGCGACCGGGCCGTGTCCCAGCGGGTGTGCCAGGGCAGGGGCTCGTAGTAGTTCTGCGGGCGTACCAGTTCGGCGTGCTCCAGCAATTCCGCCACCGAGGCCAAAGACTCCGGCGTGTAGCGGACGTCGTCGTCGGCAATAACCACCCACTCATGCCGGGCGTGCCGCAATCCGGTGAGCACGCCCTGCACCTTCCCGTTGGGAGTGGCCGGCCCGTCCGGGCGCAGATGCTGGGCACGCTGCCGCCAGAGCCGGTGATGCCGGGCGAAAACCGGATCCGGCGAGCCGTCCACCACCGTCAGGTCGGCCCACTCCGGCAGCGACTGGAAATAGGCGGTCAGTTCGGCGTCGCCGCTACTGTCCTGCCACTTCAGCGGCAGGACGTACTCGATCCTCACGCCGATGCACCGACGGCGACCGCCACCTCCCGGCCCGGATCGAGTGGCTGCCGCAGCGCGGAGCGCCCGGCGGTCCACGCATCCAGCTGCCAACCGCCCGCCAGTCCGTCCAGATAGAGCGCGCTGCCGGCGCCGAAGAAGACGTCCGCGGCCAGCGCCGGTTCCCCGGCGATCAGTCCGCCGGCCAGATCCCGCCCGGCAATCTGTTCGTGTACCGCATCGGCTTCGACATGCTCGTCGAAGTATTCGGTCACTTCGTCGCCGAATCCCAGCCGGCGGAACCCGCGGGCGTACTTGCCGTTGGGAATCGATGAGGTCATTTCGTAGATGGCCAGGTGACCGCAGATCGCTCCGCGCAGGCGGCGCTGCAGCCCGAAGAGGGACATGGTGTTGACCGACGCGAGGGTGATGGCCGGAATGCAGTCCACATAGGCTCCGAAGGACGGATCGAGCCCCAGGCCCCGCATGGTGTTGGCGAAAAGCTCCGCGTGGATCCGGCCGGGCTTGCCGCCGCCGTACTCATCCGCCTGGATTTCCACCATCGCCGACTTTGCCCGGCCGCGCAGCCGCGGGATGGCCCAGGTATGCGGGTCGGCCTCCTTGAGTTGGTACACCGAGCGCAGCATCACGAATTCCTTGGCCTGCTCCGGTGTGGCTTCCCGGGCCAGGAACGCGGAGACACTCGGCCCGTCGTCGTCCGCCGCCAGCTCGAAGAGCCGGTCCGCCACGGCCTGCGGCGTCGGCTTTTCCGGGGCGGACACGGCCACGGATTCGCGCAGCGTGGCCTCCACCCGCTGCTCGATCAGGGCGCGGACCTGCAGCAGCTGGACATCCCACTCCCAGCGGTCGTCCACGCCGTCGAACCCGCCATAATGCAGTTCGTACAGGCAGAACAGCGCCAACTGCAGATCGTCGTCGTACAGCACATCTTCAGTTGCGGCCACGGCGTCCCCAGCGGCGGCCAGCAGTTGCGGCAGCGCATCCGCAGCATCGTTGCGTGGCAGTGCGTTCAGCAGGGTCTCGCTGACCGGACCCCGGGGATGTGGAAGCTTCACGGCGTCTCCTTACTGAACCGGCGCAGGGAAAGCGGCGGGTCGCTGATTTCAAGTGCATCCCCGCGGTTTCGCCACGTCAAGAGGCCCCGCGGCGCCGAAGGCACTTGGCGGGCCGAGCCGTGGAGGGGGCCCTTGGCTTCGCTTCCCAGCGGTGGCAAGGTGGAAAGGGTCCGAAGATCCCAAAGGAAGGACGGAAAACCATGCCCGAAATTACAGGCAAAAAAGTCCTGGTTGCGGTCAGCAACCGCGGCGTTGAGCAGGACGAATTGAAGGTTCCGGTGGAAAAACTCCGGGCAGCCGGAGTGGATGTCCTCATCGCGGCGCCCGAAGCCGGCCAGGTGGAAACAATGGTGGGGGACTGGGAACGCGGCGAGAAAATCCCGGTGGACAAGCCCTTGCCCGAGGTGTCCGAGGGCGACTACGACCTGCTGGTGCTGCCCGGCGGCACGCTGAATGCGGACGCGCTGCGGCTGGACCCGGATGCCCAGGGAATCGTGCGGTCCTTCTCCGCATCCGGCCGGCCGATCGCGGCCATCTGCCATGGCCCGTGGCTGTTGGTGGAAACCGAACGCACCAGAGGCAAGACGCTGACCTCGTACAGCTCGCTCAAGGCAGACATCACGAACGCCGGCGGCCAATGGGACGACAAACCCGTGGTGATCGACCGTGAACACGGCTGGACGCTGATCACCTCCCGCAACCCCGGCGACCTGGACCAGTTCGTCGACGGGATCAAGGAAGTACTCGCCGAGACCACTTGAGCGGCCCCGAAGGAATAAGGGTGTGCGGTGTGAAAGTCGATTTCACACCGCACACTTTCTTGCTGGAAGATCCGGCTGCATTTCGTGAGAGCCGGATCTGCGTCCGTCCTTAGACCGTGGCCGGCGCGGATGAGCCTTCGGCTGCGGCGTCGGCTTCCTCCCAGCTGGCCGGGCCGTTGGCAAAGGCGCCGCGGTAGCTGGCTGCCGGGTGGCGGTCGTTGAGCAGCGGAGCGCCGAACAGCTTCTGCCGCAGCGGGCCCTCGGCGTACTCGCTCTGGGCCAGGCCGCGCTCGCGCAGCACCGGCATGACCTTCTCGCCGAACTCCTCGAAGGAGCCGGGGATCACCCAGCTGATCACGTTGATGCCGTCTACGCCGGCATCGCGCCACCGCTCCAGTTCGTCGGCGATTTGCTCCGGCGTACCCACAATGCGCGAGTTGCGGGCCTGCAGCCAGGCCAGGTCCTCGATCAGCGGCTCGCGGTCGGTGATGGCCTTGGAGAGCCACTCGGTGAAGCCCTTTGACGTGTTCGTGTCTACCTCCGACAGCGGAGTCTTCGGCGGGTAGACCCGGCCCGTCCGGTCCAGGATGGCCATGTGTGCGAGGTAGCCCTCGACGGAGACGTAACGGTCGTACTCTGCCTCCTTCGCCTTCGCCTCAGCCTCCGTCTCGCCGATGATGAAGGACAGCCCGGCGAAGAACTTGATGTCCTCCGGCAGCCGGCCATGGGTGGCGGCCCGGCGCCGGGTGTCCTCGACGATCTGGCGTGCGACATCCCGGGTCGGCGCGATGATGAACGCGGCCTCGGCGTTACGCGCGGCAAATTCGCGGCCGGAGGTGGACGACCCAGCTTGGAACAGCACGGGTGTGCGCTGTGGCGATGGCGCAGGCAGGTGCGGGCCCTCCACCCGGTAACGGGCGCTCTGGTGGAAAATCTTATGGATCTTCGACGGGTCGGAGAACCGGCCGCCCTCCTTGTCCTTCAGCAGCGCGCCCTCGTCCCAGGATCCTTCCCAGAGCTTGTACACGATGTTGACGTACTCGTCGGCCCAGGCGTAGCGCTCGGTGTGGTCCGTCAGCGCCGGGAGGCCGTAGTTGCGCGAGGCGTTCTCATTGATCCCGGTGACGATGTTCCAAGCGATCCGTCCGCGGGAGATGTGGTCCAGCGTGCTCATCTGCCGGGCGAAATTGAACGGGTGGTTCTGCACGACGTTCGACGTTGTCGCCAACCCGATGTGCTCGGTGTGCACCGCAAGCGCCGCGAGCAGCACCGTAGGATCGTTCGACGGGATCTGCAGGCCCTCGCGTGCGTAAACGTCGAAGTCGGCCTCCGGATCGCCGTAGAGTCCCGAAACGTCGGCAAAGAACATCGCGTCAAACTTGGCGGCCTCCAGCGTCTGCGCCAGGCCAATCCAGGTGTCCACGTCGTTGAACTCGGTCTGGCCGGCATCGGGCCGGCGCCACTGGCCGTGGTGGATGTGGCTGGCGGTGTTCATGACGAACGCGTTGAAATGCAGTGGCTTGGGCATGACGGCTGTCCTTGTCCTCGTGTGTTTCCTTGTGCCCTCGATGCTGGCGTCCGTCCCCGGGGCAGCGGAAGTTGTGTGTCGCCGTCGTGGTTTCCAAGGCGCCGCGTGACGCAACATTGCCCCTTTGTGTCCCGCGGTGACGGGATGACGACGGCGGAGGCCTGCTGCCGCAACAAACTTTGGCCGGGTGCCGGGGGTGGGTTGGACTGTCTCCACCCATCCAGCTGACCGATCCAGATCGGCCGTCCCAAGGAGCAGCACTGTGACAAATCGCCAGCCGGCGTACCAGCCGTCCACCACCGACTCGAGCCGTTCGCGGCTGCGGACCAGCCTGCGCACCAGCCTGAGCAGCGAACGAGGCAACCGACGCGGCAAGGGGCCGGGCGGCAGGGCAGCCTCAGCCGTCGCGCTCCTTGGCGTGCTGGCACTGACGGCGTGCGGCAGCGGCTCCGGCGGAGCGGCCGGCGCCGCGGCGGGGGAGAAAGTGGACGGCGGGACCATCCGCTACGCCCACCTGCAGGAACCGCCCTGCATCTACGGCGGCTGGGTTCAGCAGGCCTACCTGTCACGGCAAGTGCTGGATTCGCTGGTGTCGCAGACCGAGGACGGCAGCATCGTGCCCTGGCTGGCCGAGGAATGGAGCGTCAGCGAGGACCAGCTGACCTGGACCTTCAAGCTCAAGGAGGGCGTGAAATTCACCGACGGCACGCCGGTGGATGCGCAGGCCGTGAGCGACAACTTCGAATACTGGACCAGCGGCGGCAACGGCACCGTGCAGGCCTACATCCAGGAGTACTACGAGTCCAGCAAAGCGGTGGACGCCAGCACGCTGGAAGTGAAGCTGTCCGCGCCGTACTCGCCGCTGCTCTCCGCGCTGAGCCAGGGCTACTTCGGCATCCAGTCGGCCGCCGCCCTCGAAGAGCGGACCGAACAGCAGAACTGCGAGGCTCCCATTGGTTCCGGGCCGTTCACAGTGGCCGAGTGGAAGCGCGGCGAATCCGTCACGTTCAACCAGAACCCGGACTACAACTCCGCCCCGCAGAACGCGAAACACCAGGGCCCGGCCTACGTGGATTCGGTGGTCTGGTCCTTCGTGCAGGACAACACCTCGCGCTTCGGCTCGCTGGCCAGCGGCGAGTCGGACGCCATCGGCGAAGTGCCCACGGTGGACTTCGAAACCGCCAAGTCCCAGTTCCAGGTGCAGCAGTACATCACGCCGGGCCGGCCGGTCACGCTCTCGCTGAATACCGTGGAGGGCCCGTTCACGGACACCAAGGTCCGCCAGGCCTTCGCCTACAGCGCGGACCGCAAGGCCGTGGTGGACTCGGCATTTCTGGGCGTGGTCCCGTTCGAGCCCAACGGCACGGTCAGCCAGAGCACTCCGGGCTACAACGCGGACATCGCCGACGACTACCCGTTCGACCAGGCCAAGGCCAACGCGCTGCTGGACGAGGCCGGCTGGACCGAACGCAACGCGGACGGCGTCCGCACCAAGGACGGGCAGGAGCTGGCGATCGACATCGCCTTCGGCCTGAATTCGATCGTCACCACCGAGGGCGCCACCGCGCTGCAGAACCTGCAAGAACAGGTCAAGCCGGTCGGCTTCAAGGTGAACCTTGTGCCGGTCACCCAGGCGGACCTGTTCGGCGGGGCCTATTCCACGCCGGACAGCTACGATGCCCAGCTGGGTTACTGGACGAGCCCCACCGCCGGCATCCTCTACATCAACTTCCGGCAGAACACCGCCAAGAACCCGAACTACGCGAACACGGCGTTCTACAACAACGCGGAGATCGAGGACCTGATCCTGAAGGCGAACTCGGCGGCCAGCACCGAAGAGGCCAACACGTTCTACGCCCGGGCCCAGCAGCGGCTCAGCGACGAGGCGGTGGCCGTGGGCCTGTACACGCAGACCTCCACCGTGGCCACCAGCCAGAACCTGCAAGACGTCTGGCTGGAGGCATCGCAGGGCGAGCCGGTCTTCCACGACGCCTTCTTCACCGAGTAAGGAGCGGCCGCCATGAGCACTCTCAAGCACAACACCGGCCTGCTCCTGCAGGACCGAGCGCACGACGGCGGTGCCTCCGCCGCGGGCGTCGGCACCGGCGGCGCGGGCGACCCCGCCAGCCGCCAGCAACGCCGCCGGCCGCGGCCGAACAACCTGCTGACCTCGCCGGGACTGCGCCGGGCCGGCGGCCGGCTGCTGACCGCCGTCGGCGTGGTCTGGGCAGCAGCCACCTTCACGTTCCTGATCCAGGCGCTGCTGCCCGGCGACCGTGCCACGCTGCTGCTGAACCAGCTCGCCGGGCAGGTCCAACAGCGCACCGCGGCGGAACTGGCACCAATCAACGCGAAATACGGATTCGACGACCCGCTGATCGTGCAGTACTTCCGCTTCCTGGGCGATCTGGCCAGCGGAAACCGGGGCATCTCCTACCAGCTGCACAAGCCGGTCACCGAGGTGATCGGCGACCAGGTGGGCCCCACCATCGGCCTGACCTTCGCCTCGCTGCTGGTCGCCTGGCTCATCTCCGCCGTGGTGATCGTGGGCACCGCCCGGCGCAGCCGACTCATCTCCTCGGCGGCCTCCGGGCTGGAGGCGGTGGCGGCCGGGCTGCCGCAGTACTGGCTGGGCGTGATCCTGCTGGTGGTGTTCGCGCTGAATCTGGGCTGGTTCCCGGTGGTCGGCGGCACCGGACCGGACGGTTTGGTCCTGCCCGCCCTGACGCTGGGCATCCCGCTGGCCGGGTTCCTCGGCCAGGTCACCCGGACGGAATTCGAAAAGGGCATGGACCAACCGTTTGCCCTGTCCGCCCGGATGCGCGGCATGGGGGATACCGGCGTGCGGCTCCGCCACGTGCTGAGGCATTCGGTACTGCCCGGCGTCACGCTGTCCGGCTGGGCGCTGGGCTCGCTGTTCTCCGGGGCGGTGATCGCCGAGAGCATCTTCAGCCGCCCCGGGCTGGGCAAGGTGCTGGTCACCGCGGTCAACTCCCGCGACCTGCCGGTGGTCTGCGGCATTGTCATCCTGATTGCCGCCATCTATGTGCTGGCCAACCTGCTGGTGGACATCGCCTACACACTCATTGATCCGAGGTTGAAGAACGCATGAGCACCTCCACCCTGAACGCCTCCGCCAACGTCCCCGCCGTCGCGTGGCAACGGCTGCGCGAGGTTCCGCTGCTCCCGGCGGTGGCGGCCGCCGTCGTGATCTTCTTTGTGCTGGCCGCGCTGGCACCGCAGCTGCTCACCGGCCGCGATCCGTTCGTCATCGACCTGCCCAACGCGCTGCAGGCACCCAGCCTGGCCCATCCGTTCGGCACCGACCAGTCAGGCCGCGACCTGTACACCCGGGTGGTCTACGGAACCCGGGAGTCGCTGCTGATCGGGCTCGGCGCCACCGGGCTGTCTATGACCATCGCCGTGGTGCTGGGCGTGGTCTCCGGGCTCGGCGGGAAAGTGTTCGACGGGCTGATCAGCCGCGGCCTCGAGGTCCTGTTCGCGTTCCCGGTGCTGCTGCTGGCCATGCTGTTCGTGACCGTCTACGGGCCCAGCGTCACCACCCAGATTGTTGCTGTGGGGCTGGGCACCGCGCCCGGCTACGCACGGATGATCCGCGGCCAGGTCCTCGCCGTGAAGAACTCCGGGTACGTGGAGGCGGCGCACGCGCTCGGGCACAGCCGCTGGACGGTGCTGCGCCAGCACGTTTTCCCCAACGCCATGCGCCCCCTGGTCGCCGTGGTCACCCTGGGCATCGGCCAATCCATTGTCTGGGCGTCCGGGCTGGCCTTCCTGGGCCTGGGCGTTGCCCCGCCGTCGCCGGAATGGGGTGCGCTGCTGGATGCCGGCCGCATGTTCATCACCCGGGCCTGGTGGCTGGAAGTGATGCCCGGCCTGGCCATCGTCGCCATTGCCCTGGCTGCCACCGTCCTGGGACACCACCTGCAGAAGAAGCTTGAAGGAGCCCGATCATGACCGCCACGCTGGAACACACCGCAACCGCCGGCACCCTCCGGCAGGAACTGCTGAACGTCCGGAACCTGAACGTCTCCTTCCGCACCGGCCGCGGCCGGGACGCCGGGCTGAACCACGTGGTCAAGGGCGTGGACCTGCGGCTGGCCGCGGGCGAATGCCTGGCCATCGTGGGCGAATCCGGGTCCGGCAAGTCCGTCACCGCGCGCACCCTGGTGGGCCTGCCCGGTGCCAACGCATCGGTGCAGGCCGAGCGGCTGGAACTGGCCGGCCACCGGATCGGGACGCTGGGGGAGCGGCAGTGGCGCCAGCTGCGCGGCAAGGACATCGGTTTCGTGCTGCAGGACGCCCTGGTCTCGCTGGATCCGCTGCGCCCGGTGGGCAAGGAGATCGAAGAGGCGCTCCGGCTGCATGGCTGGGGCAATAAGCGATCGCGCACGGCGAGGGCCGTGGAGCTTCTGGCCAGCGTGGGCGTCCCGCAGCCGGAACTGCGCGCCGGGCAGCGCCCGGATGAGCTCTCCGGCGGGCTGCGCCAGCGGGCGTTGATCGCCTCCGCCATCGCGCTGGACCCCAAGATCCTGATCGCCGACGAGCCCACCACCGCCTTGGACGTGACCGTGCAGGCGCAGATCCTGGAGCTGCTGGGCCGGATGAAGCAACGCGGCACGGGGATTGTGCTGATCAGCCACGACCTCTCGGTGGTGGCCACGCTGGCCGACCATGTAGCCGTGATGCAGGGCGGCGCCATCGTGGAGCAGGGCCCGGCCCGACAGGTGCTGTACCACCCGCAGCACGACTACACCCGGGCGCTGCTGGACGCCATTCCGTCCGAGCACACCAAGGGGACCCCGCTGAGCAAGGACGGCCGTGCACGGATCACCGCCACCAGCCGGCGACCCCGGACCGTACGCCCCACGGACGCCCCGCCGGTGTTGCAAGCGGAGGGACTGGTCAAGCGCTACCAAGACCACGACGGCGTGCTGCGCACCGTCGTCGCCGGCGTCTCCTTTGAGCTCCGGGCGGGGGAGACGCTGGGGATCGTCGGCGAATCCGGCTCGGGCAAGAGCACCACGGCCAAGATCGCGCTGGCGATGCTGGAACCGGATGCCGGTCGGGTCCTGCTGGACGGTGCAGCGTGGACCGGAATCTCGACGGCGGCCCGTCGTTCCCGCCGCCGCTCGGTCACCGTCGTCTACCAAGACCCGTTGAGCTCGTTCGACCCGCGCTGGAACGCCGAACGGATTCTCCTGGACGCCATCGCGCGGCAGGACTATCCCGGCGAAGCCGAGCGGGCAGCGCGCGTCCGGGAGCTGGCCGGCCAGGTCGGCCTGCAGGTGGAACACCTGGCCAAGCACCCGCTCCAGCTCTCCGGCGGCCAGCGTCAGCGCCTCGCCATCGCCAGGGCGCTCGCGCCGGAACCGGAAGTCATCGTGCTGGATGAGGCGGTGTCCGCCCTGGATGTCTCCGTGCAGGCCCAGGTGCTGGACCTGCTCACCGGCCTGCAGCAGGAACTGGGCCTGAGCTACCTGTTCATTTCCCACGATCTGGGCGTGATCCACCACATGAGCGACCGGGTGCTGGTGATGAAGGACGGCAGGGCCGTGGAGCAAGGCAGCGCCGAGGAGGTCTTCAACCGACCCCGGCACCCCTACACCCGCGAGCTGCTGGCCTCGCTGCCCCAGCTTGGACTGGTACCGGGCAGCCGGAACACGCCCGCTGCCGCCGGGACACCGACCGTTGAAGGAGCCCACTCATGACCCACACCCTTTCCGCAGCCCGCGCCGTCACGGACCAGGAGCTGGATGCGATTTTCCAACCGGTGTTCAGTCGGATCCGCGAAGGCGCCCTTGAGCGGGAGCGGGACCGCAGGCTGCCGTTTGACCAGATCGGCTGGCTGCGTGAAGCAGGCTTCGGCCGGCTCCGCGTGCCGGTGCGGGCCGGCGGCTTCGGCGTCACCGTGGACCAGTTGGCCCGGCTGCTGATTGAGCTGGGCGCCGTGGACTCGAACATCCCGCAGGCGCTGCGCGGCCACATCGGGTTCACCGAGTTTGTGCTGGCACATCCGGAGACCGCCTACCGTGACCACTGGCTGGCCGAGCTCTCCGCGGGCGCCCTGGTGGGCAACGCGGAGAGCGAGCGCGCTGGGACCTTCGCCGCCCAGTCCACCCGGGTGGTGGAACAGGACGGAAAGCTGCTGCTCAACGGCACCAAGTACTACACCACCGGATCGATCTTTGCCGACTGGATCGTGGTGAGTGTGCTCGCGACGCACCTGGAAACGGGGGAACAGGGCTTCGCCACCGTCCAGGTCAGCGCCGGCGCCGCCGGCGTGAGCGTCCACGACGACTGGGATGGCTTCGGCCAGCGGCTGACCGGCTCCGGCACCGCGGAGTTCGTCGACGTGGAAGTGGACCCGCGCTTCCTGCATTTCCGCGGGAGTGAGGAAGCCGGCGGCGGCATCCAGCACGCGGTGTATCAGTTGGTGCACCTGGCCAACTTGGCCGGCATCGCTGCGGCGGCACTGGAGGAGATCACCGGCTTTGTCCGGTCGCGCACCCGCAATCTGTTCAATCCGGGCATCGCACCCACCAAGGACCAGGTGTCCCTGCAGGTCATCGGCGAGACGTTCGGCACCGTGGAAACGGTGAAGGCCGCGGTCCTCGCGGCGGCGCGCACGGTGCAGCAGGCGAGCGCGGCGCAGCAGGAGGGCACCGCCGTCGTCGGCGATTTTTCCCGTGCGGATGCACACGTCTTTGGGATCCAGCCCATCGTTATTGACCAGGTGCTGCGGCTGATCTCGCGGGTGTTCGAAGTCGGCGGCGCGTCCGCAACCTCCAGCTCGCGGCAGCTGGACCGGCTGTGGCGCAACGCCAGGACCATCTCCTCGCACAACCCCGCCATCTACCGGCAACAAGCGGTGGGCGATTACGTTATTAACGGCGTGGCCCCCGGCGAGGCGCTGCTGACGCTGTTGACCGCCGTCCCTGCCGCGCACAGCGGGTAGAGGCGTCGAGCCGGAACTCCGCCGTGTCGGTTATCCCTTGAACCCGGCCGGGAAACCCTAGACTGGCTGATGTGCTGTTGCGTAGCCAGTTGCCCAGCAGGGTAAACCCATGAGCCGCGGCGGCCGAGAACGCCCCGGCTCCAGACCGCTGCACCTGCAGCTGCCCGCCATCTTGATTGTCATGGGCGGTGGGGCTTTGGGCACCCTGTGCCGGTACTTGCTCAACACGGCCATCCCCACACCCGACGGGTGGCCGCTGCCGACCCTCATTATTAATCTCGGCGGGGCTTTCGCGCTCGGACTGTTACTGGAAGCACTCGCACGGCGCGGGCCGGATGTTGGCGCGCGGCAGACATTGCGGCTGCTCGCCGGCACTGGTTTTTTGGGAGCCTTCACTACGTACAGCACCCTTGCCTTGGACGCCAACCTTCTCCTGGCAGCCGACCGGATTGCCGACGCCGTGGCTTTCATGCTGCTGTCCGTGATCGGCGGGCTGGTAACCGGTGCGGCCGGGGTGTGGGTGGCCGCGGCTCGCCGTGCCGCAGGTCCTGGGAACGCCGGCGGCGCCGAAACGGACGTGGAATGACCATTTTTCTGGTGATGCTTGCCGGCGGGGCGGGCGCTGTTGCCCGCTTTGTGATCGGCGGGCTGATCAGTTCACGCTTCCGCGGCGAGCTGCCCCTGGGCACCATCCTGGTCAACATCAGCGGTTCGCTGCTCATGGGACTGCTCGCCGGAGCCGTCATTTTCCACGGCGCCCCGGCCGCCCTGCAGACCGTGTTGGGTACCGGGTTCCTGGGCGGCTACACCACCTTCAGCACGGCGAGCGTGGACACCGTCCGCCTCCTGCAGGCCCGCCGCCCAATCCTTGCCCTGATCAATGCGGCGGGCACGCTGATCCTTACCTTTGCGGCAGCCGCCGCCGGACTGGCCCTGGCGCTGCTTTAACCCGACGGATTCGGCCGTCCACGCAGGTTAAACGCCACGTCGTTGACACTCCAGAATTTGGCCCACTATGCTGGGCCGCACTATCCAACACGTGCTATTTAGGCGCCGATTGCGGTGCGTGGTGTTTAGCCTTCCAAACGGGGTTTTACACCATACTCGTCAGTGCTACACCTCAAGCATCACCTGTATCGCGATGGAGCGAACATGGGCAGTGTCGGTTTATTGTATGTTGGTGCCGTTTTGTTCATCAACGGCTTAATGCTGGTGGGGCTCATTCCGGGAAAATCAGCTGCCATCCTTAACTTTTTTGTCGGTACCATGCAGGTCATCTTCCCGACGCTCATTATTCTGCAGGCAAATAACGATCCTGCAGTGATTTTCGGTGCGGCCGGGCTGTACCTTTTCGGCTTTACGTACCTGTACGTCGGAATTCTTCAGGTCACTGGTTACCCCGGAGAAGGGCTGGGCTGGTTCTCCCTGTTCGTCGCCATTTGCGCCGTCATCATTGGAGTGATCCAGTTCACCTCCGTCAATGATCCGGTCTTCGGCTCCATCTGGCTCATTTGGGCGGTGCTCTGGTTCATGTTCTTCCTGGTGCTGGGGTTGCACAAGGAAACGCTTACCCTCGCAACCGGTTGGTTCACTATCCTCGTCAGCTTCCTGACCGGCACCATCCCGGCGTTCCTCCTGTTGCTGAACAGATATGAGACCGGCGGGGGCAGTGCCCTGATCATGGCAGTGGCAGGAGCAATCTGCCTGGCCGTGGCCTTTTTCCTGGCCAGCAGGGGCTTTCCGCATACGAGTACCAGCGAAGATACGGCCACGGCCACCACCGCTTAAGGGACAAGCTGTAGGAAGGAAACCGCCTCTGATGCCTACGTACGAATATCGGTGCCCCGAATGCGCGGTTTTCGACCTGATCTGCGGAATGGGGGAAGCGCCTGATTCGACGCCCTGTCCGTCCTGCGGCACAACGTCACGTCGGAAGATGAGCGCTCCGCACCTTTCCATTGCCGGCTCGGCAGAATTCCGGCTCATCGACAACTCCAAACGCAGTGCGCACGAACCGCCGGTTGTCACCGGACTGCCCGGTCAGGGAAAGAACCGCCCTGCCTACACCGCCAACCCGCTGCACCAAAAGCTGCCCAGGCCCTGAGGAAACCCGTTTTTGCCGAACATCCTAAGGAGAGAGAACAATGCCCGAGGTTATATTCCCCCTTGATTCGACAAAGAAATTCGAGGACCAGGAGAAAGTCGGTCACAACCGATGGCATCCCGAGATCCCGCCGGTGGCCACGGTCAGGCCCGGTGATTCTTTCCGCGTGCATTGCCGTGAATGGTTTGACGGCGCGATCGTCAATGACGACTCGGCGGAGGACATCCTCAACGCCCCGCTTCCGACAGTGCACAAACTCAGTGGCCCCTTCGCCGTCGAAGGGGCGAAGCCCGGCGACCTGCTGGTGGTGGACATCCTTGATGTTGGTCCAGTCCCACAGGAAGATTCGGGGCCATTGGCCGGGCAAGGCTGGGGCTACACCGGTATCTTCTCCCGGAACAACGGCGGCGGGTTCCTGACCGAACAGTTCCCGGATGCCTACAAGGCCATCTGGGACTTCACCGGCCAAGTGGCATCGTCTCGGCACATTCCCGAGGTTTCGTTCACCGGTCTGATCCATCCCGGACTGATGGGCACGGCTCCGTCCGCGGAACTGCTGGCCAAGTGGAACAAGCGCGAGGGCGACCTCATCGCGACGGATCCGAACCGGGTGCCGCCGCTGGCCTTGCCTCCCCTTCCCCAAGACGCTGTTCTCGGTGGCGTGCCGCAGTCTGATTTCGACCGCGTGGCCGGGGAAGCGGCCCGCACCGCGCCCCCTCGTGAAAACGGCGGAAACCAGGACATCAAGAACTTTTCGAAGGGCACCCGGGTCTTCTACCCGGTCTTCGTGGACGGTGCCAACCTGTCAATGGGCGACCTGCATTTCTCCCAGGGCGACGGCGAGATCACCTTCTGCGGTGCTATCGAAATGGGCGGCTTCCTGGACCTGCGTGTCGATCTGATCAAGGGTGGCATGGACACCTACGGGGTCAGCGAGAACGCCATCTTCATGCCGGGCATCGTGGATCCCCGGTTCAGCGAATGGCTCGCGTTCTCCGGCACCTCGGTGACCCTGGACGGTGAGCAGAAGTACCTGGATTCGCACCTGTCCTATCAGCGGGCGTGTCTGCACGCCATCGACTACCTCACCAAGTTCGGCTACAGCCGGGAGCAGGCCTACTTGCTGCTCGGCGCCGCGCCGATCGAGGGCCGGCTTTCCGGCGTCGTTGACATCCCGAACTCGTGCTCCACCGTGTACCTGCCCACCTCAATTTTCGACTTCGACGTCCGCCCCTCTACCGGAGGGCCGCACCAAGTCGAATCGAAGATGGCGGCGCCCACGGCAGCCAACAAGTAACACAGGCTCGGCTGGCTCGGCAGCTGCCGAGCCAGGAGCCCAGCATCGCTGCGAGTGGCCCCGAACGGAAGGATCGGGGCCACTGGCGGTGATTCCCGCAGGAGTCGCTCGCCGGATTCTTCAGGCTTAGCGACCCGGCCTGGTGACGCCACCGCTGGTCAACCCGGCGGCAGCTGGCAGAATCGAATCCATGGATGCACGCCTGCCACTCGCTTGGCCAGAGGTTCCGCCGGCGCACGGCGGGGTGCTGCTGCGCCAGTTCCGCAGCGAGGACGCACACCTGGCCATGGAGCTGGCCGAAGACCCGTACATTCCGCTGATCAGTTCCATTCCGTCGCCGTGCCCACAGGACGAGGCGGTGGAATGGATCTTGCGCCAGAACGGGCGGTTCACCTCCGGCGCGGGATACTCGTTTGCCGTGGCGGACGCGCAGACGGACCGGGCGCTGGGCCAGATTGGACTGTGGCTGACCTACCTGCCGGAGGGCCGGGCCACGGCTGGCTACCTGATGGCGCCAGCGCACCGCGGACGGGGCCGCGCGGCGGACGCGCTGGCTGCCCTGGCAGCCTTCGGCTGGTCCATCCCGGAGCTGCACCGGCTGGAGCTCTACATTGAGCCGTGGAACACGGCGTCCTTCCGCACCGCCGAAGCGGCCGGCTTCAGCTGCGAAGGCCTGCTGCGCAGCTACCAGGTCATCGGTGGCCAACGCCGGGACATGCTGCTCTACGCGGCGGTTCGGCAGCCGGCCCGCCTCCTTTGACAGCTGCCACCTCAAATCTCACGACAAGCAGCACGAAGACTCCGTTTTTCCTATACCGGCGCTTACGACACCAGCACGACCTCCAAACCTCAGCCCCGCATTTTCCCAAGTCAGAGGTTTACTGGGTCAGTGACGTCACCGCCAAGTTGGGACCGGCAGCGCGCAACGGACTCTCTGCAGATGCAAATACGCTGGGGCACCGGTAGTCAGGGGAGCGCCTTTTCAATAGCTCCGCGTTGACCCCGGAGCTGGCGACATGGCGCTAGCTTGCGGTGATAGTGATTTCCCGTTTGAAGAGCACCTTCGTTGTGATCCAGTGCGTGAGTTCGACGGTCAGCTTGTATTTGCCGGGCTTCGGCGGACGTAGCAGCATGTCGTACCGTTCCGCCGCCCCGAAGTTGATCAGGGATGTGATCAGTGGACTGTCCGTCTCGCCGATGGGCAGCGCTGGACCGGTTGGGGCAGAGGTATCGCGGAAGGCGCGACCGTCGTGTGAGATCAGTTCGGCCATGCGTACGGGCTTGCCGGCCATGTCGGTGAACCTCGCGTTGACCGGGTAGTAGTTGGCGTTGAGCAGGCGCAGCAGGGTGGGCTTGCGGCCATTGCCTGCCACGTTGGCCTTCATCGAGGACAGCAGCAGCGGTCCTTCCTTCCTGGGCCGCGCCGCGAGATTGCCGCCGACCAGATAGAAGTGCTTCGGCCGGAAGTCGTCCAGACCGACGTCTTCGCCGGAGAGCCCGGCGGCGTGATTCAACTCGTGCCACCGCGGGTCGAGCGAGTACGGGACCAGAATGGTCTCGGTTTCGATGTCGTATTCCGGTCCGTCCACGAACGCCCTCCGGGCGCCCTTGCTAATCGGATAGTTCGGGTGGACATAGGGGTCAATGATCAGCGGACCGAACATGCCCATCTGCACGTGCAGCGTGGTGTTGACGTGGCAGTGGTAGAAGTACGTGCCGGAGGCGCCGAAGTTCGGATTGCCCGGCCGCCCCTTTTCCGGCCGCCACTGGTAGGTGTAGTGCCCGGATACCTCGAAGGACGTATGCCCGACACCGTCGTTCCGGGGGTCGGGTTCCATGCCGTGCCAGTGGATGGTGTGGACCTTTTTGCTGGGCTTCACCGTCCCGTGGAAGACTTGCCCCTCGGTGATCCGGATCAGCGGCGCGGGGAAGATCCGGCCGGAGTTCCTGGTTTGGAACGTCCACATCTCGTGTTTGGCGCCGTCGTCGAACTCCATCTTGCGGTTGAAGAAATCGAACTCTTCGCTGCGGTCGGGCTTGAGCCGGAACTCCGTCTTCGGGCTGCCCTCGTGGATCTGGTCCGAACTGAAGTCCACCTGCGTCCGGTAGAGCTTGTGGTCCGGCGGCTTGATGGCGCTGCCGGGCTTCGCAGTCAGCGCTCGCTGCTTGTCCCCGTCCGGGCCGGGCGGCGGCGTCACCTTTCCCGGCGGCTCCGGCGCCTCCGCCGGACCCGCGATAGTCCAATGACCCACGAGCCCGCCGGGGTACATGCCGCCGCGGGCAATCTGCGACGGCTCCGCATGGCAGTGCATCGGGTAGTGCCAGTCGCCTGCGCGGGCGTCCCAGATCTGGTCTGTGGCTTCCGGCGGGCGGCGCAGCGGCAAGATCGAATCCTTGCGGTCGAGCGGGTGGACCTCCACCACGTCCTCCCACTGCTGCAGCACGATGTGGCCTTCATCGTCGATAAAGCCGCCACTGCGCGGGAAGAACGTCCCGTTGCGGCGCACCGTCCAGAGATGGTTCCCGTGGAAGTGCAGCTGGTGGTGGACCACCCCGGCGTTGACGAAGCGCATCAGCTGCCCGGTCCGGATGGTGTCCTCGGTGCCCTGCTGGCTGAAGTCCCGCACGTCGACGGACCTAGCCGAACCGGACATCAGCGAGTCTTCTTCGCGCTGCTCGTTCAGCGCCTTGTCGGTGGTCACCGCCAGCGACTGAAAGCCGGCGCGCCCGTTCAGCGTGAAGTAGCGCGGGAAGGCCGGTGTCTTGTCCGGGTCCACGGCCTGCCCGCGTGACGCCAGCCGCGCCCACTGCGGGTCCACATTGTGCAGGATCCACAGCCACTGCCGCTCGAACTCCGGCCCGTCCGGCTGCAGCCGCCAGGCATGGTCCGGGTCGGTGACCAGCAGCGCGCCATAGAGCCCGAGGATGCGCTGGACCGGGTCCGCCGTCGGATTGTCCTCGTCGCCGCCCGGATCGCAGAAGACGTACGTGCCCGGCGCCGGCGCCTCGAACTCAAGGTCCTTGTACTGCCCCGGAGCAATGCGGCCCGTGCCGACATGCCGACCTGCGCCTTCAGCATCGACGAACTGCAGCGCGTGCGGTTCGGCCAGATGATTGGTCACGCGGAGTCGGATGGTGCTGCCGGCCTCCGCGATCAGCCCGCGCTCGGGGTAGATGCTGGCCCAGAACTCCTTGTGAACCAGGTACTCGCCGGGATTGAACGGGTCCTTGTAGGCCGGCTCCGGCCGGCCAAGCGGCGGTTTCTCGGCATCCAGCGGGTAGTGCCGGCTCTTGACTACGTCGCCGCTCCGGGTGAAAACGTGCGGGATCAGCGCCAGCGCCGGCTTCGGATCCGTAGTGGCGGTCCGCCGCTCGCCATAGCCGCGATGGTAGACCAGCGAGCCATCGACCATCGGCAGGTAGCCGTCATTGATGTGGATTTCCAGAACCTTCATGATTGCTCCATCACGATGACGAGTTCGGGCACGCGTAGATCCACCACGGTGTCCTGCAGTGGGTCAGCGAATTCCACGACGAAGCGGCCGGCCGTCTCAGGCGCTAGGAAACTGACCCACAGCCGCTCCGGCACGCCCGGTGCCAGCGGCCCTGCGTCCCGGGCCGCGTCCTGCAGACTGATGCTGGCGGAGCTGATCGTCGGACGCAAGCGCAACTGGCCCGGCGAGAACGGCACGGCCTCGGCCGCAGTGTTGTGGACTTCAAGCTCGAGCAGAACCACATCGCCCCACGTGTGGTTTTCAGGCTGCGGCCAGCGCAGGCCCGGCACCGCGCCGCCGTGGCCGCCATGCCCTGTGCCGGCCGCGCTCAACCCGGCACCGATTCCGGTGCCCGCGGCCGTGATCGTCCCGCCGCCGGACATCTTGGCCAGTGCCGTCTGGCCCACCAGCGGCGATGGCATTCCGTCCGCTGAGAGTCGCGCCAGCCGCGCCGCACGCAGCAGCCGGATGGAACCGAAAGCCGTCGTCGCCTCGGTCTGCGCATGCTGAACGGTCTTGGCCACCACAGCGAAGCCGACGCCGCCGATGAGGACAGTTGCCCCGCCCCCGAACAGCAACCCGAGCTGCCGCCGGGTCAGCACCAGCCCGTCCCCGCCACTGACAGGACCGCTTGCTTGGATTCTCGTCATGAATGAACCCGTCTTTTTCACCTTTGCTGACTTCATCATGGTGAAATGCAGAACTTGAAAAAAACTTGTTCACCGCCCGTTAGTCCCGCCGCCCCGCGACTGGCCGTACGCAGCATTTTCCGGCGAGCAGCATCGCCCTTCAATTCATCCGAAATGGGGTTGAATCGATCCATCCACGCAGCGTGGAACACTCGGAGGCCGCAGATTGAGCAGACATGCCTCAGTCCAGACAGCGCGGGTGCAGCGCCCAGATAACGACGCCGGTGCCCACCTAAGGCGGGCACCGGCGTCGAACGCTGCTGGCTAGGGAAGAATCAGAGGTGGATCTTGACGTCCGCCTTTTCCCGCAGCCCGGTGACCAGTGCCTGGGTGGCCTCGGTCTCCTTCTGCGCCTTCACCTGCTCTTCCAGGTTCGGGCGCATTTCCTCCATGGAGGGAACCTCGGCCTTCTGGCCGGACTGTTCGCCCATCGCCTCCTGCTGCTGCTTGGCCTGATCGTAGGCGGCCTTCAGCTCTTTTTCGGAGGGCTTGGTGTTGCCGGTCTCCTCCGCGATGAGTTTGTTCACCTTGACCTGCGTCTGCATTTCGGCATTGACCTCGTTCTCGTCCATGCCCTGCTTCTTGATCGCGGCCATGAGCTCGTCGACGGTCTTGAACTCGTTGGATTTGGCCATCTTCTCCAGTTCGGCGTCCACATCCTTCTGCGGTGCCTTGATGCCGCGGTGGTCGGCCTCCTGGATCAGCAGCTGCGTGCCGACCAGGGCCTCGGCGGTCTGCTTCTTCAGCGCGTCCTGGTCCACCTCTTGGCCCGTCATCTGGGACTGCATGGCCATCTGCTGGAACTGACCTTCGTAGGCGGTGGTGAATTTGTCCTTGGTGATTTTGGTGCCGTTGACTTCCGCCACTACATCCGGGATGTCCTTGAGGTCCGGCTCAGGCATCTGCGCCTGTCCCTCGGCGCCGGCGCTGGCTTCGGCCGACGCGGCCGGGCTGGCGCCGCCGTCCGCGGGCGCTCCGCCGCAGGCGGTGAGGACGGCGATGGAGCCGGCAACAGCCAGGCTCAACAACCATTTCTTCGTCACACTGATCTCCCATCTCGGTGGCCAGTGTGCGACGTTAGTCGGCCCAGATGGGCGTCGGCATGGCAAAAGCTGGGAGAAACCTTGGCGCCCGCGCGGAATGTCGTCCGGCGCGGCGAAAAGAACGGTCTCACAGCCGGGTAGTCTGTGGCCATGAAACGCTTTGAGCGCTGGTTTGGGGCAGTTGTATTCGCCGCTGCGGCGGTGGCACTGCTGGTCTCGTCCGGACGGGACGGCGACTGGCTGGCGGGCATCGTTTTTGCCATAGTGCTGCTGGCCGCCGCGTGGGCGGTCAGCCCGTTCTTCGGCGGCCGGCAGGAGCCGTGGGCGTCGATTAAAGCCAAGATCGACGACGGCGGTGTGGTCATCTTCTGGCGGCCCGGCTGCGTCTACTGCCTGCGGTTGAAGGCATCCTTGGGCCGCAGCGGCCGCGGCGCCCACTGGGTGAACATCTGGCGGGACCCGGAGGGCGCTGCTTTCGTGCGCGAACACAACCAAGGGAACGAAACCGTCCCCACCGTGCTGGTGGGCGGCGAGGTACTGACCAATCCGGAACCCCGGATTGTCAGCCGAGCGCTGGCCGGAAGGTAAGCACCGCCGTCGTCGTCAGCCAGCGGGCACAACATCCGGTGCGCCTGCAGCACACCCAGCCCTATTCACGTACCGGGCGGCTGAGTAGCATGGTGCCTGCAGCCGTACGGGACCGGTGGGGGCCAACCGTCCGACGGATTGGGGAAGCACGCCAAGGGGGGTGGTGCCGCAGTGCAGGTCTTGATCGGTCATGCCAGCGCCCACGGTTCGACCGTGGACATCGCGCAGCGAATCGCGAGAGTGCTGGCACAAGAAGGCCTGGAAGCGGACGTTCTTCCCGTCAGCCAGCTGGGCGGCCTCGAAGGTTACGATGCCGTGGTGCTGGGCAGTGCGATTCACCACCAAGCGTGGCTGCCGGAGGCCATGGCCTTCGTCCAACGGCATGCGAGCGAACTGGCGGCCCGTCCCGTGTGGCTCTTCAGTGTGGGGATGTCCGCCAGTTTGCCGCGTCCGGTCCGCGCGTCGGCACGCAAGGCGCAGGACCGGCGCCTGGCCGGGGCGCTGCGGGATCTGGTGCGTCCGCGTGGGCACGGCTTATTCTCCGGGGTGGCGCGGGAGGAAGATTTTCCGCGCTGGACCGGCGTCCTGTTCCGCATGCTGGGCGCACGCTTCGGGGACTTTCGGGACTGGGACCAGATCGAGGATTGGGCACGGGGGATCGCCCACGACCTCCGTTCGGCCCGGCCACAGACGTCCGCTGGGGCGTAAACGACTCAGGGACGCGGCAGAAGGAGCACAGCATGGCTGTAGTCGTGGTTTATGAATCCATGTACGGCAATACCCACCAGATTGCGGGAGCCATCGGCCGCGGGCTGACCGAGGCGCATTGCCCGGCAGAAGTATTCTCTGTGGAAGCTGCACGTGACCGGGGGATCCGTCCCGGCGACGTCCTGGTGGTGGGTGCACCCACCCACGTGCACGGACTTAGCCGGGAATCCACCCGCAAGGCTGCGGTGAAGGAAGCCCCGAAGGATGAGTTGGAGTTGGACCCCGCGGCCCACGGGCCGGCGGTGCGGGACTGGCTGGCGTCGCTGGACAAGACCACCGGCAAGGCCGCGGCATTCGACACCAGGGTCAACGCTCCGGCGCTGTTCACCGGCCGGGCCAGCCACACGATTGCCAAGGCCCTGCGCCGGCACGGTTTTGAGCTATTGGCCGAGCCGGAGAGCTTTCTGGTTACCTCTACCAACCAATTGATGCCGGAGGAGGAGGCCCGGGCGCGTCAGTGGGGAGCCGATCTGGCCGCCAAGATTCTACCCATCCAGCCCTAGGCGGCCGCGCCGACAACGGTATTGGCGCGGTGCGAAAGGATCGCCATGACCGCCCAACCAGCCCCATCGTACGCACCCCCTCCCGGCCCTCCGCGGGCCCGTATGAAGCCCGGCAACTGGGTCCTGTTGATCCTTGGCGTGCTGCTGAGCATGCTCGGGCTAGGGATGACCATCGCCGGATCGATCGTGTTGGGCGCCTCTGCCGCGCAAGGCGACGGCGGCTACCTGACTGGCGGCACCCGGCAATACCAGAGCACCGGCTACGCGCTGACCAGTCCGTCCGTGGTGGTGGACCCCTGGTCCGAGGGGATGCCACCGGTCGGCGACATGGCCAGTGTGCAGGTGCGCGCCGAGGCCGTGGTCCCGGATCAGGAGGTCTTCGTGGGCATCGCCAAGGCCTCCGACGTCCAGACTTATCTGCGGGACGTGCCCGTGACGCCGCTCCGGGGCGCCTCGTGGTCCCAAACCGGGGAAGGGCAGATGTCCTGGCGGGACCGTGACCGGACGACGCCCGGCAACCGCGCCCCCGCGGCACCGGCGGAGCAGGACTTCTGGACCCAATCCGCCTCCGGCACCGGTTCCCAAACCATCTCCTGGGAGGTGCAACCCGGACAATGGTCGCTGGTGGTGATGAACACTGATGCCAGCCGTCCGGTCTGGGTGGACCTGCAGGCCGGCGCACGCTCCGATTTGCTGGGGCCGATCGGGGGCGGTCTGCTGATCCCCGGAATCATTGCGCTGGTCATCGGAATTCCCTTGCTGCTGCTCGGTTCCGCGGGGCTAGGCCGGAATATCGACCTCGGCCGCCCCCGGCCCGGCCAAGGCCCGGGCGCCGCCTTGGCCGGCAACGCGGGCTGGGAGAGGCCGCCGACGACGGTGTATCCCGTCCGGCTCGCAGGCTACTTGGACAGCCGGCTCTCGCGCGGGCTGTGGCTGGTCAAGTGGTTGCTGGTCATCCCGCACTACATTGTCCTGGCACTGCTGTGGTTCGCGCTGGTGGTCAGCACCATCGCGGCCGGAATCGTCATCCTGTTCACTGGCCGGTACCCGCGGTCCTGGTTCTGCTTCAACGTCGGGGTGTTGCGCTGGTCCTGGCGGGTGGGGTTCTACGGATACTCGGCGCTGGGCACCGACCGGTACCCGCCGTTCACGCTGGCCACCGCCGAATATCCCGCCGACTTGGACGTTGCCTATCCGCAGCGTCTCTCGCACGGGCTGGTGCTGGTGAAGTGGTGGCTGCTGGCCATTCCGCACCTGCTGATCGTTGGCATCTTCACCAGCGGCAGCGGACTCGTCTGGAGCCGCAGTTGGGGCGACGATGTGTCGGTGTCCTCGTGGGGTCTGTCCCTGCTGGGACTGCTCATCCTGATCACCGCCGTGATCCTGCTGTTCACCGCCCGCTACCGCTACGAACTGTTTGCCTTCATCATGGGGATCAACCGCTGGTCCTATCGGCTGGCGGCCTACGTGCTGCTGATGCGCGATGAGTACCCGCCCTTCCGCCTCGACCAAGGCGCCGACGAGCCCCCGGCCGGTTCGCCGCCCGAGGGGCCACCGATGCCCGGGGTGCCCGGAACGGCAGCGGGAAACTGGACCCCCGAGCCGGGCTCAACGCCTGGGGCGGCGGGGCCGGGACCAGGGCCGGGACCAGTCGGCCCGGGACCGGGAGTAGCTCCTGGGGCTGGCGGACCGGGCTCAATGCCTGGGACCGGCGGACCGGGCTCAACGCCAGGGGCTGCCGGCCCGGGAGCAATGCCCGGGGAACCGGGACCGTGGCCCGCAGCGCCGGAACCAGGGGCTGGCGGACCGGGAGCACCACCCGGAGCGCCCCGGCCGGGACCAGAACCGGACACCGGCGGACCGGGAGCGGCGCCTGGCGCGCCGGGCCCAGCGCGCTAGGCGGACGCCGAGGACTCGCTGCCCGCCAACGCGGTAATCAGGCGCTCCATCCGGACGATGCCGGCAAACCGGCCGGCATTGTCGGTCACCGGCATCGGCTCGAACCGATGCTCCTGCGGGCGCGTCACGGCGCGGGCCAGCGCGGCCGCGATGGGCGTGTCCAGATTCAGGCGCAAGCCGGGAGCGGTCCAGCCATTGGCCGCCGCGAATGGGTCGAGGATGCAGACTGGCCGCCGGTCGTCTGACAGGAGCACCACGAACTGCAACCGCGCATCCACCGCGAAGGCATCGGCCGCGGCCGCAACCGTGGACACCGTGAAGGCCGGCTCAACGATATGGCGGACAGCGTTCCCGCGGCCCGTTCTGTCCCGGGCGGCCAGCCGGTGCGCGGTTTCCAACGGGATCGACGCCCAGGGGGCGGACGGCCGGGCCAGGTAGTAGCCCTGCACCAGCGGGACACCAAGGGCCGCGACCGTCTCCAGTTCCTCCGCGGTTTCGATTCCCTCGGCCAGGATCCAGGCATCAACCCGGCCGGCGAATGTCCCAAGCATCTCGATCAGGGCCCGTTTGGCCTCATCGCTGTCCACATCGCGGACCAGTTCCCGGTCAATCTTGATGATCGAAGGACGTAGGGAGAGGAGGTGCCGGAGCCCCGCGTAGCCGGCACCGGCGTCGTCGACCGCTATCAAGGCGCCCGCAGCCCGCAGCCGGTCCAGATCCGGAGCAAGATGACCATAGGAATCAATCGGTACTTGTTCGGTGAGTTCAATGACGAGGCCGGAAAGGTCCCCTTGCGCACGCCAAATGCGGCGGATCTCATCGGAGGCCAGCAGATCGGGCGACACATTGACGGTAAGGAAGCAGTTGGTCGGAAGCATCTCCCGAGCCTTGAGCGCTATCCGCAGGGCGGCAGCCTCCAACTCGGCCGCGCGGTCCTCGGATCGCGCGGCCGAGAACCACACTTCGGGGCTCTTCTCATCGAACCCCGGGAACCGGGCCAAGGCTTCGTAGCCGACCACGGTGCCGCGGGCGGTGTCAACGACCGGCTGGTACGCCACGCCCAAGCCCTCGCCGCGGCAGGCCTGGTCCAGAAGGTCAGCCCATGCGGAGCGGCCCGGCGCCATTCCCACAGCCACGGTGTGCGGAGCTCCGCTCAGGCGACCGCCACGATGGACCCGCGAACCGCCTGCTCGAGATCATCGGTGACCCGGTCCAGTCCGTGGACTTCACGGGCGTGCGAGGCCACATTGACCAGGATTTCATCCTCGGAGCTGCACACCCAGCGTGCCTCGCATCCAGGAACCACATCTCCACAAGCAAACGCTTTCACAACAACTCCTTTAGGTGGCAAACCACAGCATCGGCGTCAGGTGCTTCAGCCGGCGCCGGGTTTAGACTCGACGTCTTCCACAGTCGGCGCCAAGGGACCATAAGTTAGCTGTGCATCCGACCGGATTCGACCAATCCATGCGGCCGGCGCCCTCAACCCGGCCACAGCGATACGGGGGCACCTGCGGGATCCCGGCCCGAACGGGGCCCTGCCCGGCGCGGCCGGGCCGCGGTAGGCTTCTCTGCGATGAGTACTCAAGAGATTCTGCTGCAGCGTACCGGCCGCCTGGGGCACATTGTGCTGAACCGGCCGAAGGCCATCAACGCCCTGAACGACTCGATGATCACCACCGTCACCGCCGCGCTCCGCGAGTGGGCGGAGGACGACGCCGTGGAGACCGTCCTCATCTCCGGCGCCGGCGAGCGGGGACTCTGCGCCGGTGGGGACATCGTGGCCATCTACCGGCATATGAAGGACGGCGGCGACGAGATCTTCTGGGAAGACGAGTACAAGATGAACTCGTTGATCTCCCGGTATCCCAAGCCGATCGTCGCGTTCATGGACGGCGTGGTGCTCGGCGGCGGCATCGGCATCTCCGCGCACGCCTCGCACCGGGTGGTGACCGAGCGGACCAAGGTCGGCATGCCTGAGACCCGGATCGGCTTCATTCCCGACGTCGGGGGCTGCTTCTTGTACTCCCGGGCACCGGGGGAGCTGGGCACCCACCTGGCACTCACCGCCGGCACCGGTACCGGGGCCGATGCCATCGCCATCGGCCTGGCCGACTACTTCGTGGACGGCGCCGAGCTTCCGGCCCTGGCCGCAGCGCTCGCCGAGGCCCCGGCCCAGGAAGCCATGGCGGCCTTCTCCCGCACGGACGTCCCAGCGTCGGAGCTGGAAAAGCAGCGCGGCTGGATCGACGAGTGCTACGCGCACGACGACGCCGAGCAGATCCTCGCCGCCCTGCAGGAATCGCCGGAGCCGGCCGCCCGGGCCGCCGCCGAGGAGATCGCCGCGAAATCGCCCACGGCGGTGAAGCTTACGCTCGAGGCCCTGCGCCGGGCCGGCAAGATGGAGACGCTCGAGGAAGTGCTGGACCAGGACTACCGGCTGGGGGTCCGGTTGGTCGCCGCCCCGGACTTTGCCGAGGGCGTGCGCGCCCAAGTGATCGACAAGGACCGCAACCCCACGTGGAACCCGGCCACCCTGGCCGAGGTGGACCGTGCCACAGTCGAGTCCTACTTCGCCGATCTGGGTGAGCACGAGCTGGGGCTGGCCGCGTCGGTGCAAGCGGAGCCAGCAGCCGGAAACTGAAACGGCGACGGCGCGGGCCCCGTCCTCGGGAACCCGCGCCGCCACAGCCGAAAACAGTTGGACATCGGCCGGAAATCACGCCGGCAAAAGGCCGGCCGCCTCCGTACCTATTTCTTGTCGTCGCCGGTCAACCGCTGGCTCAGGTAGACCGGAATCATCGACACCAGGATCAGCACGGCGGCGATCACGTTGACCACCGGCGCCTGGTTGGGCCGGGCCATGTTGTTGAAGATCCAGATCGGCAGCGTCTCGGTGCCGGGCGGGGCGGTGAACGTGGTCACCACAATCTCGTCGAAGCTCAGCGCAAAGGCGAGCAGGCCGCCGGCCACGAAGGCGGAGCGGAAGCCCGGAAACGTGACGTGGAAGAAGGTCTTGACCACGTTGGCGCCCATGTCCATGGCCGCCTCCTCCAGTCCCTTGTTCATCCGGCCCAGCCGGGCCTGCACGTTGTTGAACACCATCACAATGCAGAACGTCGCGTGCCCCACGATCACCGAGAACAGGCCCAGCCCGATGCCCAGCGGCTCCAGCACGGTCTTGAAGGTGTTGTTCAGCGCGACGCCGGTGACGATGCCGGGCAGCGCGATGGGCAGCACCACCAGCAGGTTCACGGTGTTCTTGCCGAAGAAGTCGTAGCGGGAGAGCGCGAAAGCGATCATGCTGCCCAGCAGCAGCGCAATCACGGTGGCCACCGCGGCCACCCGCAGCGAGGTCCAGAGGGCCTCGCGCACGCCCTCGTTGTGGAAGGCGGCCTCCCACCAGCGGGTGGTGAACTCGGTGATCGGGAAGGCGCCGGAGGTGGTGGCGTTGAAGGAGTTGAGGATTACTAGCAGCAACGGCAGGTAGATGGCGGCCATCACGAGCCCGGCGAAAACGCGCAAGGTGACCTTGGCGGAGGAAGAAAGTCTCATCGGTCGGTTCCTAAAGCTGCTTGAGGGCGCCGGATTTGCGGGCCAGGAAGAGGTACAGGACAACCACCACAATGGGCACGGTGCCGAACGCGGCGGCCAGCGGCGGGTTGAGGTTGATGTTGGACGCGATCACGGTGCCGATCACCTGTGTTTTCCCGCCCACGAACTGGGCGGCGATGTAGTCGCCCAGGCTCAGCGAAAAGGTGAAGATGGAGCCGGCAATGAACGCCGGCTTCAGCAGCGGGACGGCCACGGTCCGCACCGTGGACCACGCCTTGGCGCCCAGGTCGGAGGACGCGTCGAACAGGTTGTCCGGAATCTGGCGGAACGCCGAGTACACCGGCACCGCCATGTACGGGAACCACAGGTAGGCCAGCGTGATCACCAGCGCCGTGGTGCCGTAGCCCGGCCCAGTCATGCCCAGCGGCGCCAGCAGCCAGTCCAGCGGGCCGCCGCTCATGAACGTGATGCGCCAGGAAAACACCTTGACCAAGTAGCCGGCCCACAGTGGCAGCGTGATGCCGATGGCCAGCACGGCCCGCATCCGCGGCGAGGCCACCTTGGCCATGTAGAACCCCAGCGGCAGGGCCAGCACCGCGCAGAGCACGGTCACTGCCAGCGCGATGCCGATGGTCCGCAGCGCGGTCAGTTGGTAAGCCGGCACGGTGAGGATCTCGATGAAGTTTTCCAGCGTGAACGCCGGGATCACCTTGGAGGTGAAGGAGTCGGTGGTCCAGAACGCGGTGATGAACAGCAGGATCAGGGATCCGATGTACAGCACGCCCAGCCAGGCCAGCGGCAGGGTCAGGAGCGCGGTCAGCCGCAGTTTGGGCCGCGCGTAGAGCAGCCGGGAGAGCCTGTCGCCCAATCCGCTGCGCGTGCTGCCGGGCGCGGGGACGCTGCCGGCTTCGGCCTCCGGTTCGATCGTGGGTGCTGCCATGGTGGTTCCGGCGGGCTCGCCGCCGATCCTCCTTCAGGTGCGGTGTTCATCAGGTGCGGTGTTCGTCAACGCGGTGCTGCATCTCGCGGTGCCGGTGCTGACTTAGATGCGGTGCGCACGGCCGGCGGGGCACCGGCGTCGTGCTGGGGAGTGCCACCCAGGGCAGGGGTACGACGGCGGTGCTCACCGCGCGCCGTGCCCCTGCCTCTGGGTGGACTGCTGGGGGTGGGCTAGCCCTTGACCTCGGTCCAGGCCTTGGTCCACTCCTGATAGTTGGTGCAGGTGACGTCGGTGCGGCCGTCAATGCACTGCTCCACCGGGGTGGTCCACATCCACACCTGCTTGTAGTAGTCCTCGTCCGTGGCGTGGTAGGTGGCGCAGTGCTCCTCGTTCTCCTTGGAGCCTTCGCACGCCAGCGCGTTGGCCGGGGCCATGCCGAAGTTCTGCGAGATCTTGGCGTTCACCTCGGCGGAGGACGCCCAGTCCATCCACTGGTAGGCGCAGTTGGGGTTCTTGGACTTTGCGGAGAGCATCCAGGTGTCGGACCAGCCGGTGGCGCCTTCCTTCGGCAGCACGGACTCGACCTTGCCGCCGTCGGCCTGGGCAATGTTGACGATGACCTGCCAGCCGGTGCCCATCGACGCGGTGCCGGAGGAGATCGAGGAGACCGCCTTCAGAGCATCGTTCCAGTACTCGCCGGCGATGTTGTTCTGGGACTTCAGCAGCTCGACCGCGGCGGCCAACTGATCCTGGTCCAGTGCGTACGGGTTGGTGATGCCGAGGTCCGGCTGGGTCGCCATCAGGTACACCGCAGCGTCGGCAATGAAGATCGGCGAATCGTAGGCCATGATCTTGCCAGCGTACTCGCTGCTCGGGTCCCAGGTGGCTTCCCATGAATCCGGTGCATCGGGAACGTCCTCGGTGTTGTACATCAGCACGTTGGCGCCGCGGCCGATCGGGACGCCGTAGCTCTTGCCGTTCAGCGTGTCGTAGATCTGGCCCTTCAGGCCGTCCACAATGTGGCCGAAGTTCGGGATCAGGTCGGTGTTGATCGGGGCGACGTCGCCGCCGGCAATCAGGCGCAGCGAGGCGTCGCCGGAGGCCGAGACCAGGTCGTATTCACCGGTTCGCATCAGCTGGACCATCTCGTCGCTGGTAGCGCCGACCTTACGGTTGACCGTGCACTGGGTCTGGGCTTCGAATTCGCTGACCCAGTCGGCGTCGGGATTGGTGGAGCCGTCCTCGACGAAGCCGGCCCAGGCGATGATGTTGACTTCGCCCTCGGACGCGCCTACCTCGGTGGCCGCGGGGATGTCCGGGACCTCGATGCCGCCGGCGGACGATGCGGGAGCGGAGCCGCCACAGCCGGCCAGAACCAGCGAGAGCGAGGCGAGTGCCGCGAGCGGCAGTGCCTTGGTGATCTTCATGGAGTGCCTTTCCTTCGGTGCGTAGTTGATGCGAGTGGTGCAGGTCTAGACGGCGTAGTTGAAGCGGGAGGACCACTGGAGCCGGACCCGGTCGCCGCGCTGGGCCGCGGAGGCACGGGAGTCGTTCTGTTCTTGGACAATCAGGCTTTGCCCGCCGGCGGTACGTGCCACGTAGCGGGTGGCGGGACCGGTGTAGATGATCTCTTCGATCGTCGCTTCCACAGTGGAGAGGCCGTCGGAGTCCAGCGGATCGTCCAGCCGGCGGACGTGGATGCGTTCCGGTCGGATACTCAGCAGCGACTCGGAGCCGGTGAGCTGCAGGGCGAGTGCGCCTTCCACCAGGTTGGTGTTGCCCAGGAAGGACGCAACAAACCGGCTGCCCGGGCGTTCGTACAGATCTTCCGGCGTGCCGACCTGCTCCACCACGCCGTCGTTGAACACGGCCACCCGGTCCGAGAGCGTGAGCGCCTCTTCCTGGTCATGCGTGACGAAGACGAACGTGATGCCCACGGTGCGCTGGATCTGTTTCAGCTCCACCTGCATCTGCTCGCGGAGCTGCTTATCCAGGGCACCGAGCGGTTCGTCCAGCAGCAGCACCTGGGGGCGCAGCACCAGGGCTCGGGCCAGGGCCACGCGCTGGCGCTGGCCGCCGGAGAGCTGCGAGGGGAGCCGGTCGGCCACCTGTGGCAGCCGGATCATCTCCAGCGCCTCGGCCACCAGCTTGCGGCGCTCGGTCCGCGGCGTCTTGCGCAGCTTGAGCCCGTACTCCACGTTCTGCGCCACGGTCAGGTGCGGGAAGAGCGCATAGTCCTGGAAGACCGTGTTGACGTCACGTTCGAAGGGCGCCTTCCGCGTGACCTCGCGGCCGGCCAGGTCGATCCGGCCGGAGCTGGGCAGCTCGAAGCCGGCGATCATCCGCAGCACGGTGGTTTTGCCGGAGCCGGAGGGGCCCAACAGCGAGAAGAACTCGCCTTGCTCAATGTCCAGATCGAGTCCCTGGACAGCGGTGAAGTCGCCGAAGGTCTTCACCACCTGCCGCAGCGAGATGGCCGGGATAGCGGTGGCCGCCGTGCCGTCCGGGGCGGTGGTGGCGGAGGTGGCTGTGGCTTGCACGGCTCGGTCCTTTCAGAAGTCTGATGTGGTGCGGGTTACGTCGTCCTGCGTTAACCTATGAAAGCAGATGTTAAATGTAAAGATCGTCGCATCGTGTAAATTTCTTGTTACGGATCGTTTGGAGCCGCGAGCCCGGCCGGGTCGCACCGTCGACCAGCCATCCGTCTGGAAGGATCTGCCGCATGCCCAAGGACTCCCCGCCACGCCAGCGCTTGCTGGCTGCGGTCTTCGCCCCGCTGGGCGAGGGTGGCAAGGCCCAGCGCGTCGAGGACCGAATTGTGGAGGGCATAGCCACAGGCGTACTGGCCGACGGCGACCGGCTTCCCAGCGAGGCCGAGCTGGCTTCGTCGATGGGTGTGGCGACCGTAACCGCCCGGGAAGCCCTCGTGGGTTTGCGTGCCCGGGGACTGGTGGCCACCCGGCGGGGCCGCGACGGCGGCACCTTCATCACCGTCCCCACCGGACGGCGCGCGGAGCTGGTCCGCGGCCGGCTGGGCCGCATGAGCCGGGTGGAGCTCCGCGATTTGGCCATCCACTACCGTGCCATCGCCGCCACCGCGGCCGAACTGGCAGCGGACTTTGCCGACCCCGACGACGCCGAGGCGCTGCGACGAATCCTGCATGGTTCCCACCCGTCGGGACTGGGCGGTGCGGTGGTCGGCGAATTCCTCCTGGAGCTGGCGGCCTTGAGCCAGTCGGCACGGCTGACGCGCGAGTTCGTCCGGCTCTACAAGGACTTTGGCCCGCTCATGTCGCTGCTGCATGAGGACAACGAGTTCGACGCCAGCATGGTGCTGTTCTGCGAACGCATCGCCGACGCAGTCGCCGCAGCCGATGCCGCGGCAGCCCGCGAAACCGTGACCGCCCAGATCCAGACCGGCCTCGCGGCGCTGATCGATGAACATGCCCGGCTGACCGACCGGCCCGCCGACCCCACGTCCGCTACCGCTCAGAGGAGAACGGGATGAGCTCATTGGCCGAACTGGCTGCAGAACGTCACGCGGATCCGCTCGCCGACGTTACCGGATTCTTCGAAGAGATCCTGGCCGAGGTCTCCGGCTGGGTGCCGGTCCTGACCGAACTCTTCGCTGATCCGGACCGGCCGCCGGGCGGCAAGCGCGTCACCACCACCATGCAGCCGCTGGCCGCAGCGCTGGTGCGGCGCGGAGAGTGGCCCGTGGTGGGCGCCGGCTTTGTGGCAGCTGATCAGGCCGTGGCCGACGCGGCCTGGCACATGGCGTGGTGGCAGGGCGAAACCATGGAGCGGCTGGTGCTGCCGGCTCTCGCGTCGGCATCGGACGCCTACATGCGGCGCGAGTGGTTCACCAAGCCCATGGCAACCGGTCTTCCGCATGTGACCGGCCCGTACGTGGACTTCCTCTGCACCGACGAATACACCATGACCATGACTGTCCCGGTCACGGCAGGGGGACGACGGGTCGGCGTGGCCGGCGCCGACGTCTTTGTTGAATCACTGGAACGGGTGCTGCTGCCGACGCTGAAGAAACTGCACCCGGCCGCAGCCCTGGTCAACCATGTTGGCCGGGTGGTGGTCTCCGCCGACGCGCAACTGGCTGCCGGAACGCTGCTGGCGCCGGGGGCCGTGCCGGCCGAACAGGCCCTTGCCACGGCGGAAGCTTCAAGAGGCGGCGATACGGTTGCATATTTCCCGGCTGCGCCGAGGACCGTGCAGCCTCGCGGGGAGCGCTACACCGGCCTCAAGCTCACAGTGCTGAACTGCGGCCGGTTGCCGCTGGCGGTGGTTCATCCGGAGGATTAGCCCGACCGGGGTGACACCAAACTCGGTCTCCTTCTGGGTTCTTTGGGGGATGCTACGTCAACTCAACAGCGGACCGGAGCGCTGCCACGACGGGCACGGTCCCGTCCTCTGTCGAGAGAGTTACCGACAGTTGGCGTGCTCGCGCGGCGTAATCCGGCGTCGTCATCGCCTGCATGATGGCGGCGGCGAGCCGTTCCTTGGTGAGTTCCTTGTAGGGGACCGGCTGCGGACCTGCCCCGAGGGCCGTGATGCGGGCGGCCCAGAACGGTTGGTCCGTATAGATCGGCACGCTCACCGTCGGCACACCGGCGCGCAGCCCTGCAGCGGTGGTCCCCGCTCCAGCATGGTGAACAACAGCAGCCATCTGTGGGAACAGCCATTCGTGCGGTACGGCTCCGACACTGATGGCATCGGGTCCGGACACGCTCTGGACGCCTTGCAGCACCGCGCGGGCCCCCGCGCGCTGTGCGGCATCGAGCATGAAGTCCACGTCCACGGCTGCGCTGCTGCCGAAGCCGATAAAGACCGGGGGCGGTCCGTTCGCAAGGAACTCGAGCAACTCGGACGGTGGCTGCCAGGCCGGATCGGCTTCCGGCCACCAGTAGCCAGTCATGACGAGTCCGGACCGCCAATCTGCCGGGCGTGGAAATACGGTGGGGCTGATGCCGTGCAGAACCGGGTGGTTGGCTTTCCTGCGGGCCCGTTCGGCGGCAGCCCGCGATTTTTTGACCAAGCCGAAGGCTTGGCGGACGCGCGCGCTCGGGGCGTCGTAGGGGGCGTTGCCTGCGGATAGCAATGAGCCGAGTAGCTTGTTGCCGACCGGCCCCAAACTTCGAGCGGTCCCCAGAACCATAGGAGGGTAGGCAGCGCTGGGTTCGGTCGGCTGCAGATGGGCACCGATGGCAGGAATGTCGAGGCCCTCGGCCACGTCATAGGCAAACGGAGCAACCGCATTGGCCAAGATCACGTCGGCACCCGCCTCGGCCGCAGCCAGCGTGCCGGTGGCGGCCAGATCGAAGTAGTCGCCGAGTTCACGCATATAGCTGCGCAGATCCGCGCCCGTCGCCTTCTGGCCTGGGGGAGCAGGGCTCACCAGATGGCTCATGTCCCCGGGCAGCTCTCGATGTTCGCACCCGGCTGCGGTGGTGAGCTGGGCGTAGGCCGCATTTGCCGCGATCGCGACCTCAAATCCCAAAGTTTGAAGCCTGCTGCCCAGCCCGGCCATCGGCGCAACATCGCCTCGAGTCCCGGGCGCAATCATCAGTATCCGCATGCCGTCCCTCATTCCTCAATTGCGATCGATGTTCGCAATTGAGGATATACTGGAATCTCTGCAGGAGGAACCACGGACCGGATGAGGAGTGGAACGGGGATGTCAACAAATGACCCCATTGATATCTGGCGGCGGCCTGAGCGCTCGGGCGTCGGGCCAAAACCGGCGCACTCCCGCCGGGGAATCGCTTTGGCAGCGGTTTCGATCGCTGACCGCGACGGCTTGGCGGCGGTGTCCATCCGGAGTGTTGCTGCGCGCGTCGGGGCCGGCACGGCGTCCCTGTACCGGTATCTGAGATCCCACGACGAACTCGTCGAACTCATGGTCGACACGGTCAGCGGCGAATATGACCTTGGCCCCTCCAATGAACCACCGCGGATCCAGCTTGTGAACTTGGCACTTCAGGGTCGGAGCATCATGCTCCGGCATCCGTGGTTGGCTCCGCTGCTGTTGACGCGCCCCTCCATGGGGCCGAACTCGCTCCTTTATCTGGAACGGGCTTTGTCCGCCCTTCAAGCTGTGGATCTGTCTGGCCGCGCCAAGTTGCAGACGGTGGCCATGCTGACGGCCATCACGTCATCGTTTGCGCAGAATGAACTGGCTTCGGCAACCGCGTCTGCGGTGGGCAGCGACGGTTCGCTGCCGGCGCGCATGCAGTACATCTCCGACGTCGCAGGGTCCGGAAACTACCCGCTGCTGGCCGCCGCGCTTACCGGGCAGCACGAACCCGAAAGGCCGGAAGAAACATTTACCAGCGTTATTTCAAATTACCTGGCAGGCGTTGGCCTGCCGGTTGCCATCGATTCCGAATGAAGCCAGCTAAACGCCACTCTCGTCTGTGATGTGATCGCGGCCAGAATTGCCAGTCATAGAGGCAGCGTGCGATCCATCCGGTGTTATTTGGGGATTGTACGACCGGGCGCCAGTCGTACCAACGGGGCTGGCATATTCGAATAGGTACTATCTGTAGAGAAAGACCGTTAAGCCACGAACTGCACTCGGTGGAAAGGCGACGGGGCTCGGAGCCGGCATTCGGAATCATATTGCCCCAAACGAAGAAATGACACTACGCCGCAATTCAGCATTCGTACGGTTCTGGCTGGCATCAACCGTGTCAGATTTCGGTACCTACATCACGACTGTGGCGCTCTCAGTCCTGATTCTGGTGTCCTTAAAAGGCACCGCACTGGACCAGGGATTGGTCAACGCTGCACGCTGGGCGCCCTACTTGATCTTCGGGTTGCTCGCCGGAATTTGGGTGGACCGGTTCCGTCGCCGCACCGTCCTTATCACCGGCGATTTTGGCCGCGGTCTGATTCTGGCAACGCTCTGTCTGCTGGGGGTACTAGGTTTCCTCAACGTTCCTTCGGTGATGGTCCTGATGTTTGGCTTTGGGACACTGGCACTGATGAGCGACGCCGCCTATCAATCCTTCCTGCCGCAGCTTGTTTCCAGACCCCTACTCACGCGGGCGAATGCCCGGCTGCAACAAAGCGACACCGTCGCTCAAACCACGGGCAGCGCGGTAGCTGGCGGCCTGGTGGCCTTAGTGACGGCACCTTTCGCTCTTCTCCTGGGATCGATAACCCACTTCTTGTCCGGAGCCGTCCTGCTCTCCCTGAAGCACGCGGCTGCCAACAAACCGCCATTGCACAGGGACGGCTCCCTGAGGCGCCAAATTGGGGAGGGTTTGCGCTGGGTCTACGGCCACCCGCGGCTCGGACCGTTGTCCTGGTCCACCCATGCGTGGTTCATCGGTTCCGCCATCATGGGCACAGTCCTTCCGGCACTCGTTCTCAACGACCTACGGCTTGGTGCCCTGGGGCTAGGTTTAATACTCAGCAGCGCAGGAGTCGGCTCCGTAGCGGGAGCACTCATTTCGATACGTCTCGGGGAATGGTGGGGAACCGGCAAAACAATGATCATCACACGACTGGTCCAGCCGGTAGCGCTTAGTGTGATCGCCTTATCCCCCTTGATTGCCGCTGTGGGCGGACCGTTGAATGAGCGCGCGAGTGACTTTCCTGCCGCTTGGCCGGCGGCACTTTGGGCGGCGTTTGCTGTCGCAACGGGAGGGCAATTCCTTTTCTGGCTGTCCATGGGCGTCGAGGGTCCGTTGGAAATGGGATATCAGCAGGCAGTGACTCCGGACAGGCTAATCGCCCGGATGAGTGCCACCAAACGCTCGATGAACCGGGGAATGATTGTTGTGGGTGCGCCGCTAGGGGGTGCGCTCGCCACAATCACAAGCTCTTCCGTGGCCCTCTGGGCAGCCGCCGGAGTCATGTTGCTTTCGGCCTTGGTGCTGATGTTCTCAAAGTTCCGAACGGCAAACGTAGTCAACGATCAGCTAACCGAGGAAGAAGCGCTGGTTCAGTAGGCCGGCGAGGCGTCCGCCGCTCTGGCGGGTTCAACCAGCGGAACACCGGCCGCTTGTCTCAGACGGTTATCTACCTGCAGGCGTGGCTCGCCTACCCCCCCCAGGCCCAGCTGCCCGGGATCGTAGGAGCCAGTCAACGCAAGCGTTAGGAATGCTGACCCTTCCTGGCGGAATGTGGCGCCCACTGTACAAGCCACTTGCATGTTGCGCCCGCCCGGAAACCGGCCCGCTCCTTAGGAATCGAGGTCGGGCAGGCTCGGGGGAGTTGCCTCATGGTGATTGAGCCCGTGGGTGCGCCGGTCCTCTTTCATCTCGGCCTCGAACAAGTGCTTGCGGCCGTCGGCCAGCTTCTCGCGGGCCTGCCGTTCCAGTTCCTTGCACGGGCCGTAGTAGGTCTCGTCGTACTCGTCGACGATCTGGAAGGTCCAGCGTCCCTCAATCACGTTCCGGCCGACGAGTTCCTGCTCGACCTGCTCGGCCAACTCGTGGTGCCCGGCTTGGCGCAGCAGCGCCGCGGCGTCGCCCAGGGCGAAGTCCGCCTTGCCGGTGAGCCGGTGGAAAGCGTAGAGGTGGCCGCGGGCGTGTTCGATCACCTCCAGCGCCTCGGAGAGCTTGCCCAGGCCCTCCACCGTGGCGTCGTCGAGCCCATCGGGGCGCCGGTAACGTTCGAGCGGTGCGTCGTCGTCGTTCATGATCCGTCAATCTAGCGGATGCTGGCGGCTGCGTCATCAGTCGCACCGAGCCCGGCGGCCCGCTGGATGATGTTGCGCGCCATGGACGGGAAGATCAGGCCGTGGAACGGCAGGACCAGCCACCAGTAGAGTTTGCCGGAGAGTCCGCTGGGGAAGTAGATGGCGCGCTGGCGGTACACGCTGCCGCCGTCCTCGGGAGCCACCGATAGTTCCAGCCAGGCCTGCCCGGGCACGTTCATTTCCGCGTGCAGCCGCAGCAGCCGGCGCTCGGGTCCCTCCTCGATGGCTTCCACCCGCCACCAGTCCACCGCGTCGCCGACTCCCAGCCGGCCGGCGTGCCGGCGGCCGCGGGTGAGCCCGGCGCCGCCCACCAGCTTGTCCAGCACGCCGCGGATCGCCCACGCCGCGGGCCACGAATACCAGCCGTTCGTCCCGCCGATCCCTTGGATCACGCGCCAGATGTCCTCGGCGGGAACCTCGGATCCTCGTTCCCGGTTGTCCACGAACACGGTCCGTCCGGCCCAGTCGGGGTCGCTGGGCAGCGGGTCCGATGGCGGGGCGTTGGACGCGTTGCTCCAGCTGGTCTCCACCTCGCCGCTGGCCATCTTCCCCAGCGCCAGCTTCACCGCCCGGCGGTAACCGGTCAGCCCGCCCTCGGGCTGCGGGATGTACCGGTCAATGTCGTGCTCGGCGGAGACCGCATCGTGCTGCAGCGACTGCACCAGCGGCACCGCCATGGCGTGCGGGATCGGCGTGGTCAACGCCACCCACCAGCCGGCGAGCGCCGGGGCGGGGATCGGCAGGGCATAGATCAGCCGTTGCCGCACCCCGGCCTCGTGCGCGTACCCGTACATCAAGCCCGCGTAGGTCAACCGCTCGCGCGAGCCGATGTCAAACGTGCGGTTCAGTCCGACCGGTAGCTCCGGCGCGCGTTCCAGATAGTGCAGCACATCGCGGATGGCTATCGGCTCCACCGTTCGGCGCACCCAGCTGGGCGCCGGCATGACCGGCAGGTTTTCGGACAGATGCCGGATCATCTCGAAGGAGGCGGAACCGGAGCCAATCACGACGCCGGCCTGGAAGACTGCCGCCGGCACGTCGCCTTCGAGCAGCGCACGGCCCACAGCGGCCCGCGAGCGCATGTGGCGGGAGAGTTCGACGTTCTCGGGATGCAGCCCGCCCAGGTAGACGATCCGGTTCACCCCCGCAGCCGCGGCGGCGGCAGCGACGGTGCGCGCCATCGCCAGTTCGCGTTCCTCGAAGTCGGGCCCGGAGGCCATCGAGTGCACCAGATAGAACACCGTCTGCACATCCACGCAGGCCCGCCGCGCGTCGTCCTCATCGGCCAGGTCCCCGGCCACAATGTCCACGTCGTCGTGCCACGGCACCGCGGCCAGCTTGTTGGGGGAGCGGACCAGCACGCGGACCTGGTACCCGCGCGCCAGCAGCCGCGGAACCAGCCGGCCGCCAATATAGCCGGTGGCGCCGGTGACCAGCACCCGCTGCGGCGTCACCACGCTTAGTGCACCCCGCTCATCAGGTTCTTGATCGGCTTCGCGGCCAGGAACAGGGCCACGGCCAGCACCAGCGCCACCAGGCCGATGGCGCCGAAGTACGGGACCTCGTCCTCCGGGTTGTAGAAGCCGGCCAGCACGCCGGACAGCGCCGTGCCCAGCGACACCGACAGGTAGTTCAGCGCCACCATCTGGGTGCGGAAAATGTGCGGCGCCAGCTTGGTGGACAGGGACAGCCCCACCGGGGAGATGAACAGCTCCGCGAGCGTGAACATCAGCAGGATCCCCACCATCGCCAGCAGCGGAGTGGTGTTCGGACCGCCGCCGGCCAGCGGGATGAAGGCGAGGATGGCCAGCCCCATGATCGCCAGCCCGACGGCGAACTTCACCGGCGTTATGGGCTGCCGCGGGCCCAGCCGGGTCCACACCGCGGCGAAAATCGGGGCCAGCAGGATGATGAACACCGGGTTGATCGACTGCACCCACTCGATCGGCATCTCCCAGCCGAGGATGTTCCGGTTGAGCCGCTGGTCGGAGTACAGCGTCACCACGGTGAACTGCTGCTGGAACATGGAGAAGAACGCCGCGCTGGCAATGAACATCGGGATGAAGGAGAGCACCCGCCGTCGTTCTGTTTCACTGATGTGCTTGCTGGAGAGGATCACCACAAAGTAGGAAATTGCCGCGACCACCGCTACCAGCGCCACCACTGTGGCCAGGTTGCCGGCATTCACCACTCCGGTCAGGACCGCAATGACAATCAGGACCAGCACCACCGCCACGATTCCGCCCACCAGCGGCATCTTGCTTCTGGGCAACGGGTCGGCGATCTGGTGCGATTCCTCCGGCAGGTTCTTGCGGGTCAGCGCGTACTGAACGAGCCCGATCGCCATGCCCACCGCGGCCAGCCCGAACGCGAAGTGGAAGCCCAGCAGGTCGCGCGTGAGGCCGGTCAGCAGCGGCCCGAACAGCGCGCCGATGTTCACGCCCATGTAGAAGATGGAGAAGCCCGCGTCCCGGCGGTCGTCGTCGAGCGCATAGAGCGAACCGACCAGCGAGGTGGCGTTGGCCTTCAGTCCACCGGACCCGAAGGCCACCAGGATCAGGCCGATCGCCAGCCCCGGGATGCCGGGAATCAGCGCCAGCGAGATATGCCCCAGCATGATCATGATGGCGGCGTAGAACAGCGTCCGCTCGGAACCCAGCAGCCGGTCGGCTATCCACGCGCCGACGATCGTGGACAGGTACACGGTGCCGCCGTAGGCACCGATGATTCCGGTGGCCACGGCCGGGTTGATGCCCAGGCCGCCTTCGTCCACCGAGAAGTACATGTAGAGCAGGACCACAACCTGCATGCCGTAGAAGGAGAAGCGCTCCCACAGCTCCACACTGAACAGATTGGCCAGCATCCGCGGCTGGCCGAAGAAGGTCTTGCCGCCCGGACCGCGTTCATCAGTGCGGGGTCCCGCTGGAGGGATCGGTTCTGATGGAATGCCCATGCCGCCATGCTTCCACTCGGGCGGAAGCCTGTCACGGGTTCAGCCGACCGCAGGGCGTCAGTCGTCGGTGCCTGCTCCGCTGCGGAGCCCGTGCTGCAGCACGCGCGGCAGGATCCACAGCAAGAAGACCATCACCAGCAGCACCCCGCCGCCGATGGCCAGCGCCAGCACGTCCCCGGCGATCACATCCACAATGAACGCCACGCAGCCGGTGGCCAGCAACCCGATGCCCAGCACGGCGATCTTCACAATCCTGTGCCCTTGGGCCACCGTGGCGTCCTTGAGATGCAGGCCGAACAGCCGCCGGTGGATGGCGACCGGCGTGAGGATCAGCCCGGTCATCAGCGCCGCCAGCACCAGCAGCCCGATGTACAGGCCCACTTGGTACGGGGCCAGGTCCTGGAAACTGCTCTGGAACGGAAGCGTCATCAGGAACGCCGTGATGATCTGCGCGCCGGTCTGCATAACCCGCAGTTCCTGGAGCAGTTCGTTCCAGTTGCGGTCCAGCTTCTCTTCGAAGGTCTCGTTGCGACCCCTCGACTCTTCGTTCACGCGTTCATCCGTAGCCATACCTAAAATTTAGCCTCTCCGGCGGCTCCCCGCGTGCGGGAAAGCCACGACGTCGGTGACCGGCTTGGGGTCGGACGGTCACCACCCTGCCCACCCGGCCGTCCTTCCGGCACACTGTTTCCAGACAGATCAGGACCGGCACCGGCCGTCAGGAGGAATCCCATGACCCGCACCATCTTCTTCACCGCCACCACCCTGGACGGGTACCTCGCGGATGAAAATGACTCGCTGGACTGGCTGTTCAAGCAGGACATCGACGGCGGTGGCCCGAACAGCTACGACAATTTCATCAGCGGCGTCGGGGCGGTGGTGATGGGCCGGACAACCTATGAGTGGGTCCGTGAACATTTGCTGGCGTCGGAGGAACCGTGGCCGTACAAGATGCCAGCCTGGGTCCTCTCGCATGGAGAACTGCCGGGCGTCGAGGGCGCCGACATCCGCTTTGCGCAGGGAGACATCCAGCCGATCCATGCCGCGCTCGCGGCTGCGGCCGCCGGCAAGGACATCTATGTGGTGGGCGGCGGGGACCTCGCAGCCCAGTTCGCCGAGGCGGGGCTGCTGGACGAGCTAGTCCTGTCGATCGCGCCAGCTACGGTGGGCTCCGGCCGCCCGCTGTTCCCGCGCAAGTTTGACCTGGAACTCACTGACCTGGCGCGCAACAGGTCCTTCATCTGCGCCATCTACAAGGTGTTGGGCCCGGCCAAAAAAACTTCATGAGCGTGCATCCAAACACGCGGCCCGGGCGGTAGTAGGGGTGTAAGCAGCCATCAGCCTGGTGCACCCGGGCCTTTGAAGGAGATCCACATGCGCAAGAGCATCTTTACTGTTTCCGCCTTGGGGTTCCTGGCGCTCGGAGCGGCAGCTCCGGCCCAGGCCGCCGACCAGGAGGCCCAGCTTTCGGTCCTGCACGGCGTACCCGACCTGACCGTGGATGTTTGGGTCAACGGCGAGCGGACACTGGACGACTTCGTCCCCGGCGACCTGGCCGGACCGCTGGCACTGCCCGCGGGCGAGTACACCCTGGCCATCACTGCCGCGGACGCCGAAAACGCGGACGACCCGGCCATCGGCCCTGTCGACGTCCAGCTGGAAGCCGGCGGCAACTACACGGCGGTGGCCAACCTGGACGCGGAGGGCAATCCCGCCGCCAACCTGTTCACCAACGACGTCGCCGCGATCGACGCCGGCAAGGGCAAGCTGACAGTGCGGCACACCGCTGCAGCCCCCGCCGTCGACGTGCTGGCCGGCGGTTCCGCAGTGATCCAAGGCCTGTCCAACCCGGACGAACAGACGCTCACGCTGGACCCGGGAACCATCTCGGCCACGGTGGCTGCGGCCGGGACCACCGAACCGGTGATCGGGCCGGCCGACGTGCCGGTGGCGGAGGGCACGCACACCATCGTCTACGCGTGGGGCAGCCTGGATGACGGCAACTTGGCCGTGGCCGTGCAGAACATCGAAGGACTCCACTCGGCTCCGGGCGCTGTGCCTGGCGGCCGGTCCGGAGCGGCCGCCGAAACCGGCCCGGATTACACCAGCGCCGCAGTTGCCGGAGGAGCCCTCCTGTTGCTCCTCGGCGCCGGCGCCGCCGCCCGTCGCAAGCTGTCGGTTCGCGCCAACGACTAGCAGCGGCGGGCTCCGAAGCCGGTGGTGCCTGCCCGGGGCACCACCGGCTTCCTCCGCTACCCACCAGCCCGATACCCGCAAACCACACGTCAGAAGGCGCCATGACCAACACGACGACGACGGCGGCCCGGGCCGGGCTTCTGCTCGGTGCAGTCCTGCTCGCCGCTGCCGGATGCGCAGCACCGCAGCCGGCCGCGGGCGTCCCGCTGTCCCCGGTCGCGTCCTCCGTAACGCCCTCGGTTGAGGGCCCGGGCAACGCAGGCGCCCGACAGGACGGCCGGGCCCCGGAATCCTCGGCCGCCCCGGAATCCTCGGTGATCCCGGACCCGGCGGCCATTCCGGTCCACCGGGCACTGCCCGCGGCGCCGGAAGAGAAAGCACCGCCGACCCGGCTGGTGGTGGCCGGAACCTCGATCGATGTCAGCGTGGTCGCCGTCGGAGTTAGGGCTGGCAACCAGATGGAGATTCCCGATTCCGTTGACCGGGCGGGCTGGTACCGCCACGGTCCGGCACCGGGGGACGGGACCGGAACCGCGGTGATAGCGGCCCACGTGGACACCTTGTCCGGACTGGCCCCGTTTTCCGAGCTCAGGCAGCTGCGGCCGGACACGCGCATCATCGTGGAACGGGCGGACGCCGAGACCCTCACCTACCGCGTCTCGGAAGTTGAACTAATGGACAAGGACCAATTCGATGCGGCGGCCGTGTTCCGCCGGGACGGAAAACCACAACTGAAGCTGGTCACCTGCGGCGGCGAGTGGCTGGACGCACGGCAGGATTACAGCCACAATGTGGTTGTCACAGCGGTCCCAGACTGACTTTTCCGGCCCTTCTGCACCAGCCAGCGGGGTAGTTTCCACTCCCGACGACCGGAAGGATGCAGGCTTGGTACCTCCTCCTTTCGACGCGTGGGATACCGGCATCGATAAGGCCTTCGCCGCCGGTGAGGAGTCAGCCATCGCCGACGCCTACCGCCACTTGGCTCCGCTGGTCCGGACGCTGGCTTCCCGAGCCTTGCGGGATCAGGCGGCCGCGGACGATGTCACCCAGGAAGTCTTTATCCGGGCCTGGCGCCTGCGGGACGGATTCGACCCGTCGCTGGGCCGGCTGCCGGCGTGGATCGTGGGGATAACCCGCCGCGCCATCGCCGATGCGCAGTCGTCCACCGCCCGGGAGAACCGCAAAGTCCGCGCCGTCTCGGCGGTCCTGCCCGACCCCGAGTATGCCGAAGGCTCCCAGTCCCCGGAAACACTCGCGGACAGATTGCTGCTGGACGGCGAGCTGGAACGGCTGGGCGAACCCAAGGGTTCCATCATGCGGCTGGCGTTCTACGAAGACTTGACCCACGAGCAGATCTCCCGCCGGCTCGATCTGCCGCTTGGTACCGTCAAGAGCCATATTCATCGCAGTCTGCAGCACCTGAGGCGCCGATTGGAGGTTGATCATGCAGCACCTTGATCCGGAACTGATCAGCCTGCTCGCGCTGGACGACGCCGTCGGCGACCGGTCCGACCGGGATCACCTCCGTACCTGCAGCCAGTGCGCCGACGAGTACCAAGCACTTCGCCGTGCGGTGAACGCTGCCAAGGCAGATCCCGATCCGCAACTGGAGTCCCCGGGGCCGCACGTCTGGCAAGCCATCCACCGCGAACTGGGGCTCTCCCCGGAACTGGCGGAAGACCCCTTGCACGAAACCGGCGGTCCCGCTGCGGTCCGCAGTCTGCAGTCCGCGAGGCGCCCCAGGGTCCGAAACCTGCCCGCCTGGTTGGCCGCCGCGGCAGCCGTGGTGCTGCTGGTAGTCATCGGTGTGTCCTGGAGCGTCAACCGAAACGCTGCCACTTTGGCACAGGCGGATTTGAAGCCGTTGGAGCAGTACGCCGCCACCGGGACGGCGAGGGTGGTGGAGACCAACGGCATCAGGGAACTCGAGGTCCGGCTGAGCGCCAACGAGGCCAAGGGCTATCAGGAAGTGTGGCTGATAGCGCCGGACCTGTCCGGGCTGGTCAGCCTCGGCGTGATGGACACGGACAGCGGCAGATTCCCCATCCCGCAAGGACTGGACCTGTCCAAGTTCCCCATTGTGGACGTCTCGGACGAGCCACTGGACGGCAACCCCGCGCACTCCACCGTCAGCATCGTCCGCGGCAGCCTCGGAACCTGATCGCTATTCCACGGTGGACCCTCTTCAGCAATGAACGCACCGACGACGGCCGGAGGAAGCATGCAGCAAGGAACGGATGTCAGGACCGGATTGGGAGTGCCGGTCCTTGTGCTGGTCAGCTCCCTGGTGGCCATCGCTGCCGCCTTCATGGGCAGCGGCGTGCTGATCGGGACCCCTATCCAGGAGGCGGCCGGAGGCTGGCTGAACGAAGACTCCACGCCGCTGGCTCCGGCCTCGCCGGCCTTCCGGATCTGGTCCGTCATCTACTTAGGTCTGCTCGCCTACGCGGTCTGGCAACTGCTGCCGGCCCAGCGGCGGTCCGCCCGGCATGCCGCGCTGCGCCGCTGGGCGGTGGCCTCCATGCTCTTGAACGCGGCGTGGATCTGGGTGGTACAGCTCGGACTGCTGGTGATCAGCCTGGCCGTGATCATCGTGCTGCTGGCCGTGCTGGCCCGCATCCTGGTGATCCTGGTCCGCACGCCCAACGGGGGAGCGTTGGACGCGCTCATCACCGACGGCACCTTCGGCCTCTACTTGGGCTGGGTCACGGTGGCCACGGTGGCCAATGCCGCGGCCGTCCTCGCCGCGTCCGGCGTGGACGGCTTCGGGCTTCCGGTGACCTTGCTGTCCTCGATCGTGCTTGCCGTGGCGGCGGCCATTGGCGTCGCCACGGCGGTCTACAGCCGTGGCCGGCTGGCCCCGGCGCTGGCCACCAGTTGGGGTCTGGCCTGGATCGCGGTCGGGCGGGTGGACGGCGGGCTGGTCGATCACGGCACCGCCATCGCAGCCGCCATCTGTGCGGCGGTGGTGCTGATCACCGCGGTGGTGGTTCGGGTGGTAGCCGGCACCGGCCCCCGCGATTAGTAAGCCTACTGAATTTCGCCCTTGGCTGACGCAACGTGCTCCGGCGGGACGTTTCTACAGTTGGCCGCTAGGTTGGAAAACAGCAGGATGCCGACAAGCGGCATCGCCGAGCAAGGAGGTTTCTCATGGCGGAAACGACCCCATCCAAGGCAAGCTACACAGTTCCCGGCCTCAAGCTGGAAGACGGCCGCAAGGTCGCGAAGATCCTGCAGCAGCGGCTCCACGCCCTTAATGACCTGCAGTTGACCCTCAAGCACGCCCACTGGAACGTGGTGGGCCGGGACTTCATCGGGGTCCACGAAATGCTCGATCCGCAGATCGAAAAGGTCCGCGCCATGGTCGACGCCGTCGCCGAGCGCATGGCCACCTTGGGTGTCTCCCCGAACGGGCTGCCCGGCGCCCTGGTCAAGGAACGCAGCTGGGACGACTATGACATTCACCGGGCCGGCACCGCGGAGCACCTCGCCGCGCTGGACGTGGTCTACAACGGGGTGGTCGGCGCGCACCGCGAGGCCATCGAGACCGTCGGCGAGATCGACCCGATCACCGAGGACCTGCTGATCGGCCAGACCGCCGAGCTGGAACTCTTCCAGTGGTTCATGCGTGCGCATTTGGAGAACAGCGCCGGCGAATTGGCCAGCGGCGGCGAGAAGACCGAAAAGGGCGCGGCCAAGAAGACTAAGTAACCCGGCCGCCCGCTGTGAAAGAAAACAGCGCCTTCAGGGTCCGGCAGCAGCCCCGCCTCGAGTGGGGCGCTGCCGGGCCCTTGTTGGCAGAAGCTTCCCGGTGCGCGGGTGATCCGCTGCCGCTGCTCCCGATCCTCCGTGCCGCGCCGGCCCCGGCGCCCGTGCCCGGCTCCGGCAACACCCTGGCCCTGTGGGAGTTCCTCGCCGCGCTGGCTGCCGAGGACCTGACCGCCGCCCGCGCCGTGGAGCCGCATCTGGACGCGGCCGCCATCCTGGCCCAGGCCCGGGTGGAGAGTCCCGCGGGAACAACGTGGGGCGTGTTTGCGGCGGAATCGTCGGGCACCCGGTTGGAGGCCAAACCCAACAACGACGGCGGTGCCTGGCTTTTATCGGGCACCAAGCCATGGTGCTCCTTGGCAGCGCAGCTGGACCGCGCGGTGGTCACGGCGCACGTGGAGGGCGGGCGCCGGGCATTCGCCGTGGACCTGACGCAGCCGGCGGTCACCGTGGAGCCCGCCGAGTGGATTAGCCGCGGCCTGGCCGCCGTTCCCAGCGGCCCGGTGTCCTTCCAGCAGGCAGCTGGCACCCCGGTCGGTGGAACCGACTGGTACCTGCACCGCCCGGGTTTTGCCTGGGGCGGGATCGGCGTCGCCGCCTGCTGGTTCGGCGGGGCTGTGGGGCTCTTCCGCACGCTCCGGGCAGCTGCGACCTCTCGCCCCCCGGACCAGTTGGCCTTGGCCTGGCTGGGCGAAGCGGACCGCCTGCTGGCGGCCGGTGCCGACGTGCTGGCCGCGGCGGCCGGCGCAGTGGACGACGGCGCCGCCGGTGCGGTCCAGGCCCACCGAGTCCGCGGCCAGATCGCGGCGGTCTGCTCGCGGATGCTGGAGATCTGTGGCCACGCGCTCGGCCCTGCACCGATGGTGTGGGACGAGCAGCACGCCCGGCGGATGGCCGACCTCAGCGTCTATATCCGCCAACACCACGCCGTCCGGGATGACGCGGCGCTCGGCACCATCATGATGGAACAGGGGGAGTCGGAGTGGTGAGCTTTTCCCACGTTGACGCCGGAACCCCCGAAGCCGATTGGCAGGCGGCGGGCATCGACCGGCTGCCTGCCCTCGCGGAGGGCGTGCTTCCGGGCCGCGGCTGGCGGCTGGTGGTGGCCGCGGCGCACCCCGACGACGAATCGCTCGGTGCCGCGGGGCTGATCCACTCCGCGCTGGTCCGGGGAGCGGACGTCACCGTGCTGCTCTGCACCGCCGGGGAAGCCTCCCATCCGGAATCGCCCACCTACTCTGCCGCCGATCTGCGCCGGCTGCGGCTGGCGGAATTCCGTGCCGCGATGCATGCCCTGGAAACCTCCGCCCAAGCCCAAGCCCAGGCCCAGGCCCAGGCCCAGACCCAAGCCGACACGGACCACGGATCAGCCGCCGGCCGACTGGAATGGACATTCCTGGGCATCCCCGACGGGAAGGTCAGCCAGCACACCGACGCCCTGGATGCCGCCTTCGCCAAAGCCCTGGAGGGCCACGCGCACGCGCTGGTGGCGGCGCCCTACCGGCAGGACGGTCACCCGGACCATGAAGCGGTGGGCCATGCGGCGGCCCGGTCGGCCACGGCCCACCGAGCGGACCTGCTGGAGTTCCCTATCTGGTACTGGCACTGGGCCGACTCTGATGCGGACCCGCGCTGGGCGGATTGGCGGGCCGTGCAACTGTCGGCGCAGGACGCGGCGGCCAAACAACTGGCCCTGGCCGCCCACGTTTCGCAGACACGGCCGTTGTCCCCGGCGGCCGGCGACGAGGTGCTGCTCAGCGAGGCGTTCCAGGAACACTTTGACCGCGGCATCGAAGTCTTCGAGTGGACCCCGGCCGGTCCGGCCGGCTCGGAGCACGCCGAGCAAATCTTCGATCGGCTGTACCGCAGCGATCCGGACCCGTGGAACTACCTGTCCAGCTGGTACGAGCGCCGCAAGCGCGCCGTCACCCTGGCCGCACTCCCTGCCGAACAGTACGGCAACGCGCTGGAAGTCGGCTGCTCTATCGGCGTGCTGACCGCGGAACTCGCCGGCCGCTGCGACCGGCTGACGGCGGTGGACGCCAGCGGCGTGGCCTTGGAGCAGGCACGCCGCCGGCTGGCGGACGTTAACAACGTGGAGCTGGTGCAGGCACAGCTGCCCGCCGGCTGGCCAAGCTCCGCTGACAGCCTGGACCTGGTGGCCATCTCGGAAATCGGCTACTTCCTGACCGACCCGGAACTGCGGGAGCTGCTCCGAAAGGTGCAGGAAACCCTGAACCCCGGAGGCCACCTGTTGTTGTGCCACTGGCTGCATCCGATCGAGGGCTGGGAACTGGACGGCGAACAGGTCCACGCGGTCGCGAAGGAAGCCACCGGCTGGGATGTAGTGGCCCTCCACTGCGAACGGGACTTCCTGCTGGAAGTGCTCCAAGCGCCGGAGCGCCCGCAGTGACCGCCGCGCCGGTGGCCGGCCCCACCCAAGTAACGCTGGCAGAGTCCGCCGCCGGGGAAGTGGCTGCGGCACCCGCGTTGCGGCGCATCGCCGTCGTTGTTCCGGTGCATAACGAGGAGCAACTGCTGGGAAAGTGCCTGCGCCGGCTGCGGCGGGCCATGGACGCGCTCGGCGACGCGCAGCCGAACTGCGGCGTGCAGCTGGTGGTGGTGCTGGACCGGTGTACCGACCAATCGGCCAAGATCGCCGGGCACGCGGGCCGCGCGGACGGCCGGATCACCGTGCTGGCGGGCGACTTCGGCTCCGTGGGTGCCGCGCGGGCGGCCGGGGTCTCTGCCGCGCTGGACGCCGATGGATGCCACACCCCAGCCGAGCAGACCTGGCTGGCCTGCACCGACGCGGACACCTTGGTGCCGGACGACTGGCTGACGTCCTTTGCGCTGCTGGCCAACGCCGGAGCGGATGCGGTGGCGGGGACGGTGGAACCCGAGACCGCATCCCTGGCGCCCGGGCTGCTGCGTGCCTGGCGCGATAACTACACCGGGCAGGAACCGAGTACCAGGGTGCACGGCGCCAACCTCGGCGTCCGGGCGTCCATGTACCTGGCGGCCGGCGGCTTCCCCGCGCTCGCCGAGCATGAGGACGTCCGGCTGGTGGAGGCCATCCGTTCGCTCGGCGGCCTGGTGCTGCCGGCGGCGCACCTGCAGGTCACCACCTCGGGCCGACTGCAGGGCCGGACACCGGGCGGTTTCGCCGGCTACCTTGCCAACCTGGAAGCGGCCGGCAGTTGACGCGGCTTCCGCGCCCAAAGGCGCGGAAGCGCGTCAGCCTACCCTCAGCGCCGGCGTGTCCGGGCTAAGACCAGCACTCCACTGCCTTGCCGACCGGTCCTAGGTTGAAAAGGCGTCGGTCCACGATCGTCTCGATCGTCAGCACACTAAACCGCGCGTACCAGATGATGTCGCCGCAGGGGAGGGCTAAGGCCTCGGCGAGGCCGGCCGTGTCATGGTGCCAGTAGCGCCGCTCCTGGCCTGCGTCATCCAGACGGACTGTTCCTTCTGCCTCCAGATGAACGGTCACCGGAAAACCAACATCGTCTTGGAGTGCTTTCCGGGCCTGGATCCAATGGACTTGGTGTCCCGGGCCGAACTTCGAGCACGGTTCGGTCCTCATCTGAGGCTCATCGTTTGCTCGGTTTTGGTAGTTGGCCATGCCAGTTCCTTTCAACGGTCCGCCACCGCGGACGCTCTTGCCTGCTCCAGTTGGAGGCGGGCCGCTTCTTCATCCGAACCACCCGTGAGGTTGGGGTTGGTGTGCGGCCATGTCGGAGCATTGCCCTCCTTGCCGGAGGGCGGCGCGCATCTCGTGAAGCTGCTTTCAGACTAGGTGCCGCCTCTGACAAAATGGCGCGGCGTGGCTAGCGGCGGCGCCGGCAGCTGGCGCGGCGGCCGGCAAGCTGACCGGCGGCCTCAAGATCCCGGACGGGAGCGCAGGATTTCCAGGTAGTGCGGGTTCTGCATGATGCCCAGTACGTTGCCGAACGGATCGACGACCGAGGCCGTGATGAAGCCATGGCCCCGCTCAATGACCGGTTCCAGTTCGGTCGCGCCCTTTTCCAGCAGCCGACGGCGTACGGCCTCCACATCGTCCACCTGCCAGTAAAGAATGGCGCCGCCCGGATCAATGGCGTGTCCCGCCGGAGCGTGCCGGGTGTCGATCAGGCCGAGCTCATGCTGGTAGTCGCCGATCCGGAACTCGGCATAGCCTGGCCGCTCGAAATACGGCTTCGTGCCGAGGAGGTCCGAATACCACTCCACCGCTGCCGGCAGGTCCGAGGTCCAGTAGCTGACCGTGCTCATTCCTCGCAGCATGGGTGCCCTTCCGGTCGTTAGCCGGCGCCGCTTGCGGGGCGGTTAGCCGTGATGGTGGGACGCTACCGCAGATCGCCCTCGCTGTCTGCCCTCCCCGGTGACAGGACGGAGAGTCCGGCGTCCTCTGCGGCGGCCACCAATTCGCGGTCGTAGGCCACGAAGATGTCGGTGCGGAGCCGGATCGCTGTGGCCAGATGGATTGCATCGGCGGATCTGAGGCGCCCGGGTAACGCGGCGGCGACCATCAGGTCTTCGCGGGCGAGGTCAACCAGGTTGATGGCAGCCAGCACGGAATTAATGGTACGGGCAGGGACCATGGCGCCTGACCGCCGTCGCGCAGCACAGTGCAGTTCGGTATAGAGGAGCATGGACGCCACCAGTATCTCGCCGTCCGCACTGAACCGGGTCAGCGTCCAGGCCAGTTCGGTAGATTCGGCCTCATCGATGACCAGTTTCAAGACCGCTGAGGTTTCGAGATAGACAGTCACCGATCACCGCGGAGGTCGTCCAGTAGCTCCTCGGTGCTGACATCGGCCTGAGCCCGTTCCAGCTGAGTGAAGTCCACTGGCCCGGTAGGGGACTGCTGCCTCACTGCGCCCGAGCGAAGCAGACGCTCGAATGGGGAGGACGCCGGCGGTATCAACGTCGCGGCGACTTCGCCATTATTGGTGACGTCGATGGTCTCGCCATTCTTGACGCGCTCCAGGATTTTGCTGCTCTCGTTGCGCAACTGCCGGTGGGGAATGGTGGTCATGGGAGCCTCCGTGGGACGTGTAGCAAGTGTAGCAACCGGCCCACGGGGTGACTAGACGGCCATCGGCTCTTCCGACAACTGCCGGCGGCTTTCCAGCCGCAGTTCGAGGCTGTCCATCACCACGGCGGCCAGGTCCTCCAGCGTCTGCGTGTCCTCGGCGCTGAAATCGCGCGGCTCGAAGTCCAGGACGCACAGTGTGCCCAAGTTGTAGCCGTCCCGGGTCTTCAACGGGACGCCGGCGTAGAACTTCAGCCCGAAGTCGCTGGCCACCAGCGAGTTGGTCATCGCCCGGGGATCCGCGGGCGCGTTGTTGATGATCCACGGCCCGTTCTGCAGGATGGCCGACGCGCAGAGCCCGGGCTCCCGGTCGATCTGCTCGACATCCAGCCCGTGGTGCGACTTGAACCAAATCCGGTCATGGTCCACCACGCTGACAATGGCGATAGGGGTCGCGAACAGCCGGGACGCCAGCGCCGTGATGCGGTCGAAGCTGCCATCCGGCGGGGTGTCCAGGATGTCGTAGCGCTTGACTTCTTCCATGCGCAACGGCTCATCGACGGGAATGACCGAGGCGTCCACTCTGCGGCGTCCGCGGAATGACATCATCGTGTCCGCCAGCGCCAGTGCCACGTCCCGCCCGGTAGGCCGTTCCTCTGGCTGCCGCGCGGTCATCGCGGTCAGCAGTTGCACCCACTCCGGCCCCAGGCTGGCCGGGATCGCCGGATCGCGCAGGAGCCGCGCGACGGCAGACTCCAGCGGCGGCCCGGAGAACGCGGGCTCGCCGGTCAGGCATTCCAGCAGCACCAGACCCAGCGAATAGATGTCGCTGGCCGGCCCGATGGGTTCGCCCTTGGCCTGCTCCGGGCTCAGGTAGCCGGCAGTGCCATAGATGCCAGGGACATGGGCATCTTCTGAGATCACGACGGCGACGCCGAAGTCGGCGAGTTTGGCGCGCAGGCGCGACCCGCCGTCGTCGTAATTAAACAGCATGATGTTCCCGGGCTTAACGTCCCGGTGGACCACGGAGTTGTTGTGGATGTAGGCCAAGCCCTCGGCCAGATCATGGCCGATTTGGGCAACATGCCGCGGCGGCATGGGACCCTGCGCCACGCGAGCCTTCAGGTCTGCGCCTTCGATCATTTCCATGACCAGGTAGATCTGCGGATGCCCGGCTTCGATCCGGTCGATGCCCGCGTCCAGGAGGGTTACCAGGTTGCCGTGGTTGAGTCGGGCCAGGAGCTTGATCTCCGCGTCGTCGCGGTGGAACTCCTCCTCGTTCATCGAGGGGCGCTGAATGACCTTGACGGCCACTTCCCGGCCCAGAACCTGATCTTCCGCCCGGTACACTTTGGCGTTCGCTCCGGTTCCGACCAGGTTCATCAGCAGGTACCGCCCGTCTAGCAGCATGCCGGATCGATCGAGATGAGGCGCCAACGTCTCCTGCTTTCTGGCCGCGGGTGGCGGCTCCCGGGCCGCCACTTTGACAGCACCCTTACTAATCGTACGGGTGTCGGAGCCCGGACCCGACCAAAAGCCGCCGGAATGCTGAATCGTTATCACTCGTCCGCGGCCACCACGGACCGTTCTTCGAAGCGGACGGGCGCCCGCTTGCTCCGGGTGGTGAAGAAAACGCCCAGGATCACCGCCACGGCGCCCAGAACCTGCATCAGGCTGATCGCCTCGTCCAGCAGCACGTAGGCGCCGAGCATGGTGAATACCGGCACGAAATTCAGGAACACGGACGCTTGGGAGGCGCCGAGCGTGGCCACGGCCCGGTTGTAGAGGAGCAGGGCAATCACCGATGGGAAAATACCCAGGTACAGCAGGCCCGACCACTGCCCGCCGCTGATCTGGGGAATTCCCACCAAAGCCCACTCGGCAAGCAGCAGCGGCAGCATGAACACAACGGACAAACCGGTCATCACCAAGACGGCTCCGTGGGCCGGGAACAGCCTGAGGTACCGCCGCACCGCAATGGAGTACACCGCCCAGGACAGCGCCCCCACCACCATGATCGCGTCGCCCACATTCCAGGACATTTCAGCCAGGCGCAGCAGTTGGCCGTTGGTCACCACCCACAGCGCCCCGCACAGCGAGAGCAGCACACCGGCCCACTGCAGCGGCCGCAGCCGCTCGCGCAGCAACCAGAAACCCAGCAGCACGGTAACTGCGGGAATGGACGCCTCCAGGACCGAAACGTTCGTGGCCGAGGTGAACTGCAGCGCTGAGTAGATCAAGGTATTGAATCCCGCGATGCCGGTCACGGTCATCAGCAACAGCGGCTTCCAATGACGGATAAAGAGGGCCCGCGAACTCCACGCGCTGCGGCAGCCGATGGGAATGAGCACCAGGAAAGCGACGGCGATCCGGCCGAATGCGATGGTCAGCGGCGGCAGGTCGCTGAGCGCTTTGCCGGTCAGGATGTTGCCGGCATAAAAGACCACCACCAGCATCAGCAGGAGATAGGCGCGCATGCTCCTCCTCCTGCTTGGCTTGGCGGGTATCCGACAAACACTAGCGCTACTGGCATCGGCGGGCATCCGTTCGGCTGCCTTTGATCCGGAGCGTGTTGCGGATTACGGCGGAACAATGATGCGCGGGCCGCCCGACTTGGGTTAAATTAGCGTCAAGCAGAACGGGGAAAGGGAAAGCGCCATGCCGGGCGAAAATCAAGAGGCTTCTCAATTGACGGTGGAGGAATTTCTCCACGACGCGGCAGTCGACAACACTGACATCGAGGTTTTCCTCCATGCCTTGTTGCGCCTGGCCGCCCACAACCTTTCGCACCCGGACGAGGAACTCCTCTGCGGCATCACGCTGCTGCGCCACAAGAAGGCCGCCACAGTGGCCAGCAGCAGCGACCGTGCCCAGCGCGTGGACGAGATCCAGTACGACTACGACGACGGTCCCTGCCTGAGGGCGGGGCGGGAGGGAGAACTGGTGCACGTGGCAGACGTGCACGAAGACGCCCGGTGGCCGGAGTACCGGCCGCGCGTCATCGATGAGGGCGTCCGGTCCATCCTAGGCGTCCCGATTCCCATCGATTCCGGCGATTCCGCAGCCCTCAACCTGTACTCGAACGAATCCCACAGGTTCGACGAGGAAGCCATCGAGTCTGCCAAACAATACGCCCGCCAAGCGTCCAGAGCGCTGTCCCTGGCCATCCGCTTGGCCCGCCACCGCGACGCTGAAGCTAACCTCGAGGCGGCGCTGGATTCCAGGACAACGGTCGCCCTGGCCATTGGCATCATGATGGGCCAGAACCGCTGCAGCCAGGAAGAAGCGTTCGACCTGCTCCGGTCCGCCTCCAGCAGCCGCAACATCAAACTGCGCGACCTGGCGGCTGGCTTGGTGGCGTCGGCCGATCCAGCCTCGGAGGGGACACATTTCGACCGGTGACCGGAGCTGCTTCTCAAGCTTCGCGTTGACAACGAGGAGTGTTGCTGTAGCGTGAAACGTGGCTAAGCAGTTGGCCACGGAACAGTCGTATGGAACGAGAAGTCCCTTGAAAAACCAGCTGCACGTACCCGCAAAGCCACAGTCTCACGAATGCCTCCCCCTGCACCGCGGTCATCGCGACGTGGAGGTGACGGCATGAGCACCATGATTCTGACTTCGGAACAAACGGTCTTCCCATCGGATTTGTCCGTACTGTCTATCGACGAGCTCCTGATGTTCAGCAGCCGGTGCTTCCGGCAGCTTGACCGCAAGCATCCAGTCCGCGACGCCATCGTCCAGTACTACGCCATCGCCCAAGAGCTCGAAATCCGTGAGGCATTGGGCCAACGGTGATCGACGCTCACTGATCCGGAGGACTAGGCGCTCCCCCCTACGCCTAGTCCTCCATCCACGCCGGCGTGAACAGCAGATTCAACCCCTCGGCCACGGTCGGGTGGGTGATGATCGCATCGCGCACGGCGGTGTAGTCCAGCCCGCCGATCATCGCCATCTGCAGCACGGCGATCGCCTCGCTGGCGTCCACACCTCTGAGCGCAGCGCCCAGAATCTTTCCGGTCGCGCGGTCCAGCACAGCCTTCCACTCGCCGGCCAACAGTCCGACGGCCCGGGCGCGCGGGATCGCGCTCACCGGCATCCGCGCGATCCGCACGTCGTGGCCGGCGTCGCGGGCCTGCCGCTCGGTCAGCCCGACCCGGCCAAGCTCCGGCGTCGTGAAGACGGTGTAGGGGATAAGCCGTTCCACGGTGGACCGCGGCCGTCCCTCACCGCGGGCAGCGGCCAAGTTTGCCTTGAGGATGCGGTAGTCGTCATAGGACGCGTGCGTGAACTGCGGTGATCCCGCTGCGTCGCCCGCGGCCCAGACGCCGTGGGCCGACGTGTGCAGCCGGTCGTCCACCTGGATCATGCCTCGTTCCGAAAGCACCACGCCAACGTCCTCCAGCCCGATTCCGTCCGTCATCGGCCGCCGCCCGAGCGCCACCAACACGTCCTCGGCACTGACCGTCTCCCCGGTGGACAGGCTCACCGTGACCGTGCCATCGTCGGCGCGCTGGATCTTCTCTGCGGACGCCCCCAGCTTCAACGTGATGCCCGCGTCGGTGAAGTCCTTCGCCACCGCCTCGGCCACGTCAGCGTCCTCGCGCGGCAGCAGTCGCCCGGGCCGCTGCACCACCGTGACCCGCACGCCGATGGTGTTCAGCAGGTCGGCGAATTCGCAGCCAATGTAGCCGCCGCCCAGAATCACCATGCTCTTGGGCAGCTGCTCCAAGTGCAGCAGCGTGTTGCTGGTCTGCACGTTGGATTCGGCCAGCCCCTCGATGTTGGGCAAAACCGGCTCGGTGCCCAGATTAATCACGACGTCGGTGCCGCGCAGCACGCGGGTGCCGCCGTCATTCAGCGAAACTTCCACCGTTTTCGGCGCCACGAACTTGGCCTCGCCCAGAATGAAGTCCATGCCGGAGCCCGTGAACAGCTTCTTCTGGCCGGCCACCATGGTGTCCACCACGTCTTCCTTGCGGTGGCGCAGCAGGTTGATGTCCATCCGCGGGTTCTCCGCGCCGGCCACCCCGAACTCCGCCGCCCGGCGCACCGTCTCCAGCACCCGGCCCGAGTGGATGATGGTCTTGGTGGGGATGCACGCCACGTTGATGCAGGTGCCGCCGATCATGGCCCGCTCGACCATCGCCACGCGCTGTCCCGACTTGGCCAGGTCCATCGCCAGGGACTTGCCCGCCTTGCCGCCGCCGACCACCAGCAGGTCGAATTCCTCGGGTTCCATGACCATCCTTCCCTTGGGGTTGCGGCAGGCCCTGCCGCCTCAAGGCCACCCTTCGCCTGGTCTCCGCGCTAGCTGCGCCGCTGATTCTGCGCCGGGCCAGACCTAGCCGCGCGGCTGCGGACACACCGCCCGGGCCTCATCGGCGGCGGGCAATCACCACCGTGTCCTCCAGCAGGCCCCGTTCGCCGTCCGGTCCCGCCGCCTCGCGGCTCCTGACTTCGGCGCAGCGGATATCCCATGCGTCGTCCTCCAACTCCAGTGCTGCGAGCTCGTCTTCCGGGGTGGGGAAGAAGTGCTTATGGCCGCCCGAGTCTCCGGCCCACGGCGGAGCACCGGCGTGGGATACCACCAGCAGGGTTCCGCTCGGGGCGACGGCCGCGGCCGCCCGCTGCAGGATGTCCGCGCGGGGAAGCTGGATGGGGGAGGCCAGGAAGCAGGCGGAGACCAGCTCGAATTCGCCGGCCGGGAAGTCAGCCGCCAGATCGATCTGCTGCCAGCTGATCTGTTCCGCTCCCAGGCCGCGGGACTCGGAGAGTGCGTGGGCGCGTTCCAGCGCGGTGGCCGAAACGTCCACTCCGGTGACCTGCCAGCCGCGTTCGGCCAGCCACACCGAGTCGCCGCCCTCGCCGCAGCCCAGATCCAGAGCGCGTCCCGGCGCGAGTCCGGGGGCCGTGTCCGCCAGGACCTGATTGACTGCTCCGCTCCAGATCCTGGCGTGCTCGCCGTAGCGGGCATCCCAGAAGATGCGCGCGTCTGTCGCTTGTTCGGGGGAGGAGTGGCCGGTCATCATGCCCTCCCTTCGACCGCTGCGGCAAAAGTCACTGCGCCGGCTGCGGAGGAAGTCGCCCCAGCAGCTGCGGCGGAGTCGGCGGGGAAGCTTTCTGCGGACGCGGCGGCCAGCGCGAAGTCCTCGGTCACCAGATCCGCGTTGATCATCGCTCCGGCCATGGCACCGGCGGCGATGCTGATCGACACATTGGCGCCCGGCGCGGTGATGTTTCCTGCCGCCCAGATCCGGGGATGGCTGGTGCGTCCGGTCGGATCGACCTTGAGGAAGCTGCCGAAGACCGAGACTTCGCGCTCCAGCTCCAAACCGGCGAGGTAGCCGTCCTGCGGAACCAGCGTGGCGGCGGTGAACACCGCGTCCACGTCCACCACCTCGCCGCCCTCGACCCGGACGCCGGTCAGCACATCGTCGCTGACCGCCAACTCCGTCACCGGCCTCGGATCGCTGACGACGTTCCGCGCCGCGAGCTGGGCGGCAACGTCGCTGTCCACCGGTCCGGCCAGAGCGGTGAAGAAGACCACGTCCCGGCTCCACTGCCGGATCAGCTGCGCCTGGTGGATGCCCATCGGGGAGGTGGCCAGCACAGCCAGCCGCTTCCCGCGGACCTCCCAGCCATGGCAATACGGGCAGTGCAATACGTCCCGGCCCCAGCGCTGGGCCAACCCCGGAATCGCCGGCAGATCGTCCCGCACGCCGGAGGCGGCGATCAAGCGGCGGGCGGTGAGCCGGCCGGCGTCGTCCGTCTCCAATTCGAGTCCTGTGGCGGTCTCGCTGACCTGCTTGACGACGGCGGTGCGCACCTCGACGCCGTATCCTGCCACCTCGGCGCGGGCCCGGCTGAGGAATTCCAGCGGGTCGGCGCCCTCGTTGCCCAGCACCCCATGCATGTGGGTGGCGAAGCGGTCGCGCGGGGTGCCGCCGTCGAGCACCAGGACCCGCCGCAGCGCCCGGCCCAGCATCAGGGCCGCGCTCAGCCCGGCAGCGCCGCCGCCGATGATGATGACATCCCATTCGTTGTTTTCCATGGTCCAAGGGTGCGGGAGCCAATGTTAGTATTGCAAGTATCTTTGCAGAAACAGCAAGTCGAGGGGGGGGTCATGAAGGACTCGGTGCTGGAACAGATCGGTCCGCGGCTGCGTGCCGCAAGGATGAAGCAGGACCGCACGCTGGAGGACTTGGCCACCCGCACCGGGATGTCCGTGTCCACGCTCTCGCGGCTGGAGAGCGGGAAGCGACAGGCCAGCCTGGAGATCCTGCTGCCGCTCACCCGCGAGTTGCGGATCACCATTGATGATCTGATTCCGGCCGAGGTGCCGGATCCGCGGATCAAGCCCACGCGGTCCATGCACCACGGCGTGCAGATTGTCCGCCTGTCCCCGCCCGGTTCGCCGACCCGCACGTTCAAAATGACCTACCCCGCGCGCAAGACCATGCCGGCGCAGCGAACGCACGACGGCTACGACTGGCTCTACGTACTCTCCGGCCGGCTGCGGCTGAAGCTGGGGGAGAAGGACCTGGTACTGGAACCGGGTGAGGCCGCCGAGTTCGACACCCGCGTGCCGCACAGCATGGGATCCGCCGACGGCAAACGCGTCGAAATCCTCAGCATTTTCGGTCCCGACGGCGAGCAGATGCATACGTACACGCACGACATAGAGGGGCAGGAATAATGGCTGAAACCTACGTCAAGATCTGCGGACTGCGGACCCCCGTAACGGTAGCGGCCGCGGTCGACGCCGGCGCGGACGCCATCGGATTTGTCTTCGCGCCGGGCGGCCCGCGCACCGTCAGCGCCGAATTGGCCCGCTCGCTCGGCAGCGCCGTGCCGGCGAAGATTGAAACGGTCGGCGTGTTCCGCAATCAGCCCATCGGTGAGGTCATCGAGACCGCCCGTGCTGCCGCGGTGAGCACCGTCCAGTTGCACGGTGACGAACCGCTCAGCGACCTCCGCCTGCTGGAGGACGCCGGGTTCCGCACCCTCCGCGCCTTCTCCGCCGATGCCTACAGTGCACTCCCGGAAGATGAAAAAGCCGGTTGGGGGACCGGGCGGATCCTGCTCGACGCCGTTAAGCCCGGCGCCGGGGTCACCTTCGATCCGAGCGCCATCCAGGCGCAACCGCCGCGCGGATTCTGGCTGCTGGCCGGAGGGCTGACCCCGACCAACGTCGGCGCGCTGATTGCAGCGCTCCGACCTCACGGCGTCGACGTCTCCAGCGGGGTGGAATCCAGCCGCGGCGTCAAGGACATCGGCCTGATCCGCGACTTCGTGCACGCTGCCAAAATGCGCTGAGCCAGCGGCCCGTCGCCCATCCGCGACTGGCTGAGGTTCATCCCTTCATCTGCAGCATCCCGGCGGTACGTCTGCAGGGACGCTTGCGAGTCGTCGAGCAACTGCTGGCTGAAGCCCGGCATCCGGCTCCCCAGTGCGTGCATCAGGTGGTGCGTGAGATCGACCGAGAACCCGCCGGCCCGGAACTCTGATCGCTGAGTCCATGTCGTCCAGGACGATGGGCGTCTTCTTGATCCGCGGCTCCATCCGCAAGCACGACGGCGGCGCTCAGCACCCCCCTGTTCAGCGGTGCGCGACGTACCGCTTCCGTCCGCCGGGCCATCTTCATCACGACGAAACTTTCCCTTGACAAGTGTACGTCGTACACCTAATTTTGAAAGCACAAAGGTGTACGCCGTATACCAATGACTCAAGGATCAGTCATGATCTCAGAAATCGCTGGCGCCACGACGGCAGCCAAAAGCTCCCGCACCGGTTGGCTGGTGCCCGCCGGCCTGATTTTCATCAGCATCATCCCGGTGATCTTCGGGTCGCTGCGGCTGGCCGAGCTCGCCAGCGGCGCCGCGGTTACTCCGGCCAACGAGCGCTTCTTCGACTCGCCGGTCCCGGTGCTGATCCACATCCCCGCCGTCATCGTCTACAGCCTGCTCGGGGCCTTCCAGTTTGTGCCGTCGCTGCGTCGCGGCAAGCGCGGCCGCCGCAACTGGCACCGCCTCGCCGGGGTCATTCTTATCCCGGCCGGACTGCTCTCGGCTCTTTCGGGCCTCTGGATGGCGGTCTTCTACGATCTCCCGCCCGACGACGGCGTCATCCTGCTGGTCCTTCGGCTGGTCTTCGGCACGGCAATGGCGGCGAGCATCGTCCTGGGCGTCCTCGCGATCCGGCGCCGGGACTTTGCGAGCCACGGCGCCTGGATGGCCCGCGGTTACGCCATCGGCATCGCCGCCGGAACCCAGGCGCTGGTGAGCATCCCGTGGTTCGTGCTGGTCGGCCCGACCAACGAACTGAGCCGGGCGGCCCTCCTCGGCGCGGCCTGGCTGCTCAACCTCGCGGTCGCCGAGTACTTCATCCGCCGGCGCGCCCGCCGGTCGACGCCCCCGCGGCGCACGCCCGGAAAGTCCACTGCACTCCCGGCTGTTGCTTCCCCGATGAGGGCGGCGGTGTACCGGAAGTTCGGTGCTCCGGAGGTCGTCAGCGTGGAAGAGGTGCCGCAGCCCTCGCCCGGTCCACGCGATGTGCTGGTCAAAGTCCATGCGAGCACGGTGAGCGCGGCTGATTACCGTTCCAGAAGCCGCAACGTTCCCAAAGGCCTCGGGTTGTTGGCCGCGAAAGGCCTCGGTCTCTTTCGGCCGCGCAACCAGATCCTTGGCATGGACTTCGCAGGCGTCGTGGCCACCGTAGGTTCGGAGGTCACCAAATTCCACCCCGGCGACAACGTCGTCGGAATGCTCGGCGCGAAGTTTGGCGGCCATGCGGAGTACGTGTCCCTGCCCGAGGACGGTGTCATCACCGCAAAACCCCGCAACCTGGGATTTCAAGACGCCGTGACGCTCGTTTTCGGTGGACTCACCGCGCGCAGCTTCCTGAACCGAGCCGACGTCAAACCGGGGGATACCGTGCTCATCAACGGCGCTTCCGGCGCTGTAGGAACGGCTGCGGTGCAGCTCGCCAAACAACTCGGGGCCCACGTCACCGGCGTCAGCAGCGCAGCCAACGCTGAACTCGTCGCCTCGCTCGGCACCGACCGGGTCATCGACTACGCCCAGACCGACTTCGCCGCTGAAGGCAAGACCTACGACGTCATCATGGACTGTGTCGGCAACGCACCCTTCGAGCGTGTCGAGGCATCGCTCAATTCCGGCGGTTCACTGCTTCTGGTGATCGCCGACCTCAATGCAATACTGCAGGCACCGAGCCGCACGCGGAAAGCAGGCAAGCGAGTCGTCGTCACCAGCAAGTACACCGCCGATGACCTCAAACACCTCGTCTACCTCGCAGAATCCGGCCAGTACCGCGCAGTCATCGACAGGACCTACGCTCTGGACGACATCGTCGAAGCCCACCGCTTCGCCGACACCGGCCGTAAAGCCGGCAACCTCGTCCTGCGCATCGCACCCAACGAGACCGACAAGCCAGCCATCAACGGTCGGGCACAGCGCTTCGCTGACAATCTTGGCATCGATGCTTTGTGAGCGAATCAGTGGGCAGTTACGGCGATCTCAGCACTGCCTTGACCATATCCTCGTACGCCGACAAGCCAAGGTCGCCGTGCATGACGGTGATGGTGACGGCATGACTGCTGGAGGAGGGCTGACTGCCTGTGATTCCCGGTTTCGGTTGCTCCGGCACGAACTTATAGGTCTGGTTGCCTTCCTGGATCTCCGTGCCTGCGAGGCTATGCAGCCGGTGTGACTCTTTCCGCGTGATTCGCAAGTGCGACTGCAAGTCCTGAGCGAGGGCATTATTTACCGCCTCTTCGATCCGGCGAATCGACTTACGTCGCGCTGCAAGGCGGAGAGGCACCCATGAAAACAGCACAAGGATGAACACAAACAACGAGACGTCGACGCCACTTCCGGTTACCAGCGCGACAAATAACCATAGGAGTGCAATCAGCACAGCGAATCCGAGCAGACAGCCTCCGCACCCTCCCTCAGCTACTGGGACCTTTACGGTTGCAGTCGCGATTGAATCTGGCGCGCTGCTGCTGGCCTTCTTCACCGCCACTCCTTCAATTCGGCGAGAGCCTCGGCCTCGCGCGCCAGCCTTAGGGCCTCCCGGAACTCAGGGAGTTCTGTATTGCGGATCGTCGGAGGAGGGTCGCCCAGTGCTGCGAGTGACGCCAGGTGGGCATGGCCATCCGCGAGCTTCTGAGCAACGTCGAGACGGTTTCGTGCATGAACCAGCTCGTTTCGCACACCTTGGAGCTTGTCTCGGCGGTCTTCTTCCCGTTGGTGCCGTTCCCGCCAATAGTCCCGAGTCCGTTCAGCAATCCGGAACATCTTCTCTCCGGTTTCGATAAGTCCTAGGACACGGGGATCAGTGGCATCTGCAGCCCGTAACTGCTTCAGGCACCTCTCATAACCGGCCGCGATAGTGGCGTAGTGTCGCTCTATTTTGGTTACGTTCTCAACCGCAGGACTTATTTTGGCTGTAATTCGCTCGATTGCCCCTACCGCCGAATCAAGTCGCTGCCGAGTATCGAAGTAGTTGTTCACCTCTCGTGGCTTGCCAGCCATGGCCCCCCCAACTCAATGACTACCCCGGCCGATGGACACCTGCTGCCGCAAGCTTGCGAATGCCCTCTGTTCCCATTTCCGGTGTGTAGTGCCAGCCGGTTCTGCGCCTTCCCCTCAGCACAGGACCCCTACCGAAAATGATCACACCCGCCTGTGACGATTTCTACTCAAATTGAGTCTTCGCACGCTTGCTTTACCCCTGAGCGGGCATTCAGTCTTCTGGGTAAGGCGCCCAAACACACCATGTGTATCCGCAGTTTTCATCCGTGCACTGCCAATCTGCGTTGCCCGGCTCGATGACGCAGCCAGCCCTAATTACCTTGGGCTCCGGACCGTCGTAGGAAGGTATCCACATGCCGTAGGCAACCGGCCAGGCTTCGTGGCTGCAACGCGGGCACGTCGTTGTACCGTCGTCGGCCACTACCGGTGGCTCCACTTCGACTGCCGCCCACACCGCGCCTGCGGCACGCAGCTCGTCAAGCGTGACGCGGAGCAATTCTGCCGCGGTATTCATCGGTACGCCGGCCTCACGCATGGCCAAGACGCGGGACCATAGCGGTCCATTTCTGAGATCTCTCATGCAGCGAAACCTAGCTGCCAGGACCGACGATTTACATCCCAAGTTGTCCGGTTCACCGTCGGCAGGATGGATGAGCACGGCGCGGCTCGTATCTGGGCCCCCAGGGTTGAATCCGCCGGCCTCAGCTAGGAAGCCCATGTTACAGACCCACACCGGCAGGCTTCTGGCCCGTGACGGTGGTTGCGGCGACGCCCTCCAGTGTGACTCTTCGACCTGCATGGCCTCTGTGGGCGCTCACGGCAGTGCAGCAGATGAGCGCGACACGATAGGTAGCGCCTGTCCTGCCACTGTAGAACCCGGCAATTTTGATTTCATATAGATGGACGACTCGAAGCATGCCCGAGGCGACTCTTTGGGCCAAGAAGAACAGGAAAAGAGTCCTATGGAATTTCAGAAACGGTTCCTCGTTGCTCAGTCGTGGTGGATAGCGAGTGAACTTGTGCGGCGTCACGCACATCTTCGAATTCTGCATTGGCACCCGGGTGGCGGGCAGGCAGACGCCCTCGGGGTACTGGACCTTGCCCGCGAGGAAGTAGCACTTTCTCTCAACCGAGCAGAGGGCGGTCGATTAAATGTCATGAAGAATGCAGCTTTTCGCGGGATTGACTGGGAAGAAGTTTTCTCTAGCTCACCAATGTCCATCGTCGAGCGTATTGAGCGTGGGGCGGGATTGAAGTCTCCCGAAAAGTCGCTCCCTACGGAGCCTCACTCGTTGACTTACCGAATTCTTGCCAGTGTTCTGCTCCAAATGGTCAACGCCAAGACAGATTGGAATGCCTGGTCTGCCTATGTCGATACATCTGGCCATGGTAGTGGACCAGCTGAAACCGTTTTCTCAGGCTATCCAACGGCCGAAAAACAGAGGATAGCGGTAGGTAGGACTGCTGTCCTCGGGGATGCGGCGTATGGCTTCTGGGTGCTGAGCCGACAGGGGGAATCAGTCGCGGTCTTGGATCAGTGGGGCTTGATGCACACGCGAAGCGACGGGCCAATTGACCTGATGGCAACCTACGCGTCGGCTGGTCGCAGCCTCTCTGCCACTATCGGCCGGACGTTAGGGCCCATCTTGAAGTAGTCGTGAACATTGTCGCTCAGCCGAGCTCAGGCGGCGCGCTAGCGGGGCGCCAATTCAGATTACGTACATCGACGCACCCGCGCCCATAGCGGAGGCCAGCCAGGACAGCTTCTGCCGTTGCCTGACAACCCGTCCTTAGGCTGTGCCAGTTCGGGCAAGCCGAGTCAGGGGCGTCCCAACCCGCTTCCTTCAGCAGGTCACCGTGGAGCGGCCAAGTGTCGCCGGGCAGAAAGTCGTTGGAGACGATTTCGCACCAGTAGCCTTCCTCGTCCAATGCCACCTGGGCGTATGGTGCTATGGCGTCGTCGGTGGACTGTCCGTATTCGATCATCACGAAGTCACCGTCCTTGAGCCAACGGATCTCCTCGGCAATCAGGCCGACAACCTGTCCCCACCCGGTGGGGGTCACCGGCTCGGCGAAGAGTTCTGCGTCCTGCTGGTCGATTCGGGCAGCACGGGCCGAAGCTGGGGGCACGGCCTCAGGGCGCAGCTGATCCTGGCGTAGCGGCCACATGACGTCGACCCCGGCCATATGCGCTTCACCGATGGCATATTCCACGCCGTCCAGCCAAGCGCGTCCCCTTCCGGTCTTGCTGGCGCGGGCGAAGCAACCGCTGCAGAGATAGTTACGGAGGACTAGATGCTCGGGCCTCTCGCCTCCACAGTGCGGGCACATTGGGTCAGTGTTCGCCTTCATGCTGTCTCTCCGGAAAGCCGGCGAAGAACAGCAACGAATCCGGTGTTGGGGTTCGCCCGGGGGAGCGCTTCCTTCACCTTCTCCAGCGACTGCAGTGGAGTCATCCCGGTAACTAAGGCCCCGTACAGCGCGGCGACCGTGGGAGTGCGGCTTTCCATCCGCACACAGTGCAACAGCACCCGCTTGCCTTCAGAACGGAAGAGCGCGACGGCGGCCGCAGCCTCCTTAAGCACGAACTCCAGGTGGGCGTTCGCGGACGGATCGGCTTCATCCAGCAGCTGGAAGGTGGCGTGGTCGGATGCTGGTGACTGTGCTTCGCCGGTTCCAACCCGGGACAGGGAGACAACGGCGTCGTAGTCATCCCGGGCCAGGGCGGGAGCGCCACCAAGGAGGACGCCGGGGTCCAGGGGGTGTTCCACCACCTCGGTCCGAGCGGAGCTGATCCAGCCGGCGTTGTCGAACACGTCCACGTCCGGCCAGCGGCCGGGCGTCCTGCCCTCGCCGCGGGACAGCTGGTAGCCGAACCGCAGCAGGTCCCGCACGTTGTATCCCGGCCAGCCATGCAGGTGTCGGCGCCACTCGAACGGCACGGCCGTGTAGCCGTAGGCCGCGCCGAGTAGCCCGCCGGCGATCGCCGCCACGGTGTCCGTGTCGTTGCCGCCGCGGACGGCCTCTTCCAAGGCGGCACGAAGGTGAGCCGGGCCGGAGGCGGTGCCTGCCGTCGTCGTAATGGCAGACCACGCGCCTTGGAATGCCTCGACCACCCAACCATTGCGGCTGAAGTCGCGCGGCCGGCTGCGCTCGGCCGTTTCGATGCGTTCGAGCCAGGTTGTCCGGCGGTCGGCGGGCAGCAAGGACAACCCGGCGCGGACGTCCAGCTCGCCGGTGAGCACCGCTTGGCGGATGGCGACGCACCAGAGAGCGCAGGCCTCGCCGGCCTCCGGGTCGAAGTGTGTGAGCGAGCTCAACTCGGTAGCGTCGTCGAACAGGTCCTGCGGTGTCGCGTTCAGGTAGGCCAGGGCCAGGGGAGCGGTGCGCATCAGCGAGCCGTTGCCGGCGGAGCGGCCGGTGTTCAGGTGCACCTGCTCGGCGGAGGCCAGCGCGTCCACCGCGTTCGGTGCAGTGCGGCCGGCAGCTGCGGCCAAGCGCCCGGCACCACTCAAGGCCGACGACGTCATGGCGCCGACGTCCCGGGCGTCTCGCGCCCATTCTGCCCAGCCGCGGACGACCGCGTCCTTGGCTGTTGCGTCGAGCGTATGCGCCCGGGCATCGAGCAGGGCCTCGGCGATCACCAGCGCCATGGACGTGTCATCCGTCCACTCTGCCGGCTCGAAGCCGAAGGGGCCGCCACCGATCATGGCCACCGGGGTGCCATCCGGCATCGGGGCATCGAATTCGTAGCCGGCACCGAGGGCGTCGCCGGCGGCCTGGGCGATGAGCACGCCGGCAGCGCGGTCGTTTTGAGCAGAAGAAAGGTTCATGGGTGCCTCCAGTGGGAAGTTATCGGATGGGAAATAGGCGGTGCAGCTGTACGGGTTAGGCAGATGATGCGGGTCAGCCGGTCATCATCGGGTGCCTGGTGTCCCAGCCGCTCAAGTGCGCAAGGGCAGGTTGCTGGCCGAACTTTGGCTCTAAGGCGGTGATGCCGCTGACCGACACCGGTCCCAGGCTGTGGGCGAAGCCGTGGGGCAGAGGCGGCAACTGCACCTCCATCAGTCGAACAGCCAGGTCCCTTGCGGACTGCGCCGGCGTCCTGACGTCCGGTAGGGAGCCCGCGGTGAGCTGAATGTCCAGCCAAGCCGCCTCCACCATGGACCGGTAGTGGCTGCCGAAGAGTTTGTGGCTGCCGAACAACTCCAGCATCAGCGCCTTGCCGCCGAATCCGACGACTACGCCGCGCTGGCCGTAGATCGGCCGGGGCAGCCGGCCCAGGTCCGGGCCTGGACTCCGCGCGCCCGCGTCCAAGTGATGGACCAAGGAACCGGAATCGGACACCGTGTTCAAGCCCTGGTACCTGGCAACTCGTTCCCAGACCCGGCCCTGGGTTTCCGCGCCGCGGTCAGGCCGGTGCAGCTCGGCCCGGACGTTTAGTGGCGCGCGGCGGGCGGAGCGGTTGTGAGCCGAAGCGCCGCCCCAACGGCCGTGTTCCACGCAGAAGGTATCCACGTCGCGCGTCTCGCCTGCCGCCAGGATAACGTCCCGGGCGCAGACCCGGTGTTGGTGTCCGCCCTCGAGCAGCTCGCCTTCGAGCAGCAGAACCGGCTTAGTGTCGCGGTTGGTGACGGTGAGCTTTCCAACCTCAGGGCCGGAACCGAGCTCGTTGACCTCCAAGTTCGCGGCCGCCCCGGTGGCCAAGCCGACGGTATCACGACCCTCGGCCCAGACCGGGAACAGTGTGAGCGGGCCGAGCCGGCTGCCGCTTCCGATGTGTAGCTGTCCAATCTTCATGCGATCCCCCCTTCGCTTTCGTCCGGCCACGCAGCTTCGGCTGTCGGCCAATATCTGTATTGCGCATTTCTGCGCTAAATCAAGGATAAGCCCAGTTGGCCATTTAGCGCAAGAGTGCGTTTAATGTTTTCTGTGACCCCGCCCAAGAACGCCACGCCCCTGACCCACTACCCACGCCCTTCTGTAGCAGTAGATACCGCAGTGCTGACAGTTTGGCGGGACGCACTATGCGTCCTGGCCGTTGAGCACACCAAGGCGCCTGGCTTCGATTGGGCACTGCCTGGAACGTTCCTGCACGAGGGGGAGCGGTTGGCGGAGGCAGTGCTGCGCTCCCTGCGGGACAAGGCAGGCATCAGCGGCCGCACCCCGAAGCAGCTATACGTGTTCGACGACCCCCAACGTGACCCGCGCGGCCGAGTGCTGTCAGTGGCCCATGCGGACGTTGTGCCGTTCGAGCAACTCGAACCTGCGCTGGAAAACGATCGCGTGGAGCTATTCCCTGCGGACGACGGCGGTCCCGTACTCCCGTACGACCATCCAGCCATGGTTGCGAAGGCCGTGGAGTATGCACGCGCCGACTACGAGAGAGCCCCCGACCCCGGTGACCTGCTGACCAAGCCCTTTACCTTGCGGGATCTACGCATCATTCACGAGGCTGTTGCGGGCCATGAACTCATGCGCGACACGTTCCGACGGTTTATGGAGCCACAACTTGTGCCCACCGGCGCGATGACTGGCGGTGGCCGCGGCCGGCCCTCGAGGTTGTTTAGAAAGCAGGCTGGAGGTTTAGTCTAAGAAGCCTCTCCGCGACTGTATCGGAGGGCTTCATGAGCGTGTTTTGAGCCAGTCCAGAAAGTCGTTCCAGCTAGGGTGGCGGTTGCCTACAAGGTAATCGTGTTGCCCTTTATCCCAGAAACTCAATGCCAGTGGTTCCAAAGCTTCCGGCACGCAGTAGAGGTATTCGCCGCCCCAAGGCCGCATGTCTCCCTCGTCTGCTGGCATATGATTCTCAACGTCGAGGACCGGAATTTGGGTACGATGCCAGTTGTAGCCCTGCCTAATCCATCCATCTCCATCATTTAGTGACCCTCGGACGAGCTGAATCAGCGGGAAGTTGCGGGACTCATAGGGGTCAGTATTAGTCACAAATTGCAGGCGATCATTGAGTAGGACTGGAAGCTCATGCGCAAATATTTCTGGGCGGTTACATATATCCCACCAATTGACTGCATTCCTCAAGTTGCGAATGCTGACTTTATGGGTCTTGAAATTTTTTTTAGCAATGCGCGCGGGGTCTACCTGTGTCCAGGTCCCGTACAAACGCAACCAGCTCTTATGCGCCTGATTCACAACTAACCCAAACACGCGGTCATGACCGTCAATCAAGAATTCTGAAGCGGTCTGGAGTGAAACGAGAGGCGAAATATCTTTCCAGAGAAGCGGGCCTTGCTTATACAATTCCAGCAGTTTCTGTTCGAAAGTCGGAATGACCGGAAGATAAGCCCCTAAAGCAAGCGCGTGAGCTTCGGCTACATCAATGTCCATGTCAGGCCCGTCCTGTTCTCTGGCGAGGAAAGCCGTCTCGAGAATATGCGTTGCCATTACTTGAAGTGCTTCTAGCTGCACTCTGTCGCGCACTGAGAGATTCTTAAAAAACGTCCAGGATTCATCGGCCGATTTTTGCCACAGAACATCATTGACTAGGAGCTCGATCGAAAAATGCGCACGGCCCGGCAATCGTCGTACAAGCATTTCCGGATCGCTTCCGACGAAAGCCGTGGCGCAGATTTCAGTCGACTCGCCTCGTTCGTAGGCGTCGTACCAAATGATCGACTCAGGCACCAGCTCGGCCGGTACAGTTTCATCTTTGGAATCGCCATACCAGTAGCAAGGCGGCATGTCACCTTCCTCGCCAGCGAAGAACCATGCGTCTTCAACGAGGTGACCGGCGGTTTCCAACCATGCTCCGTAGCGTCTATATAGGTAGGTGGTCCTATCCTCGGATCTCAGGTCACAGAGCATGAAGACCTGAGTGCCGCCGTGAGGTCCCCTGTGCTCCGCCAGTCTTATGACGCAGTCGTCGGGGTCAGCCGGAAGAGGGGCTTCAAGGTCTCTGTTGTCGAAGAATGACTTGTTATTCGTCATTATTGAAATCCTTTTATCGGTGCAAGCACGAATTGTCGGAACGCCGGCGCCTTGGAGGGTCCAGAGCGGCACCTAAAGAATGCGGCATGAGAGTCCTATGCGCCAAGCTCTTGCAACATTTTGAGCAGGCGAGCCCCACCGCTGCTATTCGCCTCATCCTCGGTTAGCTCTTCAGTTAGCGCGCGGAGCTTCTTCCTAAGTGAAAAGTTCTTCGGGGGATAGTGCCGCCTGGTAGCCATCCGCCAATAGATACGAATGGCTGTCGGTTGCGTTCGCCAAGAGTGCGTCCAAGAAGACTTCCAGTGTCCTGGCCGCCTCGCCGACAGTGCCGCAGTCGCTCATCGGCACAAGGGTGAGCTGATCCGCCCATGCTCGTTCATCCAGGGCGTCCTTGAACAGGGTCAGGGCGGTCGCGAGTTCGTTGTTGGTCTCGCGTCCCATAGGAAGCGCCCGCCGGACATCGTGCAGGATCTCGTGGAAGTGGTCGTCCCCAAGGCCAAATCCGACAAACAGCAAGTGGTGAGTTATCAACGTCGCCTTAACCAGAGCAGACAATGCCACCCGCGAAGTATTGAAGCCGAGATAGTCATCGCGAGTCAGAACTATCGTCTCAGGGCTCTCCACTGAACCATGCAACTTGAGTAGCCAGCTATCGCCCATTTCGATGTTGCCGGGAATGACCGTTCTCTGGATTCCGGCATCTCTCGATGCAAGCTCGAACAAGGCATCGTAATTCAGAGTGATGGCTTGCTTGCTCGGGAGGCTGGCGAGTAGGGCAGGTGCAAGCCCGTATCGCTCCAAGCGGACTTCGTCGGCGATAGCTTCGTTGAAGCTTGGCCAGCCTTCTTTCCGCCGCTCCTCATACAAAGTGCGAAGAATCCCTGCCTGGTCCAGAACTCCGCGGCTGTCCAGCGACTGTAACTCGGAAGGGGAAAGACTGATCCTTAGTGCCAGACGCTGAATGAGTTCTTTCCAATCAGGAGCGCCAGCGCTGATACTGACGCCAGCCCCCATGAAGGGAACAAGATTGCCGTTTTGAGCCTCTTTGGACAGTTCTTCTGCACGTGCCAGTAGCTCCGGGGCTAGAGAGCTCCACCAAGGCCCCCCGCCTCGCTTGCGGAGCTCCTGGGCGAGGGCGAAATCCTTTTCATCCTGGAGCATCAAGACAACGTCGGAGCTTTCCGCGCCGGCAGAACGGGCTTCCTCGAGGATCAGTCGGATTACGTCCCCTCGTACATGGGCAGCGCCGCCCTCCCCCGTGCCGAAGAGGGGGACTGCCAGCAGTGGGATCGGCCGGTTGGTACCCATTCCGATTTTTCGTCGCTGCCGCGCACTTTTCGAAGCGATCTCGATGAACTGCCGAAGGGGTGGGACGAGTTCTTGAGTCGAGGATATCCCGCTGTAGGGGACGGCCGTCAGCACCGGGAGCGGCAGATCACTTGGCCACTCGTTCAGAGGCAGGGCAAAGCGGTGCCCTGCCTTGAATTCCGCATCGAAAGTCGCAGAGAGGGCTTTCTTGAGCTGTGGTACCGCTTCCAGCCAGAGATCTCGTACGTGGTACGTGCGATCCGTGGGCAGCAACCATGCATCACAAGCCAAGTTGGTTATGCTGCCCATCGTTACGAAGACGTGCGAATCACTCATGCAAGGGTTCATACCACGCCGAGAGCAGTCCAGCCCTAAACGCGTGACTCAACTGTTGCGTGCCGCCTCCAAAACACGGGTCGGCGCCAAGCTGTTAAGCCTCGGCGGGAAATTTGGTACGGAAAGCGCCTATTCTGGATGAGCTGCATGAGTGATTGCAGGGGGCACCAATCGCATAGGAGCGGGTTCTTTGACCGAGACGTTGACCTCAGGCCTAAACGTTGCACCAGGATCCGTTGTACGGATCCGGGACGAGGACTGGATGGTTACGGCGACGGAACCGTCCGTCGACGGGACGCTTGTCCGCGTTCAGGGCCTTACGGAACTCGTACGTGACACAACGGCTGCCTTCTACAGTGCGCTCGACGACATTGAAGTCGTCGATCCCGCTAAATCAAAGGTGGTTGCGGACTGCACTCCCAATTACCGGAGAGCTCGGTTGTTTCTTGAGACAACCCTGCGCAAGACGCCAACTCCCCAATCAGCCGAGCACCTGACCGTCTCCACCCGGATGCTCTCCAGGAACCTGAAGTATCAGCAGATCGCCGTCGCCAAGGCTCTCGATACCAAGAACATCCGCCCGCGCATTCTCATCGCGGACGCCGTTGGCCTGGGCAAGACTCTCGAAATCGGCATGATTCTCAGCGAGCTGGTCAAGCGTGGCCGGGGTGAGCGAATCCTCATTGTTACGCCGCGCCATGTTTTGGAGCAGATGCAGCACGAGCTGTGGTGCCGCTTCGCCTTGCCATTCGTCCGCCTGGACTCTTCCGGTATTCAAAAAGTTCGTCAAAAGCTTCCGGCCACCCGGAACCCGTTCACGTACTACAAGCGAGCAATCATCTCCATCGACACGTTGAAGAGCGCACGCTACCGTGCGCATCTAGGTAAGCTTCGCTGGGACGCCGTGGTCATCGATGAATCCCACAACCTGACCAACACGGGCACCCTCAATAACGAACTTGCCCGGATCCTGGCACCGAATTCCGAGGCCCTGATCCTGGCATCGGCCACTCCGCACAACGGCCGCAACGAATCCTTCGCGGAGCTGCTCCGCCTGCTCGATCCCACCGTCGTCCGCCCGGACGGGACGTTTGATCCCAAGCAGGTGGAAAACCTGATTATCCGTCGGCACCGCCACAGTCCGGAGGTCGCCCAGGAAGTGGGTGCCGACTGGGCCGAGCGGGAGGAACCGGATAACCGGCTGGTGTCGGCGTCTGCGGCCGAGGACGCGATCGCCGAGGAGCTTTCCGATGTCTGGCTGTACCCTGAGGGCCGGCCATCCCCTTATTCAGGGCAAACCGGATCCCTCTTTTCCTGGACGCTCGCCAAGGCCTTCCTGTCTAGCCCGGCTGCACTGCTCGAAACCGTGACGGAGCGCCTCAAAAAGCTCGACGGCGATGCACCCACCGAGGCCGCAGAAGTGGAGGCATTGAGTCGTCTAAGGCGACTGGCCGACGACGCCAACACCGGTGAGTCCGCTAAGTACAACGAGCTAGTCTCTTACCTGAAAAAGATCGGCGTCGGCAAGGGATCTCCAATGCGTGCGGTGGTGTTCGCCGAGCGCGTCGCAACCCTCAAATGGCTTCAGGAGAAGTTGCCCCAGGCGCTTGGCCTCAAGCCCGAGAACGTCGGGTTGCTGCACGGTGGTCTGAGTGACGTTGAACAGCAGGACATCGTCGACAACTTCAAACGGGGCAAAAGTCCGTTGCGCGTTCTTGTCACAGGAGACGTCGCTTCCGAAGGCGTCAACCTACACGCCAAGTGTCACCACCTGATCCATTTCGACATTCCGTGGAGCCTCATCCGCATCGAACAGCGGAACGGCCGCATCGACCGCTTCGGTCAACGGCACAAGCCGCAGATCACAACGCTGCTCCTAAATCCGCACAACACTCGCTTCTCCGGCGACATCAAGGTCCTGACCCGCCTGATGGAACGCGAACATGAGGCCCATGCCGTACTGAATGACGTGGCCTCGTTGATGGGTCAGTACAGTGTCAAGCAGGAGGAGGACGCCATCCGCGACGTCCTGATGGGCAAGAAAGGCTTCGAGGAGGCCGTCGGCGTCCCGGACCCGGATCCGGAGTCGGGCGACGTCTGGGACTTCCTCGACTTCGAATCCTTGCACGGTGAGCCTGCGGTCGAAGACATCCCCGTCGAGAAGCCATTGGGCCTCTATTCGTCGGACCTGGAATTCCTCGACGAGGCCCTCAACGAAGCATTTGAGGAACCGCAGAAGAAGGTCGGTTGGACTGTCCACACTGCGCACGGGCTCGCAGAGCTGACACCGCCGGCCGATCTCCAGCACCGTCTGGGCTACCTTCCGCAGGATTACCTTTCAGAGCGGCGCGTTGGCGAGCGCCTCAAGCTTGCCACCACGGTGGAAGCTGGGACTCGAGAGCTTGACCGTGCGCGCGAATCTGATGACATGAGCTGGCCCGAGGCCCACTACCTGGGACCGCTTCACCCGGTGCTGGAGTGGGCTAGCGATCGTGCTCTCGCTTCTATGTCCCGCAGCGAAGTGCTGGCTGTCCGCGGTGACGTCGAAGTCGCTCAGGTCCTGTTGATGGGAACGTTGATGAACCGACGCGGCCAGGTTGTTTCCAAGGCCTTTATCGCCGTCGACTTCCCCGACCTCGCCACTCCGAGTTTCTGTCTGTCGGAACCGCTGGAGGACCTGGGGGAGCATCTTGAGAATACTGGTGTCAAAGCCAAGGCAAACAACCCCGGCCCCGTGGTGACCGACGGTCTGCAGGCGTTGCTCCCACATGCAGTGGAGTCAGCTCGCCAGACCATGCAGCTGACCTTCGAGTCGGCCGCCGCAGCGGCAAACCAGCGGCTTGACGACTGGAAGAACCGTGCCAAGGACTGGACCCAGCTCTCGTTCGAACATACCCAACGTGTCGAAATTAAGAAGCAGCGCGAGCGAATCACCGAGGAACAGCAAATTGCAGAGTCCCTTGCCCCCGCTCAGCGGCTGGTGCGCCCGCTCCTCATCGTGGTTCCCCGCAATACCCCCGTTGTCGACCTGGAAGGTGCTGACCAGTAATGCCGTCCTTTGATTCGATTGTCGTAGGTGAAAACTGGATCAGTGAGCACTTTTTCACCACGGACTCCGTCAAAGAATCCTTCCAGGCTGAAGTAGCCAAGCTTAGGAAGTCCTGGGACGAGCAGGGGAAGGAAGGCCACTCGAGCGCCCTGAGCCGGTTCTCGGAGGTCCGCGGCCGCCTCCAGATTCTGTTGGCAGGGTTGTCCGAAGACGCGGTGGGAGCACCCGAGGCGTACGACCTTCTGCGCACCGCGCTCGGCTTCAAGGGTACGACGGCGGACGTGGCGCTCGACCGCAGCGGCACCGAGATGCTGGTCCCCGGCGTATGGGCGACGGAAAACTACGAGGTGCTGTTCGTCGAAGCAGCACCGGCCGACGCCGCGGAGGACGTGCTGTCCACCGTGTTGCCGCTCGGCCGGGTGCTGGTGGACGGCAAGGAGCCGAAGCCGGCCCTGACCGTCGCCAAGGTCGTCTCCGAGATGTACCTGTCGGAGCGGGCACCGAAATACGTGATCATAATGGCGGGTCGATGGTTGATGCTGACCGAGCAGGAACGCTGGGCCGAAGGCCGGTATCTTGCCGCCGACGTCCTGCTGGTGGCTGACCGCAACGACACGAAGAAACACGCCGAAACAGACCGGTTCCTCGCCATCTTTGGCCGCGATTCCCTCTTGCCGTCACCGGACGGAGCGCTCTGGTGGGACGGCGTCCTCGAGGCGTCCGTGAAGCATACAGTGGGCGTGTCCCAGGATCTGCGCGAGGGCATCCGAAGGTCCATCGAAATTATCGCCAATGATGTTCTCAAACGTCGCGCAGCGCAGGGCATCTCTGCGGACGACGTCGACGGACAGCTGCTGGCCCGCCAGTCCCTGCGGTTCCTCTACCGGATCCTGTTCTTGCTCTATGCGGAGGCCTCGCCGGAAATGGGCGTTCTTCCTGTTGGGGCGGGCGAATATAACGAGGGCTACGGCCTGGATCGGCTGCGGGAGCTGACCCTCGTTAATATCCAGTCGCCGGCGTCGCAGCAGGGGACTCACATCTACGAGTCGCTGGAACGGCTCTTCCGCTTGGTGGATGACGGCCACGGGCATGGGGACGGCTCGACGTCGGAGGAAGCCTCCGCGGTGAACGAGGGCCTGGTCTTCCAACCGCTCAAGGCCGATTTGTTCCTCCCCGCCGCGACGTTTTTGATCGACGAGGTAAAGCTCAGCAACATGGAGCTCCAGCGGGTCCTTCAGCACCTACTGCTGAGCAAGGAAACGCGAGGCAGGGACCGCGGGTTTATCTCCTATGCTGAGCTGGGAATCAACCAGCTGGGCGCAGTGTACGAGGGACTCATGTCCTACACCGGCTTTATTGCCGAGACGGACCTGTATGAAGTAGCTAAGGACGGTAACTCGGAGAAGGGCTCCTGGGTCGTGCCAGTGGACCGCTCCGAATCCATAGAAGCCAGACACTTCGTTATGGCAGTGGACGAGCAGACCGGGGAGAAGCGCCCGGTGGTGCATCGAGCCGGATCTTTTGTTTTCCGTCTTGCCGGGCGGGAGCGCCAGCAATCGGCGTCCTACTACACTCCCGAAGTGCTGACGAAATTCGTCGTCTCTCAGGCGCTCGCGGAGCTGCTGGACCAGGACGGTATGCTGACGCCAGCGGATGACATCCTCAAACTGACCGTGTGCGAGCCTGCTCTAGGTTCTGGGGCGTTCGCAATCGAGGCCGTGCGTCAGCTGGCCGACGAGTACCTCAAGCGCAAGCAAACGGAGCTGGACATCCAGATTCCTGCGGACGAGTACCCGCAGGAACTGCAGAAGGTCAAAGCACAGATCGCACTTCACCAGGTTCATGGCGTGGACCTGAATTCGACGGCGGTGGAGCTCGCCGAAGTCTCGCTCTGGCTGGACACTATGGTCAAGGACCTTCAGGCACCGTGGTTCGGGCTGCGGCTGCGCCGCGGAAACTCGCTCATTGGCGCCCGCCGGGCTACCTATTCGCGGCAGTCTGTCAACGACAAGTCCTGGTTGACTTCCGCGCCGCAGGATGCGCCCCTAACGGGACTCGTCGACGCCATGCAGCGTGCGACCGACGACGAAGCGGTGATTGGCCGCATCCACCACTTCCTGCTGCCAGCTGCGGGCTGGGGTGCCGCAGCAGATGCCAAGGAAGTAAAGGATCTAGCATCGGATCCCCAGCAGCGCTTGAAGGCCTGGCGAAAGCAAGTTCTGGGCAAGCCGACCAAGGCCCAGGTGGACCGGTTTGCCAAGCTTGCCAATCGAGTGGAGGTCCTGTGGAAGTTCGCACTTCGACGGCTACAAATCGCTGATGCTGGAGCACGGCGATACATTGACTATTTCGGACGCTGCACTTCCGAAGGAGCACATGGCGAGCCTGTCGGCGTTGAAGCTGTGTCACGTGAACAAATCGAAGAAGCACTGGGGAACCCGAACAGCGCCTACCAACGGCTGCGGCGGGTCATGGACGCTTGGAACGCTCTCTGGTTCTGGCCCCTCACGGACGCTGCAACTAGGGGCCTCCAGCCCCCGAGCGTGAATGAGTGGGTCGCTGCACTCGAGGGCATCTTGGGACGATTGGAGTACTTGCCTGCGGCGCACCACAAATTTGGGCGGGCGCAGGGACAGCAAATGCTTTCAGCATCTATGACGTGGGCTGACCTGGATGTCAGCGAGCCCCTGGCGATCGCCACTTCTCGAGCTGTCGGCATCGACCAGGTGCTGAGGGAGCACCCATGGTTGAAAGTCTGCGAAGAGGTGGCGCAGGAACAGGGCTTCTTCCACTGGGAACTCGACTTCGCGTCCGTTTTCGGTCGCGGAGGATTCGACCTCCAAGTGGGTAATCCGCCGTGGGTGCGTCCACGTTCGGACGAGGCAGCCCTTCTGGCGGAGGGCGATCCATGGTGGCAGCTAGCCGAGAAGCCGACCCAAGGAGCTGTTAAGACTAGGCGAGCGCAGACGCTTGCTCGGGACGGCATGCTTGAGCTTTTTGTAGATAACGCCATCGCCGCCCCGGTCGTAGCCGAGTATTTGGGCTCGAATTCGACGTACCCGGTCCTGTCTGGCCTCCAGCCAGACTTATATCGCGCCTTCATGGTGCGCACTTGGACCTCGGCCTCGAAGCAAGGTGCCGTCGCTCTCATCCATCCCGAATCGCACTTTACCGAGAAAAAGGCTGCAACGCTGCGGGCTGAGACTTACCGGCATCTTCGTCGACATTGGCAGTTTACGAATTCCCTATCCTTGTTTGAAGTGCACGCCAATACCGTTTATGGCGTACACGTATACGGGCCGCGCAAGAGCGAACCGGGTTTCCTCTCTGCTTCTTTCCTTTATCATCCTGACACGGTGGTTCGATCTTTGGAGCATAGAGGCGAAGGGGAAGTGCCGGGAGTGAAGACCATGGATGGCGCGTGGGATACTCGGCCGCACAGAGAGCGTATCGCCTTTGTCGACAGCAATACTCTGAGGGTTTGGGCGGATCTTCTTGACGAGGAGAAAACCCCCTATTCGGAAGCTCGAATGGTTTACGCAGTCAACACGTCTAGTAGCAAAGTTCTCGAGAAGATGGGGAAATTGCCCAAACTTAAAGAGTTGGGTTTGCAATACTCACGGGGTTGGGACGAAACAATCGATCGGAAGAAGGGGTACATCGAATACGGAACAATGGACGATGCATCGTGGGAAGATACGATCCTTCAGGGGTCGCACCTCACGACGTTTAACCCGGTCTACAAGACGTTCGAGACACCAGGAAAGGGCAAGGCAAGTTGGTCTGAGGTTGACCTATTGTCTCTTCCTCTTGATTATGTTCCCAAGTCTGGATTGCAGCCAGTGGGTGATAGGGCTGCGTACGACGCTGCCTACGGAAGTTGGGTTGATGGCGCGGGCGTGGGGCGTCCAGTTCGCAATTTCTACAGAGTTGCATGGCGGCTAATGATTGCTCACGACATTCGTCGGTCATTGAACGTGGCAATGATACCGCCAGGGGCAGGTCACACCCTGAGCTTACAGTCGGCCGGATCGCCTGAAATGACAGCGGCTCAACTGTTACTTCTCTTGGCTACGCTGGGATCGATCCCTGCCGATTTTCTGCTCAAGACTACCGGTCTCGCAAATCTCTATGGTCTCTCTATAAATCGATTCCCACGCGTCCTGGCCGAGAGTCAGCTAACGGGCGAAATTGTGCGTAGGGCGGCCCAGCTGGTGTGCTGTACGAGCGCATATGCCAGGTTGTGGAATGAGGTTTCAGGATCCAAATGGAACGAAGCGAGCTGGGTGCGTCGGGCTGATGCGCGTCGACAGCTGGAAATAGAGATCGACGTTCTGATTTCAATTGCTTGGGGAATCACTGTAGATGAGCTGTGCGCAATATATAGAACGCAGTTTCCGATTCTTGCCAAGGCAGAAAAGCACGCATTTTTCGACAAAAACGGTCACCTTGTCCCTTCTGTTATTAGCAACTTGTACCGCAAGCATGGAGGCCGTCTTACCGTCGATGAAAGGACATGGACGCACCTCCAAAGCGGGGTTGAGTATGTGTTCGAGTTCCCGTTCCGGAGCTTCGACCGTGAAGAGGACATGCGGAATGCCTTTGCGCATTTCGAGATGATCTTGGCGGAGCAGTCGTCATGACGGAGTTGTTGCCCACTAACCAGGCCGTGGATTTGCGCCGGGGACTGTCTGACTATCTGGCGACGACATTCGCTCTGACTGACAGCAACGCTCAGCAGGCCATCAAGGGCTTTCTGGCAGATACCGAAGACGGCCTGTTCAAGGGCCCATATGTCCGGCTGCGCCTTCCGTTCGAAACAGCTCCGCCGGGCTGGCGCGAATGTCTGGACTGGTATGAAGGCTTTGAGCCATACGGTCACCAGGCGACAGCTTTTCGGCGGTTGAGTAGTAAGGGGGACACAGGCGCTGGCACGAACGGTGGGTATCGGAGGCCCGAGCCCACCTTGATCACCACGGGCACCGGCTCCGGTAAGACCGAAGCGTTCCTATACCCAATCCTGGACCACGTGTTGCGCGCAAAGCGGGCAGGCGCCACGGGGATGAAGGCGCTCATCCTTTACCCGATGAATGCCCTGGCCAACGACCAGGCCAAGCGTTTGGCAGAGTTGCTGACAAAGCACGGCGAACTGTCAGGCATCAGCGCTGGAATCTACACCGGCCAGCAGGACACCAGCCGCACTAAGGTGTCGCCGGAGGGCCTGATCAATGATCGCCAGGTCTTCCGCGAGGAACCGCCGGACATACTGCTGACCAACTACAAGATGCTGGACATGCTCCTGCTTCGGCAAGAGGACGCGCCCCTCTGGCAGAAGTCCGCGACCAGCCTGCAGTACGTGGTGTTGGATGAATTTCATACCTACGACGGCGCCCAAGGAACCGACGTCGCAATGCTGTTGCGCCGGCTGGGTCTGTCGCTCAAGAGCTACTGGCCTGATGCCCTCGCGGACGGTCCGCACGGGCTGACCGAGGAGGACCGTGCGCGGCCGCTCGGCCGCGTCACGCCGGTCGCTACCTCCGCCACCCTCGGCAGCAAGGGGGACCCCGAGGCGATGCTCCGCTTCGCGGAGACTGTTTTCGGAGAGGTGTTTCCGCCGGAAGCCGTTGTGACTGAATCCCGGTTGCGTCCCGAGGCCTGGTCCGCGCTCGGCTCGGGAGTTGCCCAACCCAGGGATCTTCAGACCGTTGCACGATCTATCACCAATACGAACATCGCCGTCGCGGCACTTCGTGATGCCGGTGACAGTCCCGAAGCCGTTGTCCAACCCGTTATCGACGCGCTCTTCGAGCAGCGACCGGGTGACTTGTTGGACGCGATGCGCACGCATCCGCTCATCGAAACCCTCCTTGACCACGCCACCGTCGCCGTCGAGCTTGCCAAATTGTCACGGACAGTCTTCCCGGCGCATTCCCTGCCGGAGGGCGTCGGAGCTGTGGATGCCGAAGAATTCCTGTCTCATGTCATCGCGTTGCTGAGCCACATCCGTGCCCGGCATGGCCGTGCGGCCCTGACCGTGGAAACGCACTTATGGATTCGTGAGATGTCCCGGGTGGACGCCGCCGTAGATACCGTCCCGCGATTCCGCTGGTCGGATGACGGAGTGGATCAGTCGAACGATATGTTCCTGCCCGCCGTATACTGCAGGCACTGCGGTCGGTCCGGTTGGGGCGCGGTTCTGGCACCCACGGGTATGGACTTAGAGCTGGACGACTCCAAAATTCGCGAGGCGCGGCTGGCGAATAACCCGCGCTTCAGAACACTCATCTCTGCCGCCGCCGAGGCGGACATTATCGAGTTCGATCAGGACGGCGCGGAACAGGTCCAAGGGCTCCACTGGCTACACACGGTCAATCGTGGGCTTTCCAAAACACCTCCAGCAGCGGACAGCGCCGATCTTGCCGAAGGCCGCGTCATTCCCGTGCTGATGCTCAGCGGACAGGTCGCGGACGACCAATCGAAGCGTGACGTCTGCCCTGCTTGCCTGGCCAAGGAAGGCATCGCCTTCATGGGCAGCGCCATTGCAACAATGCTCTCCGTGAGCATCTCCAATTTGTTCGGGGCCGAAGGCTTGGACGAGGGCGAGAAGAAGGCGCTGGTCTTCACCGATAGTGTGCAGGATGCCGCCCATCGGGCCGGCTACGTCCAGTCCCGCTCCCACACCATGACGCTCCGAACCGCATTGCGGCGCGCGCTGGGGGCGCAGACGGCCACCCTGCCGGAGGTCGTTGATGCCGCCATCGCCGGGGCGACTACGCCGGCGGAGCGTTACCAACTGGTGGCACCGGACTACGTTGACCGCCAGAGCTTTAGGCAATTCTGGGATCCACAGGCAACACCGCCGGAGCAAGCCCGCGGACGCCGATTCGCGAGGCGCCGGCTTCAGTTCGACGCACTGCTGGAGCTCGGTCTGCAATCGCGTACAGGCCGGACCCTGGAGCTCACCGGTTCTCTCGCTGTCGAGACCGACGCAGGCAGCGCGACGCGCATGCTCGCCGTCGCCCGCAAGGCCTACGACTCCGCCCAGCACCAGACGATGGTGGGGGACACCGCGCCTAGCGAGCAGCAGCTGCTGCAGTGGCTCTGCGGCACGGTGGAACGCGTTCGCCTCCAGGGCGGCATCTATCATGAATGGCTTAAGGGCTACATCGCCACTGACGGCAAACGCTGGCAGATCTGGGGCGGTCGGCCCAAGGGCGAGGGCATGCCGGCGTTCCCCTCCGGTCGTCCCGCGCCTGCATTCCCGCGGATCGGCAGCGCGGCCGCGGCCACCGATAATCTTGACTCCGTCACGCCATCGACGTCCTGGTACTCACGGTGGACTGCACGCTGCCTCGGCGTCGCGCCGTCGGACAGCGGCTACCTTTCGAAGGCGCTGATAACGGCGCTGGCCGAAGACGGTGTGCTGGGCAAGAGCAGCACCAACTCCGGAGCAGACATCTATTGGCTGGATCCGGAGAAGATCATGCTCTCGGTGCCTGCCGTCGATGACCTCGAATCCGGGCGCCACATTTTGGCGTGCAAGGTCTGCAAGGCCGTAACCCCCGGAAGCCGGACCGTCATCGACCAGCTGGACGGCGCTCCGTGCACCTTGGTTCGATGCAGCGGGAGGCTAGAGCGCCAGGCAGGGGACCCCCGGAACTTCTACCGGGACCTATACTCCTCACGGGAAAGCAAGCGCGTCGTGGCCCGCGAACACACCTCACTGCTGGACGACAAGACCCGGATCCGTTACGAAACTCAATTTAAGTCCGGCTCGGACAATCCGCAGGCGCCTAACGTTCTAGTCGCTACCCCCACCTTGGAGATGGGCATCGACATCGGTGACCTGTCCTGCGTCATGCTCGCCTCGCTGCCCACTTCAGTGGCCTCCTACCTTCAAAGGGTGGGCCGCGCCGGCCGACTGACCGGCAACTCGTTGGTCCTCGCGTTTGTGCGTGGCCGCGGTGAGCATCTGCCCAAACTTCACGACCCTCTCTCGGTCATCAACGGGGAGGTCCGGCCGCCTGCGACCTACTTGGATGCAGAAGAAATCCTGGGGCGCCAGTACGTCGCCCACGTAGCAGATCGGTTCGCCCGGACCGTTGGCCGACCGCACCCTCGTGACGCCGTTCAGGCGCTCGGGAGCGTTGCTCCGGGATCGTTCATTGGAGACTTGATCCGGGATGCCACGGAGAATGCCAAGGTCTACCTGCCTGAATTCCTTGGCCAGTTCGGCGAACGGATTTCGGAGGGAAGCCGAGAGCGCCTGATTGCTTGGGCCTCCGAGCACGACGACGGCGAGCCCAGTGGTCTGGCCCGGCACCTCATCCGGGCGGCGGGGGAGTGGAAGGCCGACATCGACGAGCTTGAGGGCCGGCGCAAGGAAATCGATACGGCCCTACCGGAGCTCGAAACCGCGGCCAAAGAAGCGGAACGCCTTGGCGACAAGTCCTCTGATGCACTTCAAGCCCTGCGGACCGCTAAAGCGACTCTCCGCATGATCGGTGACCAGCTGAAGCAGCTCAGAGGCGACTACTGGATCTCCGTTTTGGAAGCCTACGGCGTGCTGCCCAATTACACCCTGCTGGACGATTCGGTCAGCCTGGATGTGGGATTGTCCTGGAAGGACGCCGACACGCAGGAGTTCGTCACGGACACCGTGACGTACAACCGTGGCGCCTCCGTAGCACTCAGCGAGTTCGCCCCCGGAGCCACCTTCTACGCCCAAGGCATGGAAATACTCATCGACGCAGTGGATCTTGGGCCGCAGCAAAGCCACGTCCAGAAATGGCAGGTATGTCCTCAATGCGGCTGGATCAAGACAGACGCCAGTACGGGCGCCCCTGTGGCGAGCTGCGTGCGGTGCGGGACGGCGGCCATTGCGGACATGGGCCAGATCCTCGACGTCGTGGTTATGAAGAAGGTCTCCGCTGAAGTTCGACGCGACGAGGCCGCCATCAACGACCGCCGCGACAACAGGGTCCGCGAACGATTCACCATCGTGGCCGCGGCGGACATTGACGAGCAGCATCTGCAAAAGCGCTGGTTCGTGGAAGGCTACGACTTCGGCGCGGAGTACTTCAACCGGGTGGACATCCGATGGATCAATACGGGGCGGACCGCATCGAATGGCGGCGTGAGGACCATCGCCGGCGACGACGTGCGGACCCCGATGTTTCGACTGTGTTCTTACTGCGGCCAGCTGGACCAGTCTGCCAAGGAGAACCGTCCGAGCGAGCACCGCTTTTGGTGCAAGTTCCGGAAGGAACTTCAAGAGAGCGTTAAGGAAGTTGTCCTGGCCCGTGAGCTCAACACGCAGGGCGTGGTGCTCCACCTTCCGCTGGACGTGACCTATGGTGACGACTTCTCAGTGCCGAGTCTCCAGGCGGCGCTGCTCCTGGGGCTGCAGAAAGTGTTGGGGGGAGCGCCGGACCACCTCGGTGTGCTGCGGATCAATGATCCCGCACACGGCGGGGACCGGATCGCGCTCATGCTTCATGACAAGGTCCCGGGAGGCACAGGGTACCTGGCCGAGTTCGCCAATTCGGAACGTGTTTGGGAGCTGCTGTACGCCGCATGGGAGACTGTGCGCGACTGCAGTTGCCGGTTTGAGGAGCGGCTTGCCTGCCATCATTGCCTCCTACCGCACGCCGAGCCATGGCAAGTGGACAGAGTGGCCAGGGCGAGTGCGGAACGGTTGCTTGGTCTCCTGCTGCGCTCTGGGCAGCAGCCCGCGGACGGTGGCGCTCCGCCGTCGTACGCGGATTGGTCGGTAACCGAAGAGGCGCCGAGCGGCGAAACGTCGATCGAATCGCTGCTGGAAAAGCGGTTCCGCAAGGCCTGGATGGACAGGCTCAAGGCCGTTGGGGCTCACACAAAAGTGACGCCGGGAGCGCTTGCGGACACCATTACTTTCCGGATGCCCGGCCAGAACTTTCAGTGGCAGCTTCTGCCCCAGGTGGATGTTGCCGGTACGCGGCCCGACTTCCTGCTGAAGGGGCCGCCGGACCCGAACTTCCCCGTGCTCGCCATCTACACTGATGGGCTTACCTTCCATGCGTCGCCCGAACACAACCGGATTGCGGATGACGCAGCAAAGCGCGACAAGCTCCGGCATACGTCAGAGCTGTCCTCAGCGGTGGTTCCTTGGGCCGTGACGTGGCAGGACGTGGACGCCTTCGAGGCAGGACCTTCGGCCCCTGCGACGCTGCCGTCCTGGATGAACGCCAAGCTGAACGCACAGCTTATGGCGAAGTACCCTGTGGACGCGTCCATCATGGGCGTGCTGGGCCGGGACGCTGTGAGCATTCTCTGGCATTGGGTCAATCAGCCCGACCCCGAAGCCTGGACCAAGTTCTCCGAGCTGGTGCCGCTCATGCTCATGCAGCAGAAACCTCAGCCAGCCGACCCGGACTCCATGTATGGCCACGCCGTAGCGTTGGCACAGGGACAACACCTAGTGTTGCCCCAAGGCGCGACCACTGGATGGACCTTCCGGTCAGGAAGCGTTGGGTTTGCCGCGGCAGGGTCACCCAACAGCCTGTCCACTATCGCTGTCGGCCTCTGCCTTGACGACCGAGCCGAAGCACTGACATCCTCCGCGCATGAAGCCTCTTGGCGCCTCTGGCTGCAGCTGTCCAACCTACTGGCGTTCAAGCCGATAGGTTTGACCATCGGGTCCGTCTCCTCGACCGTGAGCGCTGGAACCTCGGTGCTTGCAGAAGTGGCCCGCCAGGAGACCGCTGAAGCGACCGAGCCGGCTTTGAAAGAACTTCTTGAGCAGGCGACAGTGCTTGAGAAAGCCCTGTTGCTCCAACTTGCTGAGGCCGGTCTCGATGTTCTGCCAGAGCTCGGATATGAGGTGAATGGCCTCCCGGTCTCCATCGCGTGGCCCGACCACCAGATCGGGGTCGTATTCGACGACGACGGGCACTCGGAGCTCCAGGCCGCCGGTTGGACGACGGTGGGACCTAATGTTGACGATATTCGCGGACTGCTCAAAATGAAGGAGGCTTGACGGTGCCGTTACTGACACTGATCAAGAAGAAGGACAAGATCGACGGCGCAATGAAGGCCAAGGTTTATTCCTTCTTTGAAAAGCTCCAGAAGGACGATACCGCCCCCGGTCTGCATATAGAGCCGATGCACACGCCGGCAGACCCCAGGGTCCGCACAGGGCGCATTGACCTGAACTACCGCGCCGTGCTGTTCAAGGTCGCCTTCGAAAACATACCGCACTATTTCTACTACGGCGCGTGGCCGCACGATGAAGCCATTGAGATTGCACGCTCAAGTGTGCTGCAGGTCAACTCAGTCAACGGTGTTCTCGAGGTCTTGAAGGCCGCAGCTCCGGCGGCAGAACCCCCGACGTCGCCGGACACACCGACTTCCACGGGGACCGCAGCGGAAGCTCCCGTCGTGGAGGCAGCGGAGGAGACAGAGGCTGAGCGCGAAGGTGGGCAGGATCAGGCACAGCCATGGACGAATCCACTGGCTGCGTGCGGTATGGATCAAGCGGAGCTTGTCGCTACTTTGGGTCTCGCCGCTGATCTTGTGGACCGCACTTTCGCCGCTTTGTCAGATGAAGAGCTCCTGGACCTCTTGGGTGACGCCCCCGAGTGGCAAGCTACCGCGCTCTTGGAACTCGCCGCGGGTACATCCGTCGCTGAGGTTCAGGACAAGCTGGCCCTCAACCGGTACGTTGATGACCCGCTCGTGTCCGAGGAGGACAAGATCAAGCGGGCGTTGGAGCATCCGGCAACGCAGATGCAGTTCACCTTTGTGGGGGAGAACTCCGAGGAGTTGAAGAAGGTGATTGAGGGCGGCGACTTTGATTCTTGGCGCACCTTCCTCCACCCCGAACAGCGTATCTATGCCGAACGCCGATACAACGGATCGTTCCGCCTCTCGGGAGGCGCCGGTACGGGCAAGACTGTGGTGCTGTTGCATCGCGCCAGGACGCTGTCTCGCGCTGAGCCTGCGGCGCGCATTGTTCTCACGACGTTTACGACCACACTTGCTGAATCACTCGGATCAGGTCTGTCCAAACTCGACTCGGACCTCCTTCGGGCGGCCAAACCGGGCGAAGCGGGTGTTTATGTCGCGGGCGTGGATGCACTGGTGAGCAAAGTGTTCCGCGCTGCGTCTGAGGCGGAGCAGCGGAAGTCCATGAAGGACCTCTTCGGGCTTGAAACTGCGGCTCCAGGAAAGATTGTGGACACGGATTTCGCTCGCCAACAATGGGAATCTGCCCTTGGCGACGTGGAACATGATTTGGAGCTTGAGCTAGCCAATCCGACGTTCCTGCAGCAGGAATATGAGACCGTGGTACTTCCAAATTTCATCAGCGACAAGGACGCATATCTCAAGGTGCCGCGAGCTGGGCGTGGCACCGCTTTGAACCGTGCAAAGCGGCTTGCAGTTTGGAAAATTATCGAGGGATACAGGTACTACAATCGGATTGAGATGCACGCGTCTTTCGTGGAAATGGCGCACCTGGCGACGCTGATCCTGCGGCAGCGAGCCGAGAACGGGAAGGCCCGATTGGCCGATCACGTTCTGATAGACGAAGCCCAGGACTTGCATGCGGGGCATTGGCTTTTCCTTCGGGAATTGGTTCAGCTCGGCCCGGACGACCTTTTCATTGCCGAAGATTCACATCAACGCATCTATGGACAAAAGATCCCGCTGTCCCGCTTCGGAATCGGAATTGTAGGGCGGTCCCGACGGTTGACCCTCAACTACCGGACTACGCAACAAAACCTCGCGTACGCCGTCGGACTTCTGAGGGGCATGCCGGTGACGGACATTGAGGGCGGAGATGAATCCATCAGCGGATACACCTCATCGCGCGTCGGTCCCCAGCCGCAAGAGCACTCGGCGACCTCCTACGTGGAAGAGCTGGACAACCTCGCGCACACGTTGCGCACGTGGCGGGAAGAAGGTGTGCCCCTCGAGACAGTTGGCATTCTCGTTCGCGCTAACTTCCAGATCGGGAAAGTGATTAGCGGACTTAACGAACGGGGGATTGAGGCACGGACGGCAGGATCGGCCCTCGCTACCGGCGTCCCGTCAGTAATGACGATGCACCGATCAAAGGGCATGGAATTTACGCGCGTGGTCCTCTTCGGCCTGTCTGACCAATCAATGCCGGCGGCATACCAATTGAAGAACCTGGCGGCAGCCGAGCAAGCTGACGCCCTTCTGCGTGAGCGTTCGCTGCTTTATGTCGCTGCCACCAGGGCCCGGGACGGGCTCGTGGTGTCTTGGAGCGGAAAACCGTCGGAGCTGCTTGGTACAAAGTAGTCTCGGTACTTAGATAAAAGCAGAATTCAGTTGGGGGAGTAATGATGGTGAACGCGACTGTAAAGAAAGCGCGCTGGTGGGACGGTAACCCGACGCAGCGCTATTGGATGGAATTGGTCAATGTCGAGACCTGGGGCAGCGAACTGATTGCCCCAGATACTCCGCGCTACGACCTCATGCGCGACGTTCAAGTGGGAGATGTCGTTCTCCATTGGGTGGGAAAGAACAACCCCATGGGCTTTAAATCCGGCATGTATGGCGCGTCAATCGTGGCAGGAAAGCTGCAGCCGCGGGCCGGGGAATGGTTCGGCAAGCCCGCTAACACCATCCCACTGACGAAGTACACGGCACTACCCCGACCGTACCTACTGACCGATCTGCGCGCCGATCATCAACCCGACATTCTCGGAGTCAAGGCCGAACTCGAGCAGGAGTTTGCGGACAACCGCGGGTACACATGTACTTTCCCTTCCAGAAGCACCCGACCAGCGGCTTGAAACCCAATCAGGGGTATCTGTTCAAACTTCCGGGGGAAGTTCTCCGTGCTGCTCCAGACCTGCTACCGGACAGCGACTGGGGCGGCTTCGACCGGCCGCTTGTTGCACCGCCCGTCAGCGGACAAAACGGGGTGAGACAGCGCTACGCTGGGTTCTGCGCGGATCCCGTTTTGAAGAAGGCCATCGAGATGCAGGCCGTGCGCCAGGCAATCGTCCACTACGAGGCCGCGGGATACACCGTGGAGGACGTCGGCGCGTACCGTTCGTACGATCTTGAGGCAGTGCGCGGTGACGAGGTCCGGCACGTGGAGGTCAAGGGCTCTCAGGGCCACGTCCAGAAGGTCATCCTGACCCGCAACGAGGTAACCCACGCTAACGAGTTCGGACGTACGGATCTGGTGGTCGTAGCGGAGATTGAGTGGGAGCGACACAAGGACGGTTCCATTGCCACGGACGATGGGCTCATGAGTGTTTACCCTGACTGGCGGCCGTCACTCGAGAACCTCTTGCCGCTGAGCTACGAGTACTTCCTGGACTAGGACCAAGCATTGTGTGGGGGACGCCTTTCGGGCGTCCCCCACGTGGGCTTAATAAACTAAGTCCGCGAGCTTGTCGGCGAGGTCAGCCGGAGCGAAGTCTGGTGTGTGATAAATAGTCCAGCCCTGCTCTGCTAGCCAGTCATCTCTCTGATCGTCCCGTTCCACCATCACTGCCACGCGTGGGCCAGCCCAGGAGAGATCGACCTGCCATTGGTTGTCCGGACCGATGTCGGCGCCCCAGTCCCCGAGGTCGACGTCGACCTCAACGAGCTCGGAAATCAGTTCTTGTAGGTCCGGTGCGGATTCAGTGAACACCGTTAGCCACGGACTCTTGCGCACGCTATCTGGGATCCGGTCATCGTGGCCAGCGTCCGGGACACTGACCGTCGATTCCAAACCCTCGATGATCGGGTTTAGCGCTGCCCAATCCCTGAAACCCATGCCGATCTGACCGTGAACCCCAAATAAGGATCCGCGGTCGAGATTGGAATTGAACAGCTCGCAGCTGGTTTCCGGCACAAGGACGCAGCAGTGGCAGGCGGCAAGGTTCCGCGCATCCGTTCCCGAACCGCGCGACTCAATACAGACAGGATCCGCTGAACACCAGGAAGTGCGGAACAGTCCCTCGTCCAGCGCAGCTTCCAGCCGGCTGGGGCTCGCCTGTGCGGCGATGCCGCCGAGGCTACCTGCCGAGTCGGAGGATGCTGTGTACAAAAGTACTCCCACTTGGTCCGGACCTACGTAGAGCCGTTCCCGAATCGAGGACGCCGGGTAGCCGGCGTCCAGCGAGAGCTGGTCGATGATGATGTGGGAGAGAGTGTGGATTAGAGTTTCCACGATGCTGACCGGAGCTGGATCCTGACCGCGCTGCTCCGCCGCACGTTTCGCGTTGAGCTGGAGCGTTTTCTCCCTCCCGGCTGCGAAGTCTGTCGCTGCCCAAGCCTCTACCTGCGACCGGTCCAACGCTAGAAAGAGACCTTCACCTAGCGTCTCGATCGCGGGAAGCCAGTTCTGGCGGTTGTCGTCAGGAGATAGCGGCGACAATTTTGCATCCGGCTTGTCCTCACTCCTGGGATGCAGGCGACTGAAGCCGTAGAGTGCCCTCACTTCTCTGAGGCGGGTAACTTTTCGCGCAGCCTTAATCCAGTGCTGGTAGCGATCAGGGACGGCTACCTTCTCAGCCACAAAATCAGTGTCCGGGCTGTCCCGGCGGCCGTTCATCAACGCGAGGAACTCTTGCTCCCGGAGCTGCTCCTCGGAAAGCTCATTTTCCTCTCCGCCATGGAACTGCCGCTTAATTTCGGCCCGGAGTTCGTCGACGGAAAAGCGGCCGTCAAATTCCTGAACCACACCGTCCAGAACCCATTTGGACCCGGGCTCCAGTGCCTGCGGTTGGCTAAGCTGCGACGCCTTCGACGTCACCACCTTGGCGAGGAACTCGGAGTAGGGCGGAATGGAGATTGCAGACCTCACCACGGGGAACCAAACATTTGAAGCACCGCGCTGAACCGTCTTTGGGGACTTGCCACACTCACGTTCCCGGTAGCCCCACCCGAGCCACGGGCGGTTGCCCTGGCACTTCATTTCCTTCAGCGCGATCGAATTGAACGCATCGGCCATCGTCCGGGACTTTCCACATGAGCACCGAACCACCATGTCGGCCAGGGATGACGTCCGGCCTTCGGATGCAAGGCTCAGCAGATGTTCAGTGTCTCCGTTGGGAGTGTAACCATGAACCCAATATGCGTAAGGGAAATCGTCGATGTGCCCGTCTTCGCACGCGACGACGAAACGGGATGGCGTCAAAGGTGCCAGGGACTTACAGAGCCCGCACTTCGGGTCCTCGTACGATGCCTGAAGCTGCTTGACTTTTCCGATCCGATTGCAGTTGGGGCAAACCAGCATTTCAGGAAATCGGACCACGGGAATTCTTCCGCGCGCTCCGGCCGGAGGCAGCAGCAGCTGTGAAACCCTCAAACTTCGGGCCAGACGCGGCTCACTGACCGGCTTCAAATGCTTCTTGTCCCACTGATCGATGCTCGTGATCATAAAGCTGTTATTCTCGGCCGGAAACAGGCTACCGACTCCGAACGTGGATATGAGCTGGCTGCGCCGTGCGGCGTAGGTCTTCTTAGCCAACGGAGGCGTCCTTCCTTAGTGGGGCCGGGCGGAGAGTAGTTTCGGCATCTACATCGCGCATGCTGCGTGGCGTCGGCCATGGGAGGGTGCTAGTGCTGTAGACGAAATCAGGGTCTTCGAGCGCTTTTGCTGAATCGATAAGCAGTGCCCGCGGGGACTTTTTCGTAGCCTGGTACGGCAGGTCAGCGTCGGCAAAGGCCGCCTTACGCCAGATGTTTATCAGCCGCTCCAGCTCTTCACGTGTTGCGTCCGCTTCCTCAGAATCGACGGCAGTGACTCTGTCGCCAATCCAGGACATGACTTCGTCCACGGAGGAAGACTCGTCCCTGACATGACCTGCAGCAGTTCGCAGCTCGGGCACAAGCATCCTGAGGGCTGAAACGAGCATGGCGTGCAGGCCGCGGTCGCGCGATCGCGCAGCAAAGGGTGTGGCACTTGTGGCCTCCACAGCGCGGTACAGAGCCCCGTGGAAGTCATTGAATGACTCGTAATGCGAGCGGTCGCGTGTACGCGCCGCATTGAAGATGGTCACCACAAGCCCGGGATGCTGGCGTCCGACGCGGCTGGTTGCCTGGATGTACTCGGCGCTCGACTGCGGCTGTCCCATGACGGCCATCAGGCCTAGGCGGTCAACGTCCAGGCCGACAGAGATCATGTTGGTGGCCAGCACGACGTCCTCTGGCGTCAGGCCACTCATCAGGCTCTTCTCGAGGGACTTGAGTGCCTCCGGAATCTTATGGTTTTCCACGCGGCTTGTGAGCTCACTTAACTGGATTCCGCGCGCAGTTGTCCTGCCTTCACGTTTGGCCAGAAGATGGAGACGGGCCCGTACGTCGTCGTAAACCTGCAGGTAGGCAGAGCCAAGGACACGGAGGCTGTTGAAGTAGCCGACGAGCGTCCAGTAGGGGTCACGGTCCTCGGCCACCGCGTCCTCAATGACGCTGGCTGAGTGCAGCAAGGATGCGTAGGTGCGCACCATGAGCGTGGCGTGACTGGTTCCGGATGCCAGAACTCCGACGTATTGCCTCGTCCCGAACTCGTCCGAGGGCGCCTTCTGCGCGAAGAAAGAATCGTCCGGATCGAGCCCCGGCGGCGGAAACAAACTCGATTCCCGGTCGAAGACGGAGCTGATCTGGTCCTTGGCCCTTCGGATCGTTGCCGTCGAAGCAATGATCTTTGGCTTTCGGCCCGCCGAACCATCTCCTCGTCCAATTCCGCTGGCCGCAAAGTCCACCGCAGTTTCAAACAGACCTACGGTGGAACCGAGCGGACCGGAGATCAGGTGCAGTTCGTCCTGGATAATGAGGTCTGGACCCAGATCGTCCGGCGAAATGCGTCCGAAGAGGGTCGCGATTTCTCCTCTCCATGACATACCGGCGAACTTGTCCACCGTGCCGATCACAAGTTCGGGCCGTTCCCGGTACACATCCGTGTCGATGATGTGGACCGGTAGTCCGTCCGAGAAGTCACAAGTCTTGTTGGAGCAGCTGACAATCATGCGGTCTGAGGGATCTTTAACGATCCGGTAATCATCGACGGTGAGTCGAGTACCGCACCAGGGGCATGCTTCGATTTGCTTCGGGTTTCCTTCGACTACCTCCTGGTTGTTCCTCAACTTGCCAAGATTAGTCCTTGCAGTGGCGATATCATTCGGCGTGGCGCCCCCACCTACCCATAGGCCGATCCCGAACGGCGTACCGCCGATCCTGTCTTCGTTCTCCACGCGAACGGATTCGAGGGAGCAAATGAGCATGGCAGCGCGTTCAAATTGTTGAATCGTTAGAAGTCGCAGGGTATATCGCATGATCACAGCCACGCCCCGGACAGCGGTGTTTCGCAGGCGCCGAAGCAACAGGAGGTAGGCAACCAGACCGAGGTACGCCTCCGTCTTGCCACCACCGGTGGGGAACCAGAGGAGATCTGCTATATCGCGTTCAGGGTGCCCATCTTCGGTGACGGAGGGCAGATTGATCAGGATGAACGCAATCTGGAACGGGCGCCACGCCTGGTCACCCAAGACGAATTCCCCGTGGGCTCCTTTTCGAACCCAGTCTTGACGGGAACGTTGCATGTGCATTGCCTTGTTCGCCAACTGGAACGCCTCGAAGGCTTTGTCGTCTTGTTCGAGAAGTCGGATGCCGGCCTTAATCCGGTCGTGAGCGGTACGAGCCTGACTCATATGATCAGCGGCTACACCCTGCAGGTGCGGCGGAACTTCGCCTGGGCCCTGCACGGTCATGGAATTGATCGATGCTTCGATCCATGACGAGTAGTCCTCTGCCAGGACGCTGAGCTGAGCAACCACATCACCACGGGAAGCCGAACCCATAAAAGACAGCGAAAGATTGGCCGCGCTCCCACCAGCCATCGACCTGTGGACATCTTGCCGGGGCACAAACGTCGTCGATACTCGGTGACAAAGCCGGCCAACGACATCCGAAGGTTCCACTTCGACCGCGCAGCCATGTCCTGCGCCGAAGACCATGTGATTGCGGTAGAGAAGTTCCGAAGAAGCAAGGTCGGGGTCCGAGGGAACATCGGTGCGCAGCTTTGATCGGTCCACCAACGAAGGCACATCCGTGCGAACTGACAGCCCGGCCTGGAACCAGCACGCCACATCCTTATCTGATTTCGGATCAGGCTTGGGCTGAGTGTTCCGCAGCACGACCGTCGCTGTCACGATGGCGTCTTCGGGAGCTCGCACCAAGACATATAGCTCCAGGGCACCGCCCTCAAGAAGATGACGCTTGGGCCCAGCCGCCTCAAGGTCGACCTCGATTACAGGAAGGTCGGCCGGCTCACGCTGCCAGTCATACGCCTCACCTCGTTTACTACCGCTCTCACGAACGGTCGGGATAGGTGCGTACCTGGCCGCCGTCGGCGAGACATACAGCACTGTAGAAAGTTTTGTGTTAACGGACACTGTCATGCCCACGCTGCTTGGATAGGTCAAACGGGCGTTGGCAACTGGGCTGTCGACGGAAGGCTCACCTGACGCCGAGGCCACGGACTCAGGCTCATCAGGTGCCTCCACGAAAGTGTCATCAGCCGCTGGCCAGAGAACTCCAGTGACATAGCGCTCGAGGGGACGCTCCGTGATGAGCTCGTCGGAAGCACCGGGCCCGTAGAGGTCGGTAACAAGCCGGTCCACCATTTCGCGGCGGAATGCGTATTTACTATCTAGGGTCGACACTCTCGTTCTCCTAATCCTTGATCCGGCTGATCAGCCCTGTGAGGCGGGGTACCAACCACATGCCGGAGGATCCGAGGCCTGCGAGCTTCGTCTCCTCGGGGTGGCCGGTTGCGCATTCTATGGACGTGACCCGAGCGCCGGTGAAGGCCGTGGGCCACTCTTGGCTGCGGTTGCCCTTGAAACCGAAATTCCTTTTCAATGCGAAGGCGAAAGATTGGCTGGTCCGACCGAGCACTCGGCCGTCACCGGTCGACAGCTCATAGCGTGGCACTTCTCCAGGCTCCGGCTGGGACTCAAGCCTGCCGGAGACGACCTGACCCATAAGGTCGTCAAGGACAAGATTGCTCTGCACCGCATCAGCGTCTCCGTCCACGGGGTAATAGGGGGAAACATCGTCGATGTCGGAGTTCAAAAATTCCATCCTCGCCGTGTACTGACCGTACTTCCCGTAAGCTTTCTCCAGCCATCGGCCCCGGGACCCGTCGGCGTGTTTGAGCGCCTTCTTGGGCAGCTTTGTGGAGACGATCTCCTCACGGGCACGGCTTAGGGCTACGTATTTTTGCTTCAACGTGGCTGCGTTCTGCTCTGCGGCGGGCGAGCCAAACTCCGGTTGCAGATACAGGACATTGGTGAACTCAAGCCCCTTGGCCCGATGAACTGTCGAAACGACCAGCGGCGCGACGTCAGCGACCGTAAGTGTCAACGGGACTGACCTGCTGCGTAGGCGTTGGCTGAGTTGGGGGACATTCAGCGAGTCGTAAGCGGAAAAGTTGCCCTCTGCTGTCTTCAAGGCAAGCCATCGGTCGGCTGCTGCCTCCCCAAAAAGCTCGTGCAGGCGGGACTTGATTTCGTCGGCGTCGTACGTCCTGTCCTCGAGATCCTTGAAGACATAATGTACCCATGGGGCCACGCTCATGTCCTGTGCCTTGCGTCGGATGAGGTGAGGATATCCGTTTTGCCATAGGAGTTCGCTTGCTATGAGGACCTCGTAGTTGGTCGAGCATAGGAGAGCCGTCGTCTCACCTGCCCTTGGGCTGAGGGCTCCAGACTCGTTCAGCAAGGAGTTGCTCGATACTTGACGGCGGAAATCGTCAAGCAGGTCGTGTGCAGACTCGCATAATGATCCTTCAAGGGCGCCGAAGCTCCGGATCTCATTACCTACGGTGATGAGTTCCCGGGTGCGCTCTGTCATAGCCCGATAATGCTTCGACAATGTCTGGTGTCCGGCGCCAAAATCTTGGATGAGCTTCTCAATGAGTTCCGCCGATGTCAGCTTCGAGTCGGACTCTTCCAGCTGAAAGTCATAGATCCCTTGCAAGGGGTCGCCGAGTACGGTGAAGCCAAAATCGTCATCAAGTACAGAAAAGAGCGCCAGGACAAGCTCAGCCCGGTCCCCGACCAGGTCCTGTGCCTCGTCGACAAGGATGTGCTTCAGATGTGTAATTCGGTCCGGAGGTTCTTCCCCAGCGATGTACGTCGTGGCCTTCCTAATTCGGGCATCGAAGCTGTCGCCAAGGGTCTCCTGGTCCATGTCGATCAAAATCTGCGCGGCGAAAGAGTCGAAAGTGCGGATTTGAAGTCCGTCTAGGTCATGGACCCGCGCTCGTTTCCTCACCGCTTCAACCGCGGCACGCGAAAAACTCAGGACCAAGATCTCGTCGGCAGGGTTCAGCCCGTCCTCAACCAATGATTTGACTCGTGCAAGCAGAACTTCGGTTTTTCCTTGGCCGGCCGCCGCCGTGACGAAGAGACGCGCCTCCGGCTCGGCTTCGGCTACCTCAATCTGACTACGGTCCAGCTGCAAATCAACGGACACTTGCGTCCTCCCTGTTCCACAAGTGATCGAACTGCGTGAAGGCGAGTTGCTGGCCGTACTGGTCCAGGTTGTCCTTCACATTGACGATCAGCACCTCGTCACTACCTCCATTGAGCGGTCCACGCAGTCCTCGTCCGATCATTTGGATGTATTTGTTGGGTGAGAAGGTCGGACGGCACACGTACACGGCGTCGACCTTCGGAGCGTCGAAACCTTGCGTCAACACATCGAAGTTGGTCAAGACTCGAATCTTGCCTCGACGGAAGTCTTCGATTATGGAACGTCGGTGACCGAGATCCGTTTGTCCAGAGATCGCAGCGGCGGGAATGCCTTCGACGGTCAGCACCGCGGCCAAGGCCTCAGCATGTTCGACAGACGCAGCAAACACGAGGGTCGGACCATTTGTGTCAGTTGCCTTAATGCGGTCTAAGATCGCCTCGTTTCGCTGCACGCTGTCGGCAACCTGCCGGAGATCGAGCCGTGCTTCGAGCATGGCGTTCTGTGAGTCCTCGTTGGTGGCCGAACGCATATCCTTGAGCTTGAGCTCGATTCCATCTAGCACCTCGTGGCGGACGTTCGATAGCACGCCCATCCTTTGGAGATACTCGTGCGCGCCTTGGGCGCCGAACTCGTCAGGTTCAATCAGATTTCGACCGAAACGAGCTACCAATCGTTCCGTTTCCCTCTCATTAGAGCCCCGGTAAGGAGTTGCCGACAATCCAAGCAGAAGCTTTGACTTGTCTGTGTAGGAGCGGCCAAACCATGAAAGAACGGGCGTGTAGGAGGCGGCTGTCGCGCCATGTGCCTCGTCGATAATTACAAGATCTGGGTCCGACATCCAGCTATAGACCTGGCGGCGGTTCTGCTGAATGCTGGACAGCGTCTGGATCGTGGCAACGACCAAATGCAACTTGGTTTCCTCCGGTACGGCATTGTTGCCGCCCCAGAGTCTGCTTACGGCCATCCGTTCGCCAGGTGCTCCTGCTGCCTGCCAAACGTAGCTCCATGTTTCAACGGCCTGCTCGCAGAGTTCCTCCGACTGGGCAATCCAGATAATGAGCTGATGCTTGGGCGATTCAGCAATATTTCGGATTACTGACTCGACGGCAACCCGTGTCTTGCCCGCTCCGGTGGGAAGCTGAACCAATCCGCGAGTCGACTTCGTCCTTCCCGCCAGAAGTTCGCTGATCTTCCTGCTCGTCGACTTCTGATAATCATGGAGCGGATTGAGCTGTACTGGACCGACGACCTCTTCACGCATCGGTTTCCGCTTGATGGACTCTCCGGCCAACGCAGGGGAGAACCCTAGCTCCTTGACGAACTCCTGTGCAGAACGGCCACCGCGGAATTGGTCCGGCGTTTCGATGCCGGCCTCCTCGAGAGCAGGCTTGAGTACCTTAAGGAGACTAGTACCGTGAAGATTGCTGACAATCTCAAAAAGCCGTTCGTCTGTCAGCTCAAGATTGCGTGCTTCAAGCATCGAAATTACGGAGGCGGGGATAAGGCGCCGAAGGGTTTCCCGGCCTACGAGCTCGGCCACTTTACCAGCATCAGTAGTCTGCTTGTTGACCCGGGCAAGGCGTGCCTGGGCCTCTGCATCCTTCTTGAGCTGCTTCATCGTCGCCATCACCTGAGAAGCTGACTTTTTACTGCCAAACGCTCGAAGAATTGTGGTCAACAGCGCCTGCTCGCCTTGCGGGGCCCTGTAATACAGGGGGCCGTCGTCTCCTAGGTAGGAGGCCACCGATGTGGCTTCGGTACGGTCAGGGTGATAGCTGTTTAACCGAACCTCTTCGATTAGAGTGCAGGGGACGCACAGCGTCTGGACCTTTATCTCGCTTGCAGCCCGGCGTAGGTAGGGGTAGAGATCCTTGATTGAGACTGGTTCAAGGTCCGACGTCGGCGTTGGTCGGACGACGGTGTGGAATTCAACCGAACGGGCCTCCAGTCCCCAATTCTCAGAAAGGGCTGCATTGAGATCTGCGTGATCGGTGTAAAGGGTTGGAACATTCGCCACATCGACGAGATAGTCTCGACTCTCCTTGTCTAATGCCAGGACGGCCAGCGAGGGGGCATACCGCGTGCTCTGCCCGCCCCCTATTGGGGCGAGTACCTCCTTCGGGGCTTTCACTCCCCGTGAGGCTAGGATTCCGTAGAGCTCATGAAGCTGTGTCATGGAGAGGTGTGCTTCCGCCAAAGGCAGGACGTAACTCCAGTTAACCCGCTGCACGTCGCCCGGAAGGTTCAGAGCTTCGGCCTCCGCGGATCCGGGGAATGGAAGATAGTCGCTGGGGACCCCATCGACGGCCCCGACGCAGTGTTTTACGTCGACCAGTCCGAGTGCAGTCTCGAAGACGCCGTAGTTCCTGACCCACCACAAATCAGGTCCATCAACCGTCTCAGGGGCTTTGTAGGCGCTGGAGAACTCTACTTTGGTGGGGTACTGCGGCCGGCCTAGAAGCGTCCGAGTAACGCGAGCTCGGGTTGCGGCTGAAGCACCAATTAGCAGATGAAGCCCATCGGTTGCCAACGCTTGGTTGAATCGGATGCCAGCCTCGGAAACCGGGACCGCGCTGTTGCGCGAGGCTTCCGCGATCCGGGTTGCCTCAGTGGTCTTCCACAAATCATAAGTCGCACCCCCGCGCGACATCTGTGCTTCGCCAAGAGCCGTACGGGCACCCAGGTTCTTGAGCAGGACAAGATCGTGCCCATGGAACCGTTCATCAATGAGAACGCTTTCGTCCCCGATGCTACTACTCGGTATTAGTGCGCCAGGGAGCCAGATGTCCTCAAGTGGCCGCCACTTCTGATCGCGACTGCGGACCAGGATTCTTGAAGGAGTCGTCCGATCGTTCAAGATAGCTAGGCTCTCAGGGACGGGTAGAGAGCGGGTCATGCGCCAGAGCGACTCCGCAAGCTCCTGATTCTCGTAATCTGCAGAGACCTGGCTCGCGACACGGTTGATTCTGCCCCTGCCGTCCTGAGCTTGAAGGTCCAGCATCCGCAGATAACTGTTTGCGTTGCCGTGATGCATCAGGTCGTAGGAGACAACGTTGGTTGATTCGTCGTCCGCATCCAAGGGGAGGAAAACCCGCGAAGTGATCGGTGGCTGAACGCTGCCGTCGGCCATGAGAACGATGCGACTGCGCCGCATAGCTGGCTGATATTCGTCGTAAGACTTGTCGATCATGGCGGCAATCTGCAGCGCGTTCTCATAATCTTGGAGCTCGCCGCCTGCAGCAGCTTCCTCCAGCCATTCCTCGACAGACGCGCGCTTACGATTGGCGTCTCTTAGGATGCGAACAACTTGCGGCTCCCGCCCTCGGGTCAGTGCGGCAGGATGGAGCCACGGGCGGTCTTCCGCGACCCAGGATTCCCAAAGAGCTGTAAGCTTCGTGGCTTCCTTCAACTCAGGCTGAACTTTGATGTCCGCGGGCACTCTAAGAGTTCCGGACCTGTCTGGAAGGCAAGGAACTGACGCGATTGCCTGGAAGATCGGCTTGTTGATGATCCGGTCGGCCCATGACTCGGATTCCTTATCTCGCGACGGGAGGATGTCAAGGAACAAAGCGGGATCATCAGGAGTGCGAAGCTGAGGCAATGCGCCAGCCACCATCCGTGGTACTGCCTTTGTAAGTATTTCCTCGTTGTAGAGCTTTTCCAACATGCTGTAGCGGTCTTCGTTCATCTTGAAAGCCGCGTTGACTATTCCACGTAGGGACGTTTCGTGCCGGGTAGGGAAATAATTCCAAAACCTTCCGAGGTTGCCGCGGTAGTTGGTGGTGGTCAGCGGAACCGCCCATGTAACGTCGACATGCTCTCGGGCGGCAACGCTCCCCGCGTCTGCTGCAGCATGCGGGCTCACTGTGTGCTTGTACTTGAAAATCAGCCACTCACTGTTGGCATTGCCATTTTCGAGAACAACCTTATTTCCGTGCCGAGACGCATTCCACGCTACAGACGCGTTCCGCGTCAGGTCCTCAAACTCAAGCGCGCCAACCCGATTGGAGAAAAGAAGGAACTCATGCGGAAATTCCTTTATCTCGTCTGAGATCCAGGAGCTGCCCCCAGTTATCGGCAATTTAACGACGGTCGTGGCCCATGTCATCAGCTCTGACAGAACTGGGTCGCTGGCAGCTTCGTCATAAGGGTCAATTGGAGTTGCCAGGCGCAGGATGGGGTACGCGTCAAGGCCTGGGAAAAGAACCTCGAGCTGTTCACGGCTTTGTTTCTGGCTCCATGACACAGAGCCGCTCCGGCTGAATATTTTTGGCTCATCCGTGATCTCGATGACGGACTTAAACCCCAGGCCAAAGCGCCCAATTTCGTCGTCGCGCTTCTCCGACGAATGGGAGAGCATGAGGGTGCGAAAACCGGCTTCGGTGAACGGAGCGCCCTCGTTCGCGCAGTAAAGACTGTCTTTGCTTAGAACGATTCGAATGCGTCCACCGGACTCGCCAATGTCGTCCGACTTATTGATCGCATCAGCAGCGTTTTGGATGAGCTCGTTGAGCTGCTTGCGGCCGTAACCGCCCTGAGAAATTGCTGCCTCGATGTTGCTGTGCTCACGCACGAGATTCGGGTGGGCCCGATACGCGTTGAGCTGCCTTTCCGTTTCAGCAGCAACAAATTGACTAAGCGGTGAAGTTGTGTTAGCCCACGATTCCTGAACCATCATCGGTCCCCCCAGTATCAAGTAACATATCGGCCAGCGCCGAGCTCCCGATCATATCTACCACTCTCCCCGGACACTTTTGGCAAGGCAGGGCTGCGATGGTGTTTAAGTTCTAGAAATGTTGCAGTATTTGTGACGCAATCGCCATACCCAGAGGGATGGGCACCGCGTTCCCAATTTGCTTGGCGATCGATGTTTTGGACCCCACCCATTGGTGTGCATCAGGGAAGCCTTGCAGGCGTGCCGCCTCCAAGTGCGTGATGGCTCGGTCGGCCTCGGGATGAAGGTACCGGCCTTTCTCGGGCTTGAAGAACTCGGTCCTGATCGTGACGGCCGGACGGTCCCAGTGGAGCCGGCCCATTACGTCACCAGAACCGGACGTGTGGCCGATCCAACAGGGCGCCATGAGGTCTTCGGGGAGGTTCGTACGATTGCCCCCCAAAGGGATCGCGCGGAAACGCTTGAGGGAAAGAGGGGCGTAGTCGCGGCCAAGGTGAAGTTCGGTGGTTTTGAATGGCCCTGGCATCGGTCGCGTTGATGTTTCAGCGGTTGATTTGGGTAACTCCGTGCCGCTCACTTCAAAGGGAATGCCCTTGAATGCGCTCCTCACCGTATTGTGTCTGGCTACATGAGTCGGAACTGGAAAGGAAGGTCGGGGAACATCATGGCGATGGCCGATGAGGATCGCGCGCTTGCGTGCCTGTGGTGCGCCAAAATCTGCAGAATTTAGTACGTACCACTCGAAGCGGAACTCCTCCAGTTCTCCGCCTGGCCGCGCAGCTCGTTCGAAATCCCGAAGTTGGGAGGACTTGCCGAAGGCAGCTACGTTTTCAACGACGAAGTACTTTGGTCGCGCCCTTCGTAAAGTTGAGGCGTATTCCTTCCATAGGGAATTTCGGTCATCGTTGATGTCCCGTTTTCCGAGAAGGGAAAATCCCTGGCAGGGCGGACCGCCGACGACGACGTCCACCTGCGGCGTGGTCTCATCCTTCAACCACTGCTGGATTGGGCCCGCATAGACTTTGTCGCCGAAGGTGTGGCGGTAGGAGGCAGCCGCTGCGGCATCGAATTCCACGGCTCGCTCCGTGACAAAGCGGGAAGAGGCTGCGTAGAACCCGTGGGTTAGCCCTCCGGCCCCGGCGAAGAGATCCAGCATGGTGATTGAATCGGCTCGGCGTGCGCGTTCGAACGGCGCTTTAACGGGTGCTTTCATGGCGACTCAACACTATCCCGGAAGCCAAGAGGGCCGGGCGCAGCGACTCACCGTGGTGCTCGAAGTGACGGATGCGGAAGTCTGACATGCGTTGACATTCACTAGCCGCCTGACCGTCGCCTGCGCTCCTCGAGCTAGCGCGGATGTAGTGCGTCGTCCTACCGCTACCTGAAAGTCCTCCCCATCTAAGCAACTGCCCTCGACAAACCAACTTGTTTAGACCATCATGTATCTAAACTTTCTGATGATCAGTTGGGTTGTGGTTTTGGACGAGGGTGAAGAGCCGAGAAGGCCGGAGATGCATGCCGCGTCAGTGTTGATGCGGAAGGTGCTGGTGCTCAACGACAAGGTGGAGTACCAGATGCGTCGCGTCATGGGGACGAACGAGACTGACTTCCAGGCGATGCAGCATCTGATGGCGAAGGGGCCGATGACGCCGTCCCAACTAGCGGATGTCCTGCACATCACCACTGCCGCGGCCACCACGGTGGTGGACCGCTTGGTGCGGGCCGACCACGCGCGCCGGGTGCCGCATCCGTTGGACCGGCGGAGCACGATGGTGGAGCCGACAGCGCATGCGGCCGACTTCGCGATGGCCAAGCTGATGCCAATGATCCAGCAGACGGACCAAATGGTCCGGGACATGCAACCCGACCAGCAGGAAGCGGTGGTCGCCTACTTGGGCGGGGTCATCCAGGCGATGGAGCAGCACATTGTAGAGCTGGCGGGGGAGCAACCCGTTGTCCCCCAACTGACCGGGAAGGGCCCGTCATGACCGTCAACACCACCAGCCGGAAGCCTGCCCCGCCGTCGTCAAACAATGGCAGGTGGCAGCGGTTCAGCTCGCTGGTCGAAGCGGAACTGCAAGACTTCGTGCGCAGACACCGTACCCAGGCCGGCAGGATCTCGCGGTCCTTCCCGCTGATGTGGGATCACATCGAGTCGGCCTTGGTCGGCGGAAAGCGGCTGCGTCCCAGGATGGTGCATCTGGCCTACACGGCCTTCGATGGCGGGGATATCGGTCGCTGCGCGAAGATGGCGGCCGCGTTCGAGCTGCTCCACACCGCGTTGGTGGTGCACGACGACGCGATCGACCGCGACTTCGTCCGCCGCGGGCAGCCGACCGTCGGCGCCCACTACCGGGACCACGCCTTGGACCAAGGATTGTCCACGCCGGATGCAGAGCACTTCGGCCACTCGGCATCGATCATCGCCGGCGACCTGCTGCTAGCCGGAGCGCTGCGGCTGGCCGGCCGGGCTGCCGCGGGCCTGCCGCAGGCCGAAGAGCTGACCAACACCGTGCACGACGCGGTGTTCGCGTCCGCGGCCGGCGAGCTGGAAGACGTGCTGTTGTCCGCCTCCACTGGGCAGCCCGACTTGCAGGACGTGCTGGACATGGAGAGCCTGAAGACCGCCGGCTACTCCTTCGAAGCCCCGCTGAAGGCAGGGGCCTTGCTGGCCGGCGTCGATCCGGGCCAGGCCGAGGCGCTGGCGGCGATCGGGCGGCGCATCGGTGTCGCCTATCAAATCGTGGATGACGTGCTGGGAACCTTCGGCGAACCGGACACCACCGGCAAGTCGGCTGAGTCCGATCTGCGCGAAGGCAAGCGCACCGTGCTGACCGCCTTTGCCGCAGAGGCCGAGGGGTTCGATGACCTGCTGGCCGCTTTCCGCAGGGGAGAAGCGGAAGCAGACCGGGTGCGGACCGCGCTCATGGACTGCGGCGCCGATACCCGGGCGCAGGGCCTCGCCCGCAGCCTGGTGGAGGAGGCGCTGCGGGAATCCCGGAGGCTGCCGCTGCACGCCGCCGCCCGGGCCGAACTCGAAGGTGTCTGCCTGCACGTACTGACCAGGGGGAACTAAGGACCATGGAACTGAACCCGCTGCTCCGCTACACCGACGCTGCCGGCCGCAGCGCCGGCGTGGTGCTGTCCGCCTATTCCACCTCCTTCGGCCTGGCCTGCAGGCTGCTGGGCCCGGAGGGGCGGCGGGACATCGCCAACATCTACGCCCTGGTCCGGGTGGCCGACGAGGCGGTGGACGGCGCCGCCGCCGCGGCCGGGTTGGACGCCGCCGCCGTGCGGGACCAGCTGGACCGGCTGGAACGGGAGACCGAAACGGCGATGCTGTCCGGCTACAGCACCAATATGGTGGTGCACGCGTTCGCGGGAACCGCCCGCCGCAGCGGCATCGGCACGGACCTGACCCGTCCGTTCTTCGCCTCCATGCGCGCCGACATCACGGTGGCCGAGCATACCGACGATTCGCTGGAGGAATACATCTACGGCTCCGCCGAGGTGGTGGGCCTGATGTGCCTGCGGGTGTTCCAGTCGATGCCCGGGGCGGTTCCCGGCCACGACGAAGAGCTCGCCGCCGCCGCCCGCCGGCTGGGGGCGGCCTTCCAGAAGGTGAACTTCCTGCGCGACCTGGCGGCGGACAATGTGGAGCTGGGCCGCAGCTACTTCCCGCGGGCGGATGCAGGCAGCCTCGACGAGGCGCTGAAACTGAAGCTGGTGGCCGAGATCCGCGAGGATCTGGACGCGGCCCGGCAGGGCATTCCGCTGCTCCCGCCCGGCGCCCGGAGCGCGGTGGAACTGGCCCACGCCCTGTTCAGCGCGCTGGTGAACCGGCTGGAGCGCGTTCCCGCCGACGAGCTGCTGTCCCGCCGGGTCCGGGTGGGCACGCCGCAGAAGGCGGCGATCGCGTTGCAGGTTGTGGCCCGGCAGCGCCTGCGTGGACGGAGCGCCGCCTGATGAGCCTGACCTCGTTCAAGCACCGGCTGGCGGCCCGCCGGGTGAAGATGGGGCCGGCCGCGCCGGCCCGCGGCGCCGGCGAGAAGCCCGTGGTGGTGATCGGCGGCGGCATCTCCGGGCTGGCGACGGCCGGGCTGCTGGCCAAGGCCGGGCACCGGGTGACCCTGCTGGAGCAGCGCTCCGGCCTGGGCGGCCGCTCGGGACGCTATGAGCGCGACGGTTTCCGCTTCGACACCGGCCCGTCCTGGTATTTGATGCCGGAGGTGATCGACCACTGGTTCCGGCTGATGGGCACCAGTGCGGCCGAGCAGCTGGACCTGGTGAAGCTGGACCCGGCCTACCGGACCTGGTTCGAAGGGCACCCCGAGGTGGCCGAAGTGCGCTCCGGCCGCGAGCACGCCGTCGAGCTGTTCGAGCAGCTGCAGCCGGGCTCCGGGGCGCCGCTGCGCCGCTATCTGGACGAGGCCGCGGAGACCTACCGGCTGGCCAAGGACCACTTCCTGTACGACGACTTCGCCAGCTTCCGCGGCTTGGCCCACCCGCACGTGCTGCGCCGGGCGCCGCGGCTGGCCAAGCTGCTGGGCTGGAGCCTGGACCGCTACGTCCGCGAGCGCTTCGCCGAGCCGCGGCAGCAGCAGGTGCTGGGCTATCCGGCGGTGTTCCTGGGCACCAGCCCGTTCCGTGCCCCGGCGATGTACCACCTGATGAGCCACCTGGACCTGGACGACGGCGTGTATTACCCGATGGGCGGGTTCGCCGCGCTGGTCGATGCGATGGAGCGGCTGGCCCGCGAGGCCGGCGTCCAGATCGAAACCGGCGCCACCGCCCGACGGATCATCACCGGCCCGTCCGGCGACAAGGCCCGCTGCGAGGCGGTGGTGTGGACCGACGCCGACGGCACCCAGCAGCGGACGCCGGCGCGCACCGTGGTCGCCGCCGCCGACCTGCACCATGTGGAGACCGAACTGCTGCCGGCCCACCTCCGCAGCCATCCGGAACCGGTCTGGCGGCGCCGCGACCCGGGACCCAGCGCGGTGCTGGTCTGCCTGGGCGTGCGCGGCAAGCTGCCGGAGCTGGCCCACCACAACCTGCTCTTCACCCGAGACTGGAAGGACAACTTCGGCCGGATCCAGACCGGCCGCGCGCTGGCGGACGAGACCTCGATCTACGTGTGCAAGCCCAGCGCAACCGACGACGGCGTGGCACCGGAAGGGGACGAGAACCTGTTCATCCTGGTGCCCACCCCGGCGGCGCCGGCCTGGGGCAACGGCGGCGACGACGGCGAAGGCTCGGCCATCGTGGAGTCCGTGGCCGACGCGGCCATTGACCAACTGGCCGCCTGGACTGGCATCGCCGACCTGCGCGGCCGGATCGCGGTCCGCCGCACCTACGGCCCCGGGGACTTCGTGGACGGATTCAACGCCTGGCGCGGCAGCGCGCTGGGCGCCGCGCACACGCTGCGGCAGAGCGCGTTCCTGCGGCCGGGCAACCGGAGCGCCAAGGTGGAGGGGCTGCACTACGCGGGCAGCTCGGTGCGGCCGGGCATCGGCGTGCCGATGTGCCTGATCAGCGCCGAACTGGTGCTCAAGGCCGTCCAGGGGATCAAGAAGCCGGGCGCGCTGCCGGAGCCCGACGGGCCGGTTGCGTCTGGCGCGACGCCGGCCGAAGTGCCGTCCGCCGATACCGCGGGGAGCAGCGCATGATCTACCTCGCCGTTCTCGTGGCGCTGCTGGGCTGCATGGCCCTGCTGGATGCCCGCTACAAACTGTTCTTCTTCGCCCGGCCGCTCGCGGCCACCATCACCATGGCCGCCGGGCTGGCCTACTTCCTGGCCTGGGACGTCTGGGCGATCTCGCTGGGCATCTTCCTGCACCGGGAGTCGCCGCTGATGACCGGCATCATGCTGGGCCCGCAACTGCCGCTGGAGGAAGCGTTCTTCCTGGCCTTCCTCTGCTACCAGACCATGATCCTGTTCACCGGTCTGCTGGCCTGGGGCCGGCACCGGCGCGCGGCCCGCCGCGCTGAAACACAGTTGGTGGAGCACGACGGCGGCCCAAGGGCAGGGGGCGCGGCATGAACTTCCTGGAGCTGAACTGGATCTTCCTCGGTCTGGCGCTCGCCGCCGTGGCAGCCGCGCTGCTGGCCCGCCGGGTGCCCCGCGGAGCCGCCGCGGCCGCCGGCCTGACCATCGCCGCGCTGTGGGTGCTGACTGCGGTGTTCGACAACGTGATGATTGCCTCCGGCCTGTTTGACTACGGCGGCCACGCGCTGGCCGGGCTGCGGATCGGGCTGGCGCCGATCGAGGACTTCGCCTACCCGCTGGGCGCCGCCCTGCTGCTGCCCGCGGTCTGGCTGCTGCTCACCGGCGGCCCCCGCCGTCGTCGTGCTGGAAAAACGGCCAGGGGAGGGGATAGCCGGTGATCCGCGAACTGGTGATCACGTCCCGGCCGGTGTCCTGGGTCAACACCGCCTACCCGTTCGCCGCCGCCTACCTGCTGGCCGCCGGCCGGATCGACTGGCTGCTGGTGGTGGGCACCGTCTTCTTCCTGGTCCCGTACAACCTAACCATGTACGGCATCAACGACGTGTTCGACTACGAATCCGACCTGCTCAACCCGCGCAAGGGCGGGGCCGAGGGCGCCGTGGTGGACCGGGCCCGGCACCGCGCCATCCTGCAGGCCTGCGCCATCGCTACCCTCCCGTTCGTGGTGGTGCTGGCGCTGGCCGGCAGCGTGGCGTCCAACCTGGTGCTGCTGGTCTCGCTGGCCGCGGTGTATGCCTACAGTGCGCCGGGGCTGCGCTTCAAGGAGCGGCCGTTCCTGGATTCGCTGACCTCCAGCACGCACTTTGTCTCGCCCGCGGTCTACGGGCTGGTGCTGGCGGGGGCGCAGTTCACGCCGGAGCTGTGGGCGCTGCTGGCCGCCTACTTCCTCTGGGGGATGGCCAGCCACGCGTTCGGTGCGGTGCAGGACGTGGTCCCGGACCGCGAGGCAGGGCTGGGATCGATCGGCACGGTGCTGGGCGCCCGCCGCACGGTGCTGCTGTCCGCCGCTGCCTATGCCGCCGCCGGGCTGCTGATGCTGGCCACCGACTGGCCCGGCCCGCTGGCGGCGCTGCTGGTGCTGCCGTACCTGGTCAACGTGCTGCGCTTCGCCCGGATTGACGACGCCGGATCGGCCGCCGCGAACGCCGGCTGGAAGCGCTTCCTCTGGCTGAACTATGTGGTTGGATTCCTGGTCACCATGCTGCTGATCTGGTACGCGGGGATCCGGTGAGCACGCCGGGCAAGCGGCCCGGTCCGGCGCAGGACCGGTGGTACGCGGCCGACGCCGGCCGGCTGCTCGGTGCGGTGCTGGTCGCTGCTTCCTGGCTGGTGGCGGGCTGGCCGGCGGCCGCGGCCATGTTGCTGGTCTGCGGCGGGCAGTGGCTGCTGCGCTGGTATCTGCTGGGCCGGCCGGTCGACGCGGCGGGCCAACTGGTGCTGCTGGCGGCCGGGTGGTTCAGCGCGGTGGGGCTCTACCATCGGGTGTCCTGGCTGGACGCGGTGATGCACGCGCTGGCCAGCCTGGTGGTGGCGCTGCTGGCGGCGGAACTGCTGCGGGCGGAACTGCTGGGTGCGCGGGGTCAGCTGGCGGGCGGTACCCCGGCTAGTGGCGCGCCGGCTGTTGGCGCGGCCGCCCCTTCAACGGGGCGCAACGGCCGCGGCGGCCGGACCGGCGTCGTGGTGCCGGCGGTGCTGCTGGTCTGCGCGACGGTGACGCTGGGCGTGCTCTGGGAGCTGGGGGAGTGGCTGGGCCACACGTACATCACCCCGGAGATCGGCGTGGGCTACGACGACACCATCGGCGACCTGGCCGCCAACTTCGTCGGGGCTATCCTCGGCGCCGCCCTCGCCGTCCGAACCTGGGGCACGCCGCACGGCCAGACACCCCGGCCAGTCCACGACAAGCGCAGCCACAATGTCCGCCGTCGTGGTGCCGTGGTGGCCGCCCGTCTGGCCGATAGCCACGGCGGCCGGCGGTGACCCCGGTGCGGCCAGACGCGGCCCGGCCGCCGAGCGGCCCGGCTCTGTCCGTGGTGATTCCGGTGCTGGACGATGCCGCGGCGCTCGCCGAGTGCCTGGCGCTGCTGGCTCGGCAGACACGTCCCGCCGACGAGGTGATTGTGGTGGACAACGGCTGCTCGGACACCTCGGCCCAGGTGGCGTTGGACGCCGGCGCACGCGTGGTCACCGAACCGCGGCGCGGGATCCCGGCCGCTGCCGCCGCGGGCTACGATGCCGCCGTCGGCGAGGTGATTGTCCGCTGCGACGCCGATACCCGTCCGCCGGAGGACTGGCTGGCCCGGATCGGTGCCGCTTTCGCCGACCCCGGCCTTGACGCGTTAACCGGTCCGGGCCGGTTCTACGACCTGCCCCGGCCGGTGGCCTGGCTGGCGTCCGCCGCGTATTCCTCCGGCTACCGTTTCGGCGCCGGTGCCGCGCTGGCGGGCATTCCGGTCTGGGGGTCCAACTTCGCCATCCGCCGCACCACCTGGCAGCGATGTGCAACGGGCATCCACCGGCACCGGGCCGGGATCCACGACGACCTGGACCTGAGCTTCCAACTGGCCCCCTGGGCGACAGTCCGGTTTGATCGGCGGCTGAGCGTCGGTGCGGCCGGCCGCATGTTCTCCGACGCCGGAGCCATTGCCCGGCGCTTCAGCTGGGCCTTCGCCACGCTGAAGCTGAACTGGGCGGTGCAGTCCGCCGGACAGCGCTGGCTGGAACGGGTCACCGGTCGGCGGCCCGCTCTTCGGCGGACGTGAGAGTCCGCGGGGGAAGAAAGTGCCCTATTGCTGTCCGGGCGCCCGGTAGGACGGTGTCTTGCCTGCCGCCGCGTCCAGATCCTCGGGCGTCATCAGCGGTGTCAGCCGCAACTCCACCGCACCGCTGGAATTGATCATCAGGGACAGCGCGGCGGCACTTGCCTGGTCCGGAATCTCAAAGACACCAAGGACGTCGGTCTCCCCGAACGCGTAGTAGATGCATTCCAGCGAGCCGCCCACCGATTCCAAGGCCCGGATCACGGCCTCCCGCCTCTTGGAACCGCCTTCCTGCATCAGGCCTTTGATTCCGTCGCCCACATACTTTCCCTGGAACAAGTACTTGGTCATGGCACTTTCCTGTTCTGTTTTCCAGAACGCGGCCCCCGTCCGGACAGGCCGAACGCCCGCTGGGCAAAGGTTCCGGAGGTTTTCCCGATTGGGCTGTGGCCGAGTATAGGACTGCACCAAAGACCTGGCAACAGCCTCGACGCTTTTGACGTGCCCTAGTTTTCGAAAGGGAATTCGCTTGGAGACTGCCCCAAAGCCTCCCGGAAGATGCGGCTGAAATAGGCAGGATGACGAAAGCCCCACCTGGCTGAGTGGCACTGATCGGGTGGCTCGCGTACACCGGGTCCCACAGCTCTCGCCGGCACCGCTCCAACCTGCGGCTGAGGTGCCGCAGAAGGCCTATCTCGGCTAACAGCACCCGGTTCACTCCGCGCATCGGCGGCCGCTCCGGAAACGAGCGGCCGCCGATATTGCGGAGACCTTCGGGCTAAAGCGTGCACCGAATTCCCATGGGCGAGCGCTTAAGTGCAAGACCTGAGACCCACGTCACGGGCATTATGGATGGACAATCAATACCAGTGCAGAGATGCAGAGGAGTTTGTCGACGATGACAGCCAACGAATTCGATTACATTGTGGTGGGCGCCGGCTCCGCCGGTTCCGTTATCGCCCGCCGGCTGGTCGACGCCGGCAAGACCGTAGCTGTGCTGGAGGCCGGCGGCGAGGACACCAACCCGGCGATTGCCGACGTGTTCGCCGCCGGTGCACTCTGGCACGGTCCCGAGGACTGGGACTACTACACCACGGAGCAGGAAGCCTGTGCCGGCCGGAAACTGCACCTGCCGCGTGGCAAGGTCACCGGCGGATCACACGCGCTCAATGCCACCATCTGGGTCCGCGGCGCCAAGCAGGACTACGACACCTGGTCCTACCTGGGCTGCCCCGGCTGGAACTGGGACGATGTACTGCCCGTCTTCAAAGCAATTGAAAATTACGACGGCGGCGCTTCGGAAACGCGCGGTGCTTCCGGCCCGCTCGACGTCGTCAAGGACTTTCCACGGAACCCGGTCCAGGATGACATCCTTGAAGCCGCGCTGGAAGTGGGCGTCAAGCTCAATGAGGACTACAACTCGGGCGACGTCGAAGGCGCCTCCAAGATGCAGTTGAACGTGCGCAATGGCAAGCGGTTCAACACCTGGCACGCCTACCTGAAGCCAGTCCTCGGACACGAGAACCTCACCCTGATCACCAACGCCCACGTTCGCAGCCTGCTGATCGAGGACGGAACCGTCACCGGCGTCGAATACCACAAGGGCGGCGAAGTCCTCACCCTCACCGCGGGGGAAACCATCCTGGCCGCCGGGGCCATCAACTCGCCGGAACTGCTGCTGCGCTCCGGCATCGGGCCCTCGGAAGAACTGCGCGAGGCCGGCATCGAACCGGTCATGGACCTGCCCGGTGTCGGCAAGAACCTGCAGGATCACCTGCTCTCGCCGGTCATTTTCACCACCACGAAGAAGGAAGTGCCGCCGTCCCAGGTGGGCGCCGCGGAGACCCACCACTTCTGGAAGAGCAACCCGGATCTGGCCGTACCGGATACCCAGCCGATCCACTTTTCCCTGCCCATGTACTTCTTGGATTCGATGACCGGCCCGGAGAACGGTTTCTCCCTGATCGGCGGCATCGTCCGCCCGCTCAGCCGTGGTGAAATCAAGCTTTCGGGCCCCGCAGCTGAGGATCCGATCAAGATTGATCTCGGCGCGCTGACCGCCGAAGAGGACGTCCGCGCTCTCGCGGCCTCCGTCCGCCAGTGCCGCGAAATGGGCCGCACCGCTGCCTTGGCCGATTGGGGGCCCGAAGAGGTTTATCCCGGGTCGGCGTACTCGGACAGCGACGAAGACCTGGAACGCTACGTCCGCGAAACCGCCGTCACCTACCACCACCAAGTCGGCACCTGCAAGATGGGCCTCGACGAACTTGCCGTCGTCGACCCCCGCAGTCTGAAGGTCCGCGGACTGAACGGCGTTCGTGTGGCCGACGCGTCGGTGATGCCGCTGGTTCCCACCGGCAACACAAACGCGGCGGCAGTCCTCATCGGTGAGAAGGCTGCAGAATTCTTCACCGGCGTCGCCGCCGGCGTTTAGTCCCAAACGCGGAGCCGTCCCTGCCAGGTAGCCCGGGCAGGGACTGCCGCGTAACTAATGCGGGACGTGACAGCGGGCACGGCACAATGAAGGGCAGTTAGAGAGGTACCTGATGTCGAAGCTGATCAGCCGGACCACCGACGTCGACTTCGCGGGTGAGCCGTCCGTGAACTTCGCGCGCTGGAAATCCATCGTAGGTGCCGTCTTTCCGCCGCTGCGCATTTCCCTGCCGGGCCGCGAAGAATTCCGGGGTCATGCCCGGTCGGCAGGGTCGGATCAGCTGCTCATGTCCCACCTGTCGTCGTCCGGGCATGTGATCGAGCGTGTTCCTGATCTGATTTCCAAGAACGACGGCGGGTACCTCAAGCTTTCGCTGCATCTGTCGGGCACCAGCCTGATGGTCCAGGACGGACGCGAAACCGTTCTGCAGCCCGGCGACATGACCCTATACGACACCTCAAGGCCGTACTCGATGGTCCACGAGGACGACTTCTCCTTCCTGGTGGCGATGTTCCCGGCGGATGTGATCCGCGGTTATGCCCCGGACGCGCAGTCGCTCGCCGGCTACAAGATCGATGGCACCTCAGGCCTGGGCGGCATGGTCGCCTCCTATATGCACGGCCTGGTTCAGAACCTGGACGGTCTCGCCGGTCCCACCGGGGACCGGTTGTCCCGGATCGGCCTGGACCTGATCGGCACCCTGCTTGCCGACCAGCTCGATGAACTGCCACAGCAGGGGCCGGCATTGCAGCTGCGGCAGATCTACCGGTACATCGAAGACCACCTGCCGGAAGCGGAGCTGACGCCGTCGTCCATTGCCGCGGCGCATTTCATCTCCATCCGCCACCTGCACAGCCTTTTCCGCTCGGAAGGCCATACCGTGGCCGCCTGGATCCGTACCCGCCGGCTGGAACACTGCAGCCAGGACCTCAGGGACCCGCTGCTGACGCGGCATTCGGTCGCCGACATCGCCGCGCGCTGGGGCTTCTTCGACGCAGGACACTTCAGCAAGACCTTCCGGCAGGCGTTCGGGGCCTCGCCGTCGACGCTGCGGCCCGCCGCGCGCTGAAGCCTGCACTCTCACCCCAGTGGTCCCGCACGCAAACACCAGTTTGTGAACTGGCTCACTGTCAGCATGGATTCATAGCCGGCCGTCGAGCCGGAATCCCTGTGAGAGGACAACGCAGTGACTACTTCCGAGCTCAACCAGATCATGGAGCTGATGCAGCAGGGTGGACCGGACTTCAAAGATGAAGCAGCCAAGGTCCGCGCCGACTTCGAGGGCCTGCTTGCTTCGCTGCCCGTTGACTCTGATCTGGCGTTCGAAACCCGGAACATCGGCGGCATCGAAGGCGTCTGGCTTACCAGCGACGAGAATCCGGACCGGGTGCTGCTGTATCTGCACGGTGGCGCCTACGTGGTCGGAACAGCCTTCGGCTACCGCTCGCTGGCTTGCAACATCGCCCGCGCCGCCGGCGTCTCGCTTTTCGCCCCGGAGTACCGGCTGGCCCCGGAGCACCGCTACCCGGCGGCCATCGACGACGCGCTGGCCGCCTACCGCGGCCTGCTCGAGGAAGGCTTCGCACCCGGAGAGATTGTGCTGGCCGGAGATTCCGCCGGCGGGGGACTGACAGCAGCACTCCTGGTCGCTATCAAGGGCGCGGGCCTGCAGCAGCCCGCCGGCGCGTGGCTGCTCTCGCCGTGGGCGGACCTCGCCCTGACCGGAGAGTCGGTGAAGACCAAGGCCGGTGAAGACAAGCTGCTGGACGAACCCGGACTGCGCAAGACCGCCAACGACTACCTCAACGGCACGGACCCACGCTCTCCGCTGGCCTCGCCAATCTATGCCGACCTCTCCGGTCTGGCCCCGCTGTTCATCCACGCCGGCTCCGCCGAAATCCTTCTTGACGACGCCGTCCGCCTCGCCGCACGTGCCGGCGCCGCCGGCACCAGTGCCAGGCTGGAAATCGGCCCGAACCTGTTCCACGACTGGCCGCTGTTTGCTTTCATGCTCAGCGAAGGCCGGGACGCGCTGGCGGCTGCCGGGGAGTTCTTGGCCGCCCGGCTGGACGAAGCCGCCGAACTCGAAGCCGCCACCGACGCCGTCGGCGCCTAGAAAGGACCGGTAATGACCCAGACAACCGATTTTGATGTCCTGATTGTTGGCGCCGGCTGGTCCGGCATGCTGGCGCTGCACCGTCTGCGCAGCCGCGGCTTCTCCGCCCGCGTCCTGGAAGCTGCCCCGGAGGTCGGCGGCACCTGGTACTGGAATCGCTATCCCGGCGCGCGCTGCGACGTGGAGAGCATCCACTACTCCTATTCGTTCGACGATGCACTGCAGCAGGAATGGAACTGGACCGAACGCTATGCCTCCCAGTCCGAGCTGCTGTCCTACGCTCGCCACGTGGCCGACCGGTTCGACCTGCGCCGGGACATCCAGTTCAACACCAAGATCAGTTCCGCAGTGTTCAACGAGGACCTGAACCAATGGACTCTGCACACCGACAACGGGGAGCGATACACGTCGAAGTTCTGCATCCTGGCCACCGGCGTCCTCTCGACCCCGAAGGTTCTGGACCTGCCCGGACTGGAGAACTTCGGTGGCACCGTCCTGAACACCTTCGACTGGCCCGAAGAACCGGTCGACTTCACCGGCAAGAGCGTTGCCGTCCTCGGCACCGGATCCTCCGGAATCCAGGCAATTCCCGAAATCGCCAAGACGGCGGAGCAGCTGTACGTCCTGCAGCGCACCCCCAGCTTCAGTCTGCCGGCCCACAACAGGCCCCTGACCCCCGAGGAACTGGACGCAGTCAAGGCCGGCTACTCCCAATTGCGCGAAGCCTCCCGGAATGCCATCGGCGGCATCGCCCTTGAAGAGACCGGCAAATCCGCCTTCGAGGTCTCCGAAGCCGAGCGTACGGAGATCTTCGAACAGGTGTATGCCGAAGGCCAGCCCTTCAAGTTCCAAGGCCTGTTCACCGACCAGATGACTGACCGCAAAGCGAATGCAACGGCAGCCGATTTTGTCGCCCGCAAGATCGCCGAGCGCGTCGAGGATCCGGAAACAGCTGCCGCCCTGACGCCGTCCGGCTATCCGATCGCCACCCGGCGCCTCTGCATCGACACCGGCTACTACGAGACCTTCAACCGCGAAAACGTCACGCTGGTCAACCTGCTCAAGGAACCCGTCACTGGGGTCACCGGCAAGGGAATCGCGACGGCAGAGCGCACCTATGAGGTCGACTACTTGGTCCTGGCCACCGGGTTCGACGCCGTCACTGGCTCCTTCACCCGCATCGACGTCCGCGGACGTGGCGGCCAGTCCCTCAAAGAGAAGTGGGGGCAGGCTGTCAGCAGCTACCTTGGCCTCGCCGTGCATGGCTTCCCGAACCTGTTCACCATCACCGGGCCGCTGAGCCCCTCGGTGCTGAGCAACATGATGGTCTCCATTGAGCACCATGTTGACTGGATCAGCGACTGCCTCGCCTACCTCGAGCAGAACGACATTGACCAGATCGAGCCCACCGAGGAAGCAGAGAGGGAGTGGGGCCGGCACACCACCGAGGTCGCGAACTTCACCCTGTTCCCCCAGTCCGGATCCTGGTACACGGGTGCCAACATCGACGGGAAGCCCAGCCAGGTTTTGCCCTATGTGGGCGGAGTCCACAACTACCGCCAGATCACCCAAGAAATTGCCGACGACGGCTACCGGGGGTTCGCCGTCCGCTCACGCGAAGCGGCCCAGCTGACCGGCTAGCGCCAACGGGAAACAGAGAACTGCCGAGGAGGTGGCGCCGGACGTACTCCGGTGCTGCCTCTTCGCGTGCGCGGGTTCTCAGGAGTGCCGGCGCGCACAACAGATTCGGCCCCCGATGTCAGCCTGCTGCTGACGCGTCGTCCGCACCCTGGATCTGCTGGCGGCGGGCCGAGTGCTTCACGGCGGATTTGAGTTTCTGCTGCAGGGCGGCGTTGTCAGCTTCAAGCGCCAGCACCTTTCCCACGCCGGCCAGGTTCACGCCGTCGTCCACCAGTTCGCCGATGCGGCGGAGCCGGTCCACGTCGTCCCGGCTGTACCGGCGCGTGCCGCCTTCGGTCCGCTCCGGTTCCACCAGCCCGCGCCGCTCATAGAGGCGCAAGGTCTGCTCGCCCACGCCCACCAGGTCGCTGACCACGGAGATGCCGTACACGCCCTGGTCCGCCCTGGGCTGCTTCTTCCCCGCTGCCAAAATTCCTCCCACATCAGACTTGAAAAACATTCTAGCCCGGAGTCATAATATCTGTGCCCGAAGGCATAGATTAGCTGAACGGGCGACAAGAGAATATGACTGAAGGAGGCTGCTGCAATGTTGATGCGAACTGATCCGTTCCGTGAGCTGGACCGCTTGACCCAGCAGGTCTTCGGAAACCAGGCGCGGCCCGCTGCCATGCCGATGGACGCGTGGCGTGAGGGCGATGAATTCGTCGTCGAGCTGGATCTGCCCGGCGTCGATCCGTCCACCATTGACCTTGACGTGGAACGGAATGTCCTCACGATCGGCGCGGAGCGCAGGTCCAAGATCGACGACGGCAAGGACGTGGTGGCCGCCGAGCGGGCCACGGGGACGTTTAGCCGCCAGCTGGTCCTGGGCGACACGCTGGATACGGAGAACGTCACGGCCAGCTACGAGGCCGGCGTTCTGGCACTGCGGATCCCCATCCGTGAGCAGGCCAAGCCACGCAAGATCGAGATCAGCAGCGGTGACGGCAAGCAGATGATCGACGCCTGATCGATCAGGCCGGGCCGGCGGCTCCGTCCAACCGCGGCGGAGCCGCCGGCCGGGCCGCATCTACTGTTTTGCTCCCACTGCGGCTTTTCACCGCGACTCTTCACCGGGCCTCCGCGCTGAGGCGCACCACTTTCACCCCTCTGCGTGGGCGGGAGGGAAGGCGAACGTGAACCAAACCGATCTCTATGCCGTGCTGCAGGTTGCCCCGGACGCCAGCAGCGAAGATATCCGCCGCGCCTACCGAGCGCTGCTCCGCAGCCACCATCCGGACCTGAACCCCGACGGCGGTGGACCGGCAGAGCCGGACACGGGGCATGACGCGGAAACCGGCGCGGAGCAACGGACGACGGCGGCGATCCTCCACGCCTACATGGTGCTGGGCGACGCCGCGCGGCGCGCTGACTACGACCGGCACAGCTCACGGCGCATCACCGCCCGGCAAAACAACAAGTCTGGAGAGCCCGGCGAGTACGCCGGGCACGGGGCTGCGGAGCCGGGGGCCGCGGAGCCCGGTATGCGCGGTGCCGCCGAGCGCGCTAAATCCTCGGCGCGTCGGCGTCCGCACGCCAGCCCGTCGGTTCCGTCCGGACCCACGGTCTACCTGGGGTTCGACGACCCCATCCCGCCGGACGCAGTCCGGCTGGGCGAGCGGCCGCCGTCGTACTCAGGGGACTTCCGCCGATGGATTGTTTTAGATCGTTGAAGGAGGACTAATGCCTGCTACCAGTTGGCGCCGCTACGACCATCACCTGTTTCCGGTGTTCCATGAGCGGTTCGAGGAGCGTTGGGGACCCGGAACCGCTCCGTTCCTTGACCCCAGTGTTTTCGAGGAAGGCCAGCCGCGGCCTCGGGCCCAGTGGATCAACGTGGACACCGGAGCGGCCGCGGCAGTGGTCCCGGTCTGGGAAGACGACACCGAGCACCGCTCCTTCGCCGTCTTCTATCTGCCGCCGGCCGGCGGGATCTGGGCGCTGCGCCCGGGGTTCACCGAGTACACGGAGAGCGGAGGGGCCGACCAGTTGGCGCTGCGCAACGACTCGTTCAAGAAAGCCGTGGCCCACGCGGAGGAGTTCCTCTTCGGCCCGGAAAGCGGCCGCCGCTAGCCGGCGTCGAGGACCGAAGGGTTCGCTGCCTCCGGCTAGGTACTCTGGCGGGATGCGACCGCTTCGGTAGTCTTGTTCGCCGGGCTCTCGAAGCATCTCGACTTGAAGCTCGTCAGCCGACTGGAGTTCGGCTCGGGGGCGGTGGCGCTGCGGTACGAGCCGAGAAAGGTAGCCAGCTAAGAGTCAGACTGCGCGGCCGCGCCCGACCGGTCAACGACGCGTCCGGTGCCGGCGATTTCGCGGGCACGTTCAATGCCTTCCCGGGCTTCCCGGACGGAAGGAAAGGTCACCGATTCGGCCATCAGTGCTCCGTCGCCGTCCAACATCCTGACCCGAAATCCGCCGTCGGGCGCATCAATGAGTTCGAAATGACCAGCCATAATCCTGCAATCCTGTCCACGGGAGACGCCACGGCGCTGTGGCGTCCAAACAGTATGCCACCGGGAGCCTGCGGACGTCTTGGGGCTTGCCACGCTGTGGCCGAGTGAGGAAAGTGGACAGTGCGCTGACCATCAACGTGGATCGGAGAACACCATGCAGATAGACAAGCAGCAGATCATCGACATCCTCAAACAGCAGGGCAACCAGGACCAGGCCGCCAAGGCCGATTCCGAACTGCCCGAGAAGGTGGACACGGAGAAGGACTCGGGCCTGCTGTCCAGCCTGGGCATCGACGTCGACGCCCTGCTTGGCAAACTCCCCGGCGGCCTGGGGGAGAAGCTCGGCGGGCTGAAGGACAAACTGGGAGGATTCGGATAAACCATTCCTGCCCGCCACCTTGCTGCATCGAGGAGTCAGCAGGCGCCCTTCTCAGCGCTGGGAAGGGCATTAGTTGAATAGTCGATCAGCTACGGGTCACACGCCCGGAGGCATCTCAGCCTTCGGGCGTTGCCGTGCCCATCACCATCGGGTTCACCGGTAGCCAGGCCGGTCCCACCGCGAACTCTTCCTGCACCCTCACGGTGAAGCCTGCCGCGGAGATGGCGGCGACGGTGTTCCGGTTGAGCTGGCAGCCTTGCGCCGCGAAGGACCACACGGGCCGCAGCATGTCCTGGAACGTGGCGTGCGCGCCGGTGCCGCGGACATGCTCCAGGAACAGCAGCCTTCCGTCCGGCTTGAGCACGCGCTTGGTTTCGGCGAGGGCTGCGGCCTGGTCGGAAACGCTGCAGAGCACCAGCGTGAAGACCACAGCGTCCACGCTGGCGTCGTCGGCCGGCAGCACTTCGGCGCCGGCATCCACCACCTGGACGTTGCCGACTGAACCGACCTTGGCCTGCAGCCGCTTGCGCATGTTCGGATCGGGTTCCACCGCCGTCACTTGGCAGGACGGCGGGAAGTGCCGCAGGTTCGCTCCGGTGCCGGCACCGACGTCGTACACAATCCCGTTGAGGCCGGACAGCAGCGCCGCACGGCGCGAGGCGAGTTCCTCATGCTCGGCCCGGCGCATGGCAGCGTCATACTGCGCCGCGAACAGCGCGCTTCTGAGTCCCACGGGCATGATCCTGTCCTCGTTCGGAAGGGCAACCTGCGCACCACGGTACCGCAGCGGACAAGTGCGCGGGATCATGATCGGGTACCGGCCGTGTAGCTGTGGCGGAGGGCTGGCGGACAGCTTTACGGCACACCGACGGACAAGCTGCCGTCTCCGACCAGGCTGATCCGGGTGCCGAAGCCAGCGCTGGCGTCACTCAGGACGTGACGAAGCCACTCGCCGTCGTGCTTGCTTGCCCGCTCCAGGCGCATCCGCCGGGCCCGCACCGGCACCAGGCGCAGCCCGCGCAGTTCCCGGGAACGGGCGTCATGCGTGGCGAAGTAAAGCAGCCGCAGGTCGTCGCGGAACTGCTGGTAGCCGCCGATTCCCTCGTAGTCGTTGATCAGGTCGCCGCAGCCGTAGAGGATGGGGCGGCCGCGGTAGATCTCGAGCGGACGCGGATGATGGGAGGAGTGCCCGTGCACCACGTCGATCCCGCCGTCCACCAGCCAGCGGGCGAAGCGGACGTGCCCGTCTGGAACCTCGTAGCCCCAGTTGGAGCCCCAGTGAAGCGAGGCCACCGCCAGATCGCCGTCCTGTTTGATCGCCTGGACGTGGCCGATGAACCGTGCGGCGGTGTCCCTGGACAGGTCCGGCAGGAAGGCAAGCCCGGGAAGGTTGGGGCCAGCGGCGTTCGCGGCGGCAATGCCGCTGGAGGCCAGTCCGGCGGAGAACACCAGCACCCGTCCGTGGCCGGTGTCCACCTCCGCGGGTTGCCATGCCTGCGCGGCATCGCGGCCGGCGCCGGCGGTGCGGAGGCCAGCGGCGTGCAACACGTCCACGGTCTCGGTCAGGCCAGCGATGCCGAAGTCCAGCACATGGTTGTTGGCCAGCACGCAGACGTCCAGGCCGGCGACGGTAAGGCAGCCGATGTTGTCCGGATGCATGCGGTAGTGGATGCCCTTGCCCGGGGCGAAGGAGCCGTCGGCGGTGACGCTGGTCTCGAGGTTGATCACGCGCGCGTCCGGTCCGGCCTCGCCGATGATCGCCAGCGCGTCGCCCCACGGCCAGGCCGGGTCCACCGGGCGGGGGATGGGGCCGTTCGCTGCTTCGGCCAGGGACACGTAGTCGCGGGCGTCGCGGATGTAGCCTTCGCGCAGCTTGGCTGCGCCGGGATGCGGCAGGATTTGGTCCACGCCTCGGCCGGTCATCACGTCGCCGGCCAGGAACAAGGTGATCGTGTTCGACGCCATCGCTGCCACTCGATTCTGACGGCTGGCTCCACTGTAGCCCTGCGCAGCGGCCGCCGACAGCAGGGGAAGTTGGGTGCGGACGGTTCCCGGTACCGGAGATGACGACGGCGGACGGCCCGTGTGACGACGGCGGGCGGGGCCGGTCGCGACGACGGCGGGTGGCGAGGAAGCAGTGCTCCCATGCCACCCGCCGTCGTACGCGGTGCGAGGCTGGCTCTACCGCCGGGCGGAAGCCTTCTCGGCGTCGCCGGTGAGGGCGGCCAAGGCTCCGGTATCCATGTCCTCGGAGGGGCCGTTGAGGTAGCGTTCCAGGCTGTCATCCATGGCATTGATCCAGCGGGTGTGGTGCCGGGTGGCCATGGTGCCGGTCATGACGGAACGGTGGATGCTGTCCCGGTAGCCCAGGATGTTCTCTTCCTTGTCCTTCATCCACTGCTTGAGCAGGGTGGCGACGGTGTCCAGATCGAACTCCGGGTAGTCCGTCAGCGCGATCAGGTCGCGCAGGTAGTCGGTCTGGAAATCCGCCTCGGCGTCATGGTCGGGCAGCGAGGCCTGCCGGTCCAGCCAGGCCTGGATGTCCGCGTCGCGCTCCTCGAGCGAGGGCAGCTCGATCCGGCCCAGCATCACGTCGCGGGCGAACCATGCCTGCGCGTCGAACATGTTGAAGGTGTAGTACTGGTCCTGTGCGCCCAGGTAGAACAGGTTGGTGTTCTGCTGCCAGACCACGCCCTTGTAGAGGTTGCCCGGGTAGAGCAGGTTTGGTGACTGCAGCGACAGTTCGCTGGGCAGGAACGGGTACTTGTGCAGGTAGCCGGTGCAGAGGATGACGGCGTCGAACTCGCCGGTAGTGCCGTCGCTGAAGTGCGCGGTCCGGCCCTCGAAACGGGTTACCAGCGGGCGCTCGACGGCGGACTCCGGCCAGTCGAAGCCCATCGGGCCGCTGCGGTAGCTGAAGGTGACTGACTTGGCGCCCATCTTGTGCGCCTGCATGCCGATGTCCTCGGCGGAGTAGCTGCTGCCGATCAGCAGCAGATCCTTGCCGCCGAACCGCTCGGCGCCGCGGAAATCGTGGGCGTGGAGCACTTCACCGGGGAAGCTGTTGATGCCCTCGAACGCCGGCACGTTCGGGTAGGAGAAGTGGCCCGTGGAGACCACGAGCTTGTCGAACACATGGGTTTCGGTGCGCTGCGCCGCGAGGTCCTCGACCGTGACGGTGAATTCCTGGCTGTCTTCGTTGTAGTCGACCCAGCGGGCCACGGTGTTGAACCGGACGTACTTGCGGACGTCTGACTTCTGGACCCGGCCGGCAATGTAGTCGAACAGGACTTCGCGCGGCGGGAAGGAGGAGATCGGCCGGCCGAAGTGCTCGTCGAAGGTGTAGTCGGAGAACTCGAGAACTTCCTTGGGCCCGTTGGACCACAGGTGCCGGTACATGCTGCTGTGCACGGGCTCGCCGGCGGCGTCCAGACCGGTGCGCCAGCTGCTGTTCCACTGTCCGCCCCAGTCGGACTGCTTCTCAAAGCACACAATGTCCGGGATTTCGGCTCCCTTTTGCCGGGCTGATTCGAACGCGCGCAACTGTGCCATGCCGCTGGGTCCTGCGCCAATGATTCCGACTCGCATCTAAATGCATCTCCTCATCCATTGGATCTGTCCGTCAGGTTCGACGCCCCGAATCCACAGAACGGCCATATTGGCGCACCGGTGGCGGTGCAGGCGCATAGTGCGCGGCGTTATAACACTGGCGGCGCGAGAGACGCGCCGGGCCCTGAACAATCAATCCCGAGAGGGAGACGGGCACCGTGTCCGCGGGCAGGCGAGGGGGCCTGCGCGAGCGATTCGGAGCGGCCCACCGAAGATCCAATAACACCGGTAGGCCTGCAGTCCATGTCAACACCTAAGCGCGATTAAGTCAAAATACCGCGGGGGTTAAGTGTTCCTCAACAGTGTTTCGGGTGCTCTGGGTTGGTTAATGCTTCATCGAATGTTCACGCCGAACTTGTTTCTGCCGACGGGCCCTTAGTGACTTCCCAGCTAGGGTGGGGCGGAGGACGCGGGACAGACCGGGGAGACCGGCGCGCGCGTTCAGTTGGGGAGGAACACAGTGGACAGCATCGCGCCCAAAAAGCGTGGGGTCATCACCGGGATAGCTCTGTGGAGCGCGACCAATCCGTGGAAGGCGATCGGCGCGTGGCTGCTGCTGATCCTCATCACCTTCGGGCTCAACTTTGTGCTGAGTCCGCGGCAGGCCACGCAGGCCGAGCTGATGGTGGGTGATGTACGCGCCGCGTATGAACTGGCCGATGAGGCCGGCTATGAGGTGCGGGCCTCGGAGAGCGTGGTGATCCGGGCAGCGGATGGCGGGGAACTGGACGTTGCGCAGGCTGCCGAAGCTGCGGCTGACTTGGTCCGGAAGATGGAAGCCCTGCTAGAAGTAGAGCAGGCGGCAGGTCCGGTTCCGGCGGAGAACGGCGAAGCCGCGCTGGTGATGGTGCAGTTGAGTGGCGATCCGGGCACCGCCACCGAGCGGGTGGAGCCGCTGCTGGAGGTCACCGACCAGGTGCAGGCAGCGTACGCTGAGCTGGCGCTGGAGCAGGTGGGCGATGCCACCATCACGCTGGAAATCAACGAGTGGCTGAACAAGGACGTGGAAAAAGCGACTCTGCTGAGTGTGCCGGTGACGCTGGTGATCCTGCTGCTGGCGTTCGGTGCCATCGTGATGGCGGGTATCCCGATGGTGCTGGGCCTCGCGTCGGTGGCGTCCGCCGTCGGGCTCTGGGCGTTGGCGTCACAGTTGGTGCCGGATCAGGGCATGGTGATGCACCTGATAGTGCTGGTGGGGATGGCCGTGGGCGTGGACTACTCGCTGTTCTACCTGCGGCGCTTCCGCGAGGAACGGCGGGCGGGGAAGGCCGACGGCGATGCGATCCGGATCGCGGCCGAGACCGCCGGGCATTCGGTGATCGTCTCCGGGGCGGCCGTGGTGCTGTCCATGGCTGGGCTGTTCGTCACGCAGGACACATTCTTCGGCGGCATGGCCACCGGCGCGATTCTGGTGGTTCTGGTGGCCATGGTGTCCTCGCTGACAGTGCTGCCGGCGCTGCTGGCCACATGCGGCCGGTGGGCGGACAAGCCGCGGTTGCCGTTCGTCTGGCGGCTGACCGCCGGGCGGAACCCTCGAGTGATGCCGGCGCTGCTGCGTCCTGTGGTCCGACGCCCCAAACTGGCACTGGTCGGCTCCGTGGCGGTGCTGTTGCTGCTGGCCGCCCCGGCGCTGGGCATGAGCCTGAAGAACGCCCAGATCGAGGACCTGCCGCGCAGCTTGGAGACCATCCAGGCGCTCGACCGGCTGCAAACAGACTTCCCGAACAGCTCAAACGTCAACACCGTAACCGTGCACGTGCCGGCCGGGGCGGAAGCGGCGCTGGCCGGCGAGGCCGCGGACTTCAACGCGCTGGTGGGGGCTCGGGCCGGGCTGTTCGGCGCCGTGGCGGAACCGTGGATTGCCGACGACGAGCGCACCATGCTGCTGCAGGTGGAGACCCCGCACGCGGTGGGATCTGAGGCCGGGCAGGAATCTGTGACCGAGCTGCGCGAGGCCCTGCTGCCGGAGACTTTCGGCAGCATCGACGGGGCCGAGGCGTATGTGGGCGGGGCCATCGCGTACGACATGGACTACGTGGCCAACGTGATGGAGAAGCTGCCGGTGGTGATCGGGATCGTGGTCGCGCTGACCTTCGTCTACATGTTCGCGGTGTACCGCTCCGTGGCCGTGGCGCTGGGCACAGTGCTGCTGAACCTGCTCTCCACGGCTGCAGCCTTCGGCATCCTGGTGCTGGTCTTCCAGAACAGCTGGGCGGAGCCGCTGCTGGGCTTCGCGTCCAGCGGGTACATAGCCCCGTGGGTGCCCACGCTGCTGTTTGTGGTGCTCTCCGGGCTATCGCTGGACTACCACGTCTTTGTGGTCAGCCGCGTCCGGGAGAACGCACTGGCCGGGATGCCGGCCCAGCAAGCGGTGTTCGACGGCGTGGTGCGCACCGCCGGGGTGGTGACCAGCGCCGCCGTCGTGATGGTTGCGGTGTTCTCCATCTTCGGTTCGCTGAGCTTCCTGGAGTTGAAGCAGATTGGCGTGGGCCTGGCCGCGGCCATCTTGCTGGACGCCACGATCATCCGCGTCATGACGCTGCCGGCGTTCATGCTGGCCTGCCGCCGCTTCCTCTGGTGGCCGGGCGGGAAGGTGGATCGACGGGCCGCGGAAAAGGGCATCACCGAGTTGGAGCCCGCAGTCGGCGCCGCGGACGACGACGGTGCCGCCGCGGCGAAGGAGCCTGCGGGGGCGGTGGTGTAGCTGGGTTCCGAGACGCGATAGCCCATCACCTGTGATGGGGCTTCTGCTCTGAGAGTCCGGGAGGACTTCTCCCGGGTGGTTCAGTGGCTCAGACGGACCACATTCCCCCACGGGTCGGCAACGGCCATGGAGTCCTTGGCGCGCTGGTAGTCGATGCCGGCGGCGTCCAGGCGTCCGGCTACGGCGTCGAGCTCGGCGGGACCGGCTAGCCGCACGGCGAATGATCCGAGTCCGAGGGTGTCGGGCCGGTCTCCTGACCCGGCCGAACTCCACACGTTCGCGGCCAGGTGGTGGTGATAGCCGCCGGCGGACATGAAGAGTGCTCCGTTGATTTCGGAGGTCACCGCGAAGCCGAGGGTGTCCACGTAGAACTCGCGTGCCTGCACCAGATCCCCGACCTTGAGGTGGACGTGTCCCATAGCGGCGGTGCCGTCGCTGGTTCGGCCGAGGTGCCGGGTGATGAAGTCGTTCGGATCCAGTGCGGCGCTGCCCATCTGGACCTGACCGTCCTGCCACTTCCAAGTGTCGGCCGGCGTGTCGATGTAGAGTTCCACGCCATTGCCTTCGGGGTCCGTGAAGTAGAACGCGTGGCTCACCGCATGGTCGGCCGACCCTTGATAGAGGTTTGGTGCCATCTGGATCAGACGTACCAGCGTCTGGGCCAGGGCCGGACCATCCGAGTAGAGGACGGCCGCATGGTAGAGCCCGGCATCGGCCGGATTCGTAGAGTCACCCTCGGCCGCGGTGAGGCGGAGGATCTCTTCGCCGCCCACGCCCAGGCTGACGCTTCCCGCGGTTTCGCCGAGCGGCTCGAGGCCGACGCCTTCTTCGTAGAACCTGCGTACGGTCTGCAGGTCCTTTACCCGCAGTTCTACGGCTCCCATTCTGGTGTCCGCGGCCAGAACACTCTGCGGGATCTGCGCTGCGGAGGGCCGTGCATTGGCTGTGAACACCCAGCCGACGACGACGGCGGCCAGGGCCAGGGCGGCGACTGCGGATATTACCAAGATGCGGATTCGGGGAGCCAGGGTCACAACAGGCTAGAACGACCTTCGGCAGTAGGGTATTTCCGGAAATCGCCGCCCGCAGCCGGGTGTGACCAAGCGCTCCCCCCTGGGAGCAAGGAACCCCAGACAGTCAGGTCACCGGTCGAGTGCGCTGGATATCCAGGGAGCTGAGGTGCTCCGGCTCGCTGGAGTCGGAAACGACGCTCGATCAGGACCAGGCGACGACGAGGCGGGCGGCTTGTTGGGGGATGGTCACGTCGATGCCGACTAAATCCGTGAAGCGGCGCAGTCGGTTCATGAGGGTGTTTCGGTGGCAGAAGAGCTGGTCTGCGGACTCGGCGATGCTGCCGGTGGATAGGTAGGACCGTACCGATTCTTCCAGCCGGGCTCGTTCCACTGTTCCGCATCGGGCCAGCGCGGCGTCGACGTCGGGCACAATGGGAACGCCGGTTTCCGACAGGCGGTGCCGGGCCAGTCGTGCCCAGGAGTTTCGCATGGTGAGGGCCTGCTGATCGTTGTCTTTGGCCAAGGACGCCAGGGCGCGGGCTGCCTGGGCGGCGACGCGCAGGTCCGTGAGGCCGCGGACCTGTTCAACCAGGCCGCATCGGATGTTCTTGATCTGCTCGATGGTTTCGCGGGCCGCGCTGCCCGGCCGGTCATCGGCTGCCCAGAAGGCGACCAGTCCGTCGGGCAGCGGATGCGTGAATATTTCTGAGCCACGGCGCGAAGCCGAGGCAACCTCCACACGGAGGGCGGCGGCGTCGTCCGTTGTTGCTGCCGCGACAACGAGGGGAGCAAACTGGTCGATGCCGAGCTCCTCGGCGATGCGGGAGAGCATTTCCGATGCCGGGCTGACCTGACCAAACATGGTGGCCACATGGCCTTGCCGCACCGAGGATTCTTCCTGGGCCATGCGCTGGCGCTCGGCGATGTAGGTGGCTTGGGTTTGCGCTGCGTAAGAGTCCACCACCTGCCATACCGTTTCGGCCCGTCGCACCAGCAGTTCGGCATCGCCCGGATCCGCCAGCGCCATGAGCTCGCCCCAGATCACGGTGAAGTCGATCCGGATGGCGGTCATCAGCGACTCCACGGGGACGCCTGCCCTGGCGCGGGAGACACCAACGTCCAATGAGATGCCTTGCCGCTCGGCGATGAGGCGCTTGCTGTCTGCGCCCGGGCGCAGGCTTTCGATCAGCGCCTCGAACGAGGCGGCTCCTGTGCGGCGGATCTCGCTGGCCGGCAGGACGCCGTCCCTATAGTCGTCGAGTTGCAGGACGCGCTCGAGGAAGAGGTCCGTCAGCCTGTCCACGGATAGCTGGTCCAGCAGGCCGTTCCAACGGGCGGCGGAGGCATCGTCGTCGTTCTCATGAATCTGCGGTGTTTCCATGGTGTTCTCGGCCCCTATCATGTGCTTTTGCACATTCTAGCCCCGGAAAGCCGCGACGATTCGTGCGGGTGTGACGCGGCCCACTCTGGAAAACTGGTGTGCATTATCAGTTCGTTGCGGCCGTTCTGCACGGCCGGACACCCGAACACCAAACATGGAGGAACCATGTCAGAAACCTTGAACCTCGAGGCCGGGGCTACCCGGCAGATCACTGACAAGGAGGCGATGAAGGTTTCCATCGGTGCCCTCATTGGCACTGCGATGGAGTGGTACGACTTCTTCCTGTTCAGCGCGGCGGCGGCGCTGGTGTTCAACGTCCAGTACTTCGCCAATGAGAACGCCACGGCGGCGGCGCTGGCATCCTTCGCCACGTTTGGTGTCGGCCTAGTGGCGCGTCCGCTGGGAGGCATGTTCTTCGGCGCCATGGGCGACAAGATCGGCCGCCGTAAGACCCTGATGATCACCATCGTCGGCATCGGTGCGGTGACCGGCCTGATCGGCCTGCTGCCCACGTACGCCGCCATTGGCATTGCCGCACCGGTGCTGCTGGTGCTGCTGCGCGTGGCCCAGGGCCTGTTTGTGGGCGGCGAGTGGTCCGGCGCGATGACGATTGTGGTGGAGAACGCTCCGCTGGAGCGCCGCGCCCGCTATGCCGCGCTGCCGCAGATCGGTTCACCGATCGGCACCATTCTCTCCTCCGGCGGCTTCTTCTTGATGACACTGTTCTTCTCGCAGGAGACTTTCAACTCCTTCGGCTGGCGCATCCCGTTCCTGGCCGCTATCCCGATGCTCCTGATCGCGCTGTACATTCGCAGCCGACTGGACGAATCCCCGGTCTTCGCGGAGCTCATGGAGCACGACCAGGTGGAGAAAGCTCCGATCCGGACCACGCTGCGGGAGTCTTGGAAGCACATCATCATCGGCATGGCCGCGGCCCTGCTCGGCGTAGGCGGCTTCTACCTGGTCACCGCGTTTGTGGTCTACTACGGCGTGAACATCCTGGGCTACTCCGCCCAGCTGATGCTGCTGGGCGGCATGATTGCGGCCATCGTCGAAATCCCTGTCCTCATCCTGGGCGGCCGACTGGGCGAGCGGTTCGGCGCCAGCCGCGTCATCTTGTGGGGCGGCATCGCTTCCGCGCTGGCCGCGGTTCCGGCCTTCCTGCTGGTGGATAGCGGCAACCCGGTATTGGTGGTTATGGGCATGGTCCTCGCCGTGGCAACGCTGTCCTTCCCGTACGCGGCTTCCGGCACGGTGCTGACAGGCTTGTTCCCGGCCCGGACCCGCTACACCGGCGTGGGCTTCGCGCAGAACACTGCCGGCATGCTCTCCGGCTTCATCCCGCTGCTGGCTACCGGCCTGGTGGCCTCCGCCGGAAACCACTGGTGGCCGGCCGCCGTGATGCTGGTGTTCCTGAGCTTGTTCACCGCCGTCGCCGGCGTCGTGGCCCCGCGCATGAGCGTGAACCTGCCCGGCTTCAAGCACTGATTCCACCTTCCGGCGACGAACTTCCTGACGAGAGAGCACCGCACCATGACCCAGTCCGCAGGCCACCTGATTGTCCGCCAGCTTGAGGCGCACGGCGTCCGCCGCGTGTATTCGGTTCCGGGCGAGAGCTTCCTCGACGTCTTGGACGGGCTGCACGACTCGCCCGTGTCAACGGTTGTCTGCCGCCAGGAAGGCGGTGCAGGCTTCATGGCGCTGGCCGAGGGGCGCAAGACCGGCACCCCGGGCATCGCGATGGTCACCCGCGGGCCGGGTGCGGCGAACGCAATGATTGCCGTGCATACCGCGTGGCAGGACGCGACGCCGCTGGTGCTCTTCGTCGGCCTGATCCCGGTGGCCGACCGGGGACGGGACTCGTTCCAGGAATTCAGCCTGGACGGCTGGTTTTCGACGACCGCCAAACGCGTGGTGGTGCTCGACGACGAACACCGCGCCGCGGAAATCGTGGCCGAAGCGATGCACCTGGCCGTCTCCGGCCGGCCCGGCCCGGTGGTGATCGGTCTGCCGGAGGATGTGCTGGTCCGGGCGACTGACGCCGGTGCAGTTCCGCCGCGTGCGCTCGCAACTGCGGTACCGCCGACTGTTGCGATGGAGGAACTGGCGGGCCGGCTGGCCGCGGCTGCCCGTCCGCTGATCGTTGCCGGCGGCGACGGCTGGAGCGACGCCGGTGGAAGGCTCGCTCAATGGGCGGCCGAGGCACAGATCCCGGTTGCCGCCGACTGGCGCGCCTATGACGTGGTTCCGCATTCTTCTTCGGCGTGGGCCGGCTGGCTGGGCTACGGGCGGGCAGACACCCTCGCCGCAAGGTTGGACGAAGCCGACCTGCTGGTGTTCATCGGCTGCGGCCGAAGCGACGTGCTCAGCGACGGCTACACCAAGGGGTTCAACGCACCAACCGTGCTTGTGTTGCCGGATCCGGATGCCGCCACCCACTCCGGCCGGATCGACCAGCACCTGGCGGTCCCGCCGTCGTCGTTGGTTGACGCACTTCCTGGCCCCGCCATGGTGCGGGGTTCCCGCGGGAGTGGCTGGATGGACGCGCTCGCCGATGACCAGCGCCGGTACGCCACACCCCGTCCGGACAACAGCCCCGGCGTTGACCTGGGCGTAGCCTTCGGCGTGCTGGAAGACCGGCTGCCCGCGGACAAGGTGGTCACGTACGGAGCGGGCAACGCGACGATCTGGGGCCACCGCTACCTGACCCACCATGGTGCCGGCTCGCTGATCGGGCCGCGCAACGGAGCCATGGGGCTGGCTGTTCCCGCCGCCGTCGCGGCCGCGCTGATCGAACCGGGCCGGCAGGTGGTGGCGGTCTGCGGCGACGGCGACTTTATGATGAACGCGCAGGAACTGGCAGTGGCCGCGGCGCATGGTGCCGCCCCGCTGGTGATCGTGGTGGACAACGGCATTTACGGCACGATCGTGCAGCACCAGCGCAAGCACTACCCGGAGCGGCCGTCCGGGACCTCGATGCTCAACCCAGACTTCGCTGACTGGATCCGCAGCTTCGGAGGGCACGGCGAACGGGTTGAAACCGCCGCGGAATTCGGTCCGGCGCTGGAGCGTGCCCTGGCCAGCGGGCGGCTGGCGCTGCTGCACTTGGTCACGGATCCGGAGACCATGCCGCCGGGCACCGCGAATGCACCGGAGGAGCTCGCGGGCCTGGCTTCCGCCCGGTTGGCTGCGGATTCCGGCAGTTCCCTTGCCGGTGCGGGGGAGGGGACGCGATGAAGCTGGACCTGATCCTGCGCGACGCCGAGATCCTCACCCTCGAGGCAGAGCGTCCCCACGCCCGCGCCGTCGGCGTGCTCAATGGACGTATTGTCGGTTTCGACGACGAACTGGACGGCTGCACCGCAGAACGTGAGATTCTGCTCGGCGGGGCCGTGGTGGTGCCCGGCTTCATCGATGCGCACTGCCACACCGCCTGGTGGGGGCTGGGCTTGGGCGTCGTCGAATTGGAACACGCCCGCGGTCTCGAAGAACTGTACACACTGCTCGAAGCCGAGGTCCGGCGGCTCGAGGACCAGCCCGACGCGTGGGTCAACGGCACCGGATTCAACCACAAGCATCACGGCGGGTCCTTCCCCGACATTCGCCGGCTGGACGAGATTACCGGCGACCGGCCGCTGTACTTGCGGCACGTCTCGGGGCACCTGTCCATCACTAACACCGCCACGTTGCGGCTGGCCGGCGTCCTGGAACCCGGTTTCACCGATCCAACCGGCGGCGCCGTGCTGCGCGGCCCGGACGGCTACCCCACCGGCATCGTCGAGGAATCCGCGCAGCAGTTGATCCAGAACCTGCTGCTGCCTTACCCCGTGGAGCGGATTGTCGAAGCGCTGGATGCGGCGACTACACGTTACGCGGCTGAGGGCATCACCAGCTTCACCGAGGCAGGTATCGGGGGCGGCTGGATCGGGCACAGCCCGCTGGAAGTCCAGGCCTATGTGACAGCTAGGCGGGCCGGCAAGCTTCATGCCCGCGCCCAGTTGATGCCCGCGCTGGACTCGCTGCGGCCGATCAAGGCCAACGAAGCCGACATGCACGGCACCGGCAACGGATGCGGCCTGGACCTCGGGGCGGTTGCGGGCTTCGGCGACGAGTGGGTGTCCTTGGGACCGGTGAAGGTCTTTATGGACGGCTCGTTGCTGGGCGCCACGGCGGCCGTGACCGAGGACTACTGCGGCCACCAGCACAACACGGGCTACCTGCTGGATTCACCCGGGGCCTACCGGGAACGCGTGGACGCGGCCTACCGCGCCGGCTGGCCGATCGCGCTTCATGCCATTGGCGATGCGGCCATTGACCTGGCCATTGACATTATTACCGGCTGCCAGGAGCGGTACGGGCGGAACCACCTGCCCAACCGGATTGAGCACTTCGGCATATCGCGGCCGGACCAGCTGGCACCGGTCGCCGCGGCCGGGATCGCGGTCACTCCGCAGGCCGCGTTCATTGGCCCGCTGGGCGATCAGTTTGCTGCCTTGGTGGGGGCCGGACGCGAGGGCTGGCTGTATCGGGGACGCTCGCTGGTGGACGCCGGCATCCTGGTGGCCGGCAGCTCCGACCTGCCTGTGGCCGATAACAACGTGCTGCGCGCCATGCAGTCCTGGGTGGACCGGCGCACCGAACAAGGACTGATACTCGGCGGGGCATCCGAGGGCCTGACCGCAGAAGAAGCGCTGCGGACTTACACCGACTGGGCCGCCCAGGCCACCGGTGCGTCCAGCGAGAAGGGCACCTTACGCAGGGGGAAGTTCGCGGACTTCGCAGTGCTGTCCGGCTCACCGCTGGAGGCTGCCGACATCTCCGCGCTGGAGGTCCTTGCCACGATCGTTGGCGGCGAATTCACGTTCGACAACGTGGGCGCGGGCACGGCCCTCGGCCCGGGGACCGATTCCGCTTCCGGCCACCAACCAGAACCTTTAGGAGTGCAATCATGACCATCACTGCCTCGCAGCAGGCCGGAATTTCCAACGACGACGCCCGCTCCTTCCTGCACGACTTCCGCTCGATGAGCACGTACGGTGCCACGGCGGGCGGTGGAGTGGACCGTCAGGCAGGGACCCCGGCGGACGGGCAGACGCGGAACTGGTTCCGCGGGTTGGTCGAAGGACACGGTTTCGAGGTCCGCTACGACGCGGTGGGCAACCAATTTGCGCTGCTTGAGTTGGTACCCGGCGCGCCGTACATCGCCGTCGGCTCGCATCTGGATTCGCAGCCGTTCGGCGGGCGCTTCGACGGCGCCTACGGCGTGCTGGCCGGAGCCCATGCGGCGATCCGGCTGAAGGAGCGGATGACTTCGGGGGCAGACACCGGCGCCGAGAGCTCCGGGGCCGCGGATGCCGCGCCAATGTTCAACATTGCAGTGATCAACTGGTTCAACGAGGAAGGCTGCCGCTTTAAGCCGTCCATGATGGGCAGCTCGGTGTTCACCGGCAAACTGCCGGCCGAGAAAGTCCTGGCCACCACAGATCCGTCCGGCACCACAGTGCGCGAGGCGCTGGAAGCGATCGGCACCGTCGGCGACTTTTCCCTGGATGTCGCTGCCTACGTGGAGATCCATATTGAGCAGGGTCGGTCACTGGAGGACAACGGGCTGACCATTGGTCTGGTCGAGTCCACCTGGGGTGCCAACAAATACGAATTCATTGTGCACGGCGAGCAGGCGCACACCGGCGCCACGGTTATTGCAGACCGACACGACGCGTTGCTCGGGGCCTCGTCGCTGGTGGTCGCGGCGCGGGAGATCGCCGACGAATTCAGCACGGACGAACACGCCGTGATCACATCCTGCGGCGAGTTCACGGTTCACCCGAACTCGCCGGTGGTGGTGGCCAACCGGGTGGAGCTGCTGGTGGACGTTCGCAGCACCGACCCGGAGGTCCTCGCGGCAGCCGACGCCGAGCTGCACCGACGGGTCGCCCAGATCGAGACGCGCGCCAGCGTGCGGATCGAGCGCGGTGCCGAACATGTATGGGCCGCCAAGGCCTATGACGAAGCCGGCCTGCGTCTGGCCGCCAAGAGCGCGGAGGCACTGGGCCTGACGTACGGAACGGTCCGCACGCTCGCCGGGCACGATTCGACCAACATGAAGGACATCGTCCCCACCATCATGCTGTTTGTGCCCAGCGTGGACGGCGTCTCGCACAATGAGAAGGAGCTCACTAACGACGACGATATGCTCGCCGGCGTGGATCTGCTCACGGAACTGCTGGGCCGCGTGGTGGCAGGAGAGTTTGTTCCTGCCGACCGGTCGAGCGAGGCGTCTTAGGCGGCGATCGTCCGCCCGCCCGGGTGCGGGGCCGGCGCCTTCCGACACTGGTCCGCGAACATGCGCAGCAGCGCGGCGAGTTGCCCGGGGACCGTGTCCGGGTCTTCGGGGTGCCACTGCACGCCAAGGACCCACTGATCCTGGTGTTCGATGGCTTCGATGACGCCGTCCGGAGCCTCCGCGGTGGCCAGCATCCCGATGCCGAGATCCTGAACAGCCTGATGGTGCCCGGACCTGACCGTCACGCCGCCGGCGCCCAAGGCCGCGGCAACCAGGGTGCCCGGCTTGATCACCACATCGTGGCCGCTCATGCCGGGCTCATCCGTGTGCACCTGATGGATGGATTCCGGGCCAAGATCCTGAGTCAGAGTCCCGCCGAACGCGACGTTGATGACCTGCAGGCCGCGGCAGATTCCCATCACAGGCAGCCCAAAACCGGCGGCGCTTCTCACCAGCGCAATCTCCGCCTGATCGACGCGCTCATCCACTCCGTAACCGGGAGCAGCTGTAGGATGCTGTCCGTAGAGGGACGGGTGGATGTCTCCTCCGCCCAGAACCAGCAGGCCGTCGAACCCGCTGAGGCTGGTGGCAGCGTCCAGCTCCCAGGAAGCAGCAGCGCCCACGTCCAGGAGTTCGAAGTCCGCGTCCTGGGCGTGTAGTTCATGCCCGACATTGTCTGCGTAGGCAGTCAAGTCTTCGATCAACCAAGCGTCGTTCTCCGGTCCGCTGAGGGAACAACTGACCAGAATGCGGGGGCGGGCGGAAACCTGAGTTGCCAGGACATCCGCGATAGGTGCGGGCACTATTACCTCATGGTCTTTGGGGCGGATAGGACTCTGATTGCTTGATGGTACTTCGGAGGCCGTGCGGTTATCCATCAGTAGTCATACCAGCCCCGGCCTGTCTTGCGGCCGAGCCTGCCCTCGGCGACCAACTCGGTAATCGCCGGATGCGGACGGTCTGCTTCCTCGCCGGTTTCGTCATAGGTGGCCCGGGCGATGAAGTCGATGACATCGAGGCCCACCATGTCCATCAGTTCGAACGGGCCCATCGGGTGGCCGAGCGCGGTTTTGGCGGTGGCGTCGATGTCTTCGAGACTGGCCACACCTGCAGCATGCAGGGCCAGGGCCTCTTTTTGGATCGCGGCCATCAGCCGGTTGGCAACGAAGCCGGGAACCTCCTGGTTGATCAAGACCGGCTCCTTGCCGAAGCGGCGGGCGAGTTCCATGGTGGTGTCCACGGTTTCCTGCGAGGTCGCATCGTTCCGCACCACTTCCACGCACTTCATCACCAGCGCGGGGTTGAAGAAGTGCATGTTGCACACCTGCTCGGGCCGGCCGCTGGCCTCGGCCACTTTGGACGAGCCGAGGGTGGAGGAGTTGGTGGCAAGGATGGCGTGGGCCGGGGCCAGTTCGCCGAGCCGGGTGAAGATCTGCTGCTTGATGTCGAGCCGTTCGGTGGCGGCTTCGATGACGAAATCAGCGCCCGCCGCGGCTGCCAAATCGGTGGTGAAGGACATTCGCGCGAGCGCCGCGTCGGCGTCGTCCGCAGAGGCTTTGCCCTTGGCCACGCTGGCCTGCAGCCGCGAGGCCAGTTGGTCCTTCGCGGCCGCCAGCATCTCCTCGGAAATGTCCTGGACCGTGACGCGGTAGCCGACAAGGGCTGCGAGCAGGCCGATCTGCGAGCCCATCGCGCCGGAGCCGACGACGAGGATGTGCCTGATGTTCTCGATGCTGGGATTGCTCATGGTTCCTTCGGTGGGAGATGACGACGGCGGAATAGCGGGTTCGGACGTCGGCGCAGGGCGGGGTATCGACGACGGAGGGAGTCAGACAGTGGGCACGCCGCCGCGTAGGTACACGGTGGTGGTGTGCGTGAAGAAGTCCTTCGCCGCGGCTCCTTGCTCCTTCGGTCCGTAGCCGGATTTCTTGGCTCCGCCAAAAGGCACATGCGGGTCCGCGCCCGCAGTTTCGGAGTTCACGTGCAGGATCCCCACATCCAGGTCCTCCATCCCTTCGAGCGCGCGGGTGAGGTCTTGGGTGAAGAGCGCGGCGGAGAGCCCGTACTCGCCGTCGTTGGCGAGCTCGAACGCTTGCTCCACGCTGACCGCGCGCCGCACCGACAGCACCGGGCCGAAGAGCTCTTCGCGCCACACGTCCAGCTCGCGTCCGGCGGGCAGCTCCAGAATGGTGGGCGGCACAAAGTACCCGGTGGCGAGGTCTCCGTCGTCGCTCATAGTCCCCTCGGCCACGACGGAAGCGCCTTGCGCCCGCGCGGTGGCGAGGCCCTCCAGAATGGACTTGCGGGCACCGCCGTTCACCACCGGTCCCATCTGCACCGCCGGGTCCGTCGGATCGCCGACGACGAGGGACTCGACGCGTTCCTTCAGCATGGCCAGGAACTCATCGGCGATGGACTCCGCCACCACCAGCCGGGAGGTGGCGGTGCACTTCTGCCCGGTGGACCGGAAGGCACCGAGCATGACCTGTTCGGCGGCGAGCTCCAGGTCGGCGTCCGCGAGGACGATGGCAGGGTTCTTGCCGCCCATCTCCGCCTGCACCGGAACGCCGCGGCTTGCAGCGGCCGCTGCCAGTTGGCGGCCGACGCCGGTGGAACCGGTGAAGGTCAGCCCGTCCAGCCCCGGGTGGTTCACCAAGGCGTTGCCCATGGAGCCGGGGCCGATCAGCAGGTTCAGCACTCCGGCGGGCAGGCCCGCGGCCTCCAGTGCCTGCGCCAGCCGCAGTGCCAGCAGCGGCACCGTGCTGGCAGGTTTCCAGACCACCGTGTTGCCGTACGCCAGCGCCGGGGCGATCTTCCAGGCGGGAATGGCAATCGGGAAGTTGAACGGAGTGACCACGCCGACGACACCGAGCGGTTTGCGGGTGACCAGGATCTGTTCGCCGCGCCGCGGGGAAGCGAAGATCTCCCCGGCGGTACGGTCGCCGTCGTTGCCGTAGTAACGGAAAATCTGTGCGGCCCGCAGCACTTCGCCGCGGCCCTCGGCACGGGTCTTTCCCTCCTCGCGGGACAGCTCTAGCCCCCACTCTTCCGCGTGCTGTTCAATCACGACGGCGGCGCGCAGCAGCACAGCGCCGCGGTCGTGCGCCGGGGTGCGCGCCCAGTCCCGCCGGGCGCCGGCAGCCGCCGTCATGGCACGCTCCACATCCGCTGCTCCGGCCTGCCGGCCTTCCGCCACCACCTGGTCCGGCCGGGCCGGATTAGTGCTGGCGATGCGCGGCCCGTCGCCGTCGCACCACGTGCCGCCGATGTAGTGCTGCAGGTGAACCGCAGTGCTCATGATGCTCCTTTGCTCAGTGCCGGGTGCTCAGCGGAAGGCGGGGAGGCCGGTGATTTTCTGGCCGAGGATCAGGGTGTGGACCTCGTCGGTGCCTTCGTAAGTGCGGACGGATTCGAGGTTGTTGGCGTGGCGCAGCGGTGAGTAGTCCAGGGTGATGCCGTTGCCGCCGAGGATGGTGCGGCATTCGCGGGCGATCTCGATGGCTTCGCGGCAGTTGTTGAGCTTGCCCACCGAGATCTGGTGCGGCTGGAGCTGGCCGGCGTCTTTGAGCCGGCCCAGGTGCAGGGCCAGCAGGAAGCCCTTGTTGATTTCCAGTGCCATGTTGACCAGCTTTTCCTGGGTGAGCTGGTAGCCGGCCAGCGGTTTGTCGAACTGCAGGCGTTCCTTGGAGTAGTCGACGGCGGTTTGCCAGGCGTCGCGGGCGGCGCCCATGGCGCCCCAGATGATGCCGTAGCGGGCTTCGTTCAGGCATTCGAACGGCCCGCGCAGGCCCTTGGCGTTCGGCAGCAGCGCGTCGGCGGGCAGCCGGACGTCGGTGAGTTCGATGTCGCACTGGATGGAGGCGCGCATCGAGAGCTTCGGTTCGATCGGGGTGGCCTTGAAGCCGGCGGTGTTGGTCGGGACGATGAAGCCGCGCACGCCGTCTTCGGTCTGGGCCCAGATGATCGCGACCTTGGCCACCGAGGCCAGGCCGATCCAGCGCTTGGAGCCGTTGAGCACCCAGTCGGCGTCGGGGCCGGAGCCGTCGCGGCGGGCGAAGGTCTTCATGTTGGCCGGGTCGGAGCCGGCGGTGGGTTCGGTCAGGCCGAAGCAGCCGATCGCTTCGCCGGCAGCCATCTGCGGCAGCCACTGCTTCTTTTGTTCCTCGGAGCCGTGCTTGTGGATGGCGCTCATGGCCAGCGAGCCCTGCACCGAGACGAAGGTCCGCAGGCCGGAGTCGCCGGCTTCCAGTTCGGCACCGGCCAGACCGTATTCCACGGCGGAGCGGCCGGCGCAGCCGTAGCCGTCCAGATGCATGCCGAGCAGGCCCAGCTTCGCCATCTCGGGCACAATCTCCAGCGGGAACACGGCGTCCTCGTACCAGCGGGCAATATGGGGCTTGATCGACGAATCCACAAACGAGCGGACGTCCTTCTGCAGCATTCGCTCATCCTCGGTCAGGAGCGAATCAAGGGCGATCAGGTCATGGTCCAGAGACATGTGCTTTCCTTCTGTCAGCTAAAGGGATGTGAGATCACGACGGCGGTGCGCTGTGAGTGCCCGGCGTCAGCCCAGGGACGGGGAGGCGGCCGTGACGCTGTGTTCGGCCGTGATGCCCTGCTCCGCGGTGACGCCCTGCTCGGCGGTGACGTCGAGGATGGTTTGCCGCAGCACCTGGAGGCCGTCGGCGAGCAGGTCTTGGCCGATGACCAGCGGCGGCAATAAACGGATGACGTTGCCGTACGTGCCGCAGGTCAGGGTCAGCACTCCCTGTGCGTGGCACCGGGCGGCTACTTCCTTGGCCAAATCGGCGCGCGGGGCCAGGGTCTCCCGGTCGGCAAACTCCAGTGCAAGCATGGCGCCGCGCCCGCGGAAATCGGCCACCGCGTGGGTCTCGGTGACCAGCGGCGCCAGAACTTGCCGCGCCGCTGCCTCAATGGCCCGGGCGTTGGCGAGCAGGCTGCCGTCCTCGAACGCTTCGAAGACGGCCAGGGCGGCTTCGCAGGCCAGCGGGTTGCCGGCGTAGGTGCCGCCGAGCCCGCCGGCGTGGACCGCGTTCATCAGTTCCGCGCGGCCGGTCACGGCGCTCAAGGGCAGGCCGCCGGCCAGTGCCTTGGCGCTCAGGGTGATGTCGCCGGCTACTCCTTCATGGTCGCTGGCGAAGAGCGTTCCGGTGCGGCCCATGCCCGCCTGGATCTCGTCGATCACCAGGACAATGCCGTGCCGGTCCGCGATGCCACGCAACCCGGTAAGGAAGCCCGGTGCCGGCACCACGAAGCCGCCTTCGCCCTGAATGGGTTCGATGACCATGGCGGCGAAGTTCTCCGGGCCATGCTCGGCAAGGGTGGCTTCCACCGATGCGAGGGCCGCCGCCGTGACGTTCGCCGCGGAGGCGGGAACGCCGCCGTCGTGCTGTGCTGCCGGGCGCAGCGGATTGGCCGATGCGGCGCGCACGATCTCGGCGGGAAAGGGGCCGAAGTTCAGCCGGTACGGGTTCTCCTTGGCCGTCATGGCCATGGTCAGCAGCGAGCGGCCGTGATAGGCCTCGTCGAAGACCAGCACCCTGCTGCGGCCGGTGGCCGAGCGGGCGATCTTGACGGCATTCTCCACGGCCTCGGCCCCGGTGGAGAAGAGCGCGGTGCGCTTTTCAAAGTCACCGGGCGTGTGCTGGTTGAGCCACTTCGCCACGTCGGTGAAGGACTGGTACTCGGTGACCATGAAGCAGGTGTGCGTGAAGCGATCCAGTTGGGCGGACACCCGTTCGCGCACGCGGGGGTGGCTGGCTCCAATGCTGGTCACCGCAATCCCGGAGGCGAAGTCGATCAGCCTGTTGCCGTCCACATCCTGCAGGATGCCGCCGTCGGCCCGCTCGATGAAGACCGGCAGGACGATGCCGAAGCCGTCGCTGACGTTGGCCTGGCGTTCCTGATGCAGCGCCTGGGATCGAGGGCCGGGGATGGCGGTGGCGAGGTGGCGGGTCTGCGGGAGGGCAGCTGGCGGGGCGCCGGCTGCGGAGTATGCATCGGTCATAAGGGCAACGTTAGACACGGCGACGGCACGGGTCATTGGACGGTTAGCCCAATTTGGGCCGCGACCTTGGATAATCAGACCATGATTTCCCTCGCCCAGCTCAGCCAGGTGCTCGGCAGTTCGCTCCGCCGGGCTGTTCCTGGTCCCGTTCCAAGCATTCAGCTTTCCGGCGTCCACGTCTCCGAGTTGGCGGACCCCACACCATATTTGGAGGGCGGCGAGCTGCTGCTGACCACCGGGATTCCGCTCGAGGGTACCGCCGCCGGCGCGTATGTACGGCGGCTGGCTGCCAAGGGCGTGGCCGCCTTGGGGCTGGGGCTGGGCGAAGGCCTAGAGAGCGTGCCGGCCGATCTGGTCCTGGCCTGCGCCGCGGAGGGCGTGGAACTGCTGGTGGTTCCCGACGGTGTGCCGTTCCTGGACGTATCCCGTGCCTTCTGGGACCTCACTTCGCGCGGTTCCCAAGCGGACCTGATTGCCAGCCTCGGAACCCAGACGGCGCTGGCGCGGGCAGCGACGCGCCCGGACGCGGTGCAGGCCGTGGTGGAGGGACTGGCCCAGGCGCTGGGCGGCTGGGCTGCCTACTTGCCGGCGGACGGGGCCGAGGCCACCGTGCGTCCGTCCAGCGCCGCAAGCCTGCTGCCCCACCTGAAGCTGGAAACCACCCGGCTCAACGTCGCGGGGACTCATTCCGCGGCCACCTTTTGGCTGCATGGGAGCCCGGTGGTGGAGTATCCGATCCTGGTGGGGCGCCGGATCGAAGGCTTCCTGGCCATCGGGCCGGGCCGGACCCTGACCAAGGCCGACCGGCAGATCATCATGACGGTCTGCGTGCTGCTGGCGATGAAAGCCCAGCAGCAGGAAGAGCTTTCGGGCACCTCGGCCGTGCTTGGCTCTGCGGTTGCCAAGCTGCTGGTCCGCGGGGAACTGGAGGCCGCACGGATGGTGGCCGCGGATTCCGGGCTGGATCCGCTGCCCCGGCGCGTGCGCGTGCTGGCCGCGCGGATGGAAACCTACCACTCCCTCCGGGCGCTGGCCGGTGCGGTGGCCAGACTGCGGCTTGACGACGGCGGCGGCGTACCGTTGGCGGCGCTGGCCGCGTGTACGCTGAGCTACCGCGAGGGGCGGCTGGGCTACTTCCTGCTGGATCCGGGCGCAACGGAAGCAGCGGCCGAACAGGCCCCAGCCGGCGGGGCCACCGACGTCGGGCTCGTGGGGTTGGCGGCAGGGAGCAGCAGCGGCGGTGCCGTGCCGCCGGCCGCGGCGCCGCAACCGGGCGGGCAGTCCGCGCCGGAGACCGGGGCGGCGTGGACCGAAGCACTCAACCTGCCTGAGATTGCCCGGGCAGTGGCGGCTTTGCAGCGATCTGCCGAACTAGCCCCTGCCGGCCGCCTGCTGGACCTGGCGGCCGACGACGAAAGCCGTGCCGATGGCTGGGTCGATTCGCTCGCCGGCTACCGCCGCGCCGACCTCGTAGCGACGGTTGCGGCGTATCTGCGCCACCGCGGGCACTGGGAAGAGACGGCCCGGCAGTTGGGCGTGCATCGGAACTCGCTGCGCCACCGGATGGCTGTTGCCGAGCGGGTGCTCGGCGTCAGCGTCGACGACCCGGATGTGGCGGCGCGCCTCTGGCTGGCGCTGCGCCGGCACGGTCACTAGTCCAAGGACCGCAGCCACTCCACCACGGACTCGGTGTGCTCCCCGAGGGCAGGCGGGGCCGAAGCGCGTGGTTCAAATGGCGGCGTCCAGGAGATCGGATGCCGGACTTGGCGGCCGGCCGGCTGGCCGGTGGCGTCACGCACCTCGATGGTCGGTTTCAAGCCCAACGATTCCGCGTAGCTGATGCCCTCGTCGATAGTGGCGACCGGGCCGGCCGGAACACCGACGGCGGTCAGCTTGTCCTGCCACACCCCGGCGGACGTGGACGAGAGTGCCTTTTCCAGCAGTGGGATCAGTTCGGCGCGGTGCTGCACCCGGGCGGTGTTGGTGTCGAAGCGCTTGTCCTCGGCCAGATGCGGCTGTCCGAGCGCCTCCGTCAAGCGCCGGAACTGCCCGTCGTTGCCGCACGCGACCGCCAGCGGACCGTCGGCGCATTCGAGCAGTTGATAGGGAACGATGGACGGATGCGCGTTGCCCATCCGTTGCGGAATGGTCCCTGCGCCCAACCAGGCCTGCGCCTGATTGGCCAATGCGCCCTGCAGGCTGGAGAGCAGGTTGACCTCCAGCCGCCGGCCGAGTCCGGTGGCGGAGCGGGCCTGGAGTGCCGCGAGGATGCCGATACTGGCATCCTTGGCGGTGAGCACATCCACCAGTGCCACCCCGGCCTTGTAGGGTGAGCCTTCGGCGTCCCCGGTAATGCTCATCAGCCCGCCGACTGCCTGGACAATGAAGTCATAACCGGGCAGCGACGCTCCCTCGGCCGAACCAAAGCCGGAGATCGAGGCGTAAACCAGCTTCGGGTTCTCGGCGGAGAGCTGCTCATAGCCCAGCCCGAGCTTGTCCATCCCCCCGGGCATGAAATTTTCGACGACGACGTCGGCGGCTACCGCCAGTTTTCGGGCCAGTTGCCGGTCTCCGGGCTGGGACAGATCCAAGCAGACGGATTCCTTATTGCGGTTCACGCTTTCGAAGTACGTGGCACCGGTGGGGGAGTAGGGCGGCCCCCAACTGCGGGTGTCGTCGCCCCTGCCCGGGCGCTCCACTTTGATGACCCGCGCGCCGAGATCGGCAAGGGTCATGGTCGCCAGCGGGCCGGCCAGCACGCGTGAGAAGTCCGCGACCAGCAGTCCGGCCAGAGGCCTTTCTGCTGGAACCGGCGCCGAGACGCTGAGTGGGTCGGGCACGATCGATCCTTCCTGCAAGCATGATGTGCCGCCGAGTTTACGGGAGGGAGCTCGGGAAGAGGGTGGACGGGTGGCCCAATGTCTGGTCGTTTCATCCAAGTGCTTCGCCGGGGGAACCCCTCCGGCCACTGCCTTCCGCCACGGTTGACCGGCGCAACTTTCTCTCCGGTGTGTCTAAAACCCTCGTAGCTGAGGCTTTTTCTGCACCGTGTCTAGGTTTCGCCCGGGAAGGCGGAAGGCCGACCTCAAGGCCTCGCAGGGCTTGTCAATAGTTTCACCGCATCCGGAGCCCCTGGTGGGAGGAGGTTTGGCCGGGAAAAGAAACCCTTGCCAAACAAAACATTCATTTGTAGGGTTTTTTCGTGATCGACATTATTGTGATCTCAATCACATGCGGAGGCAGCAAACTCCTGTGCACCGTCCACCGCACTGACTATTCGTTTTGAAGGAGCGCAATGTCAGCCGAAATGACGAGACCCGCTGAAGGTTCGGGCGTCGACGAAGACGCCGAGCACCTTGCCAGCCTTGGCTACTCGTATGAGAAGCAATTCAAGCGCGAAATGACCTTCTGGGGGAACGTATCCCTGGGCTTCACCTACTTGTCCCCGGTCGTGGGGATCTACTCGCTCTTCGCTGCCTCGCTGGGCATCGCGGGGCCACCGATGTTCTGGTCCCTCGTTATCGTGGGCCTGGGCCAACTGCTGGTCGCCACCGTGTTCGGCGAAATCGTTTCCAATTACCCGGTGGCTGGGGGTGTCTACCCATGGTCACGCCGCCTCTGGGGCCGGAAGTGGGGCTGGATGAACGGGTGGATCTACCTCTGCGCCCTACTGGCTACCATCGCGAGCGTTTCCTACGGTGCCGGTCCGTTCCTCAGCCTGCTGTTCGGCTTTGAAAGCACAGTCGACACGGTGATCATTTCCGCCCTCGTGGTCATCGCGTTGGCCACCATCTTGAACCTCGGCGGCACCAAGGTGCTGAGCAAGGTCGCCATGCTCGGCCTGCTGGCGGAACTGGGTGGCGCCATCGCCGTCGGCGTGTGGCTGCTGACCACCGCACGCGAGCACGATCTGAGCGTCCTGTTCCAGAGCTTTGGGGCAGGCGAAGGAAGCAACTACTTCATCGCCTTTGCCGCTGCCGGCCTGATCGGCATCTACCAGTATTACGGGTTCGAAGCCTGCGGCGACGTGGCCGAAGAGGTGCCGAATCCCGGAGTGCGGATCCCCAAGGCCATGCGGATGACCATCTACATCGGTGGCTTCGCCGCGATGTTCGTCTGCCTCTCCCTCATTCTGGCCGTGCCGGACTTTGGCGCCGTGATCTCCGGCGAGGACACCGACCCGATTGGCAATGTGCTGCTCTCGGCCTTCGGACCGGTTGGCTTCAAGGTGGTCCTCGGGATCGTACTGATCTCCTTCGTGTCTTGCGCGTTGAGCCTTCAGGCCGCGTCCTCGCGGCTGGCCTACTCGATGGCCCGTGACGGGATCCTCCCGGGCAGCAAGCTGCTGAGCAAGTTCAGCGAAACCCGCCACGTTCCGCCGTACGCCCTGCTGCTGGCCGGCCTGGTCCCGGCCATCATCGTCATTGGCTCCAAGGTTTCCGAAGACGCCCTGGTCACCATCATTTCGTTCGCGGCAATGGGCATGTACATGGGCTTCCAGATGGTTGTCCTGGCCTCGCTGCGGGCCAAGCTCAAGGGCTGGAAGGCCAAGGGCGCTTTCCGGCTCGGCGCCTGGGGGATCCCGGTCAACATTGCGGCCCTGACCTGGGGCGTGATCGGCATGATCAACATGGCGTGGCCGCGGACGCCCGAGGCGGGCTGGTTCGTCAACTACCTGGTGCTGATCTCCGCCGTCGGCGTGGTGGTTGTTGGCCTGATCTACATGGTCTGGAAGAAGCCCTACCTCAAGGGCGACGCACCTGCAGGAGATGCAGTCCCTGCCGGATCACTTTCCGCCTAGCGCCACAGTCCGGGCCTTCCAGCCCAGCAATCCACCTAAAGCAAGATGAGGAAAAGGTTCCAACCATGAGTACGCCCACTGTTGACATTCCGTACCTGAACATTTCGGATCCGTCGTTCGCCATGCAGTCCGAAGAACTGCGCAACGCACGCGCGGCCAACTGGTACGCGAGGACCAATTTTGGCATCGCCGTGCTGCGGTACGACGAGGTGAGCAAGCTGCTCAAGAGCCCCAAGCTCAAGCAGGGCAGTGCCCAGTGGCCCGCCCACAACGGGGTTCATGGCGGCTTGTTCTACGACTGGTGGACCAAGAATCTGCTGGTGCTGGAAGGCGAGGACCACCACCGCATCCGCCGGCTGCTCAACCCGGCGTTCTCGCCGCGGCTGATCAAGGACCTGGTTCCGCGGTTCCAGGCCCTGGCAAACGAGTTGGTAGACGCGTTCATCGACCAGGGCGAGTGCGAGTTCATCCGCGACTTCGCCGAGCCTTACGCCACCCGGGTGCTCACCATCCTGTTGGGCATTCCGGAGAGCGAATGGCCGAAGATCGCCAGGTTGGCCTCCACCGTGGGACTGGCACTCGGCGTGACCTTCAAGCGGGACCTGGACAAGGTCGAGGCGGCTGTGGCGGAGCTGTATGAATACGCCGACGAGCTGATCAGGGACCGCCAGGCCAACCCGGGGGAGGACTTCGTCAGCCGTCTGGTGCTCGCCAGCCGGGACGGTGACCGGCTCAGCGACGAGGAACTGCGCAACGCACTGGTGCTGCTGATCTTCGGTGGCATGGACACTACCCGCAACCAGTTGGGCCTGGCGATGCAGTCCTTCATCCGCAACCCGGAGCAGTGGGAGCTGCTGGCTGAGCGGCCGGAGCTGGGTGCCAAGGCTGTCGAGGAGGTCATGCGGACCAATCCGACGGTCACCTGGGTCACCCGGGAAGCAGTGGAGGATTTCACCTACCAGGACCTTTTCATCGAAAAGGGAACCACAGTCCACCTCTTCACCCAGTCCTCGGGCACCGACCCGATGGCGTTCCCCAACCCCGAAATGGACCTGCTGGGCGAACACGCGCCGCATTACGGCTTCGGCGGCGGCGTGCACCACTGCCTGGGCCACTTCGTTGCGCGGGCGGACATGAGCGAGGCCCTGCCGCTGCTTGCCAGCCGGATTGCCGACCCGCACCTGATCGGCGGAGACGAGTGGCTTCCGGATTCCGGCAACACGGGCCCCACCCGCCTGCCGATCGGCTTCACACAGCGCGGCTAGCCGGCAGGCAGCACTAGACAGCACCCCAGCACCAACAGAAAGCAGGATCCCCATGAAGACCGTTGATGTCGACCGCAGCTTGTGCGACAACCATGGCCAGTGCGCTATCGCAGCCCCGGAAGTATTCCGGATGAATCCGGACGGCGTCCTCGAATATGAGCCGACGTTTGAAGACTCGCTCCTGGACGTTGTCGAAGAAGCCATCGACGTCTGCCCTGTCCAAGCGATTTTCCTCAAGGACTGATCATGGCCCGCAGAATCGCCATCGCCGGAGCCTCGATGGGAGGTTTGCGCGCCGCCGAACAGCTACGGTCGGCGGGCTGGGAGGAGGAAATCCTCGTCATCGGCGGGGAAATCCACCCTCCGTACAACCGGCCGCCGCTATCCAAGGAGTTGCTGAAGTCTCCGGGCTCGATCCAGGAAGCCCTGGCGACGGTGACGCTGCGGCAGCGCCGCACCGCCACCGACATCGACTGGAAGCTCGGTGCGCCGGTGATGAGGGCGGACCTCACCGGCCGGAGGCTGACTTTGGCTACCGGTGAGGAGCTGGGCTACGACGGACTGGTAGTGGCCACCGGGCTGCGGCCGGCGCGGGTCCGGGTGCCGGGTCCGCTGGACGGCAGACACGTCATCCGCACCCTGGAGGACGCGCTGGGACTGCACCGGGATCTGCGGCCGGATGCCCGGATCGTTGTGATCGGTGCAGGATTCATCGGCTGCGAGGTAGCTGCCACAGCGACGCTGCTGGGTTGTCGAGTGACATTGATCGAAGGCAGCAGCGGGCCGATGCAGCGCACACTCGGCCGTGAACTCAGCACCGGCATGCGAAACTTCCTGGCCGAACGCGGGGTCGAGTGCCTCTCGGGTGAACGCGTCGCCGCGTTCACCTGGCAGGACGACGGGACCGACGGGCCGCAGCGCTGCACCGGTGTCCGCCTGACCGGTGGGAGCGAGGTACCGGCCGATGCCGTGATCGAGGCTGTCGGTTCGCAGCCTAACGTCGAGTGGCTGGCCGGCAACGGCCTGGACCTGACCGACGGCGTGCTCTGCGACGGGCATCTGCGGGTGCTCGGGACGGACCACGTGGCTGCCGTCGGTGACGTGGCGCGCTACCCGGACCGACGCGCCGGCACCGCGCCCCGCCGGGTGGAACACTGGGCCACCCCGACCGATACCGCCAAGATCGCCGCTCCCGCCCTGGTCGCGGGACTGAACGGCAGCCCAACACCGGAACCCGCGGCGCCGCTGCCCTCGTTCTGGACGGACATCTTCGGCATCCGCGTCCAAGGCGTTGGCAGCCCGGCGGTTGCCGACCGGATAGAGGTCCTGGAAGGGGACCCATTGCGGCCCGCCGACGGCGCTGCCCTGGCCTACTACCGCGGCGACCGGCTCATCGCCGCCGTCACCTCTGCACTGCCCGCCGACCGCCAGTTGCATTACCGCAAGCTCGTGACCGACGCCGGCCTGCCCGCCGGCTCCCAGTTGGCCGCCGTCTAGACGGCAGCCTGGTTACCGACCCGAAAGAAGACTGAGATGACACTGACACCCGTACGGCCGGACACGGCCGCCGTCGAGATGCACGCGGTACTGGCCGACCGCGATGCCTTCATGCGCCATCAAGAGCGCAACCTGCGCCCCGAAACGGTGCGCGAACTCGGCCGCAAGATCGAAGAAGCAGGCGTGGAATACGTCTACTACGCGCTGCCGACGATCGGCTCGCGCATGGTGGCGAAGATGGTTCCCGCCAACCACTTCCGCCGCAACTTGGAAAAGGGCATCTGCTTTCACCGCACCGCGCTGTCCGATCTGCAGAACGACCGCTACGGCAACCTGATCGGCGGCGGCATCGAGGCCCGCGAGTTCTGGGCGCTGCCGGAGCCGGACACCTTCGTGGTGCTGCCTTGGGACACCTCGGTGGCACGCATCTTCTGCACCGCCTACGAGCCCCCGCACCTGCCGGAGGTCGGGGGCCGCCTGATGCCGGTCGACACCCGCTCCCTGCTGATCCGATCACACGAGGCATTCACCGCCCGGACCGGTTTCGAGGTCCGCTCCGGAACCGAACCGGAGATGACATGGGAAGGACCCGGACTGGAGGTGGTCAAGAAGCCAGGCACCAGCCCCGCCTATCAGGTGGAGAACCTGGAGAGGATGCGTCCCATCTACAAGCAGCTGATCACCTACGCCAAGGCCATGGGCCTGGACATGATCGAGGGCGACTATGAGGACGACGGCCAGCTCGAACTGAACTGGATGTATGACCGGGTGGAAAACACTGCCGACCGGCTGGTGACCTACCGGCAGATCTGCAAGCAGGTGGCCCGCGAATTCGGCGTCACCGCCAGCTTCATGCCGAAGCCCTACAACGGACAGATGGGCAACGGCTGCCACCACAACCTGAGCCTGTGGGACGGCGACACCAACGTCATCGAGGACGCCGGGCGGGTGGAGCTTCACGTCTCGGAAACGGCGAAGCACGCCATCGGCGGCTTGCTCGCCCACGCGCCGGGCTCAATGGCGGTGATGGCTTCCACCGTAAACTCCTACAAACGGTTCTGGGACGCCGGCCAATTCGCGCCAAGCCTGGTTAACTGGGGGCTGGACAGCCGCGGCTGCCTGATCCGCATCTCCTCGAACGGCCGGATGGAGTACCGCGTCCCGGACGCCGCGGTGAACCCCTATCTGTCACACACGCTGCTGATCGCCGCGATGCAGGACGGTCTGAACCGTCAACTGGATCCGGGCCTACCCGACAGTGGAGCCGACGGCCCCGGCGGCGGCCAACTGCCGCTCACCCTGGGCGACGCCATCGACGCGTTCGTCTCGGACACCTACCTCACCGCGGCGCTGCCGGAGGACCTGGTGGCGATCTACACCCAGCTCAAGCAGGAGGAATGGGCCCGCTATTGCGGCGCCATCACCGAATGGGACCGCGAGATGTACTGGGAGACCATCCCGTGAGCGGCGTTCAGACCTTGACCCCGGGGATCCTGCGGCTGGCCTGCATCGACTCAGAGGCTCCGCCACTGTTCAGCCGCGCCGACGCCAGCGGCCAGCGGCGCGGGTACGAACCCGCGGCTGCCGAACTGGTCGCTTCGGTGATGGGCCTGCGCGTCGAGTGGGCGTGCATGCCGTGGGACGACATGCTCCCGTCCGTGCAAGACCACAAGGTCGACGCGGTCTGGTGCGGCCAAGGCATCATCCCCGAGCGCCAGGCGCTGGTGGACTTCACCAAGCCGTACGCGGTGTTCGACGAGACCGTCCTGGTGCGGAAGGGCGATCCGGCACGTGCGCCGGAGGACCTGTCCGGTTACCGCGTCGGCGCCATCGAAGGCAGCGCCAATATGCGTCTGGCCTCCACCTTCCCGGGGATCATTCCGGTGGCCTTCGGTGCCAGCGACGACGTTTTCGCCGACATGCTCGCGGCGCTGCGCAACGGTGACGTGGACGCGATGATTGACGACGACGTCGTGACCGTCCCGCTGGGGGAGGATCCTGCCTACGATGTGGCCTTCACCGCCCGGACCGGCAACCACTGGGGCATCGGCGTGGCGAAGGATAACCAGCAGCTGCTGGCCGGACTCAACGCTGCGCTGGTCACCGTGATCTCGGACGGCCGGCTGGGGGCGGCCTGGGCCGAGTGGATGCCGCACCTGCCGTTCCCCTTGGCCACCGAGGTCCGGGCATGACTCGTCCGCTGATCGGGGTGCCGGGCATGTGGTCAAGCTCGGTCCACGGCCTGCGCTACGACGGCGTCGCCGTTGCCGCCGCGGTGCTCCGCTGCATCGTCCGGGCCGGGGGTGAGCCCGTGATCATGTTTCCGGGAACCGGTGATTCTCCGGCGGAGCAGCTTGCCCGGCTGGACGGCGTCGTGCTGCCGGGCGGAGCCGACGTGGCGCCGTCGCTGTACGGAGCCGAGCCCGACGAGCACTACTGGCCCACCGACTATGACGGCCAGGACGCCTACGAGGCCGGGATCATCGAGGGCTGTCTTGCCGCGGACGTTCCGCTGCTGGCGATCTGCCGCGGGCTGCAGCTTCTGAATGTTGGTCGCGGCGGAACTCTGATCCAGCATCTGGGCCCCGGGGAGGTGCAGCACAAGGGCACAGTCCATCCGGTGCAGGTCGCCGCGGGCTCCTTGCTGGCTGAGGTCATCGGCGGCGACGCGGCGGACGTCTCCTCCTATCATCACCAGGCGATCGGCATATTAGGTGAAGGCCTGACGGTTGCCGCTAGCGCCAGGGACGGTGTGGTGGAAGCGGTGGAAGTGCCGGGTGCCCCGATGCTGGCGGTCCAGTGGCACCCGGAGGATACCGCGGAGACCAATGCCAGCGACCACGCGCTGTTCCAGTGGGTGGTGCGGGCGGCGGCACGGCGTCGTGTCGCCGTTACGGAGGGCGGACTGGCCGGGGCAGGTTCGCGGTGAGCGCCCGGCAGCTGCAGGTGCAGCCCGCACGGGTGCTGCCGTCCGGGCTTGCGGACCTGTCGGCAGACGCGCCGCGGATCGCCGTCGTGGTCTCCCTGACTTTTCCCGGCATGACAGACCAAACGCTGGAACTCATGGAGCGGTTCACTCGGACAGCCTTGGAAACCCTTGTGGCGGCGGGTGCCCGCGCCGAACTGGTGGACAGCGCGGCTGCGGACCTGCTGCCGGCCGCGGAACTGGCCGCCTACGACGGCGTGCTCTTCCTGGGCGGCGGCGACGTGGACGGCGCGCTGTACGGTCACCACGATCCGGTGCCGAATACCTACGGCGTGGACCGCCGCGCCGACGAGTACTGCCTGGAGCTGATTCGGGGTGTTCTCATGCGGGACCAGCCGATGCTGGCCATCTGCCGGGGTTCGCAGTTACTGAACGTGGCCTGCGGCGGCACCCTGATTCCGGACTTGGACCCGTGGCACCTGCATCGCGGAGGCCCGGGAAGCCCGATGTTTCTGGACGAGTCCGTCCGGCTGCTGCCCGGCTCCAAGGTGGCCGCGATCATGGGCAGCGAACGGATCACCGTGCGCTCGGGTCACCACCAGGCGGTGGGGGCGGTGGCCACCGAACTGACGGCCATAGCGGTTGCTGATGACGGCGTTGTCGAAGGGACCGAGCATCCGGGCAAGACCTGGGTGGTCGGCGTGCAGTGGCACCCGGAGGATTCGGACGGGAACGCGGTTGACCGGACAGCGTTGTTTGCCGAGTTCGTCCGCTTCAGCCGACTGGAGCAAGACCGGAGGGGAGATAACGTCTTACGGCTGGCAGACCGGGTCGACGCCTGAAGGGCTGGTCTGCCTAGTTGGTTGGGCAGATCAGCCGCAGGTTCAGGTTGGGCACGTCCAGCGGCAGGAAAGCGAAACCGTCGGGCTCGGACTTGATGCGTTCACCCACGATGAAGCGGCCCGAATTGCCCAGGATGACGCGGTTCTGGTCGTTCAGGAGGGCAGCATCGCCCGGGATTCGACGGACGATCGGAATCAGCTTGTTCTCCAGGTCCCGGATTCGGATGTCGCAGCCCGTGACGCCGATGAACCGGCCGTGAACATAAGTAGGAACGGCGCAGGTGACGATGTATTCGTCGAAGCCCAAGTAGTCCACGTACGGGCCGGAGATCGATTGGCGTCCTGTTTTCGCTGCAATCGAGAACCAAGGAAGCTTCTCGTAATCGTAGAACCGATCGCCCTCCGGGGCTAAATCAAAGCCGAATTTTTCAATACCGCCTGAATCGTTCCGGATCCACCATTCCAGCACGCCTTCGGCATCCTTGATAGCCGAAAGGGAAAATATTTCGCCGGCGCCAACGGCTATGTCGTGTGAATCCAAAAATGATGCGGCCATTTCGGCAATACCCACAATGTCGGCGGGTGATATGTTGCTGCCTGAGGAAATTCTTTCCTCTAGCTGGTTTGCCACGTCCTTCGACGACGCGTGGAGGTCCTGGTACAGCCCGTTGAGCCATGCCTCGATGGCGGCTGCGCTGTCGGCAGCCTGTGAAGTTGCTGGCGCGGTCATGAATTCTCCTGTTCTTCGCCGGCATGCGTGAGGGTCAGCTTGGTATCGATCAAGTGATACGTGTTGCGACGGATGTGTTCCAAGACCAGGCGCTGCGCCCGGTCGGGGTCGTCTTCCCGCACAGCGGTAACGATCCCCGCGTGTTCGCGGGCAGCTAGCTGCTCGTCGAATACGCCTGCCAAGGGAGTCCACAGGAGTTGTCCGACTTCGGCTTGCAGCTTGATTTCCTGACTGGTCAGCCGGGGGGATTGGGCCACCACCGCCAGTTCTATATGGAAGCGGCTATCGGCCCGCGCCTGGGTTTCCGGCGTGGTGGCTTGCTCAAGCCCGTGGGCCAGCCGTTCCAGGCGGTCCAAGTCCTTGGGGTCAGCCCGGTCGCAGGCCAGACGTGCGGCGGCCGCGCCCACCGCCGTCTGTTCGTCGCCCAGATCGCGAAGGTCGGCGATGGAGGTTTCGCGCAGGTACTGGCGCAAGTTCTCTTCCGGGGTGGCGGGGGACTTGATCACGAAAGTCCCGCCGTTTCGCCCCCGCCGGGTCTCGACGACGCCTTGCTTGCGCAGGACGGCCAGGGCATCCCGAAGGGTCGCGCCGGCAACCCCAAACATCTCCGACAGTTCCGCCTCAACAGGGAGTCGCTCTCCAACCCGGAGCATGCCTAAGGAGATTGCTGTAGAGATCCGGCGGACGATGGCTTCAGAGCGTTCCATCTCAGGCAGCGACCGATAGATCTGGGACTGCAGCGCCAGCGGTGAAGCCACGAGTTGCTCTCCTAAGGATCCGCTCAAATGCCGGGGACTTCGGTCCCATTCTCGACCACGCATATTCTACCCGCACGACCGGGGGACACCATCAATTCGAGCGCAGCTTTTAATGGGGCTTCGGCTGCGGCTGCTGAAAACCGAACTGATTGTTGGCCATTTCTCGGCTCGCACGGATAATCAGTCCGAAAGGGAAAGGCCGGCCAGTCAACTCCCGGTGAAGTTCCCAGCTGGAAATGTGGATGCGAGCGTGCTCCTAGAGCAGTTCGGCGCCCTTTTCCACCAATATGCCCAACCCGATCAGCACCATGATCAGGCCGGAAGCCTTGGCAAGGATGGCGCTGGCGCGGGGCTTCGAGCGAAGGATGCGCCGGGCCAGCAGTGCGACGGCGAAGTAGATGTAGAGGCAGTTGACCACGTGCAGTCCGCCGAGGAACAGCATCTGCGCTGCCGACGGCCAACCGGCGGGCGAGGTGAACTGCGGCAGCAGCGCCAGCAGCAGGAGCAGTCCCTTGGGGTTGATCCCGCTGACGCCGGCGCCGCGGAAAAACTGGGCGGCTGGGGCATGCCCGAGGGGAGCGTCGCTGGCGGTCACCTGGCCAGCCTTGCTGACCAGAGTGTTCACGCCCAAGTAGATCAAATACGCCGAGCCGGCGATGGTCAGCACGGTGAGCGACATCGGGTGCTGCGTGACCAAGGCGCCCGCTCCAACGGCGATGATGCAGACCACCACCGCATAGCCGAACGCCATTCCCAGCACCGACGGGGCCACCGAGGGCGCCCGCAGGCCAGCGCCGATGGCATATGCCCAGTCCGCCCCCGGCGTGAGCGCTAGCAGCAGCGCCACCACCCAAAACTGGAGGACCAGCGACATATCCATGGAGCTTCTTCTTTCCCGCGACCTTTGCCAACAGCCGTAAATGCTACGCCGAAATCGGTGAAATGTTCTGCGCTTCTCCTGCCTGATTGCCGGTTTTTGTGAAACAATTACCGGCGTGGATGCATTAAGCCGGGAGATTCTTTCACTGCTCCAAGACGACGGGCGGATGAGTGCCACCGACCTTGCCAGTCGGGTGGGGCTGAGCCTCTCCTCGTGCCATCGAAGGCTGAAGGATCTCGAACAGTCGGGAGCGATCGAACGCTACCGCGCCGTCGTGTCTCCGGAGGCCGTTGGGCTCCACTTTGAGGCGATTCTCTTCGTGACCTTGGGACGCACCGATCTGGAGACCATCGCCGCCTTCGAGGCTGCCGTCACCGCCGTGCCGAACATCGTCGATGCCCAGCGGCTGTTCGGAGAGATCGACTACATGCTGAGGGTCCTGACCCGCGATCTGGCCGCCTATCAAGTGCTCTATGACACCGCGCTCGGCGGCCTGCCCGGCGTCCAGCGGCTCACATCGACCATGGTGATGAAGCGCTTCGGCCCGATCGGCACCGTGCCGATCCCGTAGCGGGCAGCCGCCTGCGCTGCTTGGCAGCCGCGGGCAGTCAGTCGTGCGCCGGGTGTTCGTGCTCCAGATGCCCGGCAGGTTCCAGCTGGAAGGTGGAGTGTTCCACGCTGACCACGAAGTGCTCGGCGACGCACTGCTGGAGCTGGTCCAGCACCTGCGGGGCGTGGCCATCCACGAAGCAGGAATCCTCAATCACCACATGCGCGCTGAGCACCGGGATGTTCGATGAGATCCGCGACGCGTGCAGGTCGTGCACGGCCAGCACGTGCGGCACTCCCAGGATGTGCTGGCGGACGTCCTCCAGATCGAGGCCCTTCGGCACGGTTTCCAGCAGGATGCTGCCGGCTTCCCGCAGGATCTTGATGGTCCGCGGCACAATCAGCAGCGCAATCAGCATGGCGGCCAAGGCATCTGCCTGCGTCCACCCGGTGGTGGCGATAACGACCGCGCTGATAATCACGGCCACCGAGCCGAGGGCATCGTTGACCACCTCGAGGAACGCCGCCCGCAGGTTGAGGTTGGCATTGCGGCCGGCGCTGAGCACCAGCATGGACGCAATGTTTCCCAGCAGGCCGATGATGCCGAAAACCAGCAGGCCGTCCGCGTTGACTTCCGGCGGGGCGAACAGCCGCTGGACACCTTCGACCAGCGCGTAGATACCCACCGCCAGCAGGATCGCGGCCTGCGCGCCCGCTGCCAGCACTTCCATCCGGAGGTAACCCCAGGTCCGGCGCGGCGTATGCGGGCGGACCATGAGCGATGCGGCCATCAGCGCGATCAGGAGGCCGCCCGCGTCGGTCAGCATGTGTCCGGCGTCCACCAGCAGCGCAAGGCTGCCGGTGATGAAGGCGCCGATCACTTCGGCAATCAGGATGGTTGCCGTGATGGCGAAGGCTATGGCCAGCCGGCCGCGGTGGGTCGGCCCGGCATGATGGTGGTGGCCGCTCATGCAGACGCCTCCGTCCCGGAACGGCTCCCGGCAACAGTGGGGCACAGTTCGACGGCGTAGCCCGTCGCCTCAAGCAAACGCTCCGCGGCGGATAGTGCTGCCAGCAGTTCGGGCTCGGTGGTGAGCGAGTACAGCGAAGCCCGTCCCACCGGGCGCGAGGTGACCAGGCCGCAGTCGTTCAGGCACGCCAGGTGTGCGCTGACCGTGGACTGGGCCAGCCCCAGATGCTCGGTCAGGTCCCGGACCTTGTGCTCGCCGGTGGTCAAGTGCTGCAGGATGGTCAGGCGGGTGGGGTCGGAAAGGCTGTGGAATAGGGCAGCCGCCGGCGCCAGGTCTCCGGTTCGGTCGACAGTCCGCTCTCGCTGCATCGTCATACGGCGATGATATCGGTCATATGGGTCTACCGTCGAACCTCTGGGGTTGTTTCCTTCTCGTCAGCGGTCAAGGCCGTGATTCGTGTGTTGGCGCGAGTGCGCTTGACGACGATGGAGAGGATGGCGGCCAGCACGCACATGGCGGCGCCACCCCACCACGCGTAGGTATAGGTGCCGAAGACGTCGCGGATCACGCCTGCCCCCAGCGCGGCGGCCGCAGCGCCGATCTGGTGCGCGGCGAACACCCAGCCGAAGACGATGGTGCCGCGGTCGCCGAAGATCTCGCGGCACAGCGCGGCGGTGGGCGGGACCGTCGCGACCCAGTCGAGACCGTAGACCACGATGAACAGAATCATGCTGGGGTGCACGGATTCCGCCAAGAGCCAGGGGAGCATCAGCAGGCCGGCTCCGCGGAACACGTAGTAGGCGACAAGGAGTTTGCGCGGGTCGAACTTGTCCGTGAGCCAACCGGAGGCGATGGTGCCGGCTATGTCGAAGATGCCGACGACGGCCAGCAGGCCGGCGGCCGTGGTGGTGGGCATGCCGTGGTCGTGTGCGGAGGGGATGAAGTGGATGCCGATGAGTCCGTTCGTGGTTGCGCCGCAGATCGCGAACGCAATCGCCAGAGCCCAGAACGAGCGTTGCCGGGCCGCGTAGGCAAGGCCTTCGAACGCCCGCCGGGACGCGCCGCCGACGGCACGTGCCGGACGGACGTATGACGCTGCTTCGGCGCCGTAGGGAAGGACGCCGCGGTCTTCGGGGTAATCGCGCATCACCAGGCAGACGGCAGGGACGGCTATGAGTGCCGCGGCCGCAACCAGAAGGGACGCGGCTCGCCACCCCACCCCTTCGGCCAGGGCGGCAACGGGCGGAAGGAAGACGAGCTGGCCGGTTGCGGAGCCCGCGGTGAGGATGCCCATGACCAGTCCGCGGCGCCGGACGAACCATCTGTTGGCAATGGTCGCGGCGAACACCAACGCCATCGAACCGGTGCCCAGGCCGATCAGCAATCCCCAGAAGACCAGCAGCTGCCACGAAGCGGTCATGAATACGCTGCCACCAGCACCCAATGCCACCATTGCCAGCGCCGTCGCGACGACGCGGCGGATGCCGAACCGGTCCATCAAGGCGGCAGCGAACGGTGCGGTCAACCCGTAGAGCAAGAGGTTCACGCTCACCGCCAGCGACATAGCACTCGTTGACCAGCCGAACTCGTGGTGCAGCGGCATCATCAGTGCACCCGGCGCTGCTCGGAAGCCGGCGGCACTGAGGAGCGCGAGGAACGCCACCGCGGCGACCCACCATGCCGGGTGGATGCGGAAGCGCTTGGGCGGGTGGAGTGGGCCGGGTAAGGGGCGCGCCATGAGCTGACTTTCTTGAAGGAAGCTATACTGTCAGCAGCAGTGTAATCGAGGAATCGACGGGAAGGGAACGACATGCCGCTTCGATCCGACTGGTCAGCTGAACTGTGTCCGATCCGGCGCTCACTCGACGTTCTGGGTGATCCGTGGGTCCTGCTGATCGTTCGCGACGTCCTTCATGGGCGCGGACGGTTCGACTCGCTACGGGACAACCTGCGTGTCTCCGAGGCTGTGCTCAGCCGTCGGCTCCGCTCCATGCTGGATGCCGGCCTGCTGGTCCGCGTCGACTACCGTGACGGCGGCCGCACCCGTCAGGGGTACGCCGCCACCGCGGCAGCGGCAGAACTACTGCCGGTGCTGCAGCAACTCGCCCTCTGGGGCGAACGGCATACCGACATGCCCGCCGGCGGAGGACACATGACCATGATCCACGAGGCCTGCGGCAACGAAACCACCCAGGCGGAGAGCTGCAGTGTGTGCGGGGGAGTCTTGGTCCCGGAGGAGATGGCTTGGGTGAAACCCTGGAAGAACGCCCGGGATAAGCTTCAACCGGCCGGCGTGCTCGTCTGAAATCAGCGGGATGGACCTATGTAGGTGACGTCAGGTTTCCCGACGGGAGGGCTCTTGGAACGGGTGGAGACGGCACAACTCGAATTCGGGTCCGTCCGCTGCGCCCGTAAGATGGCGGACATGACGACGATTGACCGCTGTGCGGGGTTCTTTCGCAGGCAGCGGCCTGCAGTTGGCAGGCGAACATGACGGTCAACGGCGCTGAGCAGGTAGTACTGCTGGACGAGAATCTGAAGCCGTCCGGCGTGGCCGACAAGGCCGCAATCCACACAGGGGAGACGCCACTGCACTTAGCGTTCTCCTGCCACATTTCCGATGCCGAAGGACGGGTGCTGGTCACCCGCCGCGCGTTGAACAAGTTGACTTGGCCGGGCGTATGGACCAACTCCGCCTGCGGGCATCCTGCACCGGGGGAGCAGATGGCCGACGCCGTGCGGCGCCGCGTGCGCTACGAGCTGGGGCTGGAACTCGAAGACCTGAAGCTGGTGCTGCCGGACTTCCGCTACCGGGCGGTGGACGCCTCCGGAGTGGTCGAGAACGAGTTCTGCCCTGTCTACACCGCGCTGGCAGTGGGTGAACCCGATCCGAGGGATGACGAAGTAGCCGAGTACCGCTGGGTGCTCCCGTCGGATTTGCAGACAGCCGCAACTGCTGCGCCCTGGGCGTTCAGCCCATGGATCGTGCTGCAACTGAAGGCCTTGGAGCAATTGCAGTAGCTTCGTCGTAGGAGAAACCACCAGCCACTAGAGGAGCCGTGTGATGGCAGCTGAATCCAAAGCCAGCGAGAAGCAGAAGAAAAAGGCAGCAGCCGATGAGGCAGCAGTGCTGTCAAAGATCGCGGAGATGCCGATGCCGGACCGCGACATGGCGGAGCGCCTGCACAACATCGTGACTACGGCAGCGCCGGAGCTGCTGCCCAAGCTGTGGTACGGCCAGCCCGCCTACGCCAAAGCCGGGAAGGTTGTCTGTTTCTTCCGCAGCGGGCAGGGAGACAAAGTGCGGTACTCCACGTTCGGATTCAACGAGGACGCGAACCTCGATGAGAATGATGGCATGTGGCCCACGTCGTACGCCCTGTCGAAGCTGAGCGAAGCCGGGGAAGCCAAGATCGCCGAGCTAGTCAGGCAAGCCGCGAGCTGAGCCGGGCTCCGCCGTCCCTAGTCAACGACGGCGGGGTGGGACGGCGAGCTGAGCCGGGCTCCGCCGTCGTTAGTCGACCATGGCGGGGTGCGCAAGCCTCGCCGATGCCGGACGCGCAGCCTTACCGGAAGTTTCCAGCCGGGCGATGAGCTCATCCGGCCACATGGGCCGGCCGAAGTAGAAGCCCTGCACGTTCAGGTTCGGGCAGCCGGCCAGCCATTCCACGGCCTCTTCGGTCTCGATGCCCTCGATCACCACATCAGCCTTCAGCGCGGTGAACATGGCGATCAGGTGGCTGACCACGATGTTCCGGGCGCTGCCGTCGTGCCCGCTGACCAGCGCGCGGTCCACCTTGACGATGTCGAAGGCGAACTCGGTCAGCGAGTTCATGGACGAATAGCCGGAGCCGAAGTCGTCCACGGCGATCTTGAAGCCCTCGCTGCGCAGCTGGGCCAGCATGATCCGGCACTCCTCGGTCATGGTGTCCAGCGAGTTCTCGGTCAACTCAATGATGACGTTCAATTCCGGCGCCTCGGCGCGCATCCGGCGTAGCCGATCCACCACGGTGGAGCCCGGGGTGAGCTGGCCCAGCTCCACGTTGACGGAGATCGAGCGCAGGTCGCTGATCTCGCACACCCGCTCCATCGCGGCGGCCGCACCGTCGATGATCTGAATGGTCAGCTCGTTGAGCAGGCCCAGCCGGTTCGCTTCCTCCACCAATTGGTCCGGCGGAATGTTGCCCAGCTCCTCGTCTTCGTAGCGGGCCAGCGTCTCGAAACCCACAATCGCGTCCAGATCCAGCGCGATAATGGGCTGCAGCGCCACCCGCAGCCGGTGCCGCCGGATGCCGCGTTCCACGGCCACGGTCAGGCTGGTTTCGGAACCGGAACCGGAACCGGTGCGCCCGCCCTCACGCAGCCGCTGCTGCAGGCGCTTGGCCCCGTACATGCAGGCGTCGGCGTTCCTTAGCAGCTCCTCGATGTCCTTTGCCGGGCGGCCGGAGTAGGCCACGCCGATGCTTGCTTTGACCTGCACAGTACTGCCGCGGGCGGTGAGCGGCCGGGAGATCGTGGCAGCAATGCGCTCGGCCGCCACGCGGGCGTCCGCCTCGGTGCCAACGTCGCGGAGCACGACGACGAATTCGTCGCCGCCGATGCGCGCAGCGACGTCTTCCTGACGGATCTCCGACCGGATGCGCTGCGCGGTGGCGGTCAGCAGCAGGTCGCCCACGTCGTGGCCGTGCTGGTCGTTGACGGACTTGAACTCGTCCAGATCAAGATAGACGACGGCGATGGCCTCGCCGGGTTCCCTGCCGGTGTTAATCTCGGCCAACCGGTGCCAGAGCGTGCGCCGGTTGCCCAGGCCGGTCAAGGCGTCCGTGTCCGCCTGCAGCCGCAGTTCGTGCACCAGTTCGTCGTGCCGGACCATAATGCTGCCCACGTGCGCCAGCGCGTCGAGCACCTGCTCGTCTTCTTCGGTGAACTGGGCGCCGCCGTTCCGTGAGGCCACCAGATAGTTGTCGCCGTCGTCCCAGCGGCGCATCCGGACGCCGATTTCCTTGTCCGCCGGAGCCTCGGGCTGCAGCGTCACGTTGTCCGCCCGCACGGAGGCGCTGGCGGCGGCGAGCAAGGTTTTGTCGAGTCCATCCGGATTCCAGGGCAGCTCCAGCGAAGCGTCCACCAGTCCGGTGAGGCGGCGGCGCAGGTCCCGGTTGCGCAGCCAGCCGGTCACGGCCAGCGCCAGGACGGAGGAGAAGACCAGAAAGAACGCTTGGACGCCCTCGCGGTGGAACTGTATCGCGGCGTGCTGCCCGGCCAGGCAGAGGAGAAGATTGATGGCCAGCGTGCCGAGCGCGGGCGGCCAGCCGATGCCGTTGCGGAACGTGCTGCGCCGATTCGACGACGTGGTGAACGCGCCCTCGACCGCAATCGCCGTGAGGAAGAAAGCAAGCCAGCCGGCCACCAGCGCGACCGGCCAGAAGATGCCGGCTGCCTGGGCATCCTGGAATACCGCCACCAGGATGGCGGAGGCAAGCAGGCGGCTGATGAACCAATACAGGTCCGCCCACCGGAACCGCCGGAACACCACCCGCGTGGCCAGCAGCCCCACTCCCACCACCGCCACGGTCTGATGAAGTGGCGCGGTCAGGTCGTTGCAGGCAATGACCACGGCGGTCATCGCCGCAGTGGTCTGGCGCCGCATCAAGGGCGTATCCACGCGGAGGTGCCAGGCCAGGACCAGGACCACCACGGAAATAGCCGCCACCAGGCTGAAGCGGGGCGGCGCGACGAATGAGGCGGCAACTACCTGCACTAGTACCAGCAGCCCCGCGGCGGAAATGCCGGCGATGGCAGCCCACGACAAGGCGACCGCCGCTTTGGTGGTGGCCGTCATGATACTGCCGGCATGCCGTTCCCCCACTTCTGCCGTCTGATGCTTTCGTTTCACCAATGGTAGCTGTGATATGCAAGCTATCAACGCTGACTCTCCGCGGCGATGCCGGTGATCGCACTGCGTCCGGGTTTGCCGCCGGCATCGACACATGCCGCCAGGTATTGGCGCACCGGTGATCGACCAAGGCCCGTCCGGGTTTGCTGCCGGTGATCGACCAAGGCCGCTTGCGGCCGCGTGGAGATCCGGCCGCGTGGAAATCCTGCCTAACTCAACCGGACGTCGTGGCGGGTGAATCCCGCGCGGAGGTGCACGCCGTCGTCCTCAATGCTGTGCAGGTCCTCCCACAGCACCAGGAACGAGCCGCGGTGCCGCCATCGCTCCAGTTTCGCGATGGGCCACGGCGCGTTGAGGTCGCGCCGCTCATACCCCAGGTAGGACCCGCGCGAATGGGGGCTGACCAGCAGGCCCACCAGTCGTGCCTGGGCCAGCGATGCCTCCGCCTGCGGCGGCCCGTCGAGCGCGAACCGGGCGTCGATCACCCGCCCCAACCGAGCGCCGGCGTGGTCGAACACCTTCGCCGTCAGCAGGTCACTCAGGATCATGGCGGCCTCCCGGAATCCGGCCGATGATCCGCTGCTGCACCCAGCGCTCGGTCCAGAGCACGTCCAGGTTCTCGCCGCGGACGTTCAGCCGCAGCGCGGTGCCCAGTTCCGCTACGTGCTTCCAGCGGATCCGGTTCAGCCGGGAGGACGGCGGGCGGCCGCCGAACATGCGCGTGCCGAGCACCGAGCCGGCCAGCAGGTTGGTGATCACCGGTGCGGGCGTGCCCGCTGGGATGCGGCCGGACGGGATGTCGGAGAGTTCAATATCGTCCGCCACGGTGACCGGCATCTTGTCCACGTCCAAAACCTGCCGGTCCAGCAGATGCATGACGGCGTCGAACATTTTGCCTGCGGGGATCATGCGCCGGCTCCCGACAGGACCATCAGCGGGATGGCGGCGATGGCGGCCAGCAGGATGATCACCATGAACACGATCGCCGCGAAGTTCAGTACCCTGCCGTTCACATGCTCGCCCATGTATTCGGGGTCATTGGCCACAATCAGGATGGGGATATAGGTCAGCGGCAGCGCTACCGCGGAGAACACCACGGAGAACTCGGTGACCTTGATCGGATCCACGCCGGTGGCCAACACGCCCATGCCCACCAGCAAGCACAGGATCATCACCAAGTGGAACCGCGCTGCGCGCACCGGACGCCGGAACTTTCCCCAGGACCAGCCGAAGAACTGCGAGAGCGTGTAGCCGCTGGAGAGCGTGGTTTCCAGCGCCGCCCCGAAGGTTGCCGCCAGCACTCCCACAATCACGAACGCCAGCGCCAACTTCCCGCCGGCCTCGGCCACAGGCAGCACCACTTGGGATAGCGAGGTCACGCCGATTCCCGCCGGCAACAGCACGACGGCGGCGCACGCGGCGATGGCGATGGACAAAAACCCGCCCAGCGGGAAGCCCACCAGCACGTTCAGCCTCGACTGGGACAGGTCCTTCACCGTCCACTTCTCCTCCACCGCGCCCGAGGAGAAGAAGAACACCTCGTACGGCGTCATCGCCGCGCCGAACAGCGCCACCGCGTAGTACCAGTACGTCGCCGGAGCCTCGCCTTCCGGCACTGCCGGATGCGTGGCCTGGGTGAACAGGTGGTTCCAGTCCGGGTTCAGCAGGAACAGGGCCACCGCGAACACAATCAGCGTCAGGCCCAGCAGACCGGTCACGTTCTCCAGGATCTTGAACTTCACCCGCCACACCACCAGCCACACGGCGAATCCGGCCACCGGCACCCACGCCAGGTAGTGCACGCTGCTGGCCAACTGCAGCGCCAGCGCCACGCCGCCCACCTCCGCCGTGAGCGTCATCAGGTTGATGAAGAACGATGCCAGCAGGTTCAGCAGCGACGCCCGCGGTCCCAGCCGTTCGCGGATGATCTCGAACGTGGCCCGGCCGCTCACCGCCGCCACCCGGCCGGACATCTGCGCGAAAATGCAGATGCCCACCACGCCCAGCACCGTCACCCAGACCAGGCTGAGCCCAAAGCGGGATCCGACGACGGCGTTGGTCACCAGGTCGCCGATGTCCACGAAGCCGCCGATGGCGGTCAGGATGCCGAGCGCGACGCCGAGGATGCTGAGATTGGCCGACGACTTGCCCGTGGCCTGGTCCGCAACGGAACCGGCGTCCTTGCCGCTCACGGCTTGAGCTCCTTGCCCAGTTCCGCCAGCTCCGCCGCCTGCGCCTGCAGTTGGTCCACCGCGGCCTGGTAGGCGGAGTCGTCTCCGGTTTCCTGCGCCACCTCGGCGCTGTGCAGACTGCGGAGAGCCTTGTCCAGGTTCTTTAGCACGTTCTGCTGCAGCGCCAGATCGCCGGGCGTCTTCGGCGTCAGCTCGGCGGCACTTTTGTAGGCCGCCGAGCTCTGGGCCACCATGTCGCCGAGGGTGGTCTGCGCAAGCGCGTCCGTGGCCTTGCCCTCGGTTTCCAGCCGCAGCACCATGGCCGCCGATCCCGCTGCCGCCGATGCCTCCTTGGCGGACTGTCCCAGCGGTTCGGCCAGCCCGGTGCTGCAGCCCGTCACGAGCAGCAGGGGAGCGGTGACCCCCGCCAGCGCCCTCATCTTTCGGTGCAAGCGTCCCTCACTTAGTGCTTCAGCAGCCCCCCGAGGAAGCTGGTGGGCCGTTGCATCTCGTTGTGCTTCAGCAGGCCGCCGAGGAAGGCGGCGGGCCGTTGCATTTCGCTGTGCTTCAGCAGGCTCTCAAGGAAGGCGGCGGGCCGTTGCATCTCGCCGTGCTTCAGCAGACCCTCAAGGAAGGTGACGGGCCGCTGCATCTCGCCGTGTTTGGCGCCCAGCACGATGACTGCGCCGGCGAAGACGGGGATGGTCCACTGCAGCGCCTTGAGCTGCACCTGAGCGGATTTCAGCTCCGGCGACGCCGCGGGAGAGGGTTCGGTTGCCCCCTGGGCTCCTTCCTCGGACAGCCGTTCCACCTTCTTGCCCAGCATCCCGGCGTAAAGGGTCACCGCCGCACCCGCCAAGGTGACGGCGCTCTTGATGACGGTGTACCGCATGACCCCTTCCTGTTTGAGCATCCTGCCCTTATTGCCCATCAGCAGGGGTACTCCGGAAGCAAGGTGCCCTGCGAATGCGGCGGTCTGGACCGGAGCCCATTTCATCCACCCGGCGCTGGACAGTCGGGTGCGTTCGCGCGGGTCCTTGGCGGCAGCGGCCGCTCCGTTAAGGCCCACGGCGCCCATCAGCGAACCGCCGAACCAGGCGGCAGCGGTGAGGTCGTGCACAGAACGGGCCAAGAGATTTCCGGACATTGCTGACTCCTTTAGTGTGTGTGCGGTGGGTGCCGTGCGGTCGGAGCCGCACTAAAGGTCGACGACGTCGTTCTTGCCGATGTCGTCAGCTTTCTTGCCGGTGACCATGCCTTTGGCCAGCTTGAAGAGCGTGAGGACCTTGGGTGAATCCGGCCTCCAATATTCGGCCGTGTGCGCCTCGACGTGAATCAACGCCACCGCCGGGTCGTCCTTGCCGTGCTCGAACCAGGGTTCCAGCGAGGGACCCCACAGATCGTCAATTTTCGCCTTGTCGCGGACGATCCGGGCCGTCCCCGAGAGGGACAGATAACCGTCCGAGCCGCTGACCGAAACGTTGACGTGCGGGTTGCCGCGGATTTCGTCGGCTTTGGGCGAGGGATCCTGCGTCACGAACCACAGGTCGCCGTCGAACTCGGCTTCCTGCAGTGCCAACGGGCGGCTGAACAACTGACCGCTGGCATTGACCGTGGTCAGGATGCAGATATCCGCGTCCTTCAGGATCTTGGCGACTTCCGTGCGTCCTTCATCATCGTTGGCCATGGAACCACCTTCCGTCTCGGGTGCAGGGGATCCTCAGCATACTTTCTAATCTGGAGGACGCCAATGGTCGGAGGCTGACGACTGTCCAGGCGGAGGTGCGGCCGCAGGTCGCGAGAAGGGCACGGCGAGGGGTGCAGCGAAGACGCAGCGAAGGGGATAGCGAAGGGGCCGCGAAGGCCACGCCGAAGAGGCCGGAGCCCGCGGGTCCCGGCCCCTTTGCCGACCTGATTCTGTCCTGCTTTTACGCGGTCCGGACGCCGGCGAGCAGTTCGTCCAGCCGTTCGTAGCCCTCGCTCATACCGCCTTCCATTCCGGATTGCGCCATGCCGTCGCGTGCCTCGAGTGTGGGGTAGACCGAGTGGCCGATCAGCTTGCAGCGCCCGTTGCCGAGGTCCTCGAACGTCATGAACTCGATGCTGACAACATCCGGATAACCGCCAAATTCGAAGGTCTGGATGGCAAACTCGTTGTCGCGGACGGTGTGGAAGACGCCGGTGAAGGCGTACTGAACGCCGTCGGGGCCGGTGTGCAGATAGCGATAGCTGCCGCCGGAGCGGAAGTCGTAATGGTCGATGTCCATCTTCATTCCGCGTGGACCCAGCCACTGCTTGATCAACTCCGGGTCCTTGTGTGCGCGGAAGACCTCGGCGACTGGATAGTCGAACTCTCGTTCGGTCTCGATGAACGGGACGCCGTCCGGGACGGAGACTTTGAGTGCGTTGCTCATGATTTGTCCTTGGATAGGTGGTTGAGCACGGCATCCAGCCCGCGGTACTGCGCCTCGCGGACCAATCTGTATTGGTCGATCCATGCCGTGAGCGTCTCGAGCCGTGCGGCGTTCAGGTGGACGGGCCGACGCTGGGCATCCCGGGTGCGGGTGACCAGTTCCGCCTGCTCGAGGACCTGGATGTGCTTCGAGACCGCCTGCTTGGTGATCTCGAAGGGCTCGGCCAGTTCGTTGACCGTTGCCGGTCCGCGGCTGAGCCGGGCGATGATGCGGCGGCGAGCCGGATCTGCCAGGGCCATGAAGGCCCGATCCAGAAGTGCCTCGTCGCTGCGATCTGTCACTGTATTCAACTCTTCCCTTGATCAACCTTTCGGTTGATTACAACTTACTCTTGGGTTGCAGGCGCGGTCAAGGGCTGGCAGGCGTGCTGCCAGGCCCTGGCAATAGATCGTGCGGAAGGCCGCCGTGAGCTGCATCGTCTACGACGGAACAGGGTCCAAGCCGCGCAGCCGAGGACCGGGCACGACCTAGTTGCGAACGGCTGGAGCAAAACCGGCGGCGATCCTGCCCAGTCGGCATCGCGAGGGCCTCATCGCGGTCCCCGGGAATGACGTTTGGGAGCCCGGTGGGGCCTCGGTCCAGTGGGCCGCCGGGCTGCCCGCAGTCTCACCGGAGTTCCGGTTCCTCCACCGACACCCGGAGTAGGCGGAAGGAGTGCAACCCCCGCTATTTCCGGGGCTACCTTCTTTCTGGCCCGTCGGTAAGCTGCTAAGCCGGAAGTGTGGCGGCGGCGCGATGCAACGGGTCTGTCGATCCGCCGCTTGGGGCCGAACACCAGCACCACAAAGGGGACGAAGGCGAGTACGACGTCGGTAACAAAAAGGGTGACTTCCATGGCGCGCTCCTACCCTTGGCATCAGGGTAAGCGCCGATTTGTCGGCACGCAATGGGGAATTTTAAGAGGCGGGAAGCCATCGTAAGGAATACCGTCAGCCGGGCTGGCCAAGGGGTAGGACGGCGCAAATTTCAGTAGGTTTAGAGGCCGCCGGGGGTGGCATTTTCTCTGCAGTCCGAGAAAGGTGGGAGTTGTCGGGGACAACCGGAAGGAGCAGCGACGATGCTGTCAGATACGTCCACACCCATCATCAAGGCAACCCTCCCCGTGGTAGGGGAGAACATCCAGGAGATTGCCCAGCGGTTCTACCGGCACATGTTTGAGGAACGGCCGGAACTGTTGGACGGCCTTTTCAACCGGGGCAACCAAGCCGACGGGAAGCAGCAGCAAGCGCTGGCCGGTTCCATCGCCGCATTTGCCACCACGCTGATCGAAAAGCCGGACGACCTGCCGGACCACCTGCTGTCGCGCATCGCGCATAAACACGTCTCGCTGGGCCTGCGGCCGGACCAGTACCAAATTGTCCACGACAATCTGATGTGGGCCATCGGCGACGTTCTGGGGGAGGCGGTGACTCCGCCGGTCGCGGCGGCCTGGGATGAGGTTTACTGGCTGATGGCGAACTTGCTGATCAATAAGGAACGCGGACTTTACGACGCCGTGCATCTGGGACCAGACGAAGTCTGGCGCACCTGGCGGGTGGCGGAACGGATCCAGGAAACGCCGGACGTGGTGACCTTTGTGGTGGAGCGGACCGACGCGCGGGACGTGAAGCCGTCGTTGCCGGGCCAGTACGTCACGCTGAAAGCAAGAATGTCCGACGGCGTTCACCAGCCCCGGCAGTACTCTCTGACGCGGGCCGATGATGGCCAGCATCGGCAGTTCTCGGTCAAACGTGTGCACGGCGACAGCGGCAAGCCGGACGGGGAGGTCTCGACCTGGCTGCACCGCGACGCGCAGGTAGGAGACGAAGTAGTCCTTTCCGCTCCCTTCGGCGACGTGGTGTTGGAGTACTCGGACCGTCCGATCGTGTTCGCCAGCGCCGGCATCGGCATCACTCCCATGGCAGGAATGCTGTCGCACCTGGTCCAGTCCGAATCGCAGCGCACGGTGGTCCTGCTGCACGCGGACCATTCCGAAGAGACGTTTGCGCTGCACGAACAGGTCACGGCGGATTTGGCGAAACTGCCCTATGCCTCGATGGGCACCTGGTACGAGCAGCCTGGCGAACGGACCCAGCAGGTGGAAGGTGTGCAGGTGGGTTTTATGGACCTGACCAACACCGAGCTGCCCACCGACGCCGAGTTTTATCTCTGCGGCCCGCTGGTCTTCATGAAGGCCGTGCGGAGCGCCCTTATTGCCCGAGGGATTCCCGCCAAGGACATTCAGTACGAAGTGTTCGGCCCGGACCTCTGGCTGGCCGACTTCGAATAGCCGACAGCCCAACACTGGGAATGCGCAGCGCTGCAAGGCCCCCGCCGGTCAGCTGATCGAAACCTGGCCGGCGTCGACGTCCCAGCGGGTGTCCAGCCGGACGTTCTCCAGCAGTCGGCGGTCGTGGGAGACCAACAGCAGGGTGCCGTCGTAGCCGTCCAGTGCCTGCTCCAGCTGTTCGATGGCGGGCAGGTCCAAGTGGTTGGTGGGTTCGTCGAGGACCAGCAGGTTCACGCCGCGGGCCTGCAGCAGCGCGAGGGCGGCGCGGGTGCGCTCGCCGGGGGAAAGGGCGCCGACCCTGCTGGTCACCTGGTCCGCCTTGAGCCCGAACTTGGCCAGCAGGGTGCGGACCTCAGCCTGGCTGTAGTCCGGCACCAGCGCCTCGAAGGCGGCGCCCAGCGGCTGGTCCTCCGCGAGCTGGCCGCGCGCCTGGTCAATCTCGCCGATGGCGACGCTGGCACCCAGGGCGGCGGCGCCGTCGTCGGGCTCCTGGTGTTCCAGCAGCAGGCGCAGCAAGGTGGACTTGCCCGCGCCGTTGGGGCCGGTGATGCCGATGCGCTCGCCGGCGTTGACCTGCAGCGAGACCGGGCCGAGCGTGAAACCGTCGCGGCAGACCGTTGCCTGATTGAGTGTGGCGACTACGGAACTGGAGCGCGGGGCGGCGCCGATGCTGAACTGCAGCTGCCACTCCTTGCGCGGCTCTTCCACCTCGTCCAGCCGGGCAATCCGGGATTCCATCTGGCGGACCTTCTGCGCCTGCTTCTCGGATGATTCGGTGCTGGCCTTGCGGCGCATTTTGTCATTGTCCGGGTTCTTCTTCATCGCATTGCGGACGCCCTGCGAGCTCCATTCCCGCTGGGTGCGCGCCCTCGCCACCAGGTCGGCCTTCTTCTCCGAGAACTCGTCGTAGGCCTCGCGGGCGTGCCGGCGGGCCACGGCACGCTCCTCCAGGAAGGCGTCGTAGCCGCCGTCGTACACCGCCACTTTGTTCTGCGCCAGATCCAGTTCCACCACAGTGGTCACGCAGCGGGCCAGGAACTCGCGGTCGTGGGACACCAGCACCACGCCGCCGCGCAGGCCCTGCACGAAGGACTCCAGCCGGGCCAGCCCGGCCAGGTCCAGGTCATTGGTGGGCTCGTCCAGCAGCACTACGTCGAACCGGCTCAGCAGCAAGGCCGCCAGCGCGGCCCGCGCGGCCTGGCCGCCGGAGAGGCTGGTCATGGCGGCATCGGGGCCTACCTCCAGACCGAGCTCGGCGAGCACGGGCGGGATCCGGTCCTCCAGATCCGCGGCGCCGCTGGCCATCCAATGGTCCAGCGCCGCGGCGTAAGCGTCGTCGGCCTGCTTGGAGCCGGAGCCCAGCGCTTCGGCGGCGGACTCCATCGCTTCGGTGGCCTCGGCCGCACCGGTGCGCCGGCCGATGTACGCGGCGATGGTCTCGCCGGGAATCCGCTCGTGTTCCTGCGGCAGCCAGCCGATGAACGCATCCGACGGCGCGGTGCTTACCGATCCGGCCAGCGGCGCATCCACGCCGGCCAGGATGCGCAGCAGCGTGGTCTTGCCGGCGCCATTGGCGCCGACCACGCCCACCACATCGCCGGGGGCGACGGTCAGGTTCAGGTTGGCGAACAGGGCGCGGTGGCCGTGGCCGCCCGAGAGGTCTTTGGCCACCAGCGTTGAAGTCATGCCTACCAGTCTAAAGAGCGACGGCGGTGGGTCGGGTCCCGCTGTGGGCTGCGTCGCTGTGGACGGCGGCGGCTGCGGGCCGGGCCGCGAACTGGCCGGGTCAGCGCGGGGCGGTGCTGCGCGGCTCGATGGTCACTTCGGCTACCTCTTTCAGCCGGGGGTGGAGGTGGTCGCCGTCGTCCACCACGCCGGTTTCCCAACGGATCCTCAGGCCGTCGCCGGACACCTGGAGGCTGGCCAGATTGTTGTCGAACCAGGGCCGCTTGAGGCCCTTCCAGTCGAACGGCGGTTTCGGTACTTTGGCGCCCCGGGCCACCAGAGCCCCGACCGGCGCGGCAACGCCGTAGGACATGAAGGCGGTGAAATAGCGCAGGACTCGGGGCAGCGGGTTGCGCACGGGCGAGCAGACCGCCTGGACGATCCGGCTGCCTGAGGACCGTTGGACCTCGGACACATAGGAGAAGTGGACGTCGCCCGAAAGGAAGGTGACGGTCTCCGGCGCAGGCCCGCGTCCGCCGTCGGCCACCTCCTGCACCATCGCCGCCACCTTCCGGAAGCTTTGCTGGAAGGCCGCCCAGTGCTCCAGGTCCACCGCCTGCCGCAACTGCTCGCCGATGGCCGCCGGGAACTTTCCCCAGGCTCCCTCGCTCAGCGCCTCGTTCCAGGACTCGATATGGTGCAGGCCCTGGGGAAGCAGGAACGGCAGCGAAGTCCCGATCAGCAGGTGCTTGAAGCCGCCCTGGAGTTGGCCGTCCAGCCAGGCCATTTCGTCCTGGTCCAGCAACGAGCGCCGCTCCGGCTCCAGTTCACGGGCCGCGCGCGAGTCCACAACCACCAGCCGGGTGCCGCCGATGTCGCGGGTGAAGCTCCACCGGTAAGTTTCCGGATCCTGGTCCGCGCGCACGGCGAACGCCTCCAGTGCGTCGGTCAGGTCCAGCTCGCCGTCACCGGAGTAATTCGCCACCTGCTGCCACAGTTCGTCCTGGGCGCGTTGCTCCGGGGACAGGTTGCCCAGGTGCTGGTAGACCCAATAAGACGTCAGGCCGGAAACGATCCGGCCGTGCCACCACGACGTCTCCTCCATCTGCCGCCGCCAGGCCAGCGAAGCGTTCCAGTCGTCGCGGATGTCATGGTCATCGAAGATCATGGCGCTGGGCACGGTGGACAGCAGCCAGCGGTTGGCGCCGTCAGACCACGCGAGCATGTACAGGTGGGCGTACTCCTGGTAGTCCTTCAGCTCCTCGCCCGGCGGCTCCTTGATATCGCGCCGGGAGCGGATGAAATCCTGCATCGCCTCGGTGGTGGAGTCCGCATAGACCTGGTCGCCGAGGAAGAGGACCAGGTCAGGCCAGCCGGAGTTGTTGTTCCTGGCCGGGTCCGCCGGACTTCCGCTGGCATCGTCTGCGGCGGGGCCGCCAGCATCGGACGGCGCCGTGCCGCCGGCCGCCCGGTCCAGCGCGTAGGCCCGCAGCGCGTCCACGCCATGTTTCCGGTTGCCCGCCGCATCATGCTCGGTGCTGGTGCGGCAGGACCCGAACGCCAGGCTGAGCGGGCGCCCCGGTGCGAGCGTTCGGATCATGGGAGCCGGGTACGGCGAGTCCGGCTCCGGCCAAACCGGAACGCCGTCGATCTCAAGCCGGTACGGCACGGCGCTGCCGGGCTCTAACCCGTCGACCTCAACCAACGCATAGTGGTGGCCATGGACGGCAAAGGTACGTGCCTGCCATGAACGGCCTGCAACAACGACGGCGATCTGGCCGGCTTCTCGGGTTTCCACCCAGATGCTGGCCGTGGTCTGATCCACATAACGCAGCATCGGACCGAGTACCAGCGGCGATGAAGCCATGAATCCTCCTGCCTGCTCCGACAGAAACGTGTCCCCTTGGGCGACACTCTGCCATTATCCTCGGTGTGCCGGAAGAGCAGAATGCGGCAGGCCGGCCGGTTAGCGTTGCGGTTCCGGCACCACCGGCAATTCCGGGATCCGGGCCGGATCGGTCGAGGGCAGGCTGCCGTCCTCCAGCGGCAAGCCCTTGCCGGGTCTGTCCGGCGGCAGGTTCGGTGTGGAGGGCTCGGGCAGCGTGCCGTCACGCGGCGGTTCTCCCGGCAGGAGACCGTGGAAGGGCGTGGCCGGATTGCGTTCCGCCCCGTTCGGATCGCTCTTGACGGACCGGTTGCCGCCTGGCGTTTCGGGTTGCTGTCCGGGCGACGTTGAATGTCCCGGGGGAGCCGGATTGGCTGCATCCGTGGCGCGGTCTGCGGCGGGGTCAGTTGGAGCGTCTGCATCGGAGCCGGTGCCGGTGTCGCGGCCGGCGTCATTCGGCTTCGCCCCATCCGGCGCCGCGGGGACGCCGGCGGGAACGCCGCGCCCGGCGTGCTCGGGCGCCTCGGGTTTACCGGCCGCGGTCGGCGCGAAGAAACCGACGACGTTCTGAACCGCCTGGTCTGCGGCAGACCGGAAATCGGGGTTGGCCGCGGCCACGCCCGTGACGCCCAAGCCTGTCCCGGCCAATGCGGCGGCAACCATCAGGGCACCGCGCACGTTGCGGTGCCGCCGCAGCGGGACCACCGGCGCAGGTGCCGGCGTCGTCGTCATGAAGGCCATGACCTCGCCAGACGGTTCGGGCACCGGACTGGCTTTACCGGCGGAGCGGAGTGCAAGCAGGGAGGATTCGAGCTGTTCAGAAGGGGCCACTTCAGCTTCATCCAGCAACCGGCGGACCGCATCGTCGCCGGAAATCTCAAGGTGTTTCACAGTAGGGCCTCCTTCCTTTCCACAACGGATTTCAGTTTCAACAGGGCACGTCGCTGCAATTGCTTGATGGAGCCGGCGCTCCGGCCCATGATTTCGGCGACCTGTTCCAGCGACAGATCCGCCACCACGCGAAGCAGCAGCACTTCTTGCTGGTCCGGTTTCAGCTCTTTGAGGTGGCTGCCGATCTCGCTTTGGCCCAGCGTCTTCAGCAGGGCCGTCTCGGCCGATTCCACCGCCCGCCGATCGGCGTCGGGATCATAGGGCGAGAGTTGCGGTTGTCTGGCGCGGCGCCGGACGTCGTCCACATACCGGGCGTGGGCGATGGAAAAGGCCAGCGTGCGCAGTCCGTTGAAGCCACCGCGCACAGATCCAATCCGTGTGAAGAGGGCGAGGAAGACTTCCTGCACCGCGCCTTCGTGGTCCTCCAGGCCGCGCATCTTCAGGTACCCGTTGACCCCGGGCGCCAGTGCCGCATAGATGTCGCTGAAGGCCTCGGCCTTTCCTGACTGCGCTGCAGAAACAACGTCGTCGGAGAGCATGCGAAGCAAACTAAGGTCCTTCAAACTGCGGGCGTCGGGTGCGGCGGCTTCAGTGTAGCCACCGCACCCGACACCGTGCGAAATTACTGTCCCGCGTCGATCTTGACCGTAGCTCCACCGCGGAGTTCGGCGCGGGCTTCTGCCGCCTCGGTGCGGGCGTCGATCTTGGCCTGGGCATCGGCGTTGGCGTTTTCCGGCAGTTCCGGAACGGCCGGCACGGCGGGGATCGCGGGGATGGCCGGCTCGCCGTCGGCTCCCGGAATGGCCGGGGTTGCCGGAACGGCCGGGGTCACCACGGCACCCGAGCGGAGCTCTGCGGCGGCGCCGGCTTCTTCGGTTCCGGCCTCGGCCTCTGCACCCGCGTCGGCCGTTGCCTCAGTCTCGGTACCCTCTGCGCTCACGCCCGCGTCGGCCTCAACGTCGGCAGCAGACTTGTCGCCCGGCACAGCGGGGGTGGCCGGAATCGCCGGCACTGACTGCTCGCCCTCAACGGCGGGAACAGCGGGGGTGGCCGGAACGGCGGGAGCGGTGATGGCGCTCGCGGTGTCCCCGGCGGTCAGCGCGGGTGCGGCAACGGCAGCACCGGCTCCGCCAACGGCGATGATGGCGGCCAAGGCGGCTCCCTTGGCGGGCAGGCTCAGGGTACGGAAACGATTCGTCATGGATCTCCTCGATTGGTGCTTGGCGCGCGGCTAGCCGAAGCCCGCAGTGCGCCCGTACACCTCTGTAATCGAGCCGGGGAGGTGAAAGGTTACGGTTCTGAGATTACTTTTTTGACGGGCTTCTCTACTCGACCCGGCCTGACGACGACGGCGGTGCCCCCACCGATGGGGCCGAGTCTGGCTCTGGCGGGGCGTCTCGAGTCGCAGGATCACGCGCCAGCCTGATGCAGGGCCACGTGCCAGCCGAAGTTGTCTCATCCCTCAGCCCCCGCCAGACGCCTGTTAGCGCTCAACCCCCGCCAACGGCTGTCCAGTCCTCCACAACCTGTGTCGAAGGGTGAGTTGGCCACATCCGTGAACTCGCTTCGGAAACTAGCCGGAGCAATCCATAGGCTGTATTTAGTTGCAGTTCCGCTGGCTCCAAACCGTCAGTGCCGGCGGATAGCCTGTTTTTAGTAGCAGTTCAGCACCATACGTTGGCCACCGGTTTTTCGCGTTTTCTGGTGGCAGTCTGTGGACTCGTGTTCCACGACCGCTCGTGTTCGATGCCGTGCCCTGTGGGCATGCTGACGATTGAGGCGCTGATGTTGGCTCCCGCATCACCTGGAGTACCTGAAGGGCCGCCCGCCGTTGATGCGGCGGGGATTAACGCGTTTGCCCGTTCCTTGGCCAGCCTTGACCTTGACGTTCCGGATGCGGAACGGATTGACCGGATCACGGCCTTGGAGAACCTCAAGGACGCCGCTGCCGCCGCGCAGGCGAAGGCCTCGGCTGCAGTGGATGCCTCTATCCGCGCTCGGCGGGCCGCAGCCGGGGTGCCGAAGGACCGGTGCGGCCGCGGGATTGCGAAGCAGATCGGGTTGGCCAGGCGGCAATCCGCGCACCGCGGCGGACTCCTGCTGGGTACAGCCAAGGCCCTGGTCAGCGAGATGCCGCACACGTTGAAAGCCTTGGAACGGGGACGTCTGAATGAGCGGCGCGCCTCGATCCTAGTCAGCGAAACCATGTGCCTGAGGCGTGAGGACCGGGCACGAGTGGATGAAGAATTGGCCGGTAACCCGGCACGCCTCCACGGACTGGGCGATAAGGCCCTGACGGCGGAGGCGAAGCGGATGGCCTACCGGTTGGACCCGCACTCGGTGGTGAATCGCGCCGCGAAGGCCGAAGCCGACCGACATGTTTCCTCGCGGCCCGAACCCGACACCATGGTTTCGGTTCGCACCTTGTTGCCCGTGGTCCAGGGGGTTGCAGTGATGGCGGCATTGAACCGGGAAGCGGACCGGCTGCGCAATGCCGGGGACCCTAGGTCCCGGGGCCAGGCGATGGCGGATACGGTGTTTGAACGCCTCACAGGCGCCTCCACTAAAGATCCGGCGCGCACCGAAATACAGCTGGTGATGACAGACCGTTCGCTGCTGCAGGGCGACAGCGAACCAGCCTGGCTGACAGGGTACGGAATCGTCCCGGCTCAGTATGCCCGCGACCTCATCCGTCTCCCGTACAACCCACCCACGAAAACCGGGCCGCCCGGCACCGAACAGAATGCACCGCCAGCGGGAACTGAACCGGGTTGGAAAACCGCGCGCGAAGAAGCACGTCAGGTGAGAATGAAAACCCTCAGGGTCGGCGGACTGGAGGACGTCTGGGTTCGGCGCCTGTTCACAGCTCCGGGTACGGGCCAGCTGCTGGGGATGGACTCGAAGGCGCGGAAGTTCCCGGACGGGCTGCGCCGGATGATTGTTGCCCGAGACGCCTCCTGCACCGGCCCGTGGTGTGATGCCCCGATCCGGCATATTGACCACATCGTTGCGTGGTCGGAAGGCGGGGAGACCACGCTGAGCAATGGGCGCGGTCTCTGTGAAGAATGCAACTATGCCCATGAAGCCGAGGGCTGGTCCGCCAGAACCGTCGGGGGCCCGGCGCACAGCGTCGCGACGACCACCCCGACCGGCCACGTCTACACCTCCAACGCACCGCCGCTTCCCGGCGCGTCCACGCCCGAGCCGGATTGGCATCAACGGACGCCGGTGGAGCAGCCCGAGCGCCAGTCGCCGGAAGGACGCGAAGCGGGGGAGACCGGAGCCAGACACGACGCTGGCCGCTTCAGGGGCGAGGTGGAACGGCGAAGAGCACGCGACAGCCGTCGGGCACGATTGGTGCGCCGGCCGCACACCTTGCAAGCCAGGGGATGACCCGAGCGAAACTCACCCGGGACAAGAAAATACCGGTGGCCGGGACAAGTCGTCCCGCCCACCGGCATTGCGATGATCTGCTCAGAATCAGTATGCCCTGACCCGCTGCTCCACTACCAAGTGGATCAGCGCAAAGGTCTTGTCCTCATCAATGGCTTTCAGGGCAGCTTCGAGGGCGGCGGGCACATCGGCATCGCGCTCCACCTTTACACCGAAGCCACCGAAGGCCTGTGCCATTAGCGCGAAGTCCGGGTTCTTCAGCTGGGTACCGGAGATGCGCTCGGGGTACCAGCGTTCCTGGTGGGTGCGGATGGTTCCGTATTCCTGGTTGTCCATGACGATGACCAACGGGGTGGCGCCGTACTGGGCGGCGGTCGCCAGTTCCTGGCCGTTCATGAGGAACTCGCCGTCGCCGGCGATGGTCACCACCCGGCGTCCGGGGTAGGCCAGCGATGCCGCGATGGCGGAGGGAACGGAGTAGCCCATCGATCCGTTCCGTGCGGAGAGCATGGAGGCGTAGTCATGGGTGGGGAAGTACCGGTGCGCCCAGTTGGTGTGTTCGCCGGCGCCCAGCGTGATCATGGCGTCGCGCGGCAGGCCGCCGACCAGGTTGGCCATCATGGTGTCCATCCGGGCCGGTCCGTCGGTGGGCTCAGCCGGCGGCAGGGCAGCAAACTTCTCCTGTTCGCCGCGCATGCGCTGGGTAAAGTCTTTCCACTCTTCCTTCAGCGGCAGGTCCATCATGATCAGGTCGCGGACAAATACGTCGGGCTTGGCCACGATCTGGTAGGAGACGGGGCCGGAGCGCCCGCGCAGCGACGGGTCGATGGTGACCAGGAAGTTCTTCTTGGACCAGTCCTGGCGGACCAGGAAGCCGTCGGTGATGACGTCGCCGGGCACGGTGCCGACGAAGACCAGCAGGTCCGTTTCCTCGAGCAGATCGTAGGTGGGCTTCGGCCGGCCGTAACCGATCGGGCCGACGTAGGACGGGGAGTCGAAGGGAATGGTTCCCTCGCAGCGCCACTCAACGGCGGCCGCAATGTTGTGCTCTTCGAGCCAGGTGGTCAGCGCGCTGGAGCCTTCCTGGGTCCAGTCATTGCCGCCGACGACGAACAGCGGCTTTTCGGCTTCCTTCAGGGCGGCCTGTAGCGCCTTCCAGTCGGTGACCGTCATGCCGCCCTGGGCAACGGGAATCACCGGGTGCAGCGTGGCGTCCGTTTCTTCGCGGATGACATCTTCCGGAAGGCCGACGACGACCGGGCCCGGCCGGCCGCTGGTTGCCGCGAACATCGCCTCGGCGACGATTTCGGAGGCGCGTTCGGGGTGGTCCAGGACCATCACGCGCTTGGCGCCGGTGTCGAACCAAGACTTGATGTCGAATTCCTGGAAGGCTTCGCGGTCGCGGTGCTCGAACGGGATCAGGCCCACGAACAGCACCATGGGGGTGGAGTCCTGCCATGCGGTGTGCAGGCCGACGTGGGCGTTGGCGGCGCCGGGCCCGCGGGTGACCATGGCGATACCGGGCCGCTGGTTCATCTTTCCGTCAGCCTCGGCCATGTAGGCCGCGCCGCCTTCGTGGCGGCAGACGATGGTGTCAATGGTGGAGTTGTGGAGGCCGTCCAACACTTCCAGGTAGCTCTCGCCGGGAACGACGTAGGTTCGTTCGACGCCGTGCGCAATCAGCGAATCGACAATGACATGTCCTGCCGACTTGCGGCCGGGCTGCTGCTCAGCTGCGACTGCTTCCTTTTGAACCTGTGTCACAGGGAGACCTCTTTCACCTTTGAATCGAACTCAACCGCTGCATTCTTCTCGTGCGGGTGCACGGTTCACGACGAATGCGCTTGAGCAAAAGTACATGATGAGGTGTGTTATGCCACCGTCCCTGTGACACGGCGAGGTAACGAACGTGACGTGGTTCGCATTGGCGAATTCAGGTTTTCCTGCTGGGGTAAGCCGGGTCCGTGCGTTGTTCGGGAAGAGGGAGGGCGAGGGGTGTGGAGCGGAAAGACGCGGAAAATCGCAGAAAGTCGCGGAAAGATGTTGGGTCCCGCTCCGTTCAGCAACGGTGAGTCACCATCAGCCGGTGCGGGTCATAGTCGGTCTGCCAAGCCCGGCCTGTGCCCTGCCGGACAAGGTGTGCAAGCTAATCGGAACAGCGAAGGCATGCTGGAGAACGTGTCAGCCCGACCCTGCCAATCGGTACTGCGCCAATCCGCACTGTGCCAATCGGGCCCGTGTTAAAGCCGGCGGTGGCGGGCCGCAAAGCCGACTCCGCCGCGGATGGCGCCAGCCGCCAGGGCGATGAGTCCCAGCATGGCCAGAACCAGTGAATTTCCCGCGATGCCGATAAACAGTAGTAGTGCGCCGGCAACGGCCCACAGCGTTCCGGCGCTGATGATGTGGCCGAACACCACGACTCCGCGACCGGACAGCGAACGGGCGAGGCGGGGATCGTCGTCCTCTAGTTCATGCCCCAGTTTGTCCAGGCGCTGCCGTTCTTCATCCGATAAGGACATACCGACCTCCTCGGGCTCAGCGGCGCCGCAGATGGTGCCGCGCCGGGACACCGTGTATAGACCAATCTAGCCCCGGGATGGAGCCTGCGGTACGGTCCGGAAGCAAGCGGGGGCCAATTCGTTACGGTCCGGCGGATATCCCGTCCTGATCAGTGTTTCGTGTTTTGCCGGAGTCCGTCAGCCAGTGGTACTTTGTTTCGGATAAATCTGATTTATTGGCGAGAGATTAGTCACCAAATCAGATGTAATGGTGCGTCTGAGGAGTTCTGTCCCATGTCTCTGCAATATCCCCCGCTGGTGGTCATGGGTGTCCAAGGATGCGGAAAATCCACGGTGGGCGCCGCCGTCGCTTTGCATCTAGGCCTGGAATTCATCGACGGCGATGATCTGCACAGCGCTGCCAACAAGGAAAAAATGGCCTCTGGGCACCCGCTCACCGACGTTGACCGGCAGCCCTGGCTGTCCGCGATCGGCCAGGTCATGGCGGACAAACTGGCGGAGGGAACCACCGCAGTCGTTGCGTGTTCGTCTTTGAAGCGCAGCTACCGCGACCTGATCCGCTCGTTTGCGCCGGGGACCAGATTCATCCACCTCACCGGCAGCCGTGAACTGATCGCCGCACGGATCAGCGGGCGCGACCACGAATACATGCCGCCGACCTTGCTGGATTCGCAGTTCCAGACCCTGGAACCGCTCGGCGACGACGAGGCAGGGCTGGAGGTGCCCGTTACCGATTCGCCGGACCAGATCTCGGTGCGGGTGGAGAACTATCTGCGGGAAACAGCCGGCTCCGCCGGCGCCTGAGGCTCAAACACACAACTAAACGGATAACCATCCGAAATAACGAAGGACAATGATGACCGAACTCGAGCTCAACTGGACGTTGAGCACGCCGGGCCTCTTGCTTGTCGCCGTGGCAGCCATCGCGCTGCTGCTGGTGCTGATCATGCGGTTCCGGGTGCACGCCTTCCTGTCGCTGATTATCGTCAGCCTGCTCACCGCCGTCGCCACTGGCATTCCGACCGCAGAGATAATGCCGACGCTCTTGGGCGGTTTCGGCGGGACGCTGGCCAGTGTGGCCCTGCTGGTCGGGCTGGGCGCCATGCTTGGCCGCATGCTGGAGGTCTCCGGCGGCGCGGATGTGATGACCAAGGCGTTGATCAACAAGTTCGGTGAGAAGCGCGCACCGCTGGCGCTGTCCGTGGCATCGCTGCTGTTCGGCTTCCCGATCTTCTTCGACGCCGGCCTGGTAGTCATGCTGCCGATCATCTTCACCGTGGCACGCCGCCTCGGTGGATCGCTGCTGACCTATGCGTTCCCCGCAGCTACCGCCTTCTCGGTCATGCACATCTTCGTGCCGCCGCACCCAGGTCCCGTGGCCGCCACCGGCCTGCTGGGCGCCGACGTCGGACTGGTCCTCATCCTGGGCCTCGTCATAGCCATTCCCACCTGGTACGTGGTGGGCTACCTGTTCGGCCACTATCTGGGCCGCAAGTTCAACATCGCCGTGCCGGACATCCTGGATGCTCCGAAGGGCTCGGTCGAATCCGAATTCCGCTCCGCACCGAAGCTGGGAACCATCTTCTTCCTGCTGCTGCTGCCGCTGGCGCTGATCTTCCTGAACACCGGCCTGAACATGCTGGCCACAGCCAAGGTGGTTTCGCTGGAGGACACCTGGGTGCAGATCCTTCGGATGCTGGGCGAGACCCCGGTGGCGCTGTTGATCACAGTGCTGCTGGCGATGTGGCTGCTGGGCAGCCGTCAGGGCAAGGAACGCAGCCTGATTGAGACCGTGGTGGACAGCGCGCTCGGCCCGGTCTGCTCGATCATCCTGATCACCGGTGCCGGCGGCATGTTCGGCGGCGTGCTGCGTGCCAGTGGCATCGGCAACGCGATTGCCGACTCGCTTGACGCGATCGGGCTGCCGATCATTGTGGCCGGCTTCGTCATCGCAGCTGTGGTCCGCGTGGCACAGGGCTCCGCCACGGTGGCGCTGACCACTGCTGCCGCGCTGGTCCAGCCGGTAGTGATGGGCAACCCGGAGTACAACCCGGTGGAACTGGCCGCCATTGTGCTGGCACTGGCCGCGGGTTCGGTCTTCGCTGGCCACGTGAACGACTCGGGCTTCTGGCTGGTCAGCCGGTTCTTCCAGATGGACACTAAGACCACGCTGAAGACCTGGACCGTGGGCCAGGCGCTGGTGGGCGTTGTCGGCTTCGTGCTGGCACTGGCCATCTTCCTGATCGCCTCGTCGTTCTAGTACCAACCTGAGCATCAAGGACGGGGCGGCTGCGGCCGTCCCGTCCGCATTTGGAGAGTTAGATGACTGTGAACCTGTTCGACATTTCCTCCCGCGTAGCACTGGTGACCGGCTCCAGCCGCGGCATCGGCAAGGCCATCGCCCGCGGGCTGGCCGCCGCCGGCGCCGTCGTGGTGCTCAATGGGCTGGACGAGGATCGGCTGGAAGCCACCCGGGCGGAATTGGCGGCCGAGTTCGGCGAGGAAAAGATCTTTGCCCGCGCCTTTGACGTCACCGATGCGCAGGCAGCGGCCGACGGCGTGGCTTGGGTCGAGCGCGAAGTGGGACCTCTGTGGGTGCTGGTCAACAATGCCGGCGTCCAGCATCGGGTGCCGATGCTGGACCTGGCGGTGGAGGACTGGGAACGCGTGCTGCGCACGAACCTGACCAGCGCGTTCCTGGTGGGCCGCGAGGCCGCCCGGCACATGATCGAACGCGGCGCGGGCAAGATCATCAACATCGCTTCGGTGCAGACCGACCTGGCCCGTCCGACGATCGCTCCGTACACCGCCTCCAAGGGCGGCATCCGCAACCTGACCCGGGCGATGACCGCCGAGTGGGCTGCCCAGGGGCTGCAGATCAACGCGATCGCTCCGGGCTACATCCACACCGAGATGACCCAGAACCTGGTTGACGACGAGACGTTCAACAGCTGGATCCTGGGCCGGACCCCCGCACACCGTTGGGGCACGGTGGAGGACATCGTGGGGCCGGCCATCTGGCTGGCGTCCGACGCGTCCAACTTTGTCAACGGCCAGGTGGTCTTCATCGACGGCGGCATGACCACCGTCGTCTGAACGGACAGGACCGACCCCGGCCGGACCGGGCCCGCCCAGGCGAAGAGGTTCGGGCCGGGGTAGCGGCACCGAGGTGCGCCGGCCCCGGGCACCCCAGGCGGCGCACCGCCGTCGTACTTTTTCAGAGTGAAAGGCAGTTCCCATGACAACCCTTCCCACGCAGTCCCTTGGCGTTGTGGCCCATGCGGCCGGAGACCTGCGGGTTGAACCGGTGGCGCTGGCACCCGCCCGGCCGGACGAGGCAGTGGTGGAAATTGCCTATGGCGGGATCTGCGGCTCCGACCTGCACTACTGGCAGCACGGCGCAGCTGGCGAATCCATCCTGAAGGCACCGATGCTCCTGGGCCACGAAGTGGTGGGCACCGTGGCGGCAGCCGCGGCCGACGGCAGCGGCCCGGCAGCGGGCACCGCGGTGGCCGTTCACCCGGCGACGCCCGGGCCGGGGGACGGCTCCAAGTACCCGTCGGACCGCCCCAACCTGTCCCCGGGTTGCACCTACCTGGGCAGCGCCGCCCGATTCCCGCACACCGAGGGAGCGTTCGCGCGCTACATCAACTTGCCCACCCGGATGCTGCGCGCGCTGCCGGAAAACCTGCCGCTGCGCCGGGCCGCTTTGGTGGAACCGGCCAGCGTGGCCTGGCACGCGGTCTCTCGGGCGGGAGACGTGGCCGGCAAGCGGGTGCTGGTGATCGGGTCCGGTCCGATCGGTGCGCTGATCATCGCCGTGCTGAAGCGGGCCGGCGCGGCCGAGATTGTCGCCGTGGACATGCACGCGAAGCCGCTGGAGATCGCGCGCGAGGTCGGCGCGAGCCGGACCCTGCTGGCCACCGACGCAGAGGCGATCGCCGCGGTCGAGGCGGACATCTGCCTGGAGTCCTCCGGCAACCACTACGGACTCGCGTCGGCAGTGCGCGGTGCTGCCCGCGGCGGCCGCGTGGTGATGGTGGGGTTGCTGCCGTCGGGGGAGCAGCCGGCGCTGATTTCGCTGGCCATCACCCGCGAGCTGGAGCTGGTGGGTTCCTTCCGCTTCAATGACGAGATCGACGAGGTGATTGCGGCGCTGGCCGACGGATCGCTCTACGCGGATCCGGTGATGACCCACGAATACGCCGCGGTCGACGCGCTGGAGGCGTTCGGGATGGCGCGCGACTCGTCGCAGAGCGGCAAGGTGCTGCTGCGCTTCAACGACGCCGAGTAGGCGCCGGACCGGGCGGGATCCGTTGGACGGGATTCCGCCCGGCTGCCGGGTCTAGGAGTCGGACTCTTCGAACAGCCGGGGCTCGTCATCCCAGACACCGCGGACTTCCTCGATGGTCCGGCGCATGATCTGGTCCATCGCCTGCCGCGCAGCTTCGGGTCGGCCGGACTGGATGGCGTCCGCGACGTCCACGTGCAGCTGCAGCGCTTCTTCGTGCGGGTGTGCGGGCATCAGACCGTAGTCGGTCCGGCCGCGCAGCACTTCGGCGATCATCGAGTGCATCTGCGCGAACATCTCGTTGCCGGAGGCCGCTAAAACCAGCGCGTGGTACTGGATGTCCAATTCCAGGAAGTGCTGCAGATCGCCGGCCCGGCCCACCGCGCGCATCTTCGCGGCGATGGCCATCAGCTCGGCGGACATCTCCTCCGGGGAGTGCTGTGCTGCCAGTTCGGCGGCAGCGGGTTCGACGGCGGAGCGCAGCTCCGTGAGGGAGCGCAACTGGACGCCCTTGCCGTCGGCGGCCAGCCGCCAGCGAATGACCGACGGGTCGAACTTGTTCCACCGCTCGGGCGGCAGCACACGGATTCCGATCCGCTTGACCGACTCCACCAAGCCCAGCGATTGCAGCACGCGGACGGCCTCGCGCATCACGGAGCGGGAGACCCCGAGCTCGGACTCGAAGTGCTCGGAATGGGTGGTGGCACCGGCCGTCAGTTCCCCCGAGACAATACGCTTGCCGAGCGTCTCGATGACGAGGCTGTGCAGGCGCGAACTCATGCGGCCCAAAAAGTAGCGGTCACCCGCTCATTCTAAGGTGGTCCGCCGTTGTTTCCCCGCTGTGTTGCCGGATGTTGCCGCGGGCGGCAGAGCGGAGCCAGGGTACTGGGTGCGGTGGGCCAAGCCTAGGGTCCGCGCGGTGGAACCATCGGCCCGGGATCGGGGAAAGGGCCAGGTCCGGGGTCCGGCGGCGCAAAGGGATCCGGATTCGGTTCCGGCGGCGCCATGGGGTCCGGGTTCGGTTCTGGCGGAAACGGCGGGGTGGGCCGGGGCTCGTTCGGATCGGGCGGATCCGGCGGCGGGGGAATGGTCACGGCAGCCTCCTTGGGAAGCGGCGGGCCTGTCGGCCTGCTGTCCTGTCACGCTACAACCGCAGGCGCGACGTCTCAAGGGTCAGTTCCTTACGTCCGAGGGTGCGCGATGGTCAGCAGCCGGCGCTCTTCCTCCGCTGTCAGTCCGGCGCTGCGCGGGCGCTCGGGTCCGGTCGCCAGCTCCCACGCCAGCGTGTCAGCCAGAGTCTCCGCCAGCGGGCGCAAGGCCAAGCCGGCCGCTTTGGCGGCGGCGTTGCTGCGGGACATGAAGCCGGCGAAGTCGGGCAACGGCAGCCAGAGCGGCAGGGACCGCTCGCCGGCCCAGGGGTTGACCTCGGCAGCGGCCAGTTCTTGCTGGTCCAGCATGAAGACCGGACCGGTGTGGCCCGCAACGCCGCGGCCGATCTCCAGATGCTCGGCCAAGGTGAGTGTGTCACCCACGGCATTGAACTCGCCCGCCAGCCGCTTTTCCGCTGCGGCGACCAGCCAGGCGGCAAGGTCGCGGGCGTCAATGACCTGGGCGTCCAAGCCCGGCGCGTCGGGGATGAGGACGGCGCCGTCGTCGGCCACTGGTCGGGCGAAACGCAGCGGCCAGTAGCCGGTGCGGTCGGTGGTGTCTCCGGGACCGGCGATTAGGCCTGGCCGGACAATCAGGCTGCGGCCGGGGCCGAACGCGTTCCGGGCTGCGTCCTCGCACGCGACCTTCGCCGCGCCGTAGACGTCCGGGGAGGTCATCACGTCGGACTCCAGTGGCGGCAGCAATTCGGCGGTTTCGTCCGCGCCGGGGCTGCCGTGGTCGGCGTAGACGCTGCCGGAGGATACGAAGGTGAAATGCTCCGCCGTGCCGGCCAAGGCGGTCGCGGCTCGGCGGACCTGGCCCGGTTGACGGGAGACATCGAGCACGGCGTCCCAGCGCTCTTCCGCGACGGTGTCCAGGCCGTCCGGGGCATCGCGGTCGGCACGGACCAGCCGTGCTCCGGCCGGCACCGATCCGGAGGTCCCGCGGGCCAGGCAGGTGACCTGGTGGCCGCGGCGCAGTGCTTCGGCGGCGATTTCATGTCCTAACCAAGCGGTACCGCCCAGGATGAGAATCTGCATGATTCCCATCGAACACGGATTAGGCGGCCAGCGCACCTGTTCTTCACCCAGCGCAGAGAACGGACCTGGAATTGGCGGGTTGGTCACCTGAGACGGCGTGCCGGCCGCTTCCGCCAACCGGCAAGGCCGCCTCCGCGCCGGTGTCTTCTCCGCTATGCTCCCAAGATGGCCAGACCCACCGACTTCACTCCGCGTATCGATGCCCCGGACCTGGGGCTGATGACCGACGGCGATGCGTCAGCTTTGGCACCGGAAGGGCGCCTGACAGGCCTGAGCTTTGTTGGCTCCGAGCTGGACGGCCGGCGGCTGGCCGGTGTGTCGTTCAGGGAGTGCACCTTCCAAGACGTCTCGGTTGACGGTGCCGACCTGCGGTCCGCCGGCTTCGTGGACGTGGCGATCGAGCGGCTGAACGCGCCGGTGTTCAGCGCTCCCCGCTCGCAGTTCCGGCGGGTGGTGGTCGACGGTTCCCGGTTCGGTTCGGCCGAGGTATACGAGTCCGAGTGGGAATCGGTCGAGTTCCGCAACTGCAAACTGGGCTATGTGAACCTGCGCGGTGCCGAACTGCAGGATGTGCTGTTCACCGGCTGCATCCTGGACGAACTGGATCTCGGCGGCGCCACTGCCCACCGGTTGGCCTTCGCCGACAGCCGGGTGCGGCGGCTGGACCTGACCGCGGCGAAGCTGAAGCAGGTCGACCTGCGGGGCTTGGAGATGCGGGAACTGGCCGGGTTGGAGGGCCTGCGCGGGGCGGCCATGACAACGTTCCAGATCGGTGAACTAGCTCCGTTGTTCGCGGCCCATTTCGGCATCGTGGAGAAAACTTAGCCCGAATATACGTAATTGCCGCGCCAAATTCACCCACAGTTCAGCGTTTTTCTGTTTGTATGGTTTGTAGTGGACCGGACAGCACACGTCCGGCGAGCAGCAGAAGGTAGATGATGGACCTCCGTCAGGCCGAGCATCCACGGCCCAACCACTTCCTACTCCACATCAGCGACACCCACTTGGTGGGCGGCGACGGCCGGCTTTACGGGGCGGTGGACAGCGAAGCAAGACTGGGGCAGATCTTCGAGGATCTGCAAGACTCCGGCTCCCGGCCCGAAGCCCTGGTGTTTACCGGCGATCTGGCGGACAAGGGCGAACCGGAGGCCTACGCCAGACTGCGGAGAATCGTCGAACCGGCGGCGGTAAGCCTCGGCGCCCAAGTGATCTGGGCGATGGGCAACCACGACGACCGCACCGGGCTGAAGACCATGCTGCTGGACGAGCCCGCCGGCGCCGAACCGTTGGACCGGGTGTACGACGTCAACGGTCTGCGCGTGATGACGCTGGATTCGACCGTTCCGGGTGCCCACTACGGCCGGCTGGAGGACGAGCAGCTGCAGTGGCTCGCCGACGAGCTGGCCAAACCCGCACCGCACGGAACCATCCTGGCCATGCACCACCCGCCGGTGCCCAGCGTGCAGGACCTCTCGGTGCTGGTGGAGCTGCGGGGCCAAGCCGAGCTGGCCGAGGTGCTGCGCGGCAGCGATGTGAACGGGATCATCGCCGGCCACCTGCACTATTCCACCACCGCCACGTTCGCCGGCATCCCAGTGTCCGTCGCCTCGGCAACCTGCTACACCCAGGATCTGGCCGCCGACGCCGGCAGCACCCGCGGCCGCGATGCCGCGCAGGCCTACAACATGGTCCACGTCTACGAGGACACGGTGGTCCATTCGGTGGTTCCGGCCCGCGGCGGGCTGCCGGTGGGACGGCAGGTCACCGCAGCCCAGACCCGGCAGCGGTTGGAGGCCGCCGGCGTCGTCATTCCCGACGCCGTGCGTCCGGGCAGGATCCCCGCCCACCTCTGACCGGCGAACCGCGGCACGGAGATGAGGCCAGGGCCTGACGCCGGGGCCGTCGGCTAGGCGCCCGGTGCCTTCTCCCACGGTGCGCGGAACGGGAAATAGCGGGCCAGGAAGTCGGTGACCACGCGCTGGCGTTCCTCGGCGGGGACCTCCGGGAAGCTGCCGTCGTTGAGGCAGAAGAAGTCCCGGTTGCGCTTCTGCAGCAGCTTCTCCAGTTTCTTCAGGCCGGAGTACATGGTGGTGTCCACGTACAGGACCTCGGCTCCGGGATTCGTCACCGCCCGCCCGGTCAGCAGGGCGTAGTAGTGGTACAGCGAGTTGGTCACCGAGATGTTGTCCTTGGCACGGAACCGGCTGGCCGCGGTGGACTTGAACTCGTCCGCGAATTCTTCCTCCATCTCCAGCAGCACCGATTTGCGCAGCGGCGCCGCGCAGTGCTCCAGGTGCCGGGTGGTGATCCGTCCGAAGCGGTCGTGCAGCAGCTTGCGATTCACCCGGGCCGCGTTCTCGAAACCGGAGCGGTCCAGGTGGTTGTCGCCGAGCCCAATCCGGGTGTCGGCCTCCACGAACTTGGTGATCCCACCGGGGGAGAAGAACATGTCCGGGCCCACCGGCCGGCCAAAGAACATGTCGTCGTTGGAGTAGAGGAAATGCTCGCCCAGCCCCTCGATGTGCTGCAGCTGCGCCTCGATCGCCTGCGAATTGAAGACCGGCAGCACGGAGGAGTCGCGGAAGTGCTCCTCGCTGCGCACCACCCGAATGTCCGGATGCTCCGCGTCCAGCCAGTCCGGCAGCGGCGAGTCGGTGCAGATGAAGATGCGCCGGATCCACGGCGCGAACATGTAGACCGAGCGCAGGGCATAGCGCAGCTCGTCGATCTGGCGGAAGCGCGCATCGGCGTCGTCGCCCTCGCCCAGCACCGCGTTCTCCATGAAGCTGTTCCGGTACTGCTGGTACTCCCGGTTGTTCCCGTCCACCCACGAAAAGACAATGTCGATCTCGAAGTCGATGTCTGTGGCATGGTCGGCGAACATGTTCTCGATGGTCGGCCAGCGGTGCCCGTAGCGCTCCACCTCGCCGCGGACAGCCTCCGCGGCCGGCAGCGTGCGCCGGGTCAGCGAGTTCTCGATCGGCAGGTGGATCAGCCCGTTGTCCCAGCGCCACAGCTCCACCTGCACACCAGTGCCCTGGCCATACCGCAGCCCGCCGGTGGGCTCGATCCGCGGGCGGTACAACCGGATTGCGCGCGTCTGGTCGCCGTCGGCGAGTTCACCGTCGGCCACCAGCCGGGCGGTCTTCTTTTTCGCGTCCATGGTCAGCGAATAGAACGGTTCGTCCGCGCAGGCCGCCACCAGGGCCGCCCGCAGCTCGTCGCGCTGCTCCCAGTTGACAGCCATGACCGGCCGGGCGTCGTTGCCACGCACCAGAAGGTAGGGAATCTGCGCCTGGTCAAGGACCCTGCGGACAAACAGCAGGTCCTCCACCATCGCCTGGTGCGGCGTGAGGGAGGTGTTGACCAGTGCGTAAACCCCCTTGACCCTGGCCACATCGGCGCGCTCGGTGAGGCGCACGACGGCGGCGGGAGAGTTGATCTCGACGGCCGCCTCGGGTGCGAGGTCGGGCTCGGGCTCGGCGTAAAACGCGTCCTGTGGTGCAGGCATGCTGGTCATTAAACCTCCGGAAAATGGTGGCGCCAGCCGGTTGTGGGGCTGGTGCCACCGATGGGTGACGTGGGCGGATGGGTTGACGGGCGGTGCCGCTGCGCGGTGCGGCGCCGCACTACGTGGCAGTAAGGAACCTTACTGCGACCGTACATCGAGTTAGGGTCCGGCGAGGCCACGGCGCACGGCGGCGGAATCGGCGGGCATGGAATCACTTTCTCACCGCCAGCGGCTGGCCACAAGGACCCGCCTGGCCGTGCTGGTGCCTCCGGGCGTCCGGCGCGGAGCGGTAGATTTGTAGCACCCGGAACCGCGTTCACAGACCCGGCTCATCCTCAGCACACCTCGACGGAAGCGGGACAGTGGACCAGTTGGCACTCATCATCGGACTGCTCTTTGCCACAGTGGTGGCGGTGGGCCTTGGCGAAAGGCTGCGGCTGCCCTATCCGGTGTTGATGCTGCTGTTGGCCGTGGCCCTCACCTTCATCCCGGGGTTCCCGGAAATCCACATTCCGCCGGAGCTGATCCTCCCGCTCTTCCTGCCGCCCCTGCTCTACGCCACCGCACAGCGCAGTTCCTGGGCGGTGTTCCGGATCCGCTGGCGCACCATCGTGCTGCTGGCGGTGGCCCTGGTAGCGGTGACCACGGCGGTGGTGGCCGGTGCAGCGTGGCTGATGATCGGCAGCATTGGCCTGCCCGCCGCCATCGCGCTGGGCGCCGTGATGGCGCCGCCCGACCCGGTGGCGGTGGAATCCGTTGCCGGGCGGGTCCGGATGCCGCGGCGGCTGATCACGGTGCTGCAGAGCGAGGGACTCTTCAACGATGCCGCGGCCATCGTGATCTTCCAGGCCGCCGTCGGGGCGGCGCTGTCCGGCGGCGAAATCGGCGTGGGGCTGCTGCTCCAGTTCCTGCTGGGGGCTGCCCTCGCCGTCGCGCTCGGCATCCTGATGGGCTGGATCACCATGATGATGACCCACTTCGTCACCTCGCTGGTGGCCCGCAGCGCCATTACGCTGGTGGTGCCGTTTGCCGCCTACATCCTGGCCGAAGAGTTGCACGCGTCCGGGGTGGTGGCGGTAGTGGTGACGGCGCTGGAGATCCAACGGCGTTCCCGACCGCAGGATGCCGCCGAGCGGGTCACGCGGCGGGCGTTCTGGGACGTGGTGGAACTGCTGGCCACCGGCCTGGCCTTCGGGCTGATGGGGCTGGAGATCCGGCAGGTCGTCGTGGAGGAAGGCACAGCCGTCTTCGGCATGCTCGGCCTGGCGGTGACGGTCTGCGTCCTGGTGATTGCGGTGCGGTTCCTGTGGATGACAGGGCTGGCCTGGCTGTCCCGCGGCAAGGACGATGCGCTGCCGCCGACCTCGACCAAGGACGTGCTGATCCTGACCTGGTGCGGCATGCGCGGGCTCGCGACCCTGGCGCTGGCCCTGGCCATCCCGGTAACGCTGCCGGACGGCACGGCCTTCGCCGGCCGGCACGAGATCCTGGTGGTCGCCTGCGCCGTGCTGCTGGCCACGCTGGTGCTGCCCGGCCTGACCCTGCCGTGGCTGATGCGCATCCTCAAGGCCCAGGACACGGGCACGGTAGAACGTGAAGCGGCCCGCGTCCTGGCCGGGCGCGCGCAGGAGGCGGCCATCGCCGCGCTTCGCGATTCCGAACTAATGAAGGACCTGCCGGAGGAAAAAGTGGAAGCGGTCCGGCAGCGGATGCACCGGCTCGGCACCGACCTGCTGAGCGCTGCCGGAAGCAAGTATCCCAAGTCGCGCAAGGCCGGCCGCGAGGTGCTGGTCACCGCCCAGACCATTGCGCTTAATGCCGCCCGGCAGGAAGTGGTGGCTGCCCGCAGCGAACCGGACATGGATCCGGAAGTCGTTGACCACGTGCTGCGGCAGTTGGACCTGCGGACCATCTCCATCCGCTGAAATGACGACGGCGGCGGTCCGGCTCAGGCGGCGGATCCGGCTTCCTGCCGGGACGCCAGGCGGTCCCGCCACCAGCCCACGGTCTCCGCTGCGGCCTTGTCCAGCGGCGTCGGCCGGAGCCCCAGAAGTTCTTCGCTCCGTGCCGAGGACATCACGAACGGCCGCTCGAACTGGTACGTCATCTCCGCCAGTTCGCGCATCCCGGCTGAAAAGAGGCCCAGGCCGCGCAGCAGCCAGCCCGGAATGGAGCCGACCTTGGGGGCAGGGGTCCCGGCGGCCCGGGCATAGGCCTCGACCATGCCGCGCTGCGTGACCGCCGGAAGCGTCGGGGCGTGCAGCACCGTATTCCAGACCTTCCGGTTGCCGGCGGCGGCAATCATTGCGGCGGCCAGGTCCGGGACATAGGTGAAGGAGTGCGGCTGGTCCGGCTTGCCCAGCACCCGGATGGTCTTCCCGGACAGCACCAGCGGCACCATGCGCTCGCCGGCGTGCGCGTTGAGCACATGCGGGCCGAAGAAGTCCGAGGCCACCACGCTCACGGTCGGCGTGGGGGACGAAGCGCGGCCGGCCAGCAGCTCGGTGCGCACGCCCCGTTTGCCGCCGTCGGCCCGGCGCGGGCTGGCTTCGGTCATCACCTGATCCGGCCGGTCGTAGGAGTAGAGGCTTTCCGGGAAGACCACCACCGCTCCGGCCGGGCCAGCCGCGGCCAGGACAGTCTGCTCGGCCGCCGGCAGTTCGGCCTGCCATGCGGCGGCACTGTAGGCGCTGCCGTGGATGCAGTGGAAGACCGCGGAAGCTCCTGCGAAGAGTTCGTCCAACTCCTCCGGGCGGGAAACATCCACGGACCGGCGCTCCACCAGCGGGTGGTCCGGCCCGCTGCCGGAACGGGTCAGGATCCGCACGCGGTGGCCCTGCCCGGCCAGTTGCTCGGCGATGGTGCTGCCCACCGGGCCGGCCCCGGTGACGATGTAGAGGTTGCTCATGATGATCTTCCTGTCCGCGTCCAAAGTCTGGTTCGCCGCGGCCGCGGCGGCATTTCGCCGTTCCGCTGGCGGAGAGAGCAGTGCTCTCGAAACCACTGTGGACCTCAAGTCACGCGCTTGTCAAGAGCAGTGCTCTCGAAAGTTGACACTGCTCTCACCGGTGCGACAGGATCGGGACATGGCAGGGACCCCGCGCGAACGCGCCCGCGAGCAAACGATCAACGAAATTGTCCGGATTGGCCGGGAACAGTTGAGCCAAGTCGGTGCCGCGGCTTTGTCGCTGCGCGCCGTGGCCCGTGAACTTGGCGTGGTGTCCTCTGCGGTCTATCGCTACGTGGGCAGCCGGGACGAGCTGCTGACCCTGTTGGTGGTGGAGGCTTACAACGAACTGGGCGAGGCAGTGGAGCAAGCGGTCGCTGCTGCGGGGGAACACGACGCCGGGGGCAGGTTCCGGGCCCTGTGCAGGGCGGTTCGGGAATGGGGCCTGCGAGAACCGGCCCGCTACGCCTTGCTGTTCGGCTCGCCGGTACCCGGGTACCAGGCCCCGGCCGAGCGCACCACCGGTCCCGGCATCCGGGTGGTGGTCGCGCTGGTGCGGCTTATCGACGACGCCTACCGCGCCGGCGCACTCGCGGCCAATCCGGCGGGCACCGGACCACAGCTGGTGCAGGAGCCGACGCCGCCAGCCTCCGCGCATCCTGCAGCGGCCCTGCCCGACCCGCTCCAGCATGACCTCGCCGCCATTCGCCGCGAATTTGGTCTGGCGGCTCCGGATGCGCTGGTGGCCCGCGGCACGCTGGTCTGGACTTCCCTCTTCGGTGCGCTGAATTTCGAGGTGTTCGGCCAGTACGGGCGGGAAACCTTCACCGATCCCGGGTTGCTGTTTGAGCATCATCTGGACGTACTTGCCGGCATCCTCGGTTTGCCCTAGCGCGCCCGGTGGTCGATCAAGCGAGCACCAACGCACGGTGGTCGACCGAGCGAGCGCCAACGCACGATGGTCGATCAAGCGAGCGCCAACGCACGGTGGTCGACCTAGCGAGCGCCAGCGAGCGCGTGGAGACCCGCGCGGAGACCGGGTGAGCGCCGTCGTCGTTAGATGGCTTCGGCCGTGCAATGTTCAGCAAAATTTTCCCCGGAGATTCCGCAGCGTGGCATACGATCTGTCCATGCCAGATCTTGCCACGTCCATCGGATTAGTCACCGAGGTGCTGACGTGGGCTGCCCTGGTTCCGGGAGTGCTGTTGCTGTTGGTGGCCGCGGTGCTGCGGCTGGCCGGGATTCGGTGGCACAGAGCCGATGGCGTTGCGTTCGACGACGGACGCCGACGGGGCGTGCGCTGGTTCGACACCCGGCACGGCTTCCTGGAAGGTGTTTTTCCGGCCGGAACCAGCGCCGATGTGGCGGCCGGCTCGGATGTGTTGGTCTACTACGACGCCCGACGGCCCGACCGATGGCAGGTTTCCGAACCGGAGCCGCCGGGCCGGATTGTGCTGCTGTTGGGCAAGATCCTTACCGGGGTTGGCCTCCTGTCCGCCCTGGTGGGGTTGCTCGCCATGGTGCTCGCCGGCTAGGGGACCTGCTGGAGGACGGTGCCGGCGCCTCGGGCAGTCCTTTCCAGTCTGGGTTTCCTCGCGTAGCGTCCCATGGCATGGCCATGACGAGACCGCGCACCGGAGCCGGCTTCAGACGGCGCCTGCTGGCGCTGCTGCTGGACTATCTGGTGATCCTCACCTGGATGGCGGTGCTGGCCCTGCTGTCGCTGCTGTGGCGGGGTGTCTTCGGGGACTTTCCCGACACGCTCGCCGTGCTGGGGCCGCTGGGCAGCCAGACCCTGTTCTTCTTCCTGCTCACGTTCGTGGTCGGCGTGTATCTGTACCGGACGGAAGCCGGCCCCAGGCACGCCACCTGGGGCAAGCGCCGGATGGGCCTGACGGTGGCCGCGCTGAATGGGACGGCGCCGTCTCGGAAGCAAATCCTGATCCGCACGGTCGTGAAGCTGCTGCCGTGGGAATGTGCGCACATTTTCGTCTGGCAGATGATGTGGTTCTACTACCTGCACGGCTATCAGGCCATGCCGCCCACGTGGATCTTCATCGGGCAGCAGGCCGCCACAGCGGCGGCAGTGGCCTACATTGCCATGGTGCTGGTCACCGGTCGCGGTCCGCACGACCGGGCCGCCGGAACCGTGGTGGTGTGATCTCGACGGCGGGACCGCCCCCCTGCCGTGCCCTGCCGCCGGCGCGCCGTCGTCCTTGCTGCCACACCTACTCAGCGCCGCCGGCTTCCCCTAAGGTGGGGGCATGGAAGAGGTCGTCTTGGTGGGGTTCGACGGCTCGGAAACCAGCGGCCGGGCGCTTGACTGGGGGCTGTCCGAGGCGCATTCGCGGGGATGGTCGGTGCGGCTGGTCACCGTGATCTCGTCCGCCGGTGTTGACGATCCCCAGGTGGACCACCAGTATCTGGCGTCCGCCCGGCGCGGCGGGGAGGGTGTGCTGCAGACCGCGCTGGACCGAGCGGGAGCCTTGGGCTTGCGGGCGGAAGGGCACGTGGTCGCCGGCGACCCGAGCGAGGTGCTGGTGGACGAAACGGCGTCCGCAGGGTTGGCCGTGGTGGGCAAACGTGGCCGCGGCGGCTTTGCGGGCCGGCTGCTGGGCAGTGTCTCCTCGGGGCTGGCAGCGCACGGAGAGTGTCCCACGGTAGTGGTGCCGGAGCGGTGGACGCCCGGCACAACGGCGGCCGAAGTATCCGGTGACGCCGCCGCGGCGTTGCCCGGCGGCCCGGTGCCGTGGCTGGTCCCGTCGCCGCAGGGTGGAACGGACCAGGGGCTGCATCCGCCGGACCCCAACGAGAAGTTCAGCTATGCCGGCCAGGTGGTGGTTGGTGTCGATGCCGCGGGCAGCTCCAATCCGGCATTGTGGGCGGCCGCCGAATTAGCCGGCCGGCATGCCATCCCGCTCCGGATGCTATCCGCCCGGGCGCCGTTCTACCGCGACTCGCTCTGGCTGGACAACGTGGCAGGGGCGCAGCGGTTCCGTGAGGAAGTCACCGCCGAACTGGACGCCGCGCTGGGCGAGGTCCGGGGCCGGTTCCCGGAGCTGGATGCCAGTTGGAATTTCTACCTGGATAAACCTGCCCAGATCCTGATCCACGCCACCCGCACAGCCGAACTGATGGTGCTGGGCACGCGCGGCCACGGCGGCTTTCCGGGCCTGTTGCTCGGCTCGGTGAGCCAGGCCGTGCTGCACCACGGAATGTGCCCGATGATGGTGGTCCCCAAGGGCGTGGAGGTCTAGCCGGTGCCTCCGGTGCCGGGGGCCCGGTACCGGACTTCTCCGGCCATGCGCAAGGCATCGATGGTGTCCTCGACGGTCAGCAGCAGGATGGTTTCGAAGGAGCTCATGGCGCCGCCGCCGCTGATGGCCAGCGCCACTGCGGCCATGGATACGTTGTTCGGGGCCTCCCAGACCGTATAGCCGTCGTGCGCGCCGAAGGCGTACCAGAAGCCGTGCAGCTTCCCGCCGACGGATTCGATGTAGGCCTTGGCCGCCTTCCGCCGATCCTCGGGGTTGTTGACCATCCTGGCCCAGGCCTCCGGGGTGTAGCTGAACTTCGATAGATAGAGCGCCATCTTCATTCCTTTCGAACTGTTCGGCCCGCGGCGGGACGACGGGTCAGACTTTGGCAGACCGGCGCCCGCGCCGCAGCGCCTGGGCGAACGTTGACACGGCGTAACTGGGCACCGCCTGGGCCGCAACAAATCCGTCCGGCCGCACCAAATACAGTTGCTCCGGATCCAGTGTGGTGTTCCCTTCGCGCGGTAGCACGTGCATGGCCAGCCCCAGTGCCGACTGCACATGATTGACGACGGCGGGGCCCGGCTCGCCGTAAGAGTGCACCTGCCACTGCAGGCTGCGCAGCGTATCGAAATTGCTGCCTGCGTACGGCAGTCGCCGTCCCACGACCTTGCCGCGTCGGCCTCCGGCCGCTTCCTTCGCATCCGGGCTCATCCAGTAGTGGATCCGGGTCTGCGATATGTAGCCGAACATGCGGGAGGCGCCCCGGGACCGCGGCACGATGCGTGTGACAACCGGGATGAGGAACTGCAGCGCCCATTTTCGGGCGGCGATGGCCCAGCGCGCGGTCGACGTGATGAACCCGAACACCCGGTCAGTGGTCTGCAGCAGCCGCACCGCGACCGGCCGCCGCTCGGCCTGGTAGCGGTCCAGATAGGAGTCCGCGGCCCGGCCGCCCAGGACGTCGGCGAACTTGAAGGCCAGATTATGGGCGTCCTGAAGCCCGGTGTTCATGCCCTGCGCGCCCACGGGGGAGTGAACGTGCGCGGCGTCCCCGGCGAGGAACACCGGGCCGTCGCGGAACTGCCCGGCGATCCGGTGATGCACGCGGTAGGTGGAGAACCAATTCGAGCCGCCGTAGCCGACGTTGAACTTCTTGGCCAGACGCTCCCGGATGGCCTCCTCCGAAACGTCCGCACCGCCGTCGTTGCTGGGCCCTTGGGTGGCGGACGAGGCGTCGCTGACCACACCGATAAGCCGCTCGTGGCCGGAACCCGTCATGGGGAACCCCAGCAGGAATTCGTCGATCCCGGCGCGGACGTTGACCTCTTCATGGGACAGGCCCTGCACGTCGGTGGCGTCGCAGACGAAGAACGTGTGCGGACTGGTGGAACCTTCGAAGGCGATGCCGCGGCTGGCCCGCACGGTGGACGAGGCCCCGTCCGCCCCGACGCAGTAGCGGGCACGGACCGAGGCCTCGCCGGCCGGGCCTGTCAGCTGGGCCCGGACGGGGTAGTCCGGGTGCGCGCCTCCGTCCACCAGGTCCAGCTCGGCCAGCCGGCACTCCCAGAGCACCTCGCCGCCCAGTGCCTTCAGGTTTCGCAGCAGCATCTCTTCGTTCTTGCTCTGTTCGTAGAACATGACGCCCGGGAACGGCGTGATGCCGCGGCCCATTCGGCCCAGCGGGATCCTACCCCGGGGCCTGGGCCCGAATCCGATGATGATGGCCTCCGCCAGATTTCCTTCGGCCACAACGGTCCCGGCGAGGCCCAGTTGGTCGTAGATTTCCATGCTGCGCGACTGCACGCCCAAGGCCCGCGATTCCCGGGTGGGGCCCGACTTGCTGTCGGCGATGATGTGCTTGATGTCCAGCTTGGCCAGCCAGTTGGCGAGCATGAGTCCGGTGGGGCCGGCCCCGATGACCAGCACGTCGGTCTGCAGTTCGGCTGCCATGGCGGTACCTCCTGAACCGAGGGTACCGCTGGTGGTGCGGCAGCGGCAGAGGGGATGGAAGCCCAGCGGGCAAGGGCCGCCGGTAGAATTGATCGGTCCCCCGCAAGAAGATCGGAGCCCACTGGTGCCCACCACGACAGCGCAGCCGGAGCTGACCCCCGAGGAGCGCCAGTCCGTACTCCGGACGCTCAAATCGCCGCGGCTGCTGAAGACCGAAGTGCTCGGCGGCCTGGTGGTTGCGCTGGCCCTGATCCCGGAGGCCATTGCGTTCTCCGTCATTGCCGGCGTGGACCCGCGCATCGGGTTGTTTGCCTCCTTCACCATGGCCGTGTCGATTGCTTTCCTGGGCGGCCGGCCCGCGATGATCTCCGCGGCCACCGGTGCGGTGGCGCTGGTGATCGCCCCGCTGGTGGACAGCCACGGCCTGGACTATTTAGTGGCCGCCGTGATCCTGGCGGGCGTGTTCCAGGTGCTGCTGGCGCTGCTCGGGGTGGCCAAACTGATGCGGTTCATTCCGCGGCAGGTGATGGTGGGCTTCGTCAACGCGCTGGCCATCCTGGTTTTCCTGGCGCAGGTGCCCGAACTCCTGGGCGTTCCGTGGCTGGTGTACCCGTTGACCGCGCTGGCACTGGTGATTGTTTTTGGCCTGCCGAAATTGACCACGGTGGTGCCGGCGCCGCTGGTGGCGATCGTGGTACTGACGCTGATCACGGTGTTCGCATCCATCACCGTGCCGACGGTGGGAGACAAGGGCGAATTGCCGGACAGCCTGCCCGCACTGTTCTTTCCGCAGCTGCCGCTGACCTGGGACACCTTCGGAGTGATCTTCCCGTATGCCTTGGCGATGGCCTTCGTGGGGCTGCTCGAATCGCTGATGACGGCGAAGCTGGTGGACGACATCACCGACACCCGTTCGTCCAAGACCCGCGAGTCTTGGGGTCAGGGGGCGGCCAACATCATCACCGGCTTCTTCGGCGGCATGGGCGGCTGCGCGATGATCGGCCAGACCATGATCAACGTCCGGGCGTCGGGCAGCCGGACCCGGATCTCCACGTTCCTGGCCGGTGTGTTCCTGTTGATCCTGGTAGTGGCCCTGGGCGACGTGGTGGCGCTGATCCCGATGGCCGCGCTGGTGGCCGTGATGATCTTCGTCTGCTGGGCAACCTTCGACTGGCACAGCATCAAGCCCTCGACCCTCAAGATGATGCCGAAGAGCGAGACAGCCGTCATGCTGGTCACCGTCGTCGCCACCGTAGCGACCAACAACCTGGCCATCGGCGTGGGCCTCGGCGTGCTGACCGCCACGGTGCTCTTCGCCAACCGGGTCTCCCACCTGGTGACGGTGGAGCGGACGGTGTTGGAGCTGAACGGTGAAGAAACGGCCACCTACGTGGTCGACGGCGAGTTGTTCTTCGCCTCCTCCAACGACCTCTACACCCAGTTCAACTATGCGCTGGACCCGGACCAAGTGGTCATCGACATGCACGCCTCCCACCTCTGGGACGCCTCCACCGTGGCGGCGCTCGATGCGATCACGGAGAAGTACCGTCAGCACGGAAAGAACGTGCAGATCATCGGGCTGAACGCCGCCAGCGTGGCGATGCGCGAGCGGATGGCCGGCAAGCTCAACGGCTGACCGGGCGCAGTAACCCGGCCTTTTCTCCGGCCGACCGCGCCGGGTCTGCGGCAACGGCGTATTCTAGGGGCACTCCGGTTCGGAAACCGCCGGACTGCGCGAGGATGGGAGGCCAGCATGAGCGACCAGCTAACCCAGGACGAGGTGGAGCACTTCGCTGCCTTGCTGGATGCGCGGGAGGCGTCCGACCGGGCACAAGTAGAACGTCTCACCATGGACATTGCGGAAGTCACCGAGGCGACCCGCGACATCCCGGCCGACGACGAGCATGACCCCGAAGGTTCCACGGCCACGCTGGAACGGGCCCGCGAGGTGGCGCTGCTGGTCAGCACGGAAAAGGCGCTGGCCAACATTGCTGCAGCCCGCGAACGGCTGGAGGCCGGGACTTATGGCCGGTGTACGTCCTGCGGCAACCCGATTCCGCGCGAACGGCTGGAGATCAGGCCGGAGGCGCAGTACTGCGTCAGCTGTGCCGCAAAACACCGCGGCTGAATCATGCCGGCTGCTGCCGCTCCCCGCCGCAGCTGACCCGCAGTGTTTGGACCGTTCCGCTGGCCCCTGCTGTTAGGGGCCGGTGCTGCCGAGACTGCTGTGTTAAGGATGCGCCACGTTGGGCCGCAGCCGCTTGACCGGCTTCCGCACAACAAAGATGCTGTTTTCTCCGTAAGTACGGATTGAAAAAACTTCCCCAGCGTCCGTTGTGGCGTATCCGGTACAGCCATGAGGATGCTTGGCCTGTCGGCCTCACGCGGCGGCGCGCGGTGTAGACCCGGGCCCCTTCGAGCGCCAGGGCCTAGCTCCCTTTTGGGCGGACCCGCCACCGGAATGCTAGCGGTTCAGGCGCTGCGCCAGCTCGTTGGCCGCCGCCACCACGCGTTCGCCCCACTGTTGGCCGGGCGAGGTCTGGACGCGGGGCAGCGGCACGCCGAGGCAGACCGCCGCAACAACCTTGCCGCCTACCCGCACGGGCGCGCTCACCGAGGACAGTCCGACGGTGCGTTGCGACACGCTCTCGATCCAGCCGGGATCCGAGCCGTCATCACGCCGCCTGGATTCATTGAGCAGGACAAACGCCGCAGAACCGCCCTCTGAAAGCGGCAGCATCCATCCAGCCGGCAGGGTCACCCGCAACTCCTGCGCTGCGTCGACCGATTCAAGGCAGAGGCGCGCATCTCCGCGCCGCACCCACAGCTGGGCGGTCTCCGACGTCTCGTCGCGTAACTGCGTGAGCAGGGGCCGGGAAGCCCAGGCGATGTTGCTCATGTCGAACCTGACGCCCGGGCCGTAACGGCCGTCGTCGCCGCGGCTGACCAGTCCGTGCTGCGTCAACGCAGTGGCCAGCCGGTGGGTGGTCGACAGGTTCATCTTGAGGAGTTGGGCAAGATCCGTTGCGGTCATCGGGTGGAACTCGACCGCGTCAACTATCGACATGGCCTTGTCGAGTACACCGACCCCTGTTACTGTGTCCGTTGTCACAGATTGAAATGTACTCCCAAAATATGAGAGTTGCAAGTTCGGTCGCACCGGAAATGTTTTCTTGAGAGGAACCCGATGAAGCGTGTCCTTATGGCAGGCACGGCAATGCTCGTCGCCGCTGTCGCCCTGACTGGTTGTTCCGCCGCAAGCGGCGACGCCGGCGAAGATTATCCGAACCGTCCCATCAACTTCAGCGTCGGCTCCGAACCCGGCTCGGGCTGGGACGGCACCGCCCGTGCACTGGTCGAGGTGATGGAACGCGAGGATGCCGTGCCCGTGCAGGTCAACGTGCAGAACCGTCCTGGGTCGGTGGGCTGCGTGCTGCTGAACGACATGATCAACAAGAACGCCGATGCCTCCAATGAGATCGCGATGACCTCGGTGCCGCTGCAGTCGATGGAGCTGCGCGGCATGTGCGACGTGAACTACAAGGACGTGACCGTGATCGCCCGGTTGCTGATCGAGAACTTCCTGGTGGCGGTGCCGGCCGATTCCAAGTACTCCGACCTCGACGCCTTGCTGGACGCGATCGTCAAGGATCCGAAGTCGGTACCGGTCGCGGCCGACGGCGACGACCAGCTGCCGCTGGCGCTGCTGGTCGAGGCTGCCGGCGGCGATCCGTCCGCCATCAACTTCATCGCGTTTGAAAGCGGCGGCGAGTACCTCACGGCCCTGATGAACGGCGACGTGCTCGCCAGTGTCTCCGGCGTCACGGAGTACGGACCGCAAATAGAGGCCGGCGAACTCCGCGGCCTGGCCGTCCTGTCCGAGGACCGACTCGAAGAGCCGCTGGCTGGGATTCCGACCGCCGTTGAACTCGGCTACGACGTCACGCTGACCAATTGGCGCGGTGTCTACGGCCCGCCGAACATGCCGGAGAACGCGGTCGCGTACTGGGAGACGAAGCTGCAGGAACTCCTGGAGTCGGACTCCTGGAAGGAAATCGCCGAGCGGAACCAGTGGGGCACTGCCTACCTTGCCGGTGACGAGCTGGACGCATTCCTCGAAGATTCCTACACCCAGCTCACTTCCGCCCTGCAGAGCGTCGGCGCGCTGAAGTAACCATGACCACTGAGAATCTCGGACGCAATCCAGCTGACGTCATCGCTGGAGCGGTGGTCGGCGGCGTCGGCATCGCCTACACCATCATCGCGCTGCAGACCCCGCCGGCCGCTTCATCCGCATCGGTCATCGGCCCGGCCGTCTTTCCGACGCTTCTCGGTGTCCTTCTCGCCCTGGGCGGGGCCGCGGTCGCCATTGGCGGCCTGCGGCTCCGCCCGGCCGAGGCGAAGACGGAACCGGCCCAGAGCGGCGGCTTGCGATTGTGGGTCACCATCGCAATCTTCGGGGCGTATGTGCTCGCCTTCATTCCTGTCGGATACCTGCTGTCGACGGTCGCGTTCCTGATGGGCATCGCATCGTACTTCTCGCCGGCCAAGTGGAAGAGCAACCTCATTTTTGCCATCTCGTTTCCCCTGATCGTTTTCGTGGTGTTTGAGTACCTGCTGCGCGTGCCGCTGCCGCAAGGCCTGCTGGCGGGGGTGCTGTAGGAATGGATATCCTCGCCAACCTCGCTGACGGCTTCGCCAGCGCACTCTCCCCGATCAATCTGCTGTTCGCCTTTCTGGGTGTGCTCATCGGCACGATGGTGGGCGTCATCCCGGGCATCGGCCCGACCACCGCCATCGCTCTGCTGATTCCGGTCTCGTTCAGCCTGGACCCGGTCACCGGCCTCATCCTGCTGTGCGGCATCTACTACGGCGCCATGTACGGCGGCTCAATCACCTCGATCCTGATTCGCACTCCCGGCGAAATCGGCACCGTGATGTCCACCATCGACGGTTACGAGATGACGAAGCGCGGCCGGGGCGGGCCGGCGCTGGCAACCGCCGCGATCGGGTCATTCGTCGCCGGCACCATTTCGACCATCATGTTGATGCTGATGGCCCCGATGCTGGCCGCTGTATCGGTGGCGTTCGGCTCGAACGTCTACTTCCTGCTGCTGCTCCTGGCCCTGATCATGCTCTCCAACCTGACCGGCGGGTCCCGGCTCAAGGCCGGCATTTCCACGCTCTTCGGCATGGCCGTCGCCATGATCGGCATGGATGCGCAGGCGGGCATGCCGCGCATGACGCTCGGCGTCCTCGAACTGAACAGCGGGATCGACTTCGCGATCTTCGCCATGGCCTTGTTCGCCGTACCCGAGGCGCTCGCGAACCTGACCCGCCGCCATACCGAGGCGACGCCCGGAATCGGCAAGGTCAAGCTCTTCATGACCAAGGAAGACTGGCGCCGGTCGACGGTGCCATGGTTCCGCGGCACGTTCCTGGGCTTCTTCGTCGGCCTGCTGCCCGGCATGGGAACCCTTGGCTCCTTCTTCTCCTACCCACTGGAGAAGCGCCTATCCCGCAAGCACAAGGCCGAGTTCGGCAAGGGTGCGATCGAGGGCGTTGCCGGTCCCGAGGCGGCGAACAACGCCGGCGTCGGCGGCGGCCTGGTGCCGCTGTTCACGCTGGGGATCCCCGGCTCGCCCACGCTGGCGCTGCTCTTCTTCGTTTTCACCATGTACGGGCTCCAGCCAGGTCCCCAATTGATGTCGGAGCAGTCAGGCCTGATCTGGGCGATCATCGCGAGCATGTACATCGGCAACGTCCTGCTGCTGGTGCTCAACCTCCCGCTGGTGGGAGTGTTCGTCCAGCTGCTGAAGATCCCGGACGCCAAGCTCTACGGCGGGGTATTGGCCTTCGTCGCGCTCGGTGCCTACGCACTCGGCTTCGACCTGTTCAGCATGGGCACCATGTTCGTGTTCGGCCTCGTCGGCTACGGCATGCAGAAGTACGGCTTCCCGCTGGCGCCGGCCGTCGTCGGTCTGGTACTCGCGCCGATGCTCGAGTCGAGCCTGCGCCGGGCGCTCCAGATCTCCGCCGGCGATCCGGCGACTTTCGTTGACGGACCGCTGGCGATCACGCTCACGTCGCTGATCCTGCTGGTTATTGCCGCGCCGCTGCTCTTGCCGCTGCTGCGCAGGAGCGGTGTCCTCTCAAGGGGCCTCGCGTCGCGCCGCCAGGTGGCGACGAACCAGTTGGAGGATCCCAGTGCAGACCTGCACGCACCCACCGGTTTTGGGTACGCCAAGGAGCCCCAGGACTCCGGGGCTGCAGGACAGCCGTCCGGACACGCTGCCTCCGGCGACGGGCAGAGCGAGCTGCAGCCGGCCTCGGCCGGACAAGGCGCCGACGACGATGCGAGGGATCGGAAAGCCGATGACTAGCGGCACCAGCCATGACTTCTCCCACTACAGCTCTCAAAGGAGCGAATCCATGACCAACACCAAACCCCTCGCCGGCATCCGTGTGCTCGAACTCGGCAGCTTCATCGCCGCGCCGTTCGCCGCGCGCCTGTTCGGTGACTTCGGCGCAGACGTGATCAAGGTCGAGCGGCCGCAGGGCGGCGACGAGTTGCGCGACTGGCGCAAGACCCGCGGCTCCACCTCGATGATGTTCCGCACGATTGCCCGCAACAAGCGCTCGGTGACACTGGACCTGCGCACCCCGGAGGGCCAGGAAGCCGTCCGTCGCATTGCCGCCACCTGCGACGTGGTGATTGAGAACTTCCGCCCGGGTACGCTCGAGCGGTGGGGGATCGGCCCCGAGGAGCTCAAGGCCGCCAACCCGGACCTCATCGTGGTGCGCATCTCCGGCTACGGCCAGACCGGACCCTACAAGGACCGGGCGGGCTTCGGCAGCTCCGCGGAGGCCTTCGCCGGGCTGCGGTTCCTGACCGGCGAGCCGGACCGTCCGGCCGGGCGCGCGGCGGCCAGCATGGGGGACACCGTCGCCGGCCTGTACGGCGCCATCGGTGCGCTGATGCTCCTCTTTGAACGCGCCAGTGGCCGCGACATCGCCAACCGCTCAGTGGTCGATGTCGGACTGTACGAGGGGGTGTTCAGCCTGCTCGAGTCGCTCGTGCCCGACTACGACGCCTACGGCATGGTCCGCACGCGCACCGGCGGACGGCTGCCGGGCGTGGTACCGACCGGCTCCTACGAATGCGGCGACGGCCTGGAGGTGGTGATCGGCGGCAACTCCGCATCGGTCTTCGCCAGGCTGATGCACGCCGTCGGCCGGCCCGACCTGGCCGAGGACGAGTCGCTGCGCCAGACCGAGGCGCGCACTGCCCGGGAGGAAGAGCTCAACGGCATCATCTCCGCGTGGACGGGCGCCCGCACCCTGGAGCAGGCACTGGACGCGCTCGAGGGCGCCGGGGTCCCGGCCGCCCCGGTGTACGACGCGCCGAGCATCGCCGAGGACCGTCATTACCTGGCGCGCGGCATGGTGCAGACGCACGACGTCGTCATTGACGGCGCCCCGGAGCCGGTGCGCTTCCCCGGAATCGTGCCGATCATCGAGGGGTCCGAGGGCAGCGTCCGCTGGCTGGGACCGGAGCTCGGCGAGCACAGCCACGAGGTGCTCACCGAGGTCGCCGGCTACGACGCGGCGGATGTTGCCCGGATCTCCGGCGTCGCCAGGGTGCAGGAGCCGCACCAGCCTGCAGGCGCGCGGGCGGGGCTGGGCGCATGACCGCCATCCGGATCACCGACGTCTATCTGCGGGACGGGCTGCAGGACGAGGACGGCGTTGTCCCCACCGAGGAGAAGCTGCGCATCGCGGACCTCCTGGTCAACGCCGGCGTGCCCGCCATCGAGGTGGCCTCGTTCGTCAACCCCCGGAAGGTCCCGCAGATGGCCGACGCGGAGGCGGTGCTGGCAGGCCTCGTCGCGACAGGCCTGACCGAGCGGGTCACGGTCAGTGCACTGACGCTCAACGACCGCGGCATTGAGCGTGCCGTTGCCGCCGGCACAGCGGTGGTCGAGATTGTCACCAGCGCAAGCGAGGCGCACAGCCGCGCTAACGCTGGCCAGACAATCGACGATGCCCTCGACGGGCTGGAGGCAGCGGTGCGCCGGCACCCCGGCGTGCATTTCCTCGCCGGTGTGTCCACCGCTTTCACCTGCCCGTTCGAAGGCGAGATCCCGGCGGCCCGCCTGGCGCACGTCGTCGACCGCTTTGCGTCGATGGGCGTGACGGAGATCGGGCTCGCCGACACGCTGGGCACCACGCCGACGGACCGAGTGATCGAATCACTCGGCATCGTGCGCACGGCGCATCCGGACGCAGAGTTGTCGCTGCATCTGCACGATGCGCACCGGCAGGCACTCGCGACGGCGCTCGCCGCGGTGGAACTCGGCGTCACCCGCTTCGACGCCGCACTGGCCGGCTTCGGTGGCTGTCCGTTCGCGCCCGGCGCCCATGGCAACCTCGCCACCGAGGCACTGGTCCGGACGATGCATGAGGCCGGACACCAGACGGGCATCGACGAGGACGCCCTGGCCGAGGCGGCAGCCGCGGCACGCGACGCGGTGGCGAGGGCGCCCAGGATCCAGCGGACCGCCTAACCCGCCCGGCGGGCCCGTTCACCCCGGGTCAGCGCGACGCCGGTGCCCCGCCCTCCGCAGGCGGGCACCGGCGTCGTTGTGCTTTCCTGTGCTACTTTGAGGGAGAAAGTGCGGATTTGATCGATCTGGGGAGGCCCGTCCATGTTGGCACCGGAACGGCGGCGCTATTTGCTGCAGGAACTCAGCGTCCGCGAAACCGTGCGCGTCTCCGAAGTGGCTCACGCGCTGCAGGTCTCCGAGATGACCGTGCGCCGGGACATCGATGCGCTCGACGGCGAGGGCGTGCTGCGCAAGGTCCACGGCGGCGCCACCAGACTGCGCGGCACCCTGGAGGCGGAGCCGGGGTTCAGCGTGAATCTGGGCAGGCAGCGGCAGGCGAAGCTGGCCATCGGCCGGGCCGCAAGGGAACTGCTGCGGCCCGGCGCCACGATTGCCATCTCGGCCGGCACCACCACCTATTGCTTGGCCGGCCTGCTGGCCGGACTGGAGGGGCTGACGGTGGTCACGAACTCGCTGACCGGGGCGGACGTGGCCCGGCGCTCCACCGGCGGCGAGGCGACGGTGATCCTGACCGGCGGCGAGCGCACGCCGTCGGAGGCGCTGGTGGGTCCCGTTGCAACCGCGGCGATCCGGTCGCTGCACGTGGACATCTGCTTCCTGGGCGTGCACGGCATCCACCCCGAGGGCGGACTGAGCACGCCCAACCTGGCCGAGGCGGACACGAACGCCGCGCTCGCCGAGTCGGCCGACCGGCTGGTGGTGCTGGCCGACCATACCAAGTTCGGCATCCGCGCCCTCGCCCCGATCGTCCCGCTGGCCGCGGTGGACACGATGATCACCGACGCGGGCATCCCGGACGAGGTCCGCTCCAGCTACGCCGGACTCGGCATCAACCTGCTGGTGGCCTCCGGGGCGGGGGAGCCGGCGTGACGGAACGGGGAGCGCCCGCGGCGGGCACCGGCGTCGTTGTTCCCGACGGCGAGCCGGTCACCGCGGTGACCAGCACGCGCTTGGCGGACGGCCGGGAACTGTTGTACTTCGACGACGGCGCACAGCCGATTCCGCGGGCAGCCCGGGACACCCGCGACTTGCCCGGGCGGCCGCCGGCCGGGGAATTGCGGTACGACGTGCTGACCGGGGAGTGGGTGGCGCTGGCCGCGCACCGGCAGGCCCGCACCTATCTGCCGCCGGCCGATGCCTGCCCGCTGTGCCCGAGCACGCCCGAGTATGCCTCCGAAATCCCGGCCGCGGACTACCACGTGGCCGTGTTCGAGAACCGGTTCCCCTCGCTCGGTCCGGACCTGCTGGCGGTGCCGGATCACCCCGAGTGGGGCCGGGCCTACACCGCCGGCGGGCGCTGCGAGGTGGTCTCCTTCACCTCGGCGCATACCGGATCGTTCGGCGGGCTGGAGTTCCGCCGCGTGCGGACCGTGATCGACGCGTGGGCGCACCGGACCGCGGCGCTGAGCGCGCTGCCAGGGACGGGGCAGGTATTCTGCTTCGAGAACCGCGGTGCCCAGATCGGTGTGACGCTGCACCACCCGCACGGACAGATTTATGCCTATTCCTATCTGCCGCCGCGCGGGGCGGTCATGGCGGCGGCCGCGCAACAGCACTATGCCGCCTCCGGAGGGCGGGAGACACTGACCGGATCGGTGCTGGCGAAGGAGCGTTCCGACGGCTCGCGGATGGTGCTGGAGGGGGAGCACTTCAGCGCCTACGTGCCGTTCGCCGCGCGCTGGCCGCTGGAGGTGCACCTGGTGCCGCACCGGCCGGTGCCGGACCTTGCCGGGCTCACCGGGGCCGAGCGGGACGAACTGGCGGAGCTGTACCCGCGGCTGCTGGGACGCTTCGACGCGCTTTACGACAGCCCCACTCCCTACATCGCCGCCTGGCACCAGGCGCCCGTGGAGCCGGCGCTGCGCGAATCCGGCTACCTGCACTTGCAGCTGACCTCGCCGCGTCGGGCGGCCGATAAGCTCAAATACTTGGCCGGCTCCGAGGCCGCGATGGGTGCCTTCATCAACGACACGCTGCCCGAACAGGTCGCCGCGGCGCTGCGCGAGGCGGGCTCCGGAAATGCTGCGACCGCCGGGAGCGGGCAGTGAGCGCCGGCGCCCTGGCCGCGCGCACCGCCGACGCCTTCGCCGCACGCTTCGGCCGCGCGCCCGCCGGGGTGTGGGCGGGGCCCGGACGGGTGAACCTGATCGGCGAGCACACCGACTACAACGGCGGCTTTGTGCTGCCCTTTGCCATCGACAAAACAACGACGGCGGCGCTCGCCGTCCGTGGCGACCGCACGGTCCGGGTGGCCTCTGTCCTGTCCGGGACCGACGCGGTGGAGGCGCACCTGGACGGCCTGCGCCCGGGCAGCGTGGCCGGCTGGGCCGCCTATCCGCTGGGCGTGGCCTGGGCGCTGGAGCAGGCCGGAGCGCGACTGCCCGGATTCGACCTGCTGGTGGACTCCGAGGTGCCGGTCGGCGCCGGGTTGTCGTCGTCCGCCGCGCTGGAGTGCGCCGTGGCGGTGGGGCTGGCGGAGTTGGCTGAACTGGGTGACGGGGATCCGGACTCCGCCGGTCCGGGACTGGCCGGGCTGGATCGGCGGGCGCTGGCCGCCGCCGGACGCCGGGCCGAAAATGACATGGTCGGCGCCCCCACCGGCATCATGGACCAGTACGCCTCGCTGTTCGGTTCCGCCGGGTCGGCCGTCTTCCTGGACTGCCGCAGCGAAGAGGTGCAACTGGTGCCGCTGGACCTGGCCGCCGCCGGTCTGGTCTGCCTGGTCATGGACACCAAGGTCTCGCACGCCCACGCCACCGGCGACTATGCCAGCCGCCGCGACTCCTGCACCAGGGCAGCGGAAGCCTTGGGCGTGCCGCTGCTCCGCGACGTGCCGCTCGATCGGCTGCCGGAAGCGCAGCAGTTGCTCGACGATGAGACCTTCCGCCGCGCCCGGCACATCGTGACCGAGAACCAGCGCGTGGTGGGCACCGTGGAAGCGCTGCGCGCCGAGGGGCCCGCGGCCATCGGCCGGATGCTCGACGCCAGCCACGTTTCCATGCGCGACGACTTCGAGATCTCCTGCCCGGAACTGGACCTGGCCGTGGCGGCCGCCCGGGACGGCGGTGCCCTGGGTGCCCGGATGACCGGCGGGGGATTCGGCGGTTCAGCCATCGCCCTGGTCCCGGCGGGCGAGGTGGACGCGGTGCGGGATGTAGTCTTGCGGGCCTTCGCCGCCCGCGGCTTCCGGCGACCGGAGCTGTTCACCGTACGTCCGGCCGACGGCGCCCGACGGCTGCTGTAACCCGACGCTCCACCCACATCGACTATTCGGATAACGCCCTTGTCAGGCCTGAAAAGGGCGTTATCCGAATAGTCGATGGCAGGGTGGCAGGGGCGTTGCGCCGGGTCAGACGGACTGGGCGGCTTTGAGCTGTGCCTGTAGGCCGGCGATCAGGGCCTCCAGCCCCAGCTGGAACGCGGCGTCCGCCGCGGACCCAGCAGTGCCGGTATCCTGCGCCCTCACCGCGGAGGTGAAGACCGGGTTCGCCGCGGCCAGCCCGCCGGATTCGAAGATGTCGGCGGGCGCGGTCACGTCGAACGCCGAGCCGAAAATGAAGGACTCCAGGGCCACGATCGCCGGCACCACCTGCGGCTCCGGCCAGCCCGCCTGCAGAAAGCCGGCGGCGACGGCCTCATACATGGCCAGCGTGTGCGGGGCGCCGGTGACGGGCAGCACCGCAATGACCGGAATCAGCGGGGCGTGATGGGTGAAGACGTCCCGGTAGGACCAGGCCCAGCGGCGCACTGCGTCCGGCCACGGAAGTTCGGAGAAAGCAGCCACGTCCACGCGGGCCATCAAATGGTCCTGGAGCAGCAGCAGGACGTCGTGCTTGGAGGCCACATGGTTGTACAGCGCCGACGGGGCAACGCCCAGGCTGCGGGCCAGGCCGGACATGGTGAGTGCCTCGTAGCCGCGCGCCTCGATCAAGCCGAGCGCCGCCGTCGTCATCAGTTCCTTGGACAGCAGCTTCTCTGTGGGGCGGCCGGCCGGCCGGTGGCCGTTCGAGGTAGGGGCAGGGGCATCGTCGGGCGCGAGGCGTGCTGTCACGACAATCTCCTTCTTCCTTGTCCGCTCGGGGCTGCGGCGGTACAACCCGTGTAACCATCCTACGCGCTGCTTTTCAAAACCATGTGGCGCCGGTTACAGTTGTCGTAAATGAATGCTGTTCATTTAAGCGGGGCGGGATCTTAGCCGCGGTTCGCAGCAGGACGAACGGGAGTTGAACAACAGTGAGCAAGTTGAAGCGGGACGTAGTGGTTATCGGCGCCGGACCGTCCGGACTGACCGCGGCGCGCGATCTGAAGCGGGCCGGCCTGTCCGTGGCGGTGCTGGAGGCACGAGGCCGGGTGGGCGGCCGCACCTGGACCGATGTGGTGGACGGCGCCATGCTCGAGATCGGCGGCCAATGGGTGTCGCCGGACCAGACGGCCCTGCTGGAGCTGCTCGAGGAGCTGGGCCTGGAGACCTACAGTCGCTACCGCGAGGGCCAGAGCGTCTATCTGGATCGCGCCGGCGAGGCCGAGCGCTACACCGGCGCGATGTTCCCGGTCAGTGACTCCACCGAGGCGGAAATGAACCGGCTGATCGGCCTGCTGGACGCGCTGGCGGCCGAGGTGGGGGCCGAGGAGCCCTGGGCGCATCCGCGGGCGCGCGAGCTGGACACCATCTCCTTCCACCATTGGCTGCGCCAGCAGTCGGCCGATGAGGAAGCCTGCAGCAACATCGGCCTGTTCGTGGCGGGCGGCATGCTGACCAAGCCCGCGCATTCATTCTCCGTGCTGCAGGCGTTGCTGATGGCCGCGTCGGCCGGCTCGTTCAGCAATCTGGTGGACGACGATTTCATCCTGGACAAGCGCGTGGTGGGCGGCATGCAGGAGGTGTCTCTCCGGATGGCCGCCGAACTGGGCGAGGACGTCCGGCTGGACGCACCGGTGCGCACGCTGCGCTGGAACGACGACGGCGTGACGGCCCTCGCGGACGGGGTCGCCGTAGAAGCGCGGTATGCCGTCATAGCCGTGCCGCCGAACCTGTACTCGCGGGTCTCCTTCGAGCCGCCGCTGCCGCGCCGGCAGCACCAGATGCACCAGCACCAGTCGCTGGGCCTGGTGATCAAGGTCCACGCTGTCTACGAGACGCCGTTCTGGCGGGCTGATGGCCTCTCCGGCACCTGCTTCGGCGCCGGGGCGGTAGTGCAGGAGGTCTACGACAACACCAACCACGGAGATTCCCGCGGCACCCTGGTCGGTTTTGTGAGCGATGAAAAGGCCGACGCCATGTTCGAGCTCAGCGCCGCGGAGCGCAAGGCCGCGATCCTCTCCACCATCGCCGACTACCTGGGCCCTGCGGCACGGGACCCGGTGGTGTACTACGAGTCCGATTGGGGCTCCGAGGAGTGGACCCGCGGCGCCTACGCCGCCAGCTACGACCTGGGCGGGCTGTCCCGGTACGGCAAGGACCAGCTGGCGCCGGTGGGGCCGATTTTCTGGTCCTGCTCCGACCTGGCCGGCGCGGGCTACCAGCACGTGGACGGCGCCGTGCGGATGGGCCGGGCGACTGCCGCCCGCATCCTTGCGGAAGATGCAGCGTCCCGCGGCGAGCTGGCCGGTGCGGCCGGACGGCAGGGGTAGGGTCGGCTGACCGCGCAAGCAATCGTGGCTCCGGTTGCTGCTAGTGGCTACAGTTGCACCAAGGTGCGAGGAAGGTGCCCATGATTACTGCGGACGAATTCACGCCGGACTACGTGGCCGATCTTGCTTCCCAGAACGGGATGACGATCCAGCCAAAATCCGTGCGGTTCAATGAGGCCGGACTGGACTACCTGGTGGCCTTCGCGACGGCCAAGGACGGCAGGCGGTGGGTGCTGCGGATTCCCCGGCGGACCGACGTCTCGGCCAAGATCTCTGATGAAGCGAAAATCCTGGAGCTGGTCAAGAACAAGATCTCCGCCGCGGTCCCCGACTGGCGGATCCGGAACCGCTCCCTGATCGCCTATCCGGAACTGCCCGGCGAACTGGGCCTCACGGTGGAAGACGGCGAACCGGTCTGGCACTTCGACCGCGAGTCGCCGGCTTACTGTGCCTCGCTGGGGCGTCTGATCGCCCAATTGCAGCGGATCGGTGCTGATGAAGCTCGGGCTAAGGGCGTCCCGGTGCTGACCCCTGCGGAGCTGCGCGCAGAATGGCGCAGCAATCTGGCCGCGGTCAGCGCCGAGTTCCGGATTGCCGACGAGCTGATGGAGCGCTGGACAGCCTGGCTCGGCGACGACAGCTACTGGCCGGACTTCACCGCATTCGTACACGGAGAGCTTTACCCCGCCCATTTGCTGCTGGACGAGGAAAACGAAATCCGGTCAGTGCTGGATTGGACCACGGCCAGGGTGGGCGATCCGGCGGCTGATTTCAGCCTCCACCACATGATGTCCACGCCCCTGGCGTTCGACCTGACCGTGCGGGCCTTTCGGGACGAGGGCGGCCGCGTACCGCCACGGCTCGGAGAGCACTGCGCGGAACTGGTGGCCGCCGGCCCGGTGGTCTACGGCATGTATGCCCTGCAAACGGGCCACCCCGATCACCAGTCCGTGGCGGCCGCCCAACTGGATCCGTCCAGCGCCTGATCCCGCGCGCAGAAGGCCCGGGGCGGTGGGGGAGGGCCTAGCCCGCGTGAGAGGGCAAGAAAATGACCGGCGCCCGTTCGCTGGCGCCGGTCATTGGTCTAAGGGGCTGCTACTTCTTGCGGCCCTTGGTTTTCTTGAGTGGATTGGCCTTGGTGAGCGGCCGGGCCGGAGTATCCTGGCCGCTGTCTTCCGGTGCCTGCGGCTCGGCGAGCAGGGCTTCCCCTTCGATCGCCGTGCTTGCCTGAAGGTCCGGTTCCGTAACGGCAGCGGGAGTAAACGTGGCCTGCGGGGCCGGTGCGGTGGCGGCGAAAGCCGGCCGCGCGGCGTCGTCGTTCGGGGCCGCCTCCAGGGGGAGCCGGGCCGGAGCAGCGGGCAGCGCCGCAAAAATGTAGTCGGCCACCGGGGCCGGGGCAGCGGCACTCTGGAGCAGGCTGCCGTCGGTGGACGGAACGGGGCCGATGTCATCGGAATGCTCGAAAAGGGCACCGGTGAACCTGTCCGCGTAGCCCAGCCGCTTGGCAATCAGCCAAAGGGACGCGCCGACGATGAGCATGGTGGCTATCACCGCGATGCCCGTGCCGTAGATCCGCAGCAGCGCGTTGACCGGGGAGAGTGCATGGACCGGTGTGGTGTCCAGCAGCCAGACGATGGACCAGAACACCGCGGTGCCGGCCAGGGTCAGCAAGGGGAACAGCAGACCGGCGGTACGTACTTTCCTGACCAGCATCTGCCGGGTGGCGGACAGCCGTGAAGAAAGCGAAAGCAGATCGTGTTTGCCACCCTGCTCAAGAGCCTTTGATGACATCGCCTGTCGTGTTCCTTTCCGAGTCGGTTCGTTGTGAAGGTTCACCGCGCATGAGCTGTTCGGCGAAACGGGTAAAGAGTTGGGCAAAGGCTTCGCGGTCCTCGTCGGTCCAATCCGCCAGAATCTCATCGACAACTGCCGCACCGGCCTTGCCGATGTTCCGGTGCATCCGCCGGCCGGCCGTGGAGGCTGTCAGCAGGGTGGCCCGGCCGTCGTCCGGATCCGCCTGCTTGTCCACCAGCCCCTTGTCCTCAAGGCGGCGGACCTGCGGAGTCATGGTGGACTTGTCCACCCCTTGCTGCGTGGCCAGCTCCGAAACGCGGACCGGGCCCTTGTCGTCGATGTACTCCAGCAGGGCGACATCGGTCGGCGTCAGCCCGGCTTCGCGCGGATCAAACAGCTGTTTCCGCGTGTCGGCATGGGATGCCCAGCGCACCACCTGAGCCACGGCGTCACGGATCATGACGCCCGAATCGGGCTGCTTGCGGGGGTTGGGGGGCATGCCTCAATCATAGTCGATTCCGTTTGGTTGTGCCAATCAAACCAACTGCCGGCTTTCGAGGGTGTTCCGGAGGGCCGCTTTCGGCATGATTAGGCCATAAATTGTGACCTGAATCATGGGTGGGGGGTGCTGGTCAAGGGGCCGATGACGGGTGCCGGGCCGGGGTGCTGGGTGAAGCGTTTGCTGACGGCCCACCAGCCGCTTTCGCAGAGCCACAGCAGCAGTGAGCCGGCCGCGGCTGCCGCGAACACGGGGGAGAACAGGGCGAACGCCGGAACCAGGACGGCGACCACCGGCCAGTCCCGGGTCCACGCCAGGCTCAGTACGGCGGTCAACAGCACGGCTCCTGCCAACGGCAGCTGGCCGGCGCCGGCGGCGGCGAGCCAGATGCCGGCGATGAGCGCGAGCGCCGCCACCCCGATGGAGGCCGCCAGCAGCAGCCCCCGGCCCCGGGAATGTTCCAGATAGGCCTGTACCGATACGCCCGCCCACATCAGCCGGGCACGCAACGCGGCGACTCCGGTATCCAGCAGCGCGCGGCGGAACTCCTCGTCATAGCCCCGGCGCCGCCGCAGCGCCTCGTTGGGCGGTAGTTCGGCGCACGTTGCCATCCGCTGGTCATGCAGCAGGGCCGGTGCAGTCTGCCGTCCGTAGCTGGCGATCAGCCCCCACATCCAGGTGGGCACCGAGGCCAGGTCCGTGGAGTTGTTCTTGAGCCCGGCGGAGAGATCGTGCGCTGCAATCCGGATGACGGCGGAAGCCGGATCCGCCCGGTAGTAGATCGGCTGCACCAACTGGAAGCACCTCTTGGTGCGCTGCACCAGATGGATGGCCGTCAGGGGGTCGGTGGCGGCGGCGTCCTGGTAAAACGGCATGCGGCCAGTGTGACATTCGGGGCAGACGTTTCCTATGGGCAACATGGGGTAACGCCGCGCCACGGACCGCAATGACCGGACCCGTGCTGGCGATTCGGCCTTCCGGCGCGGTAGCGTCCGGAGCATGACCGTGACAGTTGTGGCAGGAAACCCCAAACCCGGCTCCCGGACGCTGGCCGCCGCCGGAGCGTTGGCCGAACAGATCACCGGTGCGCCGGCGGACCATCAGGTGGATGTAGTGACGTTGGGCCCGGGCCTGCTGGGATGGGGCGATCAGGGCGTGGCCGCCGCCGTCAAGACCGTGCAGGGCAGCGAACTGGTCATCGTGGCGTCGCCCACCTTCAAGGCCACCTACTCCGGAGTGCTGAAGTTGTTCCTCGACCAGTTCGCCACCGGTGACGGGCTGGCCGGAGTGGTGGCCGTGCCGCTGATGCTCGGCGCCGGATCGGCCCACGCCCTGGCGCCGGAGCTGCTGCTTAAGCCGGTGCTGGTGGAACTGGGCGCCACGGTCCCGGTCCAGGGCCTGTATTTGAACCAGGAGTCCTGGCAGGATCCGGAAAGCAGCGCCGCCTGGCTGGAGAAGTGGCGGCTGGTAATCCAGTCCCTGCTTTGACCGCAGTGCCCGCCGCGGCGGTTACCTTCGCGGCGAGGGCATGGCAGACTCGTGGCATGAGTCCTGTGAGCCGCAAACGCAAGCCGAAAAAGCTGAAGAACCGGCAGCCCGGCTCCGGCGGGCAGGCCGGCCCGGGCAGCGACCCGCTGCTGGAACTGTATGTCGAGCTGGAACGTCCGTTTGCCGACACCTTGGAGACGGCCAGTCCGATCGAAGCCCATTCGCTGGGCGGCTACCTGCTGGATCTGTGGGACACCCAGGACGACGCCGGCCGGCAGCGCCGCAATGAGCTGTTCTATGCGTGGCTGGACCTGGCCGAGGACCGGAACGGCCCCGGCGCGGTGCCGATGCTGCGTGCGCTGGCGTTCCTGATCGACCGCCCGGACATGCGGCGCGACGCCGAAACGCTGGCGGACCGGATGGTGGCCGACGGCTTCACCGAACCGGAGTGGGCCAAACACCCGGTGACGGTGACGGCTTTGCACCGCTATGCGGACGCTTTCGGCGACGAGGCCAACATGCTCTTCGAATTCACGGCCGGCAATGACAAAGTAGGCCTGCTGGTGCTGCTGGACGGCAACATTTTCGGCGGGACGGTGATGGAAACCGGGCTGGTGGATGACCCGGTCGCGGCGCTCAAGGACCTGAATGAAGACGCCCAGGAAGAAGGGCTGGTGCTCGACGCCGATGCCGACCTGACCGGCGCCGCGCTGGATGCGTGGGAAGGGCTTGACGCTTCGCTGGATTTGCCCGAACACATGGTGGATGAAGACTTTGGCGCCCGCCGCTGGGTGGCCCAGGCCTGGCTGCGCACCATCATCGAGCTGGCGGACGAGACAGAGGACGAGAGCGAGGACTGGCTCTCCGACGAGGACTATGCAGAGCTCGACGACGCTGTGGCCGGCCCCGGCGCGGCGCGGCAGGGCGAAGACACGGAGCCGGATGACGGCAGCCTGGATGAGGAAATCGAGGCCGTCCGGCAGGAGGAAATCGACGAGATGGCCGCCCGTTATCTGCGGGAGACCGGGCACGAATCAGCGTCGGAACGCGGCATGGTGAACCTGATCCTTGGCTACAGCTGGGATTACGACGGCGGACGGCTGACCCGGGTGAGCCCGGTCAAGCTGGATTTGATCAGCGAGACCCTGATGGCGGAAGGCGGCATGGAGCCGGTTGACCCCGCCGAACTCACCGCGTTCCTGCACCGCTGGGTGGACTGGTGCGCCCCGCGCGAAGAACTCTCCGCGCACGACGTGGCTACCCTGCACCAGCGTTTGGATGGCGAATAGCAGCAGGACGCCGGCCGGACGGTCGCGGGCACCGCACGCCCCGCCGTCGTCAGGACCGGCTGGCAGCCAACTGGTCCGGATCCGCGCGGTAGCCGAGCACCACGTCAGGGTCCAGTTCCACTGCTTGGCCGTTGAGGATGTAGTCCCGCGGCGTTCCATGCAGCACATTCAGCGTGAGCCGCAGGATGGTCCCGTGCGCCACCGCGATGATGTTTTGTTCCGGGTAGGTGCGGACCAACGCCTGCAGCCCGGCGATACCGCGGACGGCCACGTCCGCCTCCGGTTCGGCCTGGCGCATCAGCTCGTCGATGCGCGGCCGGTCCATCCCGCGCAGCACGGTGCCTTCGATCCCGCGGTAATCGCGCTCAAGGAGCTCCGGGACCGTTTCCGCCAGTTCCAGACCCACCTGGCCGCCGATGATCTGCGCGGTTTCCACGGCGCGGCCCAAAGGCGAGGACACCAAAACGTCCCAGCCGCCAGCGGATAGCGAGGCGCCGACGTCGTTCGCCTGTTGCCTGCCCAAGCCGTTGAGCGGCACGTCGGTGTGTCCTTGCAGTCGGCCCGCTGCGTTCCAATCGGTCTGTCCGTGGCGTACCAGTGCCAGCACCCTGCCCCCTTCGTCCGGTGGACGGGACGGCCCGTGGAGACGGACGATCCCGCCTACCACCTTAGCCCGAGCCCGTCGGGCCCGGCCCGGGGGCGGCCAATGCTGGAAGGCGGCGGCGCCCGGCTGCGGCGCTAGGCGTCGGGCCTGAAGGGATGCGGCTTGTCGGCGGACGTGACCGGAACCATGGTCGAGGATGCCGCGGCCCCGGCGGGGACGGGGATATCTTTAGTCCGTGGTCAAAGTTGTGGGAATCATCCAGCCGGTCGAAACCAAGGAATTGTCGGCCGAAGGGGAGTCCTATGTCGACGCCCGGGCCGCCATCGAAGCGCAGGTGCCGGAAGGCTGGCGCCTGCTGCAGGTAACCGTGCAGTAGGTAACCGTGCACTAGCGTGCCGCCAGCCACCGGGCCCGCGCATCCGTCCGCATGGCCGGCGCGGGCCGTCCCTCCGGCCGCAGGCCTAATCGCCGAACAAGCCGCGGATATCCGTGGCGGTGAGCTTGGAGGAGAACATGGCATCGTCTTCGAGCACCGACGAGATGAGCTTGGCCTTCCGCTCCTTCAAGGCCATCACCTTCTCCTCGATCGTCCCGCGGGCCACCATCCGGTAGACCATCACGTTCTTGGTCTGGCCGATCCGGTGCGTGCGGTCCACGGCCTGGGCCTCGGTCGCCGGGTTCCACCACGGATCCAGCAGGAAGCAGTAGTCGGCCTCGGTCAGGTTGAGGCCGAAGCCGCCGGCCTTGAGGCTGATCAGGAACACCGGCGCACTGCCGTTCTTGAACTTCTCGATCACCTCGGCACGGCGCCGGGTGGAGCCGTCCAGGTAACAGTACTCGACCCCGGCCGCGTCCAACTGTTGGGCGGCCTTCTTCAGGTAGCTGGTGAACTGGCTGAAAATCAGCGCCCGGTGCCCCTCGCCGATGACGTCTTCGAGTTGCTCGAACAGGACACCGAGCTTGCTGGACGGCACCGATGAGTACTTCGCATCCACCAGCGAGGGATCCAGGCTCAGCATCCGCAGCAGGGTCAGCGACTGGAAGATGGTGAACCGGTTCTTGTCCATGTCCTCGACCAGGCGCAGGACCTTCTGCCGCTCGCGCTGCAGATGGGTGTCGTAGATCCGCCGGTGCTTGGGCGTCAACTCCACCTCCAGGACCTGCTCCTGCTTCTCCGGCAAGTCCCGGGCCACCGCCTCCTTGCTGCGGCGCATCATCAGCGGTTTGATCCGGCGGCGCAGTTTCTGCAGCAGTTCGGAGTCCTGGTTGCGTTCGATCGGGCGCTGGTACTGGTCAACAAACCGCACCGCGGACGGGAACAGCCCCGGCGCCACGATGGAGAAGATGGACCACAGCTCCATCAGGTTGTTTTCCATCGGCGTGCCGGTGATCGCCATCTTGAAGGGCGCGCGCAGGTCGCGGGCACACTGATGGACCTTGGTGGCGCGGTTCTTCACGAACTGCGCCTCATCCAGAATTAGCCCGGCCCAGTCCGTCTCCTGGTAGGTCTCGAAATCCAGTCGGAACAGCGTGTAGGAAGTGACCACGACGTCGGCTTCCGCGGTGATCTCTGAGAGCGGACGGCGGCCACGCACCTGCGTGTCGGTGATGCCCTCGATCTTCAGGTCGGGGGCGAAGCGCCGGCTCTCGTGGACCCAGTTCGAGACCACGGAGGTGGGTGCCACCACCAGGAACGGGCGGGCGAGCGCCGGTTCGCCATGCTGCTTGGCGTGCAGCAGCAGCGCCAACGCCTGCAGCGTCTTGCCCAGCCCCATGTCGTCGGCCAGCACGCCGCCCAGCCGGTGCCGCCAAAGGAAGGCGAGCCAGTTGAAACCTTCGGCCTGGTACGGGCGGAGCTCAGCGTCCAAACCGGCCGGCAGGGGAGTTTGTTCCACCGACTCCAGCGCCAGCAGGCCCTGGACGGAATCGCGCCAGGTGCGGGCCTGCACCGTTTCGGTGGCGACTTCCTCCAGATCCTCCCAGAGCGAGGCCTGATAACGGCTGATCTGCAGTTCCCCGGATTCCCGGTCCTGCATCTGCCGGGCTTCGTCCACCAGTTGGCGGAGACGGTCGAAGACCGGCTGCTCCAGCGACAGGTAGGACTTGTCCACCAGCAGCAGCCGCGTCTGGCCGCGGGCCAGCGACTTGAAGATGTTTCCGAACGGCACGGTGCGTCCGGCGACGCGGACCATGACGCCGAGGTCGAACCAGTCGCTCTCCTCCGTCTCCACCGTGCTGATGGTCAGTTCGGGGGCTTCGGTCAGCTCCTGGTAATCGGGCTTCTCGCCCACAATGTCCACGCGCACGCCGTCCAGCTGCTCCAGCGCGGGCAGCGCGTAGCGGGTGAAGTCCACGGTGGCCATATCCCGCAGGGTGCGCGCCGCCGTCGTACCCACGCCCGGCACCGCCGCGGCGGCCACCAGTAGGTCCTGCTCGGCGGGCAGGTCGCGGTAGTGGCTGGTCTCCGGTTCCCCGTCGACCGGAAGCCGCAGCGGCTTGTCCCCGTGGCGGTACTCGATGTGCCAGCCGACCTGCAGGACGTTGCCCTTGCGGTAGGACGCGGTCAGGACCAGCGCCGGGGGAACGATCTCCGGGAAATTGACCGAATCGTCGCTGCTGGCCACCGCGATGCGCTGGCTGAGCGCCGGATAGTAGCGCTCCATGAACTGCTCGACGTCGGCGGCCGGCACCGTCAACGGGGCGCCGGAGAGCAGCAGGTTCGCTTCCTGGTCCGTGACCGGATGCGCTGTGGGAGCCAGCGTGATGACGGTCTGCCCGGCGAAGGCATAGTGATACACGCCGTGGGTTCCGACGATGCCCGCCGTGTCCGTGGGGAGTTCTTGGCCATCGATCCGCAGCGACGGGGTGAGCACCAGATCGGCGGATACCGGGCGGTCCCCGGCGTCGCCGTCGCTCGCCTCGGCTGGACCGCCGGTAGCGGTGGCCGCCGGCGCCACGCCGTCGAGATGGGCGTCCAGACCGATCACGGCCTGGTCCCGGATCTCGACGACGGTGTCCGCCTTGGCGCCGATCAGCGCGATGCCCAGCCGCTTGGCTTCGGCGAAGAGTTCCCAGAGCAGCGGGCTGCTGAATTCGTCCAGGAAGAGCCAGTCGTTGTCTTCGCCGAAGTAGGTCAGCCCGGTGGCCCGGTGCAGCGGCGCGAACTGGCTGAACCAGCGGTGCTGTTCGGCGTCCAGCGGCAGGCCGTAGGTCTTGTAGCTGATGGTGTTCCAGCGCAGTTTGCTGCGCACCCACCGGCCGGTCTCGTTCTGCAGCACGGGGCGGACGCCCACCCGCAGCCGGTTGCCGGCCTTGCGCGTCCAGCTGGGGCCAGCCGCTGAGGCCTGCGGCAGGGAGAGGCCCGAGGGCCGGTACTGGCGGTCGTTTCGGCGGCCGGGCTCCAATAAATCGAACTGCAGTCCCAGCCCGGACGTGCTTTTCGCCTTGGCCTTAGCCGGTTTGCCCGCGCCGCCCTTGGCACCGTCCGGCGTGCCGCCGATCAGTCCCGCCAGCGAATCCTCCCAGCCGGCCGGTTCCGGTTCCGGTTCGCGCGCAAAGGCCTGGTTGGTGATCAGGTGCTTGCCGTTGCTGTTGAGGAGCACGGCGGCCACATGCTTGCAGTCGGATCCCACCGGGCAACTGCAGGAGGCCGAGGCCGGACGCCACTGGCCGCTGGTGCCGGTCTCCAGATAGATTCGGCAGCGGTACGGCAGGGCAGCGGTGCCGATGACTTTGGCGGTCAGGAGGCGGACGGAAGGGTCCCAGTCGAGCTCGGCCACGGAACCGTCGGAGGAATAGATCTTGCCGCGGGCAAAGGCGGCGCCGCCCACCAGCCTGATGATTTCGCTGACGTCAACCAGCGGAAAAGTGTGTGCGGCCATGACCTCCATCATCTCACGGTGGAAGCGGCGGCCGGCACGGGTAGGCGAGGCTGTGGAGAGGGAGGACGGCAGCGGGGGAGGCCTGGCTCCGCCGTCGTGCCCCGTTGCTGGATGCTAGGTGGTCTGCAGCGCCGCCGGCTTCTTGTTCTTGGGATCCAGGATCAGTGCCAAGGCGATGCCGAGCATCCAGACGTCCTTGGCGTACGGGGTGCCCTCGGGGCTGGGGCGGACGTTGTCCTCGGCCGTCATGTGCGGCGTCTTGAAATACATGGCCAGTAGCGAACCGGAGAACGCGGCCAGACCCAGTCCGGCCAGCCTGCTGGGCACGAACGGCAGCAGCAGTGCCGCGCCCAGGGCGGTTTCGCCGTAGGCCAGCAGTTTGCCGAATTTCTCCGGATCCATGCGCCGTATCTGGGGAAATGCGCGGCCGCCCATCTCCTGCATGGCGACGGCACTGTCCGTGTCCAGTTTCTGTTTGCCCAGCCCGGAGTTGAGGATGAACGCGCCGGTGGAGAGGCGCAACGGAATATGGCTCAGTTTCATCGGAAGTCCTCGAATCTGTGTTGTCCGCTGTTACGTCCGAGCCTACGGTTCCGCCCCAGCGTCCGCTAGGGTCCACCGGCGGCAGGCCGAGTGGGTGCCGTCATCCGCCGGTGGTCGACCGGTCTCTACTCGGCGCTGGCGCGCCTCCTTCGACCACCGACAGTGCCAGCGAACGCGTGGAAACCCCCGCCGGGAGCACTGCCTACTTCTTGGCGGCGCGGACAACCCGGGCCACGGCCCGGCCGGCGGTCCATACCAAGGGAATCAGCACAGCCAGCAGCGCAACGGTGTTGGGCCGGAACGTCGCTGGCCCGTCGCCGCGTCCAACGTAGGCGCCGACCGGCAGGGCTAAACCGCCGCCACCGCCGCCGGCAGCTCCCTCGGCATCGCCGCCGCCGCCGAACCCGTACTGCACCAGGGCCACCGGGACCACGGTATCGCCGCCCAGCTGCAGCGGTTCTCCGAAGGTCCGGGCAACGCCCAGCGACTTGAGTTGTTCGGCCAGTCGCTCCGGTACGGACGGGCCGGCCGAGGGCCGCTGCCCCTGTCGGGATGACGGAGCAGATTCGGGCGAGACGGATCCGGTTTCTGTGGGCATGGCCACATCCTAATGGAGCGAGTCAAGACACTGAACGGCCGGGTTTCCGGCTGAAGCATTCACCCGGCCAGGAAACCCAGCACGCCCCGGGCTTCCAGATTCAGCTCCCGGCGCTTGACCCTGGCGGCAAGCCGGTAATAGTCCACCAGCTGTTCGCAGAGCACCGGCCACGTCCTGCCTTGCACCGAGCGATGAGCGGCCTCGCCCAACGCCCGGCGTTTGGTGTCGTCGCCCGTCAGGTCGCGAACGTAGTCGCGCAGTTCGTCCAGGTTCCCGGGCCGGTAGATCCACCCGGTCCTCGACGGGTCAACCAGGTCCAGCGGGCCGCCGCGGCCAACGGCCACGACGGGCACGCCGCTGGCCATCGCCTCCTGGATGGTCTGGCAGAAGGTCTCCGATTCGCCCGGGTGCACAAAGAGGTCGAACGAGGCGACACAGCGAGCCAGCTCTTCGCCGGTCTGGAAGCCGGCAAAGTGCGCGTCCGGCAACTTGGCCTGCAGCTCCTCCTTCAGCGGGCCGGAGCCCACCACCACCAGCCGGGTCCCGGGGAGGTCGGCAAGCACGGCCAGATCCGCCACCTGCTTTTCCGCCGCCAGGCGGCCCACGTAGCCGATGATCCGTTCGCCGTTGGGTGCTACGGAAGCCCGCCAGCCGGCGTCGTACTTCTCCGGATGGAAGCGGGTGGTGTCCACCCCGCGCCGCCACAGGTGGACGCGGATGCCGCGGCTGCGCAGCTGCTCCATGGCGAACGACGACGGTGCCAGGGTCAGCGTGGACGCTTTGTGGATGCTCTCCACCCGCTGCCAGAGCAGTTCCTGCAGCCAGGGCGCACCGTAGCGGGCGGCATAGGCGGGCACCTCGGTCTGGTAGACGGAGACGGTGGGCAGGCCGAGCTGCTGGGCGGCCTGCACCGCGCGCCAGCCCAGGATGAAGGGGGAGGCCACGTGGACCACGTCCGGCCGGAAGCTGGCCAGCACCCGGCGGATCCGTGCCACGGTTCCGGCCGCCACGCGCACATTCGGGTAGCCGCGCAGCGGGATGGACGGGAGCCGGTAGACCGGGTAGCCCTCTACTGTTGCCGGTGCGGTGTCCTCCAGCCACGACGACGTCGGTGCCACCACCAGGACGTCGTCGCCGCGGCGCCGCAGGTGCGCGATGACTTGCAGCAGGGAATGGGTGACCCCGTTCATGTGTGGCAGGAACGATTCGGCGACGATAGCTATCCTCACGCCACCCAGCCTGCCTGCGGCCGGCAACAAGCAGGCGAGCAGACATGATCGTGTCGGTGAACGGCGGCCTAACTCCGCTCTGGCAGGGTGGTCGGGTGACCATGGGACTCCTGGCGCTGATCACCGGCGCGATCTTTTTCGGTTCGGTGGCCCAGCGCATCGCGGGCATCGGGTTCGCCCTGCTGGTGGCGCCCATCCTGGCCATCCTGCTGGGGCCACATGAGGGCATCATGATGATCAACATCTGCGCGGTGGTCTCCTGCGGGCTGATTGTGCCCCGCGTGTGGCGGGAGATCGACTGGAATCTGCTGCTGTGGCTGTCCGTTCCCGCCGTGGCCGGTACGGTTGTCGGCTCATGGCTGGCGGTCCAGGTCCCGCCGGCCGTGCTGTCCACGGTGGTGGGCGCGGTGGTGATGGCCGGGCTGGCCGTCGCGGTGGTGCTGGGCCGCGCGCAGGTCACCGTGTCCGGGCAGCTGCCCAAGGCGCTCGCCGGAGTCGGCTCGGGACTGACCAACGCGCTCGCCGGCGTGGGCGGTCCGACGGTGAGCGCCTATGCCATCCTGTCCGGCTGGCCGCCGCGACCGTTCGCGGCCACGCTGCAGCCGTTCTTCCTGCAACTGTGCCTCATCACCGTCGGCGTAAAGCTGGCGGTGGATCCCGGCAGCGTGCCGCAGCTGGCGTGGTGGATGTGGGCGGTCATCGCGCTGGCAATCATCGTGGGCATCTTCGCCGGCGAACGGCTCGGCCGGCGGCTGCGGGACGAGCACGCCAGAACCGCGGTGGTGGTGCTGGCGTTTCTGGGAGCGGCCGGCGCGTTGGCCAAGGGACTGGTGGACCTGCTGGCCTGAGTGCCCTGCGTTTTTCTTTCTTTCGGTCCGCTAACTGTGGCTGGCTTAATTTCTTAAAGCAGGTATGGTCTGTAGCAAGACATCCCGCTTGAGAATGAGGAGCAAGAATGTCCGGAAAAACACCTGCGCGGGAAAGCGCTAAGAAGCAAGGCCGAAGCATTAAAGAAAAGCGTGCCGAAAAGCGCGAAAAGGCGAACTTGGAAAGCGAAACCATTCCCAAGCGCCGGAAGCGTTAGCGCGCCGGAGCCATTGCCGTCCGCGGAATCGGCGGCCCAGTTGCGGGGCTGACGTTTCGAGGGGGCCGGACCGATGGTGCCGGCGGAGCCGTGGCCACACGGTTCCTGCTGACTGGCGGAGCCACGGAAAGAGTCCGCGGAATTAGTCTTCCTGCGTTGAATTTCCGTTGAGCGAATATCCGCCTGCCGGGCGGCCGGATGATTTCAACATCATCCGGCCGCCCATTCCATTTAATGAACGGCCGCTTTCCGGCCGGCGGGTAGGAACGCCTTGCGGTTGCCGGGCCCCCGAATAACCGGTGTTCCGTCTCTGGGGTCCAAACGTCTGGCGTGTCGCCGGTGAGCGGCGTACCGTTTTGCTTGCTGGGGGTCCAACACGTGGAGAGGACAGCGCCATGGAATGGATCCGGCCGGAGGACTCCGGCTACGACGAGGCTCGGAAACTATTCAACGCGATGATTGACCGGCGGCCGGCCGTCATTGCCCAGTGCGGCAACCCCGACGATGTGGGGGAGGCACTGCGCTACGCCCGTGCGCACCAACTGGACGTGGCGGTGCGGTCCGGAGGCCACTCGGTGGCGGGCATGTCGATGAACGAGGGCGGACTGGTCATCGACGTCCGCCCGATGAAGACCGTGACGGTGGATTCCGGGGCCCAGACCGCCACAGTCGGCGGCGGCGTGACCTGGGGTGAGTTCGACCGGGCGGCCCAGTCCTACGGACTCGCGGTCACCGGCGGCCGGGTCAGCACCACGGGCGTTGCCGGCTTCACGCTCGGCGGCGGATCCGGGTGGATGGAACGGACCTGGGGACTCGCCTGCGACAATCTGGTCTCGGTGGACCTGGTCACGGCGGCCGGCGAACTGGTCACCGCGAGCGAGCAGGAAAACCCGGAGCTGTTTTGGGCACTGCACGGCGCCGGCGGAAACTTCGGCGTAGCGGTCTCCCTGACCTTCCGGATGCATCAGGTGGGCGAGCAGAGCTTGGCCGGCCTGATGTTGTGGCCCGCCGAAGCAGCACCCGAGGTGGCCCGCTCATTCCGCGACTTCGCACCGGATGCTCCCGAGGGCGTGGGAACCGCGCTGGCGTCCGTGATCGCCCCGCCGGAGGAATTCGTGCCGGCTGACCTGCAGAACAAACCAGCGCTCGGCGTGGTCTTCGTCCACGCCGGAGATCACGGAACCGGCGAGGAAGCGCTGGCGACCGTGCGCAGCTGGGGGCCCGCCGTCGACATTGTGGCGCCGCGGCCGTACGCGGAGTTCCAGTCGATGCTCGACGATCAGCCGGACCAGTTCAACTATTGGTCGGCCGAATACCATGACGAGTTTCCGGACCCGGCGCTTGACGTTTTCCTGCGTGCCGGCGCCAAGTTGCCGCATCCATCCTCGCAGTTGCTGCTGCTTCCCTGGGGCGGTGCCGTGGCTCAGGTCGACGACACCAGCACGCCGATGGCCCGGCGCGACGCCACCTGGGTGAGCCACCCCTTCGCGCTCTGGCAGGATCCCGCGCAGACGGAGGAAGCCATCGAATGGGCGCGCGGTTTCCGCCGGGAGATTTCCGACTATGCCACCGGCGGAGTGTATTTGAACTTCATCGGCCACGAGGGGCAGGACCGGATCAAGGCAGCGTTCGGGGAAGAGAACTACAACAGGCTGGCCCGGATCAAGCACCAGTACGATCCACTGAATGTTTTCCGCGGCAACCAGAACATCGAACCCGCCGCCTGAGCCCCAAGGACCGGACCCGGGAGCGTGAGCCGGGCACCGCCGTCGTGCTCTGCGACAGTACGACGCCGGTGCGCCCCCGCCATGTGCCGATGGCCACGGCGCCGCGTCGCTAAGCGGGCGGGGGCAACCTGGCTGGCACCATAGAAGCAATGAAACTCACGTCGCGACCGGGCGGTCAGGCCGGACTGCCGATGCCCCTCTGGCTGCAGGGTGCCTTCGAGTTCTTCCAGTGCGCCCTGCTCTCGGCCATCGTGGTGCTGTTGCCGCTGGTGGGCGTGTGGTTTGCCGACGGTTTTGACGACCGCAGCTTCGATTCGCTGGCTCGGCTCGGCGGCCAGGCCTGGCTACTCATCCACGGCGTCCCGCTGGAACTGGCCATCCAAACCGGCGCCAGTTCGGCCGAAACGATGCGCGGAACGTTGTCGCTGGTGCCGCTGGGACTCGCCCTCATTCCGTTCTTCCTGTCCTGGCGGGCCGGACGGCGGCTGGCCCGGGCCTCCTATACGGACCAGCTGTGGCAGGCACTCATTGGCGCGCTCGGAACTTACGCTGCCGTGGGCGCAGCGACCGCATACCTGGTGCAGACCGACGAAGTGGAGATCTCCATTCTGGCCGGGGCACTCATCCCGCTGCTGCCGGCGGGGGCGGGGCTGATTGTGGGCGCGTACAGGGAAGCCGGGTCCTGGGCCCGGTTGATCGGCGTCGACGCGGCCGCATGGGTGGCCCGCACCAGCCAGCATTCCCGTTGGGCCGGGTCCTACGTGTGGGCGGGCGTCCGGGCCGGGCTGCTGGCGGTGACCGCTGCCGTGGCGCTCTCCGCCCTGCTGCTGGCAGTGGATCTGGGCCTGCATTGGGCCGAAGTCGTGGAAATTTACGAACAGCTCAGCCCCGGCATCATCGGCGGCGCCGTACTGACGGTGGCGCAGTTGGGGCTGGTACCCAACTTCGTCGTGTGGGCGCTGTCGTGGAGCTCGGGGGCCGGATTCGCGCTCGGTTCCGGCAGTTCCATCGGCCCGCTGGCCACCACGGTGGGACCCATGCCTGCCTTGCCGGTGCTGGGCGCGCTGCCGTCCGGCGAGCTGACCTACGGACTGGCCGCCCTCGGCGTGCCGGTGCTGGCCGGCGTGCTGGCCGGCTGGTGGTTCCTGCGCGAGGGCGAGAACCATTTCGACGAGTGGCTCTCCATCAAGATCCGCGCCCGCTGGTTTACGGCTTCCGCGTCCACGCTGCTGCTGGGGCTGTTCATTGGCGCCGTCGCCGGAGCAGCGGCCGCCGGGCTGGTGTGGCTGTCCAACGGCTCGCTGGGCATCGGCCGGCTGACGGAGATCGGGCCGGACCCGCTGTGGACCGCGCTGTGGGTTGCGGGCGAAGTGGCGCTCGGCACCATGATCGGCCACGCCGTCGCGCCCTGGCTGGAGCGCGAACCGGCCCGGGCCCGCAGTCGGAAGTGACCTACGGGTTCACTAGGTTAGTGAAGTTCAGCAGCTTGTCCTCATAGTTGCCCAGGCAGGCTTCGCGGGCCGATTGCGTGACTGCCAGCTGATTGCAGTCCTCAAAGGCGGCAGTCACGGGCCAGAACAGTACCTGCGCCAGCGTGGTGAGCAGGAAGAACGCACCGGCACCGACGCCCAGCACATAGGTGATCCGCAGCGAGCCCGGCAGCCCCGCGCGCACCGCTTTGACCAGACCGATCACGGCCACCACGATGCTCGCCAGAGCCAGCGCCGGAGCCACCGCTTTCCAGGGGAGCGGGAGAGCTGTGGCTAGAAAGGTGGAGGCCAGCAAGAGCAGCAGCACACGGACAAAGAGCCCCGCCGACTTGATTTGTTCCTCGGTCGGCTCCGGGCGCGTGGTCTGCTGCATGGATTAAGCCTAGGCGAGACGGGCGCATAAAGTTGATTCCATGCGCATACTGGTCCTCGTTTCCGGCTCCGGCACCAACCTACAGGCCGTCATCGACGCCGTCCGCGACGGCCGGCTTGATGCCGAAATCCTCGCTGTAGGCAGCGACGTTCCCGGCTGCCGCGGACTCGAACGTGCCGCCGCGGCGGGCATCCGGACCTTCACGGTGGCCCCCGCAGACTTCGCCACCCGGCCCGAATGGAACCGCGCCCTGGAGGAAGCCGTAGCGGCTAAAAATCCGGACGTGGTGCTGCTGGCAGGCTTCATGCGCATCCTCGACGCCGAGTTCGTCGCCCGCTTCGAGGGGCGCCTGGTCAACACCCACCCGGCCCTGCTGCCGTCCTTTCCGGGCGCCCACGGCGTGCGCGACGCCATGGCCCACGGCGTCAAGATCACCGGCGTGACCGTGCATCTGGTGGATTCCGGCGTCGATACCGGACCCATCCTTGCCCAGGCGGCGGTGCCCGTGCTGGACGAAGACACTGAAGAGTCGCTGCACGAACGGATCAAGGTGGAGGAGCGAAGGCTCCTGGTGGAGACACTCGTCAAGCTCGCCTAGGCTCCCTCCAACAACGACGCCGGTGCTCGCCATGGGGCGTCGGTGCGGTTTTCCTGCGCCAAGACACCCGATATTTCCGTGCTGCTGTCAAGGGACGTGCAGACTTTCCACCCGCTGCAGACCAAACCTGTGGAAAACCTCCGCACCTATCGATGCGTCTGGTTAGACTGACTCGCACCAAGCGTCCAGCCCGTCCAGCACCCGGGGGTCTGAGTGAGCCAGCAGCCAACACTCATAGCTACAACGCGTGCCCGCATCACCGTCATCTTCATCGCCGCGGCAGCAGCCCTCGCCCTCTCCGCCTGCACCGGGCCGGCCGGCGCCGAGCCATCCGCATCGCCCGCGCCCGTTGCGTCGGCGCCAACGACTCAAAGTCCAGACCAAACCTATAAGCCAGCATCCGAAGACGGCCCGGCCGAAAACGTCCCAGTTCCGGTGATGCCAGATGAAGCATCCTTGAAGTCCCAGCAGGGGCTACAGGCGTTTCTACCGTATTGGTTTGAGACTGTGTCTTATGCCTATGAGACTGGAGACTTGGCGCCGCTGGAGCAGATCACTGCCCCGGGGTGTGCCATCTGTAAGGAATTTAAGAAGACAATCCAAGCGGGCCATGACGGCGATAAATGGATAGTGGGAGGACAGATTGAGCCCACGGAGATCGAAGACCGGTTCGTGGAAACTGCTGATGGGAAATATGCGCCGATAGTTTTCATCACGCAGCAGCCCTTGGTCATCTATGAAGGTGACAAAGTCGTCGGAGAGGCTGATGGTTTTGTGGATCCGCTTCTTTGGGTCGCTACAGTACGCTACGTCGAAGACCATTGGATCATCGAGGGTGTCGCTCGTCCGGATGGTGCCTCGTGATCCCAAATCATTCAACGACACAGCTCTGCACGAGAGCGCTAACATTCTCGGCGTTGCTGGCAACACTTTTCCTACTTCCAGCGACAGTAAGTTCGGCTAATCCGAACATTGCCACCGACTGGGTAGACAATGATGCTGTCGTCCGGGGCGTAAAGCAGGTGCCAGGAGAGGGTCCTGCAGAACAGGAGCCAGCAGTGCACAATGTGGGTGAAGACGTTGCACTCACACAACGCAAATATGAGCCAGTGTGTGCGCCCGACATGTCGAATGTTGCCATTGAATGCGTGCTCATTAACTCACAATGTTCGATCGGCGCTGATGGGACTCTCATGCGCATTCTTGAAGCGCCGGCGGGTCAGAGTCCGCCACAGTGGGTGGATACGACTCGGACAATCTGTCAGTACTCAGATAGGCCTCTGGAAGGCACCGCAAATGATGCTGACGAATTGCCTGTGGTGACGATCGAGTTCTTCCGGCGGTTGCCGATCGCTCCATCGGGACTGTCCGTGGAGCCTGTTCCGCATACTTTGATCGGAGCCGAAACCAACGTCTACGCGAGTCCGAATGAGCAGACGTTCACTGAGCATATCGATGGTTTTGACGTCACTGTTCGTGCGATTCCTACGTCCTACACCTGGAGCTATGGTGACGGCTCCTCGTTGGGGCCGACGAGCCAACCTGGAGGGCCGCTCCCCGCTGATCGTTTGGGGGAGAAGACGGCTACAAGTCACCGATATACGGATACTGGTGATGTTCAAGTTTCATTGACGACTACCTACCGAGGGGAGTACTCGATCAACGGCTCGGACTGGATAGCGATTTCGGGTGAAGCGCAGGTAGATAGCGCCGCAGTGGCACTCAGCGTTTGGCGGTCAGTGGTGAATAACTACGCCGACAACTGCCTGGAGAATCCGGAGGGTGCGGGGTGCTGAACCTAGATGGAAAATGAGGTGTGATCTGCCACACCTGAAGCACTCTTTTCAGAGTTTTGGGTGCATCCCGGCGATAGGGTGTGTGACGGTGCCGACGCCGCCGAGATGCGAAGAGGTCGGCTCCCTCTCATTCCGTTATCCCAGGGGAGACCATGAAGAAGTTGATGATGTCCGGCGCCATGGTGACTATGGCAGCTGTTGCGCTTGCGGGCTGCGGCAGCGACGCCGGGTCGGACAAGGCCGCCGTAAGCAACAAGCCGGTGTCGGCAACCACTGACGCGCCGGCGCAGAATGTCCGGACGCCGGAGAAGAACGACCGGATGGCCGAGGACACCGCCCAGGGCTTGGCGTCCTTCACGTACTACTACTTTGATGCTAAGAACTATGCGATCCAGACGGGCGATGCGGACCTGATGCGCGAAGTCGCTGCCGACTGCGCCAGCTGCATGACCGAGGCTGACGCCATTGAGGCTGTCTACGCCGACGGTGGCTGGATTGCCGGCGGACAGCCGAAGGCACTGAACGTGGTGGCACTGGAAGAGGCCACGGACGACGAGGGCAAGCTCAGCGCCGTGGTTCCGTACATGGAAGACGCCCGCACCACCTTGGACAAGGACGGCGAGACTGTGGATACCAAAGAGTGGGATTCGGACGGAACCACGCTGACGGTAACTGCCAACTACGCCGACGGCGCGTGGGCGATGGTGTCTGTCGACGAGACTCCGGATGCCGGGCTGCCGGAGTAAGCACTAAGACAGCCCCGCTGTGCGTGCGCCCTTCCGCCTGATGGTGGAAGGGCGCATTTGGGTTCGAGAGCCGTGCGAGCCACTGCCCGAATTAGAGAAGTTCGGCGCCCTTGGTCTCGGGGGAGAAGCGTGCCATCCACAGCACCGCGATCAGCACCAAGACGCCGGCGATGGCGAAGGACCATGCAAGGCCCAGATACGGCCACATGATCGACGCGAAGATCAGCGGGCCGAAGCCGGCTCCAACGCGGGAGAACGTCGAGGCCCAGCCGAAGCCCGACCCGCGTAGCTCGGTGGGGTAGAGCTCGGAGACATAGGTGTACAGCACGGGAATGGCGATCTGCACCACCATCCCGTAGACCAGCAGCAGGGCCACCACCGCCGGGGGAACGTCAATCAAAAGTGCGACGGCGACGAGCGCCAGCGCCGACAACGGACCGGTGATGGCGAGGATCCACTTCCGTCCGGTCTTCTCGACGAAGTACGCGGCGATGATGACGCCCACCAGACCGACGGCGGCCATGCCGGCCGTGGTGAGGAAGGCTCGCGCTGCGGCGAATCCAGCGTCGATGAGGATGATGGGCATCCAGGTCAGGGCCAGGTAGTAGACCAGCAGGATGCTGAAGAACAGGGCCCAGGCCGCCGTCGTGATCTTCCAGTTGAATTTCCAGACGGCTTTGAACTGCACCAGCACGTTGACGGCGGAGAGGCGCGGTGCCTCGCTCGGTTCGGGCAGCCGCCAGTCGCGAACGGTTCCGCCGGTCCGCTCGATCATGCCGTTGATGACTCGCTCGGCCTCTTCCGTGCGGCCGCGGCTGACCAGATAGAGCGGGGATTCGGGCACGGACCTGCGGACCCAGAAGACCAGCAGGGCGGGCAGGACCATGATCAGCATGGTGAAGCGCCAGTCGGCCACGGTGGCCATGATGATGGCCGAGACGAAACCGCAAAGCGCGGCGCCGACCGGCCACCAGCCGTCCATCGCGGTGAGGACACGGCCGCGCAGCCGGCGCGGGGTGAATTCGCCGACCAGCGCGTAGTCAACGGGCACACAGCCGCCCAAACCGAAGCCTGCGATGAACCGGAAAACGCAGAACCAGACAATGTCGGGTGCGAAGGCCCCGCAGACGGTGAAGATCGAGAAGACCAACAGCGTGGCGGTGAACGCCGTCTTACGGCCGATGAGGTCGGCGATCGATCCCCAGATGAAGGCACCGAGTGCCATGCCTATCAGGTTCGCCGTGCCGATCCAGGCAGCTTGGGCCGGGACGAGGTCCCAGTGGTCGGACAACAGCGGGATCAGGACGCCGTTGAGCGTCACGTCCCAAGCGTCGAACATGAAGCCGAGTCCGCCGAGCAGGAAAATCTTGCCTTGAACCCGCCAACGCCAAGGAAGTTCCTGCACGACCTGGTCGCCGGTGGGCAGGGAAGCGGTCTGCGTCATTCATGGCCTTCCAACGGAGCAACTATTCACACTCTAGTCGTGTGCAACAGATGAGAGGGTTCTCATTGAGTTCTCCTCAACGTCTCACTTTCGGTGTGCATTCTTGAGTCATCAGCACCTCGCAATGCACCGTGAAAGGCAGAACATGAACAAGCGCACTCTGTGGATCGCAACCGGAACTCTAGGCGTGATGGCAATCGGCGCAGGATCCGCTGTCGCGGATTCGGCCTTCGGGAACGTTGAGGCGGGTCCCGGTATTGTCCAGGCAGCGGAAACACCCGCCATCGCTCCCGTCGTGGCAACCACCGTCTCCCCGGCTGCGGTGAATCTCGAGCAGCAGGATGTAAAAACAGCCGTGTCGGCCGTGACAGCCCAGTCGGCTGCTAGCGCGGTTTCGGCCCAGAGTGCGCCGTCGCCGGTTTCGGCTCAGTCGGCTGCTAGCGCGGTTTCGGCGCAGAGCGCGCCGTCGCCGGTTTCGGCTCAGTCGGCGGCCAGCCCGGCCTCGGCGCAGAGCGCGCCGTCGCCGGTCTCCGCGCAATCTGCGGCATCCGCCCCGAGTGCACAGAGCGCTGACTGACCAGCGGCCCAAAGAACCCGCCAGGTCCCGACTGCACCCCTAGCGCATCGGGACCTGGCGCTATTGAAACCGCCCGCGCCCGGCCGCGGTTTGGCCTGTGTCAGTAGTCGACGATCCGGCCAAACGACGGCGGGGCCTGCGGCGTGCGCCCGCAGACGATGCGGCCACGCAGCCGTTGGAAGATGTGCGGCGCCAGGTCCAATGCGGCGGCAAAATCCTGTTCCGAGGTGAAGCCGCCGCGCTTCTGCCTGGCCTCGACTGCTTTGTTGGCGAGTGCCCGGGAGAATCCCGGTAGGGTTTCCAGCTCGCCGGCGGTGGCATTGTTGACGTCAACGGCTTCGACCGCTGTGGCGGCACGTGCCGATGAGGCAGCACTCGCCGGATTCGAGGGCAGTGCGGGCCAGCCTGCAGCGGTCTGCGCGCTGGCCGAAGCCGCCGAGCCGCGGCGAGCCGAGGGGGATTTCCCGGATCCTCCTTCCGATGCCTTGGCCCTGTTGCGGGAACCGGCTCGGGTGGCCGGCTTGCCGTTGACTCCGCGCGCCCGGTCACGCGGTTGGCGCCGGGTGTTGAGCTGGCTGCCCGAGCGGGCACCGGTGGTGCGTCCGGTGGTGCGGGGCGGCTGGGCCGCGGCACGGTCGCGGTCCCACTTGAACCGCAGGTACTCGGGATTGATGGCGACGGCGAAGCTGCTCCCGGCCAACCAGCAGGTGAGCAGCAGCCAGATGGCGACATCTTCGCGTACTCCGACGCCGTCGAGCAGGGCCAGAGCTGCACCGCTGAGCGTGAGGTGAACCAGACCGAGGATCCACCACAACGGTCGCTTGGCTCTGGAACCCACCACCAGCAAGGCGGCGCCGCCCAGGAAACCAAAGCTGCCCAGGGGCACCAGCAGCCAGAGGCTCTGGCGGAGATTCCATCCTACCGGGGGCTGTGCGGCTGCCATCAGTAGTCCACCGACCTTCCGAAGGACACCGGCTGGGCCGGCGGGAGCTTGCAGGCGATGAGTGGGCGGAGCTGTGCCAGTTGCGGGTCAGGCACGGCCAGTGAGGCGCAGAAGTCTTCCAGCGACCGGAACGGCCCCCGCTCTTTGCGCAGCCGGACGGCCTTGCGCGCCTTATGCCGGCTTAGCCCTGGCAGCTTCTGCAGCGCCGCCGCCGACGCACTATTGACGTCAACGGGCTCGGGCGGCCGGCTGGACGACGCGGCGGTGCGGGAAGCGGCGGTGCCGGCGTAGTAACCGGCGGCGTCGAGTCCGGGAGCGTTGAGGAGTTCGGCGGCCGGGCCGGCAGGTCCGGGGGCAAAGCCACGGCCGGGGGCAGGGGCAAGTGCCGGGGCTGGATCGCGGGGGACCGGGGCGGCGCCGGAGCGGCGGCGGAGCAGCGCGCGGACGGTGGGCATCGCCGTCGTGCTGTCCGTGGCATTGTCCGCGGCCGACTTGCGGAGTAGCGCCGTCCACACGCTACCGGTGGAGCCGGAGGCCTCCGCCCAGCGGTTGCGCAGCCAGGCCTGGTTGACGCCCAGCGCATGCAGCGAGCTGATGGCCCAGATCAAAAGTCTGGCGGTGCGCCCGGCTTCTTCATTCATGAAGAGCGAAATGACCAGCACCACCAGGTAGAGGCCGCCGGCGGACAGCCAGGCTGCACGGCGGGCCAGCAGGCCGATCAGCACGAAGCCGGCCCAACCCAGGAACCCAATGCCGAGCAGCGGCAGCAGTAACCACAGGCTGCTGGAAACCAGCCAGAGGACCGCCGGCCTGCCCGACCGGCCGGTGAGTGCGGCGTGTTGGTCAGCGGCGGACATTCAGGACCATGGTGACGCTTTGGTCTTCTTCGACCGTCTCCGACGCGAGTTCCAAGCCCGCGGTGTGCGCCCGTTCGCGCAGCTTCCGGACCACCGCCTGCTGGACCCTCCGGGCGTAGGCGGCGTCGATGGCCTGGACGATTTCGCCCGCCCGCCGCCGGTCAACGTCCTCGCCGCTGAAGTGGACCTGCCAGATGCCTTCGGCATCGCGTTCGAACACCGCAATGGCGTCCGCCCAAGTGGCCTCGAGCGAGTCCGCCGCGGCACGGGTGACCTGGGCCTGGGTGTCCGCCAGGGCGGCCTGCAGCAAGTCCAGGTCCCGCATGCGGGTGCGCACCTGGACCTGAGGTATCGCTGCCTCCTGGACCTTCTCCGCTCGGTTCTTGGCCTTGTTGTCGATGGCGCTGTTGACGGCGGCGACGGCGGCGATGGCCGCGGGGATCAGCAGCACGGAAACACTCATGGGGTTTCTCCTGGTCGGGTGCCGGCCTGGACCGGGCGGAACATGATGGGGTCAAGAGTCTGGCGGGAGGCGGTGCGGCGGGTGGCAGCCGCGCCGGGCCGGTCGGCGCGGGTTCCCAGACCGGCCAGCAGCGCGTCCAATTGGTCATCGGAGGCCCAGCCGTTCAGCCCGACGGTGCCGTCGGGAGCAATCCGGATTTCAATCCGGTCCCGCTGGGCGCCGATGTCCTCGAGCAGATCCCGGTAGCGGCCGGTCAGCGCGGTCAGGCCCTGATTGGTGGAGCCGATCCACGGCCGCTGCAGTTCAGGCCGGTCCTGCAGATAAGGCCCGTCGGCCAGCAGATCGGTGGCAGCCAGCAGGCCGGCGATGTCCTCCCGGCCGACCGCCCAGCGCTGCAGGTCCTCGTGCCGGTAGCCGGTGAAGGTCATCACGGACAACCCGGCGTCCCGGAAGGCACGCGCGACGACGGTGCTGGCCGCCGCCTGCTCGAAGGGTTCGCCGCCCAGCAGGGTCAGCCCTTGGGACCCGGCAGCCGCCGCTTGGGCAACAAGCTCGGCGGCGAGTTCCACGGTCGGGACCAGGTCTGCGCCGCGATCGGCCCAAAGGTGGGGGTTGAAGCAGCCGGGGCACCTGATGGAGCAGCCTTGCAGCCAGAGCGCAGCCCGCCGTCCGGGTCCTTCGGCGTCGGTAGCCGGAAGGAACCGGGCATACCTGATGGTTCCGGCATCGGTCCGCGCCGGGACTGTGCCGTTGTTGATCCGTGACTCCGGTGCCAGTCCGGCTGGCTGGTCGGGCGCAGCGGGCCTAGTCTGCCGACTCATTGCTCACGTAGTTGCTGGCGGTGACCGCGGTGCGGGCATAGTCCTCGGTATAGGAGCTGGAGACGGTTTCCGCTTCCAGCAGGTCTTCGAGCACCGTGATGTAGTCCAGGCAGTCGGCGCCGAAGATGTTGCGGGTTTCGGCCGCAACGGAGCCGTCGGGCCCCACCGTGACAATGAGCTGTTGCTGGTCCATCGCTTCTCCTACGGAATCGAATGCTGTCTAGAAGTCCACGGTGCGGCCGCCGCGGATGGGTTGGCCCGACGCTACGGCCGGCCGGGGGCCGGTGGCTTGCTGCGGGTCAGCCGGATGCCGGGTGCCGGTGTCCAGATCCTCGCTGCCGGTGGCTCCGACCGCCCGCAACGCCGCCCATTGCCGGATGGCGCTGACCTCCTCCGCCTGGGTGATGGCCAGCGGGATCATGTTGGCTACTGCGCGCTGCAGGTCGGCCAGAAGCACGTGGCGGCGTTCGGCGTAAGCGTCGAAGAGCGCGGCGACCACGGCCTGTTCGATCTCCGCGCCGGAGTAGTTCTCCGACGCGTCGGCGAGGAGTTCGACGGCGGCTGGATCGTTGGCGATGGCGCCCAGCTGGTTGGCCGTGGTGGCCTGTCCGGTCATCTGGATCTGCCAGATCACCCGGCGTTCGGCGTCACTGGGCAGGTCCACGAAGAAGATCTCGTCAAACCGGCCCTTGCGCATGAACTCCGGCGGCAGCCGGTCGATGTTGTTGGCGGTGGCGACGACGAAGACCGGATGGCGTTTCTCCTGCATCCAGGTCAGGAAGGACGCGAAGACCCGGGCTGAGGTGCCCGAATCGCCTTCGCCGTTGGTGCCGGCGAAGCCCTTCTCGATCTCGTCGATCCACAGGATGGCCGGGGAGATGGCTTCGGCAGTGGCGATGGCGTTCCGCATGTTCTGCTCGCTGGAGCCGACCAGCCCGGAGAAGACCCGGCCGATGTCCATGCGCAGCAGCGGCAGCCCCCAGCCCGAAGCCATCGCCTTGGCGGTCAGGGACTTCCCGCAGCCGGGTACGCCGGTGATCAGCACGCCCTTGGGGGAGGGGAGGCCGAAGTCCGCTGCCGCATCCAGCCAGGATCCCTGGCGTTTGGCCAGCCAGCGCTTTAGGTTGTTCAGGCCGCCGACCTCGTCGAGGCTGATCTTGACGTCCACATAGTCCAGCAGCCCGGACTTGCGGATGGTCTGGCGCTTTTCGTCCAGCACCACCCGGACGTCGTCGGCGGTCAGCTCGCCGTCGTCGACCATGGCGCGGGCAAAGGCGTTCTCTGCCTCCGCCATGGTCAGGCCGAGCGCCGCCTGAACCATGTTCTCTTGGTCGGCGTCGCTGAGCTCGACCTTGATCCGTCCGCCGTCGGAATTCTGGCTGATCATGTGGGTGAGCATGGCTTGGATCTCGGCATGGCTGGGCAGCGGAAAATCCACCAGCGTGACGGACTTGTCCAGTTCCGGCGGAATCCGCAGCAGCGGCGCCACGATGATCAGCACCCGCCCGGCGCTGCCCTGCCGGAAGGCGGCGGAGATTTCGCGGACCTTCCGGACCACTTCGGCGTCCGCCGGACGCTGGTCGGTGCCGAAGTAGGCGTGCAGGTCGAAGAAGATGAAAACGCCGGGGTCGTGCGCGCCGAGCACCCGGTCCAAGGCCCGGGCCGGGGCGGTGGTGTTGGACTGCTGGCCGTCGCTGGGGGAGATCAGCCCGCTGCTGGCGTTCCAGGTCCACACCGGCCGCGGCGTACGCAGGGCGGCGGCGCACTTGAGCACTTCGGCGTGCACTCGTGCTTCCTCGTGGCTCTCCACGTACAGCACGGGGATGCGGGCCTTGAACGCTTGGTCAAGCGTTTCGGCAAACGACATGGGTGTCTCCCTTTGAAGGAACTGAATCGGGATCTGGCTCTACTTTAGGCACACTTCAGGCGCGGTCCTCAGTGGCCCACTCGGAAGCTCCATCTGCCGTCGGTGGTGTCCACCAGGAAATAGGTCACCGGGTATGGCTGCCAGGAGAACCTGGTGGAGTTGGTGCCGATCTTGTTGACCACCAGGTTCCGGCGCGATTCCTGCCAGGTGTAGACGGCGATGTTGGATTCACCCTTGTAGGTGAATTCGGCCAGCACTTCCTCGCCCTCGTAGCGCACCAGTGCCGGGCCGTTGCCGGAGACCGTTCCGTCTTCCAACTCGGCATAGGGGACCGGCCGGACCTCTAGCTGCCAGTCGCCTTCAGCCTCGATGGCGAGGGTGAACTCCTCCCGTGCCGGGGCCAGGAGCCCGGCGGCCGGTTCGGCCCGGTCGGCGGAGCTGTAGAGAAAGTGGACTGGCCACTCCGGATTGTCCGGGTCGTCCACCGCCACGCTGACATCGACGCCGCTGTTGACCACGATCTCGAACGGCCCGTCGTAGCCGGCCGGGCGCTGGTAATCGATGGCGGCGTTGCCGGAGCCCGAGTAGCTGCCGGCCCGGTCGGATTGCACCGGGGTTTCGTCCTCCGGCGCCGGCCCGGCGCTCGCAGCAGTCCCGCTGCCGCCGTCGCCCCCGCTGCCCGCGTCGCCCCCGCTGCTTGCGTCGCCGGGGACGGGTGCGGCACCCGCGTCGCCCCCTGCAGGCTCGGGTTCCGCCGCCGACTGTGCGGCGGAACCTTGGTCCCAGTCGGCGCTGAACAGGTGCGGCAGCAGCCGCGGCGCGGCAAAGGCCAGCGCTCCGCCGAGGACCAGCAGCCCGACAAGCCACACCGCCAGTGAAAAGCGGCCGATCCGCAGTGCCGCGTCCTCCGCCGCCGGTGCTGACATGTTCTTCTGTTCTCCTTCTGCTGCCCTTCATGAGGTTACCCACACCGCGGGCCGGCTTCACAGTCGGTGCCGGAGAGGGGCCCGACGCTAGACTTGGACCATCCCCGAAGCCATCCATCCTTGGAGATTTGCGTGAGCTTGAAGCAGCTTGACCGTGTTCCCATCCGCCGTGCGTTGATCTCGGTGTACGACAAGACCGGGCTGGAGGAGCTGGCGCAGGGCCTGCACACCGCCGGGGTCAGCATCGTGTCCACCGGCTCGACGGCGAAGAAGATTGCCGCCGCCGGCGTTCCGGTCACCGAGGTCTCCGAGATCACCGGGTTCCCGGAATGCCTGGACGGGCGGGTCAAGACCTTGCACCCGCGCGTCCACGCCGGCATTCTGGCCGACCGTCGGCTGGACGACCACATCAGGCAGCTCAAGGAGCTCGACGTCGAGCCGTTCGACCTGGTGGTGGTCAACCTCTACCCGTTCGTGCAGACCGTGAAGTCCGGCGCCAGCCAGGACGAGGTTGTCGAGCAGATCGACATCGGCGGACCCTCGATGGTGCGCGCCGCCGCGAAGAACCATCCGAGCGTGGCCGTGGTCGTCGATCCGGCCGGCTACGGCGATGTGGTGGAGGCTGCCGCATCCGGTGGCTTCGACCTGAAGACCCGCCGCCGGCTGGCGTCGCTGGCGTTTGCGCACACCGCCGCCTATGACACCGCCGTGGCCAAGTGGACTGCCGAGCAGTTCGGCGATGACGCCGAGGCTGCCGAATCCGGCTCGGCCGGGGCGCCGAAGTTCCCGCCCTACGCGGGCCTGGCGCTGGAGCGCTCGGAGTCGCTGCGCTACGGCGAAAACCCGCACCAGGCCGCCGCGCTGTATGTGGAGGCCGGCGCGGAGCCCGGCATCGCCCAGGCCGTGCAGTTGCACGGCAAGGCCATGAGCTTCAACAACTATGTGGACGCCGACGCCGCCGTGCGGGCAGCGTTCGATTTCGCCCAGCCTGCCGTTGCAGTGGTCAAGCACGCCAACCCGTGCGGCATAGCCGTTGCCTCCCCGGGCGCCGCGGATCCGATCGCCGATGCGCACGCCAAGGCGCACGCGACCGACCCGGTGTCCGCGTTCGGCGGCGTCATCGCGGCAAACCGGACGGTGACTGCCGGCATGGCCAACACGGTCAAGGACATCTTCACCGAGGTAGTCGTGGCCCCGGGCTTTGATCCGGAAGCCGTCGAGATCCTGGCGCAGAAGAAGAACATCCGACTGCTCGTCCTGCCCGAGGGCTTCGCCCGGGACACGGTCGAATACAAGCAGGTCTCCGGCGGCATGCTGCTGCAGGCCTCGGACCGGATCGATGCCGACGGCGACGACCCCGCCAACTGGACGCTGGCCGCCGGCGAGGCCGCCGACGAGGCGACGCTGGCCGATCTGGCCTTCGCCTGGCACGCGGTGCGCTCGGCCAAGTCCAACGCCATTCTGGTCGCAGCCAATGGTGCGGCCGTGGGTATCGGAATGGGCCAGGTCAACCGGCTCGATTCCTGCCGGCTGGCCGTGGAACGGGCCAACACCCTGGGCGTGGCGGTCGGCGGCGGAGCCGACGCTGCCGGTGGGGCGGCCAACGTGCAGGACGCCGGAGCGCCCGAGCGGGCCCGCGGTGCCGTGGCTGCCTCCGACGCCTTCTTCCCGTTCGCCGACGGGCTGCAGATCCTCATCGACGCCGGCATCCGCGCCGTGGTGCAGCCGGGCGGATCCGTCCGCGACGAGGAAGTAGTGGCGGCGGCCCAGGCGGCCGGCATCACCATGTACTTCACCGGAGCGCGCCACTTCTTCCACTAGCAAGTGCCGTCCCCGGCGGCTTCCGCGCGGGAACGGATCCGAAGACCATAGGCGGCATGCTTGCCAGTACAGTGCCGGACACATAGGTTCAAGGGGAACCGGTGTGTCCGGCACCGGCGGTTAAAGGAGGCACACTGTGCTGGCGATGCAAACCACGGCGGCGGGAACGGGCGACATCTGGCTGGGCGTGGTGATTGTGGTGGTCCTCGTGGCCGGGGCCGTGGCCTTCTTCGTGACATCCAAACTGCGCAAACCGCGCTCCTATGAGTCGGCCGGCCGGCATGACGCCGTGCGGGAGGCCGAGGCAACCCGGCCGGGCGGCGGCAGCAAGGACACCCATCTGGAACAAGGCAACGCCGCGCACCGGTCGCAGGTCTTTGGTCCCGGCACCGGACTCTGAGGCAAGCCGCCTCCGGAAGGTTGGGCGCCGCCGTCGTGCTTGGGACCCGGCAGGGGAGCGGCCCAAAGGTGGGTGAGATGGGCCGCACTGCGCCTGCCCGCCGCTGTTCTGCATGAAGGGTGCGCGTCTTCGACCGGGACCGATTCAGCCTCCTCGGGTAAATTGGAGGAGTTGAGTAAACACTGAAGACCCACTTTTTGCAGGGAGACGCCTCACCCATGGCCAAGATTATCTATACCCACACCGACGAAGCGCCGATGCTGGCCACGTATTCGTTCTTGCCGATCGTTGAGGCCTACGCCTCCACGGCGGGTGTGGAAGTGGAGACCCGCGACATCTCGCTCGCCGGCCGGATCATCGCCGTTTTCGGCGACTACCTCACCGCGGAGCAGCGGATCGGCGACGCCTTGGCCGAACTGGGCGAACTGGCCAAGCAGCCGGAAGCCAACATCATCAAGCTGCCGAACATCAGCGCCTCCGTTCCGCAGCTGAAGGCGGCCATCAAGGAACTGCAGGACCACGGCTACGCGCTGCCGGACTACCCGGACGATCCCTCCTCCGACGAGGAGAAGGACATCCGCGCCCGCTATGACAAGATCAAGGGCTCCGCGGTCAACCCGGTGCTGCGCGAGGGCAACTCGGACCGCCGCGCGCCGCTGTCGGTGAAGAACTACGCCCGCAAGAACCCGCACAGCATGGGTGCCTGGACCGCGGATTCCAAGACCAACGTGGCCACCATGGACGCGGACGACTTCCGCTCCAACGAGAAGTCCGTGGTGATCCCGGCCGACGGCAAGATCAAGATCCAGCTGGTGGCCGAGGACGGCACGGTCACGGTGCTGAAGGACTCCTTCCCGGTGCTGGCCGGCGAGGTCATCGACGGCACCGTGATGCGTGCCGCCGCCCTGGACGAGTTCCTGGCCGCCCAGGTTGCCCGCGCCAAGGAAGAAGGCGTGCTCTTCTCCGCGCACCTGAAGGCCACCATGATGAAGGTCTCCGACCCGATCATCTTCGGCCACGTGGTCAAGGCCTACTTCTCCGAGCTGTTCGAAACCTACGGCAACAAGCTGGCGGCAGCAGGCCTGAGCCCGAACAACGGCCTGGCCTCCATCCTGAACGGACTGGACGCGCTGGATCCCGAAGACCGCAAGGGTGTCCAGGAGCTGATCAACAAGGGCCTGGACCAGGGCCCGGCGATCGCCATGGTCGACTCGGACAAGGGCATCACCAACCTGCACGTCCCCTCCGACGTCATTGTGGACGCGTCGATGCCGGCCATGATCCGCACCTCCGGCCACATGTGGGGACCGGAGGGCCAGGAAGCCGACACGCTGGCCGTGCTGCCGGACAGCTCCTACGCCGGAATCTACCAAGTGGTGATCGACGACTGCCGCGCCAACGGTGCCTACGATCCGACCACCATGGGCACCGTTCCCAACGTGGGCCTGATGGCCCAGGCCGCCGAAGAATACGGCAGCCATGACAAGACCTTCGAGATCCAGGCCGCCGGCACCGTGCAGATTGTGGACGCGGCCGGAACCGTGCTGATCGAGCACCAGGTGTTCCCGGGTGATATCTGGCGCGCCTGCCAGACCAAGGACCTGCCCATCCGCGACTGGGTGAAGCTGGCCGTGACCCGCGCCCGCGCCAGCCAGACCCCTGCCGTGTTCTGGCTGGACGAGACCCGCGCGCACGACGCCAACCTGATCGCCAAGGTGACCGAGTACCTCAAGGAGCACGACACCGAGGGCCTGCAGATCGAGATCATGTCCCCGGTGGAGGCCACCGCCTTCACCGTGGAGCGCATCCGCAAGGGCGAGGACACCATCTCGGTGTCCGGCAACGTGCTCCGCGACTACCTGACCGACCTGTTCCCGATCTTGGAGCTGGGCACCAGCGCCAAGATGCTCTCGATCGTGCCGCTGATCAACGGCGGCGGCCTGTTCGAGACCGGCGCCGGCGGCTCCGCTCCGAAGCACGTCCAGCAGCTGCTCTCCGAGAACCACCTGCGCTGGGACTCGCTGGGCGAGTTCCTGGCCCTGGCGGTGTCCTTCGAGCACCTGGCCACCAGCACGGACAATGCCCGTGCCCAGATCCTGGCCGACACGCTGGACGCAGCTACCGGGACGTTCCTGCTGGAGAACAAGTCGCCCAAGCGCAAGGCCGGCGAGCTGGACAACCGCGGCAGCCACTTCTATCTGGCCCTGTACTGGGCACAGGAGCTGGCCAAGCAGACCGCCGACACCGAGCTGGCCGCGGCCTTCTCCGGCCTTGCCTCCGAGATGGCCCAGAACGAAGAGGCCATCGTCGGCGAACTCAACGCCGTTCAGGGTTCCCCGGTGGACCTGGCCGGCTACTACCGGCCGGACGAGGCCAAGGCCGCCGAGGTCATGCGCCCGTCGGCCACGCTGAACCGCATTGTGGCCACGCTGACCGAAGCGTAGCCACCGGAGCCGGGCGGCTGCGCCCGGATCACGGCCCTGAATAACGACGGCGGCCGGCGCACCTTCCGCGTGAAGG
>NZ_JBSGTH010000003.1:419707-553087 GCF_053607305.1 Arthrobacter sp. NPDC055138
CGGGGAAACGGGAGAGGGGGGCGTGCGCAGGAATCAGCACCCAAAAAACGGATGGGGCCGCCCCCCCCTCCCGGGAAGGGTCCCCCCCCCCGCCGTCGTGCTTCAGCAGCTCAGTCCGTGACCTGGACGGCTCGGTCATTGGCGTAGCTCACGCCCAGCTGGGCGCGCACGCCGTCGAAAAGCCGCATGGTGTCCACGGTGTCCGCCCACGGCATGGTGGGGCTCTGCTGCAGGCCGGCCTGGATGCAGCGGGTGACCTCCCGCAGTTCAAAAACGTAGCCGTGGCCGACCTTCGGGAAGGTTTCCACCCGTGCCTCGCCCAGATGCGGCTCGATGGTCAGCTCGGTGGGGTGGTGCAGCGGCGCGTTGCTCCGCAGCCAGCCGCCGGTGCAGGCCACCGTTGCCGTGCGCGGCGAGGCCGCCTGCAGCGAACAAGCCAACTGCGCCTGCGCGCCCGAGCCGTAGCTGAGCGTCATGGCGTTCTGGGCGTCCACGCCGTCGTCGTTGACCAGACCGGTGGCGGAGACCGTCTGCGGGAAGCCCAGCGATCCCAGCGCCCAGGTCAGCGGATAGACGCCCAGGTCCAGCAGCGCACCGCCGCCGGCGGCGGGGTTCCAGAGCCGGGCTGCCGGGTCATAGACGGCAGGAAACCCGAGGTCGGCCTGCACCCAGCGGACCTCGCCGAGCTCGCCGGAGGCCAGGATCTCCCAAGCGCGGTTGATGATGGGCAGGAACCGCGTCCAGACCGCTTCCATCAGGAACAGCCCGCGGTCGGCCGCCAGCTCGGTCAGCTCCAGGGCTTCCCGCGCATTGATGGTCAGCGACTTTTCACACAGCACGTGCTTGCCGGCTTCCAAGGCGCGCCGGGCGATCCCGTAGTGCTGGCCGTGCGGCGTGGCCACGTAAACCACGTCCACCTCCGGGTCGGCGAAGAGCTGATCATAGCCGGCGCCGGCATCGCCGTCGAAATAGGCAGTGGCGAAGCCGAAGCGCCGCCGGAAGGCCGCGGCGTTGGCATGGTTGCGCGAGCTGACGGCTTGCAGCACGGCGTCGGCCAACCGGGCGAGGTCTTCGCTGACCAGGGTGGCGATGGCTCCGGTAGACACCACGCCCCAGCGCAGCGGACGGCCGGTGGCCTGGAGCGGGCCGGGCGAGCCGGGCGCGAGGCAGGGCGGCGGCGCGATGCGGGGAAGTTGTGTCATGGCTCCATCTTGGCCGCCTACTGGTTGGGACGTCCATGGGGACGCTCAACCTTTGTCCCATCGCTCCCGCGCGGCAGCTGTGCCCTACCGGTGCGGACCTATGGATGGTACAAAGTAAGCAGGCTCAGTATTTCCGACACTACGAGGAGGAGCAGCACATGGATACCGGAATGATTGTCGGCATCATCGTCGCGATAGTTGTACTCCTGATCATCATCGGAGTCATCGTCTTCTTTGCTCGGAAGCGGAGCACGCAGCGCAAGCTCGAAGAGCAGGAAGAGCACCGCCGGCAGGCAGCGGAGATGCGGCAGGGCGCGCAGGCGTCGTCGGTGGAGGCACGGGAGCGTGAGGCAGACGCGATGCAGGCGCAGGCCGAGGCCCAGCGCGCGGACGCGGAGGCGGAGCGGGCCAAAATTGAGGCCGAGCGCCTGCGCCAGGACGCCGAGCGGCGGCAGCAGGACGCGCAGGGAATCCGGCGCGAGAGCGAGGAGACGCTGCGCAAGGCCGACGACCTGGACCCGGACATCAATACCAAGGACCGTGCCAGCAGGTCGGACCGCCACCACGACGACGGCGCCCAGCACGGCGACGCCGGCACCGGCCGTCCGGCAGGCACCGATACGACCCGCGGCACGGACCCGGGCACGGACACCGCCCGCGAGGGGGATGCCTACCCGGCAGAAGGCGACGAAGCCGGCCGCCACATCGACAAGACGCGGTATACCGATGACACCCGGAATGCCGATGACCCTCGCAATGACGACCCGCGCAATGACGACCCTCGCCGCGGCGAAGGCGGCAGCCACAACATCTAAGCGGAAGCCGGTTCATACGCCGTCCGTCGGCCGGCCTTGCTGAGCAGCGGCAGGATACTCAGCAGGCAGCCGGCGGCGGCCGCGAGGAATAACCGTCGGTGGTCCACGAATCCGATCAGTGCGGCCGCGCCCGGTGCCCTTTTGGAAACCAGCAGTCAGCGGAGCGTGGATGGGCTCACGATCCGGGCACGCAAGGCTGCGGCTGGTCGGCGAACCAGAACCACTCCGGTAGGTCCGCGGTGAAAGCTTCGGCAACGGGGGAGGTGCCGATGGAGCGCCAGTCCACCACGGCGTCGACCTCTACCTCGTGCTTGTTCCATTCAAACCAATTGACCATCTTGAGCTGCGGGTAATCCGCCGGGATGCGAGGATCGAACAGTTGACGCCACCAGGCCTGCTTGATCGCCAGTTCTTTGGCGCCGCCCGTGCCGGGAATGCTCAACGCCGCCGTTTCGGGAACGGCCACCGGCTTGCCGCGTTCCGCGCCGTACTCGGCGTAAAAATCCGGCACGGCCAGGTCGTTGCCGCCGGCGCCGGTATACGTCCCGGTCAGCTGCTGCAGGAATTTTCCTTTCTCCGGCACAACGTTGGCACCCCAGGGGTAGGTGTTGCCCCAGTGGTAGAGCGACATCCCCACCCAGTCAACGGCCTCATCGCCCGGATAGTACGGGGCGTACGGATCGTCATCGCCGGTGATGGTCCCGTCCTTGTTGGTGTCCAGGTCCAGGAAGTCCCGGCTCTGCGGCCCGGCCTGGTGCTGTCCGCCGGCGAAGGGATAACCGCCGCCATAGTTGGGTGCCCACATCGTGGCGCTGCCCGGGGCAAGGCGGTGGATGGACTCCGCCACCCGGCGGAACGCTGCCTTGTACGCGTCCGGCTGCTGGCCCCATTCGTACCAGGAACCGTTCATCTCGTGGGCGAAGCGGACGATCACGGGCACGCCTGCCCTGTTGTAACGGTCAAGAGTGGTGGCGAGGTCATCCGTGACCTGGGAGGTCACCGCTGCCAGTCCGGCCCGCGGCTCGAGGGTCAGGAGCAGAATCCCGCCCTCGGCCCGGACCTGTTCAAACGCTGCTTCCAGGTTTGCCTCGGCATCGGTGCCCAACGGGAAGGAGGCGAAGCTGACCACCACGGCCGGACTGCGGCCCAGGTTTTTGCCGTATTCCTGCAGTGTCTCTTGGTCCCAGTCCAGGTTCACGCCGGCCAGCACGCCGGACTCCGGGGCCAAGGATGCACCGTCGCGGGCAACGCACACGGCAACAGACGGTGCGGCGGCGGATGGGGCGGGGTCTGCGGAACAGGCGGAAAGTCCCAGGAGCAGCAGCACAGAAGAGGCGGCCGTCTGCCACGCCCGGTTCAAAGTCACGCTCCCCATTCTTCGGCATGAACCGCCGCCGGCGGTTTAGCCCCGGCCCAAACACACCACACTCTCAAGCGCCGGAGTCAGCCCTTGACCGAACCGCTCATCAAACCGCCGACGAAGTACTTGCCCAGGATGATGTAGACCAGCAACGTGGGCAGGGAGGCGATCAGCGCGCCGGCCATCGAGGCGGCGTAGTCGGTCAGCTGCCCGCCGGCCAGGAAGCTCAGCGCGATGGTCACCGGGCCGTTGGAACCGGAGGAGAAGAACGCTGCAAACAGGTAGTCGTTCCACGCGGAGGTGAACTGCCAGATCAGCACCACCACGAAGCCCGGGGTGGAGATCGGCAGGATCACCGAGGCGTAGGTGCGCAGCAGGCCCGCGCCGTCCATTCGCGCGGCTTCGATCAGCTCGCCCGGAACCGACTCGTAGTAGTTGCGGAAAATCAGCGTGCAGATGGGCAGGCCGTAGACGATGTGCAGCACCAGCAGCGAGGGAATGCCGTTGGGTACCCCGAGGCCCTGCATCAACTGCGTCAGTGGGATCATCACGGCCTGGTACGGGATGAACATGCCGAACAGGATCAGCGTAAAGACGACGTTGGCGTACGGGAATCGCCAGCGCGAGAGCACGAAGCCGTTCATCGAGCCGAGGAAGGCTGAGATGATCGACGCCGGAATCACCATGGCGAAGGTGCGGCCCAGCGCCGGTGCCAGGGTGTCCCAGGCCTTGGCCCAGCCCGCGGTTTCCCACGTAGTGGGCAAGAGCCACGCGGTGGAGGGATCGGCGTCGGACGGGCCCTTGAAGCTGGTGATGAACAGGACGTAGGCCGGAATCAGCACCACGAACACGAACAGCAGCAGGATGGCGTATTTAAGCGTCCGGTTCATTCGCTGCCGGCCGGTGCGCGGCGCCGGCGGACGGGGCCTGGCGACCTCGACGGGCGGCGGGACGGTTGCGGTGGTCATCAGCGTTTCTCCTGCCGCGAGGTGTAGACGAGGTACGGAATAACCACCAGCGCCACGAGCACCAGCATGATGGTGCCGATGGCCGCCGAATCGGCGTAGTCGCTGCCGATGTACTTGACCCACATCATGGTGGCCGGCACCTGGATGTCGTACGTGTTGGCATCCGGAACGATGGCGCGGATCAGGTCGAACAACTTCAACGACATGTGGCCGATGATGATCACGGCCGAAAGCATTACCGGGCTCAACTGCGGGAAGATGACGTGCCGGTAGAGCTTCCATTCGCTGCAGCCATCGATCCGCGCGGCCTCGCGCAGTTCTTCCGGGATGCCGCGGAAGCCGGCCAGGAACAGGGCCATCACGTAGCCGGAGAGCTGCCAGATGGCGGGTACGGCGATCGCGGCGATGCCCCAGTTGGGGTCCGACCACCAGCTGTTCTGTAGGAAGCCGAGTCCCACGCTGTCCAGCAGCCGGTTCAGTCCGGTGGTGCGCTCACCTCCGGACTGGTCGGTCTGCAGGCTGGAAAGCAGCCAGCGCCACACCACGCCGGAGGCGATGAAGGACACGGCCATCGGGAAGAGGTAGACCGAGCGGAAGAATCCCTCGCCGAAAGCGGGCCGCTCCAGGATCCATGCCCAGAGGAAACCGAAGATCAGCGTGCCGGCCAGGAACACCACGGTGAGCAGGAGCAGGTTGCGCAGCGCGTGCTGGAAATCTGCGTCCCCGAACAGCCGGAAGTAGTTCTCCAAGCCGACAAAGTCCGACGACGGCCGGGCAGTATGCTGGTTCGTCATCGAGATGCGGACGTTCTCCGCAATCAGCGCGTAGACAAAGACGGCCAGCAGGACGAGGGTGGGGGAGATCAGGGCTAGCGCCGGGCCCCAGGTCTTGACTTTCTTGAACATCGAATCCTCCTTGTGCCGCCGGCACACCGGGTGGGACGTGGAAGGGCGGGCGCGGAGGTTCAGCCGCGCCCGCCCATCCGGGGGTGTCCTGGTTACTGCTGGAACTTCTTGGCGATGGATGCTGCGGAGTCCTGCAGCGCCGCAACATCCTGCGGGCCGCCGAACTTGCTCACCGCGGTGCTCAGCTCGTTCAGCCAGGCCACGGGCACTGCGGCTCCGTGGGCCAGCGAGGACACGATCGTGTCGGACGAGAAGTCCTCGATGGCGCTCTTCTGGTACTCGCCGAACTTGTCGGCCGGCACGTCCGTGCGGGCCGGGATGGAGCCCTTCGCCGCGTTGAAGGCCTGCTGGCCGTCAACACTGGAGATGGTGGTCAGCCACGCCTTCGATCCATCGGGATTCGGAGCGCCCTTGGGCAGTGTGAACGAATCGGCCAGGAAGTCGAAGACGCCGTCGGTCCCGGGGGTCGGGAAGTAGACGTAGTCCTCGCCGGGCTTCTTGCCGTCCTGCGAGAACTTGGCTTCGGCCCAGTCGCCCATCACGTTGTAGGCGGCTGCTCCGTCCTCCACCAACTGCGTGGCCGGACCCCAGTCGCTGAGGGTATCCCGGTCCGAGTTGGTGTAGCTGAGCGCCTTCTTGTAGTTCTCGATGGCCTTGGTGACGTCTGCGCCGGCCCAATCGGTGGTGCCGTCCCAGAGCCCGTTGTAGCCTTCGGCACCCAGGGTAGCCAGCAGGATGTTCTCGAACAGCTGTACCTGGGTCCACGTGCCGGCTACGGCCAGCGGGGTGACCCCGGACTCCTTGATCTTGTCCATGTCCGCAAACCAGGCGTCCAGATCGGCCGCCGGCTTGGCCGGGTCAAGGCCGGCCTTCTCGAGCACGTCCACGTTGGCCCACACCACGTTGGCCCGGTGGATGTTCGACGGGACGGAGTAGATCTTTCCGTCGACGGTGAGGCGGTCCAACAGGTCCTTCGGGAAGGCCTCGTTCAGCTTGGCTTCTTCGTAGAACGAGGTGAGGTCCTCGAGCTGGTCGGCGGCGATGTAGTCCTGCAGCTCGGCGCCTGCATGGGCCTGGAACGAATCCGGTGGATTGCCCGACTTCAGGTTGGCGGCCAGGACGCTCTTGGCCTGGCTGCCGGCGCCGCCGGCGACGGCAAGGTTGTCGAACTTCAGGTCCGGGTACTGCTCGGAGAAGATGTCCACCAGTGCATCCAGCCCGACCTTCTCGGAACCGTCCGCCCACCAGGTGAAGACTCCCACCGAACCCGACGCTTCTGAGGGATTGGCATCCTCAACCGCGCTTCCACCACCGCAAGCGGACAGGAGCAAACCTGCAGCCGCAACGCTGGCGAGCATAGCTATGCGTCGCATAACGCCTCCATCAATCAACAGTCTGTGGCCACGGGGTCTGCATGACCCGCACACGGATGTGTGGCTTGAAGGAAGTTAACTCCGTCACAGGGCTTGTCGTCAAGAGTTGAACGCAAAGCGTTACCCAACTGTCGGTCGGCGGCAGGCTCAGACGAAGGGCAGTTCGGCCTGTTGGAGCACCAGCGTGGCGGCTCCCAAGGCCTCTGCGCGGCTGCCCAGGGTGGACATCGCCAGTTCGGTAGATTCACCGACGACGGGGACCACGTGGCGCAGTAGCCCTCGCCGCACCGGGTCCAGCAGGATGCCGCCGAGGCCGGTGAGCGGGCCCCCGACGACGATGAATTCGGGGTTGAGCAGGTTGCAGACATTGGCCAGTGCACGCCCCACGGCCAGGCCCGCATCGTCTATCACCCGAAGGGCGGCCGGGTCGCCGTCGAGGGCAATCCGGACAATATCCTCCGTGCCAATCGGTGCGTTGCGGCCGTGGCTGAGCAAATCAATCATGGTGGACGTGGACGCGACGGTCTCCAGGCAGCCGCGGTTGCCGCAGCGGCAGATGACTCCGTGTTCGGCCACGGTGGCGTGGCCGATCTCGCCCGTGACCCCGATGTGGCCGTAATACAGTTCGCCGTTGAGGACCAGGCCTGCACCGATGCCCGATCCAATTTTCAGGAACACCAGATTCTGGGCGTGCTGGTATGGGCCCCAGCTGACCTGCGCGAGTGCGCCCAGATTTGCGTCATTGTCGACGAAAACGTCCGCGCCGAACCGTTCCTGCAGCCGGGCCAGCAGGTTGATGCCCACCCATTCGGGCAGGATGGCGCCGTGGATCACGGTGCCGGTGCGGCGATCGATCGGTCCCGGGATTCCGGCACCGACGCCGAGCACCGCCCCGGGGGATACCGATTGTTCATCCAGCAACCGTTGGACCAGCCGGGCTGCGGCGTCGATGCCCTGCTCGGCGTCGTGGCCGAGCGGCAGCTCGACGGCGTCAGCGGCCAGCACTCGGTGGTCCAGGCTCACCAGCACAACCTGCACGTGCCGCCGGCCGAAATCCACTCCGACCGCGACGGCGCCGCGGCCGTCGATCCGGACCGACAAGGCCCGGCGGCCCGAACTGGTGGTCGGCTCGGTGCTGATCAATCCGTCTTCGGCCATGGCCTTGACGATGTTGGACACGGTGGCGGTGGATAGCCCGGTCTGCCGGGACAGCTCCGCCTGCGTCAGCGGACCGCGGGCCATCAGCGACTGCAGGATCCGCTGGCTGTTCCGCCGGCGCAAAGCGCCCTGGGAGCCGGGCCTGAGCTGTGGGTCGCGCGGAACGGAGCGCGACGAGGCATCGAGCGTGGACGGCGGATCGGCTGACATACTCAAAAGAGTGCGTCAGCTGCGACTTGTAGTCAAGAAGTTAACGCAATCTCGCCCTGAATGCGACGCCGGCACCGTCGTTGGATGCCCGCCGGGGTAATGCTCCTACTGCTCGCTGGCGTCGTCGATCGCATCGCGGTGCAGGGCAGCGAGCTCCACGTAGCGGGCGGCGTTGTCGAGGACGGATTGGTACTCTTCCTCGGTCAGCTCGCGGCGGACCTTGGCGGGGACGCCTGCAACGAGGGAGCGCGGTGGAATCTGCATGCCCTCAAGCACGACGGCGCCGGCTGCCACCAGCGAGCCTTCGCCCACTACGGCGCCGTTCATGATGGTTGCGCTCATGCCGATCAGGCAGTTGTCCTCAACGGTGCATCCGTGGACCACTGCGGCGTGGCCGACGCTGACGCCGGCGCCTACCGTGCAGGGGAAACCGGGGTCGGCGTGCAGGACCACGTTGTCCTGCAGGTTGCTGCGTTCGCCGACCCGGATCGGAGCGGTGTCACCGCGCACGCTCACGCCGTAGAACGCGCTGGAGTCGGCGGCCAGGGCCACGTCCCCGCTGAGCGTGGCCGTGGGCGCAACAAAGGCGGACAGGTCGACGGCCGGCAGCATGCCGGCGATGGTGATGATGTGGGCCATGGCACCAGCCTAGCCAGTGCGCGGCGCTTCAGCGGGTTCGTGACGGACGTGCCGCGCCGGTAGCCGCCCCGTCAAGGCTTGGTGACGACGAAGAACTGGTAGTGCCGGTCGGTTCCCGGCCGGTCCCACGTGGTGAAGCCGGAGACCAGTCCGTGCTCACCGAAGAGCCGGCGGACGGTGTCGTCGCGGCGCCGGCTGAAGAAACGGTCCTGCTGGATTTCGTCGTCGACAACGTTGACCTCCTCGTCGTCGCCGGACCAGAGCCCGACCGCCAGCGGAGCTCCCTCGGCCAGGACGCGCATCGTCTCGGCCAAAACATCAGGCAGATCCCGGTCTGGAATATGCAGCAGCGTGCTCATGGTCCAGCCGGCCGAAAACGTGCCGCTGGCGAACGGCAACTCGCGGACCGAGCCGACCACCGCCTCCAAATGCTTGGCACGGGCGATCCGGACGTTTTCCTCGGACAGATCGATGCCGGTGTAGTGGATCCCCGCAGCCTTGAACGCCAGCCCGTCCGCGCCGGTGCCGCAGCCGATCTCCAACACGCTGTGCCGGTGCACCGCGACGAGGGACGCGATGAACGTCTGCCTGGCAGCGTCCCGCTTCGGATCCCGAGCGCGGCGGTCGCGGGCGGGGGCTTGGCGGTCATAAAACGCCTTCAGCTCCGGCTCGTGGTTGCCCATCCGTCGAGAGTACGCGCCAGGCGGGCCGCGGCACAGGGGCGGGCGCCGCCGTCGTGGTCAGCGGATGCCGGACTAGCGACGGTACGCCCCGGGCGGGTGCCGGACTAGTTGAAGACGACGGTGCGGTTACCGTCCAGCAGTACGCGGTGTTCGGCATGCCACTGCACCGCGCGGGCCAGCGTGCGGGCTTCGACGTCGCGGCCCAGCGCCACGAACTGCTCGGCGGTGTGGGAGTGGCGGACCGGGATGACCTCCTGGTCGATGATCGGACCCTCGTCCAGGTCCGCGGTGACATAGTGCGCGGTGGCGCCGATGAGCTTCACGCCGCGGGCATGCGCTTGGTGGTACGGCTTGGCGCCCTTGAAGCTGGGCAGGAAGGAATGGTGGATGTTGATCGCCTTGCCGGCCAGTTCGGTGCAGAGTTCGTTGCTGAGCACCTGCATGTAGCGGGCCAGGACCACCAGCTCCACGTCGTGCTCGGCGGCCAGGTCCAGCAGGGCCTGCTCGGCCTGCGGCTTGGTGTCCGGCGTGACGGGAATGTGGTGGAAGGGGATGCCGTAGAACGCGGCGAGATCGGCCAGATCCGGGTGGTTGGAGACGATGGCCGGGATTTCGATCGGCAGTGTGCCGGAGCGCTGCAGGAACAACAAGTGGTTGAGGCAGTGGGCCGACTTCGACGCCATCAGCAGCGTGCGCATCTTGACGCCCTCGCGGCGCAGCTTCCAGGTCATGCCGAACTCCTGCGCCACCGGCTGCAGCCGTTCGTGGAGTCCTGTGTAGGACTGGTGGGTCGCCACCGCCACCCGCATGAAGAAGCGTCCCGACTGCGTGCTCTCATACTGCTGCGATTCGGTGATGTTTCCTCCGGCCTGCACCAGCGCGCCGGCAACGGCATGCACTATGCCGGGGCGGTCCGGGCAGGAGAGCGTGAGGGTGTAAGCGGTGGGATTGGCGGCGTCAGTCACGAGTCCTAGGCTACCGGCTGCCGTTCGTCTTCGGCGGCAAGGCGCCTGGTGGCCGCGACGGCGGCAGCGCGGCCGGCGCGGGTGGCGCCCACCGTGGACGCGGACGCCCCGTAGCCGACCAGGAAAAGGCGCGGCTCCTTCAGCACCGAGACGCCGTCCTCGGCCATCATGATGCCGCCGCCGGGTTCGCGCAGCCGCAACGGCACCAGGTGGTCCAGCGACGGCCGGAAGCCGGTGGCCCAGAGGATCACATCCACGTCTTCGGTGGAGCCGTCGGCGAATTCGACGCCGTGTTCGGTGATGCGCTCCAGCTTCCCGCGGGAGACGAGGATGCCGGCGTCAATGCCCTGTTGGTACGTCTCGGTCAGCGGCAGGCCGGTGGCGGCAACCACGCTGAGGGTGGGCAGACCGGCACGGGTGCGCTCGTTGACCCGGCGCTCCACATCAACGCCCCACTCCTTGTCGAACGGGGTGGCGGTGAAGTCCGGCGCGCGGCGCGTGGACCAGAGGGTGTGGCCCCCGGCGGCATCCAGCTGCAGCAGGAACTGCAGCGCGGAAGTGCCGCCGCCGACCACCAGCACGCGCTGCCCGCTGAACTGGTCTGCCGACCAGAATTCCCGGGTGTGCAACTGGCGTCCGCGGAAGGTTTCCTGCCCGGGGTAGTGCGGCCAGTACGGCTTGTCCCAGGTCCCGGTGCCGCTGATCACCGTGCGTGCCAGCCACTCGCCGCCGGTGTCGCTGCGTACCCGCAGGAGGTCGCCGTCGTCGTCAATTGAAGTGACACGGACGGGGCGGTGTACGGGCAGCTGGAACTGCTGCTCGTAGGCACTGTAGTAACGGCGGACGACGGCGGAGGACGGCTCATGCGGATCCGGAACCCCCAGCGGCAGGCCGGGGAGGTCGTGCAGCCCGTGCGCGGCGTCAAAGGTCAGCGAGGGCCAGCGGTGGCGCCAGGCGCCGCCCGGGCCGTCATTGGCATCCAGGACCACAAAATCGCGTTCGGGAACCAGTCCGCGGCGGCTCAACTGGTAGGCGGCGCTCAAACCGGCCTGGCCTGCGCCGATCACCACGGTCTGTAGCTGATGGCCGCTGCCTGTTGCCTGGTCCGCCACGGTGCTCCTTCGATTGTTGACACTTCAACTTCTATGGGCTGTAACGGCGGCGGGCGGCAGGGTATTCCGGGCCGGGCCGGGCCGGGCCGGGCCGCGCCTCGCCGCGCCTCGCCGGGCCGGGCGGGGTGCGCGCGGGGCGAGGTAAGGCGTGCCGCGGCGAACTGGCGGCCGAGTACGCGGCGGGCGGCGGGAGCCGGGCCGTCTCCGGTGCCCGTCCCTGATGCCGCGAAACCGTTTTCTCCCGGCCCCGATGGCGCTAGGGTGGCAGCAGCGATGACGGAGGGCCGTGCCATGACGCATCTGGAACGTCGAAACCCGCTGCGCAGCAGACCCATGCGGGTCATGCTGGCCGTCGCAGTAGTCGTAGCCTTGGCCGGCTGCACCGGCGGCGGCAGTCCAGGGCCGGCTACAAGCGGTGGAGCCACCCAGACGCAGGGCGGCGAGGGCGGGCAAACCGGGGGAGCGCAGGCTGCCGGCGGCATTCCGGACATCGTGCAGCGCGTGCAGCCGTCCGTAGTCACCATTTTCACCAAGGGCGGCTTGGGCAGCGGCGTGGTCTATTCCAAAGACGGGCTGATCCTGACCAACGAACATGTGGTCGGCGACAGCACCAAGGTCGAAGTGGCCTTTGCCGATGGACAGCGCAGCACCGGGCAGGTGCTGGCGACCGACGCGGTGTCCGATCTGGCATTGGTGCGGACCGGGCGCGACGGGCTCCCGGCCGTCACGTTCGCGCCGGGACTGCCGAGGATCGGCGAACTGGCGGTGGTGATCGGTTCGCCGCTGGGCTTCGAGAATACTGCCACGGCCGGCATCATCTCCGGCCTGCACCGTTCCATCCCCGGCTCATCCTCGTCCAGCCTGGCGCTGGTGGACTTAATCCAGACCGACGCCGCAATCAGCCCCGGCAACTCGGGCGGCGCCGTCGTCAATGCGCGGGGCCAGCTGGTGGGTATCAGCGAGGCCTACATTCCGCCGGAAGCCGGTGCGGTGTCGCTGGGCTTCGCCATTCCCGCCGCAACCGCTGAGGAAGTTGCCGGGGAACTGCTCAAAAACGGTGCCGCCACACACGCTTTCATGGGGCTGGCTCCTGCCACCATCACGCCGGAGATCGCACAGCAGCTGGGGATGCCGCAGGCCGGCGGCGTGGTGGCGCTCAATGTGACCAACGGCGGCCCGGCCGACAAAGCGGGAATCCAGCCCGGAGACGTGCTGGTGAGTGTGGACGGAGAGGACCTGGAAACGGCCGAGGACCTGCTGGCCGTCCTGCGGAAGCACGATCCGGGCGATGTGGTCACCGTGGAAATCCGCCGCGGCAGCGACACCAGCACGGTGAAGGTCACGCTTTCCGACCGGCCGGCGGGTTGACCGGCTGTTACGATTGGCTCGCCGCGACTGGCGTTAGGTGGGACACCACCAGGAAGCGGCAGCAGGGACGGGATACCTCGGTTGCCGCTCCTGCAGATGCAGACCACGGATCGCACGCCTGGGACGTAAGGTCACGTTTGGGCCGGAGTGTGTCCGGGGCTGGTAACGCGTCATGCGTGCGGTACTTGCACCCGGTAATCTGGCCTGTAGCAGTGAGATAAGCCCACCACCCAGGAGATTCTCCCCGTGACTTCCACGCCCTCTGTGACCGATCTGCCGTTGTCCCAGGTTGATCCTGAAATCGCCGCTGTGATCGATGCCGAACTCGGCCGCCAGCGCGACACCCTTGAAATGATCGCCTCCGAGAACTTCGCACCGCGTTCGGTGCTCGAAGTCCAAGGCTCGGTCCTGACCAACAAATACGCCGAGGGTTACCCGGGACGCCGCTACTACGGCGGCTGTGAGCACGTGGACGTCGCCGAGAACCTGGCGATTGAGCGGGCCAAGTCGCTCTTCGGCGCGGAATTCGCCAACGTGCAGCCGCACGCCGGTGCCCAGGCCAACGCTGCCGCCCTCTCCGCCCTCATCCAGCCAGGCGACAAGATGATGGGCCTGTCGCTGGCGCACGGCGGACACCTGACGCACGGCATGAAGCTGAACTTCTCCGGCAAGCTCTACCAAGTGGCCGCCTACGAAGTAGACCCGCAGACGTTCCGGGTGGACATGGACAAGGTCCGCGAACAGGCACTGGCCGAGCGCCCGAATGTGATCGTGGCCGGCTGGTCCGCCTACCCGCGGCAGCTGGACTTCGAAGCCTTCCGCTCCATCGCCGACGAGGTCGGAGCCTACTTCTGGACCGACATGGCGCATTTCGCCGGGCTGGTCGCGGCCGGCCTGCATCCGAACCCGGTGCCGCACTCGGACCTGGTCACCTCCACGGTGCACAAGACCCTGGCCGGCCCGCGCTCCGGCGTGATCCTGGGCAAGCAGGCCTTTGCCAAGAAGGTCAACTCCGCTGTGTTCCCGGGCCAGCAGGGCGGCCCGCTGATGCATGTGGTGGCGGCCAAGGCCGTGGCTTTCAAGATTGCCGCCGGCGAGGAATTCAAAGTGCGCCAGGAACGCGTGCTGGAAGGCGCCCGGATCCTGGCCGAACGCCTGACCGCCGCGGACGTGGCCGAGGCCGGCGTCTCGGTGCTGACCGGCGGCACCGACGTGCACCTGGTCCTGGTGGACCTGCGCAACTCCGATCTGGACGGCAAGCAGGCCGAAGACCTGCTGCACGAGGCCGGCATCACGGTCAACCGCAACGCCGTGCCGTTCGATCCGCGCCCGCCGATGGTCACCTCCGGCCTGCGGATCGGCACCCCGGCGCTGGCCACCCGCGGCTTCGGCTCCACCGAATTCACCGAGGTTGCCGACATCATCGCCACCGCGCTCAAGGGCGGGGCGGACGTTGCCGCGCTGCGCGCCCGCGTCAAGAAACTGGCCGACGACTTCCCGCTCTACCCGGGCCACGAGGAGTGGTGATATGAACCTGTACTCAACCCCGCCGACGTCGCGCGTGCTGGACGGCAAAGCCACCGCCGCGCAAATCAAGAGCGAACTCACCGAGCGGGTCTCGGCGCTCAAGGCCAAGGGCATTGTGCCCGGTCTGGGCACCGTCCTGGTCGGGGATGACCCGGGCAGCAAGTGGTATGTGGGCGGCAAGCACAAGGACTGCGCCGAGGTGGGCATCGAGTCCATCCGCCGCGACCTGCCGGACACCATCTCGCAGGAGGAACTGGAAGCAGTCCTCGACGAGCTGAACGCGGATCCGGCCTGCACCGGCTACATTGTGCAGTTGCCACTGCCCAAGCACATCGACACCAACCGCATCCTGGAGAAGATCGATCCGGCCAAGGACGCCGACGGGCTGCACCCGATGAACCTGGGCCGGTTGGTGCTCAACGTGGGCGAGCCGCTGGACTCGCCGCTGCCTTGCACCCCGCACGGCTGCGTGGAATTGCTGCTCCGCCACGACATCGAACTGGCCGGCAAGCGCGTGCTGGTGGTGGGCCGCGGCGTCACCGTGGGCCGCCCGCTCGGGCTGCTGCTGACCCGCAAGACGATCAACGCCACGGTGGTCCTGGCCCATACCGGAACCCTGGACCTGGCCGCGGAGCTGCGCGAGGCCGACGTCGTCATTGCCGCCGCAGGCATGCCGCACATGATCAAGGCTGCCGACCTCAAGCCGGGTGCCGTGGTGCTGGACGTGGGTGTGAGCCGGGTCGAGGACGAAGACGGCAAGGCCCGGGTCACCGGCGATGTGGAGCCCGGGGCCCGCAACGTGGCCAGCTGGCTCTCGCCCAACCCCGGCGGCGTCGGCCCGATGACCCGCGCGATGCTGCTGGCCAACGTGGTGGAAGCCGCCGAACGCCAGGCAAGCTAAGCCGCCGGCTCTGAGCGCTCAGCCGCCGGAACTCTAAGCGCCGAGAAGAACCGCGCCCGCCGGAACTGAGCGCCGAGCCGCCGGCACTCTAAGCGCCGAGAAGGGCCGCACCCGCCGGAAACCGCGGGTGCGGCCCTTCTGCATGGCTGGACGGCGCGGCCAGGGGCCGGCGCTGGTGGATCTCCCAGCATCCGGTGGAGAGAAACGCCGATAAAACGCTGCCGGTTATCCCGTTTTCTCTCCACCGGATGCGGCAACCTGTGGAGAACTCCAGCGCCTCCGGCAACCGTTGCAGATAATGCGGTATGTCCTACGAGTCCAACGGCGACGAAGATGCGCCAGCAGCCGGAGGGGCAGAGCCGGTGCGGAGCACTGATCAGCCAGCGGGGAGAATGCGCGGGCGGCCTCCTCGACTGCCTGTGCACCTGCAAAACTCAGCCTTCACGTTTGAGGACGCTTTCAGGGCTGGACTGACCAGGACGCAGCTTGACAGCACGCGGCTGGTTCGCATCAGCCGCGGGGTACGAATGTACCGGGAGGCTGAGCCCGACTTAGCGGCGCGGGTCAGGCCCCTGACCAGGATCAGTGGCAGCTGCGCGGCGTCGCATGACACTGCTGCACGCCTGTGGGACTTTCCCGAACCTGAACGCCGCCGATATGACCGGCGAGTCCACATCTCACGCCCTAGCGGCGGCGGTCGCATGCAGCGGGCCGGGGTGATGGGCCACCGTTCGCGCATCCTGCCCGGAGAGGTCACCGTTGTGGACGGGGTTTTCCTTACTACCCGTGCCCGCACGTGGCTGGACCTGGCGGCAGGGCTGGATCTGGACGACCTGGTGGTGATTGCGGACCACCTGCTGCGCATTCCTCGGCCGGAATTCGATGGCCGGCTCGAGCCGTTCGCTACCAAGGACGAACTTCACGCGTTGTTGTTCCTGCACCCGGGAAAGAGCGGTCGGCGAAACGCCCTCGAGGCGCTGGCGCTCGCGCGTGTGGGAGCGGACTCCCCGCCGGAAACCAGGCTGCGGCTGGCCATGCTCCGCGCCGGGTTTCCGGAACCCGAGGTCAACAGACCCATTATCGACCGCGACGGAAACGCCCTGCATGGCCCTGACCTGTCGCTGCCCGAGTACCGCATCGCGATTGAGTACGACGGCGAGGGTCACAGCGATTCGGGCCAGATCGCCCGTGACATTGAGCGGGAAGAACGCGCGCGGGCAGCCGACTGGGACGAAGTGCGCATCTCCAAGCGGCACATGGCCAACGGCGCCAGACGGGCGGTCGAGAAAATCGCGGTGGCGCTCCGTGCACGCGGATGGCGCCAAGAGGACGCCGCCTGACCAGGCCACCGATAACTGCCGGTAGGTGACCGGGCCCCGGATCACTGCCGCGACAATGACGGCGTGCAGCCAGCAGCAGACGCGAATCCGTGAGGGACAGCCGGGCGCGGCCAGCGGACGCTGACAGGTAAAGGCACGGATGGCAGAACGAACTGAAGACCGGACAAAAAGAGCGGGTGCCCGGCCGGAATTGCTTCCGGCCAGGCACCCGCCTGATGAGTTGATTAGCGGCGCTGGATCAGCGCAGCCAGCCTGTTGACTAGCGGCGCTGAGTCAGCGCAGCACGTCTGCTCAGACGCCCACCTTGACGGCGTCGTCGGTGGAGACGCCGCGGCGCTTGTCCATGATGGTGGCTCCGACTTCCTGCTCGGCCTGGTTCTTGATGCTCAGGTCGATACCCTTGCGGTCGCGGAGGAGCGACACGCCGATCACGGAGATCACGATCATGACCAGCAGGTAGACCGAGACCGAGGTGGTGGTGCCGGTGGCCTGCACCAGCGCGGCGGCGATCGTGGGGGCAAAGGCGCCGCCAATGATCGCGCCGAGGGCGTAGGAGATCGAAACCCCGGAGAACCGGATGGAGGCGGGGAAGATCTCGCTGTACCAGGACGACTGCGGTCCGTAGGTCAGGCCGAGGCCGACGCTGAAGAGGACCAGAGCCAGCAGGAGCATCCAGATGCTGCCGGTGTTGACCAGCCAGAACAGCGGGAAGACGGTCAGCGCTAGCGCTGCGTAGCCGATCAGGTAGGTCTTCTTGCGGCCGATCGCGTCGGAGAGGATGCCGCCCACGAGCGTGAAGACCAGCCAGACGGCGGCGGCCGCGGTGATGGCCAGCAGCACCGGGGTGCGGTCCAGCCCGATGGGTCCGTCCGGGTTGGTGGCGTAGTTGGTGATGTAGCCGCCGGTGGTCATGTAGCCCGCCGCGTTATTGCCCGCGAAGACCATGGCGGCCAGGATGACCAGCAGCCAGTGCTTCTTGAAGAGTTCAACCACTGGAACGCTGCGCTGCTGCTTGGCCTCGGCAATCTCCTGGAAGACCGGGCTTTCCTCGACGGTCTTGCGGACAATGTAGCCGACCACAATCAGAACGACGCTCAGCAGGAACGGTACGCGCCAGCCCCACTCGATGAATGCCTGGCCGGGGGAGATCACGCCGGTCATCAGGGCCATCACGCCCGAGGCCAGCAGCATGCCCAGCGGCACGCCGATTTGCGGGTAGGAACCGGCGAGGCCACGCTTGTTCCGGGGCGCATGCTCAACAGCCATCAGCACAGCGCCGCCCCATTCGCCGCCCGCGGACATGCCCTGCAGGATGCGCAGCAGCAGCAGCAGGATCGGCGCGAGCACGCCCGCCGTCGCGTAGGTGGGCAGGAAGCCGATCAGGGTAGTGGCGCCGCCCATCAGGATCAGCGTCAGCACCAGCATGGCGCGGCGGCCAATCTTGTCGCCGTAGTGGCCGGCCAGGAAGGCACCCAGCGGGCGGAAGAGGAAGCTGATGCCGACGGACGCGAACGCCAGCAGCAGGCCGATGGAATCACCCGCGGGTTTGAAGAAAAGTTCCGCGAACACGAGGCCAGCCGCGGTGGCGTAGATGAAGAAGTCGTACCACTCAATGGTGGTGCCGACGATGGTGGCAAACGCGACGCGACGCTGGTTCGCGGCAGTCGAGCGCCCTGAAACTGCAGTGCTCATGATGTCCTTCAGGAACGGTCACACCGAGGAGATCGGCATGGTGATGGTGCAAGGGGAAGAGGAACGACGACGCCGGTGGCTCGCCGCCGATCGTTTCCGCTGTTGGGAACCGATCGTGAACGGTTCGTCGCGCCGTTGCCGATGGGGTCCTCCATCTGTGATGAGCGCAACTATTGAACTTATCACTCATTGTGACACGCACTACTTCTATCAGTAAACTTCAGAAAACAGATGAACATCTTTGATCGGACTGAAGAACAATGGCTGACTTCACGCTGCGGCAGCTCGAGCTCTTTGCGGCGCTGCCGGATCATCCGACGTTGGGCTCAGCGGCAGCGAGCCTGAGTATCTCCGAGTCCGCGCTCTCGCAAGCCATCACGGCGCTGGAGCGTGCCGCCGGTGAACAGCTCTGCGTTCGGCGGAAAGCGCGTGGCCTACAGCTGACCCCTTCCGGGCAGTTCTTTGCCCAACGTGCCCGACTGCTGCTGCGGGATGCTGATGCGCTCATCAACGACCTGGCGGGTGCCGCCGGCGAGCTCAAGGGGCCGGTGCGGCTGGGCTGCTTCGCGAGCTTTGCCAGCACAGTCCTGCCTGCGGTGCTCGATCAGCTGCCGGAACAATACCCGGGAATCAGCGTGGAGGTGACGGTCGGTTCGCATGACGAGCTGCTCCCTGCGCTGGATGCCGGCCAGTTGGATCTGGCCATGGTTTACGACATGGAACTCCCGGCCGGTTATCACCAACGCACCATCTACCGGACTGAGCTGCAGGCAGTGCTGCCCCCGGAGCATCCGCTGGCCGCCCGGCCAACGGTGGATCTGGCCGATCTGGCCGACGAACCACTGATCATGTACGAATCGAGTCCCAGCACCGCCAATACCTACCGGGTCTTCGCGGACCGGGGACTTCGCCCGCGCATCGTGTCCTCGATGCCCCAAGTGGTGCTGGTGCAGGCCTTGGTCGGTAGGGGGCTGGGCTACGCGCTGCTGATGTCACGGCCGGAAGCTCCGGCCGTGACCGTTGAAGGCAGGGACGTGGCGGTCCGCCCGTTATCGCCGCCGGTATCCCCAACCACGATGTGTGCCATTTGGCCGGAGACCATGGTCCTCAGCCCGCGGGCGGAGGCAGTGCTGGGCCATGCGGTGAGGGCGCTCAGAGGTAGTGGGCCCGAGTGACGCACTCCCGCGCGAGGCTCCCGCGTCGGACAAGACCGAGCCGGCTCCGCGGCAGGGCTGGGCCGTGCCTCGCCCGAGTTCGCGCTAAACCGTGCCGATGTTGTGCCCGCGCGAAACCGCGCCGCCCGCGTCCGCGCTAGACCTACGTTCCGCCGCCGCGTTACACCGTGGCGGGTTGCTGTTTGGAGTAGGCCTTGAGGTCGAAGTCCGGGTCGGCGGCTTGTTCGGGGGTGAGGGTGCGTCCGGCGGCGAGCAGGCGGCGGGCGGCCATGTGGTCGGCGGGCTGGTTGACGGATTCGACGGCGGCCAGGGTGCCGTTGCGGAAGCAGAAGACGGAGAACTTCTCGTCCGCGGGGTTGCCGCGGAGCACGGTCTGGTCGCCAGGGGCTACCAGACCGGCGATCTGCAGGCGCAGTGGTCCTTGGTTGGACCAGAACCAGGGCAGGTCGGCGTAGCCATTGGACTCGCCGCCGGCGCCGGAGCCGGTCTCGGCCTTCCCGGAATGGGAGCGGAGGATGGCGGCGGCGGCGTGGCGGGCCTGGTCGGTGGCGTTCTGCACGGATTCGAGCCGGGTGCGGGCGCCGGCGTGGGTGTTGGGGAAGGAGGCGCAGTCGCCGAGGGCGTAGATGTTTGGGTCGGAGGTGCGCAGGTTGCCGTCCACCACGATGCCGTTCTGCACTTCCAGGCCGGCGGCTTCGGCGAGCTCGGTGCGCGGGGTGACGCCGACGCCGACCAGGACCAGGTCCGCCGGGTAGCGGTCCCCGGTGGTGGACACCGCGGCAGTGACGTGCCCGGCGTCGTTGCCGTCGAAAGAGGAGATGCCCTCGCCCAGACGCAGCCTCACACCGAGGCGTTGGTGGGCGTCGGCGAAGAAGCCGCTCATCACCGGGGTCAGGGCGCGTCCCATCGGCCGGTCGGCGTACTCGAGGACGGTGACGTCCAGGCCGCGGGCGCGGGTGGCGGCGGCGAACTCCAGGCCGATGAAACCGGCCCCGATCACGACGACGGAGCGCACCGTGTCGAGGCGGGCATGCAGGGCCTGGGCATCGGTGAGGGTGCGCAGGCCGTGGATGCCGGCCAGGTCGGCACCGGGCACGGTGAGTTCACGGTTGGCGGCGCCGGTGGCCAACGCCAGGGTCGAATAGGCCAGCGTGCTGCCGTCGTCGAGGGTGACGGTCTTGGCCGCGCGGTCGATGGAGGTGACGTGCACACCGAGGCGGGCATCGACGTCGTTGGTAGTAAAGAACTTTTCCGGGCGCAGCGGCAGCGGGACCGGGTCCTTGCCGGCGGCGAGGTAGTCCTTGGACAGCGGCGGGCGCTGGTACGGGTGGTGCGTTTCCTCTCCGAGCAGCGTGATCGCACCGGTGCAGCCTTCCTTGCGCAGCGAATCCACCAACTGGATGCCGGCCTGGCCGTTGCCAACAACAACCACGTTCTCAGGAGTACTCATCGCGTTCATGGAGGGCCTTTCGGTAAGGGGCGGGCCGGCCGGCCGCGGCGGCCGGGTCAGCTCTGTTCGTCGGGAATGTCGACTTCGATGTCATCGAAGTGGTCTCCGGCCGTGAGCTGGCAGCCAAGACGGCTGCGGGCCGGATCGCGGGGAGAAGCGGTGGTTTCAAGCATTTCTTCTTCGGCGGCGCTGATGGCGGGCAGGCCGTCGAGGTATTCGTCCCGGACGTAAACGTGGCAGGTGGCGCAGATGGCCTGCCCACCGCATTCGCCGATGATTCCGTCAACACCGTTGATCACCGCTGTCATCATGACTGTCATGCCGGCCTCGGCGTCCAGGCTATCGACGTTCCCGTCGGCCTGGTGGTAGGTGATCTTCGCCAAGATTCTTCTCCTTGTTTGGGTCTGAACCTTGATCGTAGGTGCAGCATGGCGCGACGGTTGGCGGTAGCGGTGGCGGATTTGGCCAGCTTAGGTTGCGGGTCGCTCACGTCAGCCGGCGCCCGCCGGGCCCGCAGGGTTCAGATCTGGTCGTCGGGGACGTCCACTTCGATCTGCTCCAGCCCATCGCCGACTACAACCTGGCAGCCCAGCCGGCTGCGCGTCTCGTCCCGCGGACCAGCGGTGCAGTCGAGCATTTCCTCTTCGTCGTCGCCGATTTCCGGCAGCCCGTCGAGGTACTCCGGCCGAACGTAGACGTGGCACGTGGCGCACATGGCCTGGCCGCCGCATTCGCCGACGATGCCGGCCACGCCGTTGGTGACCGCGGCCCGCATCAGCGAGGTGCCGGGGTCCACGTCCAGGACATCAACGTTGCCGTCGGAGTGGTGGAAGCTGATCTTTGCCATGGGGAATTGTCCTTGCTGTAGGCGGGGAGGTTGGGGAGGGGAGGGGCAGAAGCGCCGGGCCTTAGCCCCAGAGCACCGGCATTTTGGTCATGCCGCGGAAGACCCAGCCGGCGTCTACCGGCGCGTTGTCCGGGTCCAAGCGGAGGTTCGGCAGTTCGCGGAAGACCTGCGGCATGGCGATCTGTGCCACCGAGGCCCGGGCCACCCAGGCGCCGGCACAGAAGTGGTTGCCGCCGCCGAAGGCCAGATGCGGCTTCTTCTCCCGGTTGATATTGAACGACTCCGGATCCTCGAAGACCGCCGGATCGCGGTTGGCAGCGCCCACCACGATGCCGAGCCGGGCGCCAGCCGGCAGCTGCACGCCTTCGAGCACTGTCTCGGCGGTAGTCTCCCGCGGGTACATGCCGATGGGGGCCACCCAGCGCACTGATTCTTCGAACGCCCGGGCGTACAGCGTCTCATCGGCCAGCACCTGGGCCAGCTGCTCCGGGTTGGCCAACAACGCCCACACCGTGGTGCCCAGGACGTCGCGCGGTTCGTTCAGCCCACCGCCGATGGTCATCTTCATGTTCGCCCGGATGGCTTCGAGCGGGATCGGCATCGACGTCATGCCGGAGAGCAGGCTGGAGTCTGGGTTCTTGCGCAGGTAGGGCAGGATCTCGTCGATCGCGTCGTCGACTTCGTTGTAGGACTGTTCCGACTTGGCCCAGACCTCGGGATCGTCGGCGTAGTTGCCGGTGCCGTCGATCATGGTCTGCGACCACCGCTGCATGTCTTCCTGGCTGGCGTTGTGGAAGCCCATGATCAGGCGCAGGTTTTCCGCGGCGTAGGGGGCGGCGTAGTCCCAGATGAAGTCGGCGCCCGATCCCGCCGCCTTCAGCTGCGCCAGATACTTGTCGCTGTTGGTCTGGAAAATGGCGTTCCAATGTTCCTTGATCGCCTTGGGCCGCAGCACGTTTCCGTAGGACTTCCGGTCCACATCATGTTCCGGGTCGTCCTTGCGCAGCATCGAGTGCCCCATGGCCCGCTTCATCAGCGAGTTGGTCTCGTCGGCGGAAAAGCGTTCCTGGTCCTGCTCGATCACATGGCAGGCCTGGTAGCTGGTGACCATGTACCGGTTGACCGCGGGCACCCAGTGCACCGGGGACTCGGCGCGCATCTTCTGGTAGATCGGATACGGGTTCCGGTAGAGGTCCGGGATGGTGACCCAATCCGCGGTGGGAACCGGGTGGGCGGCGGTAGCTGCGGTGGTCATGCTCGGTCTCCTGGCGAGTAGCGGCCGGGACCTGCATCCCGGATTCCGGCTTACCTCTCACCGTCGCGGCGTGAGGCGTGTCTCGAATGAGTGTGACAGCAGACATATCCGCCGGTAAAGTTCATATTTTGCGGAATTATCCACCGAAAAACTTTGGAAGCATGCTGGCGTCAGGAGGTCTTCGTGGTCCGGTACACGCTGCGGCAGCTGGCGTACTTCGTCGCGGTGGCCGACGCCGGCACCATTGCCGCCGCAGCGGACGAACTGCATGTCTCGCAGACCGCGGTGGCAGCGGCGGTGAAAGAGCTCGAGCGGATCTTCGGCACGCAGTTGACCGTCCGGCGCAAGGCCCATGGAGTCAGCCTGACCCCGGCGGGCCGGCAGCTGCATGCGCGGGCGGCGGCCTTCCTGCGCGAAGCCGAGGAACTGGAACTCAGCACCAGCAGCGGCGGGGGAGAACTGGCGGGCCCGCTGGTGGTTGGCTGCTACCTGACCTTGGCGCCGACCATTCTCCCCGGGCTGCTTGAATTCTTCGCCGCCGAGCACCCGAAAGTGCAGTTGGACTTCGTCGAAGGAACCCAGGACGCAGTCCAGGACAAGCTGGTGGCGGGCGAACTGGACCTGGCCATCGTGTATGACATGGACCTGCGGCCCGGGCTGGAGTCGGTGCAGCTGGACAGCATGCAGGCCTACGCGCTGTTGCCCGCCGGCCACCGGTTGGCCAGCCGGGAAACAGTGGCGCTGGCCGAGCTCGCCGAGGAGCCGATGATCCTGCTGGACGCCCCGCCCAGCAGCCATCACACCATGGCGGTGTTCCGGGACGCCTCGGTGGTGCCCCGGATCCGGTACCGGACCACGGATTTCGAGCTGACCCGTTCGCTGGTGGGGCGCGGCATCGGCTACTCGGTACTGGTGCAGCGCCCGGCCGGCGACGCCACGTATGAGGGCAGACCCTTCACGGCGCTGCCGATCGAGCCAGCGGTCCGCCCGGTGGACGTGAAGATCGTCTGGCCCGAGGGGATCAGGCTGACCGACCGGGCTGCAGAGATGGTGCGGTTTGCGGTGGAGGCTCATGCGCCTCGTCGTGGTGGATCCGGTCACTGAGTTCGCCCAGTGGTTGGCCGCCGCCGCCCCATTGCCGGGCGATGATTTCGGCCGCGATGGACACCGCGGTTTCCTCCGGGGTACGTGCCCCCAGATCCAGTCCCACCGGGCTGTGCAAGCGGGACAGTTCCTCGCTGGTGAGGCCCGCTTCGCGCAGCCGCTGCAGGCGGTCGTCGTGCGTGCGCCGTGAGCCCATCGCGCCCACGTAGGCAGCTTTGCCCCCGCGCAGGGCAACTTCCAGCAGCGGCACATCGAACTTGGGGTCGTGGGTCAGCACGCAAATGACGGTGCGCTCATCCAGCAGGTCCTGCTGCAGCTGCTCGGTCAGATACCGGTGCGGCCACTGCACCACCACCTCGTCCGCCTCCGGGAAGCGCGCGCGGGTGGCGAAGACCGGCCGGGCATCGCAGACGGTGACCTGGTAGCCCAGGAAGGTTCCCATCCGGGCCAGGGCCGCGGCGAAGTCGATGGCGCCGAAGACCAGCATTCGGGGCCGTGGCGCGAAGCTGCCGAAAAAGATCCGCATCCCCTCGCCGCGCCGGTGCCCGTCGGGCCCATAGGTCAGCGTGGAGTTCCGGCCAGCGGCCAGCAGCCCCAGGGTGTCGTCCGCGACGGCGTGGTTGACGCGCTCTGTTCCCAGATCGCCGTCGAAGCCGTCCGGACGGACGATCAGATGCCGCCCCAGCCACGCCGGATCCGGGTGCTCAATCACCGTGGCGATGCCCACCGGGCGGGAAGCGGCGATGTCGGCCGCAACCTCGTCGAGCCCGGGAAAGGTCCCGCGGGAGAGCGGCTCCACGAAGACGTCGAGGATTCCGCCGCAGGTCAGTCCCACCGAGAACGCCTCGTCGTCGCTGATGCCGTAGCGCACCAGCGCGGGCTGGCCGCTCGCGGCCACCTCGGTGGCCAGCTCGTACACCGCGCCTTCCACACAGCCGCCGGAGACGGAGCCGATGGCCTCCCCGCCGGAGGTAACCGCCATGGACGCGCCCGGCGGACGCGGCGCTGACTTGAAGGTGCGGACCACCGTGGCCAGGCCCGCCGTTTCGCCTGCCTGCCAGCCGGGCAGCAGCTTTGCCAACACGTCCCGCACGGTTACACGCCTCCGGACCGCAGCAATGCCACCGCTTGCCGGCGCCCCGACCGGCGGCCGGCAAGGTGAGCCAACGCCGCCGCAACCAACACCAGGCCCAGCACCTTGCCGGGGCTGCGCAGCTGGTCCGCGAGCACTTGCCTGGCCATGGCGAGCCCGTCCAGGCTGCTCTCGCCCTGCCGTCCGGCCGACGCCGATGCAGGGGCGGGGGAGGAGGACGACGGTGGTGCGGCCGGCTGCGTCTCGGCCGCGGACCCGCGCTGTGTCCCGGCAGCCGGCGGCGGGGCCGAGGGTGCAGACTCCCTGGGCGCAGACTCCTTGACCGCAGACGTGGCAGATGACGATGTGGCGGATGGGGATGCGGCGGACGCCGGTTCGGCCGAAGCGGGCGCCGCCTCGGCACCGGCGTCGGGCGTCTTGGTGTCCTGCGTCTTGATCATTTCCTGCAGGTTCTTGGTGAATACGGCCAGCATCTGGTCGGTGACGCTGCCGATCACGCTCTTGCCCATGGCCGCCGCCTTGCCGGACAACGTCAGGTCGGCGTTGACGCTGGCCTCGGTGGCAGTTCCGGATTCGGACAGCTGCATGGTCACCGTCGCCTCTGCGGCGCCCTGTCCCCGTGCCTCGCGCGCTTTCCCCTGCAGCGTTGCCCGCCGGGCGTCGGCGTCGCGCTCCACCACATGCAAGGTGCCCTTGTACTGCATGGTCACCGGCCCCAGCTTCACCTTCATGGCCACCTGGTACTCGTCCTCGGAGGTCTTTTCCAGAATCTGCGCTCCGGGGATGCAGCCGGCCACCCGTTCGAAGTCCATCAGGGTTTCCCAAACCGTCCCGATCGGTGCGGTGACGGAGAACGTGCGCTCAAGCTGCATTACCGTGTCCTTTGCCTGGTGAACTGGTTGGTGGCCCGGGGGCCGGGGCCCTGGCTGCGGTCGGAGCGGATGACCGCGGCCACCTCCGACAAGGCGGTGTAGCTGTGGCCGCTGACGAACGCGTCGCAGTAAGGCAGGGCGGCCGCCATGCCGCCCGCCAGCGGTTGGTAATCTACCGCCACCTTACGGGGATTGATCCAGATGATTCGATACGCCAGCCGGCGCAGCCGCTGCATCTGCGCGGCGACCTGGGCGGGATCGTCTTGCGCCCAGCCGTCAGACATGACCACCACCACGGCGCCGCGGGCCATGCCTTGGCGGCCGTAGTCGTCGATGAACCGGTGCAGGCTTTCGGCAAGACGCGTGCCGCCGGCCCAGTCACGGACCTCGACGGCGGCGCGGGCCAGCGCGGTGTCCGGGTCGCGCACAGCCAGCTGCCGGGTGAGCCGGGTCAGGCGGGTGGAAAAGACGAAGGCTTCCGCCCGGGCTCCCGCCGCCGCGCCCTGCAGCAGCGAGAGGAAGACCCGCGTGTAGGACTCCATGGAACCGGAGACATCGCAGAGCAGCACCAGCCGGCGGGGCTTGGGCCGCCGCTGCGCAAAGACCAAGCGGGTGGCATCGGGGCCGTTGCGGCGGGCGGTCCGGGCGGTGCGGCGGATATCCAGCCGGGAACTGCTGCGGGCCGATCGGCGGGTCCGCCGGCTGTCCCGGACAGGAGTGGAGAGCACTATCCGGCGGACCAGTTGCCGCACGACGGCGGTCTCTTCCTCGGTCAGCTCCGCAAAGGACGTTTGGTGCAGCCGCTCCTGCCCCGACGCCATCAACAGCACCGATTCGCGCAGCTGCCCCTCACCGGAACCGGCACCGTCCCTGCCCGGGAACATGCCCGGTGGGAGGGCCGCGTCGGGCGCCGGTCGGTGGTCGGACGGGCTGTCGGTGCCGGTGGGCCGCTCCGTGGCGCCTTGGCCCGACCACGGCGGGTGGTTCGGATCGCCGCGGTGTTCAGCCGGATCCGGTATCAGGCCGGCGGCGCCGCCGAAGAGCACCGCGAACACGGCGTCGAAAACCGGCAGCTGCTCGCGGTCGGAGACCAGCACCACACGGCAGGCCCAGTACAACGTGGTCCGATCGGCCGGCGGCAGCAGACGCAGCGCTTCGGCCAGCCGGCCGGCGCGGTCCGGCGAGGTGGGCATCCCGGCGCGGCGCAGCGCCGACGTGAGGCCTGCACAAAAAGCCGCCATGTCCGCGGGATGCACCACGCCGCTGATGCCACGCTCAGTCATGGCTGCCCACCAACCACGCGCCGCCCCGGGCGGCGATGAGCTCAAGATCATCCCGGTTCTTGAGCACCGAGCCCCAGGTCCGTTCGGCGCTCGCCGCGTCCAGCCGATCCGCCCCCAGCAGGCTGAGCGCTGACACCCAATCGATGGCCTCGGCGATGCCCGGAGGCTTGACCATGTCCAGGGTCCGCAGCCGTGCGATGGCAGCGGCCGCCTGCAGCGCGATGGATTCGGTGCTGGACGGGACCCGGCGCCGCACAATCTCGGCGATCCTTTCCGGGGCCGGATAGTCGATCCAGTGGTACAGGCAGCGGCGGGTAAGCGCGTCATGCAGGTCGCGGGTCCGGTTGGAGGTCAGCACGATGATCGGCGGATGCGCGGCGCGGATGGTCCCAAGTTCGGGGACGCTGACAGCCGCTTCGGCGAGCAGCTCGAAGGTGAACGCTTCAAACTCGGCATCCGCGCGGTCGATCTCGTCCAACAGCAGTACGGCCGGGCGCGGTCCCGGGTGCTCGATGGCCTGCAGCAGCGGGCGGCGCAGCAGGTATTTCTCGGCGAAGAGGTCTGTTTCGGCCAGTTCACTGTGCTGTACTTCTGCCAGCCGGATGCCCAGCAGTTGGCGCTGGTGGTTCCACTCGTACAACGCCTCGCCGGCGTCGATGCCCTCGTAGCACTGCAGCCGGTACAGGGGAGTGTCCAGCACCTGGGCCAGCGCCTTGGCGGCTTCGGTCTTGCCCACCCCGGCTTCGCCTTCGAGCAGGATCGGCTGCGGGAGCCGCAGGGCCAAGAACAGGGCGGTGGCCAGGCCGGTATCGGCCACGTAGTCCACCGCGTCCAGCGCCGCGATCAGCGCTTCCACGTCAGGAACGCGGTCCCGCACGTCCGCCTGGCTGCCGTCCTGCGCGTCCGTCCGCGCCGCCGACGTCATCGCATGCTCCGCAGCGCTGCCAGGAGCTGCCGGTAATCGTCCTCGGTGTCCACGTCCAACGGGATGGGACCAGGGATGGCGACCTCGACGACGTCGGCGGCCCGTTGCTCCAGCAGCTTCCACACCGCCTTGTCGCCGTGCAGCCGGGCCAGCAGCGGGAACAGCGAGCGGTGGAACGCGAACGGATGGCCCACGCCGTCGTCATACTGGCACACCGCCAGCGGCGCGTCGCCCCGGGCGGCCAGCAGTGTGTGCACCGTGGCCGCTGTTACTCCTGGCTGGTCGCCCAGCAACAGCACCACGGCTTCGGTCTGCGGGTGCAATGCCGGGATGGCCGCCGCAATCGAGGACGAGCAGCCGTCGGCGTAGGCCTGGTTGTCCACCACGTCGCAGCCGCTGGTATCCACGGACCGGCGAACCGCCTCGGCGGCTCCGCCCAGCGCCAGGACGATCTGGTCGAATCCTGCCTCGCGGGCTGTTCCGAGCACGGCATCGAGCAGCACGCCGTTGCCGTATGGCAGCAGCTGCTTGGGCCTGCCGAGCCTGCGGGATCCTCCGGCGGCGAGCACCAGGGCGGCGTTCCGGTGTTCAGGAGATGACGGCATAGTGCTCCGGATCCTTGAGGAATGTGGCCCGGCAGCCGGCGGAGCAGAAGTAAACGGTGCTGCCGGCGTGTTCCACATGCAGGGTGGCGTGTATGGCCGGAACCGTCATGCCGCAGACCGGGTCCAGCGCGGTGGCTGGCTCCGCCGAGCCAGATTTCCCCGGACCAGGTTCCGCAGGGCCAGATTCCCCCGGACCAGGTTCCGCAGGGCCAGAATCCGACGCCAGCTCGTCGCCGTCCGCCGCTGCCGTGGGCGTGGCGCCGTCCGGCACGGTTGTCGGCCGCACGTCGGCGGCCGCCTCAGAACGTTCGGAGACCAGTTCCGCCAGGATGGCCAGGGCCGTTTCTTCCGGTGTGCGGGCGCCCAGCGCCAGCCCGGCCGGGCAGTGCACCCGGGACCGAAGTTCCTCGTCCACGTCCAGCGATGCGAGCACGTCGTTGCCGCGGCGTTCGCTGGCCACCAGCGCCACGTAGGGGACGGAGGCCTTCAGCGCCGCGGTGAGGGCAGCTTCTTCCTCCCGGCCGTGCGAGGCGACGATGAGCGCCGCATCATCCGGCCGGGGTTCCGCCGCGCTGCCGGACACCAGCTCCGGCTCGTAGCCCAGCACCGACCCCAGGGCGGCCAGTGCCTGCGCTATCGGGCTGGCGCCGACCACCACTATCCGTGGTGCCGGCAGCTGCGGCTGCAGGAAGATTTCCACCGAGCCGCCGCTCAGGCATGGATTCGCCACGGTGACCGCACCCTCCTCCTGGTTCCGGACCGGCTCGCCCGGCATCACCCGCAGCAGCAGCGGCTCGCCGGAGGCCAAGGTCCGCAGGCCGTAGTCGCGCACGGAAGCTTCCACGCAGTTCCCGCCCACGAACCCCTCGATGGTGCCACCGGCCAGCACCAGCGCGGTATCGCCCGCGCGGGCGCTGGTCGGATGCTGGGCGCGGACCACGGTGGCACGGACGAAAGGTTCCCGCCGCCTGCTCAGTTCCTCCGCCCTAGCGGCCAGGGTCATCTCACGCTGCGGCATGTCACACCGGGGGTCTCGGCCGGCCCTGCATGGCCTCCCAGACGCGGGCGGGGGTGCACGGCATGTCCATATGCGTGATGCCAAACGGCGCCAGCGCATCGACGACGGCGTTGACGATGGCCGGCGGCGACCCTACCGTGGCGGATTCGCCGATGCCCTTCGCACCGATGGGATGGTGCGGCGACGGCGTGACCGTGAAACCGGTCTCCCAGTCCGGAACCTCCATCGCCGTCGGGATCAGATAGTCCATGAAGGAGCCGCCCAGGCAGTTGCCGTCCTCGTCGAATTCGATGATTTCCATCAGCGCCATCCCGACGCCGTCGGTCAGGCCACCGTGGATCTGTCCCTCAATGATCATCGGGTTGATCCGGGTGCCACAGTCGTCGACCGCAATGAAGCGGCGGACTTTCACGTGGCCGGTGCCGGGGTCCACATCGACCACGCAGATGTAGGCGCCGAACGGAAAAGTCAGGTTCGGCGGATCGTACGTAACCACTGCGTCTAGGTTGCCGTCGATTCCTTCGGGCAGGGCCACCGTGCCGTGGGCGCCCAGGGCGATTTCCGCCATCGTCTTGCCCGCGCCGGGGTCGCCCTTCACAAACCAGCGGCCCTTCTCCCATTCCAGGTCCTCGGGACGGGTTTCGAGCATCGCTGCCGCGATCAACTTCGCCTTGTCCCTGACTTTGCGGGCCACCAGCGCCACCGCACCGCCGCTCACCGGCGTGGAGCGGCTGCCGTAAGTGCCCAGGCCAAACGGCGTCTGGTCGGTGTCGCCATGCACCACATCGATGTCCTCCGGCGGGATGCCCAGCTCCTCGGCCACGATCTGCGCGAAGGTGGTCTCGTGGCCTTGCCCCTGCGATTGCACCGACAGCCGGACCACCGCCTTGCCGGTGGGGTGGACCCGCAGTTCGGCGCCGTCGGCCATGCCCAGGCCAACAATGTCGAAGTGCTTGCGCGGGCCGGCACCGACGGTCTCGGTGAAGAAGGAGATTCCGATGCCCATCAGTTCGCCGCGCTCGCGCTTCTCGGCCTGCTCGCGGCGCAGATCCTCGTAGCCGGCAAGCTTCATGGACAGCCGCATGGCCGGTTCGTAATTTCCCGAGTCGTACTCCCAGCCGGTCTTGTTGGCGTAGGGGAACTGCTCGGGCCGGATGAAGTTTTTCAGCCGCAGTTCGGCCGGATCCATCTTCAGTTTGCGGGCCAGCACGTCCACCATGCGTTCCACCAGGTACGCGGCCTCGGTGACCCGGAAGGAACAGGCGTAGGCGACGCCGCCCGGTGCCTTGTTGGTGTAGACGCCAGTGACCTTGCAGTACGCCGCCTGCAGGTCGTAGCTGCCGGTGAAGATGCTGAAGAAGCCGGCCGGGGTCTTGGTGGGCTGGGCGGTGGCGTTGAACGCGCCGTGGTCGGCCAGCACATTGGTCCGCAGCGCCAGGATCTTGCCGTCCCTGGTGGCGGCAATTTCCCCGCGCATCAGGTAGTCCCGCGCGAAGGAGGTTGACATCAGGTTCTCCGAGCGGTCCTCCACCCACTTGACCGGTTTGCCGGTCACGATGGACCCGACGACGGCGAGGACGTAGCCCGGATAGATGCCCACCTTGTTGCCGAACCCGCCGCCGATGTCCGGCGATACCACGCGGATCTTGTGCTCGGGAATGCCGGCCACCATCGCATACAGGGTGCGGTGCGCATGCGGCGCCTGGGTGGTCTCGTACAGGGTCAGGCCGCCGTCGATCGGATCGAAATCCGCCACCGCCCCGCAGGTTTCCATCGGGGCCGGATGAACCCGCGGGTAGACCATGTCCTGGGCGACGACGACGTCGGCCGCGGCGAACACTGCCTCGGTCTCGTCCGCATCGCCGATCTCCCAATCGAAAATGTGGTTGTCGGTGCGGCCGGCCAGATCGTCGCGGATGACGGGCGCATCGGCGTCGAGCGCTTTCCGGGCGTCGATGACCGGCGGCAGGATGTCATATTCGACGTCGATCAGTTCCAGCGCGTCACGGGCGGCGTAGCGGTCCTCGGCGACCACGAACGCGACTTCCTGGCCCTGGAACCGGACCTTGTCCGTCACCAGCACGGCCTGCACGTCCGCGGACAGTGTGGGCGCCCAGGCGAGATTCAGGGCCTCCAGATCCTTGCCGGTAATGACTGCCTTGACCTTCGGGTGTGCCAGCGCCTCGGACGTGTCCATCGAGACCAGCCGGGCGTGCGCCACCGGGGCGCGCAGGATGGCGCCGTGCAGCATGCCCGGCAGCACAATGTCGTCGACGTAGCGGCCCTTGCCGCGGATGAACCGCGGGTCTTCCTTCCGCTGGATGCGGCCGAATCCGATCGGCCGGTCCTTGTCGCCCGCGGCCGGATTGCCCGGCCGGGCACCGTCTGACGGGCCCTGGGACGCCAGCCGCTCCTGGATGGTGGTCATGCCGTCACCTCTTCAGTTTCACTGGGACCAGCTGCGTCCACCGCGGCAGCCTTGCCGCCTGGATGATCCGCTGCCCATTGGATTGAGCGGACGATGGTGGCGTAGCCGGTGCAGCGGCAGATCTGGCCGGAGATCGCCTGCCGGATTTCGCCGTCGTCCGGATACGGGTTCTTATCCAGCAGGGCGCGGGCGGTGAGCATCATTCCGGGGGTGCAGAAGCCGCACTGCAGCCCGTGCTCCTCCATGAATCCTTGCTGGACCGGATCCAGGCCGCCGTCGCTGGCGAGCCCTTCCACGGTACGGATCTCATGCCCGTCCGCCATCGCCGCCAGCACGGTGCAGGACTTCACCGGCTGCCCGTCCATCAACACCACGCAGGTGCCGCAGTTACTGGTGTCGCAGCCCCAATGGGTTCCGGTCAGGCCGAGTTCTTCGCGGATGAAATGGACCAGGAGCACGCGCGGTTCGATGTCGCGGGTCACTTCGTTGCCGTTGACGCTCATGCTGATCTGCATGGTTCAGCCTTCCTGTTCTTCCGATGCGCGCGCGCAGGCGCGGCGAAGCACCCGGCGGGTCAGCTCGTCGGCCAGATGCCGCTTGTACTCGACTCCGCCGCGCTGGTCGGCGACCGGCTCGCACGCGGCGGCGGCAATCCGGCCCGCCTCGGCGAAGAGGTCGTCGTCCGGCCGCCGGCCGGCCAGCAGGTCGCCGATCCCGTCCACCGTGCCGTCCAAGCCCACCGCGGTGAGCCCCACCGAGGACTCGTCGATGGTGCCGTCGGCTGCCAGCGACACTGCGGCCCCGGCCGAGGCGGTGGCCCAGTCGCCCACCCGGCGCTCGACCTTTTCGTAGGCACTGCTTGATCTGGCGCGGATGGGGAAACGGAGTTCGAACAGGAGTTCGTTCTGACTCACGGCGGTCTCGTACGGGCCGCGGTGGAACTCATCCATGGAGACGACGCGCTCGCCGGCCGGACCGCGGATCACCGCCTCGGCGCGGAGTACATCGCAGACGGTGGAGAGATCTTCGGCCGGGTCCGCCTGGCAGAGCGATCCGCCGATGGTGCCCCGGTTGCGCACCACCGGATCGGCAATCACCCGCTCGGCATCGGTCACGATCGGGAACAAGCGGGCGACCTCGGGTGACTCAAGGAGCGAGGTGTGGCGGGTCAGGGCTCCGACCCTGAACACGTTGCCTTCGCGCATCATGAAGTCCAGTTCGGCCAAGCCGTTGATGTCGATCAGCCACTCAGGCCGGGCCAGCCGGAGTTTCATCATCGGCAGCAGGCTGTGCCCGCCGGCCACCAGCCGGGACTCCGGCCCGTGCCGTTCGAGCAGCGCCAGCGCGTCGTCCACGTCGCTGGCGCGCACATAGTCGAATGGAGCAGGAATCTGCATGGTCTACCCCTCAAAGACACGTCACCCTCACCGTTGAGGGCCCCCCATGAGGCACATGTTGCTCCTTGCCCCAAGGGGTGTCAAGATCCTCATAAGCGAAAGGTTATGACCTGCGATGTCCATGACTTTGAACCAGCTCAAGGCCTTTGCCTTGGTGGCACGGCTGGGTTCGCTGCGGGCCGCTGCCGCGGAGTTGGAGGTCAGCGAGCCGGCGGTCTCAGCCGCGTTGGCCGCGCTGCGCCAGGATCTGGGCGATCCGCTGTTCGTCCGGGCCGGCGGCGGCATCGCCTTGACACCTGGTGGCCGCGCGCTCGCGGCTCATGCCCAGGAAATCGTGGGGCTGGCCGATCACGTGCGCCGCGAGGTGGCCCAGGCCGAGGCCGCGTCCGGCAGCCTGCGGGTACTGGCCACAGCGGATTTTGCCGAGCACGCAGCCGGCCGGCTGGTGGATTACTACACCAAGCGGGTGCCCGGGGCCAGGGTGGACGTGGTGGTGGAACCGGCCGCGGATATGGCGGCCTTGCTGGCCAACCACGCCTACGACATAGCTTTGGGATCCCGGCCGCAGCCGCCGCAGCACCCCGCGCTGGAGGTGGTTCCGTTCCTGCGCTACCAGCGTGTGCTGGTGTCGTCGCCCGACCACCCGGTGGCCCGGTTGGAGGGAACGCCCCTGGCCGAGCAGTTGCCGGACCATCGCTGGTTCACCGGGCCGGCCGGCCTGGATGGACTGGACCTGCAGCGCTGGCTGGGACCCCTCTCCGGGCCGCCGGAGACCATCGAGATGTCCAGCGAGACCAGCGCCTTGGCCGCCGTCCGGTCCGGCGAGGGCATCATGCTGGCGCTCGAACACATCGTCCGGCCGGAACTGGCCGGCGGCCTGCTGGCACGGCTGCCCGCAGCGGGCACCCCGCTGCCCGGACTGTGGTGGGCCAGCACTCTGGACCATGGCCGGGCCACGGCCGCTGCCCGGACGCTGCAGCGCATCGCCGGCACAGCGCAGGCCACCGCGGCCATGGTGGCGCCGGGAGGGCCCCGCGGCCTGGCCCGGCGCGGCTCCAAAGTGCACGTGGCCCTATGGAGCTGACATGACCCCGATTGGCTTTCCTCAATCAGTGATGTGATCTAGGCTATAGCAGTGCCTCAAACATCTCTTTCACACCGGCTGCCGCAGCAGGCGCCCGCCGCCGTCATCACCGCCCGGAATGTGGTGAAGACCTACGGCGATTTCAACGCCGTCGACGGCATCTCATTCGACGTCCAGCCGGGGGAGTCCTTCGGGCTGCTCGGTCCGAACGGTGCGGGCAAGTCCACCACCATGCGAATGATCGGCGGCGTCTCGCAGCGGACCTCCGGCGAGCTGAGCATCATGGGCCTCGATCCGGACCAACACGGGCCGGAAGTGCGGGCGCATCTGGGCGTGGTGCCGCAGCAGGACAACCTCGACGAGGAACTGAAGGTCCGCGACAACCTGATCGTCTACGGCCGCTACTTCGGGCTGCCGTACTCCTACCTGCGGCCCAAGGCCGACGAACTGCTGGAATTCGCGCAGCTGACGGACAAGGCCAAGGCCAAGGTGGACGCCCTCTCCGGCGGCATGAAGCGGCGCCTGACCATTGCCCGTTCGCTGATGAACGATCCGAAGGTGCTGCTGCTGGACGAGCCCACCACCGGCCTCGACCCGCAGGCCCGCCACATTCTCTGGGACCGGCTCTTCCGGCTCAAGGAAGCGGGGGTCACCCTGATCCTGACCACCCACTACATGGATGAGGCGGAACAGCTGTGTGACCGCCTGATCGTGGTCGACAAGGGCAAGATCATGGCGGAAGGTTCGCCGTCGGCACTGATCCGCGAGCATTCCACCCGCGAGGTGCTGGAACTTCGGTTCGGTTCCGAGCGGAATACCACCGTGGCGCCGGAGCTGGGAGGCATCGGGGAGCGGCTTGAAACGCTGCCCGACCGAATTCTCATTTATGCCGACGACGGCGAGGCGGCGCTTGAGCAGGTGTCGAACCGCGGGCTTCGCCCGATCACCTCGCTGGTGCGGCGCTCCAGCCTGGAGGATGTCTTCCTCCGGCTGACCGGCAGGAGCCTCATTGACTGAGCAACAGCCTTCGCAGGTACCCGGCGGGCAGGAGGCGGAAGCAGCCTCGCTAGCCTCGGCCGAGTCTGCCGCCGCCGGCCAAACGGTGGCGCCCGAACCCGATCCCGCTGCCGCCGCAGGGTCGGTGGAAGCCCGCGTCCAGGCGCAGCTGACCCTGCGCGAAGTCGACGCCCTCACCCGTCCCGTGACCGGTCTGCGCTCGCCGCTCTCACCGCTGCAGTCGGCCGAACGGGCCCGCAATTTCGGGTCCTTCTACTACATGGAGCACTGGCTGCGGCAGTTGCGCGGCTACGGCTGGACGGTGCTGATGACGGCTGTCGGCACGCCGCTGGTCTACCTTTTCGCGATGGGCGTGGGGCTGGCCACGCTCGTGGACGCCAATACCAACGTGTCGCTCGACGCCGGCAACGGCCAGGCGGTGCCGTACCTGGTGTTCGTGGCCCCGGCGCTGCTGGCCACCGCCGCGATCATGGTGGCCAGCGAAGAGAACACCTACTCGGTCATCTCCGGCTTCAAATGGCGCAAGACCTACTACGGCCCGAACGCCTCTCCGTTGCAGAGCCAGCAACTGGTCAACGGGCATTCCATGGGGGTGTTGGCCCGGTTGCTGCTGACCACCGGGCTCTACTTTCTGTGCCTGGTCCTGTTCGGTGCGGTGGCTGAACCGACCGGCTGGGTGATGATCTTTACCGCGGCGTTGGCCGGGATGTCCTTCGGACTGCCGCTGATGGCGTACTCGGCCAGCATCGAAGAGGATCGCGGCCAGTTCGCCCTGGTGCAGCGGTTCATCGTGATGCCGCTGTTCCTCTTCTCCGGCACCTTCTTTCCGTTGGAGGCGATGCCGCTGCTGGTCCGTTGGATCGGCTGGATTTCCCCGCTGTGGCACTCCACGGAGCTTGGCAGGGTGCTCAGCTACGGCTACGCGGAACCCGTTTGGCTGACCGTTCTGCACGTGGCCTACCTGGCCGTCCTCTGCGTGGTGGGCTGGATCTTCGCGCGCCGCGTCTACATCAGGAGGCTGGGCAAATGAGCCAGCACATCGCTTCGCAGCCGCTGCGGCTGGAACCGTCCCGCCGTCCGCTCGGCTCGCTCTACGCGGGCAATGTCCGCGCGGTCTTCTCCCGTGGCGTGAAGGCCACCTGGGGCACCAACTGGGCCATCATGGTCAGCGGCTTCGTGGAGCCGGTCCTGTACCTGGTGGCCATGGGCATTGGCCTAGGTTCGCTGATCGGCACCGTCACCGGCCCCGGCGGGGCGGAAATCGGCTATGCGAACTACATCGCCCCGGCACTGCTGGCCGTCTCTGCGATGAACGGTGCCGTGTACGACTCCACTTGGAACGTCTTTTTCAAGCTGCATTTCGCCAAGCTCTACGAGGGGATGCTGTACACCTCGCTGGGGCCGCTGGACGTGGCGCTGGGCGAGATCCTGCTGGCCCTGTTGCGCGGTGCGCTCTATGCCACAGGATTCACCGCGGTGATGGGCGCAATGGGCTTGATCACCTCCCCGTGGGCGCTGTTGATGATTCCCGCCGCCGTGGTGGTGGCTTTCGGCTTCGCGTCGTTCGGCATGGCGATCACCAGCTATATGAAGACCTTCCAGCAGATGGACTGGATCACCTTCATCATGCTGCCGATGTTCCTGTTCTCCGCGACGTTCTATCCGCTCAGCGTCTACCCCGAACCGATCCAGTGGCTGATCCAGGCCCTGCCGCTCTGGCACGGAGTGGAAATGCTGCGCCAGCTCAGTGCCGGCATCTTCACCGGCGCCATCCTGATCCATCTGCTGTATTTCCTGGTCATGATCGTGCTGGGACTGATCCTGAGCACCGGACGCCTGCGCAAGCTCTTCCTGAACTGAGAGGGGCGGGAGCAGGCACCCGGGCGGCATGTGGCAGCCGGCGCGTCACGCTGTGGGCGGAGTCGGCGCACGCGGGCGCGCGGATTTGAGAGAATAGGCCCATGCGATCTCTTGGCCCCGAGTCTTCTTCTGTTTCGTCCGCCGCCCGGCAGATGCCGCTCAAAGCCGGCAACATCAGCCTGGCCGTGCTGGTGCTGGTCTTCCTGGTGGCGGTCGTCTTCGCCGCCAACGAAAACGATGTCATCGGCTGGATCGTCGTCGCCGTCTCGCTGGCTTGGCTGGTCCTGGCCGCGTTTGTGGTCTTCAGCGTCCGCGGCGCCACCCGCAAGGCCAAGGAGAAGCTGGCCAGCGTGCAGGCGGACTACGCCGGCCGCGTGAACCCTGCTCCCGGTGGCGGCACCGCCGTCATCGATGAAGAAATCTCGCGCGCCAACGCCGTGCGGGACGAAAAGCTGGACCACAGCTTCAAGATCATCCAGGTCCAGGCCAAGGTGATCCGCGACTACCGCGGCAAGGACGAGGGCATGGTGGACCGCGCCTTGGAAACGGTGGAGATCACCGCCCACAACGGCCGCGGCATGATCCACAAGGAAGAGGACGGTGGCACGGTCAGCGGCACGGTTGTCAGCTGAACGAAAGGGTTGGGTAAGGTAGTCGGGTGACTTTGGCAACCGTTTCCACCGCATCGACCACTTCCCGCGACGCAGCAGCCGGACTGATTCAAGCCGGCAAGACGCTGCGGATTGCCAGCGTCAACGTCAACGGCATCCGCGCCGCTTACAAGCGCGGCATGGCCGATTGGCTGGCCGCCCGGGACGTGGACATCCTCTGCCTGCAGGAAGTGCGGGCGCCCGACGCCATCGTGCATGAGTTGCTGGGCAGCGACTGGCACATCCTGCACGCCGAAGCGGAAGCCAAGGGCCGCGCCGGCGTCGCCATCGCCTCCCGTGTTGCGCCGACGGCCACCCGCAGCCACATTGGCGACGAGTACTTTCTGTCCTCCGGCCGGTGGGTGGAGGCCGACTTCGCCGTCGAGGGCATCGACGGCGAGAAGACGCTGACTGTGGTCAGCGCCTACGTCCATTCGGGCGAGGTGGACACCCCCAAGCAGGTGGACAAGTACCGCTTCCTGGACACCATGACCCACCGGCTGCCGCAGCTGAAGGCCGAGCGGGACTACGCCCTGGTGGTCGGCGACCTGAACGTGGGGCACACCGAACTGGACATCAAGAACTGGAAGGGCAACGTCAAGCGGGCCGGATTCCTGCCCGAGGAGCGGGCCTACTTCGACCGGTTCTTCGGTGAGGAGATCGGCTGGCGCGACGTGCACCGCTCGCTGGCCGGCGACGTCAGCGGCCCGTACACCTGGTGGTCCTGGCGCGGCCAGGCCTTCGACAACGATTCCGGCTGGCGGATTGACTACCAGGTGGCCACCCCCTCGCTGGCCAACCTGGCCACCGCGGCCGTGGTCGACCGCGCTGCCACCTACGACGCCCGCTTCAGCGACCATGCCCCGCTGGTCGTCGACTACCAGTTCTAGAAAGCATCCCGATGAGCACAGGAACCACAGAACCGACCCACACCGCGATGGCGGACAACGGCCAGGCGGCGCCTCCCCGGGCTGTCCGCCCCCGGCTGCTCTCCGGCATGCAACCGTCGGCCGACTCGCTGCATCTGGGCAACTATCTGGGTGCGCTGGTCAACTGGGTGAAACTGCAGGACGAGTACGAAACCTTCTTCTTCATCCCGGACCTTCACGCCATTACGGTGGACTACGATCCGAAGGACCTGGCCCAGCGCACCCGGGTCACCTGCGCGCAGTACATTGCCGGCGGCATCGACATTGAGCGCACCGCGCTGTTCGTCCAGTCGCACGTCCCCGAGCATGCCGAGCTGGCCTGGGTGCTCAACTGCGTGACCGGCTTCGGCGAGGCGTCCCGGATGACCCAGTTCAAGGACAAGACCCAGAAGAACGGCACCGACGCCGCCACCGTGGGCCTTTTCGCCTACCCGGTGCTGATGGCAGCGGACATCCTGCTCTACCGCCCGTACGGGGTGCCGGTGGGGGAGGACCAGCGCCAGCACTTGGAACTGGCGCGGAACCTGGCCCAGCGGTTCAACCACCGTTTCGGCGAGACGTTCGTGGTGCCGGAAGCTGTCATCCCCAAGGAGGGGGCGAAGATCTACGATCTGCAGCACCCCACCGCAAAGATGTCCAAGTCGGCGGAATCGCCCGCCGGCCTGATCAACATCCTGGACAACCCCAAGCAGGCTGCCAAGAAGATCAAGTCGGCCGTCACCGACGACGGCACCGAGATCCGCTTCGACCGCGAGGCCAAGCCGGGCATCTCCAACCTGCTGACCATCTACTCCACGCTCACCGGCAAGAGCGTCGCCCAACTGGAGCAGGAGTACCAGGGCAAGATGTACGGGCACCTGAAGGTGGATTTGGCCGACGTCGTGGTCGAGACGCTTGCGCCGGTGCAGGCCCGCGCCCAGGAACTGCTGAACGACCCGGCCGAACTCGACCGGCTGCTGGCCCGCGGGGCCCAGAAAGCCCGTTCAATCGCATCGGCTACACTCGCTGATGTGTACAGCAAAGTAGGCTTCCTACCCGCCGGAGGCGGACGCTAGCCATGAGCCAGCAGGACCAGGACAGCATCGCCCGTGTGGAGCACGACGGCGGTTCTGGCCCGGGTGCCCGGCCCGCGGTCGGGAGCGTGGGAGTGGTCATCGGGATCCCCGAGCCCATGGCCAGCGAGTTGCGCGGCTGGCGGGCGTCCTTCGGTGACCCGCTGGCCGCGGTGATACCGCCGCACATCACGCTGATCACCACCACCCCGGTGCACGACTGGGACGAGGCCACCGACCACGTCCGCTCGGTCGCCCGCCAGCAGGCCCCCTTCAGGTTGGCCATGTGCGGAACCGGCAGCTTCCGTCCGGTCTCGCCCGTGGTGTATCTGGGCATACGGGACGGTTTCGACGACTGCGTTGAACTGCACCGGAAGCTGCAGTCGGGGCCGCTGGAGCGCGAACTGGAGTTCGGCTTCCACCCGCATGTGACGGTGGCCCACGATGTCAGCGAAGCCAGCATGGATTCGGCCGAGAGCAAGCTCGCCGGTTATGACGCCGCCTTCCTCGTCAGTAGCATGGGCCTCTACGAGCACGATGCGACGGGTGTGTGGAAACTACGGGAAGAGTTGACCTTTGGCGCCGAATCCGCAGGAGAAGGCTGAGGGAAGGCCGGACCCGCTGCAACGGCAGCAAATGGTCCTTGCCGCGTTAAGGCTGCGGCGGGACGCGGGCCGCGCCAGGCGCGAAGGCGGCCGGTGGAAGGGCCTGCTGGCCAGCGCCCAGTACCGGCTGGCGCAACTGAACTCCTGGCGTCTGATGCGGGTCTTCAATCTCTACGGACTAAGGCATGGGCCGCTATTGGCCGCCGGCTGCGCCTACAACTTGTTCTTCTCCGTGGCGGCGATGCTGCTTGCCGGGTTCTCCATTCTCGGCCTGGTGGTATCCGGCAACCGTGAATTGCAGCTGGCCATCATCCGGGTGGTCGATGAGACCACGCCGGGACTGATCAACACCACCGGTGAAAAGGGTGGGGGACTGGTCACCCCGGAGCAGCTGTTCTCGCAGGGCGGGGCCTTCGGCGTCAGCTTGGTCATTTCGACGGCGGTGTTGATCTGGACCTCGCTCGGGTGGATCGCCGGGCTGCGCACGGGAATGCGCGGCATCTTCGACCTGCCGCCGCTGAAAACCAACATCGTCCTGGTCAAGCTCAAGGACTTGGGAACGCTGCTGATCCTGGCCGTGGCGCTGATCCTGACGTCGGCCCTCGCCGTCATTGCCAATACGGCCCTGGGCCTGATCGTCGATTGGCTTCACTTCGACGGCGGTGCTGCAGTTCCGCTGACACGCATCGGCGGCATTGTGATCATGCTGCTGCTGGACATGGCGGTGGCAGTGATCCTGTTCCGCGTCGCGTCGGGCATCCGGATGCCGCGCCCGATCATGTTGCAGTGCGCCCTGATCGCCGGCGCCGGCAGTACCGTGCTCAGGTACTTCTCCTCGGTGCTCTTGGCCAATGTAGGCAACAACCGGCTGCTGGCCCCGTTCGCCGTCGTTCTTGGCCTGTTCGTCTGGTTCTACCTGCTCAGCCAGCTCTACATGGTGGCCACTGCGTGGGGTGCCATCGGTAAGGCGGACGCGGTGGCCAGGCATGCGCTGGCCGGCGGCCCGGGCAACCGCTCGTTGCGGCGGCGAGCGTGGCGCCTGCGCAGCCGGAAGCTGAGGAAGGGGAGCCGGCGGAACAACGGGGCCGCCATCGTCTGACCGCGGCCCCGCTACCAGCAGGCACGTTCGAGCGGCATCGGACTCGTACCGCGCAAGCCTTAAACGCCGGTGGCGCCGATTCCTTTGCGGAATCGGCGCCACCGGCTGCAGTCTCCCCGGGAATCCCGGTCGGACTGTCCTACGACGCTAGATGGAGCGGCTCAGGACGGCCTGCTTGACCTCGGCGATGGCCTTGGTCACCTGGATGCCGCGCGGGCATGCCTCGGTGCAGTTGAAGGTGGTGCGGCAGCGCCACACGCCTTCCTTGTCGTTGAGGATCTCCAGGCGCATGTCGCCGGCATCATCGCGCGAGTCGAAGATGAAGCGGTGTGCGTTCACGATCGCGGCCGGGCCGAAGTACTGGCCGTCGGTCCAGAACACCGGGCACGAGGAAGTGCAGGCTGCGCAGAGGATGCACTTGGTGGTGTCGTCGAACCGCTCGCGGTCCTCCTGCGACTGCAGCCGCTCGCGGGTCGGCTCATGGCCGCCGTTGATCAGGAAGGGCATGATCTCGCGGTAGGACTGGAAGAACGGCTCCATGTCCACGATCAGGTCCTTCTCCACCGGCAGGCCCTTGATCGGCTCCACCAGGATGGGCTTGGACGTATCCAGGTCCTTCAGCAGGGTCTTGCAGGCCAGGCGGTTGCGGCCGTTGATGCGCATCGCATCGGAACCGCAGACGCCGTGTGCGCAGGAGCGGCGGAAGGAAACCGAACCGTCGTGCTCCCACTTGACCTTGTGCAGGGCATCGAGGACACGGTCGGTCCCGTACATGGTGAGCTTGAATTCGTCCCAGCGGGCTTCCTCGGAAACCTCGGGATCGTAGCGGCGAACCTTCAGGGTGATGTCGAAGCTGGGGATTTCCCCGCCGCCGCCGACACCGGGAGCCAACTCGACCTTTGAGGGGCCTTCAGGAATTTCGGTCGGGGTGGTCATTAGTACTTCCTCACCATCGGTTCGTAGCGCGTGAATACCACGGGTTTGGTATCCATGCGGATGCCGGCTGTCTGATCGGTGACAGCTTCGGGATCCAGGTAGGACATGGAGTGCAACATGAAGTTCTCATCGTCGCGCTCCGGGAAGTCCTCACGGAAGTGGCCGCCGCGGGACTCCGTGCGGTGCAGTGCCGCCACGGTCATCACCTGGGCCATATCCAGCAGGAAGCCGAGTTCCACGGCCTCCAGCAGGTCCAGGTTGAAGCGCTTGCCCTTGTCCTGGACACTGATGTTCTTGTAGCGCTCACGCAGCGATGCGATCACGTTCAGTGCCTCGGTCAGCGATGCCTCGTCGCGGAACACCTGCACGTTGGCGTCCATGGTGTCCTGCAGTTCCTTGCGGATCTGGGCCACCCGCTCCGTGCCGTTGGCGGTGCGCACGGTCTCGATCATCTCGACCGTGTACGTTTCGGCGTTCTCCGGCAGCTCGACGAAGTCGGCGGTCTTGGCGTACTCGGCGGCGTTGATGCCTGAGCGCTTGCCAAAGACGTTGATGTCCAGCAGGGAGTTGGTGCCCAAGCGGTTGGAGCCGTGCACGGAGACACAGGCAACCTCGCCGGCGGCGTACAAGCCGGGAACCACCGTGTCGTTGTCCTGCAGGACTTCGCCCTTGATGTTGGTCGGAATGCCGCCCATGGCGTAGTGCGCGGTGGGGAAGACCGGCACTGGCTCGGTGTAGGGCTCGACGCCGAGGTACGTGCGGGCAAACTCGGTGATGTCCGGCAGCTTGGCGTCGATGTGTGCCGGTTCCAGGTGGGTCAAGTCCAGCAGCACGTAGTCCTTGTTCGGACCGCAGCCGCGGCCTTCGCGGACTTCAAGAGCCATGGAACGGGCCACGATGTCGCGCGGTGCCAGGTCCTTGATGGTGGGGGCATAGCGCTCCATGAAGCGTTCGCCATCCGCGTTGCGGAGGATTCCGCCTTCGCCGCGTGCGGCCTCGGAGAGCAGGATGCCCAGGCCGGCCAGGCCGGTCGGGTGGAACTGGACAAACTCCATGTCCTCCAGCGGCAGGCCGCGGCGGAAGGCGATGCCCATGCCGTCACCGGTGAGGGTGTGTGCGTTGGACGTGGTCTTGAAGACCTTGCCCACGCCGCCGGAGGCGAAGATTATCGACTTTGCCTGGAAGACGTGGATCTCGCCGGAGGCCAGGTCATAGCTGACGACGCCGGCTGCGCGCTTCTGCTTGTACGGCGTGCCGTCTTCGCGGACGGCGTCTTCCTCCACCATCAGCAGGTCCAGCACGTAGTACTCGTTGTAGAACTCCACGTTGTGCTTGACGCAGTTTTGGTACAGGGTCTGCAAGATCATGTGGCCGGTACGGTCCGCGGCGTAGCAGGCGCGGCGCACAGGCGCCTTGCCGTGGTCGCGGGTGTGCCCGCCGAAGCGGCGCTGGTCAATCTTGCCTTCGGGCGTGCGGTTGAACGGCAGGCCCATCTTCTCCAGGTCCAGCACGGCGTCGATGGCTTCCTTGGCCATGACTTCGGCGGCGTCCTGGTCCACCAGATAGTCGCCGCCCTTGACGGTGTCAAAGGTGTGCCACTCCCAGTTGTCCTCTTCGACGTTGGCCAGTGCGGCACACATGCCGCCCTGGGCCGCGCCGGTGTGGGAACGCGTGGGGTACAGCTTGGTCAGTACTGCCGTGTGCGCGCGCTGGCCGGATTCGATCGCCGCGCGCATTCCGGCGCCACCTGCACCGACAATGACGACGTCGTACTTATGGACCTGCATACTGGATGCTCTTTCTGTTGAACTGAAGTTTGTCGCCGCTGACAACCCGCGGCGAGGCAGCGGGACCGCGTTCTACGCGGGCCCGGTTACGGTGCCGGGCAGAAGGACGGCAGCAGCTCGGCGCTGGCGTTGGCCGGGCACGGATCAAAGGTGAAGATCACCAGGGTGCCGAGCACGATGATGACGGCCGAGGCCACGTACAGCACCATCTTGAACCAGAAGCGGGTGCTGTCCTTCTCCGCGTAGTCCTCAATGATGGTGCGGACGCCGTTGGTGCCGTGCAGCATGGCCAGCCACAGCATGGCCAGGTCCCAGACCTGCCAGAACGGGTCGGCCCATTTGCCGGCCACGAAGCCGAAGTTAATGGCGTGGACGCCGTCGCCGAGCATCAGGTTGACGAACAAGTGGCCGAAAACGAGTACAACCAAGATGAGGCCGGAGAGCCGCATGAACAGCCAGGCGTACATCTCGAAGTTGCCCTTGCGCCCCTTGTTGCGGGTGTACTCGGGAGCAATGCGCGCGCTGCGGGGGGCCTGGATTTCAGAGTTGACCGACATGAGTTAGTGACCCCCGTTGAAGGCGAACGTGAAAGCGAGCGTGAGGTGGCGGATGAGGAACGGAATCATGACGATGACCGCGAGGCCCACGACGCCCCACAGAAGCTTGGCCTGGTTCTTCGGGCCCTTCTTCCAGAAATCAATAAGGATGATCCGCAGCCCGTTGAAGGCGTGGAAGACGATGGCTGCTACGAGCCCGGCTTCCAAGACGGCCATGATCGGGTTCTTGTACGTGGCCATGACAGCGTCATAGGCGCCGGGCGACACCCGGACCAACGCGGTGTCAAGTACGTGTACCAAGAGAAAGAAAAAGATTGAGACGCCCGTGATGCGGTGTCCTACCCAAGACCACATGCCTTCACGGCCGCGGTATAAGGTCCCTGCTGGTGTCTTCGACACTGAATTACCCTCCCTGCATCGCAGAGGCGCAGCGTGGCTTCCACGCAAGAGTTGACGCCGGTGCGAGAGCGCTCTGTAGCTCAACACTAATCTAGGCTTCGCTGAGGGCTTATTCAATTTAGGAACCGGCCGGTGTGACCTTTTTAACAGCAAAACGTGAAATGTCGGCCTCGCCGCGGCATTCCGCGGATTTCCGGCCCTTATACGCAACTAAAACATGCCCTAATTAGGGATTTCGGATCCGGCCGGTGCTCATCCACCGCCCACCGCGGCGGAAATCAGCCCCGGGTTGGAGGCGCCCGCCATTTCGGGGGATTACCGTGGAGAGAGTGAAGACTCAAAGAGCTGGCCGGGTTGCGGCTGATGATGCCGTGCTGGATCGTTTCTATGCGGTGATCCCGGCCGGCGGTACCGGGACGCGGCTGTGGCCGCTCTCTCGGGCGGCCGCACCGAAATTCCTGCATGATCTGACCGGTTCCGGATCAACACTGATCCGGGCTACCTATGCGCGGTTGGAGCCGTTGTGCCACGGGCGGACGCTGGTAGTCACCGGCAAGCTGCACCGCCAGGCGGTCTGCGCACAGTTGCCGGAGCTGGAGGACTCCAATCTGGTGCTGGAGCCGGAACCGAAGGACTCGGCGGCTGCCATCGGCCTGGCTGCCGCGATCCTGCACCGCCGCGATCCGCGGATCATCATGGGCTCGTTCGCCGCCGACCAGGTGATCACCCCGGTGGAAGACTTCCAGCAGGCGGTACGCGAGGCAGTGCACACCGCGGCCGAAGGTTACATTGTCACGATTGGGATCACCCCGACCCACCCGGCCACCGGATTCGGTTACATCCGCTCAGCCGGGGCGTTGCAGGTGCCCGGCGCTCCGAACGCCCATGCGGTGGCCGAGTTCGTGGAGAAGCCAGACGAGCAGGTGGCGCGCGGCTACCTGGCCACCGGGGAGTATTCGTGGAACGCGGGCATGTTCGTGGCGCCGGTGGACGTGCTGCTCAAGCACCTGGAGACCAACGAACCCGAACTTTTTGCCGGCTTGACGGAGATTGCCCAGGCCTGGGACACCCCAGAGCGCGGCGCGGTGATGCGCAGGGTGTGGCCCGGCCTGCCCAAGACCGCCATCGACTACGCGGTGGCCGAGCCTGCGGCGGCCGCGGGCGACGTGGCGATGATCCCCGGAACTTTCTCCTGGGACGACGTGGGTGACTTCGCCGCCATCGGGCGGCTGAACACCGCCAGCGAAACATCCGGGCTGACGGTGCTCGGCGAGGGGGCGCGGGTCTTCGCGGAGTCCGCCACCGGCGTCGTGGTGTCCGATACCAAGCGGGTGATTGCGCTGATCGGCATCGACGACGTCGTCGTGGTCGACACCCCGGATGCGCTGCTGGTGACCACCAAGGAACACGCGCAGAAGGTGAAGTCGGCAGTGGAACACCTCAAAGCCAGCGGCGATACCGACGTCCTGTAACGGAACGGGCGCGGGGCAGCCTGCGAAAGTTACGAAGAATCGCCAGTGTCCGGCGCACATCCTCAGTGGGCGGGCGCGCAAGTCGCTAGAGTGCAAGTGTGCAGAAGATTTCAGAAACTCCGACGGCCAATCTCAATATCGGCGTCTGGGCATCGCCACTGCTGGATGAACTGAGGCACTTCCGGCGGGACCTGCACCAGCATCCCGAGTTGTCGCACAAGGAATTCCTCACCACGGAGAAGCTCGCGGCGCGGTTGACTGCCGCGGGTCTGGAACCGCAACTGCTGGACGGTACCGGGCTGTTCGTGGATATTGGCGAAGGGCCGCTGGCCATCGGCCTGCGCGCGGACATTGACGCGCTGCCGATCCTGGAGGAAACCGGCCTGGACTACGCCTCGGTCAATACCGGCATCAGCCACGCCTGCGGACACGATATCCACACCACGGTGATGCTCGGCGTGGCCCTGGTCCTGCGCAAACTCGACGTAGAAGGCGAGTTGCCCGCCCGCGTCCGGGTGATTTTCCAGCCGGCCGAGGAAACCATGCCCGGCGGCGCGCTGGCCGTCATTGAGCAGGGCGTCCTGAACGGCCTGCCCCGCATCCTGGCGCTGCATTGCGACCCGCGGATCGACGTCGGATTGGTCGGCACCCGGATTGGCGCCATCACCTCCGCCTCCGACACCATTCGGATTCAGCTCAACGGCCGCGGCGGGCATACCTCGCGCCCCCATCTGACCGAGGACCTGGTGTTCGCGCTGGCCGAAATTGCCGTCAGCGTTCCGGCCGTCATCAACCGGCGGATCGACGTTCGCAGTGCGGTCTCGCTGGTCTGGGGCCAGATCCAGGCCGGGGCAGCCCCCAACGCCATTCCGGCAGTCGGCTACATGGCCGGCACCATGCGCTGCCTGGACGGCGAAGCATGGCAGGCAGCTGGGGAACTGGTGGATGAGGTGGTGAACCAGGTGGCGGCCCCGTTCGGCGTGGACGTGAAGCTGGAACACATCCGCGGCGTCCCTCCGGTCATCAACACCGAGCGGGAGACCACGCTGATTGAAGCCGCGGCGCGGAGCGAGCTGGGCGAGGACGCAGTGACGTTGACCCCGCAGTCGATGGGCGGCGAGGACTTTGCCTGGATGACGCAGGAAGTTCCCGGCGCCATGATGCGGCTGGGGACCCGAACCCCCGGGGGCGAAACCTTTGATCTGCATCGCGGCGACTACATCCCGGACGAGCACGCCATCGGCGTGGGCGTCCGCGTGATGGCGAAGGCGGCGACCTTGGCTGCCAGGCGCCACCGGGACGTCGCCGCCGGAGCTACCCAAAAGTAACAACTTTTCAACAATCCCGGCGAGCCCATCCCTATTTCGTCGCCCGCCGCCCGTCGGCGCACTACTGTAGGTTCATCAACTGTGCACCTGCAGGCCAGGTGTTGTGCCACGCGGAGTACAAGGCATGCGCCGCACTTCTTGTGAAGCGACCATTGAACTGCGGCGTGGGCAGACTTTCTTTTATGGAGGATAATTGAAGACTTCACTGCGCAACATCAAGCGCGGCACCGGCCTCTCCGCCGCAGTGCTCGGCGCGTCCGCACTGGTCCTGAGCGGTTGCGGTGCCCCGCCGGCCGAAGAGGGCGGCAGCGGCAGCCCGGCAGCGCAAGCCACCGACTACCGGGGCTGCATCGTCTCCGACTCCGGTGGATTCGACGACCGTTCGTTCAACCAGTCCAGCTATGAAGGCCTGAAGATGGCCGAGAAGGACCTGGGCATCAAAATCAGCGAGGCGGAATCCCAGGCCGAGACTGATTTCGGCCCGAACGTGGACGCCATGGTGCAGGCCGACTGTAACCTCATCCTCACCGTCGGCTTCCTGCTCGGCGACGTGACCAAGGAAGCAGCGGCAGACAACCCCGACACCAACTTCGCGATCGTTGACTACAGCGATCCGGAGTTCACCGATAACGTCAAGCCGATCATCTACGACACGGCACAGGCGGCCTTCCTGGCGGGCTACGCTGCGGCGGCAACCAGCGAGACCGGCAAGGTGGCCACCTACGGCGGAATGAACATCCCCACCGTCACCATCTTCATGGACGGATTCGCCGACGGCGTCGACTACTACAACAAGCAGAAGGACGCCAACGTCGAACTGCTGGGCTGGGACAAGAAGTCCCAGAACGGCACCTTCGTGGGCAACTTCGAGGATCAGGGCAAGGGCAAGACCAATACCCTGAACTTCATCAACGAAGGCGCCGACATCATCATGCCGGTGGCCGGGCCGGTTGGCTTGGGCACCCTGGACGGCGTGATCGAGGCCAACGCGGACGGCAAGGACGCCAAGGTGGTCTGGGTCGACTCGGACGGCTACGAGACCGCTGGCAAGGCAGAGGAATTCATCCTCACCTCCGTGATGAAGTTGATGGGCAACGCCGTCGAAGACGTCATCAAGACCGACACCGAGGGCAACTTCGACAGCACCCCCTATGTCGGGACCCTGGAAAACGGCGGCGTGGCACTTGCTCCGTTCCACGATCTCGATGCTGCCGTTTCCGACGAGACCAAGTCGGAACTGGACACCATCAAGGAATCGATCATCTCCGGCGAGATCAAGGTCGAATCGAAGGCCAGCCCGCAGCAGTAAGCGTGAAGCGGACCGCCGTTCTCGGTGCCGGACATCGGTGCCGAGAGCGGCGGTTCGTGCTGTCAGCGGCCGAATCGGTTTAGGCTAGGCACAGCTTAAGGGCGGCCAGCGCTCGAAACCATGCCGGATGAGGACCGTCGTACCTACGGACAAAGAACAGGTGGGTTGGGGTTTGAAGCTCGAGCTCAAAGGAATCACCAAACGGTTCGGTTCCCTAGTCGCCAACGATCACATTGACCTTGTGGTCCAGCCGGGCCAGGTGCACAGCCTGCTCGGTGAAAACGGGGCCGGGAAGTCGACGCTGATGAACGTCCTCTACGGGCTCTACGAGCCGACCGAGGGCCAGATCCTAGTGGATGACAAGCCGGTGATTTTCAACGGCCCCGGCGATGCCATGGCGGCCGGCATCGGCATGGTGCACCAGCACTTTATGCTGGTCCCGGTCTTCACCGTCGCGGAGAACGTGGCGCTGGGCAACGAGGCCACCAAAGCCGGCGGCATGCTGAACCTTGACGACACGCGGGCCCGGATCCGGGAGATTTCGGACCAATACGGATTCCAAGTGGACCCGGATGCAGTGATCGAGGACCTGCCCGTCGGCGTGCAGCAGCGGGTGGAAATCATCAAGGCCTTGCTCCGTGACGCCGAAGTGCTGATCCTGGATGAGCCGACCGCTGTCCTCACGCCCAAGGAAACCGACGAACTGCTCGGCATCATGGGCCAGCTCAAGGCCGACGGCAAAGCGATCGTCTTCATCTCGCACAAGCTGCGCGAGGTCAAAGCCGTTTCCGACATCATCACGGTGATCCGCCGCGGCAAGGTGGTCGGCGACGCCCCGGCGTCGGCATCCACCACGGAATTGGCGGAGATGATGGTGGGCCGGGCGGTCAGCCTCACCCTGAACAAAGAAGCGGCGCAGCCTGGGGAAGAAACGTTCACGGTCTCCGACCTCACAGTGCTCTCGCCCACCGGCCAGCGCATGGTGGACGGCATCAGCTTTGGCATTGCCCGGGGCGAGATCATGGCGGTGGCCGGTGTGCAGGGCAACGGGCAAACCGAACTGACCGAGGCCATCCTGGGTCTGCAAGACCATGTGTCGGGCTCCATCCGGCTGGAGGGCCGCGAGCTCGTTGGCAAACGGGTCAAGGACATCATCGGAGCTGGGGTCGGCTTTGTACCGGAAGACCGCAGCGTCGAAGGCCTGGTTGGTACCTTCTCCGTGGCGGAAAACCTCATCCTCAACCGTTATGACCGGCCGCCCTTTGCTCGCGGCCTGGCCATGAAGCCGGGCTTGATTGCCCAAAACGCCGAACAATACATCGCGGAGTTTGATGTCCGCACGCAGTCGGCGGAAGCCGCAGCGGGCACACTGTCCGGCGGAAACCAGCAGAAGGTGGTGATGGCACGGGAGCTGTCCAGGCCCTTGAAGCTCTTCATCGCCTCGCAGCCTACCCGTGGCGTCGACGTGGGATCGATTGAATTCCTGCACAAGCGGATCGTCGCCGAGCGCGACGTCGGCACGCCGGTCCTGATCGTGTCCACCGAGTTGGACGAAGTGCTGGAGTTGGCCGACAGAATCGCCGTGCTCTACCAGGGACGGCTGATGGGAATCGTCCCGGCAGGCACTTCGCGCGGCGAACTGGGCCTGATGATGGCCGGGATGAATGCAGAAGAAGCCCAAGCACAGCAGGCGCAGGCCGAAGCACAGCAGACGGATGTCGAAGGAGGCGAAGAATGAGCGCGGATGAGCCCGGCAAGCAGACCAGAAAGCGGCCTGAACATGGTAGCAAGTCAGCGGTCGACGGCGAGGAGCAGCGGCTCCTAGCGGCCGCCGAACTCGGCGATGGCACGCAGCCGCCGCCCGCGGTTCCGGCGACAGAGGAGAGCCTGCACCCGCAGCTGCGCGAGCAGCAAAGCGTGATGCAGCGGATCGTCACGGGCAACGCCCTGGTGTCGGTCCTCGCCGTCGTGCTGGCGTTGGTCGCAGGCGGCATCCTGATCGCGCTGACCAATGAAGAAGTGGCCAGGACCTCCAGCTACTTCTTTGCCAAGCCGCAGGACATGCTGGGTGCGGCCTGGACGGCTGCATCGGGGGCCTACATTGCCCTCTTCCAAGGGTCGGTCTTCAATTCCGACGGGGCGACCTTCACCCGGATGATCTACCCGCTGACCCAGACGCTGACCGTGGCCGCCCCGCTGATCTGCGCCGGCCTGGGCGTGGCGTTGGCCTTCCGCGCCGGGCTGTTCAACATCGGCGCCCAAGGCCAGATCATCATCGGCGCCACCCTGGCCGCTTGGGTCGGTTTCAGCTGGCACCTGCCAGTGGGCCTGCATCTGCTGCTGGTCATCGTGGCCGGCATTGTGGGCGGCGCACTCTGGGGCGGTCTGGTCGGCTTGTTGAAGGCCAAGACCGGCGCCCATGAGGTGATCGTGTCGATCATGCTCAACTATGTGGCCATCAACTTGGTGCTGTACCTGCTGACCATTCCGGCCTTCCAGCGCCCGGGTTCCACCAACCCAATCAGCCCCCAGCTGGACGAGACTGCGATGTATCCGCCGCTCTTTGGCGACGCCTTCCGGCTGCACTGGGGCTTCATCGTGGCCATCATCGCTACGTTCTTTGCCTGGTGGCTGCTCAACCGCTCGACGATCGGCTTCGAGTTGCGCGCCGTGGGCTCCAACCCGCATGCCGCCCGGACGGCGGGCATCAGCGTTACCAAGGGCTACGTGGTGGTCATGGTGCTCGCCGGCGCGCTGGCCGGACTGGCCGGCACCGCCCAGGTGGCGGGCACCGAACAGGTGTTGACTGCCGGTGTGGCGGCCAGCTTCGGCTTCGATGCCATCACCGTCGCACTATTGGGGCGCTCGACGCCGTGGGGGACGTTTGCGGCCGGCGTGCTGTTCGGTGCCTTCCGTGCCGGGGGCGTCACCATGCAGACCAACACCGGCACCGCGATCGACATTGTGCTGGTGGTCCAGTCGCTGATTGTCCTGTTCATCGCCGCTCCGCCGCTGGTCCGGGCAATCTTCCGCCTGCCTGAGCCGGGCCGGTTGACGGCGAAACCCCGCAAGACCGCAAGCACCGGAGGTGCAGCATGAGCACGGCTACTGCCACCGAACCGCAACAGGGCGCAGCCCCCACTGACATCGTGCGGAACTGGAAGACCCCGGTCATCCTGGCCGTGCTTTCCGTCCTGGCACTCGTGGTCTTCGCCGTCGGCGCACCGGACAACTCCGTCACCTTCCGGCTCTCGGCTACCAACGACGCCCTGGTGCTGCCGGACATCGTCCTGTCGGCAGTTGTCACCGGCTGGGTCACCGCCATCCTGATGCTCGCCGCCGCCGTCTGGTCGTTCCAGCTGGTCCGGTCCGGCCGCAAGGTGCCCGGCTGGCTGGTGGCCGTTTTTGCCGTCCTCTTCATTGTCGCTTTCCTGACCTGGGTGGTGGGCAGCGCCCGCACGCCGAACGTCGCCCTCTACGGGCTGCTGGCCGGTTCCTTCACGTTGGCCGTGCCGCTGATCTTCGGGTCCCTTTCCGGCGTGCTGTGCGAACGATCCGGCGTGGTCAACATCGCCATCGAAGGGCAGCTGCTCTTCGGTGCGTTCTCTGCCGCGGTTGCCGGATCGCTCTCCGGCAACGCCTTCGTTGGCCTGGCTGCAGCGGCCATCGGCGGCGTCCTGGTGTCGGCGGTGCTGGCGCTGTTCAGCATCAAGTACATCGTCAACCAGGTGATTGTCGGCGTGGTGCTCAATGTGCTGGTGTCAGGCCTGACCGGATTCCTGTTCTCCACCGTCCTTTCCTCGGATCCGGCCAGATGGAACTCGCCGCCGCGCCTGCCGATCATCAGCATCCCGGTGCTGTCCGACATTCCGGTCATCGGCCCCATTCTGTTTGAGCAGTCGGTGGTCGGCTACTTGATGTATATCGCCCTGGCCGTCATCTACGTTGGCCTGTTCCACACCAAATGGGGCCTTCGGACCCGCGCGGTCGGCGAGCACCCGAAGGCCGCGGACACGCTGGGGGTGAAAGTCAACCGGATGCGGTTCACGAACGTCCTGCTGGCCGGCGTCGTCGCCGGTTTCGGCGGCGCCTTCTTCACCCTGGTCCTCGTGTCCAGTTTCGGCCGGGACATGACGGCGGGGCAGGGCTACATTGCCCTGGCAGCGCTGATCTTCGGCCGCTGGAATCCGCTCGGAGCCTTCTTCGCCGCCCTGCTGTTCGGGTTTGCCACAAACCTGCAGTACGTGCTCAGTGCCCTCGGCTCCACCGTGCCGAACCAGTTCCTGGCCATGCTGCCGTACGTGGTGACGATCTTCGCGGTCGCCGGGCTGGTGGGCCGTGCCCGGCCGCCGGCCGCCAGCGGCGTGCCGTACATCAAGGGGTAGGGGATGGAACCGACGACGGACCGGCGGGTGGACTGGGACGCGCTCCAGCGCGCCGCGGCGGACGCCATGCGGCGGGCCTACGTGCCGTATTCAGGGTTTCCCGTCGGCGCGGCCGCACTGACCGACGACGGGCGGATTGTTTCCGGCTGCAACGTGGAGAACGCGTCCTATGGGCTGACCTTGTGCGCTGAATGTTCGCTGGTCAGCCAGCTGAACATGACAGGCGGCGGGAAACTGGCGGCCTTCAGTTGCGTGGACCGGGACGGCAAGGCGCTGATGCCATGCGGGCGGTGCCGGCAGTTGTTGTACGAGTTTCGGGCGCCGGGCATGCTGCTGATGACGCCGGCCGGAGTCAAGACCATGGACGACGTGCTGCCGGACGCCTTCGGCCCGCAGCACCTGGCCTGATAAGCCGGAACGGATCAAGTGAGGAACAGGGTATGACCGAAACTTTCGACGCAGTGGACATCATCCGGACCAAGCGCGACAAGGGAACGCTGAGCCCGGAGCAGATCGCCTGGACCATCGACGCCTACACCCGCGGGGCCATCGCCGACGAGCAAATGTCCGCGCTGAACATGGCCATCCTGCTCAACGGCATGGACCGGGAGGAAATCTCGCACTGGACGACGGCGATGATCGCCTCCGGCGAGCGGATGGACTTCGCCTCCCTCGGCAGGGCGACAGCGGATAAACACTCGACCGGTGGAGTGGGAGACAAGATCACCCTCCCGCTGGCCCCGTTGGTGGCGGTTTTCGGCGTCGCCGTGCCGCAGCTGTCCGGGCGCGGGCTCGGCCACACCGGCGGCACCTTGGACAAGCTCGAATCAATCCCGGGCTGGCGGGCGCTGCTGACCAATGACGAAATGATGAAGCAGCTGGCGGACGTCGGCGCGGTGATCTGCGCGGCCGGTTCCGGGCTTGCCCCCGCGGACAAGAAGCTCTACGCGCTGCGGGATGTGACCGGCACGGTGGAAGCGATCCCGCTGATTGCCTCCTCAATCATGAGCAAGAAGATCGCCGAAGGCACCGGAGCGCTGGTGCTGGATGTGAAGGTCGGCAGCGGCGCCTTCATGAAGGATGAGCGCAACGCCCGCGAACTGGCCGAAACCATGGTCGTCCTGGGTAAGGACGCCGGCGTGAACACAGTGGCCCTGCTCACGGACATGAGCACCCCGCTGGGGCTCACCGCGGGCAACGCCATTGAAGTCGAAGAATCGGTGGAAGTGCTCGCCGGTGGCGGCCCCGAGGACGTGGTGGAGTTGACGGTCAAGCTGGCCGAAGAAATGCTGCAGGCGGCCGGCGTGGCCGACGCCGACCCGGCGGCAGCACTGCGGGACGGCCGTGCCATGGACGTCTGGAAGTCGATGATCCGCGCTCAGGGCGGTGACCCCGACGCCGCCTTGCCGGTGGCCCGGGAATCCGAGGTTGTCTACGCACCGGCAGACGGCGTGCTGGTCCAGTTGGACGCCCTGTCCGTGGGGGTGGCGGCCTGGCGGCTGGGAGCCGGACGCGCCCGCAAGGAGGACGCCGTGCAGGCCGGTGCCGGAGTGCGGCTGCATGCCAAGCCCGGCGCCATGGTCCGGGCCGGCGAACCGCTCATGACGCTGCTGACCGACACCCCCGAGAGGTTCGACCGGGCCAAGGAGGCGTTGCGCGACGCCGTCGTCATTGCCCCGGAGGGAAGCCGGCCGGACCGCCGGCTGATCATTGACCGGATTTCCTGACCGCGGCACCTCGTCGGCTGCCGGTTCGGGGAATACCCTGACGCCGGCAGCCTCGCGCCGGCAGGACCAGGACAGGCGTTGAAGCGCCCCCAGCTGAAAACAACTGGGGATGGCCGTTTATAGATTCGCTGGATAAACCTCTTCCCGGCCCACCAGCACCCGGCTACGATGATGTCTGCGGCCGGAGCTCTGGGGAAGCTCCGGCGCACTGCAGGGTCTGCGGCATTGACCGTTGGGGGCCCGGTCAGGGATTTACCCGATAGCGGCACCAAATGCGGCATGGCATCGTTGGACTTAGACATCCAGCGGACAGGAACACCTCGTGCAGACTTTTATGGACGCGCTCAGCGTCTTCATCATCGACGCGGCAGCACAATGGTGGATCTACCCACTACTCTTGGCTCTCTGCCTTATCGATGGCATCTTTCCGCCCGTTCCGAGCGAATCGGTCGTCGTCGCGCTGGCTGCCATCGCCGTATCCGCCGGAGCGCCCAACATCTGGCTGGTCGTTGTGGTCGCAGCGGTGGGCGCCATTGCCGGCGACAACATCGCCTATCTGATTGGCCGCAGCATCGGCGCTGACCGCTTCCGCTGGATGCAGCGGCCACGCGTGGCCGCCGCCTTCGCCTGGGCCCGCCGGGAACTGGACCGGCGCGGCGCCCTGCTGATCCTTGGCGCGCGTTACATTCCGGTGGGTCGCGTCGCGGTCAACATGACCGCCGGAGCCACCGGCTACCAGCACCGCAAGTTCGTCCTGTTCTCGGTGGTGGCCGGCTTCTCATGGGCCTTGTACTCGGTGGGCATTGGGGCGTTGGCGGGACAGTGGTTCCATGACCACACCTTGCTGGCCGCGGGCCTGGCCATCGTGCTGGCACTGTTGCTGGGCCTGGCGCTGGACCATGGCATCAAGCTTGCCGGCCGCCGGGCCGCTCGGCTGCGTGCGGCAGCCACGGCCGCGCACAGCAGTGCGGAGCCGGCGGGAGCCGGCCGGCAGGCCGCATACGATCGCGGCGCAGCCGGGAGTTCCGGCGCCCCAATGCAGGGACGGCGCCATCCCGGCGACCAACCGCCGGAATCCGGTTCGCGCACGGTGCGCTTCGAGCCCTATGCGCCCGTCGCCGTGCCCTCGCGCAACCGCTCCACGGCCGCATTGGACGATTGAGACACCATCCGATGGAGGCAATGGCCGGTTGAGCCGGCCGGCGGAAGCCGATCCGGTTCAGGCAGGCGGCGTGCTCGCGTAAGGTGGTGCGTGTGACTGAGCCTGATTACTCCGAAGACACCGCAGCCGATATGGACATCGACATCCGCAGCCTGCCGAAGGTATCACTGCACGACCATCTGGACGGCGGCCTGCGCCCCGCCACCATCATCGAGCTGGCAGCCGCCGTGGGCCACGAGCTGCCCTCCACCGACCCGGTGGCACTGGGCGAGTGGTTCCGGGAATCGGCGGACTCCGGCTCGCTGGTCCGCTACCTGGAAACCTTCGATCACACCGTCGCCGTGATGCAGACCAAGGAAGGCCTGTTCCGCGTGGCACAGGAATTCGTCGAAGACCTGGCCGACGACGGCGTGGTCTACGGAGAGGTCCGCTGGGCGCCGGAGCAGCACCTGGCCAAGGGCCTGACCCTGGACGAAGCCGTCGAAGCCGTCCAGGCCGGGCTTGAAGCGGGTGTCGACGCCGTCGAGGCCAGCGGCCGGCCCATCCAGGTGGGCCAGCTGATCACCGCAATGCGGCACGCCGACCGCTCCCAGGAGATCGCCGAACTTGCCATCCGGCACCGGGACCGGGGCGCCGTCGGATTCGACATTGCCGGCGCCGAGGACGGTTTCCCGGCCTCCCGCTTCAAGGACGCATTCACCTACCTGGCCGAGCACCAGTTCCCGGTCACCGTGCACGCCGGCGAGGCGGCCGGTGTGGACAGCATCGCCGATGCGCTGGTCAGCGGCCGTGCACTGCGGCTTGGCCACGGGGTACGGATCGCCGAGGACATCCAGGTGGACTTCGGCCCGGACGAGGAAGACGGCGAAGAAGTCGGTATGGTCACCCTGGGCCGGGTTGCCGCGTGGGTCCGCGACCGCGGCATCCCGTTGGAGTGCAGCCCGTCGTCCAACCTGCAGACTGGCGCCATCGCCGTGTTCGGCGAAGGCATTGAAGCCCATCCGTTCGACCTGCTCTACCAGACCGGGTTCAAGGTCACGATCAACACGGACAACCGGCTGATGAGCGGCGTCACGCTCTCGGACGAGTACGAGTTGCTGGTGGAAACCTTCGACTACGATCTGGACGACCTGCTGGAGATCACGCTCAACGCGGCGGAAGCCGCCTTCCTGCCGCTGGAAGAGCGTGAGGCGCTCGTCGAGTACATCGGCGAGGGCTTCCGCAGCCAGCTGGACTAACGGGACCATGCCGCAGGGCGGTCGGCCGCCAGCACCGGGACGGCGCGAAAGCACGACGGCGGAGCCCGGCCAGGGGTGGGCCGTTCCCCGGCTGCTCGAGGTCGTGGCGCAGTTGCGCGAACACTGCTTGTGGACGGCCGCGCTGACCCACGAATCCCTGGTCGAGTACCTGGTCGAGGAGGCACACGAGCTGGCCGAGGCGATCGAAACGGGGCACACCGGTCAAGCCGATGTGGCAGAGCTCAGGGGCGAGCTGGCCGACGTGCTCTTCCATGTCCTGCTGCATGCGCGGTTGCAGGAAGAGCGCGGGCACTTCGATTTCGACGCCGTGGCCGCCGCGCTGACCACTAAACTCATCCGGCGGAACCGGCACGTGTTCCGGCCGGACGGGTCCCTGCAGGAGACGTTTCCGGACTCCGTCGCCGAGATCGTGTCCAGTTATGACGCGGTGAAGGCGGCGGAGAAGCCGGAGCGGACCACGCCGTTCGACGGCGTTCCGACATCGCTGCCAGCGCTGACCCTGGCGGCGAAATCCCTCGACCGGGCGCGCCGGGCCGGCTCCGTGGAACGGGCTGAGCCCGGCGGCGACGGCCGCGGCGCCGCGGCGCAGCACGGCAGTTGGCCGCCCGGAGGCGGGCAGGGCCTGACGGAAGCCGAGGTCGGCGAGGCGCTGTTCGCCGTCGTCCACCGCGCCGCAGAAGCCGGCGTGGACCCGGAGCAGGCGCTCCGTTCCGCGGTCCGGCGATTCCAGCAGCGCGTAACGGAAGAAAACTCCACGGCGTGATCTCGATTAGTCTTAAGCCGGACCTTGCGGCCGGCCGGTGCCGGGCCTGCAGACATTCCATCTTTCGTTCCAACGAACAGGAGCTACCCCATGGCGCTGATCGATGCCATCCACGCGCGCGAAATCCTAGATTCCCGCGGCAACCCCACCGTTGAAGTTGAGGTGCTGCTGTCCGACGGCTCGATGGGCCGCGCTGCAGTTCCGTCTGGCGCCTCCACCGGTGCTTTCGAGGCCGTCGAACGCCGCGATGGCGAGAAGGGCCGCTACCTGGGCAAGGGCGTCAGCCAAGCCGTCGGCGCGGTGCTGGACACCATCCAGCCGGCACTGGTGGGCCTCGACGCCACCGACCAGCGGCTGATCGACCAGACCATGCTGGACCTGGACGGCACGTCCAACAAATCCGATCTGGGCGCCAACTCGATCCTGGGCGTCTCGCTGGCCGTGGCATCGGCAGCCGCCGAATCCGCCAACCTCCCGCTGTACAAGTACCTGGGCGGACCGAACGCCCACGTGCTGCCGGTGCCGCTGATGAACATCCTCAATGGCGGTTCGCACGCCGACTCTGACGTGGACATCCAGGAATTCATGGTGGTGCCGCTGGGCGCCGCTACGTTCTCCGAGGGCCTGCGCTGGGGTGTGGAGGTCTACCACAGCCTCAAGGCCGTGCTGAAGGAGAAAGGCCTCTCCACCGGGCTGGGCGACGAGGGCGGATTCGCCCCGAACCTGCCCAGCAACCGGGCGGCCCTGGACCTGATCACCGAGGCGATCACCCGGGCCGGCTACACACCGGGCAAGGACATTGCGCTGGCCCTGGACGTGGCGTCCTCCGAGTTCTACCGCGACGGCGCCTACCAGTTCGAGGGCAAGTCCCTGACGGCAGCGGAAATGAGTGCCTACTACGGCCAGCTGGTGGCGGACTTCCCGCTGGTGTCCATCGAGGATCCGCTGGACGAATCCGACTGGGACGGCTGGGCAACGTTGACGGCCGAGCTCGGCGACAAGGTGCAGCTGGTGGGCGACGACCTGTTCGTCACCAACCCGGAGCGACTGCAGCAGGGCATCGACGCGAAGACCGCCAACTCGCTGCTGGTCAAGGTCAACCAGATCGGGTCGCTGACCGAAACCCTGGAGGCCGTGGCCCTGGCCCAGCGCAATGGCTACACCACCATCACCTCGCACCGCTCCGGCGAGACCGAGGACACCACCATCGCCGACATCGCCGTGGCCACCAATGCCGGCCAGATCAAGACCGGCGCCCCGGCCCGTTCGGAGCGTGTGGCGAAGTACAACCAGCTGCTGCGAATCGAGGAAGAGCTCGACGACGCGGCACGCTACGCGGGTCGCAGCGCTTTCCCGCGTTTCACGGCGTAGTTCGGCCCAACCCTCGGTAATGTCTTAAGCGGGGCTCGGCCGTCAGCCGACGCCGGCCCCGCGAGACAACCATGGTGAGGAGCCTCAATGTCCACCCGACGCCCCAACATGCCGCGGCCCGGCCGTCCGGCCGGCGGCGGGCCCGCGCAGGGCAGCGGCCAGGGGGATGACAAGGACACCGACCGCCAGGAACCGGACACCGGGAAGGTCATCCGGGCCGACTTCGGCCGCCCGGCGCCGCCGGCCGCGGCCCGGACCGAGGCCGGCCACGCGAGCACACCCGAGGCGGGCCACCGCCGGAAGCCGAAACCACCGGCCAAGCCCAGGCCGGCGCCGTCGGAAGCCCGCGCCGCCGAGCGCCGGCAGCTGTCCGAGGGGATCAGGCAGCCTGACACGCCCGCGCAGCGGGAACATCGGCAACCGGCCCGGGAAGCGGCTGCCGACGCCGTCCCGGTCCCTGCCAAAGCATTCTCCGGCCGGCTGCTGGCGCTGGCGGTGGTCTTGGTGTCCATCACGGTGCTGCTGGCTCCGTCGGTCCGGGTTTTCATTGAGCAGCGGGCAGAACTGGCCGCCCTGCAGGCGGACATCGCCGCCAAGAAAGACTCCCATCAGCAGTTGACCAAGGAGCTGGCCCGCTGGGACGACCCCGCCTACATCAAACAGCAGGCGCGGGATCGCATATTCTATGTAATGCCGGGGGAGAAGCGGTACATGGTCACCGGCGCGGAAGGACTGGGCGAGTCGGACGAACACGCATCCGCAACCGCGCCGGAGGACTTGCCGTGGGTCGACGCATTGTGGAATTCGATGACCCGGGCCGCCACGGACGCGCCCGCCGCTGACTAACATCCCGGCAGCCGGAACACACGCCACGCTGCAAACGAAACCGCAGCACCAGGAAGGACTGAGCCATGAACGCCGCTCAGCGCACACCCACCCCCGAAGACCTCGACACGTTGAGCCGTCAGCTCGGCAGGCCGGTCCGCGATGTAGTGGAAATCGGCGCGAGATGCGTCTGCGGAAACCCGCTCGTCGCCACCACGGCGCCGCGGCTGGGCAACGGCATCCCGTTCCCCACCACGTACTACCTGACCCACCCGGTCATCACCTCCGCGGTGTCCCGGCTGGAGGCGGCGGGGGTGATGACGGAAATGACAGCGCGGCTCGAGAGCGATCCCGAGCTGGCCGCAGCCTACCGGCGCGCCCATGAGGAGTACCTGGCCGCTCGGAACGAGGTGGGCCGCCGCTCCGGCATCGGGGAGGTGCCAGAGATCGCGGGCGTCTCGGCCGGCGGAATGCCCACCCGGGTCAAGTGCCTGCACGTCCTGGTCGGCCATTCGCTGGCCGCGGGTACGGGCGTCAACCCGCTGGGCGACGAAGCGCTAGAGGGCATCGCCGAATGGTGGACCGCGGACCGTTGTTATTGCGCCGGCGCCTGGGACGTTGACGGGGCCGCGCCCGCGCGTGATCTGAGCCGCCATACCCGGACCCAAGGCCTAACCGCCGACGAGCTGGCTGCCAAGAAGGCCAGGCGGTCCGGCGGCAAGGAATCCTCCGGCGGCGCCGACGCCGTCGATCCCCAAACGCCCGGCGCAGCCGGGGGAGTGGAGTCCTAGTGGCACGCGTCGGAGCCATCGATTGCGGAACCAACTCGATCCGCCTGCTGATTGCCGAGGTGCAGGACGGCGGGCTGAGCGACGTGGTCCGGGAGATGAAAATCGTGCGGCTGGGGCAGGGGGTCGACGCCACCGGCGCGCTGGCTCCCGAAGCGCTCGAGCGGACGTTCGCGGCGGCCGAAGAATACGCCGTGCAACTGCGCAGCCACGGGGTCGAAAGCCTGCGTTTCGTTGCCACCTCCGCCACCCGCGATGCGGCCAACCGGCAGGTTTTTGTGGACGGCATCCGCGACCGGCTCGGCGTGGAACCGGAAGTGATCAGCGGCCGCGAAGAGGCCGAGCTGTCATTCACCGGTGCCGCCAGTGTCCTGGCCCCGGCGCCGGGAGAGAAGGTGCTGGTGGTGGACCTCGGCGGTGGCAGCACGGAGTTCGTGCTGGGCACCGCGGACGGCGTGCTGGCCGCGCTCAGCACGGATATGGGCTGCGTCCGTTTCACCGAACGGCACCTGCGCTCGGACCCGCCCACCGCGGCGGAAATTGCCGAAGCAGTGGCCGACGCCGAGCAGCATCTGGCTCGCGTGCTGGACGACGTGCCGCTGGCCGACGTTGACCGGTTGGTAGGGGTGGCCGGGTCCGTCACCACGATCACCGCACACGCCCTGCAACTGGACCAGTACCGTCCCGAGGCGATCCACGGGGCACGTGTGGAGGGCGACCGACTGGATGCTGCCTGCACGTCCTTGCTGGAGATGACCCGGCAGCAGCGTGCGGCGCTGCCCTATATGCACACCGGGCGGGTGGACGTCATTGGCGCCGGCGCGCTGATCTGGCGCACCGTGTCACGGCGGCTGTCCGAACTGACCGCTGGACGCGTGGACGGCGCAACGGCCAGCGAACACGATATTCTTGATGGAATCGCCCTGAGTGCCGCCACCCGGCTGCCCACCCACCCAGCCCCAGGGACCTAGACTGCTTACCGAAGGGACACCGATGCGCCACCGCGAGAGTGAACGGCCCGGCAGGCGCTCGTCCGCCGCGAAGGCCATTTCGCTGGGCTCGGCCCTTGCGGTGCTTGGCTCGCTGATGCTGGCAGGACCCGCCCATGCCGACTCCACCAGGGACAAGGAATACTGGCTGGATTCCTACGGGATCCGCGCCGCCTGGGACGAATCGCAGGGCGAAGGCGTGAAAGTCGCGGTGATCGACAGCGGCGTTGACGGCACCCATCCGGACCTCAAAGGGGCCGTGGTGGGCGGCACCGATGCCTCCGGGTCGGGCGATCCCGACGGCCAGCGCGGCATCGGACAAACGCCCGAGCACGGCACCCTGGTGGCGACGTTGCTGGCCGGGCGCGGGCATGCCCCGGACAAAGACAAGAAGGACGACAAGAAGAAGGATGACGAGTCCAAGACCAAGGACAAGGGAATCGGGGCCGGTACCGATGGCGTGATCGGGGTGGCTCCCAAGGCGCAGATCCTGACGGCCTCCACCTGGCTCGGGACGCCGAACCCTTCCGGCGTCGGAGTGGACGAGCAGATCCCCGCGGCCGTCCGCTGGGCCGTGGACAACGGCGCGCAGGTCATCAATATGTCGCTGACCAGTTCCAGCACCTCCTGGCCGGAGAGCTGGGACGCCGCGTTCCTGTATGCCGAGCAGCACGACGTCGTGGTGGTGGCCGCCGCCGGAAACCGCGCCGGCGGGACCGAGCAGTCCGGTGCTCCCGCCACCATTCCCGGGGTCCTGACCGTGGCCGGACTAAACCGCGACGGTGAGGCCAGCCAGGAGGCCTCGGCCCAGAGCATCGTCATTGGCGTTGCGGCACCGGCCGAAAACCTGGTGGGTGGATTGCCCGGCGGCCTCTATGCCGACTGGTCCGGTACCTCCGGTGCCACCCCGCTGGTCTCCGGAGTCGCCGCGCTGATCCGCTCCAAGTATCCGGACATGAGCGCGGCCCAGGTCATCAACCGCATCATCACCACGGCCAAGGACTCCGGCGTTCCCGGTCATGACCCGATCTACGGCTACGGCGTACTGGACGCCGAAGCGGCGCTGAACGCCGAAGTTCCCGAGGTATCAGCCAACCCGCTCGGCTCGATTGCCCAGTGGATCACCGTGCACCGCCGCGGTGCTGTCGCTGCGCCGGAATCGCAGTCGCCGGTGCAGTCCAAGGCCGTGGCCCCGGACATTCCGGAACCGACCACCCCGGTGGCGGTCCCACCGCGTACCGAGAATTCGGTACTGCCAGCCGTCCTCGTCTTCTCGTTCGGTGCGCTGATTGCCGGCGTGCTGACTCTGGGCGCTGTCCAGACGATCCGTGCGCGCCGGGCCGCGGCAGGAAAACAGGCCATCGAGGATGCGGACACGGGCTTCATACCGCCGATCCGGGGCGGGAACCAGAAGCCGGTCAAGCGCTGATTTGCTCCCGGCTACTTCGTGAAAACTTTCACAAAAGACGCTACACTTAACGCATGGCTCTCACTCCTGCTCTGTCCGATCGCCCGCGCGTCCTTGTAGTCGGCGGCGGCTACGTTGGTCTTTACGTTGCGCTGAAGCTCCAGAAGAAGGTCAAGGGGCACGGCGGCATCGTTACCTTGGTGGACCCGCTTCCGTACATGACCTACCAGCCGTTCCTGCCCGAAGTGGCCTCCGGCAGCATCGAAGCCCGGCATGCAGTGGTCAACCACCGCCAGCATCTGAAGGACACCGAACTCATCACCGGCAGAGTCACCTCCATCGACCATGCTGCCAAGAAGGCCGTGATCACCCCCGCGGCGGGCGAGGCTTTCGAGCTGGACTACCGCGACGTCGTCGTTGCCGCCGGTGCCGTTACCCGCACCTTCCCGATCCCGGGGCTGGCAGAAGCCGGCATTGGCCTGAAGACCATCGAAGAAGCCGTGGAGCTGCGGAACAAGGTGCTGGAGCGGATCGAGACCGCTTCCCAGCTGCCTGAGGGAGCGGAGCGGACCCGCGCGCTGACGTTCGTCGGCGTGGGCGGCGGCTTCGCCGGCATTGAGGCGATGACCGAAATCGAGGACCTGGGCCGCGCTGCCGTCAGGAAGAACGGACGGCTGCGCCAGGAAGACCTGCGTTTCGTGCTGGTCGAGGCGATGGGCCGGATCATGCCCGAGGTCACCGAAGAGCAGGCCGAGTGGGTCGTCGAGCACATGCGCTCACGCGGCATCGAGGTCATGCTCAACACCTCCCTGGCCAAGGCAGAGGGCGGCGTGCTGGAACTGATCAACATGCCGGACAAGACTCCGGCCGAGACCTTCGAAGCCGACACCCTGCTGTGGACTGCAGGCGTGCAGGCGAACCCGGTGGCCCGCAGCTTTGGCTTCCCGCAGGACGAACGCGGCCGGATCAAGGCCGATGCCACCCTGCAGATCGTTGGCGAGGATGGCCCGATTGACGGCGCTTGGACCGCTGGCGACGTCGCAGCAGTGCCGGACCTGACCGGCGGCGGGGTGGGTGGCTTCTGTGTCCCGAACGCCCAGCACGCCATCCGCCAGGCCAAGCGGCTTGCCAAAAACATCTACGCGGCCCGCTGGGGCGTGGGCAGCGTCAAGCAGTACAAGCACAAGAACCTGGGCGCCGTCGCCGGCTTCGGCCTGAACAAGGGCGTCGCCAAGATCATGGGCATCAAGCTCAAGGGCTGGCCGGCCTGGATGGCACACCGGGGCTACCACGGACTGGCCATGCCGACAGTGGAGCGTAAGATCCGCGTGATCTCGAACTGGTTCTGGACCATCTTCCTGGGCCGCGACACCACGCGCCTCGCCGATCTGCAGACCCCGTACCGCCAGTTCCGTGAGGCTGCTTCACCCCAGCCGCGCCCGCAGGCCGCCGCCGATCCCAAGCCGGCAACGGACGCCCAGGGCACCGGCTCCGAAAAGGAACTCGCGTCCACCGGCCGCTAACCGCAACAAACAAAGCAGGCCCGGATACCGCACGGCGGTATCCGGGCCTGCTGCGTTCTGCGCAAACGCTGCGGCATAGAATGTCTTGATGCTGATCAGGACAGAACAACCGGAGGATCGCCCCACCGTCCTCAGGCTGGTGGCCCGGGCCTTCGCCGCGGATGGCGCTGCGGAACCTGTTGAACGCCGGCTGCTGGCCGAACTTTACGACTGCGACGGTTTCCTGCCGGAGTTCTCCCTCGTCGCCGAGGACCATGGAACCGTCGTCGGCCAGGTGATCAGTACCCGCGGGTGGATTGACGGTGCGCCGGCCCTGGGGCTGGGGCCGATCGCGGTGGAGCCGGACCGCCAGCGCTCGGGCATCGGAGCTGCCCTGCTGGCCGAAACGCAGAGGCGGGCCGAGAGTGCGGGGGAGAGCGTCATCCTGCTGCTCGGAAGCACCGATTACTATCCGCGTTTCGGGTATCTGCCGGCCAGTGAAGCCGGCATCAAAGCTCCGGATCCGGCGTGGGGCGCCCACTTCATGGCCCTGCCGCTGACCGAACTCCCGCCAACGGGTACGTTCACCTACGCCGACCCGTTCGGGCGCCTATGAACCACCGATGGCCCATCCAGTACCCTAGATAGGTGCAGGAATGCCACGCCCCCGTAGTCCAATGGCAGAGACAACCGACTTAAAATCGGTCCAGTGTGGGTTCGAGTCCCACCGGGGGTACCTAAACAGTGTGACGAGTGTTACAAGGATGTAACCCAAAACGCTTATTTTCAACAACAATTTGGACTAGTTTTCTCTGTAATCAGGAATACCTGGTAGCGCATCAAAGGTTCACAAACCTTTCGATCGAGGGGAAAACATACATGACTGCCACACGAAACGCTGTGCTTTTCGGCACCGGCGGCAACTCCGCGCGGGCGGGGAAGTTGGCCGCGCTCGGATTGGGGATCGCCTTGTTTGCCTCGGCCTGCGGCGGTGGGTCGTCGACGCCGTCGGAGCCTGGCGGGGGAGCTTCATCCGCACCGGCAGGCGCATCGGGCCTGACGTGTCCCGGACCCGGCGAGGACGGGGGACCCACCGGCGGTGCAACCGGAAACCCGGCGGACGTTCCCGAGTCAAAGGGCTCCACCGATCAGCCGCTGAAGGTCGGCACGCTGCTGCCGACCACCGGGACGTTGGCCTTCCTGGGCCCGCCGGAAATTGCCGGTGTCCAGCTGGCCGTCGACAAGATCAATGAAGCCGGCGGCGTGCTTGGAAAGGACGTGGAAACCGTCCAGCGCGACTCCGGGGACACCACCACTGACATTGCAACGCAGTCGGTGACGGACCTGCTCAGTGAAAAGGTCAACGCCATCGTGGGAGCGGCCTCCTCGGGCGTTTCCTTCACCGTGATCAACCAGATCACCGGCGCGGGCGTTCTGCAGATTTCTCCGGCGAATACGTCGCCGGACTTCACCACGTGGGATGACAAGGGCCTGTACTGGCGCACTGCCCCGTCGGATGTGCTGCAGGGACGCACCCTTGGCAACTACATGGTGACTTGCGGTGCCCAGACCCTCGGCATGATCGTACTGAACGACGCGTACGGCACCGGTCTGGCGGACAACGTCAAGCAGGCCTTCGAAGGCTCCGGCGGCAAAGTGGTCGCAACCGAAATGTTCAACGAGGGCGATTCGCAGTTCAGCTCGCAGGTTGATGCGGTGGTCAACGCCAAGCCCGACGCCATCGCGCTGATTACTTTCGACCAGATCAAGTCGATTGCACCGTTGCTGCTGTCCAAGGGCATCAAGGCCGACCAGATGTTCTTGGTAGACGGCAACACCTCGGACCTGAGCAAGGAACTTGACCCCGGTGCAATGGCGGGGGCGCAGGGCACCATTCCCGGCACCTTCGCCAAGGACGAATTCCAGGCGCAATTGGCGAAAGTCGACGACAAGCTGAACTCCTTCTCGTACGCGGGCGAGTCCTACGACGCGGTGAACCTCGTGGCGCTGGCCTCCGAGGCAGCTGGCAGCACCAAGGGCGAGGACATCGCCAAGGAGATGCAGGCTGTGTCTGAAGGCGGTGAGAAATGCTATGACTTCGCCGGTTGCGTGACGCTGCTGCGCGACGGTAAGGACATCGACTACGACGGCATCTCCGGGCCGATCACCTTCGACAAGAACGGTGACCCGACCGAGGCCTACATCGGCATCTACCAGTACGACGACACCAACGTACCGCAGCCGAAGCTGGAGGAGTTCGGCCAGCTGTAAGACCGCTCCACACCACTCGCACCGATGCAGAGGGTCCCAGCCACCGGCTGGGGCCCTCTGCCGTGGTGGGAGGCTCTACGGACTCGTCCAGAGCATTCGGAGGCCGCAGGACCAACCACAGCGCCCTGGCCACCGGGGAGGACCAGCGACGGCGGCGCCTTGGCCACCGGGGAGGACCAGCGACGGCGGCGCCTTGGCCACCGGGGAGGACCAGCGACGGCGGCGCCCTGGCCACAGGGGAGGGCCAACGACGGCGGCGCCCACCCCGCGAAGGGCAGGCGCCGCCGTCGTCGTGGCCGCTTGGAGGTGCTTAGGCAGTGTCCGCCAGAGTGCCTAGATAGAGCTGGATAACCTTCGGGTCCTTGAGCAGTTCGCGCCCGGTGCCGGTGTAGGCGTCCTTGCCTTGGTCCAGAACGTAGCCACGGTCGCAGATCTGCAGGCAGCGGCGTGCGTTCTGTTCCACCATGATGACCGAGACACCGGCCCGGTTGATCTCGTGAACCCGCAGGAACGTCTCGTCCTGCTTCACCGGGGAGAGTCCGGCCGAGGGCTCGTCCAGGAGCAGCACCGCCGGGTTCATCATCAGGGCACGGCCCATGGCCACCATCTGGCGTTCACCGCCGGAGAGCGAGCCGGCCCGCTGCGCGCGCCGCTTGGCTAGGTCGGGGAAGATGCCGGCGACAAACTCGAAGCGCTCCTTGAAGTCCCTGGGCCGCTGGAACATGCCCATTTCCATGTTCTCTTCGATGGTCAACGTGGAAAAGACGTTGTTGGTCTGCGGAACAAACCCGATGCCGCGGCTGACGAGCTTATTGGCTTTCAGCCCGGTCAGGTCCTGGCCTCGGACCACAACGGTGCCGGAATGCACTTTGACCAAGCCGAACATGGCCTTGAGCAGTGTTGACTTGCCGGCGCCGTTCGGCCCGATAATGCCAATCAATTCACCTTGGCGGGCTTCGATGCTGCAGCCGTTGAGGATGTTGACGCCGGGCAGATAGCCGGCCACCAGGTCCTTCACGACGACCACGGCTTCCCCCGCCGCTGTGTTGGTCGGGCTTGGCTCCACCCGGTGCGCGTTCATGCCTGGTCCTTCCGGTTCGGGTCTTGATCGGCTTCGCGGGACTCATCCCGGCTGGAATCGTGCTCGCTGATGTGGCTGCGCAGGACCCCCTCGTCAGCCGTACCCACTACCGACTCCGCGTCCTGGGCAAGTTCCTCGGCCAGCGCTTCGACCCCTTCCGCGTCACCGAGGTCGACGTCGTGGTGGGCACCGAGATAGGCATCAATCACGGCGGGGTCCTTCATGACGACGCCGGGCGGGCCTTCGGCCACGATCCTGCCTTCGGCCATCACCACTACCCAATCGGCGATGTGGCGGACCATATGCATGTCGTGTTCGACGAACAGCACGGTCATGCCCTCGGCCTTGAGGTTCTTGACGTGATCGAGGAGGGACTGGGTCAGGGCCGGGTTCACGCCGGCCATCGGCTCGTCGAGCATGACCAGTTTGGGCCGGACCATCAGGGCCCGGGCCATCTCCAGCAGTTTGCGCTGGCCGCCGGACAGCGAGGCTGCGTAGTCATCGCGTTTGGCATCCAGCTTGAATTTGACCAGCAGGTCCTCGGCCTGTTCGGTAATTTCTTGTTCCCGCGGCCCCCAGATTTTCTTGAAGAGGGCCTTGAACAGGTTCTCGCCGGACTGCTCCGTGGCACCCAGCCGCATATTTTCAATGACGGTCAGCTTGCCCATGACTTTGGTCAACTGGAACGTGCGGACCATGCCCATCCTGGCCACTTTGTAGGAGGCCACACCTGCCAGCGAGTGGCCTTCGAAGGACCACTCACCGGACTGCGGGATGTCGAATCCGGTGAGCAGGTTGAACAGGGTGGTCTTGCCGGCTCCGTTTGGCCCGATCAGCGCCGTGATCTGGTGCCGGGGGATCTCCAGATACTCCACGTCCACGGCGTTGACGCCGCCGAATTGGCGCGTGACGTTCTTGGCCACGAGGATGGGATCGCGCTTGCGGCAGCCGGGCCCCGGCTCGTCGGCAGCGATGGGACGTGTGTCGGTCATGTACTCGTTCGGCACGGGTGACTGGTCCGGGGCGGCGGTGCCGCTTCCTCCCGGGATGCGGTCTTGTTCGCTCATGCGAATACCAGCTCTTTCTTGTTGCCCAGCACGCCTTGCGGCCGGAAAATCATCAACAGCATCAGAGCGACGCCGACCAGGATGTACCGCAACTGCCCGGCCTGAGTGGTGGTCAGGAAGGTGATGTAGCCCGCCTCGATGGCCCCGTAGAGCAGCCCTTGGGTCAGCGAGAGCACCACCCAAAAGATCATGGCGCCGACGACCGGGCCGAGAACAGTGGCCATGCCGCCCAGTAGCAAGCACGTCCAGAGGAAGAACGTCAGCTCAGTCTGATAGTTGGCTGGTTGGACCGCTCCGCGGGGGAGTGTGAAGATCATGCCTGCAAAGGTGCCCAACAGGCCGCCGAAAATCAGGGACTGCATCTTGTAAGAGTAGACATTCTTGCCCAAAGACCGCACAGCGTTCTCGTCTTCGCGGATGCCCTTCAGGATCCGGCCCCAGGGGCTGCGCATCAGCAGGAACACCAGCAGACAGCAGAGCGCAACCAAGGTCCAAGCAACCACCCGGATCCAAACGTCCCGCTCGTTCATGCTGGTCAGGCCGAAATTGTAGGTGCCCCGCGGGAACGGGTTCATGGCGTAAAACCCGCCCTCGAACGCGGCCAGGCCGTTGGCGGAACCGGTGATCTCGGTCAGTTCATTGGTGGTGACCACGTAACGGATGATCTCCGCGGCGGCAATCGTGACAATGGCCAAATAATCGGCCCGCAACCGCAGCGTAGGGATGCCCAAGAGCAGCGCAAAAATCACCGATCCTACGACCGCAATCAAGACGCCGACAACGAACGGGACGTCCCACAAGAGGGTGGGGATGGCGAATCCGTAAGCGCCAATGGCCATGAATCCGGCTTGTCCGAAGTTCAGCAGCCCGGTAAAGCCGAAGTGGACTGCCAGACCGAGGGAAGCCAGGGCATAGGCGGCCGTCGTCGGGCTGACGATCTCGCCGAGTGCGTTGGCGAATATGTTGAGGAAATCCATGGTGTAGCCTCCTAACCCACGCGCTCTCGACGGCCAAGGATGCCCTGTGGCCGGAACAGAAGGACGACGATCATGATCAGCAGAGCGCCTACGTACTTAAGGTCTGCTACGAGCCAGAGCGTCGACAGTTCGACGAAGAGTCCGACGAGGACCGAGCCAACCAGGGCTCCGAACACGGTGCCCAGCCCGCCCAGAATGACGCCGGCAAAGACGAGCAGCAGGATCTGCTGGCCCATATTGAAGGTGACACCGGGCCGGTAATAGGCCCAAAGGATGCCGCCCAGTGCCGCCAGTATGCCGCCCACTGTCCACACAATCCTGATGACGCGGTCAACATCGATGCCGGAGGCTGCCGCGAGCGCAGGATTGTCGGCAACGGCGCGGGTAGCCTTGCCCAGACGGGTCTTGAGCAGCAGCATGGCGATCAGGACGATCACCACCAGACTGATAATCAGCGAGAGCAGCGTGTTGCGGCTGATGGAGATGGCACCGAGTTCCAGGATGGGGCTGCTGGCCCCGGGAAGCTGTTGAGTGGCGCCACCGAAATTGAACAAGATCGTATAGCGCACAGCCAGGGCCAGTCCGATGCTGATGATCATCATGGGGATCAGCGCGGTACCGCGGCGCCGCAGCGGCTTCCAGAGCCACGCGTCCTGGACCCAGCCGAAGGCACCGCCGAAGACGACTCCCAGCAGCAGTGCCAACCAGATCGGAAGCCCCGCAACAGAGAAGCCGAACATCACGACTGCCCCGAGCGTGACCATCTCGCCATGGGCGAAGTTGGTCAGGCCGGTGGTGCCGTAGATCAGCGACAAGCCCACCGAAGCCAAAGCCAGCAGCAGACCAAAGCTCAAGCCTGCAATCAGACGCTCGACGAAAATCTCGCCGAAACTGGCGCTCTGGACCACGATGCCTTCGCCAAGCGGAAAGACGGCGGCGGCATTGGAGGTGTTGGTGAAAGTGACTTCCCGCGGATTTGGTGTTCCCTGGGCCAGCTTCACGCCCTCCGGGAAGGTGGAGACGTCCACTTCGACTTGGTAGGTTCCCTGGACCGGAACACCGATAGACCAGGTTCCGTTTTCTCCGGTGGTCGCCTCGCCGCTGAACCCTTCCCCTGTCGCCGTGATCCGCACCCCCGCGACCGGACCGTCGGCGTTTCGCATGACACCGCTGATCTTGTAGCGGGAGGGCTCCGCAGGCGCCGTCGTTGCTCCGGGTGTTGGTGCTGGCGAGGTGGTCGAAGCCAGTGAGGGGGGAGCGGACAGCAAGATCCCCGTGATGATCGCCAACAAGGCGAGTAGCGTCCCCAATGGCCGAATGAGCTTCGGCATCGCTATCAAAATATGAACCTCCACAGTGGGGGTGGTCCGCCGGATCACCGGCAGGCACTGACCAAGTCTGTGACAAGAATCACTGACGTGTCGTTTATGTTACCTGCGGCACAGGGAGTGGGGAGGTTGGTTCTATCGCGATCAGGTAACAACTGTGAAGCAGTTGTTAAGCAAAGGTAAAACGTTGGTGTGCCACGGAGCAGGCTGGCTACAGGAAGAGAGTCCAAACTTACGGTTGAGCCGCCCGACCCGCCGCGCTCTAGAGGTAGAGACCGGTGCTGCTGTCCGCTTCCTCCGGCTGGGATACGGCGTGGATGTCGCGTTCGCGGAGCAGGGTGTAGTCGGCAGCGTTGACCTCTACTTCCGCGCGGTCTTCCGGATCAAAGAGCACCCGGTCGCCGACCGCGACCTGGCGGACCTGCGGGCCGGCGGCAACGACTTCGGCCCACGCCAGCCGCTTGCCCATCACTGCGGTGGCCGGAATGACGATTCCGGAGGATGAACGGCGCTCGCTGCTGTCCTGGTCCGGTGCCACCAGGATGCGGTCATGGAGCATCCGCAGCGGAAGTTTGTCCCGTGCGGAGGAACGAGGCTTGTTGGAAGGACTGTGCGAAGTCACCGCAGCAGTCTACCCGCAGGCCCGCACGCGTAGCAGAGGAGGGGTGGCGGCCGAGGAGAGCAGCGGCGGCGGCAGGTCAGCAGGGCAGCAGGGCTGTACGCGCCAGAGCTCGTCCACGCGTGATGGAATTTTCTGCCGTGGCGTTCGTTGGGATTGATAGTGTAATCAATAGCTCGCCCCCTGACGATGGAGGACAACAATATGGCAATCGGAGGAAATCCGGTTTTCAACAACCCAAAGGCATTCCGCGGTTCACCCGCGGGATCTGCCGCAGCCGGTTCGACCGTGCTGGCCGGCCAGACGCAGTTGACCAGCCAGCAGCTGCAGGACCTGTATAACCAGCCGTCCGCCGGTCCGGCCCAGACCGGCCGGATGACTTACGACGACGTCATCATGAAGACGCTGGCTTGCCTGGCCCTGGTGGTCGTTGGCGGTGCCATCGGCTGGATGTACCCCATCCTGATGATCCCGGGGATGATCGCCGGTTTGGTGCTCGGCCTGGTCAATGCCTTTAAGAAGGAACCGTCCAAGGGCCTGATCCTGGCCTATGCCTTCGCCGAGGGCCTGTTTGTCGGCGGGCTGTCCATGTTCATTGAGAGCATGTACGCAGGAGTCGCCCCGCAGGCAGTGCTCGGCACCGTGTGCGTCTTCGCCGTTACCTTGGTCCTGTTCAAGAGCGGCAAGGTTCGCGCCACCCCGAAGGCCATGCGCTTCTTCATGATCGCGCTGATCGGCTACGCGCTGTTCTCGCTGGTGAACCTAGGCCTGATGTGGTTCGGCGTGCTGGACAACCAGTGGGGCGTGCGCGGGGTCGAATTTATGGGCATCCCGCTGGGTGTCATCATCGGCCTGTTCGCCATCGGTCTGGCCGCCTTCTCGCTGATCGTTGACTTCACCTCCATCGAGCAAGGCGTCAAGCAGGGCGCGGACCGCAAGTACTCCTGGACGGCGGCCTTCGGTCTGACCGTGACCCTGATCTGGCTGTACGTGGAGATCCTCCGCCTGCTGGCCATCCTGCGCGGCGACGAGTAGATCCGCTAGATCCGCAGTTTCTTCCCGCCCGACCCCGGCCCAGTGCCGGGGTCGGTTGTTTAACGGACACCCGGTACCGTAGAAGCCATGACGCGCGAGCGCAGCCAAGCAGCGACCGGAGAACAATTTGAACTGCGGCGCGCCGGATCACGCGCCGTGATCACCGAGCTCGCAGGCGGCCTGCGGCTCTTCGAAAAGCACGGCGTGCAGCTGACCGAGACGTACGATGCAGGTCGCATCCCGCCCTCGGCCTGCGGCATCTTGCTGGCTCCGTGGCCCAATCGGGTGGCCGAGGGCCGGTGGACGCTTGACGGCGCCGTCCAGCAACTGGACATCACGGAGCCGGCCCGAGGCCACGCCATCCACGGGCTGCTCCGCAATACCGGATACCGGCTGGTTGAACGGAGCGAGTCCAGTCTCGTGCTGCGGGCGGAGATCTTCCCACAGCACGGGTACCCCTTCCGGCTCAGCCACAGTGCCGAGTACTCCCTGGACCAGGCCGGCGACCTGACCGTGCGGCAGGAGCTAGTAAACCGGTCCACTGCGGCGGCACCGGTCGCGCTGGGCGCCCATCCGTTCCTGCGCCTGGGAGACGAACCCGCCGACCGGTTGACGCTGACCGTACCCGCGGCACGGTTCTTCCCGGCAGATCCGCAGACCATGATTCCGACCTCGGAATCCCCGGTAGACGGGCCAACCGACCTTCGCCAGGGGGCCCGGCTGGCGGATCTGGCGATGGACCAGGCCTACACCGGGCTGGCCGCCGGCCCCGGCGGACGGGTGATGACCACCCTGGCCTCGGATAGCGGTTCGACGGTCGGGCTGTGGCAGGCAGACGCATTCCAGTACGTGCATATTTTTGTCACGTCAAAGTATCCCGGCAGGGAGTGCGCGGTGGCGGTAGAGCCCATGACTGCTCCGGCGAACAGCCTGAATTCCGGTACCGGACTGGCCTGGCTGCAACCCGGCGGTGCTTTCGGCGGCAGCTGGGGGATTACGGCGCGGCTTCACTGAACACATGTCTGGGTGACAATATGAAACTATTGGCTTTATGAACCGGTCCTTCCTCGAAAACCGTCCCCTGCCGGCGGGACGATCGGCCGGCACCGACGCCCGGCACCACGTTCGCGAGGACGTGCCTTATGCGCTGCGGATCAGCGCGGCGTGGGCGTGGCGGGTGGGCCTGATCCTGGTTGTCGGCGGGCTGTTGGTCTGGCTCCTCAGTTTCGTCTCGCTGCTGGTCATCCCGCTGATGGTCGCGGCGCTGATCACCGCCTTGATTTCACCCGTGGTCCGGTTCCTGCGTAAGGCCAAGGTGCCCAAGAGCCTGGCCGTGGCGATTACCATCCTGGGATTCCTCGGGCTGATCGGCGGCGCTCTTTCCCTGGTTGGCCGGCAGCTCTATATCGGCTTCAGCGAGCTGTGGGACCAGGTGCTGCAAGGGATCAGCCAGGTCCAAGGCTGGCTGACCGATGGGCCGCTCCGGCTGACCAACGAACAACTCAATTCCTACCTGAACGAAGGCTTGCAGCAGCTGCAGAGCAACAGCAGCGCGATCTTTTCCAGTGCCCTCAGCGTGGGGTCCACCGCCGGGCACCTATTTACCGGCCTGCTGCTGACCATCTTCGCGCTGATCTTCTTCCTCTACGACGGCGACCGGATCTGGCGTTTCATGGTTGGCCTGCTGCCCAAGAAGGCCCGGGCGGCGAGCAACGGTGCCGGCCGCAAGGGCTGGACCTCCATGGTCCAGTACATCCGGGTCCAAATGTTCGTTGCCTTCGTCGACGCGGTCGGTATTGGCGCCGGCGCGGCCATCATCGGTGTGCCACTGGCGCTGCCGCTCGGCGTTCTGGTATTCCTCGGCTCGTTCATCCCGATCATCGGCGCGCTGGTGACCGGGTTCGTCGCCGTTCTGCTTGCGCTGGTGGCCAACGGCTGGGTCAATGCACTCATTATGCTCGCCATTGTGCTTGGCGTGCAGCAGCTTGAGGGACATGTGCTGCAGCCACTGGTTATGGGCAAGGCCGTGTCGCTGCATCCGTTGGCGGTCGTGCTCGCCGTGGCAGGCGGCTCGATGGTTGCCGGCATCGCCGGCGCGCTGTTTGCCGTTCCCCTGCTCGCGATCCTCAATTCCGTTGTCAAATACATTGCCGCCCGGGGATGGGAAACGGACCCGGCACTGGGGGCGCCTCCACCGGTGGAAGAGCCCTACCTGGCTCCTGAACCGGCGTTGGCATCGTCTGGTCCGGGCAACCCGCCAGAGACCTCAGAACAGGAACCCATCCGCCGACGCCGCCTTCAGCTGCGCAGAAAAGAGTCCGAGAAGTGACAGCCACCACCCAACTACCCGTCACCCTTGATGACGTCCAGGCAGCCCGGAAAATCCTTGACGGGGTCATCGCGAAGACGCCGATCGAACAATCCCGCGCGCTGGGTCGGATGGTCGGTTCCGATGTGTTCTTCAAATGCGAGAACCTGCAGCGCGCCGGTTCGTTCAAAGTCCGCGGCGCCTACGTGCGCATGGCGGGACTGACGGACGAGGAGAAGGCACGCGGCGTTGTGGCTGCCTCCGCGGGAAACCACGCCCAGGGCGTGGCGGTGGCTGCGGCCCGGCTGGGCATCAAGGCGCGTATCTTCATGCCGCTGGGTGTTGCCCTGCCCAAGCTGGCGGCCACGCGGGGCCATGGTGCGGAAGTGGTCCTGCACGGCCACAACGTGGACGAAGCACTCGCCGAGGCCGAACGCTATGCGGAAGAAACCGGCGCGGTGTTCGTCCATCCGTTCGACAGCCCGGACATCATCGCCGGCCAGGGGACGCTCGGTCTGGAAATCCTGGAACAGGTCCCCAACGTGGACACCATCGTCATGGGCGTCGGCGGCGGCGGACTGCTGGCCGGAGTTGCCACCGCGGTCAAGGCAAGGGCCAAGGAGCTGGGCCGCGAGATCAAAGTCATCGGGGTGCAGGCGGAAAATGCTGCCGCCTATCCGCCCTCGCTGGCCGCTGACGCGCTGGTGCCGCTGCAGAAGGTGTCCACCATGGCCGACGGTATTGCCGTGGGCCGCCCGGGGCAGCTGCCGTTTTCGATCATCCGGGAACTGGTCGACGACGTGGTCACGGTTAGCGAAGACGCACTGGCGCGGGCGCTGATCTTCCTGATCGAGCGGTCCAAGCTGGTGGTCGAACCCGCCGGCGCCGTCGGCGTGGCCGCGCTGATGGAAGGCGTCATCCCGAATCCTGGCACCACGGCTGTCATCCTCTCCGGCGGAAATATCGATCCCATGCTGATGCTGAAAGTCATCCAGCGGGGTCTGTATGCCTCCGGACGTTTCATGTCCGTCCGGATCATGCTCGACGACCGTCCCGGCTCACTGGCCCAGATCTCCCGGATCATCGCTGAATCGGATGCCAACGTCACCCGCGTGGACCATACGCGGATCGGCGGCTCCATCAGCATGGGCGACGTCGCCATCACCATCGACATCGAGACCAAGGGCCACGAGCACTGCGAACTGGTGCTCGGCAGCCTCCGCGCCGAGGGCTTCCAGCCCGTCGTCGTCCACTGACCAGTGGCCGGCAGCCGTGCACTGCGCCCCGCCCAGGCCTTGGCAGGAGCCGGGGCGTTGGCGTTGCTGCTCTGGGTAGCCTTCCTGGCCAACCTGATCGCCGGCGGCTACTTCAGCCTGCTGCTGGGGATTGCGCCCCGAAGGCTCGATGGGCTCGACGGTGTGCTCTTCGGCCCGCTACTGCACGCCGATACCAGCCACTTGTTGAGCAACACGCTCCCGCTGCTGGTGCTCGGGTTCCTGACGCTGCTGGAAGGGATCCGGCGGTTTACCGTGGTGCTGGCTTGTAGCTGGGTGGCTTCCGGGCTGGGGGTCTGGCTGACGGGTGCAGGGCTGACGATCGGCGCTTCGGGCCTGGTCTTCGGGCTGCTGGCCTACCTGCTGGTTCGCGGCTTCTACAACCGCAGTTGGCGGCAGATCCTGCTGGCCGTGGTCATCTTCATTTTCTACGGCTCGGTACTGTGGGGCGTCTTGCCGACGGCGATGCCTGGCATTTCCTGGCAGGCGCACCTCTTCGGGGCAGTCGGCGGCGTGGTTGCCGCCGTCCTGCTGCGCCGCCGCAGGCCCGGTCTCGGCTGACCGTTCCTGCTCCCAGGCCGACCGCCGGCTTGCCGGCCCTCCAAACACTTACGCCACTGACAGACGCCGAAGGCGGGTTCCCGCAGGAACCCGCCTTCGGCGTCTGTTTTGTGCTCTCGGTTAGCCGGCGTAAGGGGTGGCCGAGATGATGTCCACCGCGATCTCTTTGCCGTTCGGCGCGGTGTAGGTGACGGACTCGCCGGCCCGCTTGCCGTGGATGGCCGCGCCGAGCGGGGACTTTTCGCTGTATACGTCCAAATCGGTTTCACCGGCAACCTCGCGGCTGCCGAGCAGGAAGCGTTCGGTGTCGCCGGCGACCTTTGCCTCGATGACCATGCCCGGCTCCACGATTCCGTCATCTGCCGGCGCCTCGCCCACGTGGGCGTTCCGCAGCAAATCGGTGAGCTGGCGGATCCGGGCCTCGGCCTTGCCCTGTTCTTCCTTGGCCGCGTGGTAGCCGCCGTTCTCCTTGAGATCCCCCTCGGAGCGGGCCTGTTCGATGCGGTCGACGATCTCTGCCCGGCCGGGGCCCGAAAGGTGATCCAGTTCAGCCTTCAGGCGGTCGTAGGCTTCCTGAGTGAGCCAGGCGACAGGTGCGCTGGAAGTGGACACGTAGTTCTCCTTAGTTGCTGCCGGGGCCGCTGGACGCGGACCCGGCACGGTGGCACTTTGCACAAAAGGCCGCCATGCCGGCGGCCACTTGATGCAAAGACCCCGCCATGTTGGTGAATCAGCTTGTTCTGGGATGATCCCAGTTCACCAGTGAGGCGGGGCGGAATGTATTTGCTCAATTGTAGTCAGCCGCCGCCGCTTTTCCCAATAACAAGGTGGTAAAGGGCGTTTTCCCCTCGGTTCCACGGGCAGCCGCACCCCGGGGCAGACGGACTGGAGGGGCGTGGCGAGCGACGGCCGCTGCGTCAGTTGTCGGCGTCGGCGGCCCAGCAGCTGTCCACGCCGCCGGAGACGGCCAGGGATTCAGTCCTGAGCTGGACGCGGTGGGCTGTGGTTCCGGCAGCCGTTGCGTCGGCGGGGCCGATCGTGGCCACCTTCCAGCCGACGACGGCGTAGTTGTCGCTCAGGGCCTGGACGGCGCACTGGACGGTGGCCTCCGGATCCTTGGTGACTTGGAAATCCACCGTCATGTGTCCGGCGTCGGCCACGGCGAAGCCGACGTCCTTGCTCTCCACCTGTGGCCCGTCCTGGCCCAGGGCAAAAAAGCCCGCGACGACGACGGCGACTCCGAGGCCGCCGCCGGCCAGCGCAAGTTTGGTGCGGCGGGACAACGACCGCCGCGGTGTGCCGTAACGGTTGGAAACAGTTAAGCTGGAAGAAGTCTGAGGAGTACGGGGGCCTGCGGTGCTCACGCCCTCAAGTTTATCCTCCCGCCCACGCCAGATTTCCCAGGAGTAGCCACGTGAGCTTTGATGCAGCCCAGCCAGCGCAGAGTGACGGCCTGCGCTTGCTGGCGGTCCACGCCCATCCGGATGACGAATCCAGCAAGGGCGCCGCGTCCATGGCGCGTTACGCCGCCGAGGGCGTCCAGGTGATGGTGGCCACCTGCACCGGCGGTGAACGCGGAGACATCCTCAACGCCGAGGCTGCCGCGGATCCCCAGGCGCACCGGGACCTTGCCGGGATCCGTCGCCGGGAGATGGCACAGGCCGCGGCCGAGCTCGGTATCCAGCAGCGCTGGTTGGGGTTCGCTGATTCCGGTTTGCCGGAGGGGGACCCGCTGCCTCCGCTGCCGTTCGGCAGCTTCGCCACACTGCCGCTGGAGCGGGCCGCAGCCCCTCTAGTCAAACTGGTGCGCGACTTTCGGCCTCATGTTGTGATCAGCTACGACGAGAACGGCGGCTACCCGCACCCGGACCACATCATGGCCCACAAGGTGGCGGTGGAGGCTTACCACGCCGCCGGCGACCCCGAGCGCTACCCGGAGGCGGGCAGCGCCTGGGAGCCGCTGAAGCTCTACTATGACCGTGCCTTCAACCCGGAGCGGTTCCGCGCACTCCACTATGCCTTGGAGGAAGCAGGGCTGCAGTCGCCCTACGCCGCGCGTCTCGCCGCCTGGCTGGAGGCCGACGCCGAGGGCCACCAGCCGCCGATGCCCAACCACCGCACCACCACCCAGATTGATTGCGGCGACTTTTTCCGCCACCGCGACCGGGCGCTGCTCTCGCACAGGACCCAGGTGGAGCCGGCCGGATTCTTCTTTGCCGTCTCGGAGGAGATGCAGCGGACGGTCTGGCCGTGGGAGGACTTCTCGCTGATCCATGCGCGGGTGGAGACCAGCGTGCCCGAAACGGATTTTTTTGCGGGCATAAGATAGTGCCTGCAGCCAACCAGCGCCGGGGCCTCGGGTCCCGGACGCACCCAGAAAGAGACTGAATTTGCCCCTGATCCAGATCCTTGCCGCCGTCGCCGCCGGTGCCGGCGAGCCCACTCTCCGGCCCGGACTCGACGCGGACCAGGTTTCGCCCGGCCCGTGGGGCTTCTTCTTCACCTTTGCTCTGGCTGCCGTGGTGGTTGTCCTGGTCTGGGACATGACCCGGCGCATCCGACGGGTCCGCTACCGCTCGCAACTGGAAGAAAACGTTAACGCCGGCGCCCAGCAAACTGGTCCGGGATCATCCGGTCAGGCAGGCGCCGCGGGAGGCGGGGCGGAACACCCTGCAGAGGGCGAGGCGCCGGCAGCCGGCGGAATGAACGAGCCCGGCGGCGGTTCGGGCCGCCCGGACCGCGGCGACTGACTGTGGCCGGCCGACTGCGCTCCGAGGCCTCGGCCTACCTGCGCCAGCACGCCGGAAACCCCGTTGACTGGTGGCCGTTCGGCGACCAGGCTTTCGAACAGGCACGTCTGCGAGACGTGCCTGTTTTTGTCTCGATAGGCTATGCGGCGTGCCATTGGTGCCACGTGATGGCGGGGGAATCCTTCGAGGACCAGGCCACCGCGGAGTACCTGAACGAGCACTTCATCCCGGTCAAGGTGGACCGGGAAGAACGTCCTGACGTGGACAACGTCTACATGTCCGCCACCCAGCTGATGACCGGACAGGGCGGCTGGCCGATGAGCGTGTTCGCGCTGCCGGACGGCAGGGCCTTTTACGCCGGCACGTACTTCCCGCCGCGGCCGCAGCCGGGCCAGCCGTCGTTCCGTCAGGTGCTGCAAGCCGTGCACGAAGCCTGGGATGGGCGCCGCGAGGCCGTCGAGACCACCGCCGCGTCGGTGGCGCAGGCGCTGGCACAAGCCGGGGAAGCGAACCGCGGGCTGCTGGGCGACCTCTCCATGGGGCCGGGCGGAGGCCCACCGCTGCCGCCCGGCGGTCCTGCGTCGGTGCGGGGGCCGGTACAGGTCCCGACCGGCGCAGCCCGGGGAACGGGGCACCAAGCGGTCCTCGAAGAAGCCGTCGAGGTGCTGTCGGGCCAGGAAGACACAGCCTTTGGCGGTTTTGGCGGCGCGCCCAAATTCCCGCCGTCGGCCGTGCTGCACTTCCTGCTCCGGCATGCCGGAGCGTCCCGGTCCGAATCGGCGCAGCTTGCCGCCGGCCTGTCCGCCCGCACGTTGCTGGCCATGGCCGGGTCGGCGTTGTACGACCAGCTCGAGGGTGGCTTTGCCCGATATGCGGTGGACCGCCGGTGGTCGGTGCCGCACTTCGAAAAAATGCTCTACGACAACGTCCAATTGCTGCGGGTCTACGCCCAATGGGCGGTGCAGTCGCCCGCCGGGGCGGAACGGGATCTGGGATGCGCGGTCGCGGCAGGGACCGCAGGGTGGTTGATGGACCGGCTGCAGCTGCCCCACGGCGGAATCGCGTCCTCGCTGGACGCGGACACCATCGTCGACGGCGTTCACCACGAAGGCGCAACCTACTTGTGGTCGCCCGCGGAGCTGCGCGAGGTGCTCGGAACCGACGACGGCGGCTGGGTGGCGTCGGTGATGAGTGTGGGAGAGCAGGGCAACGTCACCGCCACCCGATCCACGCTGCATCCTGGGCGGCCGTTGGAACCGGACGAACGGCAACGCTGGGAGGCACTGCGTCCCGCGCTGCTAGCAGCCCGGCAGCAGCGGGAGCAGCCGGCACGGGACGAAAAGGTTGTGGCCGGCTGGAATGGGCTGGCGGTGGCAGGACTGGCCGAAGCAGGAGAGCTGTTGGGCCGCCCCGACCTCACCGCTGCCGCCGTGGCCGCTGCCGACTACCTGCTGTCCGTGCATCTCGATGACAGCGGCCGGCTGGCGCGCGTTTCGCACGACGGCGCAGCGCAGCACTTCGAAGGGTTGTTGGAGGACTACGCCGGCTGTGCGGATGGACTGTTTTCACTGTACGCAGCCACCGGGGAAGGCCGCTGGTACCGTGCCGCGGAAGGGCTGGTGCTGCGGGCGGAGACAGTGTTCCTGAGGGAGGGAACGCTCACCGACCAAGCGGTCCCTGCCGCACAGGTTTCCGCTGCCGCCGGTGCCGTCCCCCCGGCCGACCCGTTAGAGAGCGCCACGCCCAGCGGCACCGGTCTGTTCGCCGGGGTGCTGGCAACCTATGCGGCCTACAGCGGGTCCGTACGGCACCGGGAACTGTCGGGCCGATTGCTCGGTTATCTGAACCGGATCGCCGCCCGCGCACCACGGGCCGCCGGGTGGGGCCTGGCCGCTGCGCAGGCACTCGCGGCGGGTCCGGTCGAGCTGGCGGTCACCGGACAATCCGCGGCGGCCGCGGCCCTGATTGCGGCAGCGCGCGCCAGCGGCAGCCCGGGCATCGTCGTCGCCCATACGGCGGAGGCAGAACAGGAAGGGGCAGCCCCGCTGCTGGCGGACAAGCCGGCCCCGGCGGACGGTGCGCTGGCCTATGTCTGCCGCGGGATGGTGTGCCGCCGCCCGGTGGCCACGGCCGCTGCCCTGCTGGCAGAGCTCGGCGCCACAGGACACTAAGGCGGGGAATGCTCCCGAAAGCCGGCGGCGGCGCGTCAGCCAGCGGAGCCAAGCACCGCGATCATGATGGCGATGTAGTGGCACACGAACGCCACCACGGTGAAGGCGTGGAAGAGTTCGTGGAAACCGAACCAGGTGGCCGAGAAGTTCGGCCGCTTGATCCCGTAAATCACCGCGCCGGCGATGTAGAAAGCGCCGCCCGCGCAGATCAGCACCGCGGCAGGGACGCTGGCAGCGAAGAAGTCGGGCAAGTAGAACAACGCCGCGAGTCCCAGCGCGCAGTAGATGGGGACATAGAGCCACCGCGGGGCGTGCGGCCAGAGCACCCGGAAACCGACGCCGGCGATGGCGCCGGCCCAGATCAGCCAGAGCAGCAGCGTGGCCTTCGCCGGTTCCAGCAGCGCCCAGGCCAGCGGCGTGTAGGTGCCGGCGATGACCAGCATGATGTTGGTATGGTCCAGGCGCTTGAGCAGCAGCTTGACCGGCGGGCTCCAGTTGCCGCGGTGGTAGACGGCGCTGACGCCGAAGAGCAACAGCCCGGTCACCGCGTAGACCGCGCACGCCCATTTTCCGGCCGCGGTGGGCGCGAGCGCGACGAGGACGATCCCGGCGGCCAGAGCCAGGGGAGTGGCGCCGGCATGCAGCCAGCCGCGGAACTTCGGTTTGATATTGAGTGCGTCGGCGACCTGCTCCACGGCCCGTTCGACCGGCCCGTCGGTCGCCTCTGCCCGCGCGGTTGAGCCGATGTTATCGCGCCGATATCCTGACGTCCCGGGCACAGCACGGTGTTCACTCATGCGCATATTCTAGCGGCAGCACCTCTCTTGTTACTCGTCGGTAACTCGAGGTGTGTACGGGAGCGGCCGAGCGGGAGGATAGAATTCGAAGTCGTGAACGGGCGATCAGGAAGGCAGGGTGCTGTGTCTCTTCCCGGCGTCCTCTACCGCCTCTATGAGCGTCGCCTGCAGCGTTCACTGGTTCCCGGCCGCATCCCGGGCCACATCGGCGTGGTGGTGGATGGCAACCGGCGTTGGGCCAAACTGGCCGGAGCGCCAACAAGGGAAGGACATCAGGCCGGGGCGGACAAGATCCTGGAGTTCCTCGGCTGGTGCGGCGACCTGGGCATCAAAATGGTCACGCTCTACATGCTGTCCACCGACAACATGGGTCGGTCGGAAGACGAATTGCGAGAGTTGCTCGGCGTGATCGGCAATACCCTCGACCGGTTGGGCGAGGGCAAGAATGTGCGTGTCCACCCCGTCGGTGCGTTGGAGACGCTCCCGGCCGACCTCGCCGCCAAACTCCGCAGCTTGGAGGAACAGACCGCTGCGGTGGAGGGGGTCCATGTCAACGTGGCGGTGGGCTATGGCGGACGCCGGGAGATTGTTGACGCAGTCAAAGGTCTGTTGCGCCACGCCGAGGCCGATGGCAAGAGCCTGGCGGAGGTCGCCGGGACACTGACCGTTGACGACATTTCCCGATACCTTTACACCAGCGGCCAACCGGACCCCGACCTGGTCATCAGGACCTCCGGCGAACAGCGGCTGTCCGGCTTCCTGATGTGGCAGAGCGCCTACAGCGAGTATTACTTTTGCGAGGCGTTGTGGCCGGACTTCCGACGCCTCGACTTCCTGCGGGCGTTGCGTGACTATGCCAGCAGGCAACGCCGCTTCGGCGCCTAAGGCGGGCCGCAAGGAATAGGCGGTGCACCGGCGTCGTTCGGTTCATCCAGAATTCGCCCAAAAGCCTTTGCCCCGGCTATTGTGCTAGCGAATTACATCAGCGTAATTTGGAACCATCAGTCAGCAACCCGCAGATTGATCGGGAGGCCACCAGTTTGATGCGCACAGCGAAAGCTGCATCGGGGGAGGCCGGTTCCGGCCTGGTGGCCTTACCGTCCGCGCCCCGCTTCAGAAAAGTCGGAGCCGTCGTGCTCCGGACGGGAGCCAGCATGACCGCCACTCAGAACCAGCGACTAGCCGACACGACCGGACCCGGGGAGCAGCCCGCAGCTGCCACCGCGTCCGGTCGCGCTGTTTCCGCCGGGGAACCGGAATCAGCCCGTGCGTCGTATGTCCTGGACACCTCCGTGCTGTTGTCCGATCCTCGGGCCCTGCTGCGGTTCGCCGAGCACGAAGTGATCCTGCCGGTGGTGGTGATCACCGAGCTTGAAGGCAAGCGCAATGATCCGGAACTGGGCTACTTTGCCCGCAAGGCACTGCGGTTGCTGGACGACCTGCGGGTTGAGCACGGCGGCCTGAACCACGCCATCCCGCTTGGCGCGGAGGGCGGCACGCTGCGAGTGGAACTGAACCACATTTCGCCCGACGTGCTGCCGGCCGGGTTCCGCGGCGGGGACAATGACAGCCGGATCCTGGCGGTGGCCAAGAACCTGGCCGACGAGGGCCGCAACGTCACGGTAGTCTCCAAGGACTTGCCGATGCGGGTGAAGGCGTCCGCGATGGGGCTCCAAGCTGATGAGTACCGCAATGAGCTGGTCAAGGATTCGGGCTGGACCGGAGTAGCCGAATTGGATGTGGCCGACGACGACGTCAACACGCTGTACGGGCACGAGCCGGTATTCATCCCGGCGGCAGCGGAGATGCCGGCCAACACCGGGTTGGTGCTGCTGTCCAGCCGGGGGTCGGCGCTCGGCCGAGTCGGCGCGGACAAACAGGTACGTCTGGTCAAGGGCGACCGCGACGTGTTCGGCCTGCACGGGCGTTCCGCAGAGCAAAGGCTGGCGATCGACCTGCTGATGGACCCGGAGGTCGGGATTGTCTCCCTGGGTGGCCGGGCCGGAACCGGGAAGTCCGCGCTGGCGCTCTGCGCCGGACTGGAAGCGGTGTTGGAGCGGCGCGAGCACCGGAAGGTCGTGGTCTTCCGGCCGCTTTATGCCGTCGGCGGCCAGGAGCTGGGGTACCTGCCGGGTTCCGAGTCGGACAAGATGAATCCTTGGGCGCAGGCGGTGTTCGACACCCTCGGTGCGCTGGTCTCCACGGAGGTGGTCGAGGAAGTCATGGACCGCGGCATGCTGGAGGTGCTGCCGCTGACGCACATCCGGGGCCGTTCGCTGCATGACTCATTCGTGATCGTGGACGAAGCGCAGTCCTTGGAGAAGAACGTCCTGCTCACGGTGATGAGCCGGATCGGCCAGAACTCCAAGATAGTCCTGACCCACGATGTGGCCCAGCGGGACAACCTCCGGGTGGGCCGGCACGACGGCATTGCGGCCGTTGTGGAAACGCTCAAGGGACACCCGCTCTTTGGCCACGTGACACTGACGCGGTCCGAGCGCTCGCCGATCGCGGCACTGGTGACCGAGCTGTTGGAGGGGGCGGAGATCTAAACGGCCTCTGAGTACCCGAGGAAGCGGGCCGCCGCACGGCGGCCCGCTTCTTTGCAACCCGGCCCAGGGCACCGCCAAACCGTGACGGGGCTAGGCGCCGACGGACGGGAGGGTCACCGCGACCCGGGTTCCTGCACCCGGGGCGGATTCGATCAGCAAGGTGCCGCCGGCATCGTGCACGGTATCGCGCAGGATGCGGAGGCCGAGATGGCCGTCGCGTTGCGCATCGGCCGGACTAAAACCGTCGCCGTCGTCGACAATTTCCAGTAACACCGCGTCGCCCCAGTCCGTCAGCGACACCCGGACCAATTGGGCGCGGGCATGCTTGGCGGCGTTGGTGACGGCCTCCCGTGCCACGCGGTAAAGCAACGCAGGTTGGACGATGGCCGCCGGGGCGGAGGCATCCATCTCCAGTTGCCAATCCGCTCCGCGCTTCCGGACCAGATCGCCCAATCCATCAAGAGCCAGCGGCAGGCCCACAGCCGAGAGATCGGGCGGATACAGTGCCACCGTGATCCGGCGCAGACTGCGGATGCTGCCCTGAACAATGTTCTTCGCCAGTGTCTGGAAGTCGTGGTCTGGCTTTGCCTGCTGCTGTTCACGGGCTTCCAGGCTGTAGGCCAGCGCGGCCAGATCCTGGATCACATCGTCATGCAGGGCGCGGGCCAACCTTTGCCGTTCATGATCCGAGGCGGCGATGGATTGCTGGAGCAACCGCCGGCGGTCTTCGCCGTCGTTTTGCAGGCGGCGAGCCATCCGGATAGCCGGAGCAAGCTGGAGCAATTGCAGCAACGCCAGCGCCACCAGGACGACGGGCAGGATGCCGAGCATCTCGTCCTCCATACGCTTGATCTCGTCCGGCGGGTAGTACAACTCGAAGATGTACTCGCTGCCGCTGCCGCCCGTCGCCTTGACATAGACTTCGACGAATTCACCGAGGTCCGCCTCGAAGATGTTGTCCGGCCGGCCCGGGATGCCCAACATTGAGACGGGAGCTCCGCTCTCCAACTGGGCCTCCAAACGGTCCGGAAAGTCGAACTGCTGGCCGACCAGCGCATCGAGATCCGAATAGAGGATCGTCCCGTCGATATCCCAGATCTTCACCCGGATGACGTGACCGTCGCGGACCAGCGGGTCGACTTCGTCGTCCAGCTCGCTCACGGCAGCGGCATCACCGGCCAGCATGGCATTCGTCACCTTCGGCGCAAATTCATGCTCAACTATTAGCCTGGTCCGCTCGGCAACATGTGTCAGCGCTTGGTCGACCGCTAAGGAACGGGCAACCACGACCACAGGAACCGCCACAATGACCAACGCCGCCAGCCCGGAGAGCGCAAAGCGCCGCAAAGCCGCCTGCATTTCCGAGCCTTTCCTTCCGCTGCCTTCCGTCCGTGCGACGGGGAGGATCCTGCGCCGGATCCGGGTACTCAGGTCAGCGCTCATGGCCGGCACCCAGCAGTTCCAGCCGTTGTGCCGTGGCGACGGCTTCAAGCTGGGAGTGGGCGCCGAGCTTGGCCAGGATCGACTTCACATAGCCCCGGCAGGTGTGCTGGGAGATGCCCAGCGTCCGCGCATTCGTACGAACGTCATGGCCGGCGGCCATCAGGGCCAGCACCTGGCGCTCACGTTCGGTCAGCGCCGGGGAACCCGGCGGTTTGGCGGCGTGTGCGCGGCGCTTCTGGCTGAGAATGGCCGGGTAGACCACCATGCTGCCGCTCTTGGCATGCCGGATGGTCTCCAGCAGGGTGGATAGCGACCCGTCTTTGGGCAGAAATCCACACAGGCCCGATCCCGCGGCGCGGGCGAGCACATCGGGCGACGGGTTGCCGGTCAGCAGAATGATCCGCGTATCCGGGGCATCCGCCAGGATCTGCTCGGCGGCCTCAAGCCCATCGCCGTCGGGCAAGTGGTAGTCCATGATCACCACATCGGGCCTGGACCGCAGGCACAGGGCAACGGCGTCGTTGACGCCGCCGGCATTGCCGACATTGACTAAGTCCGGTTCCCGGCCCAACGCATCAGACAACAGCTCCGCGAACGTGGTGTGGTCATCCACCACGGCAACGCGGAGTACATGCTCAATCCCCAAAGAGCTCATATTTCCCCAACTCAAGACACGAAGGACTTGACCCCACTAAGAGTATGCATGGACTGTGAAAGGTTGTACATACCTTCACAGTCCATGCATCGTGAGCTCAGCTGGCCATGAGCGCCTTGGTCAGGAAAGTTTTGACGATGTCCCCGGCCGCCACGTAATGCGATTCGACCGGAACGGAGGCCATCCGATGGGCCAACTGCTTGCGGGTGGTTGTTGGCGCCAGCCTTTCGTTGAGTACCAGCAGCGCTGCCAGCACCTCGGAGAGGCCGGACTCCGCCGTGGCGTACAGCAGCCGGCCGTACACCTCCTGCAAGGCAGGACCGGGGGAACACCCCAGTTCGTCATTGAACAGACGCCGGCACCGGTCATACGCCTGCAGGCCATCGGCGTGCCGGTCGCATCGTTCCAACCCGATGATGAGGGCTGCCCAAGCGGCTTCATTGAGCGGAGCGGCCGCAACGCAGCGCTGCGCCCAAAGCACCGCTTCATCGGGCCGCCCCAGAGCCAAGGCTGCCTCCGCCGCCATCAGTTGCGCGTGTAAAACCATCTCTGCGTGATCCAGCCGCGCCTCCTCCGCCCAATCCGGAGTGAGCTCATCACCAAGCAACGGCCCGGATGCAAGCGAGAGCGCTTCGGTCAACAGCGGATAAGCAGTGGCCGGAGCGGCGAACTCGGCGGCCCGAAGCAGGCGTTGGAACCGGTACAAATCGACGTCGACCAACTCCCGGTCGATCATGTAGCCGCCGTTGGCGGTGCGCAACGGCCCGGACTTTGCACAGCCAGGTTGTAGATTTCGGCGCAGAATGCTGACGTAGCTTTCCAAGGTGGCCAACGCTTCGCCAGGTGCCCGACCGCTCCACAACATGTCGACCAAGCGGTCTTTGGACATCGGCGAGCCGACATTCAATAGCAGGATCTCCAGTACTTGGCGCGGCTTTGGTCCGCCGAGCTTCTCTGCCGTCAGAACTGTATTTCCGCGCGAGATACGCAAATTTCCGATCATTTGGACCGAAACGGGCATGGCCCGTCCACTCAATTGCTCCACGATTCCCCCTCGTTGGATGCACCCCCCCAATGAGTGCACAACCATAGTGTGCTGGCATGGAGTCGACGCGACAGCCCCGAGTGGGGGAGTGCCACACCCCCAATTTGCGGGGGTCTGTCCAGCACCGGGTTTTCCCAAGGACCCGCGGCGATTCTGTAACCGTGACCCTGAGGCCTGCGGCGCGGCGCACGCAGGCCCTGCGCGGCAGCCGCAGACCGGCCGGGGCTCACACCGCCGGGCCCTGGCCCTCATCCCCCCAAAGCCAGGGCCCGGTCCGGCACTGGGCCAAAGCTGTCAGGCCGGATAGGGCCGGACCGGCCAGGGAATGTGCTCGCGCACATCGGTGAGGTTCATGCTGACCTCCAGGAACAGGTCATCGAGCATGTACTCATCCACACCCAGGATGGTGAGCGAATGCCCGCGTCCTTGCTGCGGCCCTTCCAAGGAGACAGCGGAAACACAAATGCCCGTGCGCCAGTCGATCCGCACCTGGGTACGGCCTTCCAGCAGCGGGTGGCCGGCGTCGTACGGCTGATAGGTCAGGTTGGGCGAGACGATGGCCTCCAGCGTTCGGCGGCCCCCGTGTTCGGTTTCGGTCAGTTCATGGATCTCGACCGGGTTGGCGAAAGGAGCTTCATAGGCCACCGGCGCGCTGCCGGCCAGCTCTACCGGATCCAGCATTGCCGACCAGCGTCCGTTGCCGAAGACCGGTTCTCCGTAAGCGGCCTCGGGGCGGCGGCGGACCAGGTCGATGCCATTGAAGACGGGGGTGACCAGATGTGGCGGCAGCAGCCAGGACTTGCGTGTCGCACTGACATAGAAGCCGTCGCGGGAGTCGTTGATGCCGGTGGTGCTGTACAGCAGCTGGCCGTCGGCCGATTCGACCCGAAGGGCGCCCGGGCGGCGCGTCCAGGCCCGCAGCATCCCGGCTGACGGGTCCCCCTCCGGTGCGCCGGGGTTGACGGCTCGCAGTTCGAACCGCAGCGAGTCCCACTTCCACGGAGAGGACCGGCAAAGGCACCTGAAGATTTCCGCATTGCCGGCGGCGTCGCCGGTTGTCAGCACGCTCCCGCCGTTCATATCCACAGTGTAGCCGCCGGGTCACGCTTGCCGGCCGGCCGTGCAGTAGGTTGGGTCCATGGTCGAGGAATTGGTGCTGCTGTGGCCCGACCATACGCTGGCCTTCTGGTTGCTGCTGGCCGCCGGCGGGTATTTGTTGGTCGTCGGGACCGGCCTGAGTTGGATCGACCTTCGCACGCACCGGTTGCCGAACCGCATCGTGTTTCCGGCCTACGCCGTCTGCTCGGTGCTGCTGCTCTCTGCCGCGCTTGCCGGCCATGATGCTGGTGTCTTCTGGCGTGTGCTGGCCGGTGGTGCCTTGCTTTGGGCCTTCTACTTCACGGTCCGGTTCGCCTATCCGGCGGGCATGGGCTTCGGCGACGTCAAACTGGCCGGTGTGCTGGGAATGTACTTGGGATATCTGGGTTTTGAGTACCTGCTATGGGGGACGTTCGCCGCGTTCCTGCTCGGCGGGGTGTACGGGCTGTTGCTGGTGCTGCTGCGGCGCGGCACCCTGAGCAGCAACATCCCGTTCGGGCCGTTCATGGTTGCCGGAACGTGGGTGGCGCTGCTGATGCCGAGGTAACGACGTAGGCTTGGATGATGCCAACTCCCGACTTCATCCTGCGGCTGCGAGAGAAAATTGGCCACGACCTGCTTTGGTTGCCGGGGGTCACAGCCGTGGTGCTCGACGACCAAAACCGGGTGCTGCTGGGCCGCCGTGCGGACAACGGCCGCTGGACACTGATTACCGGAATTCTTGACCCGGGGGAGCAACCCGCCGTGGGGGTGGTGCGCGAAGTCTTCGAGGAGACCGGCATCGTCGCCGAGGTTGAACAGCTGGCGGAGGCCTACTCGGGCGGTCCGATGGAGTTTGTCAACGGAGACCGGGCCCAATTCCTGACACTGAACTTCCGGTGCCGGTACGTCAGCGGGCACGCCCGGGTCAACGACGACGAGTCGGCCGAGGTCGGCTGGTTCGGACTGGACGAGTTGCCGGAGTTGACCGACTACCATCGGGACAGGATGGAGGCAGCGCTGCGGGCCACGGGCATCCCGGAGTTTATCCGCTGACGCTACTGGACGTCCGAGTCGGGCGGCGGTAGGACTATCTGCCGGTCTTCATCGACGGATTCAACTCCCTCGATCCCGGCAAGGGCAGCGCGCTGTCCTTCCGGGAGCGAGCCGGTGATCATGCCCAAGGTGGAGAGCACGTTCTCCACGTGCATGCCTCCGGCCGTCAACTGCTCGGCGATCCGACCGGTATCGGAGAGATAGTCATGGCGCACCGTCACGGTGATCTGCATACCACCCATGATATGACTCCGGCGACCCGTCAGGGGAAGAGATTATTGCGGGGCAAGCACCATCCCTGCGCCGACATCGACCGAAAGCAGTGGCAGGCGCTCGGCTTCCTGGACCAAAGTGGCCCACAGTTCCAGGCCCCGCCGGCCGGTAGCCTGCGCCCACAACGCCGCCACGCCGGCAGCATGGGGCGTCGCCATACTTGTTCCGCTGATGGTGTTGTAGCGTTTCGGCATGGGCCATGATGAGTAGACATGGACGCCGGGACCGGCGCAGTCCACCTGCCCACCGCGCAGGGGCAGGCTGCGGGCCGAAAAGAAGGCGATGTCGAGGGCTTGGTCCAGGGCTGCCACTGCCATGATGAACGGGCTATTGGCCGGGGAACCCACGAATCCGAATTCGCCTTTCCGCCGGTCCGCATTATTACCCGCCGCGGCGACGATCAGGGATCCTTGTTCCAGCGCCCGGCTCCCGGCGGCTGTGTAGGGCGGGTGGATCTGCGCCACATCGGCGCCCAGTGACAAAGAAATCACAGCGCAGCCGTTGCCCACTGCCCAGTCGATCCCTGACAGGATGCCGGCATCGGTGCCGGAACCGGCATTGCTCAGCACCTTTCCGGCAAAGATCTCCGCTTCGTGGGCAACACCGTAGCGGGGACCAGTACCGGGAACTTTCGGGCCGCAGGCGATCCCGATGCAGTGCGTGCCGTGTCCGTGCCCGTCCTGGGGCGGCTCGCCGGTGACGAAGGACGCCTTGGTCATGCCGCGACCGGCAAAATCCGGATGCGAGCCATCGACGCCAGTGTCCAGCACGGCGACCCGCACGCCTTGTCCCGAATAGGGGGAGGAGAGGGCCCTCGTCGCCTGCAGCCCCCAAGTGAAGTTGTTGTTGTCGGCGAAATCCGCGGGTGTGGACGCTCCGTCCCGCCCGGTGTGCGGGCCGGCCGCGAGACGTCCGGCCAAGTCAGCCACGCCGTCCCGGTAGCCGGCAACATAGTCGTCGGCCGAACCCAGCACATCGTGGATGAGTTCGGGTGAGACCGACAGGACCCGGTGTTTGTCCGCGGAACTCACTTGGAGCGCACCGATTTGGTCCGGGGCCGCGTCGACGACGGCGATCCCCAGGTTGGCGAACAGGGTTGCCTCCGCGCCGGAGGCCGTGTCCGGGTCTACTCCGCGGGTGCCAAAGTCCCGGCTGTCTGTCACCTGGGTCAGGCCCGCTGCCTCGGCTAGGATTCCGGCACAATCATCGGAGCGGTCGGCGAAGACGACGATAAATCGTCCAGTGGTTTTAGGTTGGTCCGGTAAGGGGTAGTCGGCCGTCCTCAGGGACGGGGTCTGCGAATCGCCAATCATGGAGACCTCCTGGACAGTCCTCGGCATGCCCCGGATGGACCAGGCGGCGGTCGCAGATCCGGCCTCCACCGGCCGCCCAAGGGGCACGTGTGCGCCTCATCCTAATACCAGCCGCCCACAGCACAAGCTGTTTTCAATCGTTTCAGCCCGGTAAGGGCCAAAATAGCAGGAGGGCCCCGTCCTGACGGTCGAGACCCTCCGAAAACCGCACCGCGGGATCGATGCCGGAAGCTTAGTTTCGGGCCTCCGGTTGCGGTTCCGCTGCGGCTCCGGCGGTAGCCGGTGCCCGCTCCGCCAGCTCCGGTTCGGCGCCGGGTCCTGGCTCCGATTGGATACTCTGCCGCCGGTCGTGGTGTTCAGCTTCCAGCCGTTCTGCCTCTTCGCCGCCGATCGCTTCGCCGCGGGCGACCATGCCAGCCACGTCGGAGAGCGGTACTTGCTTGAGGAACAGTGCCAGCAGGAAGGCGGCAGCGATGAACGGCACGAGGTACCAAAACACCGGAGCTAGCGAGTCGGCGTACGCGGTCACGATGCCGTCCCGGACCGGCTCCGGCAGAGCTTGCATGGCCTGCGGGTCCAAGGTTGCGGTTGCGTTTCCCGCATCGGCGGCGGAGGCGCCGGCGTCGGTAAAGACCGCCGTCAATTTCCCGGAAAGGTTGTTGGTGAAGATCGTTCCGAAGATCGCCACACCCAGTGCCGCACCGACCTCGCGGAAGTAGTTGTTGGTGCTGGTTGCGGTCCCCACCATGTCAGGCGCTACGGCGTTCTGGACCACGAGCACAACCACCTGCATGATCAGGCCCAAGCCGGCACCGAAGACGAAGAGATAGGTGCAGATCAGCCAGATCGGCGTATCGGCGGCCAGGGTGGTCAGCGCCAGCAGGGCGGCGGCGGTGGTGACAGAACCCGCAACCGGGAATGCCTTGTACTTGCCGCTCTTGGTGATGGCCAGTCCCGACCAGATCGAGGTGCCCATCATGCCCACCATCATGGGCAGCATCAGCAGCCCGGACGCTGCGGCCGAGGTGCCGGAGGACATCTGCAGGAACGTCGGTACGAAAGCGATCGCCGCAAACATGCCGATGCCCAGTGTGAAGCCGATGGCCGTGGCATTGACGAAGACCGGGTTGCGGAAGAGCGACAGCGGGATGATGGGGTCGTCGGCACGTGCCTCAACCCGGACGAAGGCTGCGGCGGACAGCAGCAGGCCGGCGCCGAATGCCCAGGTTTCCGGGGCGGTCCAGCCGTGTTCGGTGTCGCCGCCGAAATCGGTGAAGAAGATCAGGCAGGTGGTGGCGATGGACAGCAGCACGACACCGGCAAGATCGATCTTCCGGGTGGCTTTCTTGGACGGCAGGGTCAGGGCGAACCAAGCGATGGCGAAGGCGGCCAACCCAATCGGGATGTTGATGTAAAAGGCCCACTGCCACGTCATGTGGTCCACGAAGAAGCCGCCGAGCAGGGGGCCCGCGACGGCGGAGAGCCCGAAGATCGCACCCAGCGGGCCCATGTACTTGCCGCGTTCGTTGGCGGGCACGATGTCGGCAATAATCGCCTGCGAGAGGATCATCAAGCCACCGCCGCCCAAGCCCTGGAAGGCACGGAAGAGGACAAAGCCCCAAAAGTCAGTGGCCAGCGCGCAGCCGATCGAGGCCAAGGTAAACAGCGCGATCGCGATGAGGAAGAGGTTGCGGCGGCCCAGCACGTCACCGAACTTGCCGTAGATCGGCATCACAATGGTGGTGGCCAGCAGGTAGGCGGTGGTGATCCACGCTTGGTGCTCCACTCCGCCCAGCTGGCCCACAATGGTGGGCATCGCGGTGGAGACGATGGTCTGGTCGAGGCTGGCGAGCATCATTCCGGCAATTAGCGCCGAGAAAATAATCCAGATGCGCCTTTGGGTCAGCAGCAGCGGTTCGGAAGCCCGCGCGGCAGTAGTGGTCATGGCAGTGTCCTTCGGGACGGTAGCGGACGGCGGATTGAGGAACCGGGCCACCCGGGCGGCCCGGTGGCGGCGGCTGGTGGTCAGGTGGACGGGGGACCGGTCGCCCGGCCGCCCGCCGCTCGCAGCGGCGCGACGGCGGCCAGCGCCTCGATGGCGGAGGTGAGGATATCGCGGTAGCTGCGCGAGTTTTCCGGCGCAAAAAAGACAGTCCCGGCGTATTTGGCCACACTGGCCATCGCGCCGATGGCCAACTGCAGCCTCGGGTCATCAGCCGGCAAGGATTCCCGCTCCGCCAGCATTGCCACGTAGTGCTGCTCTGCGGCGCTGGAACCATGCATGGCTTTCTCCATCAGCCGCGGCTCGGCCGTGATGGCATCCTTCAGGGCAATGACTTCCGCGCGGGTCATGGCCATGGACTCCATCATCCCGACGGCCAGTTCAATGAAGTCCGGCCAGAGGGATGCGGAGAGGGCGCCGCCCGCCGTGCCCCCGCCGCCGGTCGTGCCCCCGCCGCCGGCGATGAATGCCTCCGCCAGGGCCTCGGGAATGTCATCGCCGGGATAGCCCAGGATGGCATCTTCCTTGGTCGGAAAGTAATTGAAGAAGGTGCGACGGGAGATGCCCGCACGTTCGCAGACCTCCTCGACGGTGAACCCGCTGACGCCGCTGCGTGCGGTCAGGAGCCGGGCCGAGGCGGTGATGGCCGAACGGGTGGCGGCGCGCTTCCGCTCGCGCAAGCCACCGCCGTCATTGTTTGCATCATTCCGCACAGAGTGTACTTTTGCACTATCTAAGCGATAGTGCAAAAGCAGTGGCGTGGGCCACAGTTCTCCGGCGGCGGGACGCCGCGGCGTGGGGCGAAACACGCAAAGCGAAGGGCGTCCCGGCCGAAGCCGGAACGCCCTCTGTGGCCCGCGGGGGAGCCGGTGTTACTTGGCCTGCGGCGGCACCGTCATGGACAGCACGTCCAGGGCGGAATCCAGCTGCTCTTCGGTCAGTTCGCCGCGCTCCAGGAAGCCCAAGGCCACGACGGACTCGCGCACGGTCAGGCCTTCCTTGACCGAGTGCTTGGCGATCTTGGCGGCGTTTTCGTAGCCGATGTACTTGTTCAGCGGGGTCACGATCGAGGGGGAGGCTTCGGCCAGGAAGCGGGCCCGCTCCACGTTGGCGGTCAGCCCGTCGATCATCTTGTCCGCCATGACCCGGGACGTGTTGGCCAGCAGGCGGATGGACTCCAGCAGGTTGGCGGCCATCACCGGGATGCCCACGTTCAGCTCGAAGGCGCCGTTGGTGGAGGAAAGGGCGATGGTGGTGTCATTGCCCACCACCTGGGCCGCCACCATGATGGCTGCCTCGCAGATGACCGGGTTGACCTTGCCCGGCATGATCGAGGAGCCCGGCTGCAGATCCGGGATGGCGATCTCGCCCAGGCCGGTGTTGGGGCCGGAGCCCATCCAGCGCAGGTCGTTGTTGATCTTCATGAACGCGTAGGCGATGTTGCGCAGCTGGCCGGAGGCCTCGATCAGGCCGTCGCGGTTGGCCTGCGCCTCGAAGTGGTTGCGGGCCTCGGTCAGCGGCAGGCCGGTATCGGCCGCCAGCAGCTCGATCACGCGCTGCGGGAAGCCTGCGGGGGTGTTGATGCCGGTGCCGACGGCGGTGCCGCCCAGCGGGACCTCGGCCACGCGCGGCAGCGAGGCTTCAATGCGTTCGATGCCGTAGCGAACCTGTGCGGCGTACCCGCCGAACTCCTGGCCCAGGGTGACCGGGGTGGCGTCCATCAGGTGGGTGCGCCCGGACTTCACCACGTCCTTGAACTCTTCAGCCTTGCGCTCCAGCGAAGCAGCCAGGTAGTCCAGCGCCGGAATCAGCTCGTTGATCAGCGCGGAGGTGGCCGCCACGTGCACCGAGGTCGGGAAGACGTCGTTGGAGGACTGCGAGGCGTTGACGTGGTCGTTCGGGTGGACCGTCTTGTCGCTGCCGGCATCCCTCAGCGCGCGGGTGGCGAGCTCGGCCAGAACCTCGTTGGTGTTCATGTTCGAGGAGGTGCCGGAGCCGGTCTGGAAGACGTCGATCGGGAAATCGCCGTCGTACTGGCCGGTGGCTACTTGATCGGCGGCGTCGGCGATGGCCTTGGCCAGCTCGCCGTCCAGCACGCCCAGTTCGGCGTTGGCGGCGGCGGCAGCCTTCTTGATCCGGGCCAGGGCCTCGATGTGGGCGCGCTCCAGCGTCTTGCCGGAGATCGGGAAGTTCTCGACGGCGCGCTGGGTCTGCGCACGGTAGAGGGCGTTGACCGGAACCCGGACCTCACCCATGGTGTCGTGTTCGATGCGGTATTCAGCAGAATCAGCAGAAGTCATGGCTCCAAGCTTAGGCCCGCCGTGCCACCGGTTCCGAATCGTGTTGCGCCGCTGACGGCGGTGCGACGGCGGTGCGACGTCGGCCCGGCGCCGCCCGGGCGGCCGGGCGGCGCCGGGCTAGAGCGCGCCGTGTCCGGCGACCAGGTCGGCGCGGCCGTCGGCCAGCCGGTAGGCCACCCCGACGACGGCCGTGCGGCCGGCGTCGACCGCTTCCGAAATGGCGCGCGAACTGTCCAGCAGGCGTTCGGAGGATTGGCGCACGTTTTCGATCACCATGTCGTTGAGGTCGTCGTTTCCGGCACGCCGGGCAGCCAGCACCGACGGCGTAATCCGCTCCACCAGGTCGCGCAGGCCGCCGCGGGGCATCACGCCGGTGTCTATGGTGTTCTTGGCGGCGGTCACCGCGCCGCAGCTGTCATGGCCCAGGATCACGACCAGCGGGACGTTGAGCACGTCCACGCCGTATTCCAGCGAGCCGATCACCGCGTCGCCGAGGACGTGGCCCGCCGTGCGGACCACGAAGGCATCGCCCAGACCCAGATCGAAAATGATCTCGGCCGCCAGCCGCGAGTCGGAACAACCGAAGATGATCGCGAACGGATTCTGTTCGCTGACCAACGAACTGCGCCGGGCGGCGTCCTGGTTGGGGTGGACCGACGTGCCGGCAACAAAGCGGGCATTGCCGTCGAGAAGTTTTTGCCAGGCCTGGGCGGGAGTCAGTGAGGTGGGCACGAAGCAACCTTACTGCTTTGCGCCGCCCTGACCGCGCATTTGCGACGCCTGGCGGTCGTTAGTTACTTGCTGTCCAGCGCTTTGACGACGGCGGTGGCGAGCACATCGAATTCGTCCAGTTCGGCAGTGCCGCTGAGAATGACGGTGGATTTGCCGTGCTCCAGCACCAGGCTGCGCTCGCCCTGGCCGGCATCGCGCAGTTCCCAGCTGGCGCCGGCCCTGCGGTCGCCGGTGACCGGTGCGTTATCGGTGACCTGGCCAATCCAGGTGGGATTCGCCTTATCGGTCTGGATTAGACCGATGTACTGCTCGCCGGGGGTGAGATAGCCGACTTCCCATGCCGGTACCTGGGCCGTGCCCCCGGTGTTCCAGCGGGCGTAGTTGGATGTCCAGCCCTCCGGAAGATCCACGGCGAGCGGGAGGTAGCCGGCGGTGGATTCGGCCTGGAGCGCGACGCCGGGGACGTCAATATTACGTTTGTAGACATCGGGCTTGCTGCCAGGGTTCAGGAACATCACCGGCAGCAGCACGGCCAGTGTGAGACCCACGGCCAGCAACATGCCGACTACCGGTGCTTTCGCCCGGTTGGCCTGCTTGGCCGTCAGCACAGGCTTGGCGGGCAATTCAGCCGATCCAGCCGATTCGGTCGATTCCTCGGGACGCACTTCACTCACGCTTCCATGATCTCAGATTGCCGCCTTCCGTGCGCACACGGGCAGCCCTTCCGTGGCCGGCGCTGACCCCAGCGCGCTGATTCCCCGGGAGCTGACGACTATGATCGAAAGCAATGGAAGATGTCCGCCCCGCAGATTCATCCACCACGGCACCACAGCCGGTGTTGTCTGAAGAGCTACTCGAAGATGAGGTCGAAGTGTCCCACGAAGCCCAGGCTGATCCCTTTTCCAACTTCCCGCCGTCGATGCGTGTCGGTGACAACGAGCCGGACCGCAACCTGGCCCTGGAACTGGTGCGCGTCACCGAAGCCGCGGCGATCGCCGGCGGCCACTGGGTGGGCTACGGAGACAAGAACGGCGCCGACGGCGCGGCCGTGGACGCCATGCGGGCGTTCCTGTCCACCGTCAGCTTCAACGGCGTGGTGGTCATCGGCGAGGGCGAAAAGGACGAAGCCCCGATGCTGTTCAACGGCGAAAAGGTCGGCGACGGCACCGGCGCCGAGTGCGACGTCGCCGTGGATCCGATCGACGGCACCCGGCTGACGGCGCTGGGCATCAACAACGCGCTGTCCGTGCTGGCCGTCTCCGAGCGCGGCACCATGTTCGACCCTTCGGCCGTTTTCTACATGGAGAAGCTGGTCACCGGCCCCGAAGCGGCCGATCTGGTGGACCTGCGCCTGCCCATCAAACAGAACCTGCACCTGATCGCCAAGGCCAAGAACAAGAAGATCAACCAGATCAACGTGATGATCCTGGACCGCGACCGGCACAAGCCGTACGTGGAGGAGATCCGCGCCGCCGGTGCGCGCACCAAGTTCATCATGGACGGTGACGTTGCCGGCGGCATCGCAGCCGCCCGTGAAGGCACCGATGTCGACGTCCTGATGGGCATCGGCGGCACCCCGGAGGGCATCGTCACGGCCTGCGCCATCAAGTCGTTGGGCGGCGTGATCCAGGGCCGGCTCTGGCCCACCAGCGACGAGGAAAAGCAGAAGGCCATTGACGCCGGCCACGATCTGGACCGCGTGTTGACCACCGATGACCTGGTCACCAGCGATAACTGCTTCTTTGTGGCCACCGGCATCACCGACGGCGACCTGCTGCGCGGCGTCCGGTACAAGAACCACAAGGTCCTGACCCAGTCGATCGTGATGCGCTCGAAGTCCGGCACCATCCGGTTTGTCGAGGGCGAGCACCAGGAATACAAGTGGGACCGCTTCGAGCGGAAGCTCTAGCGGACCGCCTCGGCGCAGCGCGGAGGCTCTCAGCACAACGAAAACCCCGCACCGGCCCAGGCCGGTGCGGGGTTTTTGCGGCTTCCTGCCGGTATGGCTGACGGGGAAAGCGCGTGCCGGCTCAGCGCGGCAGCTTGGCCCGCAGCTTCCGAAGCGACGGCACGACGGCGTTGCCCGCCTTCTGCACCGCCGGCAGCACGGCGGTGCGCGCCTTGTGCACCGCGGGTCCGGCCGCCTCGCGGGCCCGCCGGGTGAGCAGGTAGGCCCGGTACATCAGCTGGTTGACCGGCAGGTCCCAGCTGCCCGGGTAGCTGACCTCGTAGCCGCCGAAGGATCGTTTGAACCGTGAGAACCCGGCCCATTGATGGTCGGGCTCGTCTTCCGGGCTGACGCCCCACATGTCGAAGCGCTCGATGCCGGCGGCGCGGGCATCCATCATCATCGTGACCACCAGCGGAATCCCTGCATTGAGCTTGCGGTGGGCATCGTCGGCAGCGGCGTGCGCGTAGACCCGGGTGGACTCCGTGTCGTAGGAGAGCGCTGCCGCGATCGGCTTGCCGTCCAAGCGTGCGGTGAAGATTTTGGCCGCACCGGCCGGTACCAGGTTCCGGGCAGCCTCGCGCAGATAGTCATCGGACTGGGCCTTGAACTCTGCGCGCTCGGAGACGTCGTGCAGGAATCCCAGCAGGATACCGATGTCTTCGGGGTCGGAGGAGACGTCGAAGGTGACGCCTTTCTTGTGGATGTTGCGGTAGAGGTTTCGGCTGGTGCTGCGCATACCGGCCAGCAACTCCTCTTCAGGCTGCTTGAGGTCCAGCATCCAGGTCAGCTTCGGCTGGACATCCACCGGGGCCTTGACCAGACCCAGCGACTGCAACGCCGCCTGCGGCCGTTGCCCGAGGTCGGTGCCCACCGGTTCGATCCGCACGTAGTGGGCGTGTTGCTCGGCAGCTAGGGAACGCAGGGCGGCCAGGGCGCGGACCAAAGCCGCGTGGTCTGCGGCCGCGGGGCCGTAGGGGACGTACAGGAAGCGCCCCAGCGGCGTCTTTTCCATGATGGCCAAATAGGCCCAGCCGTCTCCGCTGCGTTCAAAGACCTCTTTGCCCAGGCTCCGTTGGAAGCGGGCCCACGGCTCGGACTGGAGGATCGAAGCGGTCAAAGTGTTGCTCCCGTTCGTTGTTCGTCGAATTCATGTGTGCTGCCCGAAGTGGTGACCGCAAAAAGCACGGCACCGGCTCCGGATCCGCCGGCCGGATGGACGTTCACCGGCTGTTCGGCGGCGGGAATGAAGGCGGCCTCGCCGCGGCGGATCGTCAGGTCTGATCTCGGGGAGTCCAGCAGCACGCTTCCGGAGACCGCCAGTACGATGGCGGGACCGTGCTGGGCCAGCGGAACGGGGCTGCCGCCGTCGGACAGTTCAATGCGCTGGAGCTGGAATTCGGCAAATGGCGGGCAATACAGTTCCTGGCCGGCATCGGTGGTGGTCCGTTCCACGAACGGTGGGGTGATGGGGCGGAAGTCGGTGATTTTCACCAGCTCCGGCACGTTGATGTACTTGGGCGTGAGGCCGCCGCGCAGCACGTTGTCCGAGGTGGCCATGACCTCCACGCCGAGGCCCTGCAGGTAGGCATGGATGTTCCCGGCCGGCAGGCACAGCGCCTGGCCAGGGGAGAGGGTGACCAGGTTGAGCAGCAGCGAGATCAAGGCCCCGGGATCGCCCGGATAGAGTTCTGCCAGACGCGCGGCCGCTGCGTATTCGTTGCCCAGGCTTCCAGCCGGCGCAGCCGCCAGTACGCGGGCCGTGTCCACGGCCAGCCCGGTGGAACGGTCCCCGCCGTCGACCAAGGCCACGAAGGCGCCGCGCAGGGCCGCTTCCTCGTCGGCGGTGTCCAGCAGCTGCAGCACTTCGTCCAGCAAGTCTAGGCTGGCGCCGGCCTCCGCCAGCTTCGGCCGAAGGCCGGCCAGCAGCCGGGCCGCGTCGCGCGGGGGACGGAAACCACACAGCGCCTGGAAATCGCTGAGCGCAAAGATCATCTCCGGCTTGTGGTTGTCGTCCCGGTAGCTGCGTTGTGCGTCGTTGAAGGAGATGCCGGCCGCGTTCTCCGCGGCGAATCCGGACTTTGCCTGCTCCAGTGTGGGGTGGACCTGAAGCGAGAGGGCCGAATCGGCCGCCAGGACCTTGGTCAGGAACGGCAGTGTGGCGCCAAACAGGCCCAGCACCGGTTCGCCGAGCGTGGCGCCCGGATTCTCCTTGATGAATTCGTCCAGCGGCCGGTCGCCGTCGGCCAGCTGCACCGTGGAGGGGGAGTCGGGATGTGCGCCGATCCAGAGTTCGGCTTCCGGGCCGCCGGAGGGTTCGCGGCCGAACAGCTCGGCGATCGCCGTCGTCGAACCCCACGCGTAGGGGCGCAATACATTGGTCAACCGGTACATCTTGAAGCCTCTTCCTGGTCCGTGTGTGAAAAATGATCCTGCCAGAACACCCGCCCGGCCCGGTCAGCCAGAACGGTCAGTCGTCCCGGCAGGACCCGGCCTCACCGGAACGCCAGGATCAGGGGAGCGAGCACTTGCCGTTGTCGGCCAGCAGGGAGCCGATCGTAGCGGTGTCGCCAATCTCGGCCAGCTGCTGGAGATACTCCTCGGTGATCTGGGGATCCGCTGCCTCCGGTGTGTCCGCCGGTTCCGGCGTGGACTTCTTCGGCTGTTTGGCACCTCCGCTGGAGGATTTCCCGCCGCCGGAGCCGCCGCCGTCGTTCTTGGAGGCCTTCTTGTCAGTCTCCGTTTCCTGGGTGAACAACTGTTGAACCCGCGGGTGGATCTTGGAGAAGTCCGGGTAGGTGACGAAGTTGTCCGCCGCCGTACCGAAGTCCGGCGGGCCAATGGTCAGCCGGTCCGTCTTCTGGTCCTTGGCCTTGAGCGCCAGCGAGACGAAACTGCCCAGCTGGGAACTGGGGATGTCTGTTTCCACGACCTGCTCGCCGGCCTCGGCCAGCTGCTGGAACCGGGTCAGCACGGTGGCCGGGTCCAGCTGGTTGACCATGGCCGACATCACGCACTGCTGGCGCTGGACGCGGTCGTAGTCGGTGGCGAACTCGCGGGAGCGGGCGTACCAGAGCGCGTGGAAGCCGTCGAGCTTCTGGACGCCCGGGGCGATCCAGCCCTTGGGCGGGTAGTGCTGATTGGTTCCCGGAATGGTCTTGTTGGAGATCGGCACCCAGCCGCCGGCGTCAACGGTAATGCCGCCCATCGCGTCCACCAGGGCCTCGAAGCCACCCATGTCCACCAGTGCGTAGGCCTGGATGTCGATGCCCAGGATGCCGCTGACGGCGTCCTTCATGGCTTCGGCACCGGGGTTCTTGGCGTCCGGGTAGCGGTCGGCGTGGTTTTGCTCCACGTCCACGTACAGGGCGTTGATGATGCACTCGTCGCCGCAGTCGAAGCCCTCGGGGTAGACCTCGTGCATGGGGGAGTCGGCCGGGAACGGGGCGTTTTGGAAGTTCCGCGGGATGCCGAACATGACGGTGTGTCCGGTCTCCGCGTTCACGCTGACCACCTGGATGCTGTCCGGGCGCAGCCCGACCCGTCCCGCGCCGGCGTCGCCGCCCATCAGCAAGAAGTTGTAGCGGCCGTCGACCGGGTCGAACGCCGGCCGGGTTTCGAAGATGTTGCCGAAGGCATTGCGGCTGACGTTGAGCAGATAGGCGGCGTAGCCCAAGCTGCCGCTGGTCACCACCATCAGGACGGCCAATGCCACCGCCACCGCGGGCTTGGCGCCCGGGGCCAGCAGGTTGGGCCTGATGATGCGCAGCGTGTTCAGGAACAGGAAAGCCCAGAACAGCGCCAGCGCGGCCAGCACCACCACCAGCACCAGCGAACTCCAGCGGCCGGTGGCGAGATTCACCAGCAGCGGCCAGTCCACCAGGGCCACGACGCCCGCTGCCAGGATGGCCGCCCAGACCAGGAGTGTCACTGCCAGTGCGCGCCGGCCCAGCGCTCGGTCCCCGGCCACCAGTTGCGCGCTGCCCGGGATAAGCAAGGTCAGCAGCAGCAGGACGAAGGCGCGTTTGGTCCGCACGGGCGCCGAGGCATGCTGCGGGTAACGGACCGGATCCGTTATTCCGCGGGCCGACGCGCCGGACGGCCGGGTGGTCGGCTGGGGACTCACCGGCTAGGCCCCGCCGGAGCCGGCGACACGCTCGCGCAGGGCGGCTCCCTTGTCATAGGCGGCCTGCCGCAGGCCGGAGGCGAACTCCAACAGGGCGGGCTGCAGTTGTTCGGCCAGCGCATCGCCGCCGGCGGCCAGCATTCGCACGGCCAGCAGCCCTGCATTGCGGGCTCCGCCGACGGACACGGTTGCCACCGGAACGCCGGCGGGCATCTGCACGATGGAGAGCAGGGAGTCCATGCCGTCCAGATACTTCAGCGGCACCGGTACGCCGATCACCGGAAGCGGCGTCACCGAGGCGAGCATGCCGGGCAGGTGCGCGGCACCGCCGGCGCCGGCGATGATGATGCGCAGGCCGCGGGTATGTGCTTCCCTGCCGTAGCTGATCATGTCTTCCGGCATCCGGTGCGCCGAGACGACGTCCGCCTCGTACGGGATGCCGAATTCCTCCAGTGCCTGGGCGGCTGCTTCCATCACGGGCCAGTCGGAATCCGAACCCATCACGACGCCGACTATCGGCTGTTGGCTCATGGCTTGCCTTCCTGGGGATCCACACCATCTCGGATGATCGAGGCAACGCGGTCCGCGCGCCTTCGCAAATCCTCCACCTGGGACGCGTCCCGGCCCACCACGTTAACATGGCCGATCTTGCGGCCCGGGCGGACCGACTTGCCGTAGCCATGGACCTTGGCGGCAGGCTCGGCCGCCAGCGCGCGCGGGTAGGCCGCGAACAAATCCGTATTCGCGCCACCCAGGTAGTTCTTCATCACGACGACGCCGCCGAGCACCCCGGTGTCGCCCAGCGGCAGGTCCAAGACCGCCCGCAGATGCTGCTCGAACTGGCTGGTGACGGAGCCGTCCTGGGTCCAGTGACCGGTGTTGTGCGGGCGCATGGCCAGTTCGTTGATCACGAAGCCGGCACCGCGGCCGGGCGTGGCGAACAATTCGGCGGCCATGACGCCGGTTACGCCGAGCTCGTCGGCCAGTTGTAGCGCGGCCTGCTGGGCAGCCTCGGCGACTTCGTCCGGCAGATCCAGCGCCGGGGCGATGACTTCGTCGCAGACCCCGTCCACTTGAATCGTGTGGACCACCGGCCAGGCCCGGGCCTCGCCGGACGGTGTCCTGGCCACCAGCGCCGAGAGCTCCCGGCTGAAATCGACCTTCTCCTCGACCAGCAGCGCGCCGCCGGTAAACCAGTCCGCTGCGTCTGCGGCCGCGGCGGCATCCTGGATGATCCGCACGCCTTTGCCGTCGTAACCTCCCCGCGGCGTCTTGAGTACCACCGGCCAGCCGGTCAGCGCACCGAAAGCCACGAGCTCGTCGACTGTGGAGACGGAATCCCAGGCTGGATTCGGCAGCCCAAGCTTGTCCACCACCTCACGCATGACCAGCTTGTCCTGCGCATGGATCAGCGCGTCAGGATGCGGCTGCACGTTCACGCCCTCGGCAATCAGGGCCTGCAGGTGTTCAGTCGGAACGTGCTCGTGGTCGAACGTCAGCACGTCCAGGCCTTGGGCGAAGTCGCGCAGCGCCTGCAGGTCCCGGTAGTCGCCGACCGGCGCCTTGGCGACGGCGGAGACCGCCGAGACATCGTCGGCTTCGGCCAGAACCCGCAGTTCAAAGCCGAGTTCTACTGCACAGGGGGCCATCATTCGGGCGAGTTGGCCGCCGCCCACTACACCGATTACTGGAAAACTCACCTTGTCAGGTTACCGAACCGGCTCTGGCAGAACTGCATTGCACACACCCGCGCCGGGATGTCCTAGGAAACGTCCAGTCTGGGGCAATACAATGATGCGTTGGCCGGCGCGATTCCGGCGCCAGAATGAAAGGGCCCTTCCTTCGATCATGAATCGAACTATTTCCGAGCGCATCAGCGGCCTAGTCTCCCTTTTTTGGCGGGAAGTAGCGAAGTTCGGCACCGTCGGCGGGATCGCCTTCATCGTGGACAACGGCGTGTACTGGTGGCTGATCAACGGGCCGATGGACGACAGCGTGGTGAAGGCGCGGTTTGTTTCCGCTTCCGTCGCGACGCTGTTTTCCTGGGTGGCCAATCGCTACTGGACCTTCCGCCACCGCCGCCAGGCGAACGCGCTGCGCGAGCTCGTGTTGTTCATCGTGATCAACGTCATCGGCATGGTCATTTCGGCAGGCTGCGTATGGATCGCCCGGTACCCGCTGGAGATCACCGAACCCACCATGCTTTTGTTCGCCGGCATCTTCGGCACCGTCCTTGCTACTGTCATGCGGTTCTTCGCCTACCGCTTCCTGGTGTTCAACGCGGAGTTGGACGCCGAGCCGGAGTTCGCCGATGACCGGGAAATCTTCGAAAGCCACCATGGCCAGCACGTGGCGACCAAGCTGCCGGCGGAGGCTCCAGAGGTTGACGGGCCGCAGGCATCCGGCACCCCCAGGAGCTAGGTGGCACGGGCCTAGCCGCCCCTGCGGTTCATCATTCAGAGCCGGGCGCTGACCCGCTCACTGTCCAACAAGCGCTGGGACACTTCCACATCCGCGTGCACCAGGACCACAGTGCCGCCGCCCTGCCACGTTGCCAGGGCCTCGCCCAGCACCTCGGGCCAGGCGGTCTGTGCCGGCACCAACAGGATCCGGGCCGGCGCCGGCTGGCCGAGCAGCTGACCGAAGGTGACGTGTCCGCCGTCGTAATCCAAGGCCACGCCGCCGGCCGGCAGGGTGTCCAACCCCAGATAAACGTCTGCATAGGACCGGACTTCCGCCGCGTAGTCCAGGACGCCGTCCGGCAATTCCCCCGGCCACCGAAGCTGGAGTGCCCCCGGGGCTACCAGCACCCGGTGCATGCTGTCTCCGGTCAACTGCCCGGGATCGGCCGAGACCAGCACGTCCGGGGCAGGTCCAGCCGTGTCCAGCCGGACGGTAGCGCCGGCCTGCCACGCTGCGAGTGCCCAGACCAGCGACCGCCAGTGCGGCTCCATCCGAACGCCCACGGTTGTTCCTTCGCCGGCGTCCAGCTCCTCGGCCAGCAGATTGGCGGTCTTGGCCACCCAGTTGTCCATGACCCGGCCGGACAACTCGACGCGTTCTCCTGCCGGTCCGTACCAGACCAGACAGGGGGAGGAGTCGGGGCGGAGCCGGGCGAGCAGGTCGTTGATGCTGGCGGGAGGGTTCACGGTGTTCCTTCTGCTTCGGCCGGCGGACGCCTGTCGTGATGCGGCGGCGGCCGGGGTTTCGTTAGCTGTTGAGAGTGTGGCGTGTGTCACGACGGCAAGATTTTCGCGTGGCGTGCCCGGATTTGGGCCCGCGTGTCTCTAAGATTCCCGCCGGCACTTGACTTGGACCGGATTACACCCGTGTAATTAGGTATTAAACGTGTAACAGCATTCTCGTATTCGGCGCTGAGATCCAGCACTGGAGTCGAACTTAGCACCATGCTGGGACAGCAACACCGGGAGGGCTGATGGGGCAGGCAGAACGTATTGCGCACCGGCGAGAGCTAGAGGCACAGGCTTCGGCATCGCAGGGATCGCGCGGCGTACCGGCTGATTGGTATGTGGATCCGGCTGATCCGGCGGCGGCAGAGCGCTTCCGCGAATCCAGCCAACAGACGCTTGAGGACGCGGCTACCGCGTTCCTGGCGGCACACGAAGCGTTGGCGGAGGAACCCGAAGCAGATGTGCTGGAGCTGTCCGCTCCGCGCTTGCTGCGGGAACCGGAGGCCGAACCCGCGCAGAAGCCGCTCTGGATCGGTTTGCCGGGCTTCGGCACCGGCTACGAGGATGAGGGCGAACTCGGCTGGCAGGCCGACGCTCTCTGCGCGCAGACGGATCCGGAGGCGTTCTTCCCCGAGAAGGGCGGCTCTACCCGCGACGCGAAAAAGGTGTGTGGCGCGTGCACGGTGCGCTCCCAGTGCCTGGAGTACGCGCTGGCCAACGACGAGCGTTTCGGCATCTGGGGAGGGCTGTCGGAGCGCGAGCGCCGCCGGCTACGGAAAAGAGCGCTCTAATTCAGCAGCAAGTTCGCGTCACCGCCGTTGTTGTTGCCCATAACGGCGCTTCCTATCTACCGCAAACCCTGGCCGCGCTGACTCAGCAGACGCGGCCAGCCGATGTCTATCTTGGCGTCGACACCGGGTCATCCGACGCGTCCGCGGACCTGCTGCGTGCCCAACTGCCCGCCGGGGCCCCGGTGGCCTCGGCTTCCGGCCGCGCCGGCTTCGGCGCTGCCGTGCGGGTGGGGCTGGCCGAGCTGCCCAAGCACGCCGAAGATGACCCTGCGGCGCAGGAGTGGCTGTGGCTGCTGCACGACGACTCCGCGCCCGCACCGGACGCCCTGGAAGAACTGCTGCTCGCCGTGGAAACGGCGCCGTCGGTCACCATCGCCGGCTGCAAGCAGGTGGACTGGGACAACCCGCGCCGGCTGGTCGACGTCGGCCTGACCGTGAGCCGCTGGGCCGAACGGCTGACCATGATCGACCTGGATGAGCTGGACCAGGGCCAGTACAACGGGCGCAGCGACTTCTTCGCCGTCAATTCCGCCGGAATGCTGGTGCGCCGTGACGTCTTTGACCAGCTGGGCGGGTTTGACTCCGCCCTGCCCGGGACCGGCGACGACCTGGACCTGTGCTGGCGGAACCGGCTGGCCGGCCACCGGGTGGTGGTGGTGCCGACCGCTGCCGTCCGCCATGCCACCCGGGCCAGTGACCACACCACCGCCAAGGCGGCCCGCAAGGCACAAATTTATTTGCGCCTGAAGCACGCGGCGTGGTGGAAGGTGCCGTTCTTGTGGATTGGTGCCCTGCTGGGCGGGCTGTACAGCTTCTTAGCGTCAGTGGTAGCCAAGGACCCGATGCACGGTCTGCGGCAGCTCGGCGCAACCCTGGTCGCGCTTTTCCGCCCGGTCGGCTACTTTGCCTCCCGGCGGGAGGCGGCGAAGACCCGCAGGACCTCGCGGGGGATAGTGCGTCCGCTGATGGTGCCGCAGCGCGAGGTCTGGTCCTACCGCCGTTCGCTGGCTGAGTCCCTCCGCCCCGAACTCGCCGCCGGCGTGGTGGGGGACGGTTCCGGCACGGATGCCGGCAGCAGCGACCAGCCCACCGGCGGGTCCGACGACTTCGCCGCGCTGGCGGCGCCCGCGCGGAACTGGGTCGGTACGGGACTGCTGGTTGCCGCCGTCGCGCTGGCCATCGTGTCCGCGGTGGGCATGTTCGACTTCTTCGGCGCACCAGCACTCGTCGGCGGCGGCTTGCTGCCGGTATCCGCGACCGTCGCCGAGATCTGGCACAACGCCTCCAGCTGGTGGGTCTCGCTCGGCTCGGGGATGTCCGGGCACGGTGACCCTTTCGGCTACGTGCTGGCAGTCCTGGCATTGCTGGGGCTCGGGAACGGATCTGCCGCCGTCCTGACGCTGGTCATGCTGTCCATGCCGCTGGCCGCTGCCGGTGCCTGGTTTGCTGCCGGGGCTCTCACGCAGCGGCGCGGCCTGCGCTTCTGGGCCGCTATTTTCTGGGCCAGCGTTCCAGTGTTCCAAGTTGCCTTGGGTACTGGACGCCTGGGCGCGCTGATTGCCCATTTGCTGATCCCGTGGGCGGTGCTGGGGCTGTTGCGGGCCACCGGTTCGGCCGTCCAGCGAGTCGATGCCAACCGCCCGTTGCTGCCGCACGAGACCGTGCACAAGCCCGGAATCAATGGGAATCCTTCATGGACCGCTGCGGCAGCGGCCGGGCTCTGCCTTGCTGCTATCACTGCGTCCGCGCCGGCGCTGCTGCCGGTGGCCGTTGTCTTCGTTCTCATCCTGGTGCTCTCCTTGGGCCGCCGGGCCAAGACCGTGTGGTGGTCGCTGGTCCCGCCGTTGGCGCTTGCCCTGCCCATGGTCATTGCCGCACTGAACCAGCCGCGGGCGCTGTTGAGCGACCCAGGCCTGCCGATGGCCTTCGACGCGGCCCCGCTCTGGCAGCAGCTGATGGGCTTCCCGCTGGCCTTCGGCCCCACCGATGGGCTCGCCGGAGCCGGACTGTTGGAGGACCTGGCCCACGGGCCGTGGGCGCTGGTTTACGCACTGGTCGCGGCCGTGCCGATGCTCGTGCTTGCAGTGGCCGGCGCAATCGGGGGCGACGGAGCCGCCCGCGCACGACTGCTCTGGCTCGGCGCCTTCCTGGCGCTGGCCGCTTCCTACGGCTCGTCCATGCTGGCCACCGCGGTGGCACCCGGTGCCGTGGTCACACCGTTTACCGGTCCCTTCGTCTCGGTGGCAATGTTCCTGCTGCTGGGCGCGGCACTGATCGCCGGAAACCGGATGCAGCTGGGAATGGACTCGTGGGGACGGTCGCGCAGCGGCCTGCGGCGCACGGTGGCGGTGGCCGCCGTCGTACTCCTGGGCCTGGGCCCGGTGGTGGGCCTGGCGCATTGGCTGGTACCCCAGTTCACCGGCTACACTGCCTCCACCGAGGCCCGTTCACTGACCGATTTCGGCACGCAGATGTCCGTGGCGCCCGGTGCCGACCGCACGCTCCCGGCCACGGCCGCTGATCGAGGAACCGGGCCGGAGCAGGCGCGCGCGCTCGTACTGACCGCGGGGACCGGCGGTACCGTGACCGCGGCAGTGATGCACGGTGCCGGAACTACCCTCGATCAGCTCTCGAGCATTTATGCGGCACGGACGCTGGACGGTCCGCTGCTCGAGGCCGAAGTGGGTGCCGACGATGATGCCGACGCCGAACTGCGCAATACTGTGGCCGTCATCGTGGCGGGCACCGGGGTGGATCCGCGGCAGTCGCTGGTGCGCCTGGGCGTTGACTTCGTGGTGTTGCAGGAATCCGACACGGCGGCCGAACTGCTGGCCGGGCGCATTGACGCCGTTCCCGGGCTGACCTCCGTGGGACGCACCGATGCCGGATGGCTCTGGCGTGTAGTGGGGACGACTGCCGACGACGGCACGGAGGCCGGGGCGCAGACGGCGCGGGTGCGTTTGGTTGATGCCAACGGCACGCTGCTTCAATCCGTTCCGTCCGACTGGACCGCGGCGGGAGGCGAGATTCCCGCCGGCGAGTCCGGACGACAGCTGATCCTGGCCGAAAGGAAGGATCCGGGCTGGACAGCCACGCTGAACGGCCAGCGGCTGGAGGCATCGGAGGACGGCTGGGCGCAGGCCTTCGAGGTCCCCGCCGCCGCAGGGACCGTGAAGATCGGTTACGCCAGCCCGTGGTCGCCGTGGATCGGTATCCTGCAGGTGCTCGCTATTGGACTGACCGTCTTGCTGGCCATCCCGATACCGGCCCGTCGGCGGTTCACGCCGCGCCGGATCGACCACATCAAAACCACCGGGGCCGATGCCAGCACCGCCGAACTACAACGTGCAGCTTTCGAAGACCCGGACGACGGCGCCACGGCAGCCTTGGCCGGAAAAGGACAGCAACGATGACCGAAACAGGCGGCCGCGGTAACCAGCCGGATCCGACAGGAGCAGAGACCGGGGCGGCAGCCTCGGACGGAGCAGCCGAAGGCGGTATGACACCGCACCAGGAAACGGCTGCCGAGGCCCAACCGGCCGCAGCTGAGTCGGCCCGGCCGGAAGCAATTGTGCCTGCCGAGCCGGCGGACGCCGCGCCTGCCGAAACGGCTGCTGCCGAGTCGTCCAAGCCAGCCGCAGCGGAGGCCGCCAATCTGGCTGCCACCAAGGCTGCCCCGCCGGCGGACGCAGCGCCTCCGCAGTCGGCTGACTTAGCGACTGCTGAAACGGCCGCTGCCGGGCCGGCCGAGCCAGGCAAGCCGGCCGAGCCGGCCGAGCCAACCAAGCCGACCGAGGCCATACGCCCGGCCGAGTCGGAGCAGCCGGTCGACCGCAAGGCCGCCCGGAGGGCCGAACGGCGGGACCGCACCCGCGACGCCGCTGCGGGCAAACCGAAGGTGAGGTCCAAGGGTGCCGCCGGCCCCGGTGCGCGGCAGGACGGAGGGCGGCGGACCCTGGGCGCCATCGCCGGAGCAGGCATAGTGCTGCTGACCGGCGCGGCGGTTGCCGCTGGCAGCTTGGCGGACATGCCGAGTGCCGCCACCGAGCTTCCACCTGTTTCCGCCGCCGTCCCGGCTGGCGACTACACCGCAGCCTGTCCGGAGCCGCTCCGGCTGTTGGACTCGGCTGCCGAGGCCACCGACCCGCAATTCAGCCCCGTCTCCACCACGGCGCAGACCAGGGCGCGGGCCCTGGTGCTCAGCGACCTGAGCGGCAATGTCCCGGGCAGCGAGCTGGCTGAACTCGGCGAGGACACTCCGCTCAAGCGCATCGCCGAACCGACGGAAGAGTCCTCCGGCGAGACCAAGGTGGTCGCATCCGTGGTGTCCGGGCAGGAGTTGTCCGCTCCCACCGTGCTGCGGGCCGACCCGGTGGGGGAGACCACCGCGCTGGCCGGGGCAGCGATGTCCTATCGGGCTTCCGACGGCGACCTGCGCGGCCTGGCCGCGGCCAACTGCATGGCGCCATCCAACGATTTCTGGCTGCTCGGCGCCTCCACCACCGTGGGTGCCACCTCCGTGCTGAAGCTGCACAACAGTTCGCAGACACCGTCCTCGGTCAACCTCGAATTGATCTCCGGCGAGGGACAGATCCAGGCTGCCGGCACCCGCGGGCTGCTGGTGGCACCGGGAGAATCCCGCTCCATCGTGCTGGCTGGTTTGGCCGCCAACCAGGAATCACTGGCCGTGCGCGTCCAGTCCTCCGGCGGACCGGTGACAGGCTTCATCCAACAGAGCGTTCTGCGCCAGCTGACGCCCGGTGGCGTCGAACTGCTGCAGGCATCCGCTCCCGCCGGGACGCGCCAGCTGGTTGCCGGGATCGCCGTGCAGGATGAGAAGCTCGCGCGGAAGATCCGCGAACAGGACGGCTATCAGAACGCCGCGCCGGCGCTGGAGGTAGCGGTACCGGGTGTGACCGACGCTGTCCTTGAAGTGCGGGTCATTGGCCCGGACGGACCGGTCAGCCTCCCCGGCGGCGGCGTCATCACTGCGGCCGCCGGCAGCATCACCAGAGTTCCGCTCGATTCATTGCCGGGCGGCACGTATTCCGTTGAAGTCAGCTCGGATGTCTCCATCGCGGCCGCCGCACGAGTCAGCAGGGCAACCGAGGAAGGGGCGCCGGTGGACTTCGGCTGGGCGCCCGCCACCGGCCGGCTCGGCGGCAACCACCTGGCAGTCGTCCCCGGCGGCGTCAGCTCCCGGATGGCCTTCAGTGCGCCGTCCGGTGACGCCCAGCTGGAAATTACCCCGGTGGCCGTGGACGGTGGACTGGGGAAGAAACGGACGGTCAAAGTTCCCGCCGGAACCACCGTGACGCTGAACCCCAAGGCCGACGGCGCCGATCCTGCGGCGTGGTTAATCAGCGCGTCGGGCGAAGCCGTCTACGGTGCCCAGACGCTGACCAACGGCGGCTCGGCCGACGTTGCGGTCCTTCCGGTGCCCGCCGGGACGCAGGCGCAGAACGCCGTACCGGTCAACATCGGGTACTGACCCCAGCGTCTCCGTCAGGGGCGGGTGCGGCCGTAGCCCGGGTCGACGGCTTCGGGCGCCATGTTCAGCAGCTGGGCGGTCTGCTCCACCACCACATCGTGGATGAGCTCCGGCAGTTCGGCCCGCAGCCGGGCTGCCATCTGCACCGGATGCCGGAAGACGGTCACCACTGCCGGACGGCCCGGAGCGGCCGGCGTGAAGCTGCCCAGCGGCGACGCTTGGCCTCGGGCCAAGAGTTCCTCGAGATGCGGTGGGATGTCCTCGACCACGAATTGGGCTGCTTCAATCCGCTCGCCCCAGAAGTACTCCAGCCGCTCGGCGGACTCGGAAACCCACTGCTCGAATTGCTCCGGCCTGGTCAGGTGACCCGGCAGGTGGGCGGGCAGCAGATCGCCGCGCAGTCCGCGGCCCCGGCGGTTTCGGCGTCGTGCGCTGAACGGACGGCGCCAGCCACCGCCGTCGCCACCCAGCGAAACAGTCAGTGATGGTCCGTGTTCCATATACCGACTTTAAGCCCGACGGCGAGAATTCGGCACTGGCGGGCAGCGGTGCGCCGGAAGCGCCCGGAGCGGCGGCGCCCCGAGAGGCCTGATTGTGACCTAATCTTTCCGCACCTGCCCGTGCCGGTGGCCCGGAAGCCGAGCGGCCCAGAGTAGGATTCTTTCTCGTGGGATCCATTCGTCAATGTTCACGCTCGGCCTGTCAGCGGTCGGCCATCGCTACTTTGACGTACGTATATGCAGATTCCACCGCCGTGCTTGGCCCGCTGGCAACCTATGCTGAGCCGCACTGCTACGACCTCTGCGCCGACCATGCTGAGCGGCTGACCGTTCCCCGCGGCTGGGAAGTCATGCGGCTGGCGCTGCCCACGCAGGCACCGGCCCCCAATCCTGACGATTTACTGGCCCTGGCCGACGCAGTCCGTGAGGCCGCCCGCACCCCGGAGATCCCCGATGAGCTGCCCCAGCCGCGCGGGCAGCGTGAACCGCTGGAGCCGCCGGCGGGTGCCGCCGGCACCCGACGCGGGCATCTCCGCATTCTGCGCGGACAACCGTAGAACGATACGCTGGGAGGCGGGCAGCCCGCATTCCAGGCAACCTGCTGTCCGCTGCGAGGCCCCGCCCCGCCGTCCACCGGACGCCGGCGCAGCCGAAGCCGCCGATCGAACCGAAGGACAACATTCGCATGGCACATCTGACATCCGAGCTGCTGGCGGTCCTACGCTGCCCGGTGACCGGTTCATCCCTGGTCCAGGAGGGTGACGAGCTGGTATCCACCGGCCGCACCGCGGCAGGTGAGCGGCTGCACTACCCGATCGAAGACGGCATCCCGGTGCTTTTGCCGCAGGCAGCCCCCGGCACCGACTCCACCCCCGACAGCCCCGCCGACAACGCTTAGGAGCATGACTGTGACGATCGATTACAAGGTCAAGGACCTCTCGCTGGCTGCTGCCGGCCGGCACCAGATCCGCCTGGCGGAGCACGAAATGCCGGGTCTGATGGCCCTGCGCGAAGAGTTTGGCGCAACCCAGCCGCTGGCCGGTGCCAGGATCGCCGGTTCGCTGCACATGACCGTACAGACCGCGGTGTTGATCGAGACCCTGACCGCGCTGGGCGCCGAGGTCCGCTGGGCATCCTGCAACATCTTCTCCACCCAGGACGAGGCCGCCGCCGCCATCGTGGTGGGCAAGGGCACGCCGGAAGACCCGCAGGGTGTGCCGGTCTTCGCCTGGAAGGGCGAAACGCTCGAAGAATACTGGTGGACCGCAGAGCAGATCCTGACCTGGCCCGGCGCTGCGGAAAACCCCGAGCTGGGGCCCAACATGATTTTGGACGACGGCGGCGATGCCACCCTGCTGCTGCACAAGGGCGTGGAATTCGAGGCGGCAGGCGCTGTGCCTTCGGCCTCCGCCGAGGACCCGCACGAGTTCACTATCATCCTGGACGTGCTGCGCGCTTCGCTGGCCAAGGACCCGCAGAAGTTCACCCGGGTGGCCGCCGGCATCCGCGGCGTCACCGAAGAAACCACCACCGGTGTGCTCCGCCTCTACCAGTTGGCGGAGCAGGGCCAGTTGCTGTTCCCGGCGATCAACGTCAACGATGCGGTCACCAAGTCCAAGTTCGACAACAAGTACGGCATCCGCCACTCGCTGCCGGACGGGATCAACCGCGCCACGGACGTGCTGATGGGCGGCAAGACCGCCGTTGTGTGCGGGTATGGAGACGTCGGCAAGGGCGCAGCCGAGGCGCTGCGCGGCCAGGGCGCCCGCGTTGTTGTCACCGAGATCGACCCGATCTGTGCCCTCCAGGCAGCGATGGACGGCTATCAGGTCACCACCTTGGACAAGGTGGTGGGCGAGGGCCACATCTTCATCACCACCACCGGCAACAAGGACGTCATCATGGCTTCGGACATGGTCAGGATGCGGGACAAGGCCATCGTCGGCAACATCGGCCACTTCGACAACGAAATCGATATGGCCGGCCTGGCCAAGGTCGCGGGCGTGCAGAAGGTGGAGATCAAGCCGCAGGTCCACGAATGGGTCTTCGAAGCCGGTTCCGACGCCGAACGCTCCATCATCGTGCTGTCCGAGGGCCGGCTGTTGAACCTGGGCAACGCCACGGGCCACCCGTCGTTTGTGATGAGCAACTCCTTCGCCAACCAGACCATTGCGCAGATTGAACTGTTCACCAAGCACGGCAAACCGGCCGAGGGGTCGGCCACCGGCGAGCCCGAGTACGCCAAGCAGGTCTACGTGCTGCCGAAGGTGCTGGACGAGAAGGTAGCCCGGCTGCACTTGGACGCGCTCGGCGTCGAACTCTCCGAACTGACCAAGGAACAGGCCGAGTATCTGGGCGTGGACGTGGCCGGCCCGTACAAGTCGGACCACTACCGCTACTGATCCAGAAATAGACAAAGACGGCGATGGGCACCTCAGGTCCCCATCGCCGTCGTCGTCCCCGGGATGGTTACCGGATTGTTGGACGGCCGCGCCGCGCCATGGCCCGGAGCAAGCCGCTGGGCGACCTACCATGGAAGCAGGGCCGTGCTGTGCCCTGGCGGCGCGCAACATGCCGTGAGGTCTCGAGTTTGGGTTGGGATGACTGAGGAAAAAAAGAAGCGCAAGGGCCTAAAGATTGCGCTGCTGTGCATCATCGGCGTGCTGGTGGCTGCCGCGGCGGCCGTCACCGCAGCCACCGTGGCGTCGCCCACCTTTGCCGCGCAGCTCGGACGCATGCTGGCCGTCGCCCCCGCCGAGCGCCCGGGTTTTTCGGAACCGGTCGCCAAAGCGATGTCGGTCGGCGTCAACCCGAAGGACAAGGCCGTGGAGGTCAACCCGGCCACCGTCCCCACCATCACCGCCAAGAACGCCTCCATTAAGGACGTGGTGCTGGCCCCGGCAAAGGGCGGCGAACCGGTTGCCGGCGATCTGTCCTCGGACGGCAGCGTCTGGAAAGCCACTCAACGACTGGACTTTTTGACCAAGTACGACTTCAGCTACACGCTGGTGGACAGCGCCGGAGCCGAAACCGCCAAGCAGCAGAGCTTCACTACGGTGCTGGCGCCCAACCAGGCCGACGGATGGATGTACCCGCTGGACGGACAGCACGTGGGCATCGCGCAGCCGCTGGAGTTCAACTTCAGCGAACCGGTGTTGAACAAAAAGAAGGTGGAGGAGGCCATCAAGATCACCACCTCCGCCGGACAAAAGGGCGAGTTCTACTGGTACTCGGACACCAAGGCCCGTTACCGGGCGGCCAAGTACTGGGCGCCCAACAGCACGGTCACCGTGGACATGAAACTCTTCGGCGTGGAGTTCGGCAACAAGATGATCGGAATGAACGACGAGAAGATCACCGTCAACATTCTTGATGACCGCCGGGCCATCGTCGACAACAAGACCAAGACCATGAAGATCTACGTGGGCGGCCAGCTGGCCCGGACCTTCCCGGTTACTCTGGGCGACGCCAACTGGCCTTCCAGCAAGGGCATCCACCCGATCATGGACATGCACAAGTCGCTGCCGTTCAACCCGCGCAGCATCGGGCTCAAGCCCGGCGACCCCGACTGGTACGAGCCGTTCAACGCCAAGTACGCCAGCAGGCTGAGCAACAGCGGCGAATTCGTCCACACCGCGCTGGACCCCTCGGCTCTGGGCGTGCGGAACATTTCGCACGGCTGCGTGGGCATGTCAGAGGCCGGCGCACGGTACTTCTACGAGACGATGCGCACCGGCGACATTGTGGATATCCGCAACACCGATGGCGGTTTCCTGGACCCGACGGACGGTTTCGGCGACTGGAACGTTGACTGGAAGACCTGGAGCTCGCAAGACAAGGGCTAGCCGGAACGTCCGTAGGGAACCTCTGCGCGCGGGACCTGGCGGAACTGGCTACCCTGCGCAGGGCCAGCGGATCCCGCAGCGTGCGCGCCGGGCGCAAGCCGTGTGGCCGGGCCTCCGTGCTTCAGCGGCCCTGGCGTCCCTCGTCCTGGAACGGCAGGGAATGCAGCCGGGTGCCGCGCTGGACGGCGCGGTCGTGTTGCCGGGATAACCGGGAAAAGTCGCGTTCGCGCCGCTCTGCCATGACCGCCAGCAAGTACATTTCCGGCGGCGTGCCAGCCGGCGGCGGGGGAGAGACGTAGCCGGAAGCCTCGTTGGCCAGGGCCGTTGCCAGCCTGGCCCGGGAGGCCGGGATCATCTTGGGCGCTTGGGACAGGAACTGCACAATCCTGCGGGCCAGCGGTTCCGGCAGCCGTCCCATATCCGCCAGCTTCACCCACGGTGCCAGCTGCGGGGGAATGTCCGGCAGGAGCTTCGGCATGACCCCGACGCGCTCCCGCATGCTGTACGTGCCGGCCAGGAGATCGCCCAGACGCTTGGACCTGTCGTTGAATAGGGCCGCCATGAAGGCCACCGAACCGAGCAGCAAGTACAGTTCGAAGACCGCCAGCAGACCCCGGATCACAGCATGCCGGAAGCGGATGGCACCGCCGTCGTCGCGCACAATGCGCAGGCCCATGATCCAGCGGCCGAGCGACTTGCCGCGGGTCAGCGTCTCGACAGCAAAGGGCACAATCACCAGGAAGAACAACACCACCGTGATGGCCAGCGCCCGGGCGGCGGCGGCGTCGAAGCCGACATCCAAAGTTTCGGCCAGCAGCACGAAGGCGGCAATCAACAGGGCCACGTTGGTCAGCACGTCGATCATCGAACTGAGCGCGCGCACCCCGAAGGATGCCGGCCGCAGCTCCAGCACCACAGCCTCGCCGGTGATGACGTTGCTCATCGGACCCCTTTCCCGGGCGGCCCGTGCCGCCTGGTTCCACTCTATCGATCCGGGCGCCGATCGACCGCCCGTCCGGACCGCCGGCCCGGTCCCGCGCCGGATAGGCTAGGGGTGTGGATATCGATGCCTTCACCGCTGTGCACCAGCACGACTGGAAGCGGCTGGACGAACTGAGCGCCAAGCGCAGGCTCACAGGCGCCGAGGCGGATGAACTGCTGGTGCTCTACCGGCGCACCTCGACCCACCTGTCAATGATCCGCTCGGTGGCGGCCGAAGGCCAGCTGTCGGCGGCCCTCTCCACCCGACTCTCACGCGCGCGCACGCGCTTCACCGGCGCCCGCTCCAATTTCGCCCGCGACGTCGCCGAATTCTTTGTGCTGTCTTTGCCCGCCGCGTTCTACCGGCTGCGGTGGCTGACCGTCATCATCGGTGCCGTGTTCATCCTGGTCGCGTGGCTGTTCGGCGCCTGGGTCGCGGGGAACCCCGAGGTCATCAAGGCAATAGGTTCGGACGAGGAAATCCGCAAATACGTGGAAGAAGACTTCGTCAATTACTACTCGGAAAACCCCAATGCCTCGTTCGCCGGCATGGTCTGGACGAACAACGCCTGGATCGCCGCGCAGGCGGTGGCCTTCGGCGTGACCGGTCTGTGGGTGCCGTACATCCTGTTCATGAACGCCCAAGGCGTCGGGATGGCCGGCGGAATGATGGCGGCCTACGACCAGTTGGACGTCTTTTTCCTCTACATCCTGCCGCACGGGTTGATGGAAATCACCGCGATCTTCATCGCCAGCGCTGCCGGGCTGCGGATCTTCTGGTCCTGGGTTTCGCCCGGACGGCTGACCCGCACCGCATCGCTGGCCCGGGAGGGCCGGTCGCTGATCACCGTTGCCCTGGGGCTGGTCCTCGTGCTCTTCATCTCCGGCCTGGTGGAGGGTTTCGTGACGCCCAGCGCGCTGCCGGACTGGCTGCGGCTGGGCATCGGCGCGCTGGTGCTGGCGGCGTACTGGACCTACACACTGGTGCTGGGCCGGCGGGCCTACCTGGCGGGAGAGCGCGGCGACCTGGGCCGGTTCGACGCGGGCGAGACTGCCGTTACCGTCTAGAAGCCGGGCGGCCGCGCCCGGGGTGGCAACCGCGAAGCGTCGCCGGCCGGCGGTAGTCTCATAACCAGAGAGGCCAGCGGTACAGAAAGAGGCGACGGACGTGGCAGTCGAACAGACAAACCCCGGCGGAGACGGACGCAGAGCCCGGACGGTTCCCGGAGAGGCCACCGGCGTTGAGCCAGAGCGGGCTCCCGCGCCCCCGGTACCTGCCGCCAACGGCCGTTTTCGGGACGGAGCCAACCCACTTCCCATGCGGCGGCCCAGCCGGCTGCCGGATCTGAGTGCCGTGCGGCAGGGCGGCGGTACGGCGCCCGACGGCGGTGCCCCGGCTGGTGCCGGAATCGAACCGACAGCCGTGGCTGCTGCGCCTAGCCCCGACCGGCGTGAGCCGGCCGCTGCCCATTCCGGTGCGGCGTCCGGCGGAGAGAGCGAGAGCACCAGCGCCGGTGCCAGCACCAGTGCCGGTGCCGCTGCCGCCCCGGTTGGATCGGGCACGGCCGGCCTTGGCCCTGCCGGGAGCAGCACTGTCGGCACGGACCGCGCGGAGCCGTCCGTCCGGAAACCGGTGCCGGCCGCACCGCCGGCTCCTCCCGCCGGGACGGCCACGCCGGCCGACGGCGGCGAAGCGAACCCTGCGACCACAGCGCTCTCTGTCCGTCCGCCCCGTTCGGAGGTGGTGCGCCGCACCACGGCACGCGAGGAGGCAGTGAACGCCAAGCCGCTGGCCGGACGCATCCTGCAGGTGGTGCTGGCCGTGCTGTTCCCGCTGCTGCTGATCATCGGGGCCCTCCGGTTGGTGGCCACGCCGCTGTTCCTGTGGGCCGAATACCACCGCCCCGGTTTCCCGGCCGACAGCTTCGGTTTCAGCACCGATGACCGGATGACGTACGGTTCCTATGCGGTGGACTACCTGCTGAATTTCGCTGGCCCGCGGTACTTGGGCGACCTCACCGGCCCGAATGGCGGAAGTCTTTTCCTGGACTCCGAAGTCAGCCACATGGCCGACGTCAAGGGCGTCTTCCTTGCGGCGATGATTGCCGGTGCGGCCATGCTGATCCTGGCCGTGGTGTGCGTGGTCTACCTGGCCCGCCGCTACCACGGCGGTGTGCGGCGCGGCCTGTTCGCCGGCTCGGCGGCGACGCTGATCCTGATTCTTGTGCTGGGTGTCCTGTGTGCGCTCAACTGGCAGCAGTTCTTCACCGACTTCCACCGGATCTTCTTTGCGGACGGTACCTGGACCTTCTACGTGGACGATACGTTGATCCGGCTCTTCCCGGCGCAGTTCTGGATGGACTCCGGAATTGTCATAGCCCTGCTGGTATTGATGGTTTCCTCGCTGGTGCTGGCCCTGACCTGGCCGACGCGCGGACGGCGGAACCGCAGCGCGGCCGCCGCAGAAGAACAGCGCCGCCGGCACGAGCTGTTGCTCGCCCGGGAGACGGACCAGACGGCGTAACGCTGCCGGAAACACCCGGGAGGCAGGGGCCAACCGGCGGCTGCTACGCCCGGCAGCTAGCCGTAGAGGCCGTCGACCTGCCCGGCGAAGTCCTCCAGCACGGCCATGCGCTTGAGCTTCAGCGACGGCGTCAGGTGCCCGGAAGCTTCCGTCAGGTCTTCCCGCAGCACGTGGAACTTCCGGATCTGCTCCGCCCGCGAGACCAGCCGGTTGGCATGGTCCACGGCTTGCTGCAGCTCGGCCCGCACCGCCGGATCATCCGCCGCGGCGGCAAGGGCCATCGGGCCGCGGCCGGCGGCGGCGAGCCAGCCGGCGAGTTGCTCTTCATCCAGCGAGACGAGTGCGCCGATGAAGGGGCGGCCTTCGCCCACCACCACCGCCTGGGAGACCAGCCGGTGCTCTCGCAGCGCGTCCTCCAGCGGCCCGGGCGCCACATTTTTGCCACCCGCGGTCACCAGCAGATCCTTCTTGCGCCCGGTGATGGTGAGGTAGCCGTCGTCGTCGAGGGTGCCGACGTCGCCGGTGCAGAAGTACCCGTCCCGGAAGGATTCAGCGTTGGCAGCGTCGTTGTTGTGGTAACCGGGGGTGATGCCGATCCCCTTGATCAGGACTTCGCCGTCGTCCGCGATCCTGATGCTGGTGCCCGGCAGCGGCAGGCCGACGGTGCCGATCCGGTTGGCCCGCGGCAGATTGACCGCGGCGGGGGCGGTGGACTCGGTCAGCCCGTAGCCTTCGAGTACGGGCACGCCGATGCCGGTGAAGAAATGCGCCAGCATCGGATTCAGCGCGGACGCCCCGGAGACGGTGTACTCCACCTGCCCGCCGAAGGCCGCCCGGAGCTTGCCGTATACCAGCTTGTCGAACAGGGCTCGCTTGGCCTTCAGCGCCAGGCCGGGGCCGGCGCCGGTGCCGCGGGCCTGCGCAGCCCGGGCTTCCGAGTAGGCGACCGCCGCCTGCGCTGCCGCGTCGAAGATCCTGCCTTTGCCGCCGTCATGGGCCTTCTGACGGGCCGTGGCGTAGACCTTCTCGAAGACGCGCGGCACCACCAACAAGAACGTGGGCTGGTAGCTGGCCAGATCCTCGATCAGCTCGGCCATGCTGGAGGTGTGGCCCATTTTCACTCCACCGGCCAGGCAGATCACCTGCACCGCCCGGGCCAGCACATGGGCCAGCGGCAGGAACATCAGCGACTTGGCCTCCGGACGCTTCAGGATGTCCGGCAGGAACTCCACCACGTTGACGGCCAGTTCCGCGAAGTTGCCGTGGCTGATGATGCAGCCCCGCGGCCGCCCGGTGGTGCCCGAGGTATAAACCAAGGAGGCCGCGTCCTGCATGCCGCGGGAGGTGCGGCGCAATTCGAGTGCTTCGTCGGTGACTGTGGATCCGGCCGCCTTCAGACTGTCCAGTCCGTCGGCGTTTCCGTCCAGCTGCCAGACGGGAAGCTCGGCCGGCAGCCCGGACATGGCCTGGCGCACCACGGCCGCCTTGGCCGCGTCCTCCGCGAACACCATGGTGGCCGCGGAGTCCTGCAGTATCCACTGCACCTGAAGCGGGGAGGACGTCTCATAGATGGGGACAACGACGGCTCCGGCGAACCAGCCCGCCAGATCCACCACCGTCCACTCGAAGCGGGTCTTGGACATCACCGCAATGGTGTCTCCGGCCTCGACACCGGAAGCCATCAGGCCCCTGGCCAGCGCCGTGACCTCGGCCAGCAGTTCGTCTGCCGAGACATCGGACCACGCGCCATCGCGCTTGACGGCGTACAGCGCCCGTTGCGGGCCACGCTGGTGCTGGGCCACCAGGATGTCGGTGATGTTCGACCCGGCCGGCATGGCCGCCAGGAGTTCTGTTACCGCTTCGCGCACTTCGTGCCCACCTTCTGCTTCCCGGATAAATCGTGTTGTCTTGCCTGTATCAAATCCAGCTCGGCATCCACATCCGCCAGCGCCACTGGTTGTAGTCGATCAGCTCGGCGGTCCAGACGGGCAGGAAGAACGCCGAGACCAGGAGCGCTGCCGCCACAAACAGCCCCACCACGAGCACGCCTTGGCGCCGGCGCCAAGGCGGGTCGGTCGGCCGGCCCAGCGCCAGCCCGAGCGTGTAGGTCAGGGCCAGCACCAAGAACGGTTGGAAGGAGATGGCGTAGAAGAAGAATGTGGTCCGCTCCGGGTAAAGGAACCAGGGCAGATAGCCGGCCGCGACTCCAGCCAGGACGGCGCCTGCGCGCCAGTCCCGCCGGCCGGCCCAGCAGAAGAGCAGCACCAGCAACGACGCCGCGGCAGCCCACCAGATCAGCGGATTACCGACGACCGTAACCGCTTCCGAACAGCTGTTGACCGCATGGCAAGCGCCCTGGCCGGCTTCTTCGGAATGGTAGTAGAACGACGTGGGGCGGCCCATGAACAGCCAGGTCCAGGCATTGGACTCGTACGGGTGCTCCGAATGCAAGCCATTGTGGAAGGCGTAGGCGCTGCGGTGGTATTCGGCCAGCGAGCGCAGCCAGTCCGGCAACCAGCCCCAACTGTCGGAAGGGTTTGACGCCGCCCAGTTCCGGTCGTAGGCGTTGTCGGAGCGCAGCCATCCGGTCCACGATGCCAGATACGTCAACGCGGCAACGGGGATCATGGTGAAGAACGCCGGAACACCGTCACGGAGCACACCTGCCGAGAACCACTCTGTGATGCCCGCCGTCCGGCGCGCGCTGAGATCCCAGAGCACGCACATGAGGCCGAACGCGGCGACGAATGCCAGCGCGGACCACTTGGTTCCCACCGCGAGGCCCAGGCAGACACCGGCGGCCAGCCGCCACGGCCGCCAGAGCACCCATGGGCCGTACAACAGCCGCGAAGGGTGGGGCACCCCGGACGGGCCGGTGAGCCGAGCGATTTTCGCGGCCAGCCGGCGTCGTCCGTCGCTGCGGTCCAGCAGCAAACAGCCAAACGCAGCGACAACCCAGAACATCAGGAAAATATCCAGCAGCGATGTCCGGGAGTGGACCAGATGGTGGCCGTCGATGGCAGTCAGCAAACCCGCGATGCCGCCCAGCGCCGTCGACTTGAACAGTGCCTGGGCGATCAGGGCGATGATCAGGATCGACAGCGTGCCCGTGAGCGCGGCGCCGAACCTCCAGCCGAAGGCGTTGTCGGAGCCGAAGAGCCACATTCCGGCGGCGATCATCCACTTGCCGACGGGCGGGTGCACCACATACTCGGGGGTATCCAGCAGGACGCCCGGGCGGCCGGCGTTGAAGGAGTCGTTGGCGTTGTCTGGCCAATCACGTTCGTAGCCGGACTGCAGGTAGGAGTAGGCGTCTTTGACGTAATAGGTTTCGTCGAACACCAGTGAACCCGGTTCGCCCAGCCGGTAGAAGCGGAGCACTCCGCCAAGGGCGGCGATAAGCAGGGGGAGCAGCCAGGCCCAGATGCCGAATTGCGCCGGGACACCCAGCAGGCGGCGCCGCAGCACCGCTTCGCTGAAGGCCCGACCCGGCGATTCCAGCCAGCGTCCGCGGCGGGCTTCCGCGGCAGGAGCGGGCATGGTGTGGGTCACGGCCCTCATGTTACCGGCCGGTAGGCCGACGGGTGCGCCGCGTCGCCATATGGGTTGCCGGCCGCCCCAGAGCGGCCCTCGCTGCGGTGAGGCACATACCGACTCTATATAAGGTGCCGGCGAAACAGGCGAACCAGCTGAGAAGGTGCCGGCGCTCAGAGGCCGAACGGTGCGGGCGGCACGGTTGACCCGATCGACCCACCGGGTGCCCTTCTGGATTCCCGGCCGCCGGGCTGCGGGTAGGGTTGAACTCGTGAATGAGCGGGAGGCTGGCGGTCCGGCATCGGGGCAGCCAGGGCAGATTGTGTTGGCAGGTACGCCGATCGGCAATGTTCGTGACGCCTCGCCGCGGCTGGTCGAACTGCTCCAGACTGCCGACGTGGTCGCGGCCGAAGACACCCGCAGGCTGCACAAGCTGCTGCAGCTATTGGGCATCACCGCCGGCGGCAAAATCATCAGCTACCACGAACACAATGAGGCAAGCCGCACCGCCGATCTGCTGGACCTGGTCCTCGCCGGCAGCACACTGGTGATGGTGACCGACGCGGGCATGCCGGCGGTCTCCGATCCCGGCTTCCGATTGGTCGAGGCCGCCGTGGCAGCGGGAGTCCTGGTGACCGCCGTGCCCGGTCCCTCGGCCGTGCTCACGGCGCTGGCATTGTCCGGCCTTCCCACCGACCGCTTCACCTTCGAAGGATTCCTGCCCCGCAAACAGGGGGAGCGCGCGGCGCGGCTGGCGGAGCTGGCCGCGGAGCGGCGGACCATGGTGTTCTTCGAGGCGCCGCACCGGCTGGCGGCCATGCTGCGCGCCCTCGACGCCGGGTTCGGTCCGGAACGACAGGCAGCCGTGTGCCGGGAACTCACCAAGCTGCATGAAGAAGTGCTGCGGGGCCCGGTCCGCGAACTGCTGGAGTGGGCCGAAGCAGGGGATGTGCGAGGTGAGATCGCCGTGGTGGTGGCCGGTGCGCCGGAGGCAGCCCCCGAACGGCCTGAAGACCACGTGCAAGATGTCAACGCCTTGGTTGCCCAGGGTGCCCGGCTTAAGGAAGCGGTGGCCGCGGTGGCAGCCGATGCGCGGATCAGCAAGCGGGAATTGTACTCGGCGGTGCTGGCCGCCCGCTCGGATACCGTCAGCTGAGCACCCGCGGCAGGGAAAACCGCCGTCGTCACATAACGCCTTTGCGCCCGTTCGATGCAGGTGCTGCGGGGCAGCCGTTGGTATTGTCGATCTGCACAGTAGGGACCGCGGAACGTAGTGCACCTTCGCATTTACACCCGTGAAGCGGAAACCTACTGTGAAGGAAACCGGGCACTGCGCCCACGGACTCAATCCTGAACACTTGGAGGCACCGCCATGGCTGAAACCGCAGCCCGCGAAGCAGAACTGCTCGCCAAAGTACCCACCGGCCTGCTGATCAACGGCGAATGGCGCGACGCCTCCGACGGCGGCACCTTCGAAGTGGCCGATCCGGCCACCGGCAAGGTGCTGGCCACCTTGGCGTCCGCCACCAGCGAGGACGCGCTCGCCGCCCTCGACGCCGCTGACAAGGTGCAGGCTTCCTGGGCCCGCACCGCTCCGCGTGAACGCGCCGAGATCCTGCGCCGGGGCTTCGAGTTGGTGACGGAGCGGGCCGAAGACTTCGCCCTGCTGATGACCATGGAAATGGGCAAGCCGCTGGCCGAATCCCGCGGCGAAGTGGTTTACGGCGCCGAATTCCTCCGCTGGTTCTCCGAAGAGGCCGTCCGTGACTACGGCCGCTACCTGACCACGCCCGAGGGCAAGAACAAGATCCTGGTCACGCGTAAGCCGGTTGGCCCGTGCCTGCTGATTACGCCGTGGAACTTCCCGCTGGCCATGGCCACGCGCAAGGTCGGACCCGCCATCGCCGCCGGTTGCACGATGGTCCTTAAGCCGGCCAAGCTCACCCCGCTGACCAGCCAGCTCTTCGCCCAGACCATGATGGAAGCAGGCCTTCCGGCCGGCGTGCTGAATGTGGTTTCGTCCAAGAGCGCGTCCGGGATCTCCGGGCCGCTGATGCAGGACTCCCGCCTCCGCAAGGTTTCCTTCACGGGTTCCACCCCGGTCGGCAAGCAGTTGCTCAAGGACGCGGCGAACAACGTTCTGCGCACCTCGATGGAGCTCGGCGGAAACGCCCCGTTCATCGTGTTCGAGGATGCGGACCTGGATAAGGCCGTCGAGGGAGCCATGGCTGCCAAGATGCGCAACATGGGCGAGGCCTGCACTGCGGCCAACCGCTTCCTGGTCCAGGCTTCCGTGGCGGAGGAATTCACCACCAAGTTTGCCGACGCCATGAAAGCGCTCAAGACCGGGCGCGGCACCGAGGCAGACACCACGGTGGGCCCGCTGATCGACGGCGGCGCCCGCGACGACGTGCACGCCCTGGTCACCGCGGCAGTCGAAGCCGGCGCGTCCGTCAGCACCGGCGGCGCACCCGTGGACGGAGACGGTTTCTTCTACCAGCCGACCGTGCTGGCCAACGTTCCGAACGACGCCGACATCCTGCGCAGCGAGATCTTCGGCCCGGTCGCACCGGTGACCACGTTCGAAACCGAAGAGCAGGCCATCGCCTTGGCCAACGCCAGCGAGTACGGCCTGGCCTCCTACATCTACTCGCGCGATGTGAACCGCATGTTCCGCGTCTCCGAGCAGATCGAATTCGGCCTGGTGGGCTACAACGCCGGCGTGATCTCCAATGCCGCCGCACCGTTCGGTGGGGTGAAGCAGTCCGGCATGGGCCGTGAAGGTGGCGCAGAAGGACTGGACGAGTACACCACCGTCCAGTACATCGGCATCGCGGATCCCTACGCCAAGTAGCTCGGATCCTCCCGCCGGCCGTCCGCTCCGGACGGCCGGCGGCTGAACAACGAAGCCGGCCAGAACAGCCCGGCCAGGCGCCGCCGCCAGCCGGCCCGCTCCTGGAGCCTGCCCTTGACGGTTTCCACATCGGTCCACCGGGCGGCGTTGTCGCCGTCCGGTGCCGGCGTCTCCGGAGCCGCATACGCCGCCCGCTCGTAGCCTGCGCGCAGCCGGGACAAAGCGGCGGAGGACCGGCCGGCGACCACCCCGGCGTCGTCAAGGCGCTGTTGGAAAGCCCGCGGCGTCTCCGTAGCCGCGGCCGCCCAGCCGAGGTCCTCTGCGGTATCCACTGCTTCAACCCACGCGGCGACGGCGGCCCTGCGCCCGGTTCCGCCGGCCGCCAGCGCCGTCCGTCGCCGATTCGTGCGACGGCGGCGCAGCACCAGCGGCGCCAGCAGGAGGCCCAGCACGACGGCCGCTGCCGACGCCGACCACAGCTGGCGGGAGAGCACGTCGTCCTCAGCCGGAGCCTGCGAACCGGATTCCGCTGACTCTGCCGCCGCGCCGGTGGCCGGCCGGGGCTCGCCGGTGGGCCTCAGGACGTCGTCCGCCGTAGTGGGGGAGCCGGGGGTGGTTTGGGCCTGAGCGTAGGCCGGCAGCACACCGCGTGACGGGGTCGGCTCGAAGGAGACCCAGCCCACGCCGTTGAAGAAGAGCTCGGGCCAGGCGTGGGCGTCCCTGGAATCGACCTCGAATTCCTTCAGATCCCCGCCCGGGCCATCATCGAGTACGGTTCCGGTGGGGCGTCCCGGTGCGTAGCCGACCGCCATCCGGCTGGGGATGCCCGCGATCCGGGCCATGATGGCCATGGTTGCGGCGTAGTGGATGCAGTAGCCGGACTTCTCCTCCAAGAAGGCCGCCACCACCTCGAAGCCGCTCTGGTCGTAGCCGCCCTCAACGGGTGCCTGTTCGGAGTATACGAAGCCGGGTGCCCGCAGATATGTCTGGATGGCCATGGCCTGCTCGTACGGGCTGTCCAATCCGTCAAGCACCGTCGCGGCCGTATCGGTGATAATGGAGGGCATGCTGTCCGGGAGCTCGGAGAAGACCGAATCGACTATCGCGTTGTTGGTTGGCTCGGCGGCTCGGAGCACGTCCCGGGTCAGCCGGGGTTTGACGCTGCGCACCTCATAGTCCTGGTTGGCGGTGGTGGTTCCTGATTCTCCGCGGATGTTCAGCGTGCTCGGATCCCAGCTCCACTGGCCGCGGGCGCCGGAGACCTGCGCCGGGGCGTAAGGTGCCAGCAGCCACGGGCTGGTGAAGGATGCCGTGCTGATCCGCGTGGTGGTCACCTCGCCGGCTGCCAGCAGGTTCTGCACGCCGGGCACGTCCAGTTCGTCGATTCCCGTCCGTTTATTGCCCCCGAATGCGCTGGGGCTCCAGCGCGCGCCGGTCAGGTTTTCCAGCGTGACCGAGCGCAGGTACAGCGGCTCTTCCGCATCGGTGGCATAGGTCATCCGTCCAAAGGCGCCCGGGCGACGGAGATTATCGCCCAGATTCACCACCGGATTCAGCCCGGTCGGCGAACCCCAATTGAGCCGCGAACCCTCCGGGAATAGACCGGACGAGAAGCCCGGGATGGCCAGCGGGAGCACCAGCGCGGCCGCCAGCCCGGCTGCTGCGATGCCCGAGGCGCGGCGGAGTTGTTCGGCGGACGCCAAGCGTCCCCTGCCGCCGCCGTCGGAGGCCAACCAGTGGGCGCATCCCAGCAACAGCAGATAACCGGCGGCGGCCGCCAGGAAGCCGGCCGTGCCGATGCTGTTCGGTTTGATCATGGCCGGGACAGAGGCCAAACCGAGCAGGCCCAGGCCGCTGATGGCAGGCATCTGCAGCGGAACGGCCAGAGTGTCCACCAGGAGGGCGATCAGCCCGACTCCCACACAGGCCGCCAGCGCAATGCCGTTGTTCACCAGCACCGGTGCCACCTGCGAGACCACGGTGTCCCGGGCTTCCTCCAACATGGGATCCAGGGCCGCGAAGGTGCCGGGTCCGGGGATGATGCCCAGGAAACTGGTCGGCGCCAGGAACATTGCATTCACCGACATCACCAGGGCAGCGAGTCCCAGCAGTGCCCCCGTCAGCGGTGGCCAGTCCAACCGGCGGGCCAAGCCGGTGGCGGTCTCGATGGAACACACGGTCACGGCGACCGGGAACAGCCAGCTCCAGCCCTCGAGGACACCGCGCAGGTTGGCGGCGGTGAGCAGGACTGCAACAGCGACGGCGGTGCTCATCAACCACGGCGCGAAGCCGGGGGAGGGGGGCCGGCCGCCGCTGCGACCGGATGCTCCGGGGGTACGGCGTTCGGTGGGCCGTTCCAGCATGACGGTCACTGCGCCGCTCCTGTTCCCAACGGTTCGATCCGGTCGCCCAGATCGAAGTGCGCCCAAGCGGCCGACACCGAGGCTTTGGGGCTGACCGCAACGGTGCGCCAGCCACCGGCGCGCAGCAGGTCCATCGACGCCCGCGCGAGCTGTGGCCGGTCGGTAACGATCAAAGCGAAGGCATGCGAGCCGAATTCGGCGGCGGGGGCCAGCAGGCGCGCTTCGTCGCTGCCGATCTGGCCCAGCACCGCGACAAGCGGCCCCTTGTATTTGTGCGCCGCCAGTTTGTCCATCAGCCGGTCCCCGAAGGCGGGTGCGGCCGGATGCCGCTCGGACTTGCGGTGGTCGTCGGCCAGGCCCAGCGCGGCCAGTCCTTCGGCCAGGTCCTGGTAGCCTGCGGGCCCGTCGAATTCCTCTTGGCCGGGCGACGGCGCCGACGGGGACTCGAGGACCGCCGCCGCGGCGTGGATGTCCAGGAGCCGGACCGTGTAGTTGCGCTGGAGGAAGTCGTTGGCGGCCGAAGCCACGGCCGTGACGGCCCACTCAAAGGCCGGCGAGGTGTGCAGCAGGTCGCCGTGATGGCTGCCCCCGTCGCCGAAGGACGGCATCAGACCGGTGCCGAAGGCAGAAGCGCGCCGGTCCAGCACGATCGTGGCCTGCGGTGTGGTCACCGATTCTTCCTGGCGGACCATGAGCTCGCCGTGCCGGGCCGTCGCCGCCCAGTGGACCCGGCGCATCGGATCGCCGTAGCGGTACTCGCGGGTCATCACGTCGTCGTCGCTGGGATTGGCTTGCCGCCGAGTGCTCGCCGTGCCGTCGGAACCGCGTGCCCCGGTCAGCGAGGTGGCCGGCAGTTGCACCGGGGCCGGCGTCACCACTAGGGGGCTGGTTTCGCCCAGATGATGCCGGTGATTAGCCAGCCCAAATGGGTCGGTGAAATCGGCCGTGACCGGGCCGATGGCGAACAACCCGCGCTGGTTGGAGCGGAGCTTGTATTCGTAAATGCTCGCTCCGGAGCGGGACGGGTGCCGCGCCGGGAACCGGAACGACGGAGCCTTGCCGAAGCGAGGCGGCAGTTGCTCCTCCATATACACGAGTCCGGACAGGCCTCCGCTGCGCCGCACCGTCAACTCGACCTGGGCCACCACGCCGGTTTCGACGGCGGCCGGCCGGAACTTCCGCCCCACGATGAACTGCGGTTTGAGCAGCACCATCGCCGCCGCGGCCAGCAGCGGGAGCCCAACCAGGAACACACCCAGCGTGAGCAGGTCGCGGCGGCCCAGCACCTGCGCCAGCAGCAGCGCCAGTATTCCCGTCGCCAGGATTCCCCAGCCGCGCAGCGTGATGTACCGGGTGGGCAGCCAGCCGAACGCGTCCATGTGCGTCAGGGGGATACGCGGCGGGACTCGCCGCCGACCGGGACTTTGGCCACCACCGAAGCCACCACGCTGGAAGCGTCTTCGCCGGCCGTCACGGCTTTCCGGTCGAGGATCAACCGGTGGGCGAGCACGGCTTCGGCAACGCTGGCCACGTCATCGGGAAGGACGAAGTCGCGGCCGTTCAGCGCCGCCGTCGCCTTGGCCGCCCGCAGCAGCTGGAGCATGGCTCGCGGGCTTGCCCCCAGCCGCAAATGCGGATGCTCTCGAGTGGCCCGGCCGATGTTCACGGTGTATTCCTTCACAGCGGGCGAGACATACACATCGCGGACCGTGGCGACCATGCTGCGCACTTCGTCCACCGTGACGACGGGACGGACCGCCACCAGCGGCGAGACGGACTGATGGGTCTCCAACATGTCCATTTCCGCACGCAGGTCCGGGTAGCCCATGGAAATCCGGGCCATAAAACGGTCGCGTTGCGCTTCCGGCAGCGGGTAGGTGCCTTCCATCTCGATCGGGTTCTGCGTGGCGATCACCATGAACGGGGTGTCCAGCGGGTAGGAGGTACCGTCCACCGTGACTTGGTGTTCCTCCATGCATTCGAGCAGCGCCGACTGGGTTTTGGCCGAGGCGCGGTTGATCTCGTCGCCGATGACGATGTTGGCGAACACCGGTCCCGGCCGGAATTCGAACCGGTGCTTGTCCTGGTTATAGATGGAGACACCGGTGACGTCGGAGGGCAGCAGATCAGGAGTGAACTGGATCCGGTGCACGCTGCAGTCGATGGTTTTGGCCAGAGTCTTCGCCAGCATGGTTTTGCCGACGCCGGGCACGTCCTCCAAGAGCAGATGCCCCTGTGCCAGCAGCACTGTGAGTGCCAGCCGGGCCGCCTCCGACTTGCCGTCGATGACGGTCTCGATAGCGGCCCTGATCCGTCCGCAGGCGTTGTGGAACTCGGGCAGTGCGAGTCCCTCGCCCTGTCCCAGCTCAGCGCCGTGTCCCAGCTCGGTGCTGTTGGAGCGGATAGTCCCGGCCTCTGCCATGTCCTGCTGCGTATCCATGAAAGTACCTTCCGGTATGCCTTCCCCGAGGGCCGGTTGTCTCAACCCTACTGGTTGCCTGTGTGATGCGGTAGACACCGCGTTGACTCATAGAAAACCTCCGCGTAGCCGGATACGTTGCCTCATTTGAAAACCTCCGCGTAGCGGCGTGTTGGACGGTGGTGGCCGCTGG
>NZ_JBSGTH010000004.1:0-3278 GCF_053607305.1 Arthrobacter sp. NPDC055138
GTGTGGGAGAGTAGGTCACCGCCGGACATTCTTTACAAGGGAAGGCCCCGCCAACGACGGCGGGGCCTTCCCTTCGTTAACCCCCAAACCACCCCTGTCGCAGGCGTGGCCCTCGGGCGTAGCATGCACGTCATGGGGGACGACGAACTGCTCCGCCGGACGGCGGAACTTGCTGCGGACTATCTGCGGTCGCTGCCGGAACGCCCGGTCAAAACGGGAATGGACGTTTCCGAGTTGCGCCGGGAGTTGGTGGGCGGACTGCCCCAGCGGGGAGAGGACCCGCACAAGGTCATCGAACACCTGGCCGGCGTCGGCGGGCGGGCTGCCGTGGCGATGGCAGGCCCGCGCTATTTCGGCTTCGTCATTGGCGGTGCCCAGCCCGCGGCTCTTGCCGCCGATTGGCTGACGTCCACGTGGGACCAGAATGCGGGACTCTATGTGGCCGGCCCGGCCGCCTCGGTGGTGGAAGAGGCAGTGGGCCAGTGGCTGCTGGATCTGTTCGGTCTGCCGCCGAACTGCGGCTTCGGTCTGGTCACCGGCTGCCAGATGGCCCACTTCACCTGTCTGGCGGCGGCGCGGACGGCGGTGCTGGAGCGTGCCGGCTGGGACGTCGTCAGCGACGGGCTCTTCGGCGCACCAGAGATCGCCGTCGTTGTGGGCGAAGAAGCCCACAGCACCGTATTGTCGGCTCTGCAGTACCTGGGCCTGGGACGCCGCCGCATTCACTTGGTGGATACGGACGAGCAAGGCCGGATTACTTTGGATTCACTCGACGCAGTGCTGGAACGGATCCCCGAGGGTCTGCCGCTGATCGTTAACCTGCAGGCCGGCAACGTAAACTCCGGTTCATTCGACCCTCTCCGGGCGGCGGTGGAACGCGTACGACGGCGGCACGGCGCCTGGGTGCATGTGGACGGCGCCTTCGGGCTGTGGGCCGCAGCCAGCCCAGAGCTCCGGCACCTGCTGGACGGCGTGGAACTGGCGGATTCATGGGCCACCGACGCGCACAAATGGCTCAATGTTCCCTACGACTCCGGGATAGCCATTGTCCGCGACTCCGATGTGCACCAGCGCACCATGTCCCCGCCGCACGCGGCCTACCTGGAGTACGGGCAGGAGCGGGACGAGGTGGCCTGGGTGCCGGAGTTCTCCCGGCGCGCCCGTGGATTCCCTGCTTATGCCGCGCTGCGGACCCTTGGTCGCGATGGGGTGGCGGGCCTGGTGGGGCGCTGCTGCTCGCTGGCCGCGCGGATGGCCGGACAACTGGCGGCCATGGACGGCGTGCAAATCCTCAACGACGTGGTGCTCAACCAGGTGTTGGTCCGGTTCACGCCGGAGGACGGCTCCGACCCGGACGAGTTCACCCGCGAGGTAGTGCATCGGGTGCAGGAGGACGGGACGCTCTGGCTATCCGGCACCACGTGGCATGGTCAGGCAGCCATGCGGATCAGCGTCTGCAACTGGTCCACCACCGAAGCGGACGCCGACCGGAGCGTGGAGGCCATCCTGCGCTGCGCCCGGTAGCGCCGGCGGCGAAGCCCCGCCGTAACGCCGCCGCAACGGCGGGTATCCGCAAGGTTGCCGCCGCGCACGACCCGGCGCATCGTCGTCGTCCCCCGAATGCAACGTTCCCACGTGCGCCGGTGGAGTTGACCTTAGGTAGGCTGGAAGGAAACACGCCGCCAGTAAGACGGGAGCGCATCATGAAGATCAGCGTCGGACAGCTCAACCCCAGCGGGGACATGTCGGAGAACCTTGCGACGGTGCGCTCGCTTGCGGAAGAGGCCAAGGCCGACGGTGCGGAACTGATCGTGCTGCCGGAAGAGTCGATGTTCACCGTGCGGCATGTGCAGGGCGATCTGGCCGCTGCCGTGGACGCCAACTGGACCACGTTTGTGCAGCAGTTGTCCTTTATTGCCTCCGAGATCGGCATCGCGATTATCGCCGGCGGCTATGAATCCAGCGGCGAGGAGCGGCCGTACAACACGCTGGTGATCGTGGACTCCAACGGCCGGATTGTGGACACTTACCGCAAGCTGCACCTGTACGACGCCTTCTCCTACCAGGAGTCGAAGCGGATCAAGCCCGGCGACGGCGGCCTGAAGATCGTGCAGCTTGGGGAGCTGAACATCGGCGTGCTCACCTGCTACGACCTGCGCTTCCCCGAGCTGGCACGGGCGCTGGCCTCGCAAGGGGCGGACCTGCTGTGCGTGCCGGCCGCTTGGTTCAAGGGCGATCACAAGATCGAGCACTGGGAAACGCTGCTGCGCGCCCGTGCCATCGAGAACACCTGCTGGGTAGCTGCGGCCGGGACCTCGAGCACCAATACCGTGGGGCATTCGGCCATCCTGGATCCGATGGGCATCCCGGTGGCCTATCTGGACGACGAGCCGCGCGGCGTGGTCACCGTCGACGTGACCCGGCGCCGGATCGACGAAGTACGCGAATTCCTGCCCGTGCTCAAGAACCGCCGGCTCGCCAGCACGGTGGAGATCGTCCCGGCGCACTGACGCCGAGGGACGCACTACGCCAGCCTTCCGAATGTAGCGGTTCCCGGCACGAAAAAGTCCAGGCCCCGGATTTCTCCGAGGCCTGGACTCTTTTTGGTTGAGGCGGCTATTTACCGTCCGGTCCGGAACGACCAATTGGTTGCTGACAGCCGGTTGCCGGAGGCATCCTTGATGCTGCTGCTCAGCCGAACCTTATAGGTGGCGTTTGCCTTCAACTTGCTCGACGGGTTCAGGGTCGCCGTCTTGGTGCGCGAGTTGTAGCTGACCTTGGCCGAAACCGTCTTGCCCTTGTTGTCCACCAGCTTGAAGCTGGAGCCGCTGACTCCGGAGACTGCTTCGCTGAACTTCACGTGGATGTTGCGGCTCCGGTTGATCGACTTGGCTCCGGATGCGTGCGTCCGCTTGGACACCGTGGGCCGGCTTTCCGTCTTGAAGCTCCAGCTGGAAGCCGCCAGGCGGTTGCCGTTGACGTCCGTGATGCCATTGCTGAGGCTAACCGTGAAGCGGGTGCTGCTCGGCAGGATCGCCATGGGCTTCACTGTCACTGTGCGCTTCGCAGCGTCGTAGGTGACCGTCGCCGGTACTTTCTTGCCCGCGGAGGTCTTCAACGTCACGGTGCTGGAGCTGACGCCCCGGACCGGTTCGCTGAACGTCACCGCGAGGTTGCGGTTGGTCGCCACGTTGGTGCCGTTCACCGCCGGGGTCCGTCCGGCGATGGCCGGAGCGGCTTCGGTGGTGAAGTTCCAGGTGGTGGCCGTGATCGGGTTA
>NZ_JBSGTH010000004.1:3377-540141 GCF_053607305.1 Arthrobacter sp. NPDC055138
ACCCGTCAGGTCCGTGATGCCGTTGGTCAGCCGCACGGTGTAGGTGCGGTTGGTCAGCAGGTTGGCAGCAGGGTTGAGGGTGACCGTCCGGGTTGCGGCGTTGTAGCTCAGTGCCGCGGTCACTGCCGTGCCGGCCGAGTTGGTGACCCGGAAGGTGTTGGCGTTGACTCCGGTGATCGGTTCGCTGAAGGTAGCGGTGATGTTACCGTTGGTGGCCACGTTGGTGGCGTTCACCGCCGGGGTCCGTCCGGTGATGGACGGGCCGGATTCGGTGGTGAAGTTCCAGGTGGTGGCCGTGATCGGGTTACCCGTCAGGTCCGTGATGCCGTTGGTCAGCCGCACGGTGTAGGTGCGGTTGGTCAGCAGGTTGGCAGCAGGGTTGAGGGTGACCGTCCGGGTTGCAGTGTTGTAGCTCAGTGCTGCGGTCACTGCCGTGCCGGCCGAGTTGGTGACCCGGAAGGTGTTGGCGTTGACTCCGGTGATCGGTTCGCTGAAGGTAGCGGTGATGTTGCCGTTGGCGGCCACGTTGGTGGCGTTCACTGCCGGGGTCCGTCCGGTGATGGACGGGCCGCCTTCGGTAGTGAAGTTCCAGGTGGTGGCCGGAAGGGCATTACCCTGCAGGTCCCGGATGCCGCTGGTCAACTCCACGGTATATACCGTGTTGGCCTGCAGATTTGCCTCCGGGTTGAGGGTGACGGTCCGGGTTGCCGCGTTGTAGCTCAGTCCTGCGGCCACTGCCGCGCCCGCCGAGTTGGTGACCCGGAAGGTGTTGGCGTTGACTCCGGTGATCGCTTCGCTGAAGGTAGCGGTGACGTTCCCATTGGTGGCCACGTCGGTCGCGTCCTCCGCCGGGGTCCGTCCGGTCACTGACGGAGCGGGCCCGGTAGTGGTGAACGTCCAGCTGGTAGCAGCCAGGGGGTTGCCCCCCGTGTCCCGGATTCCGCTGGTGAGCCGAACGGTGTAGACCGTGTCGATCGCCAGGTCAGCCGTCGGGTTGAGCGTCGCCGTTCGGGTGGCCTCATCGTAGGTTACGGTGGCGGCAACTGGCTCCGGTGCCCCGGCTGCCGTCAAGGTAGCCGTTGTCCCGTCGATCGCCCGGACGACCTCGCTGAAGGTCGCCGTGATGTCGGTCCCGACTGCCACATTCGTTGCCCCGGCAGCTGGAGTGCGGCCGGTCACCGTGGGTGCCTGGGTATCGCGCAAGGCCGCCACGTCAACGGTCTGGTCCGTGAACCGGAGCCGCTCCACGTTGGTGATGGTGTCAGTGCCGTCGTCCCCGGTGCCGCCGGTGTGCGCGACGGTAGTGACTCCGTTGACCGTAGTGATGTCGTATTCATCGCGTGCGCCCGAGAAGTTGGCGGTGTCGATGTCAGTCGGAGCCGCGCTGTTCAGAATTTCCCGCACGATGACAACATTGCCCGGGTCAATCTTGCCAGCCATGATGTCGGCCTGAATGTCCTTCAGAGTGGTGACGGTTTTCAGTTCCGTGCCCTGGTCGTCGCGGACGCTCAGCCGGACGTTCAGCCACTTGTCGCCGTCGATGATGTCATCCGCACCGTTGCCCCAGATCTGGTCGCTGCCAGAACCGCCGATGATGATGTTGCCAGCACCGAAGTCGGTAGCGCCAGCGGGCAGCAGGTCGGCCAGGCCGGTGATCCGCTTGATACCCTCGGCATCGAGCGCATTGCTGAGGCCGGCTACACCGACCTCGTTGTCGGGATCTGACGGAGCGACGTCATCACCGCGCAGGACATCGTCCTTGTCCCAGCCGGAGAGCGCCTCTACCAGCAGGAACCGGTCCTTCAGGGCGTTGGGGCCCTCCACTATGATCATCCGCATGTCGGAATCGCCCGCTTCGACGGACCGGGCGTGGGTCACCCAGTCGAAGCCGTAGACACCGTGATTGCGTTCGATACCGGGGCCGGCGACCATGATGTCGTCCCCGCCCTCGGCATCGTAGTCATCCTCGCCGCTGTCGCCGATGAGGACGTCGTGGCCGGGGTTGTTGATGTCGTCGAAGAACGGTGCGCCGCTGTCTCCCTGGAGCAGGTCGTTGGCGTTACCGCCTTCCTGCCAGTCATCGCCGCCACCGCCGAACACCGTGTCCGGGCCGTCGCCGGCCATCACCAGGTCGTTGCCCTCGCCGGCGAAGTGCTCGTTGCCGTTGAGGCCGCCGTTGGAGAAGTCGTCGCCTTCGCCGGACATGATGATGTCCAGTCCGGGACCGGCGTCGATCGCGTCGTTGCCGGGGCCACCCTTGAGCACGTCGTCTCCGTGAGTGTCGGTGATCCGGTCGTTGCCGGAACCGCCCAAGATGGTGTCCGCACCGTCGTTGCCTTCGATGATGTCATCGCCGCCGTTGCCCCAGACCGTGTCATTGTCGATGCCGGCCCAGATCCGGTCCGTTCCGTCGGCGCCGTCGGCGTCGTCCTTGCCGTTGTAGGTCGCCTGGGCGTTCAGGCCCGGGCGGTCCACGCTGTTGGAGACGCGGTAGCGGACGGTGCCGTCGGCCATGCGCATCAGCAGCGCCGATTCGTCACAGACGGAGGCAGGATCATCGGCGACGTTATTACCCGTGGTCCCGACGATGTTGCCCATCTCGAACTCGCAGTCGGCGACACCGAAGACATCGGCCTTGAGTGCTGCGGCGTCGGTGTTGCGCATCACCAGTTCGGCCATCGAGTTGCCTTCAAGCTGGGTCCGCAGGTTCAGGCCCGAGGTGCGGGACAGGTAGTAAAGCCGGTCGCCGTCCTGCAGGTCAGTCATCTGGCGTTCGAAGATGTAGTTGAAGGTGGAGCCGAGCAGTCCGCCGAAGAGGTTCTGCGCCTCGGCAAGGCCGCCCACCCACAGATCAACCTTGTCGAGGCCGGTCTTGGAAGCGGCGCCCTCGTTCGCCCATTCGCCATTGCTGTTGACGAAGTCGTAGGCATCGGTCGGTGTTTCCGCCGCGGGGTCGGGGCTCATGTCGAAGAGCTTCTGTGCGGCAGCGCGCTTGGCCTCAATGGTCGTGGCCCCGGTGATGCTGGGGTGCGTGCCGTAAGCGGCCATAAAGTTGACCACCGAATCTGGATGCTTCAGCGCCTGCCCGAAGTCAACCCAGCTGCTGTAGGGCTTCAGCGACGACTCGCTCGTCTGCTCATAGAGCTGCTTGCGGAAGTTGTTCAGCGATGGAACGCCGGTGTCCCGGCCGCGAGCGATGTTGAGCGAGGCGAGGTCGAGGGGCAGGCCCAGGACGTTGTTGCGCAGCGTATCGGTGACGAACTCGTCCAGTTCGGCGCCCACCTGATCCGTCATGCCCATGGCGATTGCGCCGGCGGCCTGGTCGGGGGTCAACGTTGCATCGCCGTTGGCGTAGTAGGCCGGCGGGTTCAGGAACGCGTCCAGCAGCGGAAGGCCGATGTCGGCACCGCTGTTGGTCTTCCGGTCCACCGTGTCCGTCAACATCGAGTGACCGAAGCGGTAGGTCGCGTGGGCGAACTCGGCGTGGATCGCCGGGTTGATACCCGTGTCGGACTGGGTGAATACGTTGAACGGATTGATGCCCGGTTGGATCTTCCGCGCGAAGTCCTCGAAGACGATGTGCTGGTACTCCATCTCCGTGACGAAGCGTGCGGCCTGGAAGAGACGCTCCCCGTTCCAATCGCCGTTGGGGAGCTTCCACTCGTTCAGATCCAGATTCAAGGACGTCAGCAGGTCTTCCATGTAGGTGACCAATCGGTTGTGCTCCGAGTGGAAGACCTGATGGACGGCGGTGAGGCCGATGTTCTCGTTGACGCGGCCGTCGCCAGCAACGAAGTGCGCGTCAAGCATTTCGTCGTCGTAGGTGCCCGCGGCTTGCGGGCCGGTAACAGGCGTGAGGTCGCTATCTCCGTCAGCTGCCAGGGCCCTGCCACGGGAGTCGAACGGTGCGGCGAAGTGGGAGATGTCGTCCAGGAACGCGATCCCGATCCGCTGGACATTCGCCGGCGGCGCGACGGGGTTCTCCAGGTTCCCTTCCACGAACTGGTTGTCCTGGGTGATGTACTGCGGCAGGCCGTTGGGGCCACGCAGGAAGCGCCCGTACTGGTCGGTGGCCAGCATCGGGATGTTCACGACGTCAGCGTCGGAGAGCTCCAGGCCGAGCATGGACGCGGCCTGGGCCTTGATGTCCGCCCAGGTGGCCATGCCGCCGGGGGCTCCTTCGATCAGTTCGCCGGTAGAGACCGGGTCGCCGCTTTCGTTGAGCTCATAGTCCCGGAGGAAGACCTGATGCGACGGGTTCGAGGAGTAGGTCTGGCTCTGGTCGACCCACGGGGAGTCAGTATTGGTGCCGTCCTGGATATCGTCGGGCGTGCCGAGCACGCCGTCAGGCCCGGGCTGGTTCTCCGCCCGGTTGAGGACCATGAAATTCGGCCCGCCCTCGACATACAGCGGATCGTCCGTTGCCAGGGGCATCATGACCAAGTTATTGGTCTTCTTGGTGAAGTCCACGCCGTGGTCGAAGAACTGGCCGAACAGGGCAAAGAAGCCGTTGTATGGCGGTGAGAGTCCAAAATCGGTGGTGACATTCGGGATATCGAGTGTTTCGCCTTCAGGCACGCAGTTCAAGGGCTGGCCATTGGCGTCGCAAGGAACCGCTGTCGGGCCGTCGTTCACCGTTCGGTGCGCCTTGCCGGCGGCGGCGATCGCGGCAGGATTGCTGGCGGTCTGGTCCACAATGACATTGCTGATGAAGCGGGGGTCGGCATCAGTCACGGTGGTGTTGACGGACTTGTATGACTGCCCCCCGGCCGTGGTCCGCCATTCCGGCTCAGCCAGTCGCGGGAACGGCAGGCTGGCGGAGCCGTAGTGTTCCTGCTCAGCCACCAGGTTGTTATCCGTCCCGTCCACCGTGCGAAGCCCGAACGGCAACAGGGGATTGGCTATCTGGTTGGGGCCGGAGCCGAGGAGCGGCTGGCCCGGAACCGGCTTACCCTCGGCATCTTCCTTGGTTGCGTGGTTCTCCGCAATCTTGATCTGCTTGAGGATGAACCTCATATCCCCTGCATTAAGAGTCAGGCCCTGACCGACCGGCGCTGCCAGCGCGGCGGGAGCGAGGGCTGTGGGCAGCACGCCCGCGCCCAGCACCAGCGCGGCCAGCCCGGCGGTCACCTTTTGGGGGACGGATGGCTTCCCCCTTTGGGCACGTTCGGTGCCCCTCCTGTGTTTTGGATGGGCGGATTTCTTGAACATGATGACTCCCCTAGTCGAGTGATGTGTGGCTGGCCACAGCATCTGACGAGGACCTTGGGGAAATCCTTGGAAGCTCCTACTTCAACGTCCGGGGCAAGCAAAAGCCCGCCCCTGCCCCGGCCCTCCAAGGGAGGGCCGGGGACTAGGAACGGGCTATTGTTGCCGTGAAACCTTCGGCAAGCCGTTCTACGCGGTCAACTGCCGCTTGGAGGAGATTACGCCGGTGTCGAAGCCGGCCAGGTGCAGGCCGCCGTGGAAGCGGGCGTGCTCGATCTTTACGCAGCGGTCCATCACCACGTTCAGGCCGGCGGCCTCGGCCTTCGCCGCGACCTCCTCGTGCCAGGAGCCCAGCTGCAGCCAGATGGTCTTGGCTCCGACGGCCAGCGTCTCCTCTAGCACGGTGGGCAGGTCGTCGTGCTTGCGGAACACGTCCACCAGGTCCGGGACCTCGGGCAGGTCCGCCAGCGACTTGTAGACCGGCTGGCCCAGAATCTCCTTGGCCACCGGATTCACGAAGTAGACCTTGTACGGCGAGCTGGACAGCAGGTACGTGGACACGAAGTAGCTGGCCCGGCTGGGCTTGTCCGAGGCGCCGACTATGGCAATCGACTTGGTGTTCCGCAGGATGTTCAGCCGTTCCGGGGCGGACGGTCCCACCCACGCGCGTTCTGCTGTGGCGGTCACTTGGCGGCTCCTGTCTCAACGGTTTCGCCGGCGCCGGGGCGGGCCGACGGGAGGGCGCACGCGGCGCCGTCGTACTCCGGGGATGCGAACTCGGAGGCGTCGAAGTCGCGGGTCTCCGCGCGCTCGCTGGCACTTTCGGTGGTCGATGGAGGCGCGCCAGCGCCGAGTAGAGACCGGTCGACCACCGCGGTGGCGAGGTCCAGGGCCTGGTCCAGGTCCCAGAGGATGTCGTCCACGTCTTCCAGTCCCACGGAGATCCGGATCAGGTCCTCGGGCACGCCGGCCGCCACCAACTGGTCAGCGGTGAGCTGCTGGTGCGTGGTGGATCCCGGGTGCAGCACCAGGGTGCGGGCGTCGCCGATGTTGGCCAGGTGGCTGGCCAGCTGCAGCGATTCGATGAACTTCTGGCCGGCCACGCGGCCGCCCTTGACGCCGAAGCTGAACACCGAGCCCACGCCCTTGGGCAGGTACTTCCGGCCGCGCTCATAGTGCGGATGCGCGGGCAGCCCAGCGTAGCTGACCCAGGAGACCCGCTCATCGGCTTCCAGCCACTCGGCCACCTTGCGGGCGTTGGCCAGATGCTCGTCCATCCGCTGCGCCAGCGTTTCCACGCCCTGCAGCAGCTGGAACGCGGACTGCGCGGACAACGACGGGCCGATGTCGCGCAGCTGCTCGGAACGGAGCTTGGTCAGGAAGCCGTACTCGCCGAAGTTGCCCCACCAGGACACATTGCCGTAGCTGGCCACCGGTTCGGTCATCTGCGGGAACTTGCCGTTGCCCCAGTTGAAACGCCCGGACTCGACCACAACACCGCCCAGCGTGGTGCCGTGCCCGCCGAGGAACTTGGTGGCGGAGTGGATCACGATGTCCGCGCCGTGCTCGATCGGCCGGATCAGGTAGGGAGTGCTCAGGGTGGCGTCCACCACCAGGGGGAGGCCGGCGTCGTGCGCCACCGCGGCCAGACCCGCGAGGTCGGCAATGTCGCCGGACGGGTTCGCCACGATCTCGGTGTAGACCGCCTTGGTGTTCTCGCGGATGGCCGCGGCGAAGTCGGCCGGGTCGGTGGAGTCGATGAACGTGGTCTCCACGCCGAACCGCCGCAGCGTGACGTCCAGCTGGGTGATGGTGCCGCCGTAGAGCTTGGACGACGCCACAATGTGGTCGCCCGCGCCGGCCAGCGCCGCGAAGGTGATGAACTCGGCGGCCATGCCCGAGGACGTGGCCACCGCGCCGATGCCGCCTTCCAGGGAGGCGATTCGCTCCTCGAACGCGGCCACGGTGGGGTTGCCGATGCGGGAGTAGATGTTGCCGTACTTCTGCAGCGCGAAGAGGTTCGCGGCGTCGTCGGTGTCCTTGAACACGAACGACGTGCTCTGGTAGATCGGCACGGCCCGGGCGCCATGCTCGGCGTCGGGCGTGCCGCCGGCGTGCAGGGCACGGGTGCGGAAACCGAATGTGCGTTCAGCCATCAGGCAACTCCTTCAAAACTTAGGTTCCCGAGGCAATGACGGTCCTGGCGACGCGCCCGGATGCGGGGGCGCCATCCGGATCAAAGATTGCTTGCGCTCTCTCCATCGCTTCTGGCGGTAGCACCTTTCCGGTAGGCCGGATGGTTGCTGCGGTGTCAAAGAGCCAGATCTCTCAACCGCTCGGGATGGTCCCGTCCATTCTCGCAACTTCCGCCGTAGCCGCCAAAATTGTTGAGCCGCGTTGCGTCTTGCCTTGAATTTCCAGTACGACGGCGGTGCTTGGCTTGGGTGCCCCGCGTCCGGTGGTCGACCAAGCGAGCGCCTGGTCGGGTCCGCGTCCGGTGGTCGACCAAGCGAGCGCCTGGTCGGGTCCGCGTCCGGTGGTCGACCAAGCGAGCGCCGGCGAGCGCGTGGAGACCCCCCGGGGTGCACGCATCCCATGCCACCCGTAGATTGGGTTCCATGGCTGAGCTTACGGCGCTGCAGCGCCTCGCACGGGAACACGGCGTCGGCACGACCTTCCGGGGTTGGGACGGAGCTGAGCAGGCGGTCGGACCGGCAACGCTGGTCGCTGTCCTCACCGCGCTGGGTGTTCCTTGCAAGACCGACGACGACGTGACCGTCTCCCTCCGTGCCGCGGAACTGGCGCCGTTGCAGCGCACCCTGCCGCCCGCCGTCGTGGTCCGCCAAGGAGACGCCACCGAGGTGCCGGTCAATGTGCGTGCGGGCGCGCGCCCCCGGGTACAGATCGTGTTGGAGGGCGGGTCCCGGCGCGACGTTGACGTGGTGCCCGGCGGGCCGCACGAGGCGGTCGGGGTTCCGCGGGATCATCTGGCCGCGGTGGTGCCAGCCGACCTCCCGCTGGGCTGGCACACGCTTGAGGTGACCGAAGCCGAAGCCGGCCAGCCCGCAACCGGCCAGGCCGCAGCCAGCCAGCCCCCAACCGGGCGTCCCGCCGGCGAGGCCGCCGGAACATCCGTCAGCCAGGCACAGTGCGCGCTGGTGGTCACCCCGCAACGGCTGTCCACCGCCGACCGGCTTCCCCGCAGCTGGGGCCTGATGGCGCAGCTGTACTCCGTGCGCTCGCGGTCGTCCTGGGGCGTCGGCGATCTCGACGACCTCGCCGTGCTGGCCGAAACGGCTGCCGCCAAGGGTGCCGGGTTCGTCCTGATCAACCCGCTGCACGCGGCGGAGCCCAAGCCGCCGGTGGAGCCCTCGCCCTACCTGCCCACAACGCGCCGCTTCGTCAACCCGATCTACCTGCGGGTCGAGGACGTGCCCGAAGCCCGGGACATCCCGCTGGCCAACACCTTCCACAACGCGAACCTGGACGCCGGCATCCTGGACCGTGATCCTGTTTTTGCGGCCAAGCTGCAGGCGCTGGAAACGGTCTTCGCAGTGCCCCGGCCCGCGGAACGGCAGCAGCAGTTCGACGCCTTCCGCGTCCAGGAAGGCGAGGGGCTGGAGCGTTTTGCCCTGTGGTGCGCGCTCGCCGAATCCCTTCCGCCCGGTGCTCCCGAGTGGTCCGACCCGGAGTTCATCGAATCTCAGCGCAGTGCGCTTAAGGACCGCATCGAGTTCCACCAGCGGCTGCAATGGCTGTGTGACGAGCAGCTTGAGGCCGCGCAGCGCCGGGCCCTCGATGCCGGCATGAACCTCGGGATAGTGCATGACCTCGCGGTCGGCGTCCATCCAGCCGGTGCCGATGCTTGGGCGTTGCAGGATGTGCTGGCCGCGGGCATCTCGGTGGGCGCGCCGCCGGACATGTTCAATCAGCAGGGCCAGAACTGGTCCCAGCCGCCGTGGCATCCCGAACGCCTCGCCGAGTCCGGCTATGCCGCCTACCGGGACATGCTGCGGACCATCCTGCGCCACGCCGGCGGCATCCGCGTGGACCACATCCTGGGGCTGTTCCGGCTCTGGTGGATCCCCGTCGGCGGCCCGCCCGGCGAGGGCGCCTATGTGTACTACGACCATGAGGCCCTGATCGGCATCCTCGCCCTCGAGGCCGAACGGGCCGGCGTGGTGGTGATCGGCGAGGACCTCGGGGTCTTCGAGCCTGGCGTGCAGGACTATCTGGCCGAGCGCGGCATCCTGGGCACTTCCATCCTGTGGTTCGAGTACGACGGCACCACGCCCCGCCCGCCGGAGAGCTACCGCCGCTCCTGCCTCACCAGCGTCACCACCCACGATCTGCCGCCCACCGCCGGTTACCTTGCCGGCGAGCACGTGAACCTGCGCGAATCGCTGGGCCTCCTGAACCGGCCGGTGGAGGAGGAGCGCACCTTGGACCAGGCAGCCCAGGAGTCGGTGCTGTCCCTGGTGCGCTCGCGGGTTCCGGCTGCTTCACAGCACGACGACGACGGCGCCGCCACCTCCGGCGAGCAGCGCACCATCGAGGCGCTGCACGCGTTCATCGCGCAGACGCCGTCGGTGCTGCTGGGAGTCGCCCTGACCGACGTGGTGGGGGAGCGGCGGACCCAGAACCAGCCTGGCACCGCGGACGAATACCCCAACTGGCGGATCCCGCTGGCCGGCCCGGACGGGGAAGCCATCCTGCTTGAGGACCTGGCTGCCAACCAGCGATTCGACTCGCTGGTCCGCGCGCTGCGGGAACGGTAGTCGGTCCAAACGGGTGCGCCGCCTGGGTCTTACAACCGGGCCAGTAGAGCCTCGCCGGTCTCGGCCCGCCACGAACGGCGACGCCGATGAACGTGACCGGTGTCCACCTTCAGCAGGAACTGTCCGTGTCTTGGAGCGGCGTCCGGCGCTGACTAGGACAAACGCAAAACCTACCCGCAAAACGTGGACAGCCCGGGGCCGTCGCTGGAGGAGACGCCAACCTCGCGGCGTGCATCGTTACAACCGGGTAAGCAACGCCTCGCCGGTTTCGGCCCGCCGGTAGAACACCTCGCGGCCGGAACGCATGGTGGCCGCCAGACCGCTCTCGGACATCACCTTCAGGTGCTCGTTGACCGTCCCGGCGGCGAGGTCCAAGCAGCGGGCGAGCTGCGTCGTCGTCATCGGTACATCGAGTTGCGCGAGGATCTGCGCCCGAGTCTTGCCGAGCAGCCGGGCCACCGGGCTGTGCGTCGCCTCGCGGCTGGCTTCCCAGAGCCGGCCGACGCCGCGCGGTGCGTAGGTCAAAGTGGGCACGAACGGTCGGACATTGAGTACCAACGTGTTGGGCCAGACGAACGCATTCGGCACCAGCAGCAGGCCGCCGCCGGGCTCGGGCACGTCGTCGGCCTCGCAGCCGCGCATAATCTCCAGCCCGGTGGGCGTGGGGCGCACGCTGGGGTGCAGGCTCTTGAAGACCTCAAGGATGCCGTCGCGCGACAGCTGGGCCAGGCGGCTGTCGATATCCGCCAGCAGCAGGGAGCGCAGGCGCGGCCACACGGGTTCGATGGCGGTGCGCCAGTACCACTCGAGGGCGGCGGTGATGCGCGGGATGCCGGCGTCGATGTCCTCCGCGAGCCGTTGCAGCTCCTCGCGGGCGTAGTCGGCCGGGCTCTGGCTGAGCAGGTGGGTGACGTCGCGCTGCCACACCTCCGGCGGCACCTCGGCGACGGCGGCGAGGCCCTCGGCGACCGTGCCCTGGTACTTTGGCGTGGGCGTGATGGAGTCAGCCAGGAAGCCCTTCGGTGGAACCAGCGCGGTGAGCAGGCGCAGGTGGTCGCGGGCCTGCGGATCGGCCGACTCGGCAATGCGCCGCTTGGTGGCCTCGATCCATGGCCGGTGGATGGGCGTTCCCACCTGCAGGGCGCGCAGGCTAGCGACCGTTTCGCCCAGCGGCGCCGCCTCGAACCGGACCTTGGTCAGGTCCTCGGCGCTGAGGGTGATGTGCATGGGAACAGCGTAAGGTCGCCGGGTGCTCCGGTCGAGGATTCGGGGAGGACCGAATCGTGGGCACGGCCGGAGCGTGGAGCCCGGAGCCCGGATCTATTCCCGATTCGGGTCCTGCCGAATCGTGGCTCTTGCCGGCGAGTGCGCGGAACCTGATGCCATGACTACTTCAACGCAGACCCGCCACCACGTCGACCTCGCTGACCGGGCACGCAGCTCCAGCCCGTCCTTCGCCGACCCATCCATCAATCCGGCCACGGCCAGCGTTCGGTCGACTTTGCCAGTGCCTGCTCGCGAGGCTGCCCGCCCCGGTGCCATCGGTGGGATCCGGCCAGCGGTAATTTCCATGTCGCATGCTCTGGCGGCAACTGCCCGCAGGCTCAGAGCATGGTGGCAAGCCGGCGCCGCCAAAGACGCCCTGATCGAGGAGCACCGCGACAAAGTCCGTTCGCAGATCCACCTCTTCGGCGGCCGCTACTGATGGCAACTGGCCGAGGGCGTCCTTAGACAGAGGCGTTCTGGCGACAAAGCACGTTGTCCACAGGCAGGGTAATTGCCTAGCTGTCCGCGACCGTTGCCTGCAAGCTCGTGGCTATGGACTACGCAGTAGCCGGTTACATAGAACGGCGCGGTGGAACACTCCAGACCAGCGAACGGGCTCGATGCGGCTTCAGCCGAAACCAGATCCAGGCAGCTATCAAGGACGGCGCGATCGCTGTGCTCCGGCAAGGCGTCGTCGGTACGGAGAATGCCGACGCCGATCAACGCGTTGCGGTTCTGGCCAACGGGCTGATCACTTGCATCTCGGCGGCTCAGGAACTCGGGCTCTGGACGATCAAAGACCCGGATCAGCTGCACCTTTGGACGCTCCACAGCCGGCAGCAGCCGTCTACGATCAAACACCGAGGCGACTTGGTGAGGCCGAACCGACCCGGGAACTACGTGGGCATCCTGGACTGCGTTCTGCACGCCATCCGATGCCGGCCCCGACTGGAAGCGCTGGTCATCGCGGAATCTGCGGTGCGCCGGGGCGCCGTCAGCAAAGCCGAACTGCTGGAGCTGCTTCCGGGCAAACGGAACGGTATTCGACGCGCAGTCGTCTTAGGCATCGGTGACGACGCCGATTCGCCGCTCGAGATTATTGCCCGCGACCTGTTCCGCTCCGTCGGACTGCGGGTGGAAACCCAGGTTCCGATTCAGGGGCTCGGACGGGTGGACATGGTGGTGGAAGGCAGGATCATCATCGAGCTCGACGGGTTCGACTTCCACTGGAACCGGGCGACCTTCAAGAAAGACCGCAAACGGAACAACGCCGGCATGCTGAGCGGGTTCCCCACCTTGCGGTACGTGTATGAGGATCTCGTCTTCACGCCTCAGGACGTCGTCGCCGAGGTGATGACGCTGCTGCGCCGGACGGCCTGAGCGCCAGGGTTTTGATGCCCAGCAAGTCATGCAGCCAGCCGTGCAGCGGACCAGGTGTCCAAGTTCAGCAGGAACTGTCCATGTTCTGGAACGGCATCCGGCGCTGACTAGGGCAAACGCTCAGGGAGCCGCCAAAACGTGGACAGCCCGGGCTGCGGAAGCCCGGAAGCCGGCCGAAACTCGGGAAGTTTCGGCCGGCCACGGAGCGAAGCGATGGCGGCTGGAGGCAAACTACTACCGCCGCTGGCAGATGGCCTGGATCTCCGCGATGCACGGCTCGTTCTGCAGCGACGTGGTGTCGCCCAGTGTGGTTCCCTCGAACAACTGGGTCAGCAGCCGCCGCATGATCTTGCCGGAGCGGGTCTTGGGCACGTCCGGCACGAAGACCACGTCCCGCGGCTTGGCGATCGGACCGATCTGCGTGGCCACGTGCTCCCGCAGCGCGGCAACCGCCGCGGCCTGCTCGGTCGTCAACGGGGCAACCTCCGCTCCGATCAGCGACTTGTCCAGCGGCACCACAAAAGCGGTGGCCGCGTGTCCGGTCTTCGCGTCGTACGTCGGGCACACGCCGGCCTCGACCACGGCCGGATGCGAGACCAGCGCGGACTCGATCTCGATGGTGGACAGCCGGTGGCCCGAGATGTTGATGACGTCGTCCGTCCGGCCCAGGATCCAGGTGTCGCCTTCGGCGTCGAACCGGGCGCCGTCGCCGGCCAGGAACCAGCCCTGCGCCGCATACTTCTCCCAGTAGGAGGTGAAGTAGCGCTCCGGGTTTCCCCACACGGTCCGGGCCATCGACGGCCCGGTCTTGGTGACCACGATGTTGCCCTGCTGTCCGGCACCCACCCGGGCACCGCCGTCGTCCACAATGTCTGTGGCCAGCCCCGGCAAGGCGCGGGTGGCGCAGCCGGGCTTGAAGGAGGCGTCCGTCTGGCGCGGCGTGAGCACGGTGGCGCCGGTTTCGGACTGCCACCACGTATCCACCATGGGAATGCCCGACGACGGGTCCCCGGCCACCAGCGAATCGCGGCCCACCTGGCTGCGCAGCCAGCGCCACGCCTCCGGGTTCACCGCCTCGCCCACGGTGCCGGCCAGCCGGATGGAGCCCAGGTTGTACTCGGCGGGTATGCCGTCCGGGAACCAGCCCATCAGCGACCGGACCAGCGTGGGCGCGGTGTAGTAGCTGGTCACGCCGTAACGCTCGATGACCTCGAAGTGCCGGCCGGGGTGCGGGGCGTTCGGCACGCCCTCGTAGATCACCTGGGTCACGCCGTTGCTCAGCGGTCCGTAGATCTCGTAGGTGTGCGCAGTGACCCAAGCCAGGTCTGCGGTGCACCAGTGCACGTCGTCCGCGCGGGCGGCCGGATCCGGGTTGCTGAACAGATACGAGTGGCTGAACGAAGCCTGCGTCAGATACCCGCCGGTGGTGTGGACCAGGCCCTTGGGCTGGCCGGTGGTGCCGGAGGTGTACATGATGAACAGCGGCGTCTCGGCATCGAACGCCTGAGCCTCATGCACCCGTGGCTGCGACTCGACCACGTCGTGCCACCAGACGTCGCGGCCTTCCACCCAGTTGATGTCCGTGTGCCCGGTCCGGTTGATCACCAGCACGTGCTCGATCGCGTTCTCGCCGGAGACGGCCTCGTCCGCGTTGGCCTTGACCGGGACGGCGGCGCCGCGGCGGTACTGGCCGTCGGTGGTGACCAGCAGCTTGGCGCGCGTGTCCTCCACCCGGAACTTCAGCGCCTCCGCGGAGAAGCCGCCGAACACCAGCGAATGCACCGCGCCGATCCGCGCGCACGCCAGCGTGATGACAATCGTTTCCACGAGCACCGGCAGGTAGACGACCACCCGGTCGCCCTTGCCGATGCCCAGCGCCAGCAGCGCGTTGGCGGCCTGCGAAACCAGTTCCTGCAGGTCGCGGTAGGTCACCGTGCGCCGGTCGCCGGGCTCGCCCTCGAAGTGCAGTGCCACCCTGTCGCCGAGCCCGGCGGCCACGTGCCGGTCGGCGCAGTTCACCGCGGCGTTCAGCGTGCCGCCGTCGAACCAACGCAGCTCCGGGCCGCGGCGCGCCTCGGTGTCCACCGGAGTGGCCGAATGCGCGGTATGCCACGGCTCCGCCCACTGCAGCCGGGCGGCGGCGCGCTCCCAGAACGCAATCCGCTCGGCCTCGGTCTGCGGATCCGGCCAAGCCGTGACCTGGTCGCGGTACGGCGTCCCTTCAAGAACGACGGCGGTGCCCCCGGCGGTTGCCCGGCCGGCGGCGGTTTCGGCTACTTCTATGCCCATCTCTTGACTGCCCATTTCTCCGCGACTCCCAGGAGCGCGTCGGTGATTTTGCCGATGATGGCCAGCAGGACGATGGCCAGCAGCAGCCTGTCAGTGCGGCCGTTGTTCTGTGAGTCCGTGAGCAGGAAGCCCAGGCCCATGGAGGAGGCGATCAGTTCCGCCGCCACCAGGAACAGCCATGCCTGTGCCAGCGCCAGCCGCAGGCCGGAGAACACCGCCGGCACCACGGCCGGCAGCTGCACGGTGGTCAGCAGCTTCACGCCCTTCAGCCCGAACGCGCGGCCGGCTTCCACCAGGTTCTTGTCCACGTGGCGCAGCGCCAGCGAGACGGTGGTGAACACCGGAAAGAAGGCGCCGATCAGGATCAGCGTGACCTTGGAGTCCTCGCCGATCTTCATCCACAGGATCAGCAGCGGCACCCAGGCCAGCGACGGCACGGCACGCAGCGCGCCGATGGTGGGGGAGAGCAGCACATCGGCAACCTTGGACAGGCCGATCAGTGCGCCGAAGACCAGGCCCAAGGCTGCGCCGAAGGCGAAACCGAGCAGCACGCGCTGGGTGGAGATGGCCACATGCTGGGCCAGCTCGCCGCGCTGAATCAAGTCAACCGCGGCTTCGATGACCGCCCCGGGCGCCGGCAGCTGGACGGAGCTGAACAGTCCGGCCGAGGTGCTCCACTGCCAGGCCGCGAGCACGGCGGCCGGCAGCAGCAGGCCCAGCAGCAGGCGCACCCAGCCGTTGCCGAGCACACCGGCCGCGGACCGCCCGTTGGCCGGGCGCCGTTCCGGCGAGGAACCGTCCTGCTGCGGCCGGTCTGGCCCTGCCGTCTTGAGGACGCCGGAGGCTTTCAGGCCTTCCTGGCTGGTGGCGTAAACGCTGTTGCCGGATGCGCCGGGGTTGCCGAAGTGCGTCATTAGGATTCCTTGATGGCCGACGGATCGGCCGTCTTCACCAGCGAGTCGTCCAGCAGGGTGGCCAGGGCCTTGTCGATGTCGGCCTGGCTCTTCACGTCACCGGTCTCGACGAACGCCGGGCCGACCTTCTCCAGCACGGCGCGCTGCTTCTCGCCCGGAGCGGCTTCCACGTCCAGGTTGCTGCGCTCGGTGATCACCTTGGTGGCCACCTCAAGGTCCAGGCCGGCGACGTCGGCGAGGATCTGCGCGGTTTCCTCCGGGTTTTCGGCGGCCCAGGCGCGGGCCTTCTCGTAGGCGTTCACCACGGCCTGGGCGAGCTCCGGCTCTTCAGTCAGGAAGGACTCGGTGGCGTTCAGGAAGCCGTAGGTGTTGAAGTCCAGATTCCGGTAGAACAGCTCGGCGCCGTCCTTTTCGGCACCGGCCATGATCGGATCGAGGCCGGACCAGGCATCCACCGAGCCCTGCTTCAGCGCGGTCAAACCGTCGGCGTGCTGCAGGTTCTCCACGGTGACGTCGCCGGCGGAGAGGCCGGCCTCTTCCAGCGACTGCAGCAGGAAGAAGTAGGGGTCGGTGCCCTTGGTGGCGGCGACGGACTTGCCCTTGAGGTCCTCGACGGAGTCGATGCCGGAGTCGGGCAGCGTGACCAGTGCGGCCCATTCCGGCTGCGAGTAAAGGCTGATGGTCTTGATCGGCGAGCCGTTGGCGCGGGCCAGCAGCGCGGCGGAACCGGCGGTGGAGCCGACGTCGACGGCGCCGGAGCGTAGTGCCTCGTTGGCCTTGTTGGAACCGGCCGACTGCAACCAGTTCACCTCAACGCCGTCATCGGCCAAGGTGGCCTCCAGCCAGCCCTTTTCCTTGATGATCAGGCTCAGCGGGTTGTAGGTGGCGAAGTCGATGTTGAGCACACCGTCGCCGGTGCCCTCGGCCGCGGTGGCTTCGGAATCTTCGCCGGCCACGCAGCCGGTCAGGGCCAGCGAAGCGCTGGCGGCGACGGCGGCCGCACCGAGGATCGAGCGGCGGGAGAAGCGGCGGGCAATAGACATGGTGGTCCCTTCGAACGGTGCGCGAAGCAGGAGAAGCTCCGCGGTTACGGGTGGATTTGGGCACAGACGGCCCGGGAAATGCTTGAGGGTGGAGAGGGCGGCCTAATGGCCGTCGACGCCGAGGCTTTCGAGCAGCGAGCGGCGCATTCGGGCCAGCTCCACCGAACCGCGGTCCCGCGGGCGGCTGCCGGGAACGTCAACAGTGCGCACAATCGTGGCGCCGTCGTGCTCGCGGCCTTCTTCCTTGCCCAGCAGGATGACCCGGTCCGCCAACTGCAGGGCTTCGTCCACGTCATGGGTCACCAGCAGCACGGTGGTGGGTTCGGCCGCGTGGATGTCCAGCAGCAGATCCTGCATCTTGATCCGGGTCAGCGCGTCGAGTGCGCCGAAGGGCTCGTCCAGCAGGAGTACCCCCGGATTGCGGGCCAGAGCGCGTGCCAACGAGGCTCGCTGCGCCATGCCGCCGGAAACTTCACGCGGACGATGCTTGGCGAACTTGTCCAGCCCCACCAGTTCCAGCAGCCGGGCCACCTTGGACTTGCCCTGCTTCGCGCTGGAAGATTTGGGCAGGCCGATGGCCACATTGGCCTGCAGGGTGTGCCATGGCAGCAGTCGCGGTTCCTGGAACGCGACGGCGCAGCGCGAGTCGATGCCCTGGACCGGCGTGCCGTCGATGTCCACGCTGCCGGCGCTGGGCGCGTCCAGCCCGGCGGTGGCGCGCAGCAGGGTGGACTTGCCGCAGCCGGACGGGCCCAGGATGGCCAGCACTTCGCCGGGGCGGACGTCGAAGTCCACGTCACGGAGCACGGTGTGGGCGTTCGCGCCGGTACCGAAGGTGCGGTTCAGGCCGCGGAAGGAGACGGCCAGAGCGGAATCGGACGCTGCCGAGGGCGCAGTGGATGCGGGGGCCGCGTGGCGGGACGACGACAGTACTGCAGTCATGGGATCACTCCATCGATCCTGGCAGTAGCACCCTACGGTTCAAGCCGTGCGGCCGGCTTCCGCCGGCCGTACCCGTGGCTTGTCACCTCGTTATCACCGGCAGTCTGGGATGGCTTCCGGTGACCAGGGTTGCTGCGGCGTCGTCGATCCAGGTCTCTCGGCCGCTCGGGATGGTCACAACTAACTAAACGGCACTTCCGGTAGCCACGGCAAACGGCCCGTAATAAAGCGGCGTAACAAACCGCGGCACAAAAATCGGCCCACGCCGGTTGCCGGAGTGCGGAAATCCGTAGACGAGGGTCGGTGGCGATGGCAGGATGGCCGCATGAAAATCAACCGTCACATCACCGTGTTCGACGCCGCCGATCTGGACGCTGAGAGCAGCTTCTGGGCAGGCCTGCTGGACGGGACGGTCAAGGCCGAGGACGACTGGCATACCGTTTCCGTTGACGGCGAGCCGCGGCTGGCGGTCCAACTGGCGCCCGACCACACTCCGCCTGAGTGGCCCGACGGCGCGCCACAGCAGATCCATCTGGACCTCTACATCGATGACCTGGCCGAGGCCCATGAACTGGCCACGTCGCTCGGCGCCAAGCTGCTCAAACCCGCCGACGACGCCGCGGCCGCGTCCGGATTCCAGGTCTACGCGGACCCCGCCGGCCACCCGTTCTGCTTCTGCTGGGGCGCCGGATAACCACGCCCGGCGCTGAACTGGTCGCTGCGCTGCGTTAGTGCGGACTTGAGCGGTTCCCGGGCCGCCGGCCGCGGGACGAGTTAGCGAAGGTACCGGTAGCGGGAACTCATGGGTAGGGTGGCGCCATGGCACACCAGAATGATCCCGAAGTCGTCAGCCGCCTGCTGAGCACGCCCGGCCGCTGGGCCGTCGTCGGCCTGTCCACCAACCCGCACCGGGTTGCCATGCGCATCTCCAGGTACCTGATGGACCAGCTGGACATGGAGGTGGTCCCGGTCAACCTGCAGGGCGACGACGTCCACGGCCTGACCGGCTACCGAAAGCTTGCGGACATTCCTGGTCAGATCGACGTGGTGGACTGCTTCGTCAACTCCCAGAAAGTCGGCCCGGTGGTGGACCAGGCCATTGAAGTCGGCGCGAAAGCCGTCTGGCTTCAGCTGGGCGTCGTCGACGAAGCCGCCGCGGAACGGGCCAAGGCGGCCGGGCTCGACGTCGTGATGGACACCTGCCCGGCCATCGAAGCCCCGCGTCTGGGCCTCTAGCCAGTCAGCGGCCCGCCTTGCCCGCCACCTAGGCTGAGACGTTCAGCGCTGTTGCATCACTCGTACATTGCGATGAAGCGGCCAACCACCCCGCCGGCCCGGAGCTTGTCGATGGCGCCCGGGATGTCGGCGTGCGTGATGTGGTTCATCGGCGGGTTCAGCTGGCCGGTCTTCATCAGTTCGTAGATGCCCGCTAAGTCCTCCTTGGTGCCGGACTTTGAGCCCCTGATGGTGAGCTGGTTGATGATGATCGGGTAGGTGTTGATGGTGGATTCGAGCCGTCCCATGCCCACTTGGACCAGGGTGCCGAACTCGCCGAGGGTCTCGATGGCGGCCGAAGTGGTGGTGCCGAAACCGGCGTAGTCGACGATCAGCTCCAGGTTCTTGTCCTTGAACTCCTCAATCGAGGAGGCGACGCCGGCCAGGCCGATCTCATCGGCCAGTTTCTGCGTCTCGGGGTTGACCTCGGCTCCGTAGACCTCTGCGCCGGACAGCGCCGCGGAGCGCGCGCCAATGTAGCCCAGCCCGCCCAGACCAATGACGCCGACTTTCATGCCTTTCTTGGCCCCGCCGACGGCCATGATCGCGTGGTAGGCGGTCAGGCCGGCATCGGTCGCCATCGCGCCGAGGTCGAACGGCACCTCGTCGGGCAGAGCCACCAGGTTGTCATCGGTCGCGCGAAGCTTGGCGGCAAAGCCACCGTCCCACTTGCCGTAGCCGAGTGCGTCCCCGTCCGACATCACCGGGGAGAGGCCCACCCGGTCGCCCACCTTCCAGCGGCCCATGCCGTCGCCGACCTCGCTGATCACCCCGGCGGACTCATGCCCCATGGTGCGGGGCAGCCCGTGCTGGAACAGCGCCATCCAACCCGGATCATCGAGCGTGGTGACGTCCGAGTGGCAGACACCGGACGCCTTGACGTCCACCACCACCTCGCCGGGGCCGGCGCGCGGCTCCTCCACCTCGTTGAGCTCCAGCGGCTTGTTCGTCCCGGTAAATTGCCATGCCTTCATGATTCGAACCTCCCTGAGCGGCGGGACGGTGTGCGTCCCGGACCGGCAGATATTGGTGGCGCAACTTCACCCTAGTCCCGTCGTGGAAAGGCCCACAGGGGGCGGCGGACTGGAGCGCATCTTCGGCCCGGAATTCATCCGGACGGCCCGGCGCTGCGGGGTACCGGCTGGGAGCGGAACGATCCACCGGAAGGCGGGGCCGCCGTCGTCGGATGGGGGTATCCGTAACATTCGGCAGTGGAACGTCATGGCCCGTCACATGCTTCACAGCGCCGGATGGCGCCCGGCAGACTTTTCCCCAAGATCAAGAGTCCCAACGACAAGCTCTGGCTGGTTGGGCGGCAACCCTCTTCCGTAGCGGGGTGCCCCAGATGAGGATCCGGCCGCGCACAGATCGGTGCCCGGCAAGTACGGCCCCCGCCAGGCTGCGTCGCCGACCGTGATGGTCGCTGCGCGGTGCGGCAGGCGGGAGCCCCTGCACGAGGAGGCGCCATGACCGCCGTCGTCATTGAAGAAAACCAGCAGACCCGCCGTTCCTCTTGGAGCGGACACGCCAGCCGCGAAGAACTCGCCCACTGGCAGCAGATCGCCGAGGGCGTGGCCGCCGTGCTGAGCACGGACGTGCTGGAGCGGGACCGGCGCAATGCGGACCCGCAGGCCGAAGTGGAGCTGCTGCGCAGTTCCGGCCTGTTCAACCTGATCATCCCCAGCGAGTGGGGCGGCGAGGGCGGCCACTGGGAAAGCGCGCTGCACGCCGTGCGCATCCTGGCCCGCACCGATGCGTCGATCGCGCAGATCCTGGCCTACCACTACGCAAACCTCGGTGCCGTGGTCTTCTACGGCAACGCGCAGGTCCAGGAACGCCTGCTCCGCCGCTCCGCCCAGGGCCGCTGGTCCTGGGGCGACTCGGTCAATCCGGTGGACCCGAACCTGGAACTGGTGCCCGACGGCGACGGCTACCGGCTGGACGGTGTCAAGCACTTCTCCACCGGCGCATCCGTGGGCGACGCGATCCTGGTCAACGCCGCGATCACCTCCGGTCCGGATCAGGGCAAGTTCCTGGCCCTGGCCTTGGAACATGACCGCGCCGGAATCTCCTTCCTCGGCGACTGGGACGCGCTGGGCCAGCGCCTCTCCGCGAGCGGCTCCGTCAAGTACGACGGCGTGCTGGTCACCTCCGCTGACATCATCGGCGAGGTGGGGGAGGAGCCCTTCTCCAGCCTGGTGACGCCGTATATCCAGCTGGCGTTCGGCAACCTCTACCTGGGCATCGCGCAGGGTGCGCTGGAACGCGGCCGCCAAATCACCCTGGCGCGCAAGAACTCCTGGTTCCTCAGCAACGCAGAAACCTACGCTCAGGATCCGCTGACCCAGCGGGTCTATGGGGAACTGTCGTCCCGGGTGGCTGCCGTGGAGGCCTTGGCAGACCGGACGAACGAACGCTTCGACGCCACCATCGCCGTCGGCGGGGAGCTGACGGCCGAAGCACGCGCTGGCATCGAGATCGAGATCGCCCGGCTCAAGGTGGTCTCCACCGAGGTGGGCGTGGAAGTGGCCAACCGCATCTTCGAGGTGACCGGCTCTTCCTCCGCGAAAACCGCGGTGGGACTGGACATCTTCTGGCGCAATGTCCGCACCCACACCCTGCATGACCCCGTGGACTACAAGAAGGTCGAGGTCGGCGCCCACTTCCTACTGGGCGACATCCAGCCGATCTCGCTCTATACCTGATCCGCCCCGCATTCCCATCCGTCCCACCTCGGCCGTGCACGGCGGAGACCTCCAGGAGCACCACCATGACCGAAACCCTTGACCACGCAACAACGTCCGGCCACTCGACGCCGGCCTTCGCAGCGGCGGTCGCCAAGTACCGTCCGATCTTCCAGCGCATTACCGCAGGAGCGTTGGACCGCGAACTGGACCGCGAGTTGCCGTTTGAGCAGATCGGCTGGCTGAAGGACGCCGGCTTTGGTGCCGCCCGGATTCCCGCCGAACTCGGCGGCGACGGGCTGGACTGGGAAGAGTTCACCGAACTGTTGATCGAGCTGGCCGCCGCGGACAGCAACATTCCTCAGGCGCTGCGCTCGCACATAGCGCTGGTGGAGGAGAACCTGTACCACCACGGCCGCGGCGGGGACCGCAGCGGTTGGCTGCAGCGCTTCGCCTCCGGCCAGCTGGCCGGGAACGCGTGGACCGAACCGGGCGCAGGCGGAACCGCCACCGTGCTCTCCGAATCCGGCGGCAAGCTGGTGCTGAACGGGCGCAAGTTCTACACCACGGGCACCATCTTCGCCGACTGGATCGACGTCACCGCCAAGCGGCCCGACGGCTCGGACGTCTCGGTGATCATCTCCACCAAGACACCCGGTGTGGAAACCTACGACGACTGGGACGGCTTCGGCCAGCGGCTGACCGGCAGCGGCACCACGGTGTTTACCGACGCCGAGGTGCACCCGGCCAACGTGTCAGCGTTCGCCGACCGCTTCCCGTACCAGACGGCGCTCTACCAGCACATCCTGCTGGTGGCCCTGGCCGGCATCGCGCAGGCCGTCACCACTGACGCCGCCACCCACGTGCGGGAGCGCAAGCGCGTGTTTGGCCACGGCAACGCGCCGCTGGTCCGGCACGACGCGCAGATCCTGCAGGTGGTCGGCGAGATCAGCGCCAAGGCCTACGCCGCCAGGGCAACCACCCTGAGCGTGGCGCGCAGCCTGGACCGGGTGTTCGCCGCCCGGCAGGAAAACGCCGATGCCGAGAAGGCGGCCAACGTCGCCGTCGAACTGGAATCCGGCCAGGCCCAGATTGTGCTCAGCACGCTGGTGCCGGAGGCAGCCGGCGAACTGTTCAACACGCTCGGCGCCTCCTCCACCAGCACCGGCAAGGCGCTGGACCGGCACTGGCGCAACGCCCGCACAGTGGCCACGCACAACCCGTTCATTTACAAGTCCCGGATTGTGGGCGATTGGGAAGTCAACGCCACCGAACCCCCGTTCATCTGGACGATCGGCGAGGCCAATGCCGACGCCGCGCGCCAGCCACACAGCCCCGCCGCACCTTCCGCGGCCGTCTAAGAGGAAGGCCAGCCATGTCTGTTTCCAACCCCCAAACCGTCGCTGCCCCGCAGGCCGCAACCGCCGGCTCGCCCGACGCCGGAAAGGCGCCGCGGCTCTCCGGCCGGCTGGGCGTCGCCAGCATCGTGCTGATCGTGGTGGCCGCCGCCTCGCCACTGGGCGTGATCGGCGGAACGGTTCCGCTGGCCATCGCCAGCGGCAACGGCGCCGGTCTCCCGTTCATCTACCTGCTGGCCACCGCCATCCTGCTGCTGTTCGCCGTCGGTTTCACCACCATGACGCCGCATGTGCCGTCGGCCGGCGCGTTCTTCAGCTACGTGGAGAAGGGCCTCGGCCGCCGCGCCGGACTGGGCGCGGCCTTCGTAGCCTTGCTCTCCTACCTCGCGCTGGAGGCCGGCGTCTACGGGCTCTTTGCCCCCGCGGTCGATGAGGTGGTCCGCGCCTACGGCGGCCCCGCCCTGCCCTGGTGGGTCTGGGCGGCCGCCGCGCTGGTTGCCGTGGCGTGGCTGGGCCACCGCAACATCGAGCTGTCCGGCAAGGTGCTGGCCGTGCTGCTAGTGGCCGAAGTGCTGATCGTGCTGATCCTGGACGCCGCCATCGTCTTTGGCGGCGGCGGGGCCGAGGGCCTCTCCACCGGGTTCGTCACACCGTCAACCGTGCTGTCTGGGGCGCCCGGTATCGCGCTGCTATTCGCCATCCTGAGCTTCATCGGCTTCGAGGTCACCGCCGTGTTCCGGGATGAGGCCCGGGATCCGGACAAGACGATCCCGCGGGCCACCTATGTGGCCCTGCTGGTGGTGGGCGGCTTCTATGCGCTCTCCAGCTGGCTGCTGATCAGCGTCTGGGGCGACACCGGGATTGTGCAGAAGGCCACGGATGCACCCGGCACCCTGCTGTCCGAGACCACCGCGCTCTACCTGGGCACGGCCGGCAGCCACATTGTCCAGGTCCTGCTCGCCAGCAGCTTGTTCGCGTGCATCCTGTCCTTCCACAACATCAGCTCACGCTATTTCTTCCAGCTCTCGAGGAAGGGAGTCTTCCCGCCCAAGCTGGCCAGCACCCACCCGAAGCACCGCTCTCCGCACCGGGCCTCCGGAGCGGCCACCGCCGTGGTGGCCCTGTTCCTGCTGGTCGCGGTGGTGGCCGGATGGGATCCGATCGTGCAGTTCTACACTTGGTTCGCCGGATTCTCCTCCTTGGGCGTGGTGGTGCTGATGACGCTCACCAGCGTCGCTGTGCTGGTGTTCTTCCGCCGGCGGGGAGCGCCTGCCCGCAGCTGGAAGCGCTCCGTTGGACCGGCTCTTGGGCTGCTCGGCTTGCTGGGCATCTTGGGCCTGATCCTGCAGAACCTCCCCACCTTGGTCGGCAACAGTGTGCCGCTGGCGATCGCCGTCGTCGTGCTGATCCTTGCCTGCTTCGGGGCCGGAGCGGTGGTGGGATCCAAGCGGCAACAGGCCGTAACCGGCGCCGCACCGGCGTCGTAATTCTTGCCCTGGGCGTGACGCGCAACATTTTTACCCCGCGTGACGCGCACCATTTCCCTCCGCGGCGCCTGCGGGTGTCCAATGGAGGGGTACCCATCCAGAGCGGCCGAGAGACCTGGCTTGTTGACGCCGCAGCAACCCCCTCCTTGTGAGGAAGGTGCTACCGCCAGGACCGATGGAGAAGCTCGATCTCTCGTTGGTTCCTCAGGGCCACTGCATGCCCGCCGGGGGACCGGCGCGGGCTCTTCTCATCAGTAAAGGAGCCTGACATGACCTTGAACCATTCCCCGCGGCACATCCGCTTCAACGCGTTCGACATGAACTGCGTGGGCCACCAGTCGCCCGGACTGTGGCGCCACCCGCAGGACAAGTCCGCCACCTACAACACCATCGGCTACTGGACGCATCTGGCCAAGGTGCTGGAGAAGGGCCTGTTCGACGGACTCTTCATTGCCGACGTGCTCGGCACTTACGACGTGTTCGGATCGTCCAACGAGACGACGCTGCGGGCCGGCACGCAGGTCCCGGTGAACGATCCGTTCATGCTGGTATCGGCCATGGCCGCGGTGACCGAGAACCTGGGCTTCGGCGTCACCGCCGGCACTGCCTACGAGCACCCGTACCCGTTCGCCCGCCGCCTGGCCACACTGGATCACCTCACCAACGGCCGCGTCGGCTGGAACGTGGTGACCGGCTACCTGCCCTCGGCCGCGCGCAACATGGGCCAGGAAGACCAACTGGAGCACGACGAGCGCTACAACCACGCCGATGAATACCTCGAAGTCATCTACAAGCTGCTTGAGGGCTCGTGGGAAGACGACGCAGTGGTCAAGGACGTGGAGACCGGCGTTTTCACCGACCCGGCAAAGGTGCACGAAATCCGGCACGAGGGCAAGTTCTTCAAGGTGCCCGGGATCGCCATCACCGAGCCGAGCCCGCAGCGCACTCCGGTGATCTTCCAGGCGGGGGCCTCCAAGCGCGGCACCGAGTTCGCCGCCGATAACGCCGAGGCGGTGTTCGTCACCTGCCCCACCAAGGAAATGCTTGCCGCGTCGGTGAAGAAAATCCGCGACGCGGCCGAGGCTGCCGGCCGCGGCCGTTACGACGTCCGCATCTACGCCATGCAGACCGTGGTGACCGGACCGGACAACGCCACCGCCCAGGCCAAGTTCGAGGACTACAAGTCGTACGCGGACGTCAACGGCGCGCTGGCCCTGATTTCGGGCTGGATGGGCGTGGACCTGTCCACCTACGGCCCGGACGACGTGATCGGCGAGAACGTGAAGTCCAATGCCATCCAGTCCTCGGTGGAGACCTTCCAGAAGGCCTCCGGCGACAGCGGCAAGCCCTGGACCATCCGCCAGCTGGCCGAATGGGTCGGCGTCGGCGGCTTCGGCCCGATCACCGTGGGCTCCGGCCAGGAGGTCGCCGCCAAGCTGGTGGAGTGGGTCGAGGAAACCGACGTGGACGGTTTCAATCTGGCCTACGCCATCACCCCGGGCACGTTCGAGGACGTCGTGGAATACGTGGTGCCGGAGCTGCAGAAGCTCGGAGCGTACCCTACCGAGTACGCGCCGGGCACGCTGCGCAACAAGCTCTTCGGCCGCGGCGACAAGCTGCCGGAGAACCACCGCGCGGCCGGCTTCCGGCTGCAGAATGCCCTGGTCGACTGAGCCTGGGCAACAGCAGAACCATTTAGACAACGACGTCGGGGCGCGGCCCCTTTGGGGGCAGCGCACCGACGTCGGAAGAACCATCCAGAGCGGCTGAGAGATCTGGCTCGATGACGCCGCAGCAACCCCGGCTCTTTGCCGCACGGTGCTAATGCCAGGACCGATGGAGAACCCGGACAGGACCGGAACTGGCTGCGCCATGCCTGCGCGGCTGTGATGGCTGTGCCCGGGGCTCCCTGAACTTCAGGAGCAACATGACACGGCACGCCGCAGGCGGTTCGCGATGATTGAGATCCGTGATCTGCACAAGAGTTACAGCACAGGCCAGGGGACGGTCGATGTGCTCAAGGGCATCGACCTGAGCATCGAGCAGGGGGCGATTACCGCCGTCGTTGGCTCGTCCGGGGCCGGCAAGACGACCCTGTCCCACTGCATTTCCCTGTTGGAGAAACCGACCTCCGGCCAGGTGCTGGTGGACGGCCGCAACCTGTCCGCGCTGTCCGGCCAGGCACTGCGCAGCGAACGCCGCGCGATCGGCACCATTTTTCAGCATTCGGCGCTGCTGCGCCGGATGACGGTGGCCGAGAACGTTGCGCTCCCGCTGCGCAACCTGGGCGTGGTGCACCGGCAGATGGAGGACCGTGTGGCCGAACTGCTGGACCGGGTGGGCCTGCTGCACAAGGCCAACGCCTACCCGGGGCAGCTTTCCGGCGGCCAGAAGCAGCGGGTGGGCATCGCCCGGGCGCTGGCGCTGCGGCCGCGGATCCTGCTGTCCGACGAATCCACGTCCGGCTTGGACCCGGAGTCCACGCAGCAGATCCTGGACCTGCTGGATGACGTGCGGACCGAGCTGGGACTGTCCGTCATCCTGATCACCCACGAGATGGACGTGGTGCGCCACGTCGCCGACCAGGTGGCCGTGCTGGCCAACGGGCGGGTTTCGGAGTACGGGCCGATCGGCGCACTGGTGGCGGACCCTGCGTCTGGCGCGGGCCGCCAACTGCTGCCCGTGCGGGCCCTGCCGCTGCCAGCCGGCTTCGACTACGCGCTGTCCGTCTCCTACCGGCACGGGCCGGTGGACCCGGAGTGGATGACCCGGCTTTCCGCAGGCCTCGGCGTACGCGTGGCGCTGCTGGGCGGTTCGGTGGAAGCACACGGCGACTCGGTACTCGGCCGTGCCGAAATCGGCGTGGCCGGCCGCCCGGAAGCGGAGGTCCGCGCCTATCTGGGGCAGCTGGGCCTGGTCGCGGATCGGCGGGTGGCAGTCTCCGCCGCCACCGTCCACACCCGGGAATCGGTTGCGCCGCCGTCGGACGATGCAGAACACGAAGCCCACCAGAAGATCGAGGCGCGAACATGAGGCCCACCGAAACCGCCGCCGTCGGGCTGGACACGCCCTGGGCCGACCTGCCGGCGCTGCTGCTGCCCGCCTACGGCGAGACCTGGGCGATGGTCGGCATGGTGATGGCACTAGTGATCCTGGTCGGCGGAGCCACCGGCGTGCTGCTCTACAACACGGACAGCCGCGGATTGTTTCCGCGGCCGCGGCTGCATGGTGTGGTCAGCTGGCTGGTCAACATGGGGCGTTCGCTGCCGTTCCTGGTGCTGATGGCGGCGATCATCCCGTTGACGAAGTGGGTGACCGGGACCACCATCGGCATCGCGGCGGCGGTGGTCCCGATGACGCTGGCCGGCATTCCGTTCTTTGCCCGGCTGGTGCAGAACGCGCTGAACGACTTGCCGCGCGAGAACATGGCCGTGGGTCTGGTGACCGGCAGTTCCACCGGGCAGATCATCCGGCAGACCCAGCTGCGTGAGGCGCTGCCGGGCCTGACCTCGGCGATCACGCTGAACACGATCTCGATGATCGAATACTCGGCGATCGCAGGAACCATCGGCGCCGGCGGCATCGGCTACTTGGCCGTCACGTACGGTTACCAGCGGTTCGATACCCATGTGATGGCCGCCACCATCGTTGTCCTCATCATCACGGTCCAGCTGGTGCAGTTCGCCGGCGACCGCATTTCCCGCGCCCTGCTGCGCCCCTAGCTGAACAAACCAGGAGCACCACACATGAACACACCGACTACCGGGTCTGGCCACGACCATGGTTTCACCTTGCGCAAGCAGTCCACCGCCCTGCCGTGGGGCATCGCGGCGATCGCCGCCGTCGTCGCCCTGGTCCTGGGGCTGTTGCTGGTGCAGCAGCAGTCCCGGCCGGCCACCGCGGCCGCCGCCGGCGGCGAGGTCACCTCCCCGTTGAAGGTCCACTTCGAACCGGCTATGGCGGGCGAGGAGAAGATCCTCAAGTTCGTCGCCGAGGAGATCGCGCCGGACTACGGCGTGGAGATCGAGGCTGTGGGCCTGCAGGACCCGGTTCAGGCCAACCGCGCGGTGGCAGAGGGCCAGTTCCACGCCACCATCTTCGAGCACCAGTGGTACATGCAGCAGTCGGCGGACGCTAGCGGCGTCGAACTGACGCCCACCGTGGAACTGTTCCAGTGGGGCTTCGGGCTGTATTCCACGCGCTACGACTCGGTCGAGAGCCTGCCTCGGGACGCCGTCCTGCTGCTGCCGAACGATGCGGCCAACCAAGGCCAGGCGCTCTGGCTGCTGCAGCGCGAGGGGCTGCTGGAACTGGATCCGGCGGTCGAGCCGCGTACCGCGAAGATCCGCGACGTCACCGGCAATCCGCGGGGTTTCACACTGAAGGAAGCCGACCTGTTGGCGATGCCGCGCATGCTCGATTCGGTCGACGTGGCGATCGGCTACGTCTCCCAGTTCGACGCCGGCAAGATCGGCCGCGACAAGGGCATTCTGTTCCCGGCGGCACCCAAGACGTTCGCCTCCCGCCTGGTGATCGGCACCGAGTACAAGGACAGCGCCGAGAGCAAGAAGCTGATCGAGATCTTCTCCGATCCGCGGCTCGAGGAATACCTCGGCACCACGGAGGATCCACTGGTCAAGGACGTGCTGACGCCAGTCTCGGCTGAGTAGTCAGCGCCGGGTGCCCGGCCGGCGCCGGCCGGGCATCGTGGCGACGGGGCCACGCAGCGCTACATCTTCGCGTAGCGCGCCCTGGCGCCAAGGTAGAGCCCGTAACAGATCAGCCCGACGGCCACGAAGGCCAGCGCCGCCGGCCCGAGCGGCTGTTCGCGCAGCGCCTTGAGCGCGCCGTCCAGGCCCTTCACGTCCTGCGGGTCGTTCTGCACGGCGGCGACCGCCAGCAGCAGCCCGAGCACAAACAAGGCCAAGCCCTTGCCGACAAAGCCGACGATGCCCACCCAGGTCACGGCGGTGCGGACTCCGCCCTGCGGCAGCGGCTTGAGGTCTTTGAAGAAGTTCCGGAACAGGCCTTTGACCACGTAGTAGATGCCGGCCCCGATGATGACCGCGCCGATCAGGAACAGCACCACGGCACCGCCCGGCCACTGCATCAGCTTGGTACTGGCGTCCTGCGATTTCTCGCTGCTGTTGCTGCCGGAGCCTAGGGCAAAGCTGCCGAAGGTCACCGCGATGGCTCCGTAGACGATGGCCAGGCCAACGGCCTTGGCCCGGTAGCCCCACTTTTTCTTCGTCTCCAGGCCGCGGCCGCCGAACACCGCGTCGCTGACCTGCCACAGCGCCAGGGCCGCGGCGCCCAGCATGCCCGCCCAGAGCAGGAACAGCCCGCCCGGGTTCTGCGCCAGACTGGAGGCTGCTCCAGACTGGTCCGCCTCGCCGCCTCCGCCGAAGGCCAGTCGCAGCGCGATCGCGCCGATCAGCAGGTGCAGCAGCCCGCTGGCCGCATACCCGGTGCGTGCCACCCACTCAAAAGTCTTGGAGTCGGCGGCCTCCTCGGTCTTGTCCACAGCCTTGCCGGCCGCCCGCTTGGCCTCCCTGCCGGTGTCTGCCATGGCTCTCCTCTCATTGGGCCGGCCGCGCCCGGCACCTCGTGGCGCCCCCTGAGGAGCTGGTGTCGGCGCGCAAGCACCGCCGTTGTTCCCCGTGAAACATCCGTGAAACCATCCTGCCACCGAAGCCGCCGGCGCGCACCGGCAACCTCGTGACCGGCTGGGCAGGTAGCAGTAGGCTCGTGCCTATGGACGCGACCGCGCTGCGTGAATTCTGCCTCTCCCTGCCCGGGACGTTCGAGGACTTTCCGTTCGGCCCGGAGGCATCGGTGTTCAAGGTCCGTGCACCCGGGCGGACCGCGAAAATGTTCGCGTTATCCGACCTGCAGTCGCCGCGGCTGAGCATCAGCCTCAAATGCGAACCGGTGCTCGCACAGCAGCTGCGTGCGGCGCATCCGGAGATCACCGGCGCGTGGCACATGAACAAAACGCACTGGAACGGTGTGCGCTGCGACGGCGCGCTGCCCGATGACATGCTGCACGACATGATCGAGGACTCGTACGACCTGGTGGTCGCGTCGCTGCCGCGCCGGGACCGCGAGTCGCTGGGCTGGATGGGCCTGGCCCGCGGCGACGATGTGCGGCAGGGCTGAGCGGTGAAAGCCAAGGATCTCAGCGCAGCGCCGCTGACGTACGACGACGTGGGGCTGAGTCGAGTGCACCGCACGCCGCCGGGATACCGGACCACCGAGGTGCGCACCGCGGTGGGCGTCGGGGAGGACGCGTTCCACCGGCTGGCCGAGGGACTGATGGGCTGGGAGCTGCACCGGCTGGCTGGTTTGCGGGTCGATGCGGCCACGCCTGCGGCCGCCGAAGGGGTGGACGTGGTGCCCGGATTCGGGGCAGGGCCGCTGCGGCTGTCCGCACCCTGCCGCGTGGTGTGGACGGAACGCAGCTCAACCCGGACGGGTTTTGGCTACGGCACGCTGCCGGGACATCCGGAGTCGGGCGAAGAGGGCTTTGTGGCGTCGCTGGCGGAGAACGGGCTGGTGGTCTTCGAGCTGTTTGCGTTCAGCCGGCACTCCAACTGGTTTTACCGGGCAGGCGGCCCGGTGGCGGAAGCCGCCCAGCGGCTGGTCACCCGCCGCTATGTTGCCGCCGCCAAAGCGCTCGCCGGCGGCCTGGCCGGGTGATTGGGCCGGCCGATTTGGCCCGTGACAGGATTGAAGGACACCTAGAGAAAGGCTGAATCCGCGTGATTTTTATTGTGGTCAAGTTCAAGGTCAAGAACGAGCACGCCGACAACTTCCCGGAGTTGGTCCGCGAGTTTACCGAAGCCACCCGCGCCGAGCCGGGCAACCTATGGTTCGACTGGTCGCGCAGTGTGGAGGATCCGAACGAGTATGTCCTGGTGGAAGCCTTCAAGGACGACGCCGCCGAAGCGCACGTGAAGAGCGATCATTTCAAGAAGGCCATGCAGGAGCAGCCGCAGTACCTACAGGAGACTCCGCGCATCATCAGCCGCCAGATTGACGGCGAGGGCTGGGACGAAATGGGCGAAATGACCGTCGCGTAGCAGTTTTCAGTGGAAGGGGCAGGCTACGTCCTGCCCCTTCCACCGTTTAAGGCAGGCGGCCCAGCGGCGCATGCCGCGGTAGGGTATGGCCCATGAACGACGGCGAGGTGCTGACCGGCGGAGTCGCCAACGCCGGGGCGATCATCAGAATCGGCGATGAAGTTCGCCGCCCCGCCTCGGCTCAGACGGAACTGGTTTTCAGCCTGCTCGAACATGCCAGATCCAACGGCTTCACCGGAGTGCCGGAGCCCCTGGGGCTTGATGAGCAGGGCAGGGAGCGGCTGCGCTATATTCCCGGAGACGTGGCCATTCCACCGTTTCCGAAGTGGTCACTATCTCCCGGGCTGCTGGCGTCGGTTTCCCGGCTGCTGCGGGCATTCCACGACGCCGTGGCTGACTTCGCCCCACCTGCCAACGCCGTCTGGAACACCGAGTTGGCACACCCCAGCGGCGGGAAAATCGTCGGTCACAACGATGTGTGCGTGGAGAACGTCGTGGTGCGCGACGGGCAGGCAGTTGCGCTGATCGACTTCGAATTCGCTGCCCCGACCGATCCACTGCACGATCTCGCGGTCTTGGCGCGGCATTGGGTCCCTGTTGAGACCCATCAGGATGCGGAGCGCTGGGGACGTTCAGGTTTTGATGTTGGTTCCCGCTTGCGGATCGTAGCCGACGCCTACGGTATTCCCGTCGGTCCGCAGCGGGACGAGTTCTTGGATCAGATCGTCAGGGGCATTCATCAATCCGGCCCCTTTGTGCTTGCCCGGATCGCGCGCGGCGAGCAGGCTTTCATCGAGATGTGGGAACGCAGCGGTGGCCAGGAACGGATCACACGGCGCATCGCCTGGATCGACTCGATCCGATCCGAGCTCTCCGCGGCGCTCAACAGCCAGTAAGCAATTCCCCGCGGTTCACGTGCTGATTCGGGCTACGCAGGGCTGCCAGACCGGCAGTTCTTCGCCACAATGGGGCGCATGGAACAGTTCACGCCTCGCACCGCCATCGTCACCGGTTCCGATTCGGGCATCGGCCGGGCCGCCGCCGTCGCCCTTGCCCAGGCCGGAATGGACGTGGGCATCACCTGGCACTCGGACCGGGAAGGAGCGGAGGCCACCGCGAAGGAGGTCCGCGCGCTCGGCCGCAGCGCCGCCGTCGTTCATTTGGACACCACGGACCTGCCCGGCTGCGGAGACGTGGTTGATTCGCTGGCGGGGCGGCTCGGCGGGCTGGACGTATTCGTCAACAACTCCGGAACCGGCGCCATGGAGCCGTTCCTGGACCTTGACTATGAGACGTGGCGGAACGTTGTTGCCACCGATCTGGACGGCGCGTTCGTCTGCATGCAGCGGGCGGCCCGGAAAATGGCGGCAGCCGGCACCGGCGGGCGGATCATCGCGGTAACCAGCGTGCACGAACACCAGCCGATGGTCGGCGCCGCGCCGTACGATGCCGCCAAGCACGGACTCGGCGGTTTGGTGAAAAGCATGGCGCTGGAGCTCGGCCGGCACGGCATCACGGTCAACTCCGTTGCGCCGGGGGAGATTGCCACCGCGATGACCGGCAACGAAGACGAGGACCCGGAGGGCATCGACCGGCCCGGCATCCCGCTGGCCCGGCCCGGCGACGCCCGTGAAGTGGCCGCCGTGATCGCCTTCTTGGCCTCCGCCGATGCCGGTTATGTGACCGGGGCGTCCTGGGCCGTGGACGGCGGAATGCTGCAGATGGGGCCGCAGGCAGGGGCAGCCGTCACCGGCCACGATTGGCGCGAGGTCTAGCGGATCAACGAGGAGGCCGGCAAGCCCACGCATAAGGTTATCGTCCGCAGATAAGGCGAGTGCCGCCGTCGTTCGTTAGCTGGCGGCGGTCCGCTCCGTGGAGCCGCGCACAATCAGCGAGCTCTCCAAGATGAGCTGGGGCTGCTCGAGGTCGTGGCCTTCGATCAGGCGGCGCAGCTGTTCTCCGGCCTTGAGGCCCAGACGGGTGGCGGGAAGGTGGACGCTGGTGAGGCCGGGGTTACTGCTGGCGGAGTAGGGCAGGTCGTCGAAGCCGGCGACGGCGAGATCGTCCGGGATCCGCACGCCGGCAACACGCGCTTGCTGCAGCGCGCCGTACGCCTGGGTGTCGGTGGCGCAGACGACGGCGGTGACGCCCGCTTGCTGCCACTGGTGCCAAGCGGCGGTAAACGCATCGGCCGACGCGCCGACGTCGATCGTGGTGCTGATCAGGTGGGCCGGGTCCACGGTCATTCCTCGCCCGGCCGCCTCCTCTAGGAAGGCCGTTCGTCGGATGGTGAAGGTGGCCGTGCCTGTCACGCTGTCCATGTACGCCACGCGCCGGTGGCCGGTGGCGGCCAGGTGCGCCGCCAGTTCGCGGGCGCCATGGGCCACGTCGAGGTTGACGGACGGCGCGTAAGATTCCAGCCCGGGCGCGTCGAGTAGCACCATGGGGCCGGTGGTGGAGAGGTCCTCGAGGAAGTCGGCATCGGGGGCATCTACCAGCAGACCCGCCGGGCGCAGGGCTAGGAGGCGGCGGATGTCAGCGGCGCGGGGGAATTCGCCGGCCTCAGTGACGGAGAGCAGCAGTTGGAAGTCCGCGCCGAGGGACTCTCGGACGCCGGCAACAACCTTGGCGAAGAACGGGTTGGAAATGTCCGGGGCCACCAGAACCACAATGGAGCTGACTCCCTTGGCCAGCGAACTGCCGACGCTGTCCACCACGTATCCGAGTTCGGCGATGGCCCGGTTGACTCGGGAGATGTTGTCCGCGGACACCCGTCCGCGCGTCTTGCCGTTGGCCACCAGGGAAACCGTCGCCGTGGAGACGCCGGCACGTGCCGCCACCATGGCCGCTGTCACCCGCTCACCGGAGCGCGGCGGGAACTGGGGCGAGCGGGCGTAGTCCATGTGCCCATGATAAGGAAGTTCAGGCGACATATGGCATCAAGCGCTTGACTCCAGTTTACGTCAAGCGTTTGACGTGATCTGGGAAGGGGTGTCAAACTTCCTGTGACTGAAACCCCGCTGCGGCGGGCCCCCGATGACGTGGAGAGAAAACTTGGACGCCGTTTCCGTGACGCCTGGCCCGAAGAAGATCATCCTGGACTGCGATCCGGGACACGACGACGCGGTGGCGCTGCTCCTGGCCCACGGCAATCCGGACATCGAGCTGCTCGCCGTGACCACCGTAGTTGGCAACCAGACCCTGGCAAAGGTCACCAAGAACGCGCTGGCCGTGGGGACCATCGCCGGCATCACCGGTGTCCCGTTCGCTGCCGGCTGCGACCGCCCGCTCGTGCGCACCATCGAAACCGCGCCGGACATCCACGGAGAGTCCGGCATGGACGGCCCCGCGCAGCCGGAGTCCACCATTGAACTGGACCCGCGCCACGCCGTTGATCTCATCATCGACACGATCATGGCGCATGAACCCGGCACCGTGACCCTGGTCCCGACCGGCGGCCTGACCAACATCGCGATGGCAGCCCGCAAGGAGCCGCGCATCGTCGAGCGGGTCAAGGAAGTCGTGCTGATGGGCGGCGGCTATCACGTGGGCAACTGGTCCGCCGTGGCCGAATTCAACATCATGATCGACCCCGAGGCCGCCCACATCGTCTTCAACGAGAAGTGGCCCCTGGTCATGGTGGGACTGGACCTCACACACCAGGCGCTGGCCACCCCCGACGTTGTGGAGCAGATCGAAGCCGTCGGCACCGGTCCGGCCCACTTTGTCCGCGAACTGATGGACTTCTTCGCCCAAACGTACAAGGACGCACAGGGCTTCGACTACCCGCCGGTCCACGATCCGTGCGCCGTCGCCTACGTCATTGACCCCACGGTCATGACAACCCGCAAGGTCCCGGTCGACATCGAACTGCAGGGCAAGCTAACCCTTGGCATGACCGTGGCTGACTTCCGGGTCCCGGCCCCGGCCGACTGCCACACTTCTGTGGCCGTGGATCTTGACCGCATCAAGTTCTGGAATCTGGTTACCGATGCCTTGGTCCGGATCGGCGAAGTAAACCTCGGAACCGCCGCCACCACAACGACGACGGCGGCACCCGCCTCCGCGGCGCCCGACACCACCGGCGCGGCAGCGAAATGAGCGCCGTTCTCCAGGAAGCCAAGGTAACCCGGGGCGGCAGCGCCGCCTTGATGGTCGCCCTGCTGACGGCCTGCGTGGCCTTCCAGCTCAATGCGTCCATGCTCAGCCCCGCGCTGGTCACCATGGGGGAGGAGCTGCAGACCGACCAAGCCGCGATCGGACTGTCCCAAACCTGGTTCTTCACCACCGCCGCGTTGTTCTCGCTGTTCCTGCCCCGGCTGAGCGATATTGTCGGCCGCAAGCGGATCCTCGTCGGGATGATGCTGCTGACGGCCGTCGGCTCCGTGATCGCCGCGCTGGCCCCGGACGTCACATGGCTCTTCGTGGGACGGATTATCCAGGGCGTCAGCGGTCCCACCGTGCCGCTGTGCCTGATCATGCTGCGCACCGCCGTGCCCAACCTTCGCACTTACGGCACGCTGATGGGCGTTATCCTAGCGGTCAACGGCGGCGTGGCCGGCGTCGATTCCTTCCTCGGCGGATACATGGCCGAGCACTACGGCTTCCGCAGCATCTTCTGGTTCATGGTGATCCTCGGCGTGATCGCCGCGGTTCTCGTCGCTGTCCTGGCACCCGAGAGCAAACCGCAGGCCGGGACGCGGATGGACTGGACTGGCGTCGTCTTTATTGTTGTTGCAGTCGGTGCCCTGCTCACCGCGCTGAACGAGGCGGCCAAGCTGGTCGGCGGGTTCTCCAGAGAGACTCTGTTCCTCTCGCTGGTGCTGATCGCCGTGGCCGCCGCCGCGTTCGCCGCCTTCTGGGCCACCGAGAAGCGTGCGAAGCAGCCGATGGTTGAGATCGTCCATCTGCGCCAGCGCTCCACGTGGGCGCCGTTGCTGACGACGGCCCTGACCATGACCGGAATCTTCGCCGTCATCAACGGGATTGTTCCTGCCTACGTACAGGCCGCCGCACCCGGCTTCGGCATCGGCCCCACCGAAACGGCACTACTCATCCTGACTCCCTACGCGCTGCTGGGCTGGGTCTTCGGCCCGATCAGCGGACGGCTCGCCCCGGTACTGGGCTACACCAATGTGCTCCGTATCGGCATGATCGGCAGCGTCGTCTCCTTGGTGATCATCGCCCTGTTCGGCCTGAACAGCCTGCCGCTGATGGTCGCCGGCACTGCGCTGCTCGGCGTCATGTACGCCGGAACCGCGAACATCATGCTCAACGGGCTTGGCGTAGTGCTCTCGCCCCCGGGCAACCCCGGCTTCCTACCCGGCATGAACGCCGGAGCCTTCAACCTCGGCGCCGGGCTGAGCTTCCTGGTGCTGCCGGCAGTACTCGTGGGCACCTCGGCGCTGGACGTCCACGCCTCCTACCTTACGGTGGTGGTGGTCGGCTTGGTCATCACGGCCGCGGCCTTCGCCGCTTCGCTGCTGATCCCCAAGCCCGTCGACGCGGAGGTGGAAAAGTGAGTCCGCAGCCCGGACGCATCGTCGTCGTCGGTTCGCTGAACGCGGACCTGACCATCTACACCGAGCGGCTGCCCAACCCTGGCGAAACCCTCCACGGCGAAGGTTTCGCCGTGAATCCGGGCGGCAAGAGCGCCAACCAAGCCGTGGCCGCTGGCCGGCTGGGCGGCAACGTCGCCCTGATCGGAGCCGTGGGCGAGGACTCTAACGGGGACATGTTGCTGGCCTCCGTTGCAGGGGCCGGCGTGGACGTTTCCCGCGTGCGCCGCGCCGCCGGGGTCGAGACCGGCGTCGCCGTCATTACCGTTGACTCCGCGGGTGAGAACAGCATCGTCATTTCTCCTGGCGCTAACGGCACAGTAGGTCCGGATGACGTCGTCGCGGCCAGGGAGGTTTTCGATGACGCCGCCGTGGTTTGCCTCTGCCTCGAAGTCGGCCTGGACGCCGTGGAGGCGGCAGCAAGATCAGGGCACGACGCGGGAGCAACAGTGTTGCTCAACCTCTCGCCTTACGCGCCCGTGCTGCACAGCCTGGCCGAACTCAGCGACGTCCTGCTGGTCAATGCGCACGAGGCTTCGCAGTTCCTCGGCGCCGAAATGCCCGGCGCCGATGCCGCCGTTGCCGACTGGGAACAGGTGCGCTTGAAGTTTGCGGCGCAGGGGCTGGACCGTGCCGTGGTCACCCTGGGCGCCAGCGGGTCCATCGTGCTGGATTCGCATGCCAAGGACAGGCACCGGATCACCCGTATCGCCCCCACCAAGGTTGAAGCCGTGGACACCACCGGCGCCGGCGACGCCTTCACCGGGGCCCTCGCGGCACGGCTTGCCGCAGGGGATACCTTGGCCGGAGCGGCGGCATTCGCTTCGATCGCTGCTGCTCTCGCTTCCACGAAGAAGGGAACCCAGACCGCGTATCCGCGGCGGGCAGATGTGGAGCGCCTGCGGCCTGGCGCCTGACGTCCAGGGGCCGAAAGCGCCGTACAAAACGGACGGCGCGGTGCACTGCAAGGTGCGCCGCGCCGTCGTCGTTAGTGACCGCCTACTTGCAAGTGCGGGAAGCGTCCGGACAGGGCTACGGCAGGGGGCGTCCCGGTTAAGACGGAGTGGCCGGCCACGATTGGCGCGAGGTGTAATTCTTGCCGGGGTCTGGCGGGTGCTGACCAGCTGGCACGGTCTCCACGCGGCCGCGGGCGGCCTTGGTCGACCACCGGTGGGGCGGGCCTTGGTCGACCACCGGTGACGCGAGGCAGGGTCTCCACGCGGCCGCGGGCGGCCTTGGTCGACCACCGGGGAGAGGTGAGCGGCCTTAGTCGACCACCGCGACGGTCTCACACCAGGAACTTGTCCGCGGTGAGCGGCAGGTCCCGGACCCGGATCCCGGTGGCGTTGTAGGCCGCATTGGCCACTGCCGCGGCCGCCCCGACAATGCCGATCTCCCCGATCCCGCGTGCCCCCAGCGGTCCGGCGTGCTCGTCGACTTCCTCCAGCCAGAACGCTTCCAGCTGCCGGATGTCCGCGTTGGACGGCACGTGGTATTCGGCCAGGTCGTGGTTCACGATCATCCCGAACCGCTCGTCCATCACGCTCTGCTCGTGCAGTGCCATGCCGATGCCCATGGTCATGCCGCCCAAGAACTGGGACCGGGCGGTGCGCGGGTTGATGATCCGGCCGGCGGAATAGACGCCCAGCATCCGCGACACCCGGATCTCGCCGGTGTCAGCGTTCACCTGGGCCTCGGCGAACTGAGCACCGAAGGAATGCAGCGCGTAGTTCTTTGCTGCCGGGTTCCTCTCGCCGTCGCCCTCCGAAGTGTCCTCCGCGGACGGGAACCCGCCGTGTTCCTTGCGGAACATTTGGGCCGCGCCGATAATCGCCGAGCCCCAACTGGCCGTCCCGGTGGAGCCGCCGGCCACGGTTGCCACCGGCAGGTCCGTGTCGCCGATCTGCAGCCGGACCTGTTCCGGGCCGCATTCCAGCGCCTCGGCAGCAATCTGGGTCAGTGCCGTCCAAGCACCGGTGCCCAGGTCCACGGCACCGATTTGCATCTCGTAGAACCCGTCGGCGGTGAACCGGATACGCGCTGTGTTCGCCGGCTGCCGCCGGGCCGGGTAGGTCGACGCCGCCACGCCAATCCCGGTCCGCCAGCCGTCCACCAGCAGCGTCCCCGGCTGCGGGTTGCGCCGCTCCCAGCCGAACCGGCGGGCGCCCTCGCGCAGACAGGCCAACAGGTGCCTGCTGGCGAACGGCTTGCCGGTTTCCGGATCGATGGCCGGTTCGTTCCGCACGCGCAGCTCAATGGGATCGATCCCGCACGCCTCCGCCAGTTCGTCCATCGCCACTTCCAGGCCGAACGAGCCCGGACACTCACCCGGCGCCCGCATCCAGGACGGAATCGGCACATCCAGCGAAGCGAGCCGGTGGGTGGTGCGCCGGTGATCGGCCGCGTACATCATCCGCGATATCGTCGCGGTCTGTTCGGCGAATTCCTTGATCGCAGACGTTTGCTCCACTACGTCATGCGTCAGCACGGAAATCCGCCCGTCCGGACTGGCGCCCAGCTGCAGCCGCTGGATGGTCGGCGTGCGGTAGCCGGCCAGGAAGAACATCTGCTGCCGGGTCAGCGCGTATTTTACGGGTCGGCCGCCGGTGACCTTCGCGGCCAGCGCGGTCAGCACCACGTGCGCATGCGGCAGCCCCTTGGAGCCGAACCCACCGCCCACATGCGGCGCCACCACGCGGATCTGCTCCACCTCTACGTCGAAGAGCGGCGCCAGCGTCTTGCGGGCGTTGTGCACCGCCTGCGTGGAGTCGAACACCAGCAGCCGGTCGCCGTCCCACTGCGCCACGGTGGTATGCGGTTCCATCGGATTGTTGTGCTCGGCCGGGGTTGTGTAGGTGCGGTCAACAACGACGGCGGCGCTCGCCAGGGCCACGTCCGGATCCCCCGTGCGGGTGTCGGTGTCGAAGCCGGCGTTGACCGTCTCCGGTTTGTAAAGGTCTTCGTGGTCAGCACGCAGCGCCGCGTGGTGCGGCTCCCGGTGGTACTGCACGCGCACGTGGGCCGCCGCTTCGCGCGCCGTCTCGGGCGAATCGGCCACGACGGCCGCAATGAACTGCCCGCGGAAGCCCACTTCGTCCGACTGCAGCACGGCCAATTCCTTGTCCTCGGCGTTGGCCAGCCGCGGAGCGTTCAGGTGCGTAAGCACCGCGACCACGCCGTCCATCGTTTCGGCCGCGGCGGTATCGATGGAAGTGATCCGGCCGCGGGCAACCGTGGATTGGACGGGGTACAGGTAGGTGGGGTTGTCCGCCGGGTGCTCGTAAGCGTAGGGGGCCACGCCGAGGACCTTGGCCCGGCCGTCGACGCGCTCCAGATCCAGTCCGGTTGCCGCGGGCTGCTGCACGGTCATGGTTGGTCCTCTCCGCGGGACGCCGGCGTCCCCATCCGGCCGCCGTCCTGTCCGCCTGCTTGTGCGTCGCGCCCGTCTCCGGCCCGGCTGCCGCCGCGGTCCAGTCCGCACAGTTCCCGCAGCACGGACACCACGGTGTTGCGGACCATCGGCACCTTGAACGCGTTGTCCGGCAGCGGGACCGCATGCTGCAGTTCGGCGTCGATGGCCCGCCGGAACTTCGCCTCGGTGGCCGGTTGCCCGCGCAGCGCCTCCTCGGCGAAGGTCGCGCGCCAGGGTTTGTGCGCCACGCCGCCCAAGGCCAGCCGCACTTCGGCGATCCTCGGCGCGGAAGCCGGAGCATCGCCGTCGTCCGCATCAGCGGGCTCATCGAGCCGCACCACAGCGGCCACGGACACCAGGGCGAAGGCATAGGACGCCCGGTCGCGCACCTTGCGGTAGGCCGAGCGGGTCCCCTCCGGCAGCGGCGGCAGCACCACTGCGGTGATCAACTCACCGTGTTCCAGCACCGTGTCGCGCTGCGGCTGATCTTCGGGCAGCCGGTGGAAGGAGTGCAGGCCCACGCTGCGCTCGCCGGACGGACCCAGGATCTCCACCCGGGCATTCAGCGCCGCCATCGCCACCGCCATGTCCGAAGGGTGCACGGCCACGCAGTCCATCGAGGCGCCCAGGATGGCGTGATAGCGGGTGTAGCCCTCCAACGCCGAGCAGCCGGAACCGGGGTTGCGTTTGTTGCATGGGGTGGTGACGTCCTGGAAGTAGACGCAGCGGGTGCGCTGGAGCAGGTTGCCGCCGGTGGTTGCCGCGTTGCGCAGCTGCCCGGAGGCGCCGGAAAGCAGCGCCTGCGAGAGCACCGGGTAGCGCTGCCGGACCAGCGGGTGGGCTGCGAGGTCGCTGTTCGGGACGGTCGCGCCCAGGCGCAGGCCGCCGTCGTCGGTTTTATCGATCGTGTCCAGCGGCAGGTGCGAAATGTCCACCAACTGCTCGGGCGCGGAGACACCCAGCTTCATGTGGTCCACCAGGTTAGTGCCGCCGGCCAGGAAAGCGGCGGTCGGATTGCCGGCGACGGCGGCGACCGCCTCGGTTGGGCTGGCAGCGCGGGCGTAGTCGAAGGGCATCATCCGGGCTGCCCCGTTCCGTCGGCTGACTGGTTCATTGCGTTGGCGGGCTGCGCAATGGCCGATTCGATCGCCGGACGGGCGGTGCGTCCGCCCACCTGGTCGCCCTCCAGAGCCTGGCGAATTGCGGCCACAATGTTCACGTAGGCTCCGCAGCGGCAGAGGTTTCCGCTCATCCGCTCGCGGATCTCGTCGTCGGGCAGCTCGGGGGATTGCGCGGGGGAACCGCTCATTGTTCCTTCCGGGCTGCTGCCCGAGGTCCCCGCCGCTCCACCATCGAGGTCGGCAGTGACGTAGCTGGGATCGCCGCGGGCGGCTTCGTCCAGCATGCCCACGGCCGAGCAGATCTGTCCCGGGGTGCAGTAACCGCACTGGAAACCGTCCTGGTCGAGGAACGCCTGCTGAACCGGATGCAGTTCGCCCTCGGAGGCCAGGCCGGCGGCCGTGACAACGCTTGCCCCGTCCTGGGCCACCGCGAAGACCAGGCAGGAGTTGACCCGCCGGCCGTTGAGCAGCACCGTGCAGGCACCGCACTGGCCGTGATCGCAGCCCTTCTTCGGCGAATAGATGCCCAGCCGGTCGCGCAGGGCATCGAGCAGTGTGGTGCGCGTGTCCAGCGAGACCGTAGCGGCCCGGCCGTCCACCTGCAGTGAGATTTCGGCGTCCATCGGCTACCTCCGGCGTCCGAGTCCTCCATCAGAATCCTGCTGTCCACCAACATCGACTATTCAGCAGGCGGCCTTTCCAACACCGAGAAGGGCACCTGTTGAATAGTCGTTTGGAAGCAGGCTTTGCTTTGCTGGCAACTTATAAGAGTCCATCGCGGGCCACAACCCCTCGCAGCCCAGTCGGTGGCATCCCCTCGGAGATCAGGGGACCGCCAGCGGTTGTGGACAACGCAAGCGGGACGGGCGCATGGCACCAAGAATGAGGGCATGCGGTATCCGAAGGACTTGCCCGAGGAGTTGTCCGAGTCATCTTTTGTGTGGAGCGAAGGGCTGAAGGCCGGGCTGAGCGAGAAGCAATTAAGGAATGCAACAGTGCTGCGGCCCAGCCGCGGGATCAGGATCCCGAACGTCCCTGACCTCAGGCTGGCGGATCAGGTCCGGGCCGTCTCGATGGTCACTCACGGCTCGGTCTTGTCACATCTCACTGCGGCCAGGCTGTGGAACTTTCCGCTTCCGCCCTGGGTCGGCAGCGAGGACTCGACCCACGTTACGCGCCCCAAACAGCTCAATGCGCCGCGCCGCCGGGGTGTTGTGGGACACCGGGCCAGCCTTGCACCTGGCGAGATTGCCGAGCTGGACGGCCTCCCGTTGACCTCCCGGCTCAAGACCTGGCTCGATCTCGCCTGCATGCTTCCCGTCGCGGATCTGGTAGTCATCGGCGATCACTTGGTCCGTCTTCCACGTCCAGCTTTTGAAGCTAGGGATGCGCCGTTCGCGACAGCCGCTGACCTGAGGGAGATCATCAGGTTGCACAAGGGCAAGCGCGGCGTTGCCAAGGCAGCCGAGGCCGTGGGGCTGGTCCGCGTAGGTGCGGATTCTGCGCCGGAAACGCGACTACGGCTGGCCTTGGCCGACGCGGGGCTGCCGGAACCCAGCCTGAACGAACCGATAGTGGACGACTGGGGAAGGTCGTGGCATGCCCCGGACATGCAGTTCAAGATCTACAAACTGGCGGTTGAGTATGAAGGCGACCATCACCGGACGTCCGAGCAGTTGGCCCGTGACATTCGGCGTGCGGAGCAGACTGCCGCAATCGGCTGGCTGGAACGGCGGGTCACCAAGGAAGACATGCACGGAGACGCGCGGGCAGCCGTCTCGAAGATTCGGACGGCGCTGCGGTGCCAAGGCTGGCGACCCTGAGCAGCCAGGACTCAAACGAAAAGTCAGCAGGCGCCCTTTTCACTGCTGAAAAGGGCGCCTGTTGAATAGTCGATGCGGAGAGGTGCTACCCGAAGTACTTCGGCAGCGTTGCTTCGTGGGCTTCCTTCAGTTCGGCCAGCGGCACGGAGAATTCGCTCTGGAAGTCCAGTGCGCTGTTCTCGGTATCCACCACGCCGATGCGCATGAACGGGAAGCCCCGGGCGCCGCACATGTCCTTGAAGCGGACCTCTTCGCTGCGGGCCACGGACACGACGGCGCGTGCTTGGGACTCGCTGAACAGCAGGGTGAACAGGTCCACCCCGTCGCGCTCGCAGACCTCGCCCAGGCCGATCCGGGCGCCGACGCCGAAGCGCAGGGCCATTTCGGACAGTGCGGCGGCCAGTCCGCCTTCGGAGATGTCGTGCGCGGCGTCGATCATGCCGTCCCGGGAGGCGTTGATCAGCAGTTCGCCCAGCAGTTTTTCGGCCGCCAGGTCCACAGCCGGGGGCTTGCCGCCCAGGTGTCCGCGCAGGTTCGCCCATTCCGAGCCGTCCAGCTCGTCGCGGGTGGTGCCCATCAGGTAGATCGCCTGGCCATCCTCACGCCAGCCCGACGGCGTGCGGCGGGCGACGTCGTCGAACTTGCCGAGCATGGCCACGACCGGCGTCGGGTGGATCGGGGTGGAACCGGTCTGGTTGTAGAGCGAGACGTTGCCGCCGGTGACCGGGACGCCCAGCTCCATGCAGCCGTCGGAGAGGCCGCGGATTGCTTCGGCCAGCTGCCACATGACGTCCGAATCTTCGGGGGAGCCGAAGTTCAGGCAGTCGGACACGGCCATCGGCACGGCACCGGTGGTGGCCACGTTCCGGTAGGATTCCGCCAAGGCCAACTGCGCGCCCTGGTACGGATCCAGGTAGGTGTAGCGGCCGTTGGCGTCGGTGGCCAGGGCCACGCCGAGGCCGGTCTCCTCGTCCACACGGACCACGCCGGCGTCGTCGGGCATGGCCAGCGCGGTGTTGCCGCCCACGTAGCGGTCGTACTGGTTGGTCACCCAGTCCTTCGAGCACATGTTCGGCGACGCCATCAGTTCCAGCACGGCCGCCTTCAGGTCCTCGGCGGTGGCGGGGAGGTCGGCGCCGGCTGCGGAGGCGCGGAAGCTGTCTGCCTGCAGCTTGTCCTGCCATTCCGGGCGGGCGTAGGGCCGGTTGTAGACCGGACCCTCGTGGGCAACGGTGCGCGGGTCGACGTCGACGATGGTTTCGCCGTCCCACTTGATCACCAGGCGGCCGGTGTCGGTGACCTCGCCGAGCCAGGAGTATTCCACGGCCCACTTGGCCATGACCGCCTCGAAGGCCTCGACGTTCTCCGGGGAGACCACGGCCATCATGCGTTCCTGCGACTCGGACATCAGGATTTCGCCCGGGGTCAGGGTCGGGTCGCGCAGCAGTACCGAGGTCAGCTCAACGTCCATGCCGCCGTCGCCGTTGGAGGCCAGTTCGGAGGTGGCGCAGGAAATGCCTGCCGCGCCCAGGTCCTGGATGCCCTCGACCAGGGAGCCCTTGAACAGCTCCAGGCAGCACTCGATCAGCACCTTCTCCGCGAACGGGTCGCCGACCTGGACCGCGGGACGCTTGGAGGGCTTGGTGTCGTCGAAGGACTCCGAGGACAGGATGGAGGCGCCGCCGATGCCGTCGCCGCCGGTGCGTGCGCCGAACAGCACCACCTTGTTGCCCTTGCCGGAGGCGTTGGCCAGCCGGATGTCCTCGTGGCGCATGATGCCCACGGCCAGCGCGTTCACCAGCGGGTTGCCCTGATAGACGGAGTCGAAGACCACTTCGCCGCCGATGTTGGGCAGGCCCAGCGAGTTGCCGTAGCCGCCGATGCCTGCGACCGCGCCGTGGACCACGCGGGCGGTGTCCGGGTGGCCGATCGCGCCGAAGCGCAGCGGGTCCATCACGGCCACCGGGCGGGCGCCCATGGAAATGATGTCGCGGACGATGCCGCCGATGCCGGTCGCGGCGCCCTGATAGGGCTCCACCATGGTGGGGGAGTTGTGCGACTCGATCTTGAAGGTCACGGCCCAGCCGTCGCCCAGGTCGGTCACGCCGGCGTTTTCGCCGATGCCCACCAGCATGTGCTTCTTCATGTCCTCGGTGACCTTGTCGCCGAACTGGCGCAGGTGGACCTTCGAGGACTTGTAGGAGCAGTGCTCGGACCACATCACGGAGTACATCGCCAGCTCGGCGGCGGTCGGCCGGCGGCCCAGCACCTTGACCACCTCGTCGAACTCGTTGCGCTTCAGGCCCAGCTCGGCCCAAGGCATCTCCGTATCCGGGGTCTGCTCGGCATGCTCCACGGTGTCGATGTTGAACTGGCGTCCCTCGACGCGTTCGACGGCGTCGGCCGCCTGGCCGAAGCTCTGGACGTGTTCGTTGCGGACCTCGGCCGGAGTCTCCAGCCGGGTGGTGGCGCTGGTCTCCACTCGCTCGCTGGCGCTCGCTTGGCCGACCACCGGGTTGTTGTTAGTCATTACTTGGCACCTGCAACAATCTTCGTCAAAACTGAGGTGAAAATCCCCAGGCCGTCGGTGCCGCCGCGCAGTGCGACGTCGCCGAAAGCGGAGGAATCGGGGCCGAAGCCGGCTTCCACGGCGTGCTCGGGGTGCGGCATCAGGCCCACCACGTTGCCGGCAGCATTGCTGATGCCGGCAATGTCGCGCCGCGAGCCGTTCGGGTTCACGTCCACGTACCGGAACACCACGCGGTTCTCCGCTTCCAGCTCGTCCAGCGTTTTCTCATCTGCGACGTACTGACCGTCCTGGTTCTTCAACGGCACCACAATCTCGGCGCCGGCTTCATACTGGCTGGTCCAGGCGGTAGCGTTGTTCTCCACCCGCAGGCGCTGGTCGCGGCACAGGAAGTGCAGGTGGTTGTTCTTGATCATCGAGCCGGGCAGCAGGTGCGCCTCGGTCAGCACCTGGAAGCCGTTGCAGATGCCCAGCACCGGCAGCGGATTGTGCTTCGCCTTCGCGCCCTCGCTGATCTGGTCCATCAGCGGCGCGAAGCGGGAGATGGCGCCGGCGCGCAGGTAGTCGCCGTAGGAGAAGCCGCCGGGGATGATCACGCCGTCCACGCCCTGTAGGTCATGGTCGCCGTGCCACAGGCTGACCGCGGTGCCGCCGGCAATCCGGACCGCGCGGGCCGCATCGCGGTCGTCCAAGGTGCCGGGGAAGGTGACGACGCCGATGCGCGCACCGGAGAGGCCGGCGTCGGGTGCCGGGGAGAAGTCGCCGATCAGGGGGGTCTCGGTCATTATTCGCCGGCCCCGATGGTCGCCTCGGTGATGACCTCCACCCGGGTGACGTCTTCGATCACCGGGTTGGAGAGCAGCGTGGTGGCGGCATGGCGGGCCTGGTCCAGGATCTCCTGGGTAACCTCGCCGTCGACCACCAGTTCGAAGCGCTTGCCCTGGCGGACCTCGCTGAACCCGGTCTGGCCCAGGCGGTTCAATGCGCCGACAATGGCCTTGCCCTGCGGATCAAGGATTTCGGGCTTGGGCATGACATCAACAACGATCCGGGGCATCCGGTCACTCCTGTGCTTGGATTGTGCTCTTCAAACGAAGCGAGGCGCGCGGAATCCAGTGCAGTATCAGTCCAACAATCGGTGCCGTCTCACGCTGACCAGCGCTCCGCGAGCTTGCGGGATCCATTCTACCGGCATCCGGAGGCGCGGATTTTACGGGACGACGACGGCGAAAGCGGCCAACACCGTGCCGTTGTTCCGCCGGACTCGTACCATGAATGACATGACGGACAAGCCGCAGTCCATGCTGTTGCCCATCCTGGCCGCCGTCGTGCTGGCCGGTCTCGGGCGGATGGTGATCCAGAAGATCCGGGAAGACCGGCGGGCGGCGGGTGCCGCGCGTGAGGACCTCGGCCAAAAGGTGAGCGAAGTCATGCGCGGACCTCACTGACCGGACGCCCGGGCCTCATCGACCAGCCTGGGTCCCGGCCGGCGGCTCAGTCCACCACCCAGATGTCCAGCCGGACCTGGGCGGGGAGCCTGGTGCCGCTGCCCACCAGGATCCGGGACGACAGCCAGCTCCATTCCGGTCCGCCGGCCAGCGCCCGTGGCGAGCAGCGGAAGTAGATGCGCTCCGGCGGAACCGGCTCATTGCGCACCAGCGCGGCGATGTCTTCGGGCGAACCGGCGCGGATGCCGAAGTTGTTGATGTAGATGCGTTCGCCGGAGTCGGTCTCGATGGCGTACTTCGCTTCGAGCTCGGTCATGGTGGATGACCGCAGCAGCTGGAAGTCGGCGCCGCCGGCCAGCACCCGGCCGTTGAGCCGGGGGCCGGAAACAGTGCCGCCGGTAATCGGGATGATGCGCCGGATGCCCTCAGCGGTTTCGCCGACTTCGATCGGCTCGGCCACTTCTACGGCAATGCTGGCCAGGAACGTCAGGCCCGGGGCTTGAGGCTGGGCATCGGTAGCCGCGGCAACGGAAGCGGCGGCAGCTCCGGACGGTTGCGTCATCATGAACCGAGACTACCCCGCCCACTATTCAGTACCCGCCCTATTCAGCGCTGAGAACGCCGGGTGCTGAATAGTCGACGCGGGTGGAGAGGGCAGGCCGGCCCGGACGGCTGGTGACTGAAGGGGGTTGCCGGAATTAGGCCTCGCCGGCGCGGCTGCCGAGCAGGGCCTGCATGCTGTTCCATTCCGAGATCTTGCAGCCGTCGGTCAAGGAGAATTGCTTGTCCACCTCGCGGCCGCTGATGGTGCCGGTGACCCGGGCCTCCTGGGGGCCGCCGTATTGCTGGGTGCAAATACGGTTGCGGTCGGGCAGCTCGAAGAAGACCTTCTCTCCGTGCTTGGTTAGTGCAGCGCACGCAGCGTCGGCGTCGCGGACGGTGGACCCGTCGGCGGGCTGGTTGTCTTTGCAGACCAGCTTCCGCTCGACCCGGGCATCGCTGCCGGCGGAGGTCAGCACGACGGTCAGATCGGCATCCATGGCTGTTCCTTCCTGGGTGTTCGGCGGGGTGGACTCTGAGGGGGCGGGCTCCGAGGTGCCGGGGGCACCGGGGGAACCTGTCCCGGGGGAGGCTGGAGCCGTGATCTCTGGCGAGGGGGCCGGCTCGTTGCCCGGGCCGCAGGCCGCGAGCGACGGCACGGCGAGCAGGCCGAGGATGAGCGCCGCGGTCCGAAGCCCTCTGGCCCGACGCGGGGCCGAACGTCTTGCTGTGACCGCCATGATCAATCCTCCGCTCTGACGTTCCGAGTGCAGCCGGCCCCATCAAGGTGCTTCTCAAAGCTAACGTCTGCCAGGTCGAGGTGGTGCCCGACGCCCACATCCGCCCCGCCGGCCAGCAGGTCCAGCGCCTCCAGCAGCCTGCCGCGCAGCACCTGCGCCTCGGCGGCAAAGGCCCGCTGGGCGGCCACGTACTGCGCCCGGCCTTCGGTCGTCTCGATCCGCACCGGCTCGTAACCCCATCCGGACAGGTCGTACGGGGAGGCCTTCATGTCCAGTTCGCGGATCCGCCAAGACAGCTCGAAGCAGTCCATCACCAGCTCGCTGGGCAGTGCCGGGGACAGCTTGTACGCCCACTTGTACAGGTCCATGTTGGCGTGCAGGCAGCCGGGCTGTTCCAGCTGCCGCTGGTTCTCGCGGGTGGGCCGCAGCGCGTTCAGCGGAACGGCCTGCGGCGTATAGAAGCGGAAGGCGTCGAAGTGCGAGCAGTTGATCCGGCTGCCTTCCACCACCTGGTCCGTTCCCTCGGCGCCGAGCCGCAGCTCCAGATAGTCATGCCGGACGCCGTTAAGACGCGATTTGTACACCATCGCCCACTCGTGCAGCCCAAAGCAGCCGAACCGCGCCGGCCGCGCCGCTGCACCGGCCAGGATCTCCCGCGAGAACGCCACCGCGGTTCCCCGCGCCGCAAGGAAAGCCTCCGCGTCGAAGGTGACGGCACCGCCGTCGTGCTCCATGCCTGCCGAGCGGCACTCCGCAAAGGTCAGCTCGCGGTAGAACTTCCAGCTCCGGCGCTCGCCGGCTTCGGCGCCGGCCAACACCACGCCCGTGCCCGAGTGCCAGCGCAGCAGTTGGCCCGGCTTCAGGCTGTAGTAGGTGAACAGAAAGTCTTCCACCGGATGTTTCCGCCCGGCGGAGCGGCGCTGCAGGTACGGCTCGGTGAAACGCGCGGCTCGCTCGGCGTGGGCCCGGGCGCGCGGCAGCCACAGCTCCGGTTCAAGAACCCGGGGCCGGTCAAGGAGGACCTGCTGCGCCATGGCTCCATTGTCCCAGCAGCGGCGGCACTTTGGCACGGTCAAAAGGGCGGCCGCTTATAGCACTGCCGGCCGAAGCCGGAAAGCCTCGGCAGGACTATCGGCCAAGGCGCACCCAAAAAAGGTGAAACAGTTCTTTCAGATCAATCGTTGCGGTATTTTAGTTGCACAGGTGCACCAAATGTGGCTGTTGTCACAGTTGGGGGAGGGGGCCGGCTTCGCACGCCGGTACGTCCAATATCCTGCGCGGCCGTTCACCGCGCGGGATACGGCATTCGGTTGCGCCTGGGGTCGGACCAAAGCGGTCGGGCTCACCGGATGAAAGGCTATACCTCTCATGACCAAGCAAAGCAGCAGCTTTGTGCACAGGCAGGGAATGCGATCTGCCGCAGCACTCGCACTGGGGATACCGTTAATTCTCTCCGGGCTGGCCGGCCCGGCGGCGGCCGCACCCGCCAACATCCCGGCCACCATCACGTCCAACCCGGATGGCCAGCAGGCCATCTATGAGGACGGCCGCTACATTGTGATGCTGGATTCCGCGCCGCTGGCGACCTACGAAGGCGGTGTGGCCGGCATCGAGGCCACCAAGCCCGCCAAAGGCGAGAAGCTGAACAGCGGCTCCGCCCATGCCAAGAAGTACCGCGCGCACCTGACCAACAAGCAGGGCGACGTCGCTGCCTCCGAGGGCGTGAAAATCCAGAAGAGCTTCACGACGGCGGTGAACGGCTTCGTGGCCGAGCTGACCGGACTGCAGGCGGCGGAGCTGGCCAAGAAGCCCGGCGTCGTGGCGGTGGCCCCGGACGAGCAGCACCACCCCGACTACTCCAGCACCGACTACCTGGACCTGCCCGGCCGCGACGGCGTCTGGGCCGAGCAGTACGGCGGGGTGAAGAACGCCGGCAAGGGTACCGTGGTCGGCGTGATCGACACCGGCTACTACCCGGAGAGCGATTTCCTGGCCGGCGAGGAAGTCAAGCCGCTGCGCGGCAAGGCCAAGGTCGGCGAACCGTACCTGACCGCTGACGGCAAGATCGCCATGCTCAAGGCGGACGGCAGCACGTTCCTGGGCGAGTGCCAGCCGGGCCAGGAAGGCTCCGGCTTCGACGGCACCGAATGCAACTCCAAGGTGCTCAGTGCCCGCTACTACGCGGACGACTTCCTGCGGACGGTGCCGGCGCAGAACCGGAACCCGAAGGAGTCCATCTCCCCGCTGGACATCGCCAGCCACGGCACCCACACCGCCACCACCGCCGCCGGCAACAGCGGCGTGGAGCAGACGGTGGCCGGCCGCGACTTCGGCACCGGCAACGGCGTGGCCCCGGCCGCCAAGGTGTCCGTCTACAAGATCTGCTGGGAGGATAACGACGAGGCCACCGGCGGCTGCTACACCTCCGCCTCCGTGGACGCGATCGAGCAGGCCATCCTGGACGGCGTGGACGTGCTCAACTACTCCATCTCCGGCAACAACAACTCGGTGCTGGACCCGGTGTCCGTGGCGTTCCTAAGCGCCGCCGAGGTGGGCATCTTCGTTTCCGCCTCCGCCGGCAACGCCGGCCCGGGCCCCACCACCGTCAACCACAGCGCGCCGTGGGTGACCACGGTTGCCGCCAGCACGTTCTCAAACGAACTGCAGGGCACGGTGGAACTCTCCGACGGCACCAAGTACCGCGGCACGTCCATCATGAACCGCGAGGTTCCGCAGACCAGCCTGATCCTGTCCGCCGAGGCCGGCGCGGCAGGCGCCACCGCCGACGAGGCGAAGCTCTGCTACCCGGGCAAGCTCGATCCGGCCAAGGTTGAAGGCAAGATCGTGGTCTGCGACCGCGGCGTCAACGCCCGTGCGGACAAGTCCGTGGCCGTGAAGCAGGCCGGCGGCGTCGGCATGGTGTTGGTCAACGTGGTGCCCGGATCGCTCGATCTGGACCTGCACGCCGTGCCCACCGTCCACATCGCCGACCCGTCCATCAAGGACAAGGTGGCCGCGGATCCGACGCTGACCGCTGCGCTGCGCAACAAGGACACCACCGGCCAGGCCCAGAGCCCTGTCCCGCAGATCGCCGCGTTCTCCTCCCGTGGGCCGTCCACGGCGGTGGACTCGAACCTGCTCAAGCCGGACGTAGCCGCCCCGGGCGTGAACGTCCTGGCCGGAGTCTCCCCCGTCCTCGGCGGCGAGACCAACGGTTTCATGTCGGGCACCTCGATGGCCGCCCCGCAGGTGGCCGGCCTCGGCGCGCTGCTGCTGGCCGAAAACCCGCGGTGGTCCCCGGCCACGGTGAAGTCGGCGATGATGACCACCGCCGGCGAACTGGTCAACGAGGACGGCTCGGTGAACGAAGATCGCTTCGCCACCGGCGCCGGCCATGTGGATACCGCACGGATGGGCGACCCGGGCCTGGCCTACGACGCCAACGTCGAGGACTGGCTGGGCTTCATCCAGGGCACCGGCCTGGACCTGGGGCTGAAGAAAAAGGACGTCATCCAGTCCAAGGACCTGAACGTTCCGTCCTTCGCTCTCGGGAAGCTTTCCGGCGAGGTCACCGTGGAGCGGACGCTCACCGCACTGGAACCCGGTTCCTACACGGTGGACGTGGACCTGCCCGGTGTGGCCGTCAAGGTCTCGCCCCGGAAGCTGAACTTCACGAAGTCCGGCCAGGAACGCAAGTTCAAGGTCACCTTCCAGAACGTCAACGCACCGCTGGATGAGTTCGCCATGGGCGAGCTGGTCTGGACGGAAGAGGGCAAGCGCGGCAACGGCAAGGGCAGCGGCCGGAGCCAGCACACGGTTGCTTCACCCATCGCCGTCCGGCCGGTCACGGCCGTGGCCCCGGCCAGTGTGGCCTTTACTTCCGACGCCGGCAACGGCACCGGCTCGTTCAAGGTCACCTCGGGCGCCAACTCGCCCATCGATCTGGCGGTCGAGGGCCTGGCCAAGGCCAAGGCCGCCGACGTGGAGAAGGTCCCCGGCCAGCCGGCCGTGATCGGTTCCAACGGCAGCACCGGCTTTGCCCCGCAGGAGGTGCCGGAAGGCGCCACCTTGGCGCAGTTCGCCATCAACGCGGCGGATGCTGGAGCGGACTGGGACCTGCACGTGCTCACACCCGCCGGTGCGGTGATCTCTGCCGCCACGGCGTCGGCCAGCGAGTCGCTGGTAATCAACAACCCGGTGCCGGGCACGTACTATGCCATCGCGCACCTGTTCTCCAGCCCTGACGCCAAGGCCAGTAAGGGAACCATCAACACGGTGGCGCTCAGCGGTGATTCCGGAAACCTCACGGTCAGCCCGGACCCGCTGAACCTGCGCAACGGCAAGACCAGCACGGTGAAGGCAGCCTGGTCTGGTCTGGAAGCCGGCAACTGGGTGGGTCTGGTGCGGTTCAGTGAGGGCATCTCCACGCCGGTGACCGTCAATGTCTCCGGCGACGGCACCGCGGCACAGGCACCGGCGGCTGAAGGCAGCGCAGTGGTTGTTGAAGGCGGCGCCTCCGCGCAGCCGGGCCAGCGCTCCGGACTGTAGCTAGTTGGTCCCGGGCAAGGGGACCTGAAGGAAGGAAGAAGGCGGCCGGTGGACTGAACCACCGGCCGCCTTCGCCTTCCTCGGGGCGGACCTAGCCAGACCTAGCAGAGCCAGAGCCAGGGCCAGCCAGGCGTTGCGGGACCTCCGGGTCCTTCGGTCTTCAGCCCGCGTCTTGGCCTCCGGCCTCCCGCGCTGCCGAGATCAGGGCATGCATCGCGGCGCTCAACTCCCTCAACTGCTCCCGTTCCAGACCCAGCCGCGCCAGCATGGTTCCCGGCACGGCCAGTGCCTGCTCGCGCAGCGCAACGCCGGCATCCGTCAGGCCCACGGCCAGCGCCCGCTCGTTGCCTTCCATCCGCTCCCTGGTCACTAGACCGGCCTGCTCCAGCCGCTTGAGCATGGGGGAGAGTGTGGCCGGTTCCTGCTGCAGTGCCTCGGACAGATCTTTGACCATTCGTGGGCTCTGCTCCCAGAGTGCCAGCATCACCAGGTACTGCGGGTGGGTGATACCCAGCTTCTCCAGTACTGGCTTGTAGGACGCCACCACGCTCCGCGAGGCCACCGACAGCGCGAAACACAGCTGGTGCTCCAGCAGCAGGTCTTCCGTTGTTCCCGCTGTCACGCTCATCACTCCCGGTCAGTTAGTGCACTAATTGTTCGTCCCCTATTATGGATACGAACGCCCGCGGAGTCCACCGGGCACCGGAAGAAGGATCACGCACATGGCCGAGAAGAAGTCCCGTGTCAACGCGTTCATGCGGGCGACCGGCAAGTTCCGCTGGGTCTTCGGCCCGGCGCAGAAGAGCGGCGTCGACCATCCCATGACCGAGGAAAACAAGGCCCTGCTCAAGCAGCGCGAGGCCGAGGCGTCGCAGTGGGAAACGGTCACCCGGGCCGACGGCAGCACCTACATTGTGCCCAAGAAGCAGGCCTAGGAACCCCACCGCATAACGCGCGACAGGGCAGGGCTATTCTTCCCCCAGAACCCTGTTATTCCGTACCGCCCCTCGTTACACTGATGCCACGGATTCTTCTGAGCAAGAGGTGAGTCAGATGGCTGGGAATTCGCGTTTCATGAACCGATTCATGCGTGCCACGGAGAAGGCGGCAAAGGTGTGGGGCCCGGCGGACCGGATCGATTCGGATTCCCCGGTTGTCCACCGGCACGACGCCTCGGAGAAGGCGTCCGAGGAGCAGCTGTCGCAGATCGAAGTGGAGCGGGAAGCCGGTCACTCGTACGCGTACCGCAGGCCAACAAAACCTGAAGCCTGACTTTCTCCATCCGCCAGTGGACCGCATCCGTGCGACCCATGTCCGCCTCCGTTCCCGTCGAGAAATCAGCAGGCGCCCTTCCCGAGGCCGGGAAGGGCGCCTGCTGATCAGTCGATCGGGGTGTTACTGGACCCCGCGGTTAGCTCGCGGGAGGCCGCAGGTCAGCGGCCGGTGCCGCCGTACACCGTGGCTTCCTCGTCGGTGTCCAGGCCGAACGCGGCATGCACCGCGCGGACCGCGGTGTCCAGCAGGTCGGCGTGGGTGACAATCGAGATCCGGATCTCGGAGGTGGAGATCATGTCCACGTTCACGCCGGCCTTGTGCAGCGCTTCGAAGAACCTGTAGGAGACGCCCGGGTTGGAGCGCATGCCGGCGCCGATCAGCGAGAGCTTGCCGACGTTCTCGTTGTAGAGGATGCCTTCGAAGCCCACCACGTCCTGGGCCGCATTGAGCGCGTCCAGGGCCTCTTTGCCTTCCACCATGGGCAGCGTGAAGGAGATGTCCGTCTTGCCGGTGCCGCGGGTGGAGATGTTCTGCACGATCATGTCGATGTTCGAGTGCGCGCCGGCCACGATGCCGAAGATTTCCGCGGCCTTGCCGGGAATATCAGGCACGCCCAGAATGGTGACCTTGGCTTCGGAGCGGTCGTGGGCAACGCCGGAGATGATGGGCTGTTCCAAGGGTTCTCCCTCTTGAATCTTGATCTTGTCGTCGGGGCTGGGCAGCACCCAGGTTCCCTCGTTGGTGCTGAAAGACGAGCGCACATGCAGCTTCACACCGAAGCGGCGGGCGTACTCGACGCAGCGCAGGTGCAGGATCTTGGAACCGGAGGCAGCCATCTCCAGCATCTCTTCGCTGGAGATGGTGTCGATCTTCTTGGCACTGTGCACCACCCGCGGATCGGCGGTGTAGATGCCGTCCACGTCCGTGTAGATCTCGCAGACATCGGCGCCCAGAGCGGCCGCCAGCGCCACCGCGGTGGTGTCGGAACCGCCGCGGCCCAGCGTGGTGATGTCGTTGCTCTCCTGGCTGATGCCCTGGAAGCCGGCCACAATGGCGATCTCGCCTTTTTCAATGGTGGTCAGCACCCGGTGCGGCGAAACGTCGATGATTCGCGCCTTGCCGTGGATGGCATCGGTCACCATGCCGGCCTGGCTGCCGGTGAAGGACTGAGCCCTGGAGCCGAACTCCTGGATCGCCATGGCCAGCAGGGACATGGAGATGCGTTCGCCGGCGGAGAGCAGCATGTCCATTTCGCGGGCGCTGCGGTCCGAGGAGATTTGGTTGGCCAGGTCAAGCAGCTCGTCGGTGGTATCCCCCATGGCGGAAACGACGACCACCACTTGGTTGCCGGCGGCCTGGGTATCGACCACACGTTGGGCTACGCGCTTGATCCCCTCGGCGTCCGAGACAGAGGAACCGCCAAACTTCTGCACTATCAGGCTCATGTGGGCTCTAAACAACTCCTGGGTTGGGGCCCGGACCGTGCCGCGTGATGCGGCGGCCGGGCTCATGGAATGCTGCCGCGGGGCCCTGGCTGCGGACACGGCGCGGCAAGGGCAATTCTAACGCCGCATCAGGTACGGCGGAGAATGCGGCCAATCAGTGTGACTGGCCAAGGTCATAACGACGCCGGTGCCTCACCGAAGTGCCGCAGCGCACCGGCACCGCCCTCTCGCCACCGTCGACTGCTCAGCAGCCGCCCTTATCCGCTCTCAAAGGGGCGTTATCTCAGCACTCGATGGCCGACAACTCGTTTCGGTTAGCGGGTGCCGAGCTGGTCCTCTCCGCTGCCGAGCACGGCCTGCAGGAACGAACGCGTCCGGTCGTGCTGCGGGTTGGTGAACATGACCTCGGGCGTGGCCTCTTCAATCACCTTGCCGCCGTCGAACATCATCACCCGGTTGGACACGTCGCGGGCGAACTGCATCTCGTGCGTGACAATCAGCATGGTGATGTCGGTAGTGTCCGCGATGTGCCGCAGGATCCCCAGCACTTCGCCCACAATCTCCGGGTCCAGTGCGGAGGTGACCTCGTCCAGCAGCAGGATTTCGGGGTCCATCGCCAGCGCGCGAGCGATCGCCACCCGCTGCTGCTGGCCGCCGGAAAGCTCCAGCGGGTGGGCGTCCGCCTTGTCCGGCAGCCCCACGCTGTCCAGTAGTTCCATGGCGCGGGCGGTGGCCTGCTCCTTGGACTGGCCCAGCACGTGCACGGGCGCCTCGATGATGTTCTCCAGCACGCTCATGTTGGGGAAGAGGTTGAACTGCTGGAACACCATGCCGATCCGCTTGCGGATCTGCTTCTGCGCTTTCTCGCCCAGCTCCACCCGCTTGCCGTCGCGCTCCTCGTGGGTGAGGGGCTCTCCGTCGACGTAGATGTAGCCGCCGCTGAGCTCCTCCAGGGTCATCACCAGGCGCAGGATGGTGGTCTTGCCGGAACCGCTGGGGCCGATCAGGGTGACGCGGTCACCCTTGGCCACCTCGAAGTTCAGGTCTTTCAGGACCACGTTGTCGCCGAACCGCTTCTCCACGTTCTCGAACTTGATGGCGGGAACGTTGACCGCGGGGCGGGGTGCGGGGACGGTATCGGGATCAGTAATTGTAGGCAAGGCGCTTTTCCAATCTGGAGATGAGCAGGGAGGTCGGGTAGCTGGCCAGCAGGAAGATCACGCCGGCCAGGGTGATGGCCTCCATATATCTGAAGTGGTTGCCACCGAAGGTCAGGCCCGCGCGGACCAGTTCCACCACGCCGATGGAGAGCAGGAACGGGGTGTCCTTGAACATCGAGATGGCGTAGTTGCCCAGTGCCGGAACGGTTGCCCGCAGGGCCTGCGGAATGACCACGGCAATCCAGGTCCGGGACTTGGACATGGACAGCGCCTTGGTGGCCTCCCACTGGCCCTTGGGCACGGACTCGATGCCGGCCCGGTAGACCTCCGCCATGTAGGTGGAGTAGTGGATGCCGAAGACCGCAATGCCGATGACAATCGCGTCAACGCTCAGGAATGTCCAGTAAGCGAGCAGTAGCTGCACCACGATCGGCGTCATCCGGATGAAATCGCCGACGAAGTTGATGACCACCGCGATCGGCTTGGGCGCCGACATCCGCAGGATCGCGATGACCAGCCCCAGCACGGCCGCAATCGCGGTGCTGACAACCGTCACCAGCAGCGTCACCTTCAGGAAGGCCAGCAGGAGCTCGGGGAGGACGGCGTAGGCGGCGTCCCAGTCCCATAATTCATTCATCAGCCCTTACCCCCTTCCGCTGCAACAGCGGTGTCCGGCGTCTTCAGGCTCAGGGTTTCGCGCAGCGAATCACCGCGGCCCAACTTGTGCTTGGCCTGGACCTCAAGGCCGTTCATCATCAGAGTCAGGATGTAGGCCAGCACAAAGTAGATGACCAGGCTGACGCCGTAGGCGAAGAAGGTGTTCGTATCCTGGCGCAACTGCTCGGTGTGGTAGGTCAGGTCCGCCAGCGTGATGAAGCTGACGATGGCTGTTCCTTTGAGCATGTGGATCAGGTAATTGGTCAATGACGGGATCATCAGGGCCCAGGCCTGCGGGAAGATGATCCGGCGCATCCGCTGTGCCTTGGACAGGCTGAGCGCCGTCGTCGCCTCCCACTGGCCGGTGGGCACGGAGTTGATGGAACCGCGCACCACTTCTGCGCAGTAGGCACCGTAGTTCAGCCCCAGCCCCAGGATGCCGCAGACCATGGCCGGAAGGTCCACGCCCAATTGCGGCAGCACGAAGAAGAAGAAGAACAGCTGCACCACCAGCGAGGTGCCGCGGAAGAATTCGATGAAGACCCGGCAGATGCCCCGCAAGAAGACGTTGTTCAGGCGGGCACCCAGTCCCAGGACCACCGCAATGACGATCGCCAGCAGGGCGCCGCCGAAGGTCAGGAGGAGGGTGATACCCAAGCCTTCCCAGATCCTCGGCGCCGCCTCGGCCAGCGCTGCAAAATTTGCCTCCATAGGAATGGACTAGCCCGCTGCCCCGGAGCACAGCTGCTCGGTAGTCAGATCCTTCGGCGGCAGGTTCTCCTCGGTGAAACCGAACTCGCCCAGCACGTCCACGTAGGTTTCCGGGGTCTCGGTGATCTTGCCCAGCTCGGCGTTATAGGCGTCCAGCAGTTCGGTGTCGCCCTTGCGGAACACGGTGCCGCCGGCGCCGATCTGCTCCTGGCCGTCGATGCTGGCGACGAACGCGTCGGTTACCTCGACGCCGGCATCCTTGCTGTTGTCCGCCAGCCAGTTCAGCGAGATTGCGGTCATCGCGAAGGCGTCGGCGCGGCCGGCGGCCACGGTGTCCATGCCGTCCTGGGCGTTGCCCACCGACTGCACGTTGTCGATGCCGAGCTTGTCTGCGTAACCTGCTTCGATGCCGCCGGAGAGCACGGCCAGCTTCACATCGTCGGCCTTGACCACCGAATCCATGTCGGTCAGGCCCTTGGGGTTGCCCTCCTTGACCATCAGGGCGGTGGTGTACATGATTTCCGGATCGCTGAACGCCGCCTGTTCGCAGCGCTCGGGCAGGATCGACATGCCCGCGCTGACCAGGTCGAACCGGCCCGCATTCAGCCCGGGGATCAGCGCATCCCAGTCCACCAGCAGGACCTCCACGTTGTCCACGCCCAGGTTCTTGAAGATCTCCTCGTGCATGGCGATGGTGCCGCCGGTCGGTTCGCCGCCTTCCTGGAAGGAATAGGGGGCCTCGCCAGCGATGCCGACGGTCACGGTGCCTTCGTCCTTGATCTTGGCCAAGGTGTTGCCGGTTGCGGCGTCTTCGCCGCCCTTGGCAGAGGCGATTTGGCCATCGCCGCACCCTGCCAGCAGGAGCATGCCCAGAATGCTGGCCCCCGCCAAAGCGGTTCGTGACTTCGTCAGTCGCGCGTTCATCATTTCCTCTTTCGGTCGTGTAATGGGGCGAACCACCCAGCCCGCGCTCTGCAGCGCAACCCAGCCGACCCGACCCGAATTCGGTGGTGACTGTTGACAACGCTAATGAACTTCTGGTCAACATACAATTAGAGAGTCAGCGTGTATGTTTGTCGACAAGATGACATAACCCAGTGTTTGCAAGGGCTGCGGGTGCCTCGGCAGCTGCGGTTACAATTTGGCTACGGACCGGCTGCAGAGGCCGAACCGAACGTTCACGCGGCGAACGCCTGTGTTCGAAGTGCCGGAAGAAAAAGGATCCAGATGCCGCACAACTCCGCACCGGCCGGCGCGCCGGCTTTCCTGCGAGTGCACCGTCCGTCCACGGTGGACCTGATCGCCACCGAGCTGCGGAACGCCATCTACTCCGGCGGTCTTCCCATCGGTTCCCCCTTGCGCGAGGTGGAGATCTCCCGCCAGCTCGGCGTCAGCCGCAGCCCGCTGCGCGAGGCCGCGCAACGTTTGGTCCAGGAAGGCCTGCTGACCGCCATCCCGGGGCAGGGCCTGCGGGTCGCGACCGTTTCCGAGGACCGCCTTCCCGACCTGTTCGAAGCGCGCATTGCCGTGGAGACGCACGCTGCCCGGATCCTCATTCGACAGAACGACGCCGGTGCCCTCGCCAAGGTGACGGCGGCCTTCGACCACTTAACCGAGGCGGTTAAAGGAACGGACGCCCGGACCATCGGCGACGCCGACTTGGACTTCCACTTCGCCTTGGTGGAGGCCGCCGACAACACCCGACTGACCCGGTACATGTCCACGTTGGTGGTGGAAACCCGGTTGGCGAGTTTCAGCAGCAAGCAGGGCTACGTGGTCCGCCGGGATGTGACGCCCTCCCACCAGGCCATCATGGCGGCCTTGAAATCCGGCGACGCTGAGGCTGCTGCGGCTGCCATCGCCGAGCACCTCACCGAGGCCACCGCCCGGATGACCGGCGAGCTGGCCGAGCGAGGCATCGAAGTGGAGACCGTCGCGGGAGCGCCTGAGCCCGGCACCGTTTACGAACTCGGACCCATCGACCACACCTCGAACCCGGCCGACTAAGCCCCCGGCGGTCGCCGGAGACCCGTGGAGGCTCAACCCTCCGCGGCTCCCTTGCTACATTCACCCCATGGTGAATCTGCGCGGAAAGCTCGAACTGGCTGGAGTGAAACTTCGCTACACGGACATTCCCGGCCTTGAACCCGCGGTTGTTTTCCTTCATGGCGCCGGCGCCGACCACGTCATGTTCGAGGCGCAGGCGGTCGCGCTCGCTGAGCGTGGACAGCGTGTGGTCTTGCTTGACCTGCGCGGGCAGGGGCAGTCGCAACCCAATACGAAGCGGCTGACCGCGGATCTGTTCGTTCAGGACGTGGAAGCGCTGATCGCCGAGCTGGGACTTGAGCGCCCCGTACTGGCGGGCCACTCGCTCGGTGGGAACATCGCCCAGGAACTGGTCCGGAGGAATCCCGAAAAGTATGCGGGTCTGGTCGTGCTGGGCTCCACCTGGAACGCCGGGCCGCTTAAGTTCACTGAACGGTTCCTGCTGCGGCTGGCGGGCCCCATGCTCGCACTTGTTCCGGCTCGGTCCCTGGCGAAGGTCATGGCGAAAGCGTCAGCCGTGACCGACGCCGGCAGGGCCGATGCGGAACGCGCGTTTGCGCAGGTCACCAAGCGCGGGTTCATTGATGTTTGGCGGGCCACCGTGCAGTTCGTCGCCCCGGAGGCCGGATACCGCACGCCCGTCCCCTTGCTCTTAATCCGCGGCGCAGAAGACAAGACCGGCAATATTGCCACCGCGATGCCTGCGTGGGCAGCAGCCGAGAACGTCGCCGAGCACGTCATCCAAGATGCCGGACACCTTGCCACCCAGGATGCGCCGACCGCTGTCACGGAGGTCATCATCAAGTTCTTGGCCGGCGAGATCCGTTGAGCCGCTCGGCGAACCAGGTTGAAGGCGGGCGACCCGTGCCTAGGTCAGGATGCGGCGGCCTTCGAATGCGCGGCCCAGGGTGACTTCGTCCGCGTACTCCAGGTCCCCGCCAACCGGCAGTCCCGAGGCCAGCCGGCTCACGGGGATGCCAATGGCTTTGAGCATACGCGCCAGATAGGTGGCGGTGGCTTCGCCTTCCAAGTTGGGATCGGTGGCGATAATGATTTCTTCGATCTGCTTGTCCGAAAGCCGGTTCAGCAGTTCCTTGATGCGAAGCTGCTCCGGGCCGACGCCGCCAATCGGGTTGATCGCGCCGCCGAGCACGTGGTAGCGGCCCCGGAAGGAACGGGTCCGCTCGATGGCGATAACGTCCTTGGACTCTTCCACCACGCAGATGGCCGTCGGATCCCGGCGCGGGTCGCGGCAGATGTTGCAGGTGTCTTGTTCGGAGACGTTCCCGCAGATGGAGCAGAACTTCACCCGCTCCTTGACGTTGGTCACGGCATCCACGAGCCGCTTCATGTCGGCCGGATCGGCGTCCAGAATATGGAACGCGATGCGCTGCGCCGACTTCGGGCCGATTCCAGGCAAGCGGCCGAGCTCGTCGATCAGCTCCTGGACAGCACCTTCGTACACTGAACCTTCATTCTCCGCGTGCGGTCAGGAACCGTCGTGGCTTCGTTCTTCAATCAGGCGTCCGCCGAGCAACCGTTCGATGGCTGCGCGGCCCACAAGCCCGGAGTCCTCGATCGACTCGTCGTCGTCGCTGGGGATGTCCTCGACGTACTTCAAGTTTAGGTCACGGCCGGACGGCGACGGCGTTGCCGGGCTTGCCTTTGCCTGCGTCGCCTTCGCCTGGTCCAGCAGCTGCTGGTACCGGCTTCGCTTTTGGCCGGGCACCTGCAGGTCCGGCGTGGTCTCCCATTCCTCGGCGGGCGGTTCGTCGTTGGCATAGGGCACGTCGTCGTACGGCGTGGCCGGGGCCGACGGCGCCGGGGCGCTCTGGTCTGAAACCTGTCCGCCCTGGAGCTGCCCGTTGGGCTGGGCGGCTCCGTTGGGGGAGGGGGCTTCCGCTCCCGCCGTCGAATGATCCGGGGCCGACTTCACGGCGACTGCACCGGGGACTCCGGCGACAGCGGCAGAGGACCCCGAAGACATCCGCTCGGCGAGCTGGGCAAACACCGGCTTCTCCCCGGGCAGGGCCGGCGGCCGCTGGCCGCTGCCGGAAGCGCTGTTCGGTGACGCGGCCGACGGCGCGGAGGCCGCGGTGGTCCCGGACATGCCGCTCGGTGCCGATTCACCCGAAGCAGCGGAGTAGCCGGAAGCTGCAGACATGCCTGTGGCCGCGGTAGCTGCCGTGGGCCCGGACATCCCGCTGGGCGCGGAGTGGCCGGAAGCCGCCGAAGTACTGGATGCGGCGGATGGTGCGGATCCCGTCGAGGAAGCGGACAGCGGCGAGGGAGCCGTCATCCCCGATCCTGCGGACGGGCTGGAGACGCCGGACGATGCCGAAACTGCCGACGGCGCCGACGAGCCCGACGGCGCCGACGTGTCCGAGGCTGCAGACGTGCCCGATGCGGCAGAAAATCCGGAAGGCGCCGAATCTGGGGTGGGCGTCAGGCCTGCCGCCGGAACCGGCAGCGCGGAGGCCGGTGCAGGAGCCGGCGGAGTGCTGCGCGCCGCGGGCTCCGGAACGGGCGCGGGCGCGTTTACCGTAGCGGTGTTGGCGGACCATCCACCGTCTGCCGGCTGCTGCCGGCTAGTTGGTACTTTTGGGCCGGACTCACCCGCTGTCACCGAAGCGTCTTCCACGGTGAGAATCCGCAGGTCCATGCCGAGCACCTGCTGGATGGCCTGCCGCAGGTTATCCGCGTGGTCGCCGTTGCCGAAGTTGGTCGCGGAACCCTGGTTCTTGAAACCGAGGGTTAGCGCTGTGCCGTCCAGGCTGAGCGGCGAGGCATTGGCGCTGACATTCATCCAGGTCACCTTGCGGATGCCGCTGAGGGTGCTCAGGATTTCCGGCCAGGCTCGGCGGATCATCTCGATCTGGCCGGACGCCTGCGGGGCAGCGGGATCCTGCCGCGACGGCTGCGCCGGTGCCGCGGTCGGTTCCGGACGGGAAGGCTGCTGCTGTGCGGCGGCCGACGGCGCTGTGGCCGGTTCCGGCCGGGAGGGCTGGTGCTGGGTGGCCGGTGTTTCCTGGGCCGGACGTTGCGGAGCAGACTGCTGGGCCGGGGGTTGTCCCTGTGCTTGCGGCTGTCGCTGGGTGGGCGCCTCGGCGGCACTAGGATCCCCGGACTGCTGGGCCCCCGGAGCCGGGTTCGCGGGCGCTTGAGCGGGGGCCTGGGTGGCGGGCTTCTCCGGTGCGGGGGCCGGTTCCGGCATAGCGCCCCAGGAACCGCCCCAGTCCGCCGAAGTCTCGGGCTCTGAACTGGCGGCAGTTTCTTGCGGACTGGCGGCGTTGGACGTTCCCTTCACGCCAGCGTCCTGCCGGCCGGCGTCCCGCGGGTTTCCGAAGACGGACGACGGAACAGTCGGGCCGGACTCGACCGGCGCCGCGGGCTCGACGGGCGCGGAGGCACCGGCATGCGTGCCGACTGCGGCTGCCGGGGAGGCAGGCATCTGGGCAGCAGGCGCAGCGGCAGCGGATGCACCGGCGGTATCTGGAATCTGGGTTGAGGTGGTTCCCGAAGCCGCAGGTGCCGTGGGGCCGGAAGTGGCGGGAGCGCCGCCGTCGTGCTGTGGGGCAGCCTGCGCAGCGGGCCGCGCATTGGCAGCGGCGGCAGGCGAACCCTGCTGGTCCTCGCGCGGCCAATCGGCGGTGCTCACCCGCGGGGGAGTGATGCGCTCGGCCTCTTGACGGGGCGATTCAGCGGGGGCCGGGGCTTGCGCCTTCTGGGCATTGGCTCCGCGCAGCGCGGCGCGGGCAGCCGCCGGCCCGGAGAGCACAGGTTCGGCGGCAGCATGGGCGACGGGCGCCTGGCCATTGTCGATGGGCGCGGAGACCGGAGCTCCGCCGTAGCTGAGCCGGCGTTCGATCCGGTCCACCCGGGCCGCGACGCCCTGCTCGCCCTGGTCGGCGGAAGGCAGCAGGATCCGCGCGCAGAGCAGTTCCAGATGCAGGCGCGGCGAGGTGGCACCGGTCATCTCGGTCAGCGCTTGGTTGGTGATGTCCGCGGCGCGGGAGAGTTCGGAGGCGCCCAGCTGGTTGGCCTGGGTCTGCATCCGGGCGATCTGGTCCTCCGGGACGCCGCGCAGGATGGCGTGGGCGCTTTCCGGCATGGCCCGCACAATGATCAGGTCGCGGAAACGCTCCAGCAGGTCCTCGACGAAGCGGCGCGGGTCGTGGCCGGTCTGCACCACGCGGTCCACCGCGCTGAACACCGTGGCCGCGTCCGCCGCCGCGAACGCGTCGACCACGTCGTCCAGCAGCGAAGCGTGCGTGTAGCCGAGCAGCGACACGGCCAGTTCGTAGTCCAGGCCGCTGGGGCCGGCGCCGGCCATCAGTTGGTCCAGCACGGACAGCGAGTCGCGGACGGAACCGCCGCCGGCCCGGATCACCAGCGAGAGGACGCCCGGGGCCACCGGCACGTGCTCCTGCCGGCAGAGCAGCTCGAGGTACTGCATCAGCGGTTCCGGCGGGACCAGCCGGAACGGGTAGTGGTGGGTGCGCGAGCGGATGGTGCCGATGACCTTGTCCGGCTCCGTGGTGGCGAAGATGAACTTGATGTGTTCCGGCGGCTCTTCCACGATCTTCAGCAGCGCGTTGAACCCGGCGGACGTGACCATGTGGGCCTCGTCGATGATGAAGATCTTGTAGCGGTCGCGCACCGGGGCGAAGGTGGCCCGTTCGCGCAGGTCGCGGGCGTCGTCCACTCCGCCGTGGGACGCAGCGTCGATCTCGATGACGTCCAGGCTGCCGGGACCGCCGCGGCCCAGTTCAAGGCAGGAATCGCACGTGCCGCACGGGGTGGGGGTGGGGCCTTCGGCGCAGTTCAGGCAGCGGGCCAGGATGCGGGCGGAGGTGGTCTTGCCGCAGCCGCGCGGGCCGGAGAACAGGTAGGCGTGGTTGACGCGGTTCTTTTGCAGCGCCGCCATCAGCGGATCGGTGACGTGTTCCTGCCCGATAACGTCCGCAAAAGTGTCCGGGCGGTAGCGACGGTAAAGGGCTGTACTCACGATGAAACCCTATCGGTTGAAACTGGGCCCGCGCACGCCGGAGCGCTGGGGCTGGGGATAGGTAGCGGCGGGGGTTAAGTAAAGACCCCTCATGCACCTGACAGAGCCCGCTTACCCTTGCTACCTTCCGGTCCTGGGGGAGTTCACAGGATGACACCGCATGAGGGGCCGACGAATAGTCTACCCGACTCCGGACTGCCTCCCGAAATCCCCGGCGGCGCTGCCGGCAGACTCCCACCAGCGCAGCACGCGGGCGCAGCGCAGAGTGGCCCAGCGGCCGATGTCCTCGGCCGTCCAGCGGAACCACATCCGGCCCGGATACGGCCGGTAGCCGCCCCAGTTGCCCGGGCTGCGCCGGTGCGAGGCGATCGCCTCGACGGCCATCGACATCCGGTCATCCGGCGGGCAGTTTTCGGCGCGGAAGTACTCCAGCCCGCGCAGGATGTCGAAGTGCCACTGCGGCGGGAACCGGAACTGGGCCAGCGTCGGATGGGCCAAGCCGCCGGTGCGGTGCGAACGGTAGAGCGAATGCATCAGCAGGAACTCGCGGCCACGGGCCTCGGCGGCAGCCACCGGAAGTTGCCCGCCGCTGTGCCGGTAGGCTGCCAGCCCCTCCAGCGTGCTGATGGTGGTATGGAAGGAGCCGTGCTTGTCCGGCGAGGTGTGCGGCTCGCAGTTCCAGCCGCCGTCGTCGAGTTCCTCGGCCAGCAGCCAGGCCACCGCGTCGTCGATCCGGGAATCGCCGTCGAGCCGCTGGCCCAGCTCTGAGCCGACCAGCACGGCCATCGCGGTGACGCAGTTTTCGGCCCGCTGCGGATGCCGGTCGAAGCTGATCCCGCCGTCGAAGTACGCCGCCCCGTCCAGCAGCCGCTGGCACCCGGAAACTGCCTGCGGGTGCCCGGGAGGCAGGCCGAGCCAGTGCAGCAGCAGCAAGGTGAACATGGTGGAGGTCCACTTGGGGTTGTAGAGGCCGCCGTCCCAGCCGCCGTCCGGATCCTGTGCCTGGAGCAGCAGCGCACCCCACCCGTTGCCCGGGATATCGGCCTGCGCCTTGGCCACCTCAGGCTCGGGCGCATCGCAGAGATCGCGCAAGGTTTGGTACCGGATGGACGGGTCGCCGGCCAGCAGCCAGTCCAGAATGCGCGCCGATGGACCGCTGCCTTCTGCGGGCTCCGGATTGGTGGCCACGGCGCATCATTCCCCTCGGATGAAGGCTTCCCCTGAGCCGCTCACCTCTTCTATGGCGACATTTTGCCACTGCCGGAATCAGGCTTCCAGAGCCGAGGGGTAGATCCCTCCGGCCGGCGTGGAAATCGTTCCCTCTGGCCCCGCCCTGCCCGTTTCGGCGCGCGCGGGTTGTGCTCGGGGCTGCTTGTGCCGGGTCTGCTGGCCGGCTGCCCGATTCGGCAGATCGGGCGGGTTTCGGGTACTCTGGTATCTGCTCTTGTGAGCAAACATCTGGAGGATTCGCCTAGCGGCCTATGGCGCACGCCTGGAACGCGTGTTGGGTTCACGCCCTCGGGGGTTCAAATCCCCCATCCTCCGCCACGAACAGCGGCCCCGATCTGCGCTGCAGGCCGGGGTCGCTGTTTTCTTTAACGACGACGACGGTGCTTTGCGCCAACAAGTGAGCCGGTATCGCCCTGCGATCTGGCGTAACTGTCCACGTTCAGCGATAACCGTCCAGGTTTTGGAGACGCATCAGGCCCTGACCTGCGGGTTTATCCAAGCGGGCGTCAAAACATGGACAGACGCTGCCGGGACTGTCGTCAGGCCTGCTGGTGGAGCCGGGCGAGCCGGCGTCGGGCGGCGGCTTCGCTGGGGCCGGTCTTGCTCAGGCCCAGCCGCACAACGCCGAGCACCAGCCAGGTGGCCGGCTTGATCAGGATCCGCAGCGGGAGCGGGGTGCGCGGCCGCAGGCCCAGCAGGCGGCGCTGATCCTCGGGCAGGGTCTCGACGGCGGCGGCGAACAGGATGCTGTAGCCCAGCCGTTGAGAGCGGGGCAGCGGCGGGTGGCGGACGAACTCTACTGTTTCCTGCATCGCAGCCGAGGCGGAGAGCTCCGGCCGGTAGCTGTTTAGTTGGCGGCGCAGTTCGGCGAAGGTGCGGGGCGGATCGGTGACCTGCATCAGCTCGCCGGCTTTCGCCCATTCGGCCACATATTGATCGGGACCGCCGGGCAGCCGCCTGCCGTACGTGAGATACGAAGTGACAAAAGCATCGGTAAAGGTCAGATGCACCCAGCGCAGCAGGTGCGGATCGTTGGCGTAGTACGGCTGCTGCTGGCCGGATGAGTCGGTGTAGGAACCGCGGACCCGTTCGTGCAGCTGCAGCACCAAGTCGCAGGCAGACTTGGCCGCGGCGGTGTCCCCATAGGTCACGGTGAAGATCCACCGGATGGTGTTGGCCAACCGGGCCAGCGGGGCGGCCCGGTACGCGGAGAAGTCATCCACGCCGGCCAGCGCCCCGGGGTGCAGTGTCTGGACGAGCAGGGAACGGATGCCCGCCACCAGGGTGGTCATCGAGCGGTGGACCGTCCAGACAGCGGAATCCGGCGCGAAATAGCCGGCGTCGTCGCCGTTTTCCAGCTCGAGTTCCCACTGCGGCACGGTGTCGCTCTGTCCGGCGAACGTGCCGCGCAGCTCGTCGCGCCAGCGGATCAGGATGTTGCCCACACAACCCATTATGGGTGCGCGGACGGAGGATGTGCACGGGGGAAGCGGGTCTCCACGCGTTCGCTGGCGCTCACTTGGTCGACCACCGGGGCGGGTCTCCACGCGTTCGCTGGCGCTCACTTGGTCGACCACCGGGTGGGGCTGGCTTGGTCGACCACCGGGGTGGGGCGGCGCTGCTACTTTTTGGCGAGGAGCTCCGGGTAGTACTTCTCGGTGACGTCCGGGTGGGCGCGCAGACGGCCCTTGAGCATGTTGGCGCCGAAGCTGGAGAGCATCGGGTTGGTCGGGTCGTCGGTGCGTCCGCGGGATTCGGCCTTGAGCTCGTCCGGCAGCGGGACCGGATCGATCACGGCGTCCAGGCGCGGCGACCAGAAGAACGGCACCGAGTAACGGTCAACGCCGGGCGGCGGAGCCTGCACGCGGTGGATCGTGGCGGTGATGTAGCCATCGGTGGCCACCTCCAGCATTTCGCCAAGGTTCACCACCAGGGCGCCCTCGATCGGCTCCACCGGCAGCCATTCCTCGGACTCCGGCGGCCGGACCTCCAGGCCACCGACCATGTCCTGCAGCAGCAGGGTAACGAAACCGTAGTCGGCGTGGATGCCCACGCCCTGGTCGCCGGCTTCCTCCACAACGCCGCCCACGTAGTGCACCAGCTTGCCCATCCAGTGCGGGGTGTCGGCGAACGGCTCGTCGAAGTAGTCCTCCGGCAGGCCCAGTCCGACGCCGATGGCGGCCAGCAGGTCGTGGCCCACCGAGGACATGAGCTCGGCCCACGCCATCGCCTTCTCGCGCAGGTCCGGCTGCGCAGCGTCCGGCCACTGGTTCGGGCCGCGCAGCAGCCAGTACTTCTGGTCGTCCGAGTAGTCGGCCACCGGCTCGCTCTCGGGCGAGTAGTCCAGCTGCTCGCGGGCGTCGGCCCGGCCCTGGGTCCGCTCGGTGCCCATCCGGGTGTAGCCACGGAAGTGCGGGGAATTCCGGTTGTCCAGCTTGAGCCGCTCGTCCAGCGGCAGCTCGAAGAAGCGCTTGATCGCGTCGAAGAGCTCCGCCGGCTGGCCGTCGGCCGCGCCGTAGCCGACAATCTGGAAGAAACCGACGCGGTGCGCGGCGTCGCGCAGTTGGTCGATGAAGTCCGGATTGAAGCTGCCGTCTGCCAGCCGGGCGGTGCTCATGTCGAGGACAGGAATGGTTCCCTGAAAAGCGTTCATGCTGGCAGGCTAGCACCGGCTCCGCTGTCAATTGTTACGGACGTTACGATTTGCTGCGCGGGCAAAGTTTTGCTTGACGTGCGGAAAAATCCGGCGTGAAATACGGCCCGCCCCGCCCCGTTCTACAGCCCGGTCGCAGCACGCCGAAGCGCTCCCGTGGAGCCCCGGCGCCGCCAACCCGGACCCAGCCTCACAGCGTCTGCGCGATCGCCGCCCAGGTTCGCAGGAACGCTGCGCCGGCCTCCTCGTGCACGGCTTTCGGGAAGCCCAGATGGGCCGCGGTCAGCACCGGATACGGCTTCTCCGGCACTCCCTCCGCCGGCCGCACATCCACATGCAGCACGGCATGCCCGTGGTGGTGCAGCAGGTCGGACATGGCATAGTCGGTGCGCGAATCGCCCATGGTCCGCCAGGCGTGCGGCACCACGCCGTCAGCGGCCAGCATCTCCAGCGCCCGCTGCGCTCCCAGGTCCTTGCCCAGCTGCACCGATTCGATGTCCGTGGCGATGATGTTCGGATCCACCCGGTAGTCAATCCGGTCGTCGCTGTCCGGCAGGTGCTGATCCAGCCGGGTGGCACCCATGTTGAACCGGCGCATCAAAGCCAGGACCTCGGCGTCGAACTCTTCCTGCACCCGGCGGTACTCCCGGTTCTCCGTGCCCACCACCTGTTCCACGGACACCATGGCCTTCTTGGTCTCGTCGAAGAACATCAGGCTGGAATAGCCCGCGCTGACCAGCTTGCGCACCTCGGCGGCGAACTCCTGCGGCGGGGCCAGCGAGTGGTCCACATGGATGGTGCCGGGGCCGTCCGCGGTGAAGCTGAACCAGACGGCGCCCTTCTCGCAGACCGCGTAGCAGCGCACCCCGGCCGGCATCCCGGCGGCCAGCATCGGCTCCATCACCTGCTCGCGGATGAAGTGGTCCGAGCGCCCGGTGTTGAACACGATCGGCCAGCCGCGCTTGGCCATCACCAGCAGCGAGTGGATGATCTCGGGCGGAACGGTGCGGGTCACCGGCGAGGAGACCGGCCCGTCGACGTCCAGCAACAGCCCGATGGGTGGCTGGTCGGGGCGGGCGGGGACACCGGCGGTGAGGGTCATGATCCCAGTATGGCCGTGTGTCGGGACCGTTTGAACCCCTCAAGTTTTTCCCAAGACCACATGGAAACGATGGGTTTCTTAGATCCATTGGGGAGCGGAAGCGGTACCGAAATGACAACGCTGCATGGGGATAGCGCGGTCGTGACGGGGATGGAGGGCAGCGCGAGCCTGCCGTCCGGTCTCTCGCGTCGTGTTTTTGGAGTTCTGGTTGGAGCCGGCGTGGCCGGCGTGGTTGGGGGCGCCGGGCTGCTCACGGCCAGCCACCAGCGCGCGGGCGGCATGGGGCCGGGAGGCGTGGAAACGTCCTTCGGGAGCGTGCGGCTGGCGTCCGCAGAGCGCCAGCATCGGTTGGCGTACGACGGCGGTGTTCCCGCCCCTGGTGCGGAATCCTCCGCTGCGGCGGGGTCGGCAGCCGCGGCGCCGGACGGGTCCGGGCACGCGGGCCACGGCGCCATCGTGGCGTCGGCGCCGCAGCCGCCGAACATGACCTGGGGCGACCACTTGCTGGTGGAGCTGGAGGTGCAAAACACTTCGGACGGCGACGTGCTGTTCGCGCCCGGACAACTGCGGCTGAAGGTCGGCAACGGCGGGCCTACGGTGACCAACCGGGACTCGGGGGACGCCGCAACGTTGGCGCCCCGGAGTACCGAGCGCTTCTGGATCAGCTTCCTGGTGCCGGCGGACGCGCAGAGCTTCTCCGCGGAGTTCACCGACCCGTGGCTGCACTCCGCGCCGCTGGAGCTCCAGCTGCCCCGGGTGGCGCTGAGACCCGGCTGGCTGGACGAAGGAGGCCATCATGACTGAACAAATTCCGGAGCCGGACCACGGCGCCGCGGTGAGGGTCGGGTCGGGCGCCGCGGGTGCCGCGGTCGCCACGGGCGCCGCGGCCGCCGGGCTGCCGAGCGGCACCCAAGAGCCCGGCCTGCCGACGGACTCCGCGGAGACAGCCAGCGTGGGGCGCTGGAACTTCCTCAAGTACGGGGCCGCCGCCGGACTCGGCGCGCTGGCTCTGGGCGGACTGGGCGGCGCGGCACCGGCCCAGGCGACGGCGGCTGGATTGAGGAGCCCCGCCCGGTCCGCCGCTTCCACCGGAACCCGGCCCTCCGCCGTCGTGCCCCTCCCGGGGGTGCTGGACCTGTACATCAACGAGGGCTACCTGAAGATGGTGGACGACTCGCTGGTCTACCACCGCGGCTTCGGCGACCGGCCCACCGGGCTGCGCGACGCGTCGCCCAGCCTGGCCGTGGTGCCCAAGGTGTTCACCGCTGACGGCCGGTTGGTGGAATCGCGGACCTATCCGCTGGGGGCCGCGCTGCCGCCCCGTGGCACGCCGCAGCCGTTCGGTCCGGACCCGGCGAATCCGGGGCAGTACTTCATCCGACGCAACCACTGGGCCAGCTACCTTCCGGCCCGCACCATCGTGGCCGAGGTCGGCTCCACGCTGCGCTTCCGGGTGCACAACCGGCTGGCCAAACACCACGAGTTTCAACTGCACGACGTCGGACCAGGCCACGCGGACGTCGGCACCGGTCCGATTGCGCCGGGGGCGAGTGCCCTGCTGGAGCTGCCCTGCCCGCCGGCCGGCACGTACATCTTTACGGATCCGACGAACGCGCCGGTGGAGCGGACGCTCGGGCTGTTCGGTGCGCTGCTGGTGATGGACCCCGCGCACCAGTGGGACATCACGCCCGGCAAGGCCAGCTTCGAACGGCAGTGGGTGTGGATCTGCCACGCGGTGGAATCGAACTGGGCTGCGATCGAGGCCGCCGGCGGCACCGTTGACCCGCTGCAGACCAAGGCGGTGCCGCGGTACTTCACGCTCAACGGGCGCAGCGGCTACGAGTCGCTGGCGATGACCCGGAACGAGGCGCTGAACCTGGCCAGCGAAGAGGAAACCCTGGTCTCCGGGTATCCACGGCAGCTCGACGTGCGCCAGTTCGGCGAAGGCAGCACCGCCGGCACCCTGCGCGGCGGCCAGCTGGTGCGGCTGATCAACCCCGGGATTGTCTACCACCAGATCCACTTCCACGGGAACCACCTCTGGACCGTGCGGCGGAACAACTACCACTGGCCGCGGAGCGACGGGTACGTGGACAAGCAGGGCCACGTGGTGCTGCAGCAGTGGGAGGACGTGGTGGAACTGGAACCGATGGACCGCAAGGACTGCATCATCCCGGTCAAGCGGCCGCCGGATGCCCTTGACCCGGTCTGGCACGCCCGGACCACTGACTGGGAGTACCCGATGCACTGCCACGCCGAACCGTCGCAAACCGCCGCGGGCGGCATGTATCCGGGCGGCCTGGTGGCGCACTGGAGTCTGAAGGCACCTATCCCCGGGGAGGGAGCATGAGCAACGTGAACGTGCCCTTGCGCTCCAACAAGAGCAAGGCCGCGAAACGGGCCGAAAAGGAACGCAAGCGGGCCGAGGCAGAGCGGAAAAGGGAGGCGGACGCCCGGAAACGCGCCGCCGCCGCGGCCCTCAAGAAGCGGGAAGCCGAACAGCGGAACAGCAAGAAGAACGACGGCGGTGGCAAGGGCGGGAAACCGACCCAGGCGCCGAAACCGAGCGCGCCGGCGAAACCGAGCGCGAAACCGAAGCCGACGGCCACGCCGAAACCGACGCCGAAACCGACCGCGACGCCGAAACCAACCGCGACGCCCCGCCCCACCGCGACGGCGGCGCCCACTGCCACGCCGACGCCGAAGCCTACGGAGGCACCGTCGTCGTCGCCCACGCCCGAACCGAGCCAGCAACCGACGCCGAGCCCACGGCCCAGCAACGACGACGAGATCCCGCGGCACAGGTTCCGCAGTCAGGTGGACTTCAGTTCCGACCAGCTGGACCTGGACCGCCCGGTCACGGAGTTCCGGCAGACGCCGCACTCGTCCGTCTACCTGGAGGTCTTCAACCGGGACTTGCGGTTCGACGACGGCGCCGAGTTCGAAATGTGGAGCTTCGACTCGCCGCAGTCCGGCCGCGGCTTCCCCGGGCCGCTGATCCGGCCGTTGGAAGGGAAGATCTTCCACGCCACCGTCCATCCGTCGATGGGCCCGCACACCATCCACTGGCACGGACTGGAGCCGGACCCGCGCAACGACGGCGTGGGGCACACGTCCTTCGAGATCGGCGGCACCTACACGTACCAGTGGGCGCCGGAACCGGGCCGGCCCGGAGACCCCAACTATGGCGCGGCCGGCACCTACTTCTACCACTGCCACGTCAACACCACGCTGCACGCGCAGATGGGCATGTTCGGCCCGGTGATCGTGGATCCGGTGGTCCACCCCGACTATCCGGTGACGCCCGGCGCGCGGCGGGCGTTCGTCGACGGGCCGGAGTATGACATCGACACCGAGTCCATCTTGATCCCGTACTCGCTGGACCCGCGCTGGCATGAAATGCACCATGCGGCAGGGCTCTCCGGCGAGGATGTGGGGCTGAACCGGTTCGAGCCCAAGCACTTCTACCTGATGGGCGGCGAGCTGGTCCGCCGGCGCTCCGGCGACAACCGGGTGTGGAGCCTGTCGGCGCTGCGCGCCAACGTGGCCGGAGGCGCGAAGAAGCCCACGCTGCTGCGCATCCTGAACGCCAACTACCTGCCCAACCACATGCGCTTCACCACGGTGGACGGTGAACCCGTGCGGATGGCGGAGCTGATAGCGCACGACGGAAGGCCGTTCCGGGACACCTCGGTACCTGGTGCGCCGTCGCCTACCTGCCGGGAGGCGGGCTATCCGCTGCTGACCGACGTGTTGGCCTTCGGCGCCGCCGAACGGTACGACGTGATCCTGCATCCGCCGGAGCCGGGGGAGTACCGGTTGCGGGTCGAATGGGAGGACTGGATCACCGGCGAAGTCCTGGGGGTCCGCGAGGTGCCGATCACCGCGGCATGACACCTGGCGCAGAGCCGGCCGGCGGCGCCCGCAGCGTAACCATTTGGCCACGGTCGGCGGCCGCCAGCGGTTTGCGTTTCATTCAGCGCCGGAGTTCCTTAGGCTGGGTCCGTGATCTTCAAAGCCGTCGGCGACCATCGTCCCTATCCCGAACATGGCCACGTCAGCCCCAAGGACTGGGCGGGCGTGCCACCGCGCCAGGTGCGCCTCGACGAGCTGATCACCACCAAGTCCACGCTGGACCTGGACGCCCTGCTGGCCGAGGACTCCACGTTCTTCGGCGACCTCTTCCCGCACGTGGTGCAGTGGAAGGGCAACCTCTATCTGGAAGACGGACTGCACCGCGCGGTCCGCACGGCGCTCCACCAGAGGGCCGTCCTGCACGCCCGGGTCCTGGTGGTCGATGACTGATACCAGCATCCCCCAGCAACCCAATCGCCCGCCCAAGCAGCCCTTGGACTGGAGGGGCCAACGCGTCATCACCGAAGATGATCTGGATGTTGCCTTCGAGGACGACGGCAATGTGGAGAAACCGCACATCTACCACCGCCGGATCCTGCACGGCGTGGTCCTGGTGCTGCTGGTGGGGCTGGTCATCGCCGCGGTGCTCACAGCCATGGCCGTGGCCCGCGGCGACCTGAAGATCCCCGGCTGGGGCCCGCCGCCACCGCCCGTGCCCATCACTTGTCCGGCCGGCACCTACGACTATCCGGACAACGGGTCCTTCCGGCTCAACGTCTACAACGGCACGCAGTTGGAGGGCCTGGGCAGCACCGTGGCCTCCCAACTGGCAGACCGCGGCTATGACATCGGCTCCGTCGGCAACAAGACGTTGAGTTTTTATGGCATGAGCGCCGTCGTTGTCTCCGGCAAGGCAGGGGAGGCCAACGCCTTCAACCTGCAGCGGAACATTCCGGATACGGAATACGTGGGCGACGACCGAGCAGACGCCAGCGTGGACGTGGTCGTGGGTGCCGGCTACAAGGAACTGGTTCCCGTCAACCGGGTGGACCAAACGCCCGGCCTGCTTAGCTGCCCGCGGCTCTCGCCCGCCCCCACCGAGCCGGCCGGGTAGCGACCCGAACCGGCCGACTAGCGTCTCAGGCGCGGACGGCCCGGCCGCTGCTCCGGCCGTGCGCGAAGAAGTACAGCAGCGTGGCCAGCACCATGACCATGGCCAGCATCAGGTACATGCCCGGGTAATCGAGCACCGGAATGAGCGCGCCCAGAACGATGGGTCCTAGCCCTCCGCCGATGTCCAGCATCAGGAAGAATGTTGAGGTGGCGGTGCCGATCCGCATGGTCGGCGATACCTTGACCGCGATCGCTTGCGCGCTGGACATGACGGTGCCGAAGCCGATGCCGCTGAAGATCGCCGATCCGATGATGGTCAGGATGGTGGGCTCCGGAATCAGCAGCAGCAGCCCCAGCACAAACGAGATCAGGGTGGGATACATGACGCTGTTGTCGCCGCGCCGGTCCTGGATCCGGCCGGCAAACAGGCGGGAAACCAGCACCGCCCCGGCGTAAACCATGAAGAACACGCTGGCCGAAGCGGCGGAGCCCCGCGTCTCCGCGTAGGAGGTCAGGAACGTCAGGATGCCGGAGTAGGAGGCTCCGGCCAGCAGGATGACACAGGAGATCGGCAGCGCGGCCGTCTCAAAAATGTCGCTCAAGGTCATCCGGAACCTGCCGGGTCGCTTCGCGGCCGGCAGTTCGGGCACCCGCAGGAACAGGGCCACCACTAGTGCCGCTACGGAGGCCGCGGCGCAGAAGTAGAACATGGCGTTGTAGTTGCCCAGCCCGGCAAGCAGCACCCCCACAAACGGGCCCACCGCCGTCGAGAGCGTGGTGGACAAGCCGAAGTATCCGGTTCCTTCGCCGCGCCGGGCGTGGGGAATCAGGGTCTGAGCGGAGGCGGCCACGGCGGTAGTGCCGGCACCAAAGGCCATGCCGTGCACAATGCGCAGCACCAGCAGCCAGGCCAGCGAACCCGTGGGAATGTAGAGCAACGAGGCGACGACGAAGATCGCCATGGCCACCAGGATCAGCCGCCGGCGGCCGACGATGTCCAGCAGCCGTCCAGCGAAAATCCTGGCGATGACGGAACCGAGCACAAACGCACTGGAGGCAAAACCGGCGGCGGTGTCGGACGCCTGGAATCGGTCGACGGCGTAGAGCGCCATGGTGGTCATCAGCAGGTAGAAGACCATGGAGATGAAGAGGTTGACGACGATCGCCAGGATGAAGTTCTTCGTCCACAGTTTCGTTGGTTGCTGATCCATCCCGATATCAGTCCTCTCCACAGTCGGGCCGGGCCGGCCGTTGCCAATAAGTGCACGCGCAGTCAAGCGGAACCGATCCAAGGGCGAACCGATCCGCAGTGGCGCAGTCAAGGTGCTCCGCCGCCGTCGCTCGGGGACAGCGGACGCCACAATCAAGGGGAAGCGGACCACTCCGGGACAGCAGTAAGGCCGTCAGCCGATTCAGTAGGGTCCGTGGCAGGAGTCCTCATCCGTGAGGTGCCAAGCCTTCCCACTCTACTGGCGGCCGTTGTTCCACCCGGCAGGACGCGCTATGACCTTGGCCACCGGGCGCCGGCAGCCGGCCACCGGCCACCGGGCTCGGCACACTGGGCTCGGTGCTCGGTGCTCGGTGCTCGGTGCTCGGCGCTCGGGCCGGCTGCCGCGGGGCAGGAGCGCCGGCCCACCCTTCAACTACCAGTCGCCCCGGGGGTAGCATGTCGGCCAAGCGCCGCGATCCGGCCGGCGGGCAGAGCGAGGAGAACGCGATGGGCGAGGAAACCGCGGAAGCGCCGTCAGCGGACCTGATGGTGGACCTGATCATTTCCCTGGACGGGTATGCCTCGGCCGACGGCTGGCCCGGTTGGTGGGGTTTGGAGGGGCCGGAATACCTGGCCTGGCTCGATCAGGAAGGGCAGAAGGACTACACACTCCTGATGGGCGCGAACACCTATCGGCTGATGGCCGGGATGTCGGATGAAGCCGCGGCCCGGGACTCCGGTTTCTCCGAGGAGGAAACCGCCAGCCTGAGCGGCCTGGCCGCGGTGCCGAAGGTGGTGTTTTCCTCCACAGTGCAGGAGCCCCTGGCCTGGCCGAACACCGAGCTGGTCAGCGGGGACGCGGTTGAGGCCGTGCGGGAGATGAAGCGGACGCGGACCGGTACCCTGAGCACGCTCGGCAGCCTGAGCCTTACCCGGTCGCTGTTGACCGCGGGCCTGGTGGACCGGTTTAGACTCGTCGTCTTCCCGGTGATCACGGGCAAAACGGGGTCCGAGCGGATCTACGACGGCTACCCCGACATTGCGCTGGAAATGGTGGACAGTAGACTCTTCGACGGCCGGCTCCAGCTGCTTGAGTACGTCCCCACCCTGCTCGACGGCCCGCCGGTGCGCGGCCCGCAGAGTCCGCGGACCGCGGTGAATTAACCGCAAACCGGCAGGCCCCTCGAAAGGATCCTGCCGGTTTGCCGGTCAGTTAGGTCAGTTGCAGCCGTCCGGGCCGCATACCGCTCCGTCGGCGCTGGCCGACTGCGGCAGCACGGTCAGCGGGCTGCGCTCGTTCCATGCCTGCCGGATCGCCTGCGCAAACGCCTCGGCCGGCTGCGCGCCCGAAATCCCGTACTTGCGGTCCAGCACAAAGAACGGCACCCCGTTGACGCCCAGCGCGCGGGCCTCGGCAATGTCGGCGCGGACCTCTGCGGCGAAGCGGTCGCCCGCCAGTGTCTCGCGGATCTCGGCCTCGTCAAGGCCCAGTGCGACGCCGGTGCTCACCAAATACTCCGCGTCGCCAATGTCCTGGCCGTGCTCGAAATGGCCGGAGAGCAGCGCTTCCTTGGCCTGGTCCATCAGGCCGTGTTCCTTGGCCAGGTGCAGGAAGCGGTGCGCGGTGAAGCTGTTGGCCACCACCACCTTGTCGAAGTCGTAGTCCAGCCCCTCGCCCGCGGCCTGCGCGGTCACATGGCCGAACATTTGCTTGACCTGGTCCTGCGGCATGCCCTTGATCCGGGACAGGTACTCGGTCTCGGTGCCGTCGTAGTGCTCGGGCAGCGTGGGGTCCAGCTGGTAGCTGCGCCACTCGATGTCGATCTGGTCCTTGTGCTCAAAGCCCGCCAGGGCCGTCTCGAAGCGGCGCTTGCCAATGAAACACCAGGGGCACGCGATGTCTGACCAGATCTCAATCTTCATGGACACGTCAACATAATCCGCCGGTCAGCTATTCCGGGCGTCCAGTTCGCCGTGGCACAGTCGGCGGACAACATCCGTGAGCATGTGCAGGCCGGCCACAATGTCCTCGTCCCGGGTGTACTCGTGCTCGTTGTGCGAGATGCCCTCGACTGAAGGAACAAAGAGCATCACCGTCGGAACAATGTCCTTCATATTGGTCGAGTCATGCCCGGCCAAGGTCTTCACCTTCCGATAGGACAGGCCGAGGTCGACCGCGGCTTTCTCGGCCAGATCCACGCCCTCGGGCTGGTAGGGCATCACGGGCCAGCAGTGCGAGCTTCCCTTCTCAATCCGCACGTTTGCTGCCTGCTCGATCTCCAGCATCCGGTCATGCAGGAGTTGGTCCGCCTCGGCCAGCACCGCCTCATCCGCGGATCGCAGGTCCAGCAGCAGGTTCACCCTGGAGGGCACCACGACCGGGGAGTTGGGATACACGTTCAGCTGTCCCACGGACGTGTGCAGCACGCCGGGAAACCTGTCCGCGATCTCGCGTGCCGCCACGACCAGCATGGAGGCTCCCAAGAGCGCATCCTTTCGATCCGCGATCACCGTGGATCCGGTATGCGACTGCTCGCCGTGGACCACGAACTCGTACTTGTTTGCTGCCCAGTTTGAGTCCACCAGACCGATGGTCACGCCATCGCGATCCATGCTCCTGCCCTGCTCGATGTGGATCTCTGCGCAGTACGCCGCTGCCGGCCCCGTGCCGGATCCCACACATCCGATGGACTGCAGCGCCTCCGAGACGGTGATGCCGTCGGGGTCCTGCACGGCCAAAGCAGCCGTTGCGGTCATCTTTCCGGTGTAGACGGAGCTGCCCATCATGGAGGGCTTGAACCGGGCGCCCTCCTCGTTGAACCAGTTCACGACCGCCAGGTTGTACTGCGGCACAGCGCCTGTGGAGCGCCATTCGGCTGCCAGTCGGAACGCGGCGTGCGCCGCGGCGAGAACACCGTACGCGCCGTCGTACTTGCCCGCAGTCGGCTGGGAATCCAAGTGAGACCCCACCACCACGTAGGGCGCCCCCGCCGCCAGTTCCAGAAGACCAAACTGGTTGCCCACCTGGTCGAACTCGACGCGGAACCCCTCCGCCTCCAGTAACTCGGTAAACCACCGCCGCTGCTCGCCATCCGCAGCCGACCCGGCCAGCCGATGCACGCCGCCGTTTTCGGTCGCGCCAAATTGGCTCAGCACCCCGAAGTCCCGAACGAACCGCTCGTCTTCGTGGAAAAACTGCGTGCTCATCGAGCTTCCTCCTGCTCTCCGGTCTTCGGCGACCGGATGGATGGATCCTGCAACACATGCAACAGCGTGGGCTTGCCGCTGGCTGCGGCGCGGCGGAACGCATCCCGGAAATCCGAGGTCCGCTCCACCCGTTCGCCATGGCCGCCGAAGGACTGGGCCCATTGTGCGAAGTCCGGGTTGGTCAGGGCTGTGCCCGACGGGCGTCCCGGATACGAACGTTCCTGGTGCTCTCGGATGGTGGCGAAGCAGCCGTTATCCACCACGATGACAACAGGAGCGCTGCCGTACGCCACGGCGGTTGCCAATTCCTGTCCGTTCATGAGGAAGCAGCCGTCGCCCGCTACGGAGACCACCTGGCGCCCGGGGAAGATCAGCCCTGCCGCCACTGCCGCCGGGATTCCTACGCCCATCGCGCCGTTGCGGGGCGCCACCAGGGAGTCTGCTGCTGCGTGCTGCACATAGCGCGCCGGCCACAGCGCGTGGTTTCCCGCACCGTAGGTGATGACGGCGTCGTCGTCCAGTTCGTCGCGCAGCACCGCCATGCACTCGGTGAGGTCCACACCGCGGCCGCCGCCGGTAGGAGCCGGGGAGCTAAAGCGCTCGTACTCCGCGCGGGCGTCCGGCAGCCAGGAGGGCTCCGCTGCGCTGGTGGCAGAGCGTCCGGCGAGAGCCTCGATAAACGCGACCGGATCGGCCACGATGTGCTGGTCCAGCCGCCCGAAGTGACCCAGAGTGTCGCCTGGCATCACCACCACGGTCTCCGCTTCCAAGCTGACGGTGTAGCCGTCACTGAGCACGTCCGCGCGCGGACAACCGATGAAGACCAGCAGATCCGATTTTTCGAAACGGCCAACGAGCGCGTCGCTGCGGGCGTAGCCGAGGGAACCCACGTAGCTGTTGCCGCCGTCGAGCCGGTGAGGGACGGCATCATAGGCGCGGAAGTCCGCCGCCACCGGAATGCCCCGCTCGGCCGCCCAGCGGACCAGCGCTTCACCGGAGTCTTGGGTCCAGCTTTCGCCACCCACCACGACCATTGGCCGACCGGCGTTTGCCAGCCTGGTTTCGAATTCCTGCAACGCCGACGACGACGGGGCCGTCCGCGCCAAGGCACGAGGGGGGACGGGGGCGCCGCCCGGGACAGTGTGGGTGAGCACGTCTTCAGGGAGGCCGATGACCACCGGGCCGGGACGGCCGCTGAGGGCCGTGTGGATGGCGTCGTCAACAATCGCGGCAGCCGAGGCTGCATGGTCGAGGGTCAGGACCTTTTTGGCGGTACTGCCAAACCAGGCGTTGATGTCGAACTCCTGGAAGGACTCGCGTCCGCGGTCTGCCACAGGAATGAGACCGACGAAGAGTACCAACGGAGTGGCGTCCTGATAGGCGGTGTGGACGGCGATGAACGCGTTCGCTGCGCCGGGGCCTCGGGTCACCATGGCGACGCCTGGGAGGTTGGTCAGCCGGCCCTCGGCCAGCGCCATGAATCCGGCACCGCCTTCGTGGCGGGTGACAACTGTGCTGATGGAGGAATCGTGCAAGCCATCCAAGACGTCCAGGAAGCTCTCACCCGGTACGCCATAGACCCGCTTCACCCCGGCTGCCTCGAGCTGTGCGACGATCAGATGGCCCGCGCTGAGGTCGGCTCCGCCGACCTGTTGCATGGCTTCGGTGCTCACGCTGTTCCCTTCATTCGGTCAATGTCTCGTTCCATGCTGGCAGCCCGAAACTGCGAAGTAACTAGCTGAAGCCAACCCCTTTGGCGGTAATACACTGTGCTCATGCACACCGCCGTTGACGAGGACTCTGATCGCGCCTGGGCCCGGATGGTCGAGCGATTGCGGCAGCGGGCCGAACCGCTAGCGCTGGATTTCGTCACCCGGGTCCGGAACATTCCCGGTTATGCGCAGAACCTTGTCGGTCCAGATGATCTGGAGCTGACAGCGGCCGGTTCCCTCCAATTGATCCTGGATTGCTTGGATGCGCCTGCCTCCTATCCGGGGCTGTTGAAGTTTGCAGAGGAACTGGGTGCCAGACGGGCCCGTCAAGGCGTTCCCCCGGAGGCACTGATCTCCGCGGTACGCCTTGATTTCCCGGTGATCTGGGGCATGCTCCTTGAGCTGTCCGGCCCGGAAGAAGCTGCACTGCTGACAACACGGGTGGAAAGCGTGTGGAAAGTGGTTGACGACTACGCGGCTGCCGCCCACTCCAGCTATCTGGCCGAACGCATCATTATGGCCCGCGAGGAGGCCGGGGTGCGGCACGAGTTTGTGGCTGCACTATTCGGGCCGGAGGGACAGCTGCCGGAAACCCGAAACCGGTTCGCCAAAGCCTTCGACGTAAACCCCGATGGCCGGTTCGGGATTGCCGCCGCGCAGGGGAAATCTGCTGCATCGCTGCGGCGGCTCGCAACCTTTTCGCACCGGGGGGCACCGGCCTTTCTCCATCAGACCGATAAATACACCTACGTGTTCTGGCCGGAAACGCAGGGCATGCAATTCCTCGCCGACGTGCGGGTCCCGGCTCCGTTGGCGACGGTGGCATGCGGCGTGCACGGGCCGGTACGTGGTCTCGGGGAACTGATCCCGGCGGCCCGTATTGCAGGTGTGCTCAGCGATCTAGTGACCGGCGGGGACCGGCAACCGCTGACCGTGGGCAAGGATTGGACCCGGCTCACCCGCCTGCGGATGGCCGGGATCGGGGTCGACGTCCGGGCGGGACTCGAGGCGCAACTGGCTGAGTGCCGTCCAGACGAACGCGACCGGCTGGAGGAAACCGTGCTTTGCTTTATCCGCAACGGAAGTGTCACCGAAACCGCCGAGAAACTGTACTGCCACCGCAACACCATCCTGAACCGGCTGAAGCGGTTCAAGGACCTGACCGGGATTGACCTCATGAAACCTCTGGAGGCTGCTCGGGCCGTCATCGCGTGGGGCTGAGGCGGAGCCCGCAGCGGTGAAGCGCCGGTAGGACGGCAAGAGGGTCACCCGCCGTTACCGTGCTGATCAAGGGTGTGCAGATGCCCAACCCAGTCGGCTTAAACGTGTGTGCTTTTCGATTGTGAGGCACACTACAGCGCGGGAATAGTGGGTAGGGCAATTGAGGGAGTCACCCGCACCAGCGTGCGGCACGCAACCGCCGACTTATTCTCGCACCCCTATTGGAGATGCAATGTCCCACGATGTGACACAAACCAGCGCGGCCGACGCCCGCCTGGACCGCAAGAAGATGCGGAAAATTTCCACGGCCAGCGTCATCGGCACCACCGTGGAGTGGTATGACCTGTTTCTCTTCGGCACCGCGTCCGCGCTGGTGTTCAACCGGATCTTCTTCCCCGAGCTCGACGGCGCCATCGGCACCATCCTGTCGTTCCTGACCTTCGCCTCGGCATACCTCGCCCGAATGGTCGGCGCCATTCTGTTCGGTCACTTCGGCGACCGGCTGGGCCGCAAATCCATGCTTCTGATTTCACTGATGACCATGGGTGCGGCGACTTTCGCCATCGGCTTGGTGCCGGACTACGCCACGATCGGTATTGCAGCGCCGCTGCTGCTCCTGCTGCTCCGGCTGATCCAAGGACTGGCGCTGGGCGGAGAATGGGGCGGTGCGGTGCTGATGACCGTTGAGCACGCGCCGGAAAACCGCCGCGGCTTCTTCGGATCCATGGTGCAGATCGGTGTGCCCATCGGAACCTTGCTGGCCAACGTAGCCTTCTTGATCGTGGCCTCCAACTTGAGCGACGAGGCCCTGCTCAGCTGGGGTTGGCGTGTACCGTTCCTCCTCTCCGCCGTTCTGGTCGCGGTGGGTATCTACATCCGCCTGAACATTGAAGAGACCCCTTCCTTCAAGATGGTCCGCGAGACGGGCGCCAAGGCCAAGCTGCCCTTCGCCTACCTGATGAAGCGGTACTGGAAGCAGGTCATCCTGGGTGGCGTAGCTACGCTCTCCACGGGCAGCACTTTCACCCTCTTGGTAGCTTCCGGTGTCAACTACGGCACCGCCGAGCTGGGTTACTCCAAGAACATGATGCTCTGGGTGGTCATGTTCGCCTGCCTGCTTGCGTTCGTTGCCATTCCCTTCTTCGGGCGCCTCTCCGACCGAGTCGGCCGCAAGCCCATCATCTTCGCCGGCGTCGTAGCCGAGGCGCTCCTGGCCTTCCCGTTCTTCTGGCTCATGAACTCGGGATCCGAGCTCATGGTCTTCGTTGCGTACGGCCTCATGATGCTGGCGTTCTCGGCCAACTACGGCCCGATCGCCACCTTCCTGGCCGAACTGTTCGGTTCCAAGGTCCGCTATTCGGGTCTGTCGGTCTCGTACATGCTCTCGGGCCTGTTGGGCTCGGCCGCGACGCCCGCCATTACCGTGGCGCTTCTGGCCGCTACCGGGCAGAGCTCGTCCATCGCCTGGTACATCCTGGGAGCTGCCGTGCTGTCCCTGATCGCCCTGTATCTGCTGACCGAGACGCGCCACGGCGACATCGACGCCGTGGACAATACGGATACCGTCAAGTCGTCCGTCAAGGCGGCGCCGTGAGCATTCGCCGCATCGCTGCCGCGCCTGGTGCGGTAGGGCCGGTAGGGCCCTACTCCCAGGCGGTGGTGGCCAACGGATTTGTCTTCACGTCCGGGCAGATCCCGGCCGGTCCCGGTGGTTTGGACGATCAGCCGGAGAGTTTTTCAGATCAGGTCCGCCAAACCATCCGGAACCTGGAGTCCATCTTGACCGAGGCCGGCAGCGGTCTGGAGCACGTGGTCAAAGTGAACACCTACCTGACCAGCGCGGATCAGCTCGAAGAGTACAACAGGGTGTACGACGAGTACTTCGGCCCGCATCGGCCTGCACGCACCTCTGTGTGCGTCAGCCTCTGGGGTGTGTCCTTGGAGATCGAATGCGTGGCTGTAGTTCCGGGAGCCGACCATGGATGAGCTGATGCAGCAATTGCGTCGGGTGAGCCTCCCGACCTTGGGCCACTTTCTTGAGGACGGCTTCTGCACCTCGGAGATCCGAAGCATGGTTCCAGGCCTGCGCATGATGGGGATTGCCGCCACCGCGATGATTCCTGACGCCGACGCTGTAGCTGTTAATCAAGCCTTGGTCCGGCTGCAGCCCGGCGAGGTGCTGGTCCTCGACATGAACGGCGACCACAGCCATGCGCCAGTGGGTGCGGTGACCACAGCCGCAGCGCGGTCGCGCGGTGCGGCGGGAATCTTGGTAGACGGACCGGTCACCGACCTTGCGGATCTGCGGGCAGAAGACGGCGACAGTCCGCTGCCGGTGTTCGCCCGCGGCACCACATGCCTGACCACTAAGCGGTACGGTTCCGGCCGGGCAACGTTTGGGGTTCCGGTCACGGTGGGCGGAGTGACTGTGAACGCCGGCGACATTGTGCTCGGTGATGAGAACGGCGTGGTGGTGTTGGCACCCGACGCCGCGGCTGGCGTCGTTGGGTCTGCCCTTGAATCTGACGATGCCGAGCCTGCGATCCTGAAGCGGATCGCGGCCGGGGAACCGCTGGAAGATGTGCTCTACCTCGGTTAACGAGGCGCAAGCAGCGAAGGCCCGGGTGCGTTCTAGATGCACCCGGGCCTTTGTCACGGTGCCTTACCGGGCTTGCGGGATCCGAATGAGCTTCTTGTTCACGAATTCGTCCATGCCGAAGCGGGCCAGTTCACGGCCAACGCCGGAACGCTTGACACCGCCGAAAGGTAGATCCGGCTGGGTTCCCGTGGGGCTGTTGATCCACACCATGCCGGTGTCGAGCCGGTCCGCGACGCGCCTGGCCTGCTCGACGTCGGCACTGAAGACCGAACCACCCAGACCATAGGCGGAGCTGTTGGCGAGTTCGACTGCCTCTTCTGCGTCTTTCACCTTGTAGACCACTGCCACGGGCCCGAAGATCTCCTCGTTGTACGCGCGCATCCCCGGCACCACCCCGGTGAGCACGGTGGGAGACACAAAGGCGCCGGAGCCGTCCGGGCGGGTGCCGCCGGTGCGGACCTCGGCGCCTTTGGCTACCGCATCCTGAACCTGTTCCATCACGCCACGGGCAGCGGCCTCGGACGACAGCGGACCAAGCCGGGTCCCTGATTCCGTGGGGTCGCCAGGGACAATGCCCGCCATCTTGGCGGTGAACTTGTCCACGAACTCGTCATAGTGGTCTTCCAGGACAATGAAGCGCTTGGAGGCAGTGCACGCCTGCCCGGCGTTGCCCATGCGTCCGGCCACGGCAGCCTTGACCGTGGCGTCCAGGTTCTGGCCATCGAGCACGATGAACGGATCGGACCCGCCAAGCTCCAACACAACCTTCTTCAGGTTCCGGCCGGCTATCTCAGCGACGGCGGACCCTGCGCGCTCGGACCCGGTCAGTGACACGCCCTGCACGCGGGGGTCGGCGATGATGTCCGCGACTTGCTCATTGCTCGCGAAGACGTTGACGTAGGCGCCTTCGGGGAGGCCGGCGTCGCGGAACAGGGCCTCCATGGCGAGTGCGGACTCGGGGCAGCTGGGGGCGTGCTTCAGGAGCACGGTGTTGCCCAGCATCAGGTTGGGTGCGGCCAACCGGGCCACTTGGTAGTACGGGTAGTTCCACGGCATGATGCCCAGCAGGGCACCGATGGGTTCGGTACGGACCACGGCCTCGCCGCCGCCGCGTACGTTGAGGTGCTCGTCCTGCATGAAAGATTCGCCTTCGGTGGCGTAGTACGCGTAAATGTCCGCGACGAGGTCTACCTCGCCCAGCGCCTCGCGGGTCGGTTTGCCCATCTCGCGGGTGATGATGGCGGCCAGTTCTTCACGGCGCGCGGTGTAGAGGTCAGCCGTCGTCTGCAGGATTGAGGCACGCTGCGCGGCGGGCACGGCGCGCCATTCCTGATAGGCCCGGTGGACGCTGGCGACGGAGGTTTCGATGTCCGCCGCCGACGCGTGCGGATACTGATTGATTGTCTCGCCGGTCGCAGGGTTGGTTACGGTGTAAGCAGTCATCGTTCCAACGTACAGGTGCCCGTCCGGCGAGCAGCGCACGATTGTGGGGACTCACATATTGACCCCGCACAGTCTGAATAGTTGCACAGCGTCGGCCGCCCCCACATTGCCCAACGGCGGAGAACATGAAGAAGCCTAGATCTTGGTGTCCAACCCGGCACCCGCTTCCGGCGCCGGCTCCATGCCGGTCTGGTCCGCCAGCTCCGCGCGGCGGCGGCCGGCACCCTTGACCCCGAAGCGGTAGGCCAGGAACAGCAACCCGATCCACACGCAGCCCACCACCAGCGCCACCCGGGTGTCCGGCATGATGCCCAACAGCACCACGATGAAGGCCATGAACGCCAGCGCCAGATAGGACGCCACAGGCCAGAACGGCACCGGGAATTCCGACGTCGGCAGGCCCTTCCGTGCAATCTCCCGCTTCATCGCGATGTGCGAGAGCAGGATCATCAGCCAGACCCAGACGGTGGCGAAGGTCGCGATGGACGCGACGATCAAGAACAGCGACTCGGGCAACAGCGCATTAAGCACGACGCCGGCCAGCAGCACCGCGGCCATCGTCGCCACCGTCATCCACGGCACGCCGTGACGGGAAATCTTCGCGAACGCCTTCGGCGCGTGGCCCTGTTCGGCCAGCCCGTACATCATCCGTCCGGCCCCGAAGGTGTCCGAGTTGATCGCGGAAATGGCGGCGGTGATCACCACGGCGTTGAGGATGTGCGCGGCGGCGGGAATGCCCAGCATGTCGAAGATCTGCACGAAGGGGCTGGTGGATCCGTCGATCCGGTCCCACGGCGAGATCATCATCAGCACGGCCAGCGTGCAGACGTAGAACAGCAGGATCCGCAGCGGCACGGTGTTGATCGCGCCCGGAATCGCTTTCTTCGGGTTCTCCGCCTCGCCTGCCGTGATGCCGATGGTCTCGATTCCGCCGAAGGCAAACATCACAATCGAGAAGGAGGCCAGCAAGCCCCAGAATCCGTTCGCGAAGAATCCGCCCGAGCCGAGCATGGTTTCCAGCCCGGGGTTGGCCCCGGCCGGCAGGCCGAAGCCGAAGATGATGATCGCCGCGCCGCCCAGGATCATGGCGATGATCGCCACCACCTTGACCAGCGAGAGCCAGAACTCGGTCTCGCCGAAGACTTTGACCTTGACCAGGTTGATCGCGGCAATGAAGAAGACGACGGCGAGGATCCAGATCCAGCGCGGGACGTCAGGGAACCAGAAGCCCATGTAGATGCCGAACGCGGTCACGTCCGCGATTGCCACGATGGCCATCTCGAACGCGAATGTCCAGCCGGTGATGAAGCCGGCGAACGGACCCAGATAGCGGCTGGCATACTGGCCGAACGAGCCGGAGACCGGGTGCCGCACGGCCATCTCGCCCAGCGCCCGCATCACCAGGAACACCGCCGCGCCGCCGATCGCGTAGGCCAGCAGCACGGCCGGCCCGGCAGCCTGGATGGCCGCGGCCGAACCGTAGAACAGGCCGGTGCCGATGGCGGAGCCAAGGGCCATGAAGCGGATGTGGCGGACAGTGAGGCCCCGCGAGAGCGCGGAAGCGAATTGCGGCATGGGAAAAACAACCTTGCTGAAAGGGGAAGTGGGCCTGCGCTGAAAATGCGGCCAATCAATTCTACGCCCGCCCGCAAACTGGCCGACTGCAGCGTCCCGCGGCAACCGTTGTCGGCGTCGTCCTGCCTTTTGCAGCGATTGGATCCGGAATGGCAGAATTAGGGTGTCCACGGCGATCACGCCGCGGGCTTTTTCTGTCTTTTGATCTTGAGAGGATCTGATGTCCACTCCCGGTGACAGTCCGGGGCATAGTCCATGCCCCCTGCTGATGCTCGAACACGCTCCGAGAAATGCAGCAGGGGGTGCCCCTCAGTGGAAGTAATCTCGATCCTTGGCGGCCTGTTGCTGGTCGCTGGCTGCGGTTTATTCGTCGCGGCCGAGTTCTCCCTCATCACTGTCAACCGCAATTCGGTCAGGGATGCAGCGGATGCCGGCGACAAGAAGGCCGTCGGTGTCCTGAAAGCGATGAACTCGCTCTCCACCCAGCTGTCCGGCGCCCAGTTGGGCATCACGCTGACCAACCTGGGCATCGGCTTCCTCGCCGAACCCGCCATCGCCGCCCTCGTGCTGGGCCCGCTGATGGATGCGGGGCTCGCCGAGCAGGCAGCCCGTTCGGTGTCCATCACCATCGCCTTGGTCCTGGCCACGGTGCTGACCATGGTCTTCGGCGAACTGGTGCCGAAGAACCTGGCGATCGCCAAACCACTGGCCACGGCGCGTGCCGTGTCAGGCTTCCAGCGCGGATTCAGCGCCGTGACCAATCCGCTGCTCGTGTTCTTCAACGGCACGGCCAACAAGCTGGTCCGGGCCATGGGCATTGAGCCGCAGGAAGAACTTGCCTCCGCCCGGTCCGCCGAGGAGCTCACCGTCTTGGTGCGGCACTCTGCCCGGCAGGGCGTACTGCCGGAGGAGACCGCAGAACTGGTGCGCCGGTCGTTCGCCTTTGGAACCCGACGCGGCCATGACGCGATGACCGCCCGCACCCGGATGGTTTCTGTTGCCCCCGACCAGAGCGTTCAGTCGATGCTCGACGTGGCCGCCGCCAGCGGCCACTCCCGCTTCCCCGTGATGGAGCCCGGGGCCCACCAGGTGCTGGGCGTCGTGCACATCCGGCGCGGCCTGGCCGTGCCCTTTCCCGAGCGCGGCCTCCGAACCGTCACGGAGATCATGGACGCCCCGACGCTGATCCCGGACACGGTTGAACTCGACGACCTGATGGACACGCTGCGGTCCGGTGGCCTGCAAATGGCCGTGCTGATCGATGAGACCGGCGACGTCGCGGGCCTCATCACCCTGGAGGATCTTGTCGAGGAGCTCGTCGGCGAAGTCCTGGACGAGCACGACCCCGATGACGGCAGTAGCGAACGGCTGCCGTTCGGCGTCTGGCGCCTTGACGGGGCCCTTCGACCCGACGAGGCGACGGAAATCCTGGGCCACGCCATTCCGGAAGGCAGCGAGTACGACACCCTCGCCGGCCTGATCACCCTCCAGTTGGGCCGGATCGCCCAGGCCGGAGACGCCGTCGAACTGGTCACCGAGCGTTCCCATGGCCACCCGGCTGCCGCCGTGGAGCTGTGCGTCGAGGAGATGGATGGTGCGCGGATTGCCAAGATCCTGGCGACCGCCACGCTCCTCGAAACCGAAGAAGAGGTGCGCTAAATGGACGCTGTCGGAATCATCCTGACCATCGTGCTGCTCGCCGCGAATTTCTTTTTCGTCGGCGCGGAATTCTCCCTCATCGCAGCACGGCGCAGCATTGTGGAACCCCGGGCGGAGCAAGGCGGACGGGCCGCCAAAATGACCCTGTGGGCCATCGAGAACGTCTCGCTCATGATGGCCGGCGCGCAGTTGGGCATCACCGTCTGCTCGCTGGCACTGGGCTACGTCACTAAACCCATGGTGGTCTACGCCCTCGAAGGGCCCTTCACCGCGTGGGGAGTCCCCGCAGGGCTAATCGATCCGATCGCCTACGCCATTGCCCTGGGCGTGGTGACGTTCCTGCACGTGGTGCTCGCCGAGATGGTGCCGAAGAACATCGCCTTGGCCGGACCCGAGCGGATGGCCTTCATTCTTGGGCCGGTCCTGGTTGTTGTTGTTCGCGTACTGCAACCATTGCTGTGGTGCATGAACGCTATTGGCAACGGCATTCTTCGCCTGTTCAAGGTCGAGCCCAAGAACGAGGTCGCGAGCACCTTCACCCGGAACGAGGTGGCCGGCCTGGTTGAGGAATCGCGTGAAGGCGGATTGCTCGACCAGCAGGATGAACGTCTCCTGCTCGGCGCGCTGACGTTCGAAGAACGGTCGATCGAAAGCATCGTGATCCCGCTCAGCAAGGTCACGACCCTTCCCTCGGGATGCACACCCGAGCAGATCGAGCAGGTCGCCGCCAACGGCTTCTCGCGCTTCCCCGTTCAGTCGGCCAGCGGGACACTGGACGGATATGTCCATGTCAAGGACCTGCTTGTACTCAATGCCGCGGCCAGGGACCAGCCGTTGCCGGTCGGCCTGGTCCGCGAGCTGCCGCAGGTGAACCTCAGCGCCGCGCTGCGGTCCTCATTGCACCGCATGCAGCGTGAAGGGGCACACCTCGCGCTGGCCATAGACGACGCCGGCCGTCCGTATGGAATCGTGACGCTCGAGGACATGCTCGAAGAGCTCGTCGGGCAGATCCGTGACGACAGCCGGAGTACCAGCCGGGGCTGAGACCGGACAACACGACCGGGGGCTCCCGCTGTGGAGCCCCCGGTTGGCGGGCCCCGGCCCTAAGTCGCGGGACGCTCTTCCTGGGTTAGGGCGGCGTGCGGGGTATGGTCGGCGCCCCAGCTGGCGAGCAACCGAAGGCGTTCGGCAGAGGGGCTGCCGGGTTCTGCCGTGTAAACCATCAGGACAAGTCCCGGTTCCGCGGTGATGGCGAGTTCTTCATACGCGAGGGTGAGCTCGCCGACCACCGGGTGGTTGAAGCGTTTGGTGCCGGTGCCGTGGGTGCGCACGTCGTGGGCAGCCCACAAGCGGCGGAAGGTATCACTCTGGGTGGAGAGTTCACCGACCAGATCCTGCAGCGTCCGGTCGTGCGGGTCGCGGCCGGCTTCGGTGCGCATGATGCCCACGCACATTCCGGCGAACAGTTCCCAGTCCGGATAGAAGGACCTGGCCGCCGGATCGAGGAACTGGAACCGTGCGAGGTTGGGGGTGCGTCCGCCGTCGCCGATTAAAGGGGAGTAGAACGCGCGGCCCAGCGCATTGGTCGCCAGCAGGTTCTGGTACGAGTCGCGGACGAAGGCAACGCCGTCGGTGATCGCCTCGAGCGCCCACTGCAGGCTGGGCCGGGCGGCCTGGTGCGCCGTAGCGCGCCGCCGCGGACGGCCGGAAGCGGGGATGCCGTCGGCTGCCCGGGCGAGATCGAACAGGTGGGCGCGTTCGGTATCGTCGAGCTGCAGTGCCCTGGCCAGTGCTTCCAGGACGGACGCCGAAGCCCCGGCGATCGCGCCGCGCTCCAGCTTGGAGTAGTACTCCACGCTGACGCCGGCGAGGATGGCCACCTCGGTGCGCCGGAGGCCGGGCACGCGCCGATTCATCCCGCCGGGCAGTCCAGCCTCTTCCGGCGTGATCTTTGCTCGGCGGGACATCAGGAATTCCCGCACCTCTGCCCGATTGTCCATGTTTTCAGGGTAGGCGACGCCGCGGTCCCGAAGGGTGCCCTGTCAGTACACCTTTCCACAGGGACTCCCGCGGGCGCGCCGGGCGCGATTCACTGGTGGGGTACCAACGAAAGGAGCACTCCCCATGCGTGGAGTTGTGATGTACGCCCCCGGCGATGTCCGGGTCGAAGACCGTGAGAAGCCCACCATCCTGGAGCCGGCCGACGCCATCATCCGGGCGGCGGCAGTCTGTGTCTGCGGTTCGGATCTGTGGCCGTACCGCGGGATCGAACAGCTCAACGGTCCCACGCCGATGGGGCACGAGTACGTCGGCGTGGTCGAAGAAGTGGGTGCGGATGTCCGCAACGTGGAGGTCGGCGACTTCGTCATCGGTTCCTTCGTCGCCTCCGACAACACCTGCGAGATCTGCCAGGCGGGCTACCAGTCCCGCTGCGTGCACAGCGTGATGATGGGCTCCGTCGGCACCCAGGCCGAGCTCATCCGGATCCCTTGGGCCGACGGCACCCTGGTCCGCACCCCGGGAATGCCGGATCCCGACCTGATTCCGTCGCTGCTGGCGGCCTCCGACGTGCTGGGCACCGGATGGTTCGCAGCGGTGGCCGCCGAGGCCGGACCCGGGAAGACCGTGGCCGTCGTCGGAGATGGCGCCGTCGGACTGTCGGCGGTCCTGGCCGCCAAGCAGTTGGGGGCCGAGCGCATCATCGCCGTGTCCCGCCATGCCGACCGGCAGGCCCTGGCCCGCGAATTCGGCGCCACCGACATCGTCGAAGAGCGCGGCGAGGCCGGCATTGCAAAGATCATGGAGCTCACCAACGGACTCGGCGCCCACTCCGTCGTCGAGGCCGTCGGCACGCAGGAGTCGATGGAGCAGGCAATCGGCTCCACCCGGCCCGGCGGACACATCGGCTATGTGGGAGTCACCCACGACGTGAAGCTGGACGGCCTCGGCCTGTTCTTCTCCGGCGTGCACCTGCACGGCGGCCCGGCTCCGGTGCGCCGGTTCCTGCCGGAACTCATCCAGCTCATCTGGGACCGCAAGATCGAGCCCGGCAAGGTCTTCGACCTGACGCTCCCGCTGGAAGAAGCCCCCAAGGCGTACCGCGCGATGGACGAACGGACCGCCACCAAGGTGCTGCTCACCCTCTAGTCCGGCGCGGACTCTCCAGCACGGACCCTCCAGCACGGACCATCCGGGCATCGGCCCGGATGGTCCGTGAAGACAACGAAAGGAACCAGATGAGCACGCACATGCAGCCCAAGAAGCCGACCGTCAAAGGGCCGGCCGACTGGTTCACCGGCGACGTGTACTTCAACGCGTACTACGCCGGCGAAGCGCCCTCCAGAACCCGGCTCAACCTGGTCCGGTTCACTCCCGGAGCACACACCGCGTGGCACAAGCACGCCGTCGGGCAGACCCTGCACGTGACCGAAGGCATCGGCTACGTACAGTCCCGCGGCGAAGCGGTCATCGAAATCCGGCCGGGCGACACCGTCTACACCCCGCCGGGAGAATGGCACTGGCACGGTGCCACCGCCGACAACTTCATGTGCCACCTCGCTCTATGGGAAGCGCCGGAACCCGGCAGCGACGAACCGGAAACCACCTGGGGCGACAAGCTCACCGAGGAGGAGTACCCCGGCGAGTAGGCAGAACGACGGGCTAAGAGCCCATCATCATCAGCAGTCAGCACAGCGGCCCTGGCCCCCGGCGGAGATACCTGTGTCTCCGCCGGGCGGCAGTGCGTCCCCTCTACTCTCGGTAGTCGATGTGCGCGCGGACACTGCCGCCGTCGTCGCTGAGCCAGCCGCGGGTCTTCGCGAAGGAGATCATGCCGTCGAATCCGTCGGCCCACTGCGGCGGTTGGGCGGCTCCGCCGGCGCGCAACTGTTCCATCTCCAGCCAGGCATAGCCGGCGTCGACGGTACCCAACCCGGCGGCCGCCAGTGCGTGGGCAACGTCTTGTTCGACCAGTCCGCCGCCGGCGCGCACGGCGAGTTCGCGTAGGTTCTCCAGGTCCTTGACGGCGGCGCCGCCCGACCGGCTCACTTCCACATACATCAGGCGGGGTTTCCTTCCGTGACAGAAGCCGGGGCGCCCTGTTGGCGCTCGGCGATGGTTTGGTCGGCCTTCGACCAGTGGGTGGCCGGGACTTCCCGGATGATCACCGTCGTATTTTCAGGCAGCGCGTCGACGGACTCTTCCGCGGCGCGGTGCAGGGCGCTGGCCAGATTCCGCAACTGCTGCGGCGAGCGGCCCTCGGCGATGGATACGTCGATCAGTGGCATGTCTTCCTCCTAGCTGCGCATCACGAACGGGTCCGCGACCGGACCCTCGTCGGTGTTGATCCAGACGCTCTTCAGCCGGGTGTACTCGTGCATCGACTCCATGCCGTGCTCGATGCCCACGCCGCTGTTCTTGAAGCCTTGCCGCGGCGACATCGGCGACATCGCCCGGTAGGTATTGACCCAGACCGTCCCGGCCTCCAGCCGCCGGCTCATCCGGTGGGCGCGCGCCAGGTTCTGTGTCCATACTCCGGCCGCCAGCCCGTACTGGGTATCGTTGGCCAGCTGCAGCACTTCGTCCTCGGTATCGAACGGCATGATGGCGGCCACCGGGCCGAAGATCTCCTCGCGGACCACGCGCATCGAATTGTCGACGCCGGTGAGCACCGTTGGTGCATAGAAGTATCCCGGGAGAGCGATGTCCGGCCGGCCCCCGCCGGTGAGCACGGTGGCGCCCTCGGAAACGCCCAGTTCCACATAGGAGCCGACCTTGTCCTGCTGCGCTGCAAATGCCAGCGGCCCCAGCTCGGTGGTGTCCTGCAGCGGGTCGCCGATCACGATGCTTCCGGCACGCTCGGCGACCCGTTCCAGCAGTTCGTCATAGACGGACCGGTGGGCAAAGACCCGGCTGCCGGCGATGCAGGTCTGGCCGGCGGCGGCGAAGATGCCCGCCACCACGCCCATCGCCGCATTGGAAACGTTGGCGTCCTCGAACACAATGTTCGGGCTCTTGCCGCCGAGCTCCAGGGTGGAGCCGATGAACCGTGATGCGGCGGACGCGGCGATCGCCGAACCGGTGGCGGTGGAACCGGTGAAGGAGATCTTCGCGATCCCGGGATGGTCCACCAGCGCGGCACCCGCCTCGGCGCCCATTCCGGTGACCACGTTGACCACACCGTCGGGGAAACCGGCTTCGGCAGCCAGCTCGGCCAGCCGCAGGACGGTCCGCGAGGTGTACTCGGAGGGCTTGATGACGATCGTGTTGCCGGCGGCCAGCGCCGGGGCGAGCTTCGAGGTGGTCAGGGTCAGCGGCGAATTCCACGGCGTGATGGCCCCGACGACGCCCAGCGGTTCGCGCTGCGTGTAATTGAGGATCGCCGGGTTGGTGGTGGGGATCTGGCTGCCCTGCACCTTGTCCGCCAGGCCGGCGTAGTAATAGAAGTACTCCGGCAGCGTAGCCAGCTGGCCGCGCATCTCACGCAGCAGCTTGCCGTTGTCCTCGGTTTCCATCCGGGCCAGTTCTTCGGCGTTATCGCCCACCGAGTCGCCGAGCCGGCGCAACAGGTGCCCGCGCTTGGTCTGGCTCAGGTCCCGCCAGAGCGGGTTCTCGAACGCCGCTCGGGCGGCCGCGACCGCGCGGTCGACATCCGCCGTGCCGCCTCGCGCGGCGGAGTAGAGGACCTCAAGCGTGGCGGGGTTGGTGCTCTCAAAGTAGGAGCCTTCGGCGGGTGCGCTCCAGCCGCCGTCGATGAAGTGGTCGTAATTCCTAGTCATGCGGATCGTGACTCGATTCGTTGAGGAAGTCGGTGATGAGACGCGCCAGTTCGTCCGGGCGCTGCACCGGCAGCATGTGCCGTGTTCCAGCGACGACGGCGGTGCGTGTCCCCGGGATGGCCTCGCCCAAGCGGCGGGTCATCTCCGGGGTCGAACCCGGGTCCTGGTCCCCGGTGACCGCCAGCGATGGCACGGCGATGGCGCCCAGTTCGGCGCCGATCTCCGCGTCCGCCGTGGCGAAGACCCGGTAAGCGTGCAGGTAGGACTGTGGGTCATTGGCCAGCAGCGTGCTGCGGATACCGTCCACCGTCGCGGTGTCGGTGGCGGAACCTGCCGGGAACCAGCGCTCGATCGAAGCGGTCACGCTGCCGGGAAAGTCGGCCGCGGCGTTCTCCAGCCGGGAGGCAACCGAGGCCGCCTCCTGCGGGGTCCGCCGGCAGACCGAGCTGACGCTGGTCAGGCTGGCCACCAGCCCGGGCCGGTACCGGGCCAGGTGCTGGGCCACCAGCGCGCCGAGGGAGAATCCCACCAGGTGCGCCCGCCCCGGCAGCCGGGACGCGACGTCCTCGGCCAGCTCGGTGAGCGTGACCGGCTGTACCAGCCGTGGCTGGCCGCCGTGGCCGGGCAGGTCGAGTGCCAGCACGGTTCGTCCGCTGGACTCGGCCAGCCGGGGGCTTAGTTGGTCCCACATGGAACGGTCCAGCCCCACGCCGTGGAGCAGGACGATGGGCAGGTTCGTCTCCACGGTTACTGTTCGCAGGCCAAAGGTGCCAGCCGCTGCTGCGGGCGGCCCTGCGAGGCGGCGGCCAGCGCGATCACGATCTCGCCAGGATGCGGCGCGTCGGCGAGCCGGACCTCGATGCTCTGGTGGTGCGAGCGGATAGTCGCGTCGGTGACGTGCTTGAGCGGTATGTCGAAGGTGGCTCCGGCCGGACCGCGCTTTTCCACGGCTGGCAGCAGCGTGGTGGCGTTCGCGGCATTGCGGAAGTGGTCGCCGAACTTGAGGGTGTGGATGAGCGCCGAGCCGTGCTCAATCTCGCCCTCCAGTCCTACAATTGCGGCCTTGCCGTAGGCTTCCACCGTGCCGCCGAGCGCCTTGACCACGCGCGGGGCCAACAGCTCGCCCACCTTGGAGGCTGCCTCGTCGATGCCGGCGGTCAGGTCTTCGACGAAGCCCTGACCGTGCCAGGGATTGTCGATGACCGCCGCGACGACGGCGACCCGGGCGTTAGGTTCGACCGGGCGGCCGCCCTCGGTGAGGGTTTCTTCGGTCAGCGTGACGATCTTGCGGACGTTCATGCGGTGGCTCCTTCGAGGATGCGGGATGTGACGGCGGGGTCGGTGCTGCGGTCGCCGATTCGGGCGTGCGGGCGCGGGCCGGTGGACGCCGCGGCAACCACCACGATCTCGTCCGGACGGGGCCCGTCGGAGATCCGTGCGGTGATGGTCTGGTAGTGGCTGCGGGTGGACGCCTGGTTCTTGTGCCACATCGGCACCACCAGCGCCTCGCCGGCCCCGGCCCGGTCGTCGGCGAAGCAGATGATGGACGTTCCTTCCAGGAACTCGCGGACGAGGTTGCCGAAGTACGGCGTATGGATCATGGCTCCGGCATGTTCGATTTCGCCTGACGTGCCGACGATGGCGGCCTTGCCGAACGCCTCGATCCGTTCTGCGCCGCCGAGCCCGGCAATCAGCCGGTCGGTCAGCAGCCGGGCCACCACCGGGGCGATCATTTTCGACGCCGGCGCCAGATCGGTCGCCGGCGGCGTGCCGACCCATGGATTGGTGATCACTGCAGCGGCGGTCGCCCGGAACACCGGAGCCGAAGCCACAGCACCGTTTTCCTGCAGCACTTCTTCTTGGTAGTAGACGATCTTTCGGAGGCCGGCCTGTCCGCCGGAGGCAGCCGGATCGGTGCTGCTAGTCAAAATGGGGCTTCACTTTCTCGGAGAACAGCTCCAGGCTGCGCATGGCCTTCTGGTGCTTCAGGCCGGGGTGGGTGGTCCAGAGCATCATGTGCTCCAGGCCGACCTCGCGCTGCAGCTCCTGGATCTTCTCGGTGACGTATTCCGGTGTGCCTACCAGCATGTTGCGGTCCATCAGCATGTCGAAGTCCAGCGTGTGCGCGTCGGTGAGTTCTTCGCCCTCTTCCATCAGGTTGGACAAGCCGCGCCAGTGGGTGATCCAGCGGTAGGTGTTCATCACGGCTTCTTCGAATTCTTCGCGCGCCTGTTCCATGGTGTCGGCCACGTACACGTCGCGGACCAGCGCGATGCCCTCGCCCAGTGGAACCTCGCGGCCCTGGGCCTGCGCGGCGTGCTCGCGGTACAGCTCGAAGCGGCCCTTGAGCGCGGAGACCGGCGGCAGCCAGAAGATGCCCTGCACGCCGTTCTGGGCGGCACCGATGATGGACCGTGGGGTGTCGATGACCTGCCACAGCGGCAGCTTCGGCTGCAACGGCCGGGGCGTCACGGCCATCTTGGTGATCACACCGTCTTCGGTGTACTCCGGGGTGGCAGGGGACAGCGGATGGTTCCACTTCACGCCCGGGGCCGGGAACTCGTAGAACTCTCCCTTGTGGCTGAAGAAGTCGTTGTACCAGGCCTTGTCCAGGATCTCCATGGTCTCGGCGAACAACGCCCGGTTCTTCTCCTGGTCGCGCGGATCGGCCGCCGGGTTAAGGTTCAGTGCCTCGCGACCGTACAGGCCGCGGCCGACGCCGACCTCGAGCCGGCCGTCGGAGAGCTGGTCGAGCAGCGCAAGGTCCTCGGCCAGCCGCAGCGGATGCCAGAACGTGACGATCGAAGCGGCCTGGCCAATACGGATCTTCGAGGTGCGGGCTGCGATGTCCACGCCCATCAGGATGGGATTCGGAGTCAGTTCCTGGCCCTCGTGGCCGAAGTGGTGTTCCGTGTACCAGGTGGACCAGAAGCCATACTTCTCGGCGGCCACCGCGTACTCGCGAGCATCCTTCATGTGCTGGTTGTAGTTGCCCAAGTCGCCGGGGGCGCCGAGGCCGTGGAAGATGGAAAAGCGCATGGTGGGTCCTTTCGCAGGGCTCAGCCGCCCCAATGGAATCTAGAAGGTCAGTCGGTTCGGGTCCGCGAGTCGGTCAGGACTTCGCGGGAGGATGCATAGACGTGGTTGCGCATGGCCGCTTCGGCGCCGAAGTGGTCCTTGTCTTTGATCATCTCCAGCACCGTCCGGTGTTCGGCGGTCGAGGCGCTGATGCGGCCGGGGTGCCCGGCGGTGCGCAGGACCAGCCGGTGGTAGGCCAACTGGTTCATCAGGCGACCGTAATGTTCGGCCAGCTTGTTGTTGTCGGCGCCTAGGATGATGGTCTGGTGGAACTCATGCACCAGCGCTGCATAGCGTTCGGCGTCGCCTGAGGCCGCGGCCTCATCGGACTCCTCCAAGTTGCGTTCCAGGATCGCAAGCTCGCGTGCCGGTCCGCGGCGGGCCAGCAGGCCAGCGGCGAGCCCCTCGAAGCTCTCCTTGAGCTGGAACAGTTCGACGATCTCGCGCCGAGTGGGTTCGCGGACGAAGGTCCCGACTTTCGGCCGGATCTCCACTAGCCCTTCGTGCTGCAGCTGCTTCAGCGCTTCGCGGATCGGCGTGCGGCTCACGTCGAATTCTTGGGAGAGGAACACTTCGGACACGGGTGCGCCCGGGGGGAAGTCGCCGCCCAGGATGAGCGCCCGGACTCGGTCGAGGAGCGGCAGGTCGTGGACGGGAACGGTCAGGCCCTGCTCGGTGGTGAAGGTCTCTTGCATACATCAGAGATTATGTTGCATGCATCAGCCCGTCAAGAGTTTGGGGGAAATCCGCACAAAGTCGGGATGGTTGACCGCAAATTCAGGTCATTTGAGAATGTTGTTGACCTTCTCTGGTGATCTACATTACGCTCACTGCCATGCAACAGACTTTCGATAGTGCAGTGGCAAGTGTCTGGGCGGCGGCGTGGGACCGCGGTGAAGTCGAAGCGCTCGAGGCGCTGGCGACACCGGGCTACATCAGGATCAGCAAGGGCAGCGGCAAGAGCATGAGCCTCGGGCAACTGCAGCAGGACATCCGGGAGGTCCGACAGGCCTTCCCGGACCTGGCCACCACCGTGGACGCCGTGGTTGTCGACGGCGACACCGCGGCCATCTTCTGGACCTCAACCGGAACCCACCGGGCCTCTTTCATGGGGGTGCCGCCAACCGGCCGTCGGGTGCAGACCCGCGGTTCCAATTTCGTGACCATGGAAAGCGGCCGGATCAAGCAGGAGACGGTGACCTGGGATAGCAGTGAGCTGCTGGGATCGCTCGGTATCCGGCACCTGGGTGACGCACTCGCAGAGGCCGGCACCGGCGTCGTTGTTGATTCACTCTCCGGGGAGCCGGACCCGGAGATCATGAAGACGTTCAACCGGCAGTTTGTCACCGGCGTGACCGTGGTGACGACCACCGAGGGGGACACTCCGAAGGGTCTGGCGGTGAACGCCTACGCCTCGGTGTCGCTGGAACCGCCGCTGGTGATGGTCTGCATCCAAAAGACCTCGTCCACCTACCCGGCGCTGTTCGCCTCCACCCACTTGGGCATCAACATCCTCAGCAACCGGCAGCAGGGCACCGTTTCCACCTTCGCGTCCAAGGCCGCGGACAAATTCGCCGAGATCGACTGGCACGCCGGCCCCAACGGTTCCCCGCTGCTGGACGGGTCCTCGGCCGCGCTGGAAGCCGAGATCCGGGAACGTTTCCAAGCCAAGACCCACACCATCTTCATCTGCCGCGTGCGGCACGCCGAGGTCACCGACGCCGCGCCCATGGTCTACCAGGCCGGCCGGTTTTACGACAGCGAAGGCCTGTCCCCGCTGTAACCACCAACCATCGGACGCGGACTTCACCGCGAACAAGCGCACCGCCCCCGGGCAGGCAATGATGCCGACCGGGCCGTTCCACCCGACTGCCCACAGGGGCCGCCGGTACCGATCGAGTATCTAAGGGACCACAGTGAACACTCAAGCCAACAGCGTGCCCGTCGGGGAGGACAGCATCGCTGAAGACCGGGGCTACCGCGACAGCCTCACCAAGATCGAGCCGTACGGCATCGAGCATATTCCGGACGTGGAGCGCCACGGCAAGCCGCGCTCGCAGTTCTTCCTCTGGTTCGCCGCAGGGATGAACTTCCCGCTGGTGGTGCTGGGTTTTAGCGCCGCCTACTTCGGCCTGCCGTTCTGGTCGGCAGTTCTGGCCATCCTGGGGGCCGGCCTGATCGCCGCCACGGTTATGGGCTACCTCTCCGGCATGGGCGTCCGGCTAGGCATCCCGCAGCAGATGCAGGCCCGCGGCCCGCTGGGCTTCATTGGCAACCTGCTGCCGGTGGCTTACGTCAATGTCTTCGCCGGCGTGGGCTGGGCCTCCGTTACGGTGATTCTTGGCGGGCAGGCCATCGGGCTGCTCACGGGCATGCCGTTCTGGCTCTCGGCCCTGGCCCTGATGCTGCTGCAGCTCGGCGTGGCCGTGATGGGCTACAACCTGATCCACTTCCTGCAGCGGGTGCTCTCCTTTGTGCTGCTGGCCGGCTTCATTTTCGTCACCGTCGTGACGGTGGCCTCCGGCAAGATCGTCAACACCCCCAACCCCGACGCCGAAGGCTTCCTGGGAGTGGGCGGCTGGATCATTTTCTTCGGCTACTTCTTCTCCTACATCGTGGCGTGGATGCCGTTCGCCTCCGACTACTCCCGCTACCTGCCCAACAGTGCCGCCAACCGCCGGGGCGCCGGCCGGTTCACCATGCTGGGCAACTTCATCACGCTGTCCTGGATGGGCATCCTGGGTGCGCTGCTCGGCTCCACCGCAACTTCCTCCGACACCATTGCGGCGCTCGACGAACTGATGGGCCCGTGGGCCATCATCGGATTGGGCATTGTGGCGCTGTCCTCCTTCACGCAGAACTTCCTGAACGTCTACGGCGGAGCCATCTCCATCCAGACCATGGGCGTTCCCGTCAGCCGCCACGTCGCCGTCGTCTTCATCTGCATCGCGTCCTACCTGGTGGCGCTCTGGGGCCAGCACGGGTTCTACGACGGCTTCACCGCCTTCCTGAACCTGACCGCCTACTGCATTGCGCCGTACGTGGCGGTGCTGATCTGCGATTACCTGTTGGGCGGACGCCGCAGCCAGCAGGGCATCCAGGAGCTCTACGACAAGTCGCGGAAGTTCGAATGGGGCTTCATCGCCTGGGCTGCCGGTGTGCTGGGCTCCTCGCCGTTCTGGATTTCCGCCATCTACACTGGCCCTGTTGCAGCAGCTTTCCCGCAGATCGGCGACCTGTCGTTCTATGTTGGCGCCGCGATCGCGACCGTGGTTTACCTGGTGACCTACCGGTTGCCGCGGCTGTCCGGGCGTCCGCTGCTCATCGCCGACAAGGAGGGCTAGGACATGCCGGACCGGAACCGGACCGACCGCGCTGTGGGGCAGCAGCATCTGGTGGTTGTTGACATGCAGCGGGCCTTCCGCCAGCAGGGCGACTGGCATGTCCCTCGCTACGACGAGGCGGCCGCGGCCATCGCCAGGCTGGTGCGCGGTGGCTTCGATCCGATCATCACGCGGTTCGTGCCGGATCCGGCCGAGTCCGGTTCCTGGTCCGCCTACTATGACCGCTGGCAGAGCATGCGGCTGGACCCGTCGGATCCCGTGTGGGAGGTGGAGCTGCCCGGGGTGGACGTAAAGGCGACGCTGGATCTGCCGACGTTCACCAAGTGGGGCGCCGAACTGGCTGGCCGGATCCCGGCGGGCGACGAAATCATCCTCACCGGCGTCGCCACGGACTGCTGCATTCTGGCCACAGCGCTGGGGGCAGTGGATGCCGGACGCTACGTCACAGTGGTCGCGGATGCCTGTGCCGGCCAAAGCGATCGGGCGCACGAGTCAACCCTGGCCTTGCTGGAATTGCTCTCGCCGATGGTCACCGTGACCGACAGTGCTGAACTGGTAGCCCGCCCCCAAGCCGCGGCGGTCTGACGGCACAGCGCTCCTGACGCCCGACGGCGGCACCCACGTGCCGCCGTCGGGCGTTTTCTGCAAAACCCTTGACCGTCCTCCCCAGCGGGACTAACCTACAACCAAATGGTTGTAGATCAAGTCAGTGACACCGAGTTGGACCGCCTGTTCCAGGCGCTCGCCGATGCCACCCGCCGCGACATCGTGGCCAAGGTGCTCACCGGAGAGTTCTCAGTGTCGGGGCTGGCAGCGGGCTACGCCATGAGTTTCGCCGCGGTACAGAAACACGTCGCGGTATTGGAGCGGGCTTCCCTGGTGGTTAAGGAGAAGCGCGGTAGGGAGCAGATGGTGCGGCCTCATCTTGAGGGAGTGCGGAGAGCGCGTCGACTGCTCGATCAATACGAGATGCTCTGGCAGCACCGGGTTGAACGGATCCAGGACATTCTCGACGACGACTAGAGAAGGGCACCATCATGCCGGTTATTGATGTCATCAAGGACGAAGACGCGTTGAAGTTCACCATCGTGGCCGAGTTCGACGCCCCCGTGGAGCGGGTGTGGCAGATCTGGGAAGATCCGCGCCAGCTCGAACGCTGGTGGGGTCCGCCCACCTGGCCCGCTACCTTCGACAAGCACGAGTTCACGCCGGGCGGCAAGGCCAGCTACTACATGACCGGGCCGGACGGCGAGAAGGCAGGCGGCTGGTGGAAGTTCACCGGCATCGAAGCGCCGACCAAGCTCTCCTTCGAGGACGGATTTGCCGACGACGACGGCGAACCCGTGACGGACATGGGCACCACGTATGCCACGGTGACGCTGGAATCCATTGGCGGACGCACCCGAATGACCACCGAGTCGCGGTTTGAATCGGCGGATCAGTTGCAGAAGATGCTGGAGATGGGCATGGTCGAAGGCATGCAGGGAGCCATGGGCCAGATCGACGCCATCCTCGCCGAAACCGCAAAGGTCTGAGCCTGGTAACGGAACACCCACCCGGAAGGAACTGCGCCCGTGCCCACATTCTCTGACAGCCAGCCCGTGATCGTCGCGTTGCCCACCGGGGACCGCCGCAAGTCCCACGACTTCTACACGGCCCTGGGACTCACAGCCAGCGGCGAATCCGGCGACGACGGCTTGCCCGAGCCGCTCCAGTTCGACGTCAACGCGGGCCTGCGGCTCATGTTCGTCCCACCCGGAGGCTTCGGCTGGGTCACCAACAACCGGCCCACCGCCGCCGGCGAGCAGACCGAATGCCTGCTGGGCCTGCCGGTCGCCTCGCCGCAGGACGTGGACGCCGTGGTCGACACGGCCAGGCAAGCCGGCGGCAAGATCGTGATGGAACCCGCCCAGCAGCCGTGGGGCTACTCGGCGGTCTTTGCCGACCCGGACGATCACCTCTGGCAGGTCACCGCGGAGTAGCAGGACAGCCGTCTCCGATCCCGCCCCCGCCCGCGTCAGCGGGCGGGGGCGCGCTGGGTGGTGGTGAACCGACGGCGGTACTCGGTGGGCGTGGTGCCCAGGTGGCGGGCGAAGGCGCGGCGAAGCGTCTCGTCGCTGCCGAACCCGCTGCGCTGCGCCGCCGCCGTGATGCTGCAACCGTCCAGCAGGAGCTGCTGCGCACGGTCCAGCCGCACCCGTTCCACCCAGCGGGCCGGCGTGGTGTTCAGTTCGGCCTGGAACAGGCGGGTCAGGTGCCGGGGACTCACGGCCGCCGCCGCAGCCATGGCCGGAAGGCCGTACTCAGCCGCCGGATCGGCCAGGACCGAGGCGGTCAGCGCCTCCAGCACGCTGTTGCGGGACGGGAGCGCCGGGAGCGTGGAGAACTGCGACTGCCCGCCCGGACGCTGCATGAACACCACCAGTTCACGGGCGATCCTGCGCGCCACGGCCGGCCCATGGTCGTCCTCCACCAAGGACAGGGTCAAGTCGATGCCCGCGCTGATGCCGGCGGACGTGGTGTACCGGCCGTCATGGACGTGGATGACATCCGGCTCCACCTGAACCTTGGGGTAGCGGAGGGCAAGGGTCTCGGCATGCCGCCAATGGGTGGTGGCTCTCCGGCCGTCCAGCAAACCGAGTTCGGCGAGCACGAAGGCGCCGGTGCAGACGGAGGCAACCCGCGCCGCCCGCTCGACGAGCAGGGAGACAGCGGCGAGCAGTCCGTCGTCGAGCGGGTGCTGTGCCAGCAGGTCCCCGCCGGCAACCATCACGGTGCCGAGCGGCCCGGCATCGGCCGCCGCCGTCGTGCCGGACAGGGTCAGGCCGGAGGAGGTCGTGACCGTGCCGCCGGACGGGGACACCAGGACAGGTTCATACGCGTGGCCGGCCAGCACCGCCTGGTGCAGCACCTCCCCGGGGCCGGTCACATCGAGCATGGTCACGCCGTCGAAAACCAGCACGCCCACCCGGTGCGTCATGGCCGAATCTGTGGTTTTCGTGGCTGAAGAGACATGGCACCAGCGTACGCGAGCGGGCGAGGATGGGAGGAACAGTACCGAGAGGAAGGGTTTCACCATGGCTGAATCGATTGCCGGCGTCCAGATTCCGGACAGCGCCCTCGCCCGCGAGGCCACCGAACTGGTGCGCGAGGCCGCGTCCCCGCTAATCTTCGACCACTCCCGGCGCGTGTTCGTCTTCGGCGCCCTGCGCGGACGCGAGCAGGGTCTGGAGTTCGACTCGGAGCTGCTCTATGTGGGGGCCATGTTCCACGACCTGGGCCTGACCGAGCGCTTCCGCCGCACGGACCAGCGCTTCGAGATCGACGGCGCCGACGAGGCTCGCCGCTTCCTGACCGCGCACGGCATCAGCGGGGAATCCGCCGAGCGGGTGTGGAACGCCGTCGCGCTGCACACCACCCCGGAAATTCCGCTCCACATGGCACCGGAGATCGCCCTGGTCACCCGGGGCGTGGAACTGGACGTGCTGGGCATTGGCTACGACGCCGTCACGGACGAACAGCGGGCCGCCGTGGTCGCCGCGCACCCGAGGCCCGACTTCAAGAACCAGATCCTCGCCGCCTTCACCGAAGGCATCAAGGACCGCCCGGAGACCACGTTCGGCAACGTGAAGGCTGACGTCCTGGCCCACTTCGTGCCGGGCTTCCAGCGCGGCGACTTCGTGGAGGTCATCGAGAAAAACGACTGGCCGGAGTAGGCCCCGCGGCCAGGCTGGGCGCGCACACCCCGTCGTGATCCTCCCTTGGTTGGACTGCGCCGGAGGGCGGGGGACTACCATTCAGACATGGACGACCGGATCACCCTGCGCTTCCTGGCCTCGCCGACCGATGTCTCCGAGGACGGGACCACGGTGCAGGCCGGCCGGGTGCTGGAGTGGATCGACAAGGCCGGCTACGCCTGCGCCACCGGCTACAGCGGGAGCTACTGCGTCACCGCGTACGTGGGCAATGTGCACTTCACCCGCCCGATCCGCAACGGCGACCTGATCGAAATTGACGCGCGGATTGTGCACACCGGCCGCTCCAGCATGCAGGTGGTGGTCACGGTCGATGCGGCGGACGTCCGTGAACGCGAGTTCCGGCCCGCCATGGACTGCATCCTGGTGTTCGTGGCGATGGGCGAGGACCGGCGCCCAAAGCCCATCCCGCAGTGGCAGCCGTCCGACGATGAATCGGCGCGGCTGGCCGAGGGCGCCGCCGGCCGGATTGCCGCGCGGGCGGAGATCCGGGACGCCATGCGCGCGCAGGCCTACACAGACGCGGGCACCACGGCGAAGGAACATTTCAGGTTCCTGGCCGCCCCGTCGGACGTGAACTGGGGCGGGAACGCACACGGCGGCATCGTGATGCGTTGGATCGACGAAGTGGCCCGGGCCTGCGCCATGTCCTGGTGCGGCCGCGACGCGGTGGCCGTCTACTCCGGCGGCATCCACTTCCTGAACCCCGTGCACATCGGCGACCTGGTGGAGGCGGAGGCCCGGCTCATCCACACCGGCCCGCACAGCATGCACATCGCCGTACACGTCCGCGCCCGTGACCCGCGCGGCGGGGAGTGGCGGCCCACTACCCAGTGCATGACCATCTTCGTCACCCGTAACGACGCCGGCCACGCCGCCGAAGTTCCCCAGTTGATGCTGCGCACCGACGAGGACCGCCGGCTGGATGCCCATGCCCTCGACTTGATGCGGCGCCGGGCCGAGCTGCCGCCGCTGCAGTTCGCCGTCGAGCGGACGTACTGACCAGGCCACCGCTCCACCGCCGCCGCAGCATCGGCGGTGTCCGGCCCGCGTGCCCTCCGCCGGCTACGGGCTCCAGCGCACCGGGCCGTCCGCGCAGAACGTCGTCTCAACGGCGTCGCCGCCCAGGCAGGCCGCGTCGACCAGATCGCGGTTCCCGACAGGTTCTGGCAGCTCCACCTTGACGGGCACGGTGTTGTTGCCTTGGCAGTCGTAGGTACCGCCGGTCAACGGCTCGACGTCTGTCCGGATGACGATCCGGCCTCGCTCGAACTGAACGTCTGGCTCAAGCACGGTCCCAGTTTCCCCGCCGGCACATTCCAGCCGGGTCACGCCCAGCCGCAGCGCCGTTGAGTCAGGTCCCACCTCCGCCGCGTCGAGCAGTTCCCACACGCCGGTGGACCCTTCCGACGCACCGGCGGACCTTTCCGAAGCGGCCGGTCCGCCGCAACCGCTGAGAACGACGACGGCGGCGCAACTGATTGCCGCAACCACCCACCGCGCTACCGCGGACGGGGCCGCAACCAGGCGTGGTGTCTGCACCCGGACCTCCTTGTGGCTGCCCTGCGATGCGGTCGTGGCAGCTGGCCCGCTTGCCGGGCCACGCCCGCATCCTTCTCCGCCCACTATCCCCTGACCGAGGGTGGGTAGGCTACAGCCATGGCCATCATTTACGACGCTGTGCTCAATCCCTCCAAGCAGGATCTCCTGAAGACATGGCTGCCGAACCAGCCCTGGTTCCAGGAACTCGGAGCCGACGCTGCCGGGCTGGAGCACCTCGGCGCCTTCCGCTTCGACGACCCGGCCGGCGAGGTCGGGATGGAAACCCATCTGCTCCGCACCGCCGACGGCGCCATCGTGCACGTCCCGCTGACCTACCGCGGCGCCCCGCTGGCCGGAGCCGAGGAATTCCTCGCCGGGACCATGGAACACTCGGTCCTCGGCGACCGCTGGATCTACGACGCCTGCGCCGACCCGGTCTACGCCACCGCGCTCGCCACCGTGATTGAGCAGGGCGGCTCCGGAGCCGAACAGTTCCTGGACGTGGACGGAAAGCTCGAACCGCTGACCGGAGCCATCCCGGTACGCGGCAGCGGCGGTCCCGGCGGCACCATCCCGGAGATCACGACGGCGGTACCCACCACCTCCGGCACCCTCACCACCATCGACGCCAGCCCGCTGACCCTCAAGGTCTACCGCGCCCCGGACGCCGGCGAGCAGCCCGGCACCGGCCTTCAGTTGACCTGCACCCTGCCCGGTCAGCCCCCGCTGATCCTCGCGTCCGCCTGGTAAAGCCGGCTGCGGTCCAGCCTAGGCCCGCAAGAACAGCCGAAAGATCCGCCGGCGTTGTTGTCGTCAGGGATTTATGACGACAACAACGCCGTTCCGATCCTGCGGTCAGCGGCCCTACTCGCTGTAGCTACCCCAGTTGCGGATGTCCCACATGCGAGCCGGAGTGCCGGACGGGTGCACCTGAGTGAACCGAGCTTCGCCAAGCTCCAGATCCGAACCCGCGGCCACTTCCTCTGCGACGGAGGAGAGGGCATGCGGTGAGGTGGCGGGCCAGCGACCATCGTCGATCCGGTCGAAAAGAATCTGCAGAGAGACGATTTCTTCGGCGGGAGTGAACGTGCAGTGGCCGTCCGAGGCGACGAACGTCTGCCGAAGCAACGGAGTGGATCCGGCGGCGCGGACCACAGAGGCGTACGCCTCGTCGTCGGCCGTGGTCCCCGCGCCGTCGCCCGTTGTGTGAAGGGACAACACGGGCACCGGCAGGTCGCCGCTGAAGGTGGCAGTCCGCTCCACGAAGGCCACCGCGTCAGGATCTGCGGAGAACCGGTCCGCGGAAGCGAGCGTCTGCAAATCCTCCGTGAGGGAGAGGCCGGCCGCGCGATACGCTTTCCCGATCTCGGACCAGCGGCCGGAGGCTTTGAGTGACTTTTCATAGTCCACGCCGGTGTTCCACGAGAACGCCCCACCCACGGTCCGTTCGTAGCCGACGCGGACGTGGGATCCCATGGCGAAAGGCAGATGGTCAAGATACCTGTCCGTCCGCGCCTGAAGGTCCTTTGCCGGGATCTCCTGGTCCGTCGCCGGGTCGACGGCGGGTATCTTGCTCAGCGCTGCGGCGAGCACCGCACGGGCCCGGCCCTCGGGCGTGGCAGCAGCCTTGGCCACCAGGGCGTTCATGGCCTGCAACTCGGTGTTCCGGTCGTCGATGCTTTGGATCTGCATGGATGATTCCGGGTCCACCAGCTCCCGCAGCGCGAACGCGGTATCCAGCTTGTAGTTCCAAGTGCTCACGGCTCCCGCGCCACCGCCACACATCGGCACAGCCCCGTCCAACCAATCCGGCTGCGACTCGGTGATGATCCGCGTTACCAGTCCACCCTGCGACCGTCCGCTGACCACCACCGTCTCGGGAGCTCCTGCGACAGTCGTGAAAACGTCGACCGCAGCGCCGGCGTTGTCGCGGTCCTGCTCCAAGTCCCACCCTGAGGTCGTGTCATAGCCGATCACGCCGTAGCCCTGCTCGACGAGCCAATGCACGGTCGTGGTGTCCAGGTTGGGTCGGTTGGGCATGACGACGACGGCGCCGTTCCAAGCCGCGGGCTTGATGAGCGAGTAGGGCGCATCAGCCTCAAGGGTGCCCTGGCGCGCGAGCTCTTGTCCCGGCCGGAGGTCTCCGGCGAAGGCGGTGGCAGCGGACGAAACCTGAACCGGCGCGGCGGACGCAGGAGCGACCATCAGCGGTGAGGCCACCGCAATCAGCACCGCCAAAGGCAGCGCCCTCGTTGCTAAAGCCCTTGCATAACTTGTCTTGTGGTTCCTTTTCATCGGGTTTCCTCCCGTTCGGGCCGGAGCATTTCGCTGGGTTTGTACTGCGCGAACGAGCCGCCGCGTTCAAGACTGCTCTCCTCGGAGATCCGGTCGGCAAGCCGGTTGAGTGTGCCAGGCTGTGCCAAGTTGGCCCATCGCCCGGTCTCGAGCCGCTGCTGCAGGGTTGTGACCATGGCGGCTATTTCTGCGTCTGCGTAGTCGCAGTGCCCGGGGCGGTCCACGAAAGCCTGCCGGAGGAGGGTGTTGTCACCATTTGACCGCACCCGTTCGGCATACGTTCCGGCTTGCGCCACCGTCGGCGCTGTATCGCCAGTCTCGTGGAGCGAGAGCACCGGCCCGGAAAGGTCACCGGTGGGAGTGGCATTGGCTTGCATATAAGCCACGGCGCGGGGGTCCGCGGAGATGCGCTCGGCGGCCGTCAGCGTTCTGAGGTCCTCCTCTAACGAAAGCCCCGACTCTGAATAGAGGGTGCGTACCAACTTCGCGTTGCCGGAGTGGACCAGCGATTGGGCGTAGTCCACCCCTGTATTCCAGGAGAAATTCCCTCCAGCGCGTTCCTCCAGCGGTTGCCGCGGCGAGATCACGCCAAACATGAACGCTGCATAGAGCTGTTCCTGTTGGGCTGAGTAGTCGCCACGAGGCGGCTCCGATTGCGTCGGCTGGGTCCACGTCGGGATCTGGGCAATAGTGGCAGCCAGAGCAATCCGTGCCCGGCCAGCGGGCGTAGTTTGGGCTTCTTCCAGCACTTGCCGGAAAGCAGCTTGGCGAGTGGACTCGTCGTGGACATTGACCAGTTCCAAGCGGTCGTCGTCGGGAGCCAGCAGCATCTTCAGTACGAAGGCGCCGTCCAGGCTGCCGTTAAGCATGGGGACTGCGCCGGAGACCGAGCCGCACAACGGTAGGGCGGCGTCGAAGAGCTGGGGATGAGTTTCCATGTTGGCCACGGACGTGAGTCCACCCATGGATTCGCCCCATGCGACAACGGACTCCGGTTCACCGAGCCGGTCTCTAACCACATCAAGGACGGCGGGCTGGTTGGCGATGAGATTCTCAACGGCCCAACCGCCGGTTGCCGCAGTGCTGCCGGCGAGCGCGTATCCCTGTCCGAGCAGCCAACTGCGGAGTTCGGTCGTGGGGGCCGCCGATGCTGCCGCGGCTCCGCTGCCGCCGTACCCCGGGTTCCAGACCAGCACGGTGCCATTCCAATGCGCGGGTTCGTACAGGACGTAATGACCTCCGCCTGGCAGCTGACCACGAAGTTCAGAGGCCGGGCCAGCCGATGGTGCGGTTGTGGCAGAGTCCGCTGAAGCGGGCATTGCCGAAGGAGCAATGAGGAGGGGCGTAACGGCGAGGCTCGCCGCGACAACGGCCGCGGCCAGAATCCGGCGGCGGGTTCGAGGGCGTGGTCGGGCTGATGAAAGGCGGTATGACATGGAAATCCTTCCCGCGGCACACGAAATCGGCGTACCGCTATGGAGACGCAGAGCAGGGGAGAGCTATGTCAGGCCGGGGCGCGCAGCAGGGGCCTATGAGTGTTCGGAAAGCAGCGAGGCCGAGGCGGCAAAGGTGTGGTGCGTGATGAGCTCGGCCAATTGCTCGTCATGCGCGCGCAAAATCCGGCGGAATCCGGCCTCGGCGGTGGGCCCGAGGCTGTCGTATAGGGCGGCGCAGGCGGCGACGGCGCGGTGCATAGGATAGTCAGCCCCGAGGAGCTCGTGCGGCAACCGCGGGTCCTGCCGGCGCAGGATGCGCCAGTCCGCCATGATGGAGGTGCGGAGCCGGAGGGCCGCGTCCCCTGGTCGAGCTCCAGCCTCGGGGGACAGCTCGAGTGCCGCGTCCAGCCCGTCCTCGAGGTGGGATGCTACTGGTTCCCAGCGTTCGATAAATTCGGCATACCCCTCTGCGAGGGCCGGAAGGCCGAATGCCGCCTGTACTGATTCCAGTCCGGCACGCTCCGGCAACTTCGCCCCGGTGAACACCGTCAATTGGTCTGGATGCAGCTGATCGCCAAAACCCTTCAGCAGCCCACTCACGGAATCCAACTGATCGCCGGGGCGGATCCATAGGGCGTCGTACAGGCTCCCGAAACCAAGTTGCCGTAGCTGATCGCGGAGGAGTCGGCGGGTTCCCTTGGCGTCCTCCGGGAGGGAATATCCCACCAGGGTCCAGGTGCCGTCCCATGTCTGCGGCAGGTGGCTCATGAAGAGTGATCGCACGTGTGAATTGATGCGTTCCTGGCTCATCGGCGACACCGCATAGGCCGTCTGTCGGCCTACCTTCGTGCCCACCAGAAAGCCCCGCTGCGCAAGCCGCTGGATGGCGGCACGCGCACCGCTGGCCGTCACATCGAACACCTGGAGCAGTTCCACGAGCGCTGCAGACGGGATCGGTTCGTTGCGTGCATGCCAGTAGTCGCCCATCAACACCGTCAACAACTGCTGGGGGCGGGCGCCGTTCTGAAAGCGCGGCAGGCTCGGAGATGACATGGGCATGGCTTGATTCTGTCACTCGGCAGAGGCTCTCAGATCTTCTGCCCGGGCAGCGGGGGTGTCCTTCCTCGCCTTCAGCTGCAGCGGGACGGCACGCGGTCCATATTCCAGCCAGTTCATCATGACGACGTCGCCCGAGAGCTCGAAGGTCTCGGTGCGCTCAAGGAGTACCTGGAGCGCAATCAGCAGCTCCAGCCTGCCCATGGTGGCAGCAGGGCACTTATGCGCCCCGCGGCCGAAAGCCAGGTGCGAGTTGTTCGGGCGACGCAGCACGAATTCATCCGGATCCAGGAACACCGTTTCGTCCCGGTTGCCGGAGGGAAAGATGAGGGCAATCGGTTCACCCTGGCGGACCAAGCGCCCGTGCACCAGAGTGTCATGTTTGGCGGTCCGCGAAAAAACCCGGTAGGGCGCGTGAAGACGCAGGAATTCCTCGATCGCTGCCGGCAGGTCTTCCGGGTGCTCGCGCAGATGCTGCTGCAGGGCAGGGTCCTGGGCCAGATGCACCAAGCAACTGCCGAGGACGGCCTGCGGGGCTCCCATCCCGGCAACGATCATCTGGCGGATCGTCGCAATGGCCGTCTTCTTGGTGATGTGGTTGTCAGGGTTCAGCGCGGCCTCGTGGAGGCTGGACACGAGGTCCCGGGAGGAGTCCGCCCCGGCAGCAAGACGATCCCGGTAAACCTGTTCGGCGATCCGGTAGAGTTCCGCGCTGCACTCTCCGATGACCTCGTCATCCATGTCCTGGATAGCGAAGGAGTAGCGCACTCCTATGTCCCGAATATGCCGCGTAAGCGAGGACGGCACGCCAAGGAAAGCGGCGAAGCAGTCCATGACGAAGGGTGCCGCGAAATCCCGGACGCCGTCGGCGTCGTCCTGAGCCAGCAGGGTATTCACGAGCTCTTCAGCGCTGGCACGGAAAGCCTCTTCGTGTTCGCGCACAATGGAACGCCGAAGCACCGGGTCGATAGCTTCGCGATAGGCGGTGTGCTCCGGCGGATCGAAGTGTAGAGGCGGACGCCGGGAGGAACGCGGAACATGTGGCACCACGTTCTGCACCGAAGTGATGAACAGATCGCCGTCCTGCGTGATGCGGGCGATGTCTTCATAGGTGGTGGCGGACCAGAAGCCGCCGAAGTCACCGCTCCAGGGGAACGGATTGCTCCGCCGGAGTTCGGCGTAGTCGCGGTGGGCGCTGCCAAAGTTTTCTTCGAGCGCGGGAGACCATTCCGAGGTCCGGCTGCCATCCACCACGGCGGCACCGCCGCCGGGCTGCTGGTCGGAGGAATAGCCGAAGGGGCACTGGCCCATGTCAGATCACCTTTCTGCGGGCCCAGCGGGCCACTGATTCGAGAGCTACCACCACAACGATCAGACCGATCAGGATGCCGGCGGTTTGCTGGTAGTTGAGCGTTGCCACGGATTCGTCCAGCAGGAAGCCGATGCCGCCGGCGCCGACGATCCCCAGCACGGCCGACTCCCGGAGGGCCAGGTCCGAGGTGAACAGGCTGTTGCCGATGAAGCTGGGCACAAACTGCGGCCAGACGCCGCTGACGAAGACCTGCACGCGGCCCGCCCCCGTTGCTTCAAGGGCGCGAACCGGAGCGGGATCCACGTTCTGCAGGGAATCGGTGAAAAACTTCGAGGCCAAGGCGGTGCAGGAGATGGACAAGGCCAGAAAGCCGGCGAAGGGTCCCAGGCCCAGTGCAGCCACAAACACCAGCGCGTACACGATGTCCGGGATGCCGCGCATGAAGACGACGAGTGCCCGCAGCGCCAGGGCGAGGGGTTCGAAGCGGACCAGATGCCGGGTGGACAGCACGGCAATCACCAGCCCAAAGACCACTCCAAAGAAAGTCGCTGTGAGAGCCATTATGACGCTCTCGAAAATCCCGAGCAGGATGTCCTGGTTGAATAGCGGCGGCACGAAGCCGGACAGCAGCGCCACGGCGTTGTCCCATGCCTGGCCCAGACGGGCGGGGTTCAGTGACAGCTGGCTGAGCGAAAACAGGAACAGCAGCAAGGCGGCAACGGCACCGCTGGTGCGCAGCACGCGGGAACGGTTCCATCCCGGAGTAGAAGGGTGGGCCCCGGCGGCATAAAGCTGAGATTGAGTATGCTCGTCCGCATGTTCGGCTACGGCACGCTGCACCAAATAGGCAACGAGTTCCAGAATGAGGAGCAGCACCACGATCACCAGGATGATCCCGGCGGCCCGGCGGTAATTGAGCGAACCAATCGCTGTCTGCAGGGCCACGCCGATGCCGCCAGCGCCCACCAGGCCGAGCACGGCCGAGGCGCGGACGTTGATGTCCAAACGGTAGAGAACCAGGGACGTCACAGCTGGGAGGGCACGCGTCAGGGTGGTGGATACAAAATTCTGCAGCCGGTTAGCGCCGACCGAGGCAATCGCTTCACGCGGGGCGGGGGTCTGTTCCTCGAAGACGTCCGCCATCATCTTGCCGATCATGCCGACCGAGTGGAAGGCGATGGCAAGTCCGCCGGCCAGCGGCCCGAGACCGAAGATGCGGACAAACAGGATGGCGAAAATGAGCGACGGCACGGCTCTGGTCACGATGATGATGCCATGTGCGAGCCACTGGACCGCCCGTGGCCCGGTGAAGTGGCGGGAAGCAGCGGCGGCCAGGAACACCGACGCAATCGTCGCCAATCCGGTGCCGGCAACGGCGATCCACAGCGTCTCGAAGGCGAGGGCCATCAGGTCGGGGACAGGTCCGGTGGTCGGCGGCACCATGCGTTCCAAGAGCCGCGCGATGTCGCCAAAGCCCGCTGCGATTGCTGCCGGGCGGATGTCGATCCACCAAACACCGAACAAGGTGACAGCCAAGTAGGCCAGCGGAATGCCGAGCGTCGCTGCGGAGACACGGGGCCGCCCGATGGACGGCTTTGACGATGGCGACGGCGGCGCCCCCGGCGCAGGGTTCCCGCGTCGGGTCGGCGTTCCGCCGTCAACCAGCCGGGTGTCCCCGGCCGTTTGTTCCGTGGTGCCGTTCATGAGCGGGCGCCCTTTGCCTTCTCGTAGATGGCCCGGATAGCTTCCTCCGACGTCTCCGCTGTCGGAGTGTCCAGGATGAGGGAGCCGTCGCGGACCGCGACTACCCGGTCGGAAACCTGTAAGGCCAGATCCACTTGGTGCAGGGAACAGATCACGGTGAAGCCGTCCTCTGCGCTGAGCTTCTTCAAGGTGTTGAGCACCGAGACGCTTGCGTTGGGGTCCAACGAGGCGACGGGCTCATCAGCCAGCACGATCTCGGCATCCTGCATCAGCGTCCGGGCAATCGCCACCCGCTGCTGCTGGCCACCCGAAAGCGTGTCGCAGCGCTGGAAGCGCTGGTCCATCAGACCAACGCGTTCCAGGTTCGCCGCAGCCTTTTCCCTCAGTGCCTTGGGGTAGGTGGAGATCCCGTAGCGAGGCATCTTGAGCGACCCCAAGGAACCCATGAGCACGTTCTCCATGGCGCTGAGCCGTCCAACCAGCCCGAACTGTTGGAACACGAATCCCACGCGGCATCGCAGCCGCTGCAGGTTCCTGCGGCCGCAGGTTGCCGGGTTGACTCCAAGTACCGAGACCGTCCCGTTGCTGGGGCGGTGACTGCCGTTGATCAGGCGCAGCAGCGTGGACTTTCCCGCGCCCGACGGTCCAACCAAAGCGACGAACTGGCCCGGCTGTACCTCCAGGTTGATGTCGCGGAGGACGTTCTTCTGGCCGAAGCTGATGCCCAGGTCGCGGAGGAGAAGGCTGCTGTGTGTGTCGGCGACGTGGCCGGCCGGGGAATGATGTGCCACGGTGTGAAGTCCTGTGTCCTGTCTGCGTCCGGTGGTGGCGGTCATTTGGTGCTCCTAGGGATTACTCGTTGCGGCAGACTTCGGCCTGCGTGGTTTCGCAGATCTCGCTGATGGAGGCGAAGTCGCTGTCCGTGGCTGGTTCGAACGCGAAAGCGCCCGTTCCGCCCCATTCGCACGCCATCTTTCCGGCGTACTCTTCGCCCCAAGGCTCAAGCGCTTCACGCTGATCGTCTGGGCACAGGCCGGCTTCGGCAGCGGTTACGGCGTTGTACTTGAGGACGGCGTCGCTGATTTTGGCGCGCAGGTCTTCCGGTAGCCAATTGCCGATCACCATCGGGGTGCCCGGAATGTCAGGGGAGGTCCAGATGGTTTCGACGTCGCCGTCTTTAATGACGCCGCGTGCCGGCAGGAGATCGGTGACGAAGGTGCCGGCCACGAAGGCCACATCGCAGTCGCCCGCCAGCATCTGGGTCACCGCAACATCGTGCGAGCCCGCGAAGATCGGGTTAATGTCGCTCTTGGGGTCGAGGCCGATGTTGATCAAACCGGCAGCCGCGGCCAGGTACCCGGTGCTCGAAGCCGGATCAGTGAAGCAGACGTCCTTGCCTTTCACGTCCTCGATGTCCTTGATGTCAGAGCCCGCAGCCACCACTCCGAGTGACTGGACTGCCCCGGAGCCCGCTGCGGGAGTCCGCTGGTCCATGGCCACGGGGGTGACATCGGCGACGCCTTGGGCGAGGTAGTAGGAGAAGGCGCCGTAGGTCGCCACGTCAACACGTTCGGCCGCTTGGGCTTCGATGACACCGGCGTTGCTGCTGACCGCCTCAATGCTGGTCGGCAAACCGGTCTCTTTCTCGATGGCGGCGACAATCGGCTTGAAGCTGTTTTCCAGCTCTTCGCTGTTGTCAGTCGGCACCACTGCGAAAACCAGCGAGTCAGGGGCTGCGCTCGAGGCGTCGCCCGAGTCAGAGCGGGCGTTCGGGCTGGCTCCGCAGGCGGTGAACAGGAGGCTGGCCGCTGCCAGCGCGGTGGCGGTCTTAAAGATCTTGTGCATGATCGACTCTCTGATTCCTCTAGTTGGGGAAACGGTGCGTGGCGGCCATTCCCACTCGAGAATCACTGAGCAACACTTATCTGGTCGGAAGACCAATGAACTGTGGCCTATTGATCCAGCGAAATCAAAGATGAGTGAATGGCGTAGGTCACAGTGCATCACCAATCATTGAAGTTGTCAACGGTTTGTTCATCTATTGTCGGCGGGCATTTGCGAGCGCCGCGCCGGCATCCATAGAGCAGGCGTCGATTCGGGAGCGGGCACATGTGGGAGTGCTGTAGGGACGGTTGCCGGCTTGGGGTGGCCGGCATCGTCCCAGAAATAACGACGGCGGCGCTCACCACGATCGGCACCGTCACGACCATCGACGCCAGTCCCTCACCGCCTCCGGGGCATCGCCGTGGTTGTATCGCTGTGCCTGCTGGGTGGCTCCATCGACGGCACCCCGGGAGTTGATGTCGGCCGTTGGCCGGTCCGCTACTTGACCCCCCAGTCGGCCTTACCGGGCGGCGCTACGTCACATTGGAAGATTCTTCAGAAACTCCTTGACGGGCTCTGGTTTGCCTGTCAACCTGTAAGACAGGTTGGATGTAAGGCAAATCACAGTCAGTTCAACGATGGTTGGAGTTTCGATGGCGAAATCAATCAGGAATATGGCCGCGCTAGCGGCCGTCGGCGTCCTTGCGCTCACAGGTTGCGCAGCGGGGGCCAGTGATAGCACGGAAAAATCGGCGGCATCGCTGGATTTCTGGACGCAGATTTATGGTGATCCGGCGGAGTGGCGAGAAACCATGGAAGGACTCGCGACGGATTTCGAAGAGGAAACCGGCACACCGGTCAAGGTCGAGTTCATCGACTTCGCCCAGTCCCGCGACCGCTGGCTGCTGGTGTCGCAAGGGTCGGATGCCCCCGACGTCGGCGACATGTACCAGCTGCACACGAACGTCCAGCTGGGTGGAGGCAAAGCCGGCCCCATGCCCATCAGCGATTACCAGGAAAAGCATTGGCCCGACCTGAAGGAGCGGTTCACCCAGCAGCTCCTGGACGACGCCCAGTGGCAAGGTGAGTTCTACGGCATTCCGTGGCGTGCCGACCCGAGGGTCATGATTTACCGCACAGACCTCTTGGAAGCAGCCGGTTTGTCCGGGCCGCCGGCAACGTGGGACGAAGTCCGCGAGTACGCGGAAGCGCTCACCGACGAAAAGGCCCAGAAATGGGGCTTCACCTTCGGCAGCCTGGACGTGGTGCAGGGCATCATCCCCAGCCTGTGGCAGGCCGGCGGGGAATACCTGTCTCCGGACGGCAAGACCGCCACGATTGACACGCCGGAGATGCGGGAGGCCTTGACGTGGATGTCGTCGCTGACCCAGTCGGGGCTGGTGCCGCCGGACTTCATGGACCCCAACTACGACCCGATGACTGATTTCCGTTCCGGCCGGGTGGCCATGATTGCCCAGGCCAGCTCCTCGGACATCGACTCACTGGCCCGGGACTACCCCGAGTTGGACGGCAAGTGGGCAGCGGCCGCGCCGCCAGCCGGGCCCGCAAACGGGGCGTCCTACACCGGGTCCGGTTACTGGGGCGTCCTGCACGGCACCGAGCACCCCGACGAAGCCGTGGAGTTCGTGGAGTTCCTGTCCCGTGACGAGAACATGCAGACCATTTCGGAAGTCTCCGGCAACATGAGCACCAACCTCAACGTGATGAAGTCCGAGCACTGGACCTCCGAGGACCACCAGAAGGTGATGGGCACGGTGTTGGCGGAGGAAGCGCATAGCTCCCAGGCGCCGTCGCCCTTCTGGACCATCATCCGTGATGAAAAGCCCGGCGGCGTGCTGTGGGATCTTTTCTCTTCCGTCCTGGTCTCCGGCGAAGACATCGACTCTTCAGTGACTACAGCGCAACAGCGGATGCAGGAAGTGCTGGACCGCGGAAAGTAGCCCGCAGTCATTTCTGATACCGCGTAACAACCGAAAGGCAGTACAGGTGGGTAACACGCACGTCTCGATCGTGGGACAACAATTTCTGATCAACGGCCAGCCGACCTACGGTGGACAAGCCTTCGAGGACAAAAGCATCGAAGGGCTCCTCTTCAACTCGCGGATGGTGCAGGCCATTTTCGACGACGAGAACTCCGAGACACAGTCCCGCTGGGCTTATCCGGATACCGGCAAGTGGGACGCCGACCGAAACACGACCGAGTTCGTCGCGCTGTTGCCCACCTGGCGCTCCTTCGGCCTGCTGGGGTTCACACTCAACCTTCAGTGCGGCAACCCGGTCCGCGGACGCGGACCCGGTGGCCCTGTCCCGATGCAGCAGCCGTGGGAAGTGTCCGCTTACCTGGCGAATGGCTCCCTGAAGGAAGCGTGGCTGAACCGGCTGAAGCGAGTGATCGACGAAGCCGACCGCCTGGGCATGGTGGTGATCCTTGGCCTGTTCTACTTCGGCCAAGACCACCGGCTCGAAGACGAAGCGGCCGTGATCCGCGCGGCCGAGAACGTGATCCGCTGGCTGGACGATCATGACGTCACCAACGTCGTGATCGAAGTTGCCAACGAATGCAACATCCCGCGCTACAGCCACGAGATCCTGAAGCCGGAGCGCATCCCGGAACTGATGGAGCACGTCCGCGGACTCACGGACCGTCCGATTTCGGCCAGCTATGCTTCGCTGCCGGACGACTACCTTCCGCCCGCTGAACTGGTTGGCGCGGTGGACTTTGTGCTGCTGCACGCCAACGGCATCAATGATCCCGACGTCATCGCCCAGATGGTCGCTGACTCGCGTGCCAAGGCTTACCAAACCGGCGGCGCGAAGCCGATCGTCTTCAACGAGGACAACCACTTCGACTTTTACAAGCCGCGCAACAACTTCCTGGCCGCCGTCGAAAACTACGCCTCGTGGGGATTCTTTGACCCGGGCGAAAGCAACGATTACCACGACGGATTTCAGTGCCTGCCGGTGCAGTGGGGGCTGAGTACTCCCCTCAAGCGGTCCTTTTCCCATGAATTGGGCCGGATGACCGGTGCCGTCTGGAGCGGACGGGCATGACAGCACACGAGATGGAGAAAGAACCAATGACCAGACTGGCCTTCCGCGACGACTTTGCGGATCGGAACGAAATCCACCTCTCGTGGACCGGCGATACGGCAACCAGCATGCATGTGGTGTGGAAGACGCCGCATCCGGGTGCCGCGCTGTCGGCCCGGATCCGGACCGCAGGTACCGCTGACTGGCGCACTGTCGCCTCAAGCCAGCGCGCCGTGGTGGACTCCGGCGCGGTGATCGAGTCCGCCTTCACCGGGCTCTCGCCGCAGAGCCGCTATGAGTATGCCGTGGAAACCCGGCCCGGCCAGTGGTCTGACGTCCGGGAATTCGCCACTGCGGCGCCGGCCCTGGAACGCTTCGCCTTTAATGCGGCGTTTGTCGCCGACACCGGTCTGGTCGGCCGCAGGGACGGCCTGACCAGCGGCACCACCCGCGTGATTGACAGCATTGCCCAGTACCGGCCCCTGCTGATCCTGGAAGGCGGCGACTTCGCGTACTACGACACCGACCGGCGGTTCGAATTCCTTGAGGACGCGATCGACTACTTCTTCAACCAGATGGAGCCGGCGTTCTCGGTTGCGCCGGTCCAGCCGACCTGGGGCAACCATGAGCTGGTCCCGTTCCTGCAGGAATCGTTCGCCCCGTGGGCGGATCGTTTCGCCGTTCCCGAAGGCCTCGACGACGGGCTCTGCTACTCGTTCGACGTCGGCCATGTCCACTTCATCTCTCTCTGCGCCGAAGAACTCTGGGACCCGATCCCGCAGGAGCGGCTGGAGTGGCTGGTTGCCGACATCAAGCAGGCACAGGCCAACGGCTTCGAATGGATCATTCCCTTCCTCCACGTCGCGCCGTTCGCCGATGGCACCAACCATCCGTCCAACGTGAAACTGCGCGAACAGCTGGGACCGATCTTCGAGGAGTTCAACATCCGCCTCGCGTTGACCACGCACGACCAGGCGTACGAACGCACCTTCCCGCTGCGCGATGTGCCCGCGACGAACACCCCCACGACGACGGCGCTCACCGACTATGGTCCCGGCGAGGGAACCGTCTGGGCCAAGGTCAGCCCGGGCGGCAAGATGAGCAACATCAACAAGTCGTTCTCCAACTTTGCCCACGATGAGGCTCCCTCGTGGACCGCCGTCCGCAGCAACATCATGCACTGCTGGGCCAAGCTCGAATTCGATGAAGACGGGGGCCTCACGGTGACGGTCGTGGGGGGTCCGGGGAACTCCCACGACGAGGAGGTGGTCCTGGATGAGTTCAGGTACGCTCCACCGCAGTCCTGAGCAAACAGCCGCCGCGGCTCTCAGCCGCGGCGGCAAGTCCCGCCGTCGCCGGTCCCGCGGGTTCCTGTTCGAAGCACTGATGGTGCTGCCGGCGATGCTGGTGGTCGCGGTCTTTGGGCTGTATCCGCTGATCGACACTCTCCGGATGAGCTTTCTGGACTACGACATCTTCCGCATCCACTTCGCTGGAACACCGTTCGTCGGGCTGGAGAACTACGCGTCCATTCTCAGCCAGCCGGCTTTCCTACAGACCTTCTTGAACACGGCCGTCTTCGGCCTGGTGGTCACCACCGCCATCCTGGTCATCGCACTGGCCGTGGCGCCGGTGCTGAACCGGAAAGTGTTCGGCACCGGCCTGCTCCGCGGGGTTGCACTGATGCCGTGGTTCGTCCCCGGCATCGTGGCCTCGGCCATCTGGCTGTGGATGTTCTCACCGGGCCAGAGCCCGATCAACCAGGTCTTGATGGAACTGGGATGGATCGACGTGCCCCTCCGGTTCCTGGGTGAGACCGGGACCTGGGGGCCCTTCAGCCTCCCGTTGGTAGCCATCGCTGTGGCCCGTATCTGGGGCGGCCTGCCGATCGCCATCACGCTGATCCTCGCTGGGCTGCAGTCGATCGACAATGCCATCTACGACGCGGCGAAGATGGACGGCGCCAACCGGTGGCAGACCTTCCTGCGCATCACCCTGCCGCAGTTGCGTCCCACGCTGCTGATACTGACCTCGCTGCTGCTCATCGCAACGGTCGGCCACTTTGAGCTGGTCTATCTGATGACCGGCGGTGGACCGGACAACCTGACCAACGTGCTGGCGGTGTACTCCTACCAGAAGGCCTTCGTGGACGGCCAGTACGGACTGGCCGCGGCGGCCAGCAGCATCATCCTGGTCATCAGCGCCGTCATCGGCGCGTTCTACATCATGCTGGACCGCCGGTCGCGGGAGGACGGATCATGAGCACTGCAACACTGGACCGCCGCAAGAGCGCGACCGAGCGGAAGCAACGGTCCCGCCGCAAGAGTGTCCCGAGCCCGGTCAGGGTCTTCAGCACAGTGGTCGGCGGCATGGTGGCCCTCGGGCTGGCCATCTACCTGCTGCTGCCCTTCTTCTGGATGCTGAAGAGCGCCTTCCAGCCGGCGGCGGAGATCACGTCCGCCCCGCCCATCTGGGTGCCGATGGACCCCACGCTGGAGAACTTCCGGCAGGCGCTCGCCATGATGCCGTTCCTGCAGCAGATGGGGAACTCGCTGCTGGTCGGCATCTCCGCTGCACTGCTCACCACGCTGATCTCGGCCATGGCGGCTTACATTACGGCCAAATCCAAACTGCGGATTGTGGCGGTAGTGCTGGGCATCCTGGTGTTGAACCAATTGCTACCGGAAATCACCCGACTGCTGCCGGTGTACTTCATGCTCGAGAACCTGGGGCTGATCAACACCTACATCGGCATGATCCTGACCTACACCGGATTCGCAACACCGTTCGCGGCGCTGGTGCTGCACGGCTACTTCCAGAGCAGTTGCCCGCCCGAGCTGGAAGAGGCGGCCTACGTTGACGGATGTTCCCGGATCGGCTCGTTCTTCCGGATCTTCCTGCCCGTCTCGCGCACCGGCCTGGTGGCGGTCTCCTGCATTGTCTTCCTGCAGATTTGGAACGACTTTATTTGGGCCAGCGCCGTGCTCTACCAAGGCGACGTGACGATGCTCCAAGTCGGGCTGCGGTCCTTCCTCGGCCTGGGCGGAGGCGTGCAGTACATGGGCGCCTTCATGGCGGCCTGCGTGATGACCCTGATCCCGGCGTTCGTATTGTTCCTCTTCGTCCAGAAGTACATGGCAGCGGGGCTGTCGGCGGGGGCGACCAAAGGATGATCCGCCCCATCGACTTCCACCTCCATTTCGGGCCGGACGAACGCCCGCGCAAGTACGACGGCCACCGGGTGGTGGCCGACTACCTGGCCATCGGCGCCCGCGGCGTGGTCTACAAGAGCCACCAGTTGGGCACGTCGGTGGGGGCTGCGCTGCTCAACCACCGGCAGGACGGATTCCGCGTCGCCGGCGGAGTGGCGCTGAACACCGGCGTGGGCGGGCTCAACCCGGCCGCCGTCGAGGCCAGCGCGCGCAGCGGCGGCCGGATGGTCTGGCTGCCGACGCATGACTGCACGGTCATCCTCGCGGCGATCCCTGACACCGGCGAGCTGCTCCGTCAGGTCCGGCCGGTGCTCGAGGCCTGCGCCCAGTATGACCAGGTGCTGTGCAGCGGCCACCTTCCGCCGGACGCCACCGTGGCGGTGTTCGCTTTGGCACGAGAGCTCGGCGTGGAACGCCGGGTGGTGAACCATCCAGACCACGTGGAGGTTGACATGCCCGTGCATGTCCAGGCGGACCTCGCCAAAGAGGGCGCCTACATGGAACGCGTGATCCCGCGGCCGCGGAACACCGCCGTCGACCTCGCGGGACTCTTCGCACAAATGCAGGCGGTGGGCCTGGACCGGAACGTGTTGGGCAGCGACCTGGGCCAGCCCGACTCGGAAGACCCAGCGGAGGGCTACGGCAAGTTCCTGCAGGAACTTGCCGGCGAGGGACTGACCGAGGGCCATCTGGCCACCGTCGCGGAATACAACGCCGCAGCACTGCTCGGCTGGGAGGAGCGGTCATGAGCGGAGAGCGGATTCTGCTGGTGGGAGCCGGCCACGTCAGCCAGTATCACTTGGGCGCCTGGGCAGGGATTGCGGACACCGAAGTCGTCGGCATCGTTGATCCCGCCCGGGACCGCGCCGAAGCCCAAGCGGGCCGGTTCGGCATTGGCAAGGTCTACGAGTCCATCGATGACGCCCTCGGCGAGCTCGAAGTAGACGTGGTCGACATTGCCACCCCGCCGGCCACCCATGCGGACGTTCTGCAGGCGGTTTTCCGGCACGGAGTCGATGCCATTTGCCAGAAGCCGCTCGCCGCCGACTTTGGGACTGCCGTCGAGGTCGCGCGGCGGGCGGAAGCGTCGACGTCGCTGGTCATGGTCAACGACAACTGGCGCTACCGGTCCTGGTACCGCCGGCTGCGGGCCATGGTGGCGGACGGCCGGCTCGGCGAGGTTTTCCACGTGTCCTCGTCGGCGCGCTTCGCGGGAACCATCCCGTCGTCGACGTACCCGGAGATTCCGTTCAGCCTGGGCCGGCAGCCCTACTTTGCGGAGCTGGAGCAGTTCCTGCTGCTTGAGTCGACAATCCACCAGATCGATGCCGTGCGCAGCCTGATCGGCAGCCCGGACACGGTCTATGCGCGGGCCCATTCCGTCGCGCCGGAGGTTGTGGGCGAGGACGCGGTCGCGCTGATGCTCGGATATGGCAACGCCACCGCGCTGATCGACCGAAGCTACGCCTCACACACGCTGGACATTCCGCCCGTCGCCAGCGAACGAGTGCGGGTCGAAGGCACCGAGGGCACCGCGATCATCGACGAACTCGGCGGCTTGGTGATAATAAACGACCAGCCGGCCGGCCGCCGGGTGGAGACCATTACGGCCGAACCCGACGCCTACGCCCGCAGCTATTCCACGGCTTTCCGGCACTTCCTTGACGCCCGGAAGGGTGCCGTGGCGCTGGGGTCGACCGTCGGTGACGCGCTGGAGACGCTGGCCGTTGTCTTCGCCGGATACCGCTCCATTGACGACGGCGGTGCCATCCGGATCGATGATCTCGCCACCGCGTACGGCTGGGAACGGCCATGACCACAATCGGCATCATCAACGCAGCGGACAGCGCGCTGGCGCTTGCCCGCGCCACGCTGCGTTCCGAACTGCCGGCGCTGGAGGCATGGACACTCCTCGATGACCGGTTGCTGGCTGACCTCGCGGAAGGCAGAGACGCGGCCGGACGGCTCAGCAACATGGCTGCCGTCCTGGAGGCCGGCGGCGCCGACGCAATCTGGATAACGTGTTCCAGTTTTCCGTCCACTATCCAGGAGATCCGGGCCGCCAGCAGTGTGCCGGTTACTGGCCCGGACGAGTTGATGTTCGATGCCTTGGTGGCCGATGAGGTCGAACATTTCACCATGCTCTACAGCGTGGAGCCGGCGCGGGCTGCGGCGGAATATCATCTTCGGCGCACGGGGCTACACCGCAGCGCGCAGATCGACTGGGTGAAGTGGCATCCCGACCCAGCGGCCGGTCCGATGGACGGCGGCGCCCTCGGCGCCAGCGTGTCCGGCGGCAGCCAGCGCATCGTGCTGGCCCAGTACTCGCTGGAACCCCTCGCCGTTCCGCTGCGGGAGCGGCATGGGATCCCCGTTGCGTGGGGACTGCCCTACGCGATCGATTTTCTACGACCTGATGCACACGAGAAAGAGGCACCATGAGTGACCACCCGAAGACCATTGGCGTCATCGAAGGAGACGGCATCGGGCCGGAAATCATCGAATCCACGCTCCGCGTTCTGGAAGTCGTTGCCCCGCAACTGACGTTCGAATCCCACCCGATCGGACACCTGACGGATTCCGGCCGGGTGGGCGACCCGCTGCCCGATGAGCGGTTGGCGCGGCTGGCCGAACTCGGCGTCATCCTGAAGGGGCCGCTCAGCGCGCCGAAGGGGACCGGTCGGGTGGTCAAGGTCGTCGGCGACGCGGTCCAGGTGTGGCCCAGCGTCAACAATGGCCTGCGACGCGCCTTCGACCTGTACTCCAACGACCGGCCCATCCCGTCCTTCGGGATCGGCGGAGGGCCGGTCCGGCCGGAATTCACCATTGTCCGCGAGGTCTCCGAGGGCATCTACAGCGGCATGGAACATCGGGTCGGCGACGCGGCGTTCGCCATCAAGACCGTGACCGAGGGCGGGTGGCGGCGCATCGCCGAACATGCCTTCAGCCTGGCGCGGACCAGCGGGTACAACAAGGTGTTGCTGGGCCACAAGGCCAACGTGCTCAACGTGGTGGATGGGATGCAGTTGGCCATCACCCGAGACGTAGCGGCCGCCCATCCGGATATCGAATTCAGCGATGTGATGGTGGATGCCCTGGGCATGTACATGGTGCGCGGACAAGTTGAGAAGACCGTTGTGCTGCTGGACAACCAGTACGGCGACATCCTCTCCGACGTCGCGGCCGCGGCGGCCGGCAGCATCGGTCTGGGCCCGGGCGCGAACCTAGGCACGAAGGCGGCCATGTTCGAGGCCTGCCACGGTGCCGCGCCGGATATCGCCGGCCAAGGGATCGCGAATCCCACCGGCATGATTCTCTCGGGTGCCCTGCTGCTGGACCACATCGGACTCGGCGCCGCGGGCAACCGGGTCCGTGAGGCGGTCCGGACGGTGCTGGAGCGTGGCGAATCAGTGACCGGCGACGTCGGCGGAACGGCTTCCACCAAGCAGTACACGGCAGCAGTCGTCGAGGTACTGCGATGAGCGACGGCGGCGGGCTGCGCGCGGCCTACACGGTGATGTCGCCGGAGGCGACCACCACCATGGGGACCGCGTACCCGGGCAAGCTAGCCGACGCTGCCGGCGAGCTCCGGCAGGCAGGGTACGACGGCGTCGAGCTCCAGGTTGAAGCGCCGGCCGAATTTCCGCTGCGCGAAGTGACCGACCCGCTGGGGCGGCACGGCCTGGGTGTCAGCGCACTGGCCACCGGCCCGATGCGCCAGCACCGCGGCTTGAGCCTGAGCAGCGCGGACCCGGCGATAAGGGCACGAACGCTGTCGGAAGCGCAGGTCCTGATCGGGCATGCGGCTGAAATCGGCACCGACGTCTCGTTCGGCAGCATCCTGGACCCCGACATCGTCTTCGACCACGTTCCGCACGATGAGCTGCTGGCCGAGTCGCTCTCGCAGCTGGCCGGATATGCCGAGCGCACCGGTGCACGCATCCTGGTGGAACCCCAGAACCCGGAACAGGTCACCCTGTTGACCGAAGTGCGCGCCACCGAGGAATTCCTGGAACGCCACGGACTGCACGGGGTGGGGCTGATTTTCGACACGTTCCATGTGGTCCGCTCCGGCCTGGTGGCTGCCGAGGAACTGGCTCATGCCACCGGGGTGCCGGCGCTGGTCCAAATCGCCGGAACAGCAGCCCGCGGCGCCGTCGAATATCCTGATGAACAGTTGGAGGGGTTCCTCGACTCTCTGTTATCGCGGGGATACCGGGGATGGATCACAATGGAACATCTCCAAACTTCCGGACTGGAAACTCCAGCCCGTTCGCTGGCCGGACTTCAACGGCTGGTCCCGAGCATGAAGGAGCGGTCCTCATGACTACCCATGTGGATCCTGTTGGCGGGTTGAGGGTCCATACCCTCGCCGAACAGGTGAGTGAGCAGATCGCGAAAACGATCCTGGACAACAACATGGTCGCCGGGGACAAGCTTCCCTCCGAACGCGAGCTCTCGGAACGCTACGGGGTATCCCGACCGGTGGTGCGGGAGGCGCTGCGCGGGCTGACGGCCCGGGGGCTGGTCTCAGTCCGCTCAGGCGTTGGCGCGTGCGTGGCATCGGCAGATGCTGCGCTGGTGACTGACACGCTGCGGTCGTTTTTGCGCGGAGAAGATCTGGACTACGGCCGAGTGCACGAGGTGCGGCTGATGCTGGAACTGCAGATTTCGCGCATCGCCTGCGCCAAGGCAACCGAAGAGGACATCAAGCTCCTGGAAGAGTGCCATGACCGGATGGGGGCGGAGCTTGAGACCGGCAACCATGCGGAGGCCGACGTCGAATTCCACCGCATGGTCGCCACCGCGACGCACAACCCGCTGTACGGCATCATGCTTGATTCGCTGCGTGACGTGTTGGTCCAGGTCCGGAAATCAACGCTCGCGGTGCCGGGCCGCGCGCCCAGGGCCCATGCCCACCACGGAAAGATCCTGGATGCGATCAAACGCCGGGACAGCGTAGCCGCGGAAGCTCACATGCGCGAGCATCTGGAGGACGTATCGAAGGCGCTGGGTTTCGATGTCTACTGAAGCACGGCCGCCCCTGATTGGGGCGATTGCCGACGATTTCACCGGTGCCACCGATGTTGCGGTCGCCTTCAGCAACGCGGGCCTGCGGACCGTCATTTACTTCGGCCTGCCCGGCACGGAAGTTCAACTGCCTCCGACGGATGCAGTCGTCATCGCGCTGAAGTCGCGGACCATCGAACCCAGCGAAGCGACGCGGCAATCGCTGGCTGCCGCCTCCTGGCTGACAGCCTGCGGTGCCCCGCGCCTGTTCTTCAAATACTGCTCCACGTTCGACTCCACGGCGGCAGGGAATATCGGACCCGTGGCCGATGCGCTGGCCGACTTCATCGGTGCCCCGCTAACCGTCGTCGTGCCCGCCTCTCCCGTGCACCAACGCCGGCAATTTATGGGGCAGCTGTACGTGGGTCAGCAGCTGCTGCACGAATCGCCGATGAAGGACCATCCGCTCACTCCGATGACAGACTCGTACATTCCGCGCGTCCTGTCAGCGCAGACCACGCGGCCAGTCGGCCTGCTGGATCACCGGACCGTCGGCCGCGGCGCGGCAGCAATTGCCGCCGGGCTGGAGGAAGCGTTGCACCGCGGTGAACGGTACGTCGTCGTGGACGCGGTCCAGGACACGGACGTGGACGCGATCGGTGAGGCAGTGGCAGAGGATCGGTTAATCACCGGCGCGGCGGGGATCGCCCGCGGCGTGGCGGCGGCCCTTGCCCGGCGGTCGGACCATGCCGGCGCTCCCGGTCTGCAGGAAGCGGCGCCGGCCGAAGCGGGCCGCGCGGTTGTGCTCGCCGGCAGTTGCTCCGCGCGGACGCTGGAGCAGATCGCCGCGATGGAGAGCCACCACCCGTCCTACCGGCTGGACGCGCTCGGCGCCGCCGATCCGCAGGCCTTGGCGGAGGGCGCCCTGGTCTGGTTCGACGCGTTGCCATCGTCGTCCGAGGGAGCCCTGATCTATTCGTCGCTGCCGCCGGCGGAACTGCGTGAAGTCCAGGCCGCGCTGGGGACTGAGCGGGCCTCAGAGATCCTGGAGGAGGCTGCGGCGTGTATCGCGCAAGGGCTCATGCACCGCGACGTCCGGCGGCTGGTGGTGGCCGGCGGCGAGACATCCGGCGCCGTAGTGTCAGCCCTCGGGGTTTCCGGCGGCGTCATCGGCTCCGAGGCGGCCCCGGGTGTGCCCTGGATCTACCCGTCCAACTACCCCCGCTGCGCCCTGCTGCTCAAATCCGGCAATTTCGGTGATCCGGAGCTGTTCCTCCGCGCCGTGGGGGGAACTGCGGAAGTCGCCGTGCAGTGACCCGGACTGAGGAACGGATCCGGGAAAGCATGGTGGCTGCGGCGCGCTCGCTGTTCAGCCGCGGCTTCACCCACGGCAGCACCGGAAACATCAGTGTGCGCCACGGCGAGCGGGTATATGTGACGCCCACAGGCAGCAGCCTGGGCGCGGTGGAAGCCGACGACATCTCGGTGATGGATTTGGAGGGCGTGTCTCTCGGTGGCCCAATTCCCTCCAAGGAGGCTTTCCTGCATGCTGCCGTGCTGCGGGCCCGGCCGCAGGACTCGGCCGTGGTACACACCCATTCCACCTACAGCGCCGCCGTTTCCTGCCTAGCCGGCCTGGACCCCGCGGACGCCATCCCGCCGCTGACCGCATACTTCGCCATGCGGGTCGGACGAGTGCAGCTTCTGCCGTACCACGCGCCGGGCGACGATGCGCTGGGTCCGTTGGCCGAGCAGGCCGCCGCTTCTTCCCGCGCCCTGCTCCTGAGCAACCACGGGCCGGTGGTCTCCGGCGCCAGCCTGGACGCAGCCATGGAAGCCGTCGAGGAATTGGAAGCGACGGCGAAGCTGTATCTCCTGCTGCACAACCGCGACGTCCGCCCGCTCACGCCCGAGCAGGCGTCGGTACTGGCGGGTCGCTAAGCCGCCAAACCTCCCGCCCGCACCCCCAAGCACCCTTCTCGATTTGACCCGCGGGAGCCGCGGAAGATAAGTTTTCGTGGCGTAGGTCACCAGCCGGCCCTTCAGGGGCGCGCAGGGAAGGCCTGAAATCGCCATGGCCGGACGCCGAAGAAGCCCGTTCCGGCCGGTCCAACCGGAAACTTCCGCAGCTGCGAAGTCCCACCCTAAGGAACGCATGAGCACCACCAGTACAGAACCCCATCTGCGGCGGGCTCTGTCCAGCCGCCATATCCAACTGATTGCCATCGGCGGGGCCATCGGCACCGGCCTCTTCATGGGCTCGGGCAAGACCATCTCGGTGGCCGGCCCGTCGGTCATCTTCGTCTACATGATCATCGGCTTCATGCTGTTCTTCGTCATGCGGGCGATGGGCGAGCTGCTGCTGAGCAACACTGAATACAAGAACTTCAGCGACTTCGCCGGCGATATCCTCGGCCCGTGGGCGGCGTTCTTCACCGGCTGGACCTACTGGTTCTGCTGGGTGGTCACCGGCATTGCGGACGTGGTGGCGATCGCGCACTATGTGGCCTTCTGGTGGCCGGACCTGCCGCTGTGGGTCCCCGCGCTGGCCTGTATCCTGCTGCTGCTGGCGCTGAACCTGCCCACCGTGCGGGCCTTCGGCGAGACCGAGTTCTGGTTCGCGCTGATCAAGATTGTGGCCATCGTGGCGTTGATCGTGGTGGGCCTGGTCATGATCATCACCGGTTTTGAGCACGACGGCGCCCGCGCCTCCTTCTCGAACCTGTGGGAGCACGGCGGCATGTTCCCCACCGGCTTCATGGGCTTCGTGGCCGGCTTCCAGATTGCCGTCTTCGCCTTCGTCGGCATCGAACTGGTGGGCACCACCGCGGCCGAGACGAAGGACCCGGAGAAGAACCTGCCCCGCGCGGTGAACTCCATTCCCATCCGCATCCTGATCTTCTACGTAGGCGCGCTGATCGTGCTGATGGCAGTGGAACCGTGGACTGCGTTCAGCGCCGACGCCTCGCCGTTCGTGGGCATGTTCGCGCTGGCCGGCCTGGTCGGTGCGGCCGGCGTGGTGAACTTCGTGGTGCTGACCTCGGCCACCTCGTCGGCGAACTCCGGGATCTACTCCACCTCGCGGATGATCTACGGCCTGTCCCAGGAGGGCGATGCGCCGAAGCGGTTCGGCAAGCTGTCCGGCCGCGGCGTGCCGCGCAACGCCCTGCTGTTCTCCTGCATGTTCCTGCTGGCCGGCGTGGTGCTGCTCTACGCCGAGGGAAGCGTGTCCGAGGCCTTCACCCTGGTCACCACCATCTCGGCCCTGTGCTTCATGTTCGTCTGGACCATCATCCTGCTCAGCTACGTGGTGTACCGCCGCCGCCGCCCGCAACTGCACGCGGCCAGCAAGTTCAAGATGCCCGGCGGAACGTTCATGCCCTACGTGGTGATGGCCTTCTTCGCCTTCATCCTCTGGGCGCTGACCACCCAGTCGGACACGCTGACCGCGCTGCTGTTCACCCCGCTCTGGTTCATCGGGCTCGGCATCGGCTACCTGGTGCTGCGCCGCAACCCGGAGCACGCCCGGATCCGCGCCGCCCACGACGCCAAGGTCGCCGAGGAGAAGGCGGACCGCGACGGCCGCGAACGGGAAACCGTCTCCGCACCGTAGCGCCCGGTTTCCCGCGGCCCAGTCGCCGTCGTCGTTTCAACAGAGCAACGACGACGGCGCCCGCCGAACGCTGTGAAGCCGCCTTGCCCGCCACGTGGGCAAGGCGGCTTTGGCATACCTCTTCCCAGCCGCGGAAAGACCGGCAAGAATGTTGGCGGCAAGCACCCGCAGACCTTCTGTCCGAAAGGCACACCATGGCACTGGACCTGAACCCCTACCTGCAGTTCAGCGGCAACGCCGCCGAAGCCATCGAGTTCTACCACTCCGTGTTCGGCGGTGAGCTGAACAAGATGACCAACGCAGAGGGAATGGGAGACGACCACCCGGACACCGGTGCCAACATCATGCACTCCTCGGTGTCCGTGGAGCGGGGGTTTCTCCTGATGGCCTCGGACGTTCCGGCCGACGTGCCCGCGTCGCCCAACGGCTACATCTGCATCAGTTCCAGCGGACAGGATGCGGGCGACGACGCCAAGCTGCGCAAGTATTGGGACGGCCTCAGCGACGGCGCCACCATCAACCAGCCGCTGGAGCAGGCGCCGTGGGGCGACTACTTTGGGCAGCTCACCGACCGGTTTGGCGTGAATTGGATGGTCAACATCACCGGCCAGGGCAGCGCGGGCAGTAGGACCGAGTGAGCATCACCGACTTCGAGCGCTATCCACTCACCTTCGGACCCAGCCCGGTGCACCACCTGCCGCGGCTCAGCCAGCACCTGGGCGGCGCGCAGCTCTGGGCCAAGCGGGAGGATGTGAACTCCGGCCTGGCCTTCGGCGGCAACAAGACCCGCAAGCTCGAGTACATCGTCCCGGACATCCTCGCGCAGGGTGCGGACACCATCGTCTCCATCGGCGGCTTCCAGTCCAACCACACCCGGCAGGTCGCGGCGGTGGCGGCGAAGCTTGGGCTGAAGGCAGTGCTGGTGCAGGAGAGCTGGGTGGACTGGCCGGATCCGCTCAATGACCGGGTGGGCAACATCCTGCTTTCCCGGCTGATGGGCGCGGACGTGCGGCTGGACCCGGCCGGCTTCGACATCGGCATCCGCGACTCCTGGCAGAACGCCATCGCGGAGGTCGAGGCAGCCGGCGGCAAGCCCTATCCCATCCCGGCCGGCGCCTCGGAGCACAAGTTCGGCGGACTGGGCTTCGCCAACTGGGCCTACGAGGTGCAGCAGCAGGAGGCCGAGCTCGGCGTCTTCTTCGACACCATTGTGGTCTGCACGGTCACCGGTTCCACCCACGCCGGCATGATCGCCGGCTTCGCCGCGCTGGAGGACGCCGGCGGCCGTCCGCGCCGCGTGATCGGCATCGATGCCTCCGCCACCCTGGCCAAGACCCGCGAGCAGGTGGGCCGGATCGCCCGCAACACCGCCAAGCTCATCGGCCTGGAGCGGGACCTGCGCGACGACGAGATCACCGTGCTAGAAGGCTGGGCCGGCGACGTATACGGCATCCCGGTCGACTCCACCCTGGCAGCCATGCGGCTCAGCGCCTCGCTCGAAGCGATGATCACCGACCCGGTTTACGAGGGCAAGTCCATGGCCGGCATGATCGACCTGGTCAGCAGCAAAAAGATCCCCGCCGACAGCAACGTGCTCTACGCCCACCTCGGCGGCCAACCGGCGCTCAACGCCTACAGCGCCCTGTTCCGGAGCTAGAAAACAACGACGGCGGCGCTCGCCAGGGCGCCGCTGGCTCCGGATTCCCGGGTGGTTTGTGGACCGGCGGACTCTCGCGTTCGATGGTTACGGCAGCCGCCCGGGTCTGGGCCGGACCTCGGCCCCGGCTTCTTCGGGCCGGAGCTCTACCGGGCTGAGCAGTACCGCCGGTCCGCGGTGCAGCAGTCCGCTGGACAGCGGCTGGCAGCGCAGGCCGCCGCGCCCGCGCATCGCGGCGTGGGCGCCGGGTGCCAGCATCCGGTCCATCCAGACGCACGGGTGGGCGTGCCGGCCGCCGCGGAACCGCACTTCTTCACCCCGGGATTCCACCGCGAACTCCTCGCCAATCAGCGGGGCCAGTTGGGCTCCCCGCAGCACCACGTTGCGCCGCGCCAGCAGCGGATCAAACTGCGGAACATCCAGATCCGCGGCGATGGCCTCGAGCGACTCCACCGCCATGAACGTGACCGCCGCATCCATGTGGGCCGCCTTGCCGAAGAACCGGTCGCCCACAATGCCCTTGCCCGCCACCACCGCAGCCTGGTCTAGATCTTCCGTGGGCACATCGGCGGCGCCATCCTTCGCCCGGCCAAAGTACGCATGAGCCGGCGACACCAGCAGGTGCAGGATCTCGACGGGATACCGGTACGTCGTCATGCCTCCAGCTTGCCGTACATCGGTTGGCAGTGTGGCTGGCTTAAATCGGTGTCCGGCTCAGCTCCACGATCCATTCGGGCGTTTGTTGCCCGATCTTCCGGTCCGTCACCACCCGGAGCTTGGCGGCCCCGGCCATGACGCGTTCGTCCTCCGGGGCGCCGGTGACTCTGGTCGAGGGCTGCTTGGCGTCCACACCCTCAAGGGCCGTGACCCTTTGGGCCAGGCTGTCCTTCGAAGCGACCTGAAGGATTCGGGCTTCTTCTTCGCCGGCCAGACTGCTTTCGGCCAAGAGCGTCAGCACGCCCAAGCCGATCACTCGCCGGTCCATGCTGGAGGACATCGACGCATCCAGTGCCCATTCGGCCCGCTCCCACCACTGGGCCCGACGGTTGGCTTCGGCTTGGGTCTGCATGCTGCGCCAACCAATGAAAGCAGCGATGAGCGCGGCCGCAAGGATCGCCAGCGGACCCAGCGACGCTAGAACATCCCACCCGTCCGGGGCGCCGTTGCGGACCACAACCTCGACTGGCTCGGGAACCGTCTGCGCGACCATGGGACCAATCTAGGACACGCTCCCGTCAATAGTGCCGTACGTCGTGCCGCAAGCCGGGTTTCCACTGACATCTATGCGAGCGGGGTCGTTGTGGAGGAGGGGGATTAGACACCCGCCCGGAAACTGGGATGATCGGGCCATGAGCAACCCACTGATGATTACCTCGGATCTGGCGCGCGCCGCACGCGCCCTCACGCAGGTCTCCGCCAAGGTCATTGCCAGGAATGCCGGCTTGGACAAGCAGCAAGTGCGGGACTTTGAGAAGGGCAACGCACCGTTGACGCCGGAACAGAACCAGCAGCTGCGCCGGGCCCTGGGACAGTTCGGCGTCGTCTTCATCGAGGACGACGACCACGGCGGCTACGGCGTCCGCCGCAAATTCAACGCCACCAAGATCAAGCGCCTCGAAACATGGGAAGGCGAAGGCGGCCCCGCATACGAGGACGACATCTAGCTAAGGAGCCATCGCCGTAGGCAGGGCGGTGACGACAGCGAGAGCCGCAGTGTGCACTGCGGCTCTCGCTGACTAAGATGGGCTTTGCTGACGATGATGGTCGACAGCCCCGTCAGGATGAGGGCGCCCAGCAGTCTCCTGGTGAAGCTGCCGCGGATGGAGCCAAAAGTGGTCCTCCCACCAGAAGCGGCGAACTCGCTCCGGTCAGAAGGCTGGACAACGCACTGCTGGATAAGGGTTAGAAGCGGACTTCCTTGCCGCCGAACTGGGAGATAACTGCAAGCTCATCTTCGGATGTGTTGATAATCCACTTATCTCCAACCAGCCAACTGGACTCTCCCGACATTTCCAGGTCCTCATACAGGGCCTTCTGCGTCTTCATCAACTCAGTGATTTCACTGGAACTGATGTAGGTGGAGATAACAGTGTCATCGTCACATGTCCCAGACTCCAGGGCGAGCGTGACCTGATTCTCTTGGCTCCACCCGCTGCAGTCGCCGCCGGCGGCTTCAAAGTCGGCGACCAGATCGTCGATGGAGTCATACTCATCCTTGAACTCGACCACCGGCTCCGGGGTGGGAGTGGGGGTGACCTCGGCGGTCTGGGTGGGGGTTGATGCGGATGCCTCGATTTGTTCACCGGCACCGCAGCCGGCGAGAGCGAGGACGGAGACGATAGCTACTCCTGTGATCGCTTTATTCATGGTCTTTATCCTTTGGGTTGGGCGGGCAAGAGAGGACCCCGCCACCCGGAGACAGAATCACGGATGACGGGGTGCTTTCATCAGGGTTACAGACGGCTGATCTTCTCAACCTTGAACTTCGGCACAGTGGTGTTGCCACCGGCCTGGGTGTCATAGCTGAAGGATTCCTCCAGTGTCACCGTCATCTGCACGATGTCATCCTCAACAACATCATCCAGCTTCGGGCAGTCGATGAACCCATCACCGGAGGTGAACATGCTGTTGTATTCGTACTCGAAGTCGTAGGTCATCGGCGCGTGGCTGATCTTGGCCATGAATGCGCACTGCCCCGTGGCAGCATCGAACTGATAGACCCGCCCGTACACTACGAGCACGTCATCGGCATACTTGTCCGGGTTCTTGTTCAGCTTGGACAGCTGCCGTGCGGATACCGGCTGGGCGTTGTCGATCTTCGCCTTGCGCTTGGCCGCAGCCTTCTTGGCTTCAGCCTTGGCCTTCTTCTCGGCCGCGGCTTCTTCCTTCTTCCGCTTTTCTTCGGCCTCCTTCTCAGCCTTTTCTTCAGCGGCCTTGCGCTCAGCTTCGGCCTTCTCTTCAGCCTCTTGCTCAGCCTTACGCTCAGCTTCCTCCTGGGCCTTGGCCTCTGCGCTGGCGCTGGCCTCGGCGGCAGCGACAGCTGCCTTTTCTTCACCGTTGATGGCGTTGCCGATGCCACCGATCAGGGACAGGACAACGACGATGCCGACGATCCACGGCCACTTCTTTTTCTTCTTAGACTTAGGAGCCGGTGGTGCCTGCAAGGGATTTTGGGCAGGCGGAATCGGATTATTGTTCTCAGTCAATGGTTCCCCAACTTTCAGTACGTATCACATCACGTGCGAGTGAATGCTTTGATTATATGGCGAGGGTCGGACAATAACGGCGGCGGACTTCGATTGTTGCCCTTTGTGTGGAGTTCAGACAGCCGGAATAATGCTCACTGCTCAGCCCTCTGGCGGATACCAAGGACGCGATGCTGGAATTGCCCGCGTAAGACTGCGCTTCCCGCGAGTTCGAGACCCGCGTCGGACTAGCAGAAGTAGTCAGCCGCCGAAGGCGCATTGGTGATCGGTCGCCGGCATCCGCGGGACAGCCGAGACCTTGCGCGGAGGAATGGCGTCCGCGAGGATGCTGGTGATCCGTGCTGCGAAGAAGGAGTCGACGCGATGACGATGTATCTGATCTCGTTTCCGAGTGCCGCCATGGTCGTCTCCGAGGAAGAGTTGCCGGCCGTTTCCGATGCGTCGCATGCAGTGGTTCAGGAGGCGAAGGACGCCGGCGTGTGGGTGTTCGGCGGTGGCATCGATGGGAGCGTCCCGCCAGTCATGGTCGACGGCGATGGCACCGTGCGTGAGGGCACTTACCGGCAGACGACGCAGCTCGAAGGCGGCTACTCGGTGCTGGATCTGCCCTCATATGATGCGGCCCTGGAGTGGGCCGCGAAGTTCGCGGTCGCTTGCCGTTGCGCCCAGGAGGTGCGGGCTTTCGGATACGACGCCGCCAGCTAGGTCTTGGCCGACTTCGACCGGCTCACCGGGCAACAAGTTCGGCAGCTCGCCGACATCTCGCGGAGAATCCTCAATGGCATCGACCGAGGTAGTGCTAGCCGATGCGGTGTACTCGCGTATCAGTGACCCCGGACACAAGGGCCGGAGCAAGGAAATAACGACGACGACGCCCGCCTCGGTGAATGTGCCTCCGAGCCGGCTCTACCCAGCGTGTTCGCCAGCCAGGAACGCCCGCGCCTGCTCGGCGTACCAGTCAATCGCTTCGGGATTCGCCAGGGAGCCGCGATTGACGGCGACGGCAGGGTCGTGGCCTGCGAAGAGTTTCTTGACCGGGACCTCGATTTTCTTCAGCGCGTGCGTGACAGGGACCGCCGGGGCCTGAATGATCACGTCGGGCACGTGGCGGGCGCTCGTGCGTTCCCTGATGGTGGCGGCGATGCGGTCGCGCAGGGCATCCGTGAGCTGGGTGCCGTCGTCGAGGACCACGAACAGCGGCATGTAGTAGCCGCCGTCCGGGCGTTCAAGCCCGATCACCATGGACTCGCGGACCTCCGGCACGTGCTGCAGAGCGGCGTAGATATCCGCAGAGCCCAGGCGGACTCCGGCGCGGTTCAGTGTGGCGTCCGAGCGGCCGTGCACCACGAAGGAACCCCGGGAGGTCTCGGTGATCCAGTCGCCGTGCGTCCAGACTCCCGGGAACTCCTCGAAGTAGGCGTTCCGGTAGCGGGCGCCGTCGTCGTCGCCCCAGAAGAACACCGGCATGGAAGGCATGGGCCGGGTGATGACCATGTCCCCGACGGCATCCACCACGCGGTTGCCGGACTGGTCCCAGGCCTCCACCGCGACGCCCAGCAGCGGTCCCTGGAGCTCGCCCACTCGGACCGGCTCCAGGGGGTTGGAGCCGATGAAGCCGGAGCAGATGTCCGTGCCGCCCGAATCCGATCCCAAGTGCACGTCCGGCTTGAGCGCCCGGTGCACCCATTGCCAAGTGGAATCGGGCAGCGGCGAGCCCGTCGACATGATGGACCGCAGCCGGGACAGGTCCCAGTCCTGGCCCGGCGCCAGGCCGGACTTCTCCACCAACTGCAGGTACGCCGCGCCGGTGGCAAACATTGTGGCGCCGGTATTGGCGATGATCTGGAACTGCCGGTCCTTGCGGCCGAACATTGGCGAGCCCGCGTACGTGACCACAGCGGCCCCGGCCATCATGTTGTTGACCAGCGTGTTCCATACCATCCAGGAGGTGTTGGCGGCTACGTAGTAGAGGTCGCCGGGGCCCAAGTCCTGGTTCAGCGCAGCACCCTTGACCGCCTCCAGTGCCATGCCGCCGTGGCCGTGCACGATTCCCTTCGGTGCACCGGTGGTGCCGGAGGAGAACAGGACCCACAGCGGGTGGTCGAACGGCAGCCGCTCGTAGGAAGGTTCGACGTCGTCGCGCAGCTGCGCGGTGAAGTCCAGCCGCGCTGCGCCTGCACCGGCGGCACCCGCCGCAATCGTGCCCGGATCGGCGTCGGGCTCCAGTTCGCGGACTAGGAGTGTGTGCTTCAGCGTGGGCAGCCCGGCTTCGACCTCCGCCACATGGCTCCGGCGGTCGAATTCCTTGCCGTTGAACCGGTAGCCGTCCACGCCGATCAGCACCTTGGGCTCCAGTTGGCGCAGCCGGTCCAGGGTGGCCTTGGCCGACAGGTCCGGCGAGTTGACCGTCCACAGGGCGCCGACGGAGGCCGCGGCCAGCAGACCGATGATGGCCTCGGGCAGGTTCGGCAGCACGGCGGCCACCCGGTCGCCCGGACCAACGCCGAGACTGCGCAGCCGGCCGGCGAGCGAGGCGACCTCGGCCTCCAGCTGCCGCCAACTGCGCGCGGCGGTCGAATCGTCCTCCTGCACGGTCAGCAGCGCCGTCGTGTCCGCAACATCCGGGTCCGCGGCGTGGCGGAAGATGTTCTCCGTGAAGTTCAGCCGGGCGTTGGGGTACCAGACCGCGCCCGGCATCCGGTCTTCTGCCAGCGCCGGCCCGTCAAAGCCCTCGCCGATCAGTCCGAAGTACTCCCTCACCGCGTCCCAGAACCCGGACAGGTCCGTCACCGACCACCGATGGACTTCACGGTAATCCGAAAGCGCCACTGCACGATGATCACGGACCCAGCCCATGAAGTCCCACAGACGCGAGGCGCGGCGCTGCTCCTCGCTCGGTGCCCACGAGACGGTGGGCGCGTCCGCTGCGGCTGCCTGCTGGGTAGTCTGTGCGTCGGTCATCGTGGTCCTTTCAGATTGCCGGTAGTGCTGGCGCGCCGGTGGTGATGGCGGTCCGGCGGAAACGGGGGTATCCGCCGGCCGCCTGAACCCCGCCCCTGTGGCTAGACGAACTCGTTGCGGAGGGAGCCGATGCCTTCCACGGTACTGGTGAGGACGTTACCCGGCTGCAGCGCGATGCCGTGCGCCTTGCCGACCCCTGCCGGCGTCCCGGTGAAGATGAGGTCGCCCGGGAAGAGGGTGACGATCCGGGACAGCTCGGCGATGATCTGCGGCACGGAGAAGATCATGTTGCGGGTGTTGCCGTCCTGCACCTTCCAGCCGCCGGCCGGGCCCTGTCCCTCGATCACGGTCGAGAGCGGCAGCCCTTCATAATCCGGCAGCTCGTCAAGGGTGACGACGGCGGGGCCGAAGGGGGAGAAGTTCGGGAAGGACTTGCCCAGGCTGAACTGGGGCACCGGGGGGCGCAGCTGGATCTCGCGCTCGCTGAAGTCCTGTCCCACGCTCAGCCCGGCCACACCGTCCCAGGCCTCGGTTTCGTCGACCTTGTGCATCTCCTTGCCGACGACGGCGACCAGTTCCACCTCGTAGTCCACGGTCTCGGAGGGCAGTTCGACGATGGCGTGTGGGCCGGCGAGTGAAGACTGGAACTTGGTGAAGACGAACAGGTGCTCGGGGTACGGCAGACTCGCCTCATCGGCGTGGTCCTTGAAGTTCAGGCCGATCGCGAAGATCTGGCGCGGGTTGGGAATCGGCGCGCCCAGATCCTTTTCGTCGAAGGGCAGGGCGGCCGAGTAGTCCGCGTCCGCGGCCCAGGCACGGAAAGCGTCCCAGTCCTCGTAGAGGCCCAGGGGAGCGGGGCCGAACTTGCAGGCTGAGGCCTGTTCGATGTCGAGGGCTTGTCCGTCGCGGACCAGGACGGCCCGGCCGTGGAGATTGGCGATGCGCATGGAAATGTCCTTAAGTGGAGAAGTAGGTCTTAGTCGATGCCGATGGGGAGCGCGCCTTCACCGGCGGGAACACCGTCGGCGAGTTCCGGCTGGGCGGCAAGCCGCGCGGGCCACACGTCGGGGAAGGACACGTCCGGGTTGGCGTCAGCCGGGGTGTATTCACCGGCGTAGGCCTTCTTCTGGATGGTGTCGAAATCAAGGCCTGAAGCACGTGCGGCCAGCAACTGCTCGGGATCGAACTGCGGGCCCATCTGGTCCTCGCTGAATTCCTGCGAGGCCCACATCCACTCCTTGGAGACGGCCCAGTCGTGCCAGGCGTCCACCTGAATTTCCACGCCGTTGCCGTCCGGGTCGATGTAGTACATGGACATGGTCATCCCGTGGTGCAGGTTCACCGCGGGCAGGATGCCTTGGTCGCGCAGCCGGGCGTAGTTGTCCAGCCACTGGTCGAAGGACTCGTACTCGAAGGCGGTGTGGTGCAGGCCGGCGGTGTGGGGCTTGTCCACCGGCGGCTTGGTGCCGGGCAGCCGGAGCAGCGCGATGCGGTGGTTGGCTTCGTCGTTGGTCAGCCACGCGGCATGTTCGGCGTAATAGACCGGTTGCAGGCCGCAGACCAGCTCGTACCAGCGGACCATCGCGTCCACGTCCAGGGTCATGAACGTGGCGTGGTGCAGTTTCGGCACCGAGATGGGGCGCGGCTTGGGGTTGCGGGCGTAATTGGACTTTTCAACGGCCATGATGGGCCTCACTTTCTGGGGTTGCGGCGGCCGGTTGCTTCAGCCGCGCGGGTATGGAGGGTAAGGATTTCCGATTGTCTGCAAGTCTTGGAACTAGCCGAGCCGTTCGACCACCATCGCCATGCCTTGGCCGCCGCCGATGCACATGGTGACGAGCCCGAGTTGCTGGTCCCGGGTCTGCAGGCCGTTCAGCAGCGTGGTGAGCAGCCGCGCGCCGGTCGCGCCGTACGGGTGCCCCAGCGCGATCGAGCCGCCGAAGGGGTTAAGTTGGCTTTCGACGTCGATGCCCAGCTTGCGTGCGGACGGCAGCACCTGCGCGGCGAAGGCCTCGTTCAGTTCGACGATGTCGATGTCGCCGATCTCCAGCCGTGCGCGCGCCAATGCCTGACGGCTTGCCTCCACCGGTCCCAAACCCATGATTTCCGGCGACAGCCCGCTCAGCCCGGTGGAGACGATGCGTGCCAGCGCCGTCAGTCCATGCTTCCCGGCCACGGCTCCCGAGACCACCACGACGCCGGCGGCGCCGTCGTTCAGCGGGCAGGCGTTGCCCGCGGTCACGGTTCCGGTGGGAGAGAAGATCGGCTGCAGGTCCGCCAGCCTCTCCGCGGTGGTGCCGGGGCGCGGACAGTCGTCGGTGCTGCGGGTGGAACCGTCTTCGGCGGTGACCGGGATGATCTCCCGGGCAAAGAAGCCTGCATCCACCGCTGCCCCCACCAACTGCTGCGAGCGGGCGGCGTACTCGTCCTGGTCGACGCGGGTGATTCCGGTCAGCTGCGCGACGTTCTCCGCGGTGTGCCCCATGGCGATGTAGGAATCGGGGAGCAAGCCATCATCACGTGGATCGCTCCATCCCGTGCCCTCGGCCATTCGCCGCACCGTCCGCGCCGCCGCCTCCTCGAAGCGGGGGTTGGCTGCCTCCCGCACCTCCTGGTAACGCGAGACAGACTCCGCGCCGCCGACCAGGTACGCGCCGCCCTCACCGGCCCGGATTGCGTGCAGGGCCATGCGGGCACCTTGCAGCGATGAGGCGCAGAACCGGTTGACGGTAGTGCCCGGTAATTCGTCGTGCCCCATGAGGACGGCGACCCGGCGGGCCATGTTCCAGCCGTGTTCGTCCTGGGGCATGGCGTTGCCCAAGATCAGGTCGTCCAGCTCGCCCACCGGCAGCCCGGGCACCTGGGCCAGCACGCCGGCCAGCGTCTCCGCGGCGAGGTCGTCGGGCCGGATGCCGGTCATGCTGCCCTTGCGGGCGCGGCCGATCGGGGAACGCCCGGCGGCGACGATGACGGCGTCGTCGTTCTTCAGCGTTGTCATGCTGCTCCTGAAGTCTTGGCGGGAACGGTGAGGTGGAGGGCGTCGGGAAGCGAGCGCACCAGGCCGGACAGTTCGTCCTGGTCGGCGGCGCCGCCGTAGATGAAGAAGTCGGGACGGAACAGCTGCGCGATCTGCCCGCGCGCCGCGAGCTCCGGCAGATACCGGTCGTCTTCATCGGTGACGGTCAGGACGCTAGAGGAGCCGCCGGCAAGGGCGGAGCCCTTGGGCAGCACCCTCACCACCAGGGCGGGCAGCCCGTCGGGCAGCAGATTGGCCATCACCGCGGCCGTATCATCGTCAACCGCGCGTCCGTCGAGTAGCACGGTGAACCGTCCGAAGGTGCTGCGGTCCAGCAGGTCGACCGTTCCGTCGGCGTGTCCGACCCGGCCCTGGACGCCGATCAGCCCGGCCACCGGGGAGAGCGTCGGGTCCGTTTGCGGGAACGCGCCGGGACCCAGCCGCTCCGGCGGGACCGGTGGCAACACGTCCTGGGGCAGCGGGCCGTTGGCCAGGAAGTGCGCGTCGCGCTCCGCCACGGCCGCCGGATCGGTCTGGCAGATCACGCGGCCCAGCTCGACGGACATGCCCAGCGCGAACTGTACGTGCGCCGCACGCTCCGTTGTGTAGGTGTCCAGCAACGCGTCGCCGGCCACCCCGTTCAGGACCCGATCCAACTTCCACGCCAGATTGGCCGAGTCGCGGATCCCGCTGACCAGGCCTTGTCCGTAGAAGGGCGGCATCTGGTGGGCGGCGTCGCCGGCGAGGAATACCCGGCCGTCTCGCCAGTTCTCCACCCACTTTGCCTGGAACCGGTAGATGGCCCGGCGTTCCAGCGTGGCCGTTTCCGGAGTGACGCCCCACGGCGCCAGCAACTGCCAGGCGAACTCGTCGGTGTCGAACACGGCCAGGTCGTCGCCCGGCATCCGCATGAACTCGAAGCGCCGCCGGCCCGGCCCCGCGCTGACCGTAGTGGTGGGTCGCGCCGGATCGCAGACCTGTAGGTTGTCCGGTTCCCAGACCCGTCCGTCGGTGGGCAGCAGGTCTACGATCAGCCAGTCGTAAAAGAAGCCCAGGTCCTTGACCGCCGTGTTCATGTACTGGCGGACAAAACTGTTGGAACCGTCGGCGCCCACAGCGTACTTCGCCCGCAGCGTCCGCTGCTTCAGCGTGCGGCCGGTGACGCGCAGTTCCACGAAGCCGTCCTGCTGGTCGAACCCGACCACCTCGGTGCCGCGGTAGACCTTCAGGTTCGGGAAGTCCGAGCCCCGTGTCCGCAGCCGTTCCTCCAAGGCGGGCTGGTTGAACATGGAGGACTCCGGCCAGCCCTGGTTGCCGGCGGTGGCGTAGTCGAACCGGAGCATGGTTTGTCGGTCCGCCGTCTGCCATTCGTAGGAGGCGGTGGGCGAGGCGAATTCGGCCATGAAATCGGCCAGACCCAGACCGTCGAGCAGGCGGGAGACATCCGGGTCGTAGTGCACGGCCCGCGGCAGCGGGTACGGATTCGGCTGCTTTTCGACGACGACGACGTCGTGTCCGCCTTGTGCGAGCAGCAGGCCGAGGGTCTGTCCCACCGGTCCGAGACCCACGATGGCGACGTCGTAGACGCGGGGAGCGGCGGTCAGTTGGGTTTCGGCGGCATCTGTCCAAGTTGGACGTTCCGCTGGTCTTCCGGCCATGCCTCAACTTCCTTCGCGCTCATCGGCCCGTGGTAACTGCGGATATCCGCCGCCGAGGGCCTGTGTCCTGGGTCATGCCAGCTTGGCAGGCCATATCCGATAAATCAAGCAATTATCGATAATTCCTCAATTCACGGAGAGGCTGTACTGTTTTGGCATGGCAACCCAACCCCGCTCCGCCACCCTGACCGCTCACGTGCATGAACAGCTGCGAGCCGAAATCCTCAGCAATGTGTACGCGCCGGGGAGTCCGTTGCGCCTGGCCGCGCTGTCCAAGCACTACGGAACCAGCATGTCGGTCATCCGGGAGGCGCTGGTCCGGCTTGCCGAGCAGCATCTGGTGGTGCTGCTGCCAAACCAGGGGTTCCGGGTTGCAGAGATCTCGCGCGAAGACCTGATCGACCTCACCGAACTGCGCGTCATGCTTGAAGGGCTCGCCCTGCGGCGATCCATCGAGCGTGGCGATATGGAGTGGGAAGCGAAGGTCGTCTCCACGCATCACATCCTGGAGCGGGCCGAGCTGCACCGGGAGGGCGAGCCCGGCACAACGGCTGAGTGGAGTGCCGCGCATGCCGCCTTCCATGACGCCCTGGGGGTCGCCTGTGGCAGCCCGCGCTTGATCAGCATGGTCCGCGGCCTCCGTGACAGTTCGGAGCTGTACCGCCAGCTCTCCGGAACGGGCGAAGCCGAAGTGAAGCGCGACATCCCGGCGGAGCACCGCGAACTCATGGAACTCGCGAGGGATCGGCGGGCCGACGAGGCCGTCGCGGCATTGGGACGCCACTTCCAACGCACAACCGACCTTCTCTTGCAGGCTGTCCTGGCGGACGAAGCCGGCCCCGGCCCGGCGATGCATTGATGACAATTTAGAAGATTTTCGATAATCCCTTGCGTTGCCCATCAAAATGGTCGATGCTGGCTGAACACGGATGCGCAACGAGACGCGCATCACAGTCTTAGGGGGATTTCACATGACAAGCTCTTCTTCCTCGGGAGCTCATGCGGCTTCGGTCATCGCGGCCGACCCGGGCAGCGGGCGAGGCGGCTTGGGCACCGCCTTCCAAGGCGTGCTCCTCCTGCTGGGCAGCTGCCTGCCGGTGCTGGGCGCCGTTCTCCTGGCACCCGTCCTGCCTACTATCGCGATGCATTTCGCGGACACTCCCGGCGTCGCCATCCTTGTCCCGATGGTCCTGACCGTCCCGGCCCTGTTGGTCGCCCTGGTTTCGCCGGTGGCCGGCGCGGTCGCCGACAAGGTTGGGCGGAAGAACCTGCTGCTCTGGGCAATGGTCGCCTACGCCATCTTCGGCATCGCCCCGTTCTTCATCGATTCGCTGGTCGGCATCGTTATCACGCGCGCCTTCGTGGGCGTCTGCGAAGCCTTCATCATGACCTGCTGCACCACACTCATCGGTGACTACTTCCACGAGACCCGCCGCAACAAGTACCTCTCCCTGCAGACCGTCTTTACAACGCTCAGCGCCGTAGCGTTCCTGGCCATTGGCGGTTTCCTGGGTGCCGGCGGCTGGCGGAACACTTTCTGGATGTACGGGGTGGCCGTAGTCCTCGCCGCCATCATGGCGTTCGTGCTCTGGGAGCCAGTCAAGAGCCCCACCCGCAATCTGCGCCAGGCCGTCCCCTGGCGGCAGATCACCAAGCCGGCCCTGGTCACGCTGTTCGGTGGTATCGCGTTCTACACGCTGGTAGTACACCTCGCCTACGTCCTCACCGAGCTGGGCCTGGACGACGTAGCCCGCATCGGACTGATGGCGGCCCTCGCCTCGCTCGCCACGGCCATCGGCGCCTTCTCCTTCCGGCTCATTCACGGCCTCGGCACGTACCGGCTGCTGCCTCTCGCGTTCGGCCTGACAGCCGTCGGTTTCGTTGTGATCTGGTCCGCGTCCTCCATCCCGGTGGCCATGACTGGCGCCGTTCTGGCCAGCGCGGGCACCGGGCTGCTGCTGCCTTCCCTGATCACTTGGGCACTGGGCCTGTTGTCACAGGAAGTGCGCGGCACCGGCACCGGCATCTGGACCAGTGCCCTGTGGATCGGTCAGTTCATCTCGCCGTTCGTGATCGCGGCCCTCGGGGCTACCGCCGGCGGTCTCGCCGCGGGTATCGGCATCCTGGGTCTGCTGGCGGCGGTGATGGCCGTGGCCAGTTTCTTCATCGCCCGCCGGCCTTCCCCGGCCGAAAGCCTGGCCCAAGCGGCAGCCTGAGATGGAAGCGGAAGCAATTCGCCGAGCCGAAAGACAGAGGATCGAGGCCCTTGGTAAACCGCGACCTACCGGCCCTCGACCGGTTTTGCGACGATCGGTTGGTCTACACACACTCGGTCGGCCGGCGGGATGACAAGACCGCATTCCTCGCCGCCGTGGAATCCGGTGCCATTGTCTACCAGACCGTCGAGCATGAGTTCGACGACGTGGTGACCGACAACGGGTTGGCCTGGACCTCCGGCGGCATGCACACCAGCATCGCCGCCGGAGGCCGGCAGATCGCCGTCGACGCCTTGACCACCTCAGTCTGGGTTCACCGAAGCAACGGCTGGAAGCTCTTGGCGCTCCAGGCCACTGCCTGCGAATAGCTCAATCTAGCGGCACAACCGGCACCTAAGACTTCCATTCTCAACGAAGAGACCCGGCCAGGCGGCAGCGTCCGGCCCAACCTAGGAGGCAACCATGAACCACACCGAAGTTCCCGTCCTGATTGTCGGAGCAGGCGGCGCCGGGCTGACGGCCTCGATGCTCTTCGCAGATCTCGGCATCGATTCCCTGACCATCAGCAGCACCGCATCCACTTCCGTACTGCCCAAGGCCCACGTGATCAATCAGCGTTCCATGGAGGTTTACCGGAAGCTCGGCGTCGCCGAAGACATTTACGCCCACGGCACTCCGCCGGAAAATATGGCCGCCACCGGCTGGTATGCCGGCCTCGTCGGCAAGGACCCCATCTACGGCAAGGAGATCGCACGCCAAGAGTCGTGGGGCGCCGGCTACACAGACCCTGACTACATCGCGGCCAGCCCTTGCCGCCAGACCAACCTGCCGCAGATCCGGCTGGAACCTATCCTGCTCAAGCACGCGCTGAAGAAGTCGCCCGAAGGTGTGCTCTTCAACCATGAGCTGATCTCTTTTGAGCAGGACGACGACGGTGTCACCTCCACGGTGCTCAACAAGGAGACCGGCGAAACGTACACCGTCCGCAGCGCATACCTGCTGGGCTGCGACGGCGGCCGGACCGTCGGCAATGCGCTCGGGATTGAAATGCAGGGGCAGCGGAACATCCTCTACAGCGTCTCCGTGCACTTCTCAGCAGATCTCAGCCAGTACGTCAGCGACCCCAGCGTGCTGATCCATTGGATGTGGCCCGCGCATACCGGCCTGCTCACCCTGCTGATTTCCATGGGCCCGGAGAAGTGGGGGCCGGACTCGGAAGAGTGGGTCTTCCACGAGAACTACGCCGCGGACGACAAGCGCATCTTCGACGACCAGGCGATGGTTGCAGACATGAAGATGGCACTGGGGCTGCCTGACCTTGAGCCGGAAGTCCACAAGATCACGCGGTGGTCCTTCGAGGCGCTCGTCGCGGAGCGGTTCCAGGAGAACCGGGCGTTCTTGCTCGGCGACGCCGCGCATCGCCATGGCCCAACGGGCGGACTCGGCCTCAACACAGCCATTCAGGACGCCCACAACATCTGTTGGAAGATCGCCGCCGTGCTGCGTGGCCAAGCCGCTCCGGAACTGCTGGCCACCTACGAACGGGAACGTCAGCCTGTCGCCGCTACCAATGTCAGGCGTTCCACAGAGAACGCCATGAACCACATGGTCATCGGCCAAGCGCTCGGCGTCTCGCCAGTGCAGTCGGAGGAGGAAAACCTCGCAGCCCTCAAGCGAATCTGGAGCGACGACCCAGCGGACGTCGAATCCCGTGCCAAACTGCGGTCCGCCATTGCCTCGCAGTCCATGGAATTCCGCGAACACAATATCGAAGCGGGCTACCGCTATGAGTCGCCGGCGGTCGTAGAGGACGGGAGTCCCGAGCCGCAGCCCGCGGATGAGATCCGCGTCTACGAACCCTCCACGAGGCCGGGCTCGCCCCTGCCGCACGCGTGGCTCGAGGACCACCGTGGAAACCGGTTCGCCATCCAGGACCTCGGCGACGTAGGACAGTATGTGCTGGTCGCCGGGGAAGCCGGTGCCGGATGGGTGGAGGCTGCCCGCTCCGCCGCTGCTGAAGAAGGGATCGACGTCCTCGCATTCACGGTCGGGCATACCGAGGGCGACTATCTGGATCCCCGCTGCGCCTGGACACGCAACCGCGGCCACGGTCCGGCCGGCGCCGTCCTCATCAGGCCCGACAAGTTCGTCGCCTGGCGCTCCGATGCGGCGGCGGAAGAAGCCCCCGGCCAACTGCGGCAGGTGCTCCGGGCCATCCACCAGAAGCACTAGCTCCGGGATACATAGCAACGAAGAACGCCGGGTGCGGCTCCCTACGTGGAGCCGCACCCGGCGTTCTTCATTCACTGTGCTTCCGCAGGGGCCGCCGGCCCGCCCGACCGTCGGGCTGCATGTGGCGAAAGTAGCGTGGACCTGGCGGCCCTGCGGAAAGTCTTGGGTGCCGGCGGTTGACCAGGGGCTGGCTATAGGACCCCGGTCAACCGCCGGACAGTTAGAAGGGGTATGCCGAGGGCGTGTTGCCTCGGTTGCGGATGGGATGGCCCGGGATGTTGTGCCCATTCGCGAGGAAACACAACATCCCGGGCAGCATCTCCCGTCCCCCACTCCCGCTCTCCGGCCCGGCCACTGGTTGCCAGCGGCCCGGACCGGAGGAGCGAGGAGACTTAGGCTGCAGCAACCACCTTGGTAGGCGACTTCTCCAGCAGGTAGTTCTGATAGGCCGGGATGGTCAGGAAGGCCGGGAACTCTTCGCCGAGGGCACACTCTTCGAAGATCTCGCGGGCGTCGTCGAACCGGTCGCCGTCGAACCGCGGCAGGGCGGCGAACTCTTCATCCAGCAGTTCGCGGACCCATTCGCGGGTGACAATCTCGCCGTCGTCGGTCACGGCGTGGGCATGGATCCACTGCCAGATCTGCGAGCGGGAGATCTCCGCGGTGGCGGCGTCCTCCATCAGGTTGTGGATGGCCACCGCGCCGTTGCCGCGCAGCCAGGACTCGATGTACTGGATGCCAACTTCCAGATTGGTGCGGATGCCGGTCTCGGTGATGGTGCCTTCGGTGCCGGCGATGTTCAGGAGGGCACCGTCGTCGGGCGTGACGTCCTCGCGCTGGCGGTCCAGCTGGTTGGGCCGGTCACCCAAGGCCGAGTCGAACACTTCGCGGGCCACGGGGACCAGGTCCGGGTGCGCCACCCAGGAGCCGTCGAACCCGTCGGAGGCTTCGCGGGTCTTGTCCGCGTGCACCTTCTCCATGGCGATGGCGTTGGCCTCCGGGTCGCGGCGGCTGGGGATGAAGGCGGCCATCCCGCCGATGGCCATGGCGCCGCGGCGGTGGCAGGCGCGCACCAGTTGCTCGGTGTAGGAGCGCATGAACGGCGCCGTCATGGTCACCTGCGTGCGGTCCGGCAGCACGAACCGCGGGCCGCGGGCGCGGAAGTTCTTGATCACCGAGAAGATGTAGTCCCAGCGGCCGGCGTTCAGCCCGGAGGCGTGCTCGCGCAGCTCGTACAGGATCTCCTCCATCTCGAACGCGGCCGTGATGGTCTCGATCAGCACGGTGGCGCGGATGGTGCCCTGCGGGATGCCCAGCAGGTCCTGCGCCAGGATGAACACGTCGTTCCACAGCCGGGCTTCCAGGTGCGACTCGATCTTCGGCAGGTAGAAGTACGGTCCGCGGCCCTGGGCGATCAGCCGCTGGGCGTTGTGGAAGAAGTACAGCCCGAAGTCCACGATGCCGCCGGCCACCGGTTCGCCGCCGATCAGCATGTGCTTCTCCGGCAGGTGCCAGCCGCGCGGCCGGACCACGATGGTGGGCAGGTCGGTCAGCGTCTGGCCGGTCAGCTTGTATTCCTTGCCGGCCTCGGAGGTGAAGTCGATCCGCCGCTCCAGCACGTCGGTCAGGTTCAGCTGCCCGTTGATCACGTTGGACCAGCTGGGCGTGGAGGAGTCCTCCATGTCGGCCAGCCAAACCTTGGCGCCGGAGTTCAGCGCGTTGATGGTCATCTTCTTCTCCACCGGCCCGGTGATCTCCACCCGCCGGTCCTCCAGCCCGGGCGCCGGGGGAGCGACCCGCCACGACGAGTCCTCGCGGATGTGCCGGGTGCCGGGCAGGAACTTCGGATCATGCCCGCGGGCGATCGACTTGCGCCGGTTCTCCCTCTGCACCAGCAGCTCGCGCCGCCGGTCGGCCGTGGCCTTGTGCAGCTTGGCCACGAACTCCAGCGCCTGCGGCGTCAGCACTTCCTCCTGCCGGCACACCGGCGAGCCCGTCAACGTAATCCCGTTCAAAGTAATCGGATCATTCATCGCTCATTCACTCCCTAAAACTTTTGTAAGTACGACGCCGGAGCCCGGCCCAAGTGCCAAAGGTGACCTTCAGTTGAGGTGCGGTACTGATGGAGCCGATTGGGGATCCGGAAAGCGGCTAATAGATTCCGTAAGGCCGCCCGCGGCCGTCGGAATGTCGTGCCGCGGCGGACCCCCAATCGGCGAAGCCGAGCACCGCCGTCGTGATGTAGCTGGTTAGTGGAACTGGCCTTCTTCGGTGGAGCCCACCAGCGCCAGGGTGCTGCCGTTGGGGTTGAGGGCAGTGGAGATGGTGTCGAAGTAGCCGGTGCCCACTTCGCGCTGGTGCTTGGTTGCGGTGTAGCCGCGGTCTTCGGCGCCGAACTCGCGCTCCTGCAGTTCGACGTACGCGCTCATCCCGTCCCGGGCGTAGCCGTGGGCCAGATCGAACATCGAGTAGTTCAGGGCGTGGAAGCCGGCCAGGGTGATGAACTGGAAGGTGAAGCCCATCGCCCCGAGCTCGCGCTGGAACTTGGCGATGGTGGCATCGTCCAGGTGCTTCTTCCAGTTGAAGGACGGCGAGCAGTTGTAGGAGAGCATCTGGTCCGGGAACTCGGCCTTGACCGCCTCCGCGAACTTGCGGGCCAGCTCCAGGTCCGGGGTGCCGGTCTCCATCCAGATCAGGTCCGAGTACGGGGCGTAGGCCTTGGCCCGTGCGATGCACGGCTCAATCCCGTTGCGGACCTTGTAGAAGCCCTCCGGAGTGCGCTCGCCGGTGATGAACTCGCGGTCGCGCTCGTCCACGTCGGAGGTGATCAGCGTGGCCGCCTCGGCGTCGGTGCGGGCGATGATGACCGACGGGGTGCCCGCCACGTCGGCGGCCAGTCGGGCCGCGTTCAGCGTGCGGATGTGCTGCGCGGTGGGGATCAGCACCTTGCCGCCCAAATGGCCGCACTTCTTCTCCGAGGCCAGCTGGTCCTCCCAGTGCACGCCGGAGGCGCCGGAAGCGATCATGGACTTCATCAGCTCGTACGCGTTCAGCGGCCCGCCGAAGCCGGCCTCGGCGTCGGCCACAATCGGCACCAGCCAGTCCTCGACGGTCTGGATGCCCTCGGAGAACTCGATCTGGTCGGCCCGCAGCAGCGCGTTGTTGATCCGGCGGACCACCTGCGGCACCGAGTTCGCCGGGTACAGCGACTGGTCCGGGTAGGTGTGGCCGGAGAGGTTGGCGTCCGCGGCCACCTGCCAGCCGGAAAGGTAGATGGCGCGCAGCCCGGCCTTGACCTGCTGCACCGCCTGGTTTCCGGTCAGCGCGCCGAGCGCGTTGGTGTAGCGGCCCTCGGCGGCTTCCTCGGTCAGCTGCTTCCACAGCTTCTGTGCGCCGCGCTTGGCCAGCGTGTGCTCTTCCTGGACCCGGCCGCGGAGGCGGACGACATCCGCTGCGGTGTAGTCGCGAGTGATGCCCTCCCAGCGGGAATCGGCGGCCCACTCGAGCTCCAGTGCCTTGGCCGCTTCCTCAGCGTTCATCGGGGCCGGCTCAAATGATGCAGTCATTGCTGTTCTCCTTGATAGCGGGTCGTACTCGTCGCCGTCGGTGATCGAGCTTGTCGAGATCCGAACTTCTTCGTGAAATCGACTATTCCGTAGGTCACAACAGGTAATCCATAAAAAATGCTGGAAAGATTTGCACTTCTTCTCGTATCCTCAAGAAATGGCAACCACCAGCTGGAATCGACCCTCCAAGCACGACGACGGTGCCTCCGCAGAGCCCGAAGTCGACGTCATCAGCCTGGGCCGGCGGGTGCGGCACCTGCGGAAGGCCCAAGGCATGACCTTGGACGACCTCGGTGCCGCTGTCGGCGCCGCCCCGTCGCAGCTCTCGCTGATCGAAAACGGCAAGCGCGAGCCCAAGCTCGGCATGCTGCAGGCGCTCGGCAAGGCGCTGGGCGTGGGTATCGACCAGCTGCTCGGTGCCGAGCCGCCCAGCCGCCGTGCCGCGCTGGAAATCGAACTGGAACGCTACCAGCGCGGGCCGCTGTACGAGTCGCTCGGATTGCCGAAAGTCCGCGTCAGCTCACGGCTTTCCATGGACGTGCTGGAGTCGCTGGTCGGTCTGCAGCATGAGCTGGAACGCCGGCTGGACGAGCAGGCCGCCACCCCCGAAGAAGCACGCCGGGCCAACACCGAGCTGCGGGCGGAAATGCGCGCCCGGAACAACCACTATGAGGACATCGAGGCCCAGGCTCAGGAGCTGCTCAAGGCTGTTGGTTTCAGGGGCGGCCCGCTGTCCCACCACGTGGCCGCGGACATCGCCGAGCACCTCGGTTTCAGCCTGCAGTACGTCAGCGACCTACCGCATTCCACCCGGTCAGTGACCGATTTGAAGAACAGCAGAATTTACCTGACCCAGGGCCATCGGTCGGAACACGACCCGCGCTCGGTGCTGCTGCAGGCAGTCGGGCACTACGTCCTCGGGCACCAGACGCCGACCGACTACGCGGACTTCCTCCGCCAGCGCGTCTACACGAACTACTTCGCTGCCGCCCTGCTCATGCCCGAGCACGCCACGGTGGATTTCCTGCAGAAGGCCAAGGCGGCCAAGGAGTTGGCCATTGAGGACTTGCGCGATGCCTTCAGCGTTTCCTACGAAACCGCTGCCCACCGCTTTACCAACTTGGCCACGCACCACCTGGGCATCACGTGCCACTTCCAGAAGGTCCACGTCTCCGGGATCATTCACAAGGCCTACGAAAATGACGGTGTGAACTTCCCCGCGGATCACACCGGCGCCATCGAGGGCCAGCCGGTCTGCCGCAACTGGACCTCCCGTGCAGTCTTCGACGTGCCGGACAAGTTCCGCGCCTTCAATCAGTACACAGACACCAAGGCCGGAACATTCTGGTGCACCGCCATCACGGAACGGCACTCATCGGGGGAGTACTCGCTGAGCATCGGTATCCCCTATAAGGAAGTGAAGTGGTTCCGCGGCCGCGACACCCCTGAACGCTCCGTCTCCAACTGTCCGGACGAGTCCTGCTGCCGCCGCCCACCCGCCGACCTCGCCGCCCAATGGGCCGGCCACGCCTGGCCCAGCGCCCGGGCCAACTCCCATCTTCTAGCGGCCCTCCCGCCCGGGGCATTCCCCGGTGTAGACGAAACTGAGGTTTACCAGTTCCTGCAGATGCGGGCTGGGCAACGGTAGCTTCAAACGACTGGGCTGATCCTGACGACCCGGGTCAAGGGAGACGTTCGCGTGCTGTGATGGCGGAGCCGGTTAGGCTCTCAAACATGGGAATCGCTTACCGAGACGCGGCTAACGACCGGCCTAATCGACCTGTCCCATTCAGCCTGGGTGAGATACTGTTGTTCTACCAGAAGCTCCCGAGGTCCAGTACGTCAAGCATCGCTTGGAGGGGCATCATATGAAAGCGAAACGACAGTTGACCACATCAGTATCGAAAGATCGCGAACAGCGTCTCTCGGCTGCAAAGAAGGAGGCGTACCGTTTGAATGCCAATGAGCATAGAGACGGCGCAAGGATCTTCCTTCGGGGAATCACTGATGTTCAAAAGGGAATGCAAAACAAAAGTGCCGCGCGCTAACTGCGCCCCAGTGTTGATGACTAATTCCAGCTACTGAATCGAAAGTATCTTTCGCCCTTCTGCAATGAGGTAAGTGATAAGATCTTGTAGCTCAGCGGCCGGACAATTACTTAGTGAACTCGCTTTTTTTTGAGCTGACGAAGCGAGAGTTATAACCCCAACCGGAGCGTCTCCGCCTAATCTACCGCGCGGATGTATCTGGACGAATATAGGAATCGACAAGAAGGTCTGCCATCTCGACGCAGACTTTGTCAGTCCTAACTCGTCGATTGACAAGAGGACCGGCTTTCCGGAACGTAGCGCTCGCACTGAAGCATTGGTTGATCCGGGCGCTACGCGCTCACTGCGTAGGAAAGCGCGTTCAACTATCGGGCCCATACTGCTTGCCCAAAGTGTAATCGTCCGATCGTCAAGGTCGGCGTCTCGCCTAACCCACAGCTCCAGCCTAAATGATTCTGGATCTGACAATGCGGGAAGGAAAGTTCGTACTATTTCCAACCCATTTCGCATGATTCGATAATGACCTGAATAATCTGCTTTTTTCAGGTGTTTGCTCCACTCAGGCCACCAATAAGCCAGTCTTTGACCGTAACGAACACCCGTTGCCTTCTTGGCATAAGATCCCGGTCTATCGATCAGGCGATCATGAAAGAAGCAGATCGACGTCTCTTCACAGAATTGAGCGACCTGCCCGTAGGTCTCCGGATGCAGGATAGTGGTTCCTAAGTGCGCCCCCCGTTGGTCTATAATCTGTGTCAACTTACGCTGCGTCGCTGAATCGGAGTGTGAGGTTAGGTCATCAGACAGGGGGACCAAGGCGCATCGAAAGTTTTCATTGGATTTCGTAAGCGCGAGAGCACGGACCAGCGGCGGATCGGTCAGACTTGAACCCACCACCATAAGGCGATCTCCTGGCCTCGACAGCTGCGTTTTTAGCTCTTCCAGTACGGTCTCCGCAGTTTGGGCGTAGTCTCCCTCCGTCAGAACTATATGACCATTGATCCGACCATCTTCAGCAACTCGCCCATGGAGATAGGTTATTTCAATATTCTCAGTAACATTCCGAGCAGCATGTAGTTCTTGGGAAATGGCATCTTCACCAATCGACCTCCATTTTAGCCCCGGCCAGGCAGGCGAGAAGGTCGAGCCCTCCTCTGCGTCTGTTTCCTGCAAGAAAGAAATGAACTTCTCGAATGATTTTTCGATGTGCGTATCATAGTTTGTAGTTAATATTCTCACTGGAATCCCAGTCATGGCGACATATACGGCGAGTTGCGTGATATTGCCGACAATTGTTCCTTTATTCCATCGGTGCTTCTTATATAGGGCATTGGCAAGCTTGTTGGCTATAAAAGCATCTAAATCAATGTCGTCGAAACTTTTTTCAGATTTGATGTGTTCAATTACCATTGACGCAAAATGTTCCGGCGCGATCTCACCTGACCTATAAATCTGGTTGATTGCATCGTCTCTTCGAGTTTTTGCACTCGAGCCTCGCCGCCTCGGAGTACTATCTTCCTTTGCAATTTCAGCAATCAGTGCTTTCCAGCCCAAGCCTGTGTGTCCGATCGTTACGCCTGCGCCACAATATATGGTGAGTGAGCTGCCTGTAACAAGTTCAGCAAGCGCTCTACGAGTTTTTGCTTGGCTGAAGAACGGCATATCGGGTGCGACCATTCGACTCTTTCCAGGGGTTGCATGTTGTCTTCTATTTGAAACGAGGCGTGAGGTCATGTGTGTCGATTAGCGTTGATTCTGGAATTTCCATGGCCCGGCCATAAGCTATCGCCACAGTTGCTTCGATTCGTTTCAAAATGATGGATGGGGCAGCCGACAGATCTAGTGACAATTCTCGTGTAGTGATGGATGTCCCATGCACCCTTCGGGCGACAGTGGGTCCTTTGCCTGCATAGATAAGCCAAGCATCATTACGGATTAGAGCTGTGGCATAGGCGAGCATCTGGTAGTGGTCTGCGTTCGGATATTGGCCGCTGCTTGAAGCTGCCTTATATTTTGCGTCGAAGATCAATGTGGGGATGGCACCAATCTCATGCACGACGTCCGGTCTCATCACGAGGCGCTTGCGGCCGTCGGATCGTTTCTCATCTAGGTGTGTCTTGTACTGCGCTAGCGTCCGCCCTGGGTACTTTCGGAGGGCTTCGGTCAGCGCTGTTGTAGCGAAATCTTCGAATACTTTGGCCATGTCCACGATAAACGAAGCGACATGTAGATGACCGGGCCGCGCTTCTGCCACTGTGTTCTGCAGGATGACCTCCGCGATCCGGAGGGCCGGCGTGTAGGCAGAGTTCAGCCGGCTGGGCGTCCAGAATGGAAGGCGTAGGCCGCGCACAAGAAGCGTGGCATCCAGTAGTCTTCGGTCAAGATGCAGGAGTCGCCGGCGCACGTCCTGGTTTAGATGCTGAATACTGAGCATTCGTCGAACAGCTGACCGAAGAATCCGGTTCTCCGGGATATCCACCGTGTATTCGTCGTGTGTCACCTCAACGGGAAACATTATGCCTGGTCGCCGTGCCACCTGGTCGGAAATTCGGATTCGACCTCGGACGGTCCGTATCGTCTCATCCCGAGAAATGTAGCCTTGCAGCACGCCGCGCTCGGTTGCCCTCTCCCCAAGACGTGCGAGCGTCTCTCCGAGAGCAGCCCACAGGTCTGTTGACTGCTCAGCTTCTACGTTCTCCGGCCGGAAGCCGGGATCTTTGGCGTAGCTGAGAAGGAACAGGATCTGGCTAATGCCGACTTTGTCCTTGGGCTTCACCTCCACCAAGAGCTTGCCGATCTGAGCGGCTCCGACCTTGCCGTTGGGCAGGAGCTTCCACATCCCAGGACCCGCCCAGCGACTCGTCACCAGCCCGGTCCGCTCGAGGGCGGAGCGGGCGTCGTCGTCGATCTCGAATGCCACCGAATCGACCGCCAGTTCATCTAGAACGACGTGCTCAGTCGGAACCATTACCATCAGTCTTCGTCCACGGCAGCCGGTGTCGACAGCTCGTCGAGTGTGCGCCCCATCCCGGCGAGGAGCCCATCCAGACCGAAGCGTTCATGCACCTCGTCCCGATCCATCTCGCCGAAGTGATACTCCTCCAACAATGGCAGCAACTCGTACTTCCACACCCGTCGCAACCCCGCGGCGTTGTAAGCGTCCTCCTTCATGAAGTAGGAGGGCCCCACCGCGAGGTCACGTTTATCCGTTCCCAGCTCTCCATTCAGTGCATCAAGCAGATCGGCGGCTAGGGGAGGCAGTTCCCTGGACTCCAAGAACCGGCTGAGGAGTCCTGCGATCATCCCTTGTTGAGGATGCAGTTCTACGAACGCGAACCGCCGGCGGATGGCGGCATCGACCATCGCAATGGATCTGTCTGCTGTGTTCATGGTGCCGATGATGAACAAGTTTGGCGGCAGTGTGAATTCCTCGTTCGGACTGTATTGCAGCCGGATGCTGTCCTTCCGGTACTCCAGCAGAAAATACAATTCCCCGAATACTTTGGCGAGGTTGCCGCGGTTCATCTCGTCAATGATGAGGAAGAACGGCATGGACTCATTTCCGGGCCGTGAGGCTTCTGTGGCGAGCCGCCGGAGAGGTCCATGCTGTAGTTCGAATCCCACCTGGCCGCCTGCCGGAGCGCTGGGCCGGTAACCCTCGAAGAAGTCCTCATACGAGTACGAGGGGTGGAACTGCACAATTTGAACACGGTCGGCATGTTCTGTTCCTGCAAGATAGCGCGCCAGTTCCTTGCCGATGTAGGTCTTTCCCGTACCTGGGGGACCGTAGAGCACAATCTGCCGGCGACTCCTCAGCAGATCGATCATTTCCTCCAGGTCATCGCGGGCCACATTCAGTTCCGTGGCCAGCTCATCGCTGGCGGTCTTGAGTTGAGGTACGACGACGGCGCGGGGTTTGGGCGGCTGCGTCACCGCGGTGCCTTCGCCGGATGAGGGAGGCCGTTGGATCCATGTCTTGATTGCGAGCAAAGCATCGGAAACGTCAACGATGGTGCCGGCCTCTTTGACAAGGCGGGGCAGCGGCTCCGGAAGGTCGGCGTTGGCCACAGGGTCCTTATGCCAGTCAACCGTCCGACAGAGTTTGGGGCCTGAGAAACCGGCGGAGTAAGTGCCACCCGCGACTGTACCGACGAGTATGACTTCTTCCCAAGGGGTGATGATAAGGTCGCCGTCGTTCATTTGGCTAGCGAAGCGGTGCAGTTCCCGGGCTTTATCCTTCTGGTCCGCGTAGGCGATGTGCCCATAAACGTGCTTGACCGCCTCGAAGACCTCCTCAAAAGCCAGTTCCGCAATGTCGTCAAGGCCAAGTGACTGCGCGGGGAGAGTAACGATGCCTTCCGCTGTCCAGGTCTCCGCCATGGAATAACCTGCTTGGGACTGCCGGACCAGCCAGGCGCGGCGCTTTGTGCCATCAAACGTCGTCCATTGAGACTTGTAGGGTTCTTCATACCACTCTGCGTAGTAGCCAACTTCAGCGTTATGGATTTGGCGGATGTCATGCAGGTCCTGAGCGATGTCGGTTTCGGTATTGCCCCGAGGCGCTCCTAGGAGGTGGGCGAAAGCGTCGCGGATCTTCTGTCGGTCCTCTTTGGTGACCACCGGCTGCAAATAGTTCGGCCAGACCAGATAGTCGATTGTGTAGCGTATCGCCGGGACATCATCCGGAACAGAGGTGGTGAGTTCCATCCACTGCCACGGGTTTGAGAGAGCAGCATCGAGCTCTTCCTGAGGTACGTTTCGAACGATCTTGACGAAGCGTGAAAGCCACCCTACGTGGGCAGGAATGTGCATGTTAAACCCTCGGCCGCCCTTGAACGAGCCGGGCGATTTTAAGGCTTGCGTCAGGTCTGTCGGTAGATGGGCAGGACCATCTGGCGCCCAGCCAAGCACTGCGTTGACACGCTCGGCTTTCTTAGTCGAACCGATGTCCATAAGGGCCACGCACTGCAGGTACGTCAGTTCGGCGGCGAGCAGATAAGTATCATTTGGCATGCCCTCGAGCTGTGCCTGCAATCTGTCGAGGTAGGTGCCGCTGCCTGGATCTTGACTCTCACGCGCGCGGATCAGGCTATCGGCCGTGGCATTGGTCCAAGTTAGTGTGTCACCATCGATGGGAGATGTTCCGCTTACTAACGCAGGGCCAAGGATCTTCCATGCTGCTGCTTCTGTTTCAGGAGATTTTCCTGCGCCTCGGACATACGTGTCTGACACTGGAAGCACTCTTTCTCCGCGCCACTCGCGGAAGGCACTGGCCACTTCGGCGGGCCACGAGTCATCTGGATCGGCACTCATAAGGGTCCACAGCAGCCCCTGAGCATCAAGACGGTCAGCTATCGGCAGGCCTGCAGTCTGCGCTTGTTCCATAATGGCGTCAAGAACGTCAAGCAGCTGCCTATAGCGCTCACTCGGGCGCGCGCTGGTTCCGAGAGGCTGGATGCCGGCCAGCTTCATGAACTCGCCTGTTTTTCTGGCCCTGAAAGGAGGGTAGGAGTTGGGGCCGAGCGCCATGAGGAGTAGCGACCCGAAGCCTATCGCGCCACCAGAAGAGAGCCGCGCGGGGTTCAGTTCGCGGAGGTGACGCTCGAGCCGATCAAGTCTTTCTGGGGACGGGGAATCACGCCAAAACTCCAAGACTGCGTCGCTTAGTTTTTCCGGGTACTCACGCGCAGCCTTGACAAGGGACATCATAAAGTACTGATTCACTAGGTTCGTTCGGCTTATCTCCCGGCGCAAAGTCTCGAACCATTGCTGCTGTCCGTGGAGGAGCTGATCTCGCGCCCGAAGCAACCCCTCGGCCAACGCGACTTTATCATTGCGCTCTTCCTCGTTCAGATCGATCTGCTTCGAGAAGTAGCGAGCGAAATCAATGACCCGATCCCAAGCATTCATATCCCGACCCCCGACTGAGAATGCCGTGGACCTTCTCCAGGCGGAGGAAAGAGGGCAGTTCGGTACGGTTGACCTGTTTCGATGGCCCGTCCGACCTCATCGAAGCAGTGCATGATATGCGAGTCCCAATCGTCGAAATCTCCCGCAGACCAAAATGAGCCTCCTATGTCCTCAAGGATAACTAGAGCAGAATTTCGGTCGAGCTCATGAAGGTGCATTAGGGCTGCCTCAATTTCTGCGCGCAGCAGAAACCGGCGATTAGGATCAAATACAAAGGGGGGGAGGACATCTCCCAGTGCCAGTGCGAAGTCAGACATCAGAGTGTTTGTATATGACAGCTCTATTATGCGAGGAGTAAGCCATTCTCGACATGTCAGCGTTTTGTTCCACGGAGCGGGCGAATCAATCATTTCTGGAGGAAGAATAGGGAGCTGCTTGACGTGGAAAAAGTTGACGTTGGCTCCACCAATCTTGCGCTTAGCGGCGTAGGCAAAAGTTGCGGATGAGGTTAACGCCTGCAAAATTGCGGCGTCACCGGCGGTCCGCGTGGACATGACCTGAGCGCTGTTACCAGCCGGACGGAAAGGAATGTTGGTCCCAACGAAGCTGTAGGTATCAGTGGATCGGGCAACATTGCGGAAAACAAAAAGTGATCCATTATTAGTGTGCGGCCACTTTTTCGCAAATGCGGAACGAGGTACCCATGTCTTCGGCATTGGTGCGTAGCGGAAGTCGCGGAGTTGGTGCAACTCAGTTCTTTCAAAATCGCCGTTTCGCACTCCTGAAGCAAAACGGTTATTGTACAAATGAATCATTGCCCCTTGATAGAGCGGTAGCATGCTTTCCCCACCAGTAACACTTTGGGGCGGATTATATATGTCTCCGTGGAGAGTCCAGCCTTCTCCATCCAAATCCTCTTGTGTTCTGAATAAGTGTGAGTCGGAAGAAATGTCAAACATGCGATGCAGAGATACGCCCCAAGGGTTATTCGCTCTGTGTGGAGCTTCATTGATTAGAGGCACGCACGCTCTGTATATGGCGGCTGTTATTTCAGCTTCAGTTCCGTTCCTGAAAATCGGCAATGTGTTTGTGTTCGGGTTGAGGCTTAAGATTATGTCGGCGGGGAGGTCGACGGTGGAACTTCCAATTTGCGATGGTTCCTTTAGGAAAAAGGAGAATTCCGTTCGCTCACTGTTTTGCCTCTCTCCGAGTACGGTAAGCAGGCTGAACTTATAGCTGCGATGAACGTTTGTGAACAAGGGCTTAGAGTTTTCAAAGTCATGGAGCGCAGCTAGTGATCTTGCTTCTACAAGTGAAGCGAAAAAGCGCTTGGTCGTGTCGTCCGTTGCTATCCCGGTGGGAATGATTACGCCGAAGCGTCCGCTCGAAGAGGTCAGCTGACGAAAACGCTCGGCGAACACAGAATAGGTGTTTATTTCGCCGATCCCGCAAAGGGGGTATGCGGAACTTTTATGCAAAAATTTACTGAGTTGATCCCGTGCCCGCTTTTCCCGTTTATACTCATTGTAGAGAATGGGATCGTTCAATGCCAGTGCATTGATAAGTTCTGCACGCTTGGATTTGTTTCCAGTTTCCGCAACTTCGGGCATCCGTGATCTGAAAAAGTTCTTTTCCTCGAGTTTTATCTTGCCCCAAGGAGGATTGCCTAACATGCAAGTGAATCCATCTTTTGGCGGCGGGTTGTGGGATTCTGCTGCATCGTTAGTTGGCATGAATATCTCAGGGAATTCTAAATGCCAGTGGAAAAATCGAAAGTCTTGCTTTAGGCTGTTGACTTCATCTATGGTGTTTTGAAGTGATTTGTCTGTGTGTCCGTCTTTGATGCGCCTGAAGACTCCATTAGTGGGCGGTGGAGCATCGCTGCTCCGTTCTAAGTGCCAAGCAAAACTTGCACACCAAGTATCAGCCGTCCGCCGGAGGTCCTCCACCAAGCGCGACTCATTGAATTTTGCATAGTCGACCGCTCGCGATCGAGCCTCTTGAACGGAGGTTACAGGGGAGTTAAGTCGGAGGCGGTCCTTGACCAGATCTTGAAAAACATTGTCTGAATCAAACTCCAGAGGGGTCATCCCAGCAGGAGAAATGTACTTTCCGACAGATGCCTTTTTGCTCTGTCGATTCGCTTTCTTTACGTCAGTAGAATATTTCCTGTCATCCCCTTCAACGGGGTCGAAGGCTTCGTCCGGGATTCCACTATCAAGGAGCGCCGGTGTCGAACCGAAGAGACTATTTCCTATCTTGATTCGACTGTCCAGAAAGTTGAGTGGTTTGCCAGGCTCGACAGCTTCTAGCCATAGCGAGACCTTCGTGAGTTCGGCGGCTAGATCATTCATATCCACGCCATAAATGCATCGATCTACAACGTCGTGGAGTGCATGATGGATGTTTTCAGGAGTGGGTTCATCCTCGCCAGCCCGAACCTCGGCCAGTCGGCGTGCAATGCGGCGTGCGGCGGCCACGAGAAATCCACCAGATCCAGAAGCCGGGTCGCATACGGTGAGGGCCAGGAGTCGACGCTCCGCGTCTTGTGAATCCGCTGCCTTCTCTAGTGCTTCGTCGAGTATCGGCTCGAGCGCGGTGTCGAGAAGGGCGGAGACCAGGCCCGGCGGCGTGTAGTAGGAGCCTGTGACCTTACGCTCGTTGCCGGCGACATTCTCAAGCTCGAAGGTCTTTGACTCCAAGTCCACCCGCGGAATGAGTTCCAACAAGGATTCGTACACGGAGCCCAGTTCTTCCGCTCCCAGATGGCGGTAGTCAACGGCCTCGACTCGGAAGGAAGCGTTTTTGACCCAGGCAAGCGAGCGCACAGTGCGTAGCAGGTCCTGGTTCGCCAGTTCGCAATCCATAACAAGGTCTTTACCCGGCTGTCCGGCTGCGAGCTTTGCCCGCGGATCCGGGTCGAACAGTCCACCTAGTGCGGGCAGCCCAAGGGCGTCCAAACCGTTCCCACCCAGCGACTGGAGCACCAGTTTCTGGCTCCGCCAGAGATCATCGTGGGGGCCGCCATCGTGCTTACGGGAGAGCTTCCGAAGGCGACGGGTGGAGAAAAAGTCGGAGTACCGCCGTCGTACTTCCTGCGGAGCACCGGGGGTGTGCAGCGCACCGCGGTCCTCCACCACGAAGCAGAAGAGCAGCCGGTAGGCGGTGCGTAGCAGTGCCTTGTGATAGTCGTGCCGCGTCAGCTCCTCGGAATGCAGCGCTTCAATTAACCAAGCGTTGTTTGGGTGCCGCAGCAACCCGGTGCCCAGCTGCTCAAGAGCTTGCTGCACTCCTTCGCCCAGCCGTTCAAGAGCCCGGCTGCCCGACTCCACGGCTTCTGATCGCCAGGATTCGAGCCAGCAGCTGGCGGGACCGGCTTGCTCGTTCTTGGCCGCAAGGCGCGACTGGTGGCAGAGCTGCCAGAACAGCTGGAACTCCGGATAAAGCTCCGAGGTGAAGATTGTTTCGAGGTCAAACTCGACATAGGCAGAACCGGCCAGCGCAGTGGAATCGCGCAGGATGCGCAGCTTCAAGCCGTTGCTGAGGATGCCCCAGAGATATTCCGTGCGGTGGTTGAGGAACTCCTGCAACATTTTTTGCGGAGCCTTCACCGCGCCTTCGATGCCCGGGTTGCGCCTGTCCAGTTCCACGCGGGGGCCGAGCAGGTGGATCGGCACGTTGTCCCAGAGGTGTGACACCGGAAAGCTTTCCCGGTCCGGGATGGCGGTGCCGGCGCGGGCGACCTGGCCGTAGCCGAGCTCGCGGAGCAGGATGAGCAGCCAGCGCTGGCGGGCATCGCCGGTTCCGGCGCCTGTCCCGCCCTGCTTCCGGTCCGCTTCCTGCCAGTCCTGCCAGACATCCTTGAGATAGGCCCAGGACCGGGATGCGGCGTCACTGATCGTTTCCCTGCCGGCGAGGAAATACGACGACGGCGCGAGGCCGCCTTTGTCCTGGAGGTTGCCCGATTGGATTCGGCCGAGCAGCGACGGGGGTAGGACTCCGCCGACGACTGTAATTGCCTGGAATGCGCCGCTCACTGCTGTCCTCCTGCGGGGGCGTAGATGTAGACGCCGAGGATGTCGGCGGGGAGGTTGGGTTCGACGGCGAGTCCGCGGATGCCGAGCTTGCCGGCTTTAGAGTCGCCGCGGGCGGCGAGGCGCACTTCCGTGTGGTCCGCCTGGATCTGTTCGGCAACCTGCTGGGCTTGCGCGGCTAAGCCGGCTTCGAGCAGGGGGATGCCGCGCAGGATGTTGGAGCACATGTTCGCTGCTATCTGGGGGCTGACATTCGCGGACGGCTTAGAGGCGAGCAGTCCAGCTACTTCTTGAGCGGAGAGCCAATCAGGCTGCTGGGGAGTGCCCCGGAAAGCGACGATGCGCGCGTCTTCAGCCAGGTCGTTGTGGCCGCCGAGCCGAGACGGCAGGACGAGCTTGGTCCGGAACCGGACGAGGAGTGCGACCGTCAGTTTCGACACCGACGAGGTGGCAATGTAGCCGCAGCGAGCGGCCGGGCGTTGCTTGCCATCCAGCTTCGCGTCGAGCGCGGAGTTCAGCACGTATTGGGCGAGGCCGGCGACGGCAGGATCAGTCCTGTTGAGCACATGGGCTCCGGGTGGAGCCGGATGGTCGGCGACGAATTGGATATCGGTGGGCTGGTTGAAGAGCGCGCGGACACCCGGTGCCGCGCTGACGATGTTCGCCGTGAAACCTGCCGCCGTGGGTGTGAGGTGGGCACCGGTTTCCTCCAATGCCTGGCGAACGAATCGCTCCACGTCTTCGGGTGCCCCAAGGCTTTTCCTGGCTGCGTCCATGGCTGTCCTGACGCGGTCAGGGTGCACGGCGCCTTGGGCATATCGGGTGCGGCTAGTCCTCTCGTTTTCTGCGCTGGAACGCCATTCCTCGTCGAGTTTGGCTGCTTCCGGAGTGAGACCCAGATCCAGTTCCAGCTGGTCGCTGTCCTGGCCGCGCATAAGGACGCCCTCGAGCAGGGCGGCAAGGACCTGGTCGCTTTGAGGGGGCACGGGCACGCTTACGCCAAGGTCCTTGCGGATGCGTTCATGCTTGCGGAGGAGTACTTCGAGGACGATGCCGTCAATGCCGTTGTCCTCGCCGTACATCAGCAGGGCCCGGACGGTATCCTTGACCTGGCCGAACCGGTCCACACGGCCCTCGCGCTGTTCATGGCGTGTGGGGTTCCACGCCAGATCGTAGTGGACGACCGCTTGGAAGCCGTCCTGCAAATTGACGCCTTCCGAGAGGCAATCGGTCGCGACCAAGACCTTATGTCCTCCCGCTGCCGCTTCAATCAGCTGGTCGACCCGTACGGACCGCTCCTCAGATGGGAGTTCACCAGTGACTATAGAGACCTCGACCCGCTTCAATTCCTGCCGTAGGTACTCGGTCACATAATGGGCCGTCGGGATGAACCGGCAAAAGACGATGGGATGGAAGCCATCCTTCAGGAGAGCCCGGACATGTTTGACCAACCCTTGGAGCTTGGCATCGCTGGCCGGCCTGGCCTTCAGCTCCATCGCCTGCCGGGCAAGGCTGTTGAGTAGTTTTTTGGTACTGGAGCTGTTGATGTCTTCCTCGGTGAATCCCGCCGGAGCGACGTCGATGCCCTCGGTGCCGTCGTCTTCCACCTGGTCCATGACGGTTGCCATGCCTCGGTTCTCGATCGAGGTGAGCGCCTCCTCGTCCTTCAACGCTGCACGGGTAGTGAGCGTGGCCGCCGCGGCTGCCGGAGAGGACGCGATGGAGCGCAGCAGGGACAAAGCGGACCACCAGCGCACGCGCTGCTCTAGCTTGGTGCCGGACTTGTCCTGCACACGGCCGCGGACATAGGCGAGAACACTGTCAAATAGTTCGCGGTGTTCCAACGACAGCTTGTAGGACCGTTCGCTGGTTTCCCTGTCCGAGGGGAACTTGGTGTCCTCGTCCAGGAAGCGGCGAATGTCTGCACGCCGACGTTGCACCATGTGGTCCGCCAGCATACGTCGGCCTTCCTCTGTGCCCAACGGAGCCGTTTTCAACTCCGGCCGGAGCAGTCCGATCAGGTTACGGAAGGCAGAATCGTTTCCCGAATGGGGTGTGGCCGTTACCAGCACCAGATGGCGATCGACGTCATGGGCCAGCGCGCGTACAAGTTGGTAGCGCTGCGTGCGTCCGCTGCCGCCACGGCCTGAGTCGTCCGCTGTGACACCGTGGGCCTCATCGATGATGACGAGGTCCGGAGCATGCTGCAGGAAGTTGTCGCGGCGTGAGGCGTTCTTGATGAAGTCAGTGGAGACGATGGTGGCGTCGAAGTACTCAAACACTGAGCGGCCGTAGCCTGCCTCGGCTTCGAGCTTGCGGATAGTGCCGGGCAGCACCAATGCGGCGTGGATACCGAACTTTTCCTCGAGTTCGCGGCGCCACTGCTCGGCAAGGCTCGGGGGGCAAAGGATCGACAGCTTGCGGGCGCTTCCTTGGGCCAGCATTTCTGCCGCAACAAGGCCGGCCTCGACGGTTTTTCCGATACCGACGTCGTCGGCGATTAGGAGCCGCACGACTTCATGGCGCAAGGCCAGCAGGAGCGGGACCAGCTGGTATGAGCGCGGGGTGACACTCAGACCTGCCAGCGAGCGGAACGGCCCGCCGCTGGAACGGAAACCGATGCGGAGGGCATCGCGAAGCAGGCGGGCACTGCGGTCATCACCCAGGTCCGTTGGGGAAGGCAGTCCAAACCGTGCCGGTTCAACGTCCTCGATTCCGCGCAGGACCCCGGCTTTTTCCTCGTCGGTACCGCCCAAGGGACGCAAAACGAGTACGGCCTCATCCGACTCAGGAAGGACGACCCATTCACGACCCCGAGCCCTAACGAGCGAACCTACTGCAAATGTCTCTTCGCTGACCGTGGTCACTGCAACTCTCCGAATGTTTCACTGTGGGCTTTGACAAATTCTTCAACCGACTGGTGCTTGGGCAAGGTCAGGACGTTCCATCCGCTGAATGCAAGTTCCATTTCCCTTGTGCCGGAGCTGCCGTTGTCCTCGACGAGGATCGCCGTCCTAAGGACCCCGTTATCGAGTGTTGCCTCGATCCGGTGGCCCCCTACCATGACGTCGACGCTGTCAACGTTTCGAAGGCCGTTCTGACGCAGGAAGTCGCCGAGTTCCACGATACGTGGATTGGCAGCGTGGAAATCGACCGGTGCATTGCCAACTTCTGGCGCCGACGCCTTCCGTGATGCCGAAGTCTCCGGCTGGATTGTCGATGACAGCTGCATGTCCATCAGCAAGTTACGGACCGTCCGGCGGTCGATCTTCTCGTGGGAACGCTGGTTTCCGTATGACAGGAGGCACCGGTAGCAGCCGCGGACGCAAGCATCGAGTTTGTCTTCGCCGCTTTTCGGGTCGATATGCAGGATGTCCAAGGCGCTTGCAGCAACCCGTGACAGTGCGTCCTGCTCGGCCTGTAGCCGGCGAAGAACACCTGCACCGCCTTCCGCGGCTTCGACCAGGAGGATGCGTCCGCGCTCGCCGTCATCGGGTAGCAGCTCCGAGGTCAGCTCTGAATCCTCCAGCTGGAAGACAGCTTCGATCCCGCGCTCGATTGCGTACTGTGCGGTGACAGCCTCTGTATCATCCATTGCTTCGGTCCAGCGAAGGACGGCGATATTGCGATGGTCTTCGACGAACGGGATGACTTTGTCGGCCCGCTTTGACTTGTCAACAGTTGCGATGTCCGGATCGAGTTCCTCGTCGTCGGCAGCGTTGGCTTTCGCCTCACTCAGCCAGGCGCCGGTGGTTAGGTCCAGCCAGTAGCCGCGGTCGTCCTTATTCTTGCGGTTGGTCCGGCCGATGTTCGTGACCCGAACGGTTGCCCCGTCCCCATAGGTAACGTCTGCGACGATGTGGCCGTCGACCGTCACCGCCGCCTCGGCGCGGCGGGGACTGGTCGGCGCCCCGGCGAACCGGTAATTGGTCAGCAGCTCGAAACCTTGTCGGTTGCGTTCTTCCTCGTCGGCGCTGATCCGCTCTCGGCGCACCGTGATGACCGATTGGAGTTGCATGAGGTTCTTCCAGCTACCACCGAGGGCTGCCCCGCAATGCTCGCAGATTTCAAGGCCAACGGCTCGCTCGTGGAGGTAGCCGCAGGATTCACAAATTCGAGCCTCGGACATCGCCACTTCACTGGCGTCCTCGTTGTCACCGGTGCGCGGCAGGCTGACTTTGGTGACTTGGTAACGGGCACCTTCATGGTAAATGAACGACTGCGGCCCGAATTCGCTGATAGCGAGGAACCGGGAACGCTGCAGCCATGTGCTGGTGTAGTCATTGTCGCGGCTCTTGATCCCGGGGATGAAGGCAGCCAGTGGAAGGCGCGGGAAGGAGTAGCCCGGCAGGAAACCCTCGGAGGCCAGGTAGCGGTAGGTGTAGAAGTCCGATTGCCCCCGTCCCTCGCTGTCGTTTAGAAGGATCTGGACACGCTGGAAGGCTTCGTTCTCGCGTCGACGGGCGGCTTCGCGAGTTTTGCTGTCCGTGGAATGGTCATTACTAGCCCGATACGCCTGTTCGCGTTCGGCCATGGCATGGCGGTACAGATCCCGCCAGCGTTCACACGCTCGGTCGAAGCTGGCGAACGCCCCGTCGACGACTCTGTCGGACCACTGTTCGTCCCACCAGATCGTGTTCTGAAGTTCTTGGGCAACGGCGTCAACAAGACGGCGAGCACGTTGTTTGGCCGACTCCGCCGCAGCTGTGTCCTTCAGCTGAGAGTCGACTCCGGTCATGAGCGGATAACCGGGCTCTTCCAAAGCCAGGACATGGGCCATGGAAGAGCCAAGGCCTTCTCCGGTCGTGGCAAGGGCCTCGGCGAGCCAAATTGCGTGCACGTGGGACCGAACGAGGTCTTCATTAGCGAAGTCCAACCGCGGGGGCTGGACTTGCCCTGAGACCATGAGGTTGGAGCGCTCGAAATAATAGGAGTCATGCGCGTTCCCGGACGCGCAGTAGGTCACTACTAGAGCCGGTTGGCCCGAGCGCCCTGCACGGCCGCTGCGCTGCGCGTAATTTGCGGGTGTAGGCGGTACGTTCCGCATGGCAACGGCATTCAGCGACTTGATGTCGACGCCCAGTTCCATCGTGGGGGAGCAAAACAGCAGCGGAAGTTCAGCGCTGCCGAACTCTTTCTCACGGGATTCGCGGACAACCCCGGGTACTTGAGCGGTGTGTTCGGCTGCGCGGAGACCGGATAGTCCGGCCGCGCCCTCCGTATAGAGATCCTTGAAGAACTTCACCACGCGCGGTTTGCGGTCGGCGTGATAGCTACGCCTAATAGGATCGGCTGCACCCGATTCGCCGTTGCCGGGACGAAGGACCATCGCCGAGAGTTTGAGCTGGTAGCCCCGTTGCCTCCCGTTTACGATGAACGCAATTAGTCCGTGCTTCTCGAGCAGATGGATGAGATCCTCGATGATCTCATTGGCTTCAGAAGGGGTGAGGGCGACACCGAGCCGCTCTGGCCGGCGGAGCCAGCGCCCGAAGCCGCTCTTGCCCGTGACGGTTAGCAGGTTGCGCCCCTTTTGTCCTTCCCGCAATGATTCAGGAACAGCCAACCCCGTTTCGGGTGCCCGCTCGCGGTCGGTTACCGACCATGCACCTTTGAGATGCTCATGGCTCTGGCTGCGCAGCCGGTCCAGCCACTCCTGTGAAAACTCCTCGGCTTCGATGGCGAGCACCCTGCGGAACTCGTCGAGGAGGACACGGATAATTTCTTCACGCTGGGCGGGATCGGCGTCGCGCAGGAGGTAATGAGCGCCTTCCCACCGATGTTCCTGCTCAGCAAGTAGCTTCACATGGGGATAGTCGACGCGGAGAAGCCCTGTTTGTTCGAGGTTGGGCAGGGTAATGCGCCAACCGCGTTGGAGATCCCGAAGTGCGCGGTAGGTCAGGACCTGATGAAGCGCTCGCTTGGAAGGACGCGGATCCAGCGGATCTTCGACCCGGCTATATTCGTTGGAAGCAAGATTTAGGCACTTGATGAGCGCATCGCCGAGCTCAGTGGCGTCGATGCCCTCTTCAGGTGCCTGCTGCAAGGCACGGACCAAGGCGGCGCGTAACTGTGCGACTTGCACAAAGTCGTTGAGATGGCCCGATTGCAGGGCCGCGTCCTGACGGTTGTCGACAAACGTGAGAAGCTTCTTGGCTTCAGTGTCAAGATCCTGGCCTGCATCCGATTTGAGGAGCTGAACAAGCTTCGTTGCAAGGACAGTGACAGCGCTGGATCGACCTTCCTGGTCTAGGGTTACAAGTTTGCTGTATTCACCGCTGCGGACAGCCTCATAGGTAACGCGGCAGCCAAGGCAGAATCCCAAGGACCCGGGAATCCATGCGGCCAGTTGGCCCCCGTCGAATGACTGCGCATCCTCTGGGGCCCCCATTCCGTTCGTATGGACAACGTAGCGCTGCGGAACCCGGCCCCTTTTGGAATCCACAACCGTGGGGTTGCCGCTCGCTGTCTCGGTTCGCCAGGACGCTGGCAAACGATCTTCGGCCAGAGGATCCTTGGGCCATTCGAGAGAGGAGGAAATAAACAGGTATCCATCCTGGCCCTCCGGATTGTCCTTTTGGATGCGCAGTTCATGGCGGGCGAGGAAGCTTGTTCCGGATGCTCCTTCGGACTTCGTCACCATGAGGTATTCCTGGCCGCATTCACGGCAGAAGGCAAGGGGATAGAGCCGTTTCTCCTCTTGACCTACGATGACCTGGAAATTGGTCTCAATGATGCGGGTTGCCTCGTCCTCGGCCGTGACGAAAACCGAGCCGCCTTTGGAGATAAACTGATGCAGGCGGAAAGCGAAGAGCGGACGCTGAGTCTGCGGATGCTTTGCCTTCGAGCCTGCGAGCAGGGTCGCCTGAATGGCCCGGGCGCAGTCACGGACACTCTCCTCTGTCGCTTCCGACAGCTTCTCGGCGGCCTGATCGACGGTCATAGGAGTACTGCGGACCAGTTTCCCCGTGGTTGGCTCGAGCCGCAGTCCAAACTGGTCTTCCACCCAGGAAGCCAAGCCATCGCTTTGCAGCGTGCCGTAATCGGAGGATAGGGCAGCGACGGAGAATTCGGTATCGGAGCGCTCTATAACGGATGCCTTTAGAGTCTCCGGGGAAGGGTGCCGTTCGTTTGTAACGCGTACCAGCGTCTCCATAACGACGTTGTCTCCCGACACCTCGGTGCCGAATATGCGTGAGGCGACCTTGCCGACGTCGGTCTTTTGGTCCTCCGATGTCCCCTCTGAAGACATGGTCGCTGACGTGCCGATGCACTGCAGCGTTTCTTGAGCTTCACAGGCGTCGCGGAGCCGGCGCACTAGCATGGCAACGTCCGCGCCCTGCCGGCCTCGGTAGGTGTGCAGCTCGTCCAGGACAAGGAATCGCAGGCCTTGGGCGGCGCTGATAAGCGAATTTCGTTCATCCGGGCGCGTCAGGACGTATTCGAGCATGACGTAGTTGGTCAGCAGGATGTCGGGCGGGTTCTTCAGAATTTCCTGGCGGGTGTCATGATCCTCCTGGCCCGTGTATCGCTGGAAGGTCACGGGAGGTTGGCCGTTGAAGCCGTTGAGGAGGAACTTCTCCAGCTCTTCCCGCTGGCTGTTCGCCAATGCGTTCATGGGGTAGACGATGATCGCCTGAACGCCCTTGCCGCTGCCGTTGCGGAGCACATGGTCGACGATGGGGATGATGTAGGACAGGGACTTGCCCGAGCCGGTGCCCGTAGTCAGCACGTAAGACTTGCCAGTGTTGGCAATCCGAATGGCATCTGCTTGATGCTGGTGGAGGGTGAGCTCGCGGGAGCCCTGGTCCTCTCGGCTCTGCTTAATCCGGAAGACCTGCCGGCAGTCTTCGTGCAGCAGACCGCGGGCCACCAGCTCGCTGATGGTGCCGCCGGTCTTGAAGGAGGGGTTGAGCGACAGCCAAGGGTCTGGCCATTGGGCGCCCTCGTTTGACTGCTTTTCGACGGCCTTGGCTATCGCTGGATCCTGGATGTCGACGAAGCCTTCGCTGAATGACCGGTATCCTTCAATCATCTGATTCCGGATGCCAAATGCGTCCAAAGCGTCCCCCCGTGGTCTCGCGGCCGATCATGTTCCGTCATCGAAACATGCCTTTTCCAGACTAGTTCTACGGGTGCAGCTAAACGATACAGCACACATAACGAAACGGTAGACAACGTGTCATGTATCTGGACTCTCGTTGGCGTCTCTTACAGTGAGCTCAAGGATGAAACGGACGCAAGTTCTTGATGGGGCGCAGGGGGCACGCAGTGATGACTTCGTGCTCACTGCTGCCAAACACGAGCATCTATAGAGCAACCTCAGTCTACGGGCGGCCCAAAGGGATGAAGGTCGGCCCATCCGCGCGGAGGCTAGCTCCGCCTGGGCGGAGTTAGCCTCCGCGCGCAACTGAACCGTCGAATTGATTGCAATTATCACTCAAAGGAGAATCAGTGGTTCTAGCAGGACACGGCTTCGAGCTCGTCGGAGTGAGCATCTTCGGTCCAGAGCCCCTTGATGCCGTACATCTAAATCTTGATGAAGGCTTGTCTGTGTTGTACGGGCTTAACGGCAGCGGCAAGACGACGGTTCTGAGTGAGGTCGAAGCAGTACTCGCTGGAATCGGCCCGAACCATCCGTACGGTGTCAGCTCAACGCGGTCCTGTCTTCATATACGGCTCACATCCTTAGAAGCGGATCCGGGTCAATTCGAACCGTCGTCATTTGAGCTCGCTCTCATGGACTCCATCCTTGATCCCATGGGAGCGGATTCGCCTCCTCGCCCGACCCGTTTCGAGAAGTGGCAGGAAGTGCTCAATGATTTTCTCTGTGAAGAGAAGGAATCAGATTGGATCTGGGACGACCCCTTGCTGGCCAAGCAGCAAAACGTTCACTTTGCTCTAGTCCCGATCGGCACGCCCAATAAACCAGCTTGGGGTTCCTATCTCAGCGCGGAGCTTTCGAAGACAGAGTGGAGCGCGCTAAAGCGGGTCGTCGATGTACAACGTGATTTCTTCACAAGCGTCCTTGAGAATCAGGATGCCAGCGGCATAAAAGCAGTTCAGGCGGCCGTCCAGGAATGCTCCATATCTGGTCAATGGGAGACCCCATGGACCAAGGTTGCTTCGAAGGGTGCTGTCGAGCGGGATCTCGTTAGTGGCTGGCCAGCTCACTTTGCATTGCCAATCTCCCTGCTTGGACGGATTGAAGTTGCACCCGTCCACGTGATCTCCGATCGGGGAACGATGGAGGGTGTACAGGAGGCTAGCAACAACTTGCTCGTGTCCCTCGCAGAGAGCGAGGGTGAGCTCATAGACATCGCCACCGAATCTGAAACTCAGCTGAATCCTCGGTTCCTTCTAGCGGTTTCTGAGGTTACATCTGCCGCCAACACATTCCTAGATTTAACCGGTCCGCACTACTTCACGCTCGAGCTCGAGTTGAAATCACCGAGTGAATGGTTTGTAGGTGAAGTCCCCGAGTGGTGGGCCAAGTCAGGGGATATAGAAGTTGGGCTCGGTCGCTTATCTGGGGCGGAACTTAGGTGGGCGAAGACTGCGCTGCAATGGGCGATCACAGGTCAGGACACCAGCCGGCCGCAAATTTTCCTTATTGATGAACCCGAACGCGGGCTACACCGAGCACGTGAGCGAGAACTGCCGCGGGCGATGAACAGTCTGTGTCGTGCCTCTCAAAACTTGAGTGTTTTGGCCGCGTCTCATGCCCCTGCGTTCCTCGATGTACGAGTTGGCGCGATCCTTCATCACGTCAGTAGGCTGCGTGAATACCCTACCGTTCTGCATTCAGTGGACCTCAGCTCTCAAGCTTCTTTGTCCCAGTCTGCGCATTCCTTAGGTCTGGCACCCAGCGACCTGCTGCAGCTGACCAGAGTTTTCGTGCTTGTTGAGGGAATTCACGACGAGATAGTCCTCGATACTCTCATTGGCGATAGCATCCGCGACGGAGGAGGCAGGATTATTCCTATCAACGGAGCAGCCCACGCCCGTTCCATAGCGGATGCGCGAATTCTTTTTGACGCTACTGAAGCGAGCGTGGTCTTCGTCCTTGACAACGTCGTTGGGCGTGAGGCGAGTGAAATATGGGAGTCCGCTGTAGGCGCTTATGAAAATGGTCAACGGAAGGTCGCGAAGTCGATTCTGGCCAGATTAACGGACTTGAGTTTCGGGGGAGAATCGTTGTGGCTTCGAGAATTGGGAGAGCGGGCCATCGACTGCAATGTCATACACCGCATCAGGCCGTTTGGGCTTTCTAAGCGCGACATTCTCTGCTACCTGCCTGTCACCGACTTCGTGTCCGGCGCACGCCGATGGGAGGACCTTGAGACCGAGTATGATCGGGCGCGCAGGGACGGGCGAACCAAGATGGCGTTCAAGTCCTGGCTAACGACGATGCGCGGTGCTGACTTTTCGCGTGCAAATATCGAGAAAGCAGCAAAATCCATGCCTAGACCCCTTCCCCGAGAGTTCACGGAGCTGGCTCTTCTGAGCCAATCCTTTGGCCTTCTCGGCCCACTTGATCTCTTGGACGGGGCAGTTCACGGGGACCGTGGCTGGGGCAAGGATCGCAGCTCATAGGCCGGCGCTGGCCGTAAGTTGTTCGGAGAGCCTAGCGCGATGCGGTAGGGAGGCCAGTGCGGTTGTTCGGGCTACGAGCGGCTGTATGCTGTGACGATCGTCGGCTTCCCTGTCGTAGCCCGACCGCAACATGGACGAATTTGGCTTGCCGAGGGTGGCTTGTTTTACGAGATCCTCCGCGCGTAGTCTTCCTTGATGACTTCCAGGTGGAGCCAGGAGTCAGTGCGGCTGACGGCGGGGAGGCTGCGGATTTCTTCGAGCTGGGCGAGGAGATCGCGGGGGGATTGGGCGGCGAGCGTGGTGATGGCGTCGAAGCGGCCGACGGTCTGGGCGACGAATTCCACGTGGGATGAGTTGCGCAGGAGTTCGAGGACGGCGTCGTTGCTGCCGGCGATGTTCAGGCCGACGCCCATGGAGAGCTGCCGGCCGCCGGCGCCGCGGGACTCTACCGCGCTGATACGGATGATCCTGGTGTCCAGCAGGCGCTGCACGCGGGAGCGTACGGCAGTGGGTGTCAGGCCCACGGCGGCAGCGAGGTCACGGTAGCTAGTCCGGCCGTCCTTCTGCAGGATTTCGATGAGCTGGGTGTCCACGCCGTCGATGGTGACCTCGCCGGCGTATTGCGAGATGAAGAAGCCCTTGACCAGCCGGGTGTAGACCAAGGTGTCGATGTAGGCAACGTTGGGGTGCTCGCGGAGCCGGGTGAGCACACCGTGCAGTTCATCGTGCGTGGACACGCGGATCTCGGCGACCAGATCGTGGGTGCCGCCGACGGCCGAGACCAGCACCGCCTCCGGCCATTCGGCCAGCCGCTCGGCGATATGCCGCACCGGTCCGGACGCCACCACGGAGACGTGGGCGATCACGTGCTGGCCGAGGAATGCCGGATCCACCGCGGCCACCACTCGGACGGTGTGGCTGTCCAGCAGTTCCCGCAGCCGGGCCGAGACCGTGGCCCGAGGGAGGCCGAGGTCGCGGGCCAGGTCCTGGTAGCTGGCCCGGCCTTCCTGCTGCAGGGCACGGACGAGTTTTGTGTCGATCGTTTCGGTGGGGATCGCCAAAGTTTTCTGAACCTCCCAAGTGAGCACCGTCGTCGTCAATTATCCAGTGATACAGCGCACATGCAAGCACTCCGGAGAAACAATGCGCGGGAACCTGCGCAAAACTGAATTCAGCGGGCCGTAACGCAGAATTTCTGCTCTTGTCGGATCATTGAACCGGTCCTACAGTTGCATGGATCACACCGGCATCCATGCCTACACCCCAAGGTGGAAGACCATGTCACACACATCAGCAGCCCGGCCGCAGTTCAGCCACGCAAAGGCGCGGCGCGCAGGATTCGCGGCCTTCGTCGGCACCGCCATCGAGTGGTACGACTTCTACATCTACGCCACGGCCGCGGCCCTGGTCTTCGGCCCCATCTTCTTCCCCGAGGCGGACCGGCTGGCCGGCATCGCCGCCGCCTTCGCCACCTACGCGGTGGGCTTCCTGGTCCGGCCGCTGGGCGGGATCATCTTCGGGCACATCGGCGACAAGTTCGGCCGGCGCCCGTCGCTGGTGATCACGCTGCTGGTGATGGGCCTGTCCACCGTGCTGGTGGGCGTGCTGCCCACCTACGAGAACATCGGCTCCTGGGCCGCTGTGATGCTGGTGCTGCTGCGCGTGCTGCAGGGTCTGGCCGTGGGCGGTGAGTGGGGCGGCGCCGTGCTGATGGCGGTGGAGCACGCGCCGGAGAAGCACAAGACGTTCTACGGCGGCTTCGCGCAGCTGGGCAACCCGGCCGGCGCGCTGGGCGCCACGCTGATCTTCGGCATCCTGTCCGCACAGGGCGAGACGTTCCTGGTGGACGGCGGCTGGCGCATTCCGTTCCTGCTCTCCGTGGTGCTGATCGCCGTGGGCTTCTGGGTGCGCTACCGGGTGGAGGAATCCCCGGTCTTCGAGGACAAGGTGGAGGGTAAGGAACAGACTGTCCCGATCAAGTACGCGCTGGGCAAGAACTGGAAGCCGATCCTGATCGGCATCGGCCTGCTGCCCATCTCCACCGGCGGCTATTATCTGGCCACCACCTTCGCCACCGCCTACGGCACCGACCCGTCGGTGGGCCTGGACGAGACGCTGATCTTGAACGCGATGTCCGTGGCGGCGTTCTTCGAGCTGATCACCTGCCTGGGCATCGCCTGGCTGGGCGACACCTGGGGCCGCAAGCGCGTGATGGCCATCGGCCTGATCGGCTCCGTGGTGTTCATCGTGCCGCAGTTCCTGCTGATGTCCACCGGACCGGAGTGGATGATCTTCGTGGCCTTCGCCGTGGTCCGCGTGGCGATGAACTTCACCTACGCTCCGGTGGCCACCATCCTGTCCCAGCTGTTCAAGCCGCAGGCGCGCTACACCTCCATCTCGCTCTCCTACGGCGTGGCTGCCGCCCTGTGGGCGGGCCTGTCCCCGCTGGCCGCCACACTGCTGTGGGATGCGACCGGCACCGTGTGGTCGGTGATCGGAATGTTCGCCGCTATGGGTGCGCTGGGCCTCTTCTGCTTGGCGATCGCGCCGCAGCACGTTGACGAGAACGTGTTCGACGATGCCGCTGGTTCAGATGGTGCCGCGGGCGGTGCCGCCCGCCCTGAGAGCACAGGCGGCGGGGATGCCGGCAAGCATGAGGGCCCGGGCATTGAAGGTATGTGGAAGAAGGAGAGCTTTAAGTAATGCGCAAGCTGAAGACGTTCGACGACAGCGCCGATTTCCAACCACTGCTGGTCACCGCCGGCACCATCCACACGCTGGACCCGTCCGGCAAGGGCGCGACGGCGATGCTGGTCGCCGCCGGGCGGGTGGCCGCCGTCGGCACCGAGGCCGAATGCCGCCAGGCCGCCGCCGCGCTGGGACTGCGCGAGCCGGAGGTCCGGGACCTGGGCGAGGCCACCGTGGTGCCTGGGTTCATCGACCCGCACGCGCACCCGCTGATGTACGGGCAGATGAAAACCTGGGTGGACTGCGGGCCGGACCAGGCTGGCAGCATCCCGGAGATCGTGGCGCTGCTGAGCGCGGCCGCGGAGACCGCGCCGGCCGGGCAGCCGGTGCGCGGCTACGGCTACGAGCACCGCAACCTGGCCGAGGGCCGGCACCCCACCCGGCAGGAACTGGACCAGGTGGCCGCAGACCGCGAGGTGTACCTGATGAACGCCTCCGGACACGGCGGCGTGGTGAACAGTTACACGCTTGAGCGGGGCGGCATCACCCGGGACACCCCGAATCCGGCCGGCGGTGAGTTCTTCCGCGACGCCGACGGCGAGCTGACCGGCGAGCTGTCCGACGCCGCGTGCAACATCCTGACCGGTCTCGGCGGGGTGAAGGTGGGCCACCACGGCCCCAACTTCCACCTGGCCGACGCGCCGGAGGAGCACCTGCGTCAGCTGGCCGCGGCGCAGCAGGACTTCCTGACCGGCGGCGTGACCACGGTGGGCGACGCCCAGGTCTCCCGCCGCGAGTTCGACATGTACCTGCGGCTGGCCGAGGCCGACCAGCTGAAGATCCGCTACAGCATGTACTTCCTCTCCCACCTGCTGGAGGAGGGACTGGAGATCGGCATGACCGGGGCGTTCGGCAACGCGCACCTGAGCTTTGCCGGCTTCAAGTTCTACGCGGACGGCACGCTGGGCGGCTGGACCGCCTACTTCCCGGACGGCTATGTGGGCGACCCCTGCCGCACCGGCCAGCTCTACCACGACCCGGCCGACTACGCCGCGCTGATCCTGAAGGCGCACGCGGCCGGACTGCAGACCGCGACGCACGCGCAGTCGCCGACGGCGCTGGAGATGGTGATTTCCGCTATCGAGGCGGCACAGGCCGAGCACCCGGACTCCGACGCTAGGCACCGGATCGAGCACTGCGGACTGCCGACGCCGGAGCAGATCCGCCGGATGGCCGACGCCGGCATCTTCCCGGTGAACCAGCCGCAGCACTACTACAACTGGGGCGAAGGCGTGACCGCCGCGGTCGGGACTCCGGGGGAGCGGTTCAACCCGCTGGGCGAATTCATTAACGCCGGTGTGCCGGTCACCCTCAGCTCCGACGCACCGGTAGCCGAACCGCGCCCGCTGGAAGCCATCCAGGCCGCCGTCACCCGGGTAACCCGCCGCGGCCACAAGCTGGGCCCGGACACACTGAAGATCACCGCCGCCGAGGCGCTGGAGGGGCACACACTCAACGGCGCCCGGGCACTGGGACGCGAGGACGACCTCGGCTCGCTGGCCGTGGGCAAGCGCGCCGACTTCGCCGTGCTCTCCGCGGACCCGCTGGCCGTGGCTCCGGAGACCATCGCGCAGATCCAGGTGCTTCAGACCTGGGTGGGCGGCAGACCGGCGTTCGAGGCCGAGCCCAGCCGAACCAGCGAGCCGGCGCTCGCCGGAGGCGGCCATGTCTGAGCAGACCGCGCAGCGGGTGCAACAGGACGTCCAGCTGCCGGACGGCGTGGTGGCCGACAATGTGGGCCTGAGCGTACTGACGCTGCTGCGCAACTACGGGATCGACGCGGTGTTCGGCATCCCCGGCACGCACAACCTGGAGTTCTACCGGCATCTAGCGCCGCTGGGCATCCGAGCGGTGACCAGCAGGCATGAACAAGGTGCCGGGTACGGCGCCGACGGCTGGTCGCAGCAGACCGGGCTGCCCGGCGTCGTGATCACAACCTCCGGACCGGGCCTGCTCAACGCGCTCTCCGCAGCCGGCACCGCGTACTGCGAGTCGCGGCCGCTGATCATCCTGTCCCCGGGTGTGCCCGAGGGCGAGGAGTTCGCCGATGTCGGCGCGCTGCATGAAACCAAGGACGCCACGGGTGCGGCCGGCGCGATTGTGGAGTGGTCGCGCCGCGTGCACTCCGGGACCGAGGCCGCGCAGGCTATCCACGACGCGTTTGAGCTGTTCCGCTACGGCCGACCGAGGCCGGTGCACATCGAGGTCCCGCTCAACGTGCTCGAAGGCCCGAGCGACTGCCCAGCGGAGCTGCTGGAGCCGGTCGCCCCGCGCGAGCCGGCCGGCGCCTCCGCCCAGGCCATCCGTCACGCCGCGCAGCTGCTGGCCGAGTCGCGCCGGCCGGTGATTCTGGCCGGCGGCGGGTCGCTGCGCGCCGGCCACCACCTGCTGCAGTTCGCGGAAGCGCTGGATGCCCCCGTGGTCACCACGCTCAACGGCAAGGGCGCGGTGCCCGAATCGCATCCGCTGGCGCTGGGCTCGGACATCCGGCTGCCCGCCGCGCAGCAGCTCTGCGAGGAAGCCGACGTGCTGCTGGTGATCGGTTCCAAGGTGGGCGAGGCCGAACTCTGGTTCAACCAGCTGCACCCAAGCGGCACGGTGATCCGGGTGGACATCCTGCCCGGCCAGATGGCCAAGAACGTTGTGGCCGACGTTCCGCTGGTCGGTGACAGCGCCGCCGTCGTGCCCCAGCTGCTCGCCGCACTGCAGGAAAATAACGACGGCGGCGTCGAGCGCTCGGTGGTCGACCAAGCGAGCGCCAGCGAGCGCGTGGAGACCGAGCACGTGGAGACCGAGCGCGTGGAGACCCGAGACCGTCGAGACAGCGGTGCCGACCGCGTGGCGCGGCTGCGTCCGGTGCTGCGCGATGCGGCCCGCGAGCTGGCCCCGCCGCTGGCGGCGCTCGCCGAACAAGTGGCCTCCGTGCTGCCGGCCAACGCGGTGCTCGGCGGTGACTCCTCGCAGGTGACGTACTTCGGCACCGCCAGCTTTGTGCCGCAGGAGCGGGCGCACTCGTTCCTCTACACGCCCGCCTACGCCACACTGGGCTACGGCCTGCCGGCGTCGATCGGCGCCAAGGTGGCCGCGCCCGACCGGCCGGTGGTCTGCGTGCTCGGCGACGGAGCACTGATGTTCGCGGTCCAGGAGCTGGCCACCGCGGTGGAGCAGCGGCTGGACCTGGTGGTGGTCTGCGCGGACAACGGCGGCTACGGCGAGATCCGGCAGAACGAGCTGGACCGCGGGATCGCGCCGGTGGGCGTGGACCTGGTCCAGCCCGACTGGGCCGCCCTGGCCACCGCCTTCGGCGGCCACGGCGAACGGATCACCGCCGCCGAGGACTTTGCGCCAGCACTCGCGGCCGCCATCGACGCCGGCGGAGTGCGCCTTCTGCACGTTCCCACGCAGTTGTTCGAGTAAGCGCGAACCCGGTGGTCGACCGGTCTCTACTCGGCGCTGGCGCGCCTCCATCGACCACCCGAGGCTCGGTGGTCGACCAAGCGAGCGCCAGTGAGCGCGGGGAGACCCGAGCACCGCCGTCGTACTTTCCTCTGCACCTTATTAACAGCACCACCCGAAAGGACCTACCCGTGAGCACCACCCAGGAAGCCACCGCCGTCCCAGCCAGCCTCGCCGCCGAGGCCAAGGCCACCGCGCGGGAGTGGATCGACGCCAACATGGACCGGCTCTCCGAATGGCACCGGCACATCTGGGAGCTCGCCGAGCCGGCCTGGCGCGAATACCGGTCGGCCGCCTGGTACGTGGAGCGGCTGCGCGCCGAGGGCTTCGAGGTGGAGGAGGGCAGCGGCGGCATGCCCACCGCGTTCAAGGCCGAGTGGACGCAGGGGAGCGGCGGGCCGGTGCTGCTGACCTACGCCGAGTACGACGCCGTGCCGGGCAACTGCCAGGCCGCCTCCACCGAGGAAACCCCACGCGACGGGCTGAGCGCGTTCGCCCCCGGCCACACCGACCCGCACTCGGCGCTGGGCATCTCCACGCTGGCCGGGCTGCTGGGCACCAAGCACGCCATGGAGGTCCACGGCATCGCCGGCACCCTGCGCTACACCGGCGAACCGGCGGAGAAGGTGCAGGGCTCCAAGGTGGTGCACGGGCTGCGCGGCTACTACGACGGCGTGGACGCGATTGTCAGCTTCCACCCGTTCTACATGCTGCCGCTGTGCAACACCGCCCGCTGGGACACCCAGTGTGGCAGCTACTACTCCAAGGTCTACTCGTTCATCTGCGACGAGCCGGAGACCTGGCAGCTCTCGGCCAACCCGAATTCGCCGATCCCGGCGTCGCACTCCGCCGCCCGCGCTCCGGGAGCGAACGTGGCGCTGATGCAGATGTACACCAGCTCGCGGGTAATGCAGGACGCCATGCTGCCCAGTTTCGGCGGCTGGAGCCTCTCGGACGCGATCCTCGGCTCCGGGCAGGCGACGGCGGACAACCTGCCGGCGCGGATCGCGCAGATCCAGTACTCCTGGCGCTGCCCCACGCTGGAGATGGCCGAGCATGTGCTCGCCGTGCTGGACCGCAACGCCGAGCACGCCGCGGCGATGGCGCACTGCCGGGTGGAGACCACCTGGGTGGCCCGCAACCGCCCCGGCATCACCAACCACGTGCTGGCGCAGGCGCTCTACAACAACCTTGAGCAGGTCGGCGCTCCTGTATATAACGACGACGCCGTGGCCGCCGCGCGTGAGATCCAGTCCGGACTCGGGATTGAGCCGATGGACAAGCCCTTCCTGGACGAGTGCGAATCGCTGATCTCCCCGCAGGACGCCGAAACTGCTTTGCGCGAGCATCTGGCCCCGTGGCAGAAGAACTGGACCAGCGACGACTACGTGGAGATGACGCACTACGCCCCGACCGTCCGGTTCTACATCTCCCGGCCCGCGCTCAAACCAGCACCTGGCAAGGGCGCCTACCCCGGCTGGGTCATGAACGCCCTCGGCGGCATCCCCGCCGCGATCGACCCGACCATCGAAGTGGCCGGCAAGACCATCGCCGGCACCTTCGTGGACATGCTGACCTCGCCGGAACTGCTGGTCTCGGCAGCCGACGAGTTCAAGCAGCGCAAGGCCGCGGACCCCACTGAAGCCCTGCTCCCCGCCGACTTCATGCCGCCCACCGGCCTCGCCTGGCCGGACTACTCCCCGGCCGGCGGCGTCGCTTTCGCTGCTGCCCCCGGCGAGAGGACCTGGCACCCGCAGGCGCTGTAGCAGTTTGGCTTGCCGCGCCGGAGATCGGCCCGGCAAGTCAACAGCACTCATGAGTCGAGCGCTATATCTCCGGTGACAGCCTTCCAAACCTCCGTCGCGACCCAACCGCGGACTTATGGCGTCGTGTCTGCACGATGAAAACTTAGAGACTCTGGTGCCAAAGCTTTTGAAATGCGCTCTGACCCCACTCGAACCTTTTAGAAAGACGCCGAAGTTATAAGACACGGGCTCGGTATCTTATAACTTCTGGGGGTTGCCAAGCCTGGCTAGCGTCCAGATGTTGGCGATAACGCACGTCGCAGATGGGAGAGTGAATCAGATTTACCGGCGCATCCCAAGTTTCACGAGTGGGTCAACTCCTCGGCGACGGACTCCGTGCCTTCATGAGGTATGAACCGGCCGGCGGTGGAGCCGCCGCCGAGGTCGTACACCAGTCCGTTGGTGAATGAGGCGTCGCTGCCCAGATGGCAGATGACTGCGGCTACCTCGCGCGGCAGGGCGGCCCTCCCTAGGGGAATGGCCGACAGCCACTCGTTGGCGGTCTCGGGAGCCTCGGCTTTTTTGAGTTCTCCAGCTTGGGTGTGCTCACGATGGACGGGCACACGATGTCGGGCCGGACTCCATCCGGCCCATGGTCCAAGGCCATGCAACGGGTCAAGCCAACACAGGTGCCGGTGAGAGGACTTGGCACCCGCAAGCGCTGTAGCGGCTCAACGAGATCTCCTGCTGGACATGCAGGCTCGCAGTATCGTAAGCGTCCAGCAGGACGGGTGAGCCTATGTGCCTCCGGTGCTATCAGTCAGCATGTAATGTGCACCGCGCCGTTCACCCTGCATCTGGATATCACCTGATGCAGCCATTGAACGCAGGAGCTGTGAAGCGGCAGTAGTGCTGATCCCGCATAACTCGGCTGCTTCTCGTCGCGTTATGCGTCCGAACTCACGGATGTATTTGAGTACCATTTCCTCACGTCTCATGGCCTCCACAGCGACCGAGCGGACGTAATCGCTGCGGCGTACAGCATTCTCGTAAAAGGCCGGCGGCAGATGATACTCGCGGTTTCTTCCGGAGCCCCGCACTTCAAGCATGCCTTTCTCCTCCATGCGGTTGAGGACGGGTCGAAGTTGCGATTTTGGCGTGTCCAGGTCATCGGTCAAGTCCATCAGTGTGACGGCTCCATCGACGCGCAGAATGTGAAGAACCCGCAACTCGTTCAGCGTAAGCTCATGACCATCGGTTTGAATGCCGTGCACATAGGCGACCAGGTCCTTGTCGGCTGCCTCCACCGGAAACGTGACAACGACCCGGGTGTCGCTGCTTCTCGAATAGTCAGGCTCATTTCTGCCGAGCCGCAGCATTTCCCGGTACATGATGCTGACGCCCCGTCCAGAACGTTCAACGAGGCCAGCACGTTTGAAAGCGTCGGCGAGAGCCCGGCTTCGGGGTTGTGACGAATCGAGGAGATTCTCCATTGTTATGCCACGCGGAAATCCGCCGGGGCTGCTGACCGAGAAGGCATCGTCTTTGAGGGATACGGAGACCGGGCCGAGACTCGTATAGTCACGGTGAACTAATGCGTTGGCGATAGCTTCGCGAGCGACTGACATGGGGATCCGCGGAAGAGAAAGACGCAGGAGTCCAAGCTGCATCTCATCTTCCGTATTTCTCGCTTCAAGTCGTTCTTGAAGCTCCTCGGCAACCTTAAACAACGGCGACCTCAGTAAATCGTTGGTCTTCAGACGCGTTCGTTCCAGAACTTGAAAGGCCACTTCGTGATTCGGCACCCAGCGGGCGATAGCCTCTTCTGTGCCGAACAAGAGAATGGCGCCCAGCGTTGGCGAGCCACCATGAAGGGGGTCGGTGAGGGCGAGCGCTCTCAGGATCTCAACGTCGGCGAGCTCGGCCAGTGACCGGTCCCCGGAAGCAGCGGCGCAGAGCCTACGAAACCTATCAAATTCTTGTGGATCAAGGTCTGACATCGAGGCAGAAAGGGCAGGCAATTCCGCCCAGTCCTTGCCGCTGGCGCTGAACTGGCTCAGCAACAAGTCGTGTGGTTCATAAGCTATGCACTCGGGCGTGCCATCGGTTTTCATTGCCCGTCGCTGGTACACGCCGCGGCTGGTGCCGACGGGCATATCTTGGTCCGGGATTTTGATGACCACGACGTCAACGCCTTCGACAGACAGGACCTCAATCTGGGTGGGGAGGCTGGGCCTGGTTCTGTTTTGGATCAAGGCTTCCAGCTTGGCCGGATCTGTTCGTTCACCGTGCCACGGGTAGCAGCCAGAGATCGAGCGATCATCGTCAACGCCGATGAAGAGTGTCCCTCCGCGTCCATTGGCCAAAACAAGCCACGGTCTCGACAAGGTCGTTATCCGTGAAGTCGCTTCGAGAGCGGCGATGTTTGAACTCAACGGTCAGAGATTCGCCAGCAGCCACTAGCTTTGAAATTTCTTTGACCTCCATATAGACATGTTATGCATAACTTATGCGTTTTACGACACGTGCCCCCTGTGGCGACATAAATATGCATAAGTTATGTCCTTGGTGGTAGCAAGGTCCTAAAGGCGGTCGTGAGAGAACTCGAAAGTCTCGGTGCAACACAGTCGACTAGCAGCCATCGGTGACAAAATCACGCCCGACGGACGGCGGGCTTACGGACCAAGCGTGCCCGTTAAAGGCGTAACCCCGGCGATATGGCGAGCCAGTGATCGTTCCGGGGTCTTCGACAGCAACTATAGGAAAGCGTGTGCACGAGGGCAACAGGGTTCGCGGGTCTGAGCGCAACAGGAACAGCTGAAGGGCCATACACTGAGGCTGCAACTGGAGATCTGCTTGGCCAAAGCATCGTCCGGGCTTGCCTGTCAGCAGAACCCCGCCATCCAGAGGAGGCGGGACGGGATCCATGGGTGCCAGCGCCGACGTCGTACTGGCATTGCCGTGGGTTGGCATGACGCTGTGATGCCGCCGGGAGGCAATGAGGATTCAACTGTGCGCACCTCGGTGGATCGGCCATCAGCCTTCCGTCGGCGAGTAGAGGGAATCGCGGCCGTCCGTGGACAGACCCCGTGGGCGACGCTCTCGGAACTGATGGCTCGTCGGCTTGGCCAGCCCGACGAGCCGATTTACCTCGCCATCAACCAGGGAACAAGTTTCGCCGTGACGAGCTTCCGGAGACCCATCACTCACGAGAGCGGCTTTCTCGTCGCCCCGGAAGTCGGCCTGCTGGACGCCGCCTCCGGTGTTGATGGCGATCGAGGAAGTCGAGGCGAACTTCCCGAGCATCGATTTGTTGGAGACCATGGAGACGGAACGGATGTTCTTGTAGGGCACGGACGTGATGGCCATCTTGCCGCCGACAAAGCTCTTGTCCTGGATGACCACACGCTTGTCGGTAATGCCTACGAAACCGGTGCCCACGCCGATGCAGTCGTAGACGGCATAGACAGTTTCGCCCTGCAGGAGCCCTGCCTGAATGAGGGCGAGCCGTTACGGGCGATCGTGGACGATCTGGTTCATGGTGGTCCTTTTGTGAGACGTGGCGGACGGCCTGGACATGGCATCGCCGTCCGCTGGCGACTATCGGCCGGGGCAAGACGGCGGAAAGGGCGCGCGCATACCTTTCTTGCCCCCTCAGGCGTCGGCAGGGCACCTGTATTCCCGATCGCGCTCAAGGCCGGGGGTTTGGCTTGAACCTGACGCAGCGGCCTACTGCTTCATGCTCGGGGAAACCGGCCACCGAGACCGGCGAGGACTTCGAGAACTGGCGCGACAACCGCGCCCCGCGCGACCACAGCGCACAGGCCCCGGTGGCCAGCGGCATGGACCTGCCGGAGTTCGAAGTCGTCGAACTCGCTGGCTGATTTGCGGCTCCCGCGGCCGCTGTGCCCAGGGCCGTCGCCGAACCCGGCGCGGTGCAGGATGGCGACCGGACCGTCGTCGTCATTCCGAAGCTGAACGGCACTTGGGCGAGACAGTTGCGATGGCCAGGGCTGCAGGTGGGGAAGCAGCTGGCGAGCGGGGCGTGCCGTGGCAGTTGTTTACCGTGTCATCGAGCGGTGGCCTTCGGGCAGCGGGACCTTCTTGACTCCGCCCGGAGGCCGAATCGTCACCTGGAGCACCCCGCTACGCGAGAGGGTTGCCGGCCAACCAGCCAGAGCTTGTCGTTGGCACTCTTGATTCAGTCATCAACCTAGGACCACGTAGATCCGCGGTCAATCAACGGGCAACAGTTCTTCAAATATGACGCCATGAGGCCGCCCGGCTTCCGCGCGCTTTGCAGTCCACCTCTTTGCTCCGCTCTCGGCACTGCAGCCCATCACCAGCCTGTTCCGAGCCATCGGCCATCTGGCGGCCGGCCTGCGGATCGATCCCCAAGCCTGTCCTGAATTTCTGAAGCCGTGGGAGCGGGAAGCCCTCACCACGACCAGGAGAAGAAATCAGCCGGGCAAGTGGAAGCCCGCGCCGCTCCCAGCGACAGGACCTACTCCAACACAGCCTCAATCCAGCCGCTGACCAGACCACCAACCCATCACGTCTCAACCCCATCTACCGGCAACGGATTAAAAAAACTGGGCAAACACGCTGAAAACGCAACGGTGCCCGGCCTGCATCAGCAGGCCGGGCACCGTTCGATTCAAGAAGGTCCACGACATTCCCAGCACCTATGCTGCACACCGCGAACCGGTGAACCGGTGAACCGGCCGAACATACAGGGCTCCAAGGTGGTGCAAAGGCTGCAGGGCGCTACTACGACGGCGTGTCTGGCTGATCTCCCCGCAAGACGCCGAAGAGATGCTGCGCGCGAGCACCTGACTTTGGCCGAAGACGTGGATTAGCGACGACTACGGGGAGCTGACGTATTACGCCTCTGCCCTCCAGGTTCTACCTCTCCCGTCCCGCCCGGAAGTCCGCAAGAGAAAGACGCTATATCGGTTGAAAGTCGCACGTAGAAACTGTAAATGCGCGAGATACCTCCGTCTGCGGGCGTCGGACGCTAAGAACGTCCAACATCCGCGGATGGCGCATCTGATGAGAGCCCGCTAGATCAAATGAGCCTCTTGCTCGGTCAGCGCCGGAGCGGCCGTAAGGTACTCCCTCAATTTTCCGAGCGCGCCATGGAAATCGACGGGCTGCGTCCCGACAGGGAATCGTTCGAGTATGTCGAGCTGGAATTCGCCAAGCTCACCACCGGCGAGCAGATTTTTCCGGCTGGCCGTGTGGGCAGCGACGACCGCGAGTACGGTGGCGACAGCCTCCAGCGCGAGCTTGGCCTCCCCAGCCTTCCTCCACGCCATGAGGTCCAGTGTTCCGGTGTCAGTCTGACCTCCGTTGCCCAGTGAAAGCAGGGTGGGAGTGGCGGCGGCGCGCGCCTCCTCTGCCCAACCCGTGGCTACGTGGTAGAGGGTGGACACCTCCGACTCCGGCTCGAGGTAGAGCAGGCCGCCGGGCATTTCCGTCACCTGACTGGTCAGAGCGGCGAGAAGCTGGGTAGTGTCCGCCCACGACCGGGTGAGGCCGTCAAGCGCAGCGGATGCGAACGCGTTGTGGTATCCGCCGTTGGACAGCACCGCACCGAAGGGAGGGCGTTCCTTGGGACCCAGGAACGCGGGGTTGTTGGAAGAAGACCTCAGGCCGATCAAAGCCAGACGCGAGGCTTCTGCCTCGTATCGACGGAGGCTCCCAAGCAGGCGCGGCGCGCTCCGGAATGAGACGGGAGCCTGATAAGCCAGCTGCTGGAGATCCTGGTTGTCCACTAACAGTTCACGGATTCTGCGCAGCGACCGGCCTTGGAAATCATCGCCCCAAGCAGTTTCGAAGAATTCATCGAAATGGGCCAGGGGCGCGGCCGCGGCAAAGGCAGCCAGCGCAAACACCTTCTCGGCCACGTCTGCGCGTCCGTCCGCTCCCAGCGCGGCGTCAGCCAGGGCGGCGGCGGCCACCGGCGAGCCGTTGATCATGGCCATTCCCTCGCCCAGCTTGAGCGTGCCGTTGAAGCGCCTCCGGAATAGATAGCCCAAGGGGATGATGTCGCCCGGCTCGCCGCAGCCGCGTTCTGGAACGAACGGTTGCTCGGGTTCGGCGAGCATGTCGGTGATCCGTTCGACCGTCTCGGAACGCAGGCAGCCGGTGCCATTGAGGAAGTCCGCCAACCGCGCGACGATGATTCCTCTGGCTAGCCGGTCCGGCAGTCCCGGCCCGAAGGTTGAGCCGGACGCCGGCATACGGGTGGAGTATTCACTCAGTGCCACGTCTTCCATCACATTCTTGGCGCCCACATGATGCATCGTTGTGATGCCATAAAGCCGAACTTCTCGGTTGTACTCCACAAAAGCGAGAAATTCGGCGCGCCGTTCGTCTATCCTCTGCTTCAGGGCGCTGGAGAGTTGGATGGTTCCGCCATGGCGGGTGACATCTTCGAACAACTCCAGGGTCAGGTCCTGGACGCCGTCAATAACGTGGTGCATGATGCTGTCCTTGTCTGGTGATTGACTGAAATATGGTGGCCGCGGTTAGGGCAGTTGTTGCTGGTCAACCCATTCCGCCGCCACCTCGGCGGCGTCGCGGTGGTCTAGGACGTAGTCCGCGTTCATGGCCGTAAGGTCGTCAGTGGTGAGGGCGGCGCTGATGGCATCAAGCACTTCACGAGCCTCGTCCGGAACTGCTTCTTTGCAGATGAGAGGGGTCACGTTATTGACCCCGACTGTGTTCTTCGGGTCTGCCAGGACCTTGTAGCCATTCGATTTAATCTGCGGCGTTGTGGAGAACAGAAGGGCTGCGTCCACGTCGCCCTTCTCGAGCGCAGATATCGTGATGGGACCGGAGTAGTCCAGCAGTTTGTAATCCTTGAACTCCACTCCGTAGTCCTTCTGGAGTCCGGCGTAACCGTCGGCCCGGGTCTTCCACTCGGTTGGCCCTCCGACGGTCAAGTCTGACGAGACCCTCGCCAGGTCTTCGATGGTCTCCAGATCGAGGCGTTCTGCGGTGGCTTGAGTGACGGTTACTGCGTTGTTGTCCTGCGCCGGCGAGGAATCGAGGATAGCCAGGGAATCAGGCAGAACTGACCGCAAGGCGGCATCTACATTTTCGGTTCCAGAAGCCTTCGCTTCAGGTTTGACGAATGCCAGCAGGGCTTGGTTGTATTCCGGAATGACGCCGAGCGAGCAGTTTTGAACCTGGCTATACAGAACCTCGCGGGCGCCGATATTGAGGTTCCGTTCGACCGCGAAGCCGGCGTCTTCGAGGGCTTTCGCATAGATCTCACCGAGCAAGACGTTTTCGGGAAAGTTGGATGAGCCGACGACGACGGTGCCCCCGGCATGGCCGGTGGTCGGATCGGCGCTAGCGCTTAATGGGTCGCCGCCCGCACAGCCGGTGGCTAGGAAAAGGATGGTGGTCGTTGCGACCACAGTGATCGAGTTTTTCATGCACTTGTCTTTCGACTAGAAGGGGTTGATAGAAAGAGAGAAAGCTTTTGGAAGGGGAAGCAGCGACGGGAAACACCGGGTGAAGTGATGCTGGCCGCCAGCAGGACGAAGAAGATTTCGGTGGCAACGGCAAGCAGGGCAGCAACGATGGAGCCGCCGGCCACTTGGCCGAAGTCGCGACGTCCTAATCCGTCAAAGATGAAGCGGCCCAAACCGCCCAAGCCGACGTAGGCGGCAATCGTTGCTGCTGACACGACTTGGATTGCTGCCAGGCGGATGCCCAGAAGAATCAACGGCAGGGCAACCGGGACTTCAACACGCCACAAGGTGGCGAATCCCCGCAACCCGACCCCTCGGGCGGCGTCCACGACGACGGGGTCGACGGCACGGACACCTTCGAAGACGTTGACGAGCATGGGCGGGACCGCCAGAACGACCAAAGCAATCAACGGTGGCAGGATGCCGATCCCGGAGAGGATGACCACCAGCGTGAGCAGCCCCAGTGTGGGAAGGGCACGGATGGAGTTGGCCACGGTCAGTACTACTATTTCGCCACGCCTCAAGTGTCCAAGGGTTGCACCTAGCGGTAGGGCTATGGTGGCGGCAATCACCATGGCCAGGAGGCTGTAGACGAGGTGTTCGCCCACGCGGACTGGTATGGATTCCGGGCCTGCCCAAGTCGAAGGGGACGCCAGCCAGAGGCCGACAAGTTCAAAAACGGTCATTGCGACCTTCCTTTCGGGGACCACGGAGTCAGCCTGCGCTGCACGGTCACCAAGATCAGATCCGCGATGGCTGCCAAACCGGCGGTGAGCACAATTCCCACGACGATCGGGGTGATGAAAAATCGCTGTGTGCCGTCAACAAAGAGGTCCCCTAGGGAGGACAAACCGATGACTGACACCACCGAGACCATGCCGATGTTCGCCACTGTCGCGACCCTTAGACCGCCGAGGACGACCGGCGCTGCAACCGGTAACTCGACGGCCACCAGCCGGTGCAAGTTTCCATAGCCCATGGCCCCGGCCGCTTGCCGCACGGATTCGTCTGTGGATCTGATGCCGTCCACAACGTTTCGGATGAGCAGCGAAGCCGTGTACAACGTCAACGGCAGAATGGCCGTCAACCGTCCGAGCCCGGTATAAGGCATCATGAAGACGAAGAGGGCGAGCGAAGGTATGGCGAAGAATGCTGAGCTGCAGGCCAGCACCGGCGGATACATCCATGTCCAGCGGACGCAGGCGACTCCCACCGGAACAGCCAGTGCCAAACCGATGAGGATCGGTACGAACGAAAGCAGCATGTGCTCCTGCAGCAGGTTCCACAACTGCGGTACATTTCGGACGATCCACTCCATATCAAGCATGAACCCGGCTCCGATGTTCGTTGATAGCTGGTTCCAGTCCCGGGAAGTCGACCAGGCCCAGTACACGTTGTTCACCGTCGGTGGCCACCGCATACCCTGCAGGCGACAGGAGCGCCGAGTCGAGTGCCGCCCGCATAACGTCGACACCGCGGACGAAGGTGCGGCGGCACGGAATCAGCTCATCACCAGCTGAGGCGCCCGGACGCAGCCATCCCAGCGCTCGGCGCTCGCCGTCGACCTGGAGCCGCCACTCCGCCATGGCAGAGAGGGAGCTCGCTTCGTTGACAACGAATTCATCGCCCGGTTCCAGTCCCGCCGTCGTCATCAATGCGAGCCACTTGACGCCGCTTTCACCAGTGAAGTCGCGCACGAACTCGTTGACCGGCTGGATGAGCAGCCGTTCGGGAGTGTCCGCTTGCACGATGGTTCCGCCGACTTGGAAAACCACCACTTGGTCTGCCAGACGAACGGCTTCGTCCATGTCATGGGTGACGAAGACGATGGTTTTTCCGATATCTCGCTGCAGCCGCAGCAATTCATTCTGCAGGTCTGCCCGTACCACCGGATCAACGGCGGAGAACGGCTCGTCCATCAGCAGTACGGGAGGATCTGCCGCCAGGGCGCGGGCGACCCCCACGCGCTGTTGCTGGCCGCCCGACAGTTGGTAGGGATACTTGCGACCGAGCGCGGGGTCTAGCCCGACTCGCTCCATCAGCTCCACTGCGGCGTTCCTGGCCGCGCGTCGCTTGGCGCCGAGCAGCACTGGCACAGTGGCGATATTGTCGGCGACCGTGCGGTGCGGGAAGAGACCAGCATTTTGGATGACGTAACCGATGCCGCGACGAAGGACAGTTGCGTCCAGCTCAGCGGCGTCCCTGCCACCAATCAGGATGCGTCCGCTAGTGGGCTGGATCATCCGGTTGATCATTCGAAGCGAGGTGGTCTTGCCGCACCCGGAGGGCCCGACGAAGACGGTGATTTTGCCGGCCTGACACTCCAGTTCAATGGAGTCGACACCGACGGTGCCGTCCGGATACAGCTTGCTGATCGATTCAAAGACAACATTTGCCGGACCTCGCCCGACAGATTGGCGCATGTTGGATGTCATCGCATCTCCTAGTCGTAGGAGACCTGCTACCTAAAGAACCTAAGTTACGGCCAGCTGTGACGCAGGTCATTCCACGACCACTATGACCGATAGGTGGTTGCTTCGCAACCATTATGCGGTTGTTACTTTGATACTTCCGCGGCTAAGCTTGAGAAAGCCGCTTTTGTTGCGGCCACGCGGTTAAGGAGGCGAAGAAGATGGCAACGCAGAAAGTGCGCGCTGCTCCCAATCCGCTGCTGCCGGGAACCGGGCGCAATGAATCACTCCAGCGAGCTTTCGACTTGCTTGGCCTACTGGCAGGACGCAGGGGCGGGGCATCCATCGCTGAACTGTGCCAAGAGTCCGCCCTGCCGCGTTCCACTGTCTCCCGGCTGCTGGCTTCGCTTTTCGACGCCGGGGCCGTGGCACGGCCAGGGCAGGACCGCAGATGGGTGCTTGGCCCTACCATCCTGCGTTTGACCAATGCCGTTGCCCAGTTATCTGGGCTGCAGGACAGTAGCACTCGGGTACTGGAAAAGATGACGGCGGATGTCGGGGAGACATCGATGATTGCAGTCCCGACAGGGCCTACAACCGCCAGGGTGATTGATGAAGTGCGCGGCCCCAAGCTCGTTGGCGTTCTGGACCCCTGGGCCGGGGAGACCATTAGCTCGCCAGCCTCCGGTTTCGTGCGTCTGCTGCTCGCTGAAATGACAGCCGCTCAGTCCGACCGCATCATCGGAACCTTAGAGCTGAAGCGCTATACGGCACAAACGATTGTGGATCCCAAAGCTTATGCTGCAGCCATCGAAGAAGTACGGCAGCAGGGCTGCTGCATTGTCAAGGACGAGCTCGAGGAGGGTTTGTCCGGTATCGGCGCTCCAGTCGTGCAGGACGGGCAGCTAATCGCGATGCTGGCTATCTACCTGCCCACTGCGCGCTTCACGCCGGAGTTTGGAGACAAGGCCATAGCGGCGTTGAAATGGGGCGCCCGCGAGTTGGTGTAGCTGCCGCCCAACGCGGACGTACGGCACGGCGGGCAGGGGGAGCGCTTCGTCCCTGCCCGCCGTGCGACTTCCTTCCCAACTCCAAGGGCAGTTTAGAAGCCCAGGCCGATTTTTGACATCAGGGCCGCCGTCGCGGCCTTCACTCCGGTGGCCAGGGCCATTTCGGCGGCGTCGCCGGGCGCGAAGAACGGCGAGTGGTGGGCCGGAAGCGGTCGGGCTGATTCGACGCGCTCCTGCGTGAATCCACCGAGAAACCAGTAAACGTTCGGCACGCCGATGGCCTCTGCGAACAGGCCGACATCCTCGCTGGCCATCTGGGGTGAGCCAACCTCAACGTTCTCAGGGCCAAACGCCTCGCGAAATACATCGAGGGCTTTACCGGACTCTTCGAGGTCGTTGTAGCACGCGGGGAAGCTCGAAAGTTCGACGATCTGCGGTTCCGGCGCGCCGGATGCGGCGGCCTCAGCCGTGATGATGCGGCGCAAGGCAGCCAGAACTTTGTCACGGACGGCCGGGTCGAAGGTCCGCACGTTCAAGGTGAATTCGGCCCGATCAGGAATAACGTTCTCCTTGAGCCCGGAGTGGAATGTCCCCACGGTCACCACGGCCGTGTCCCTCCCGCCGATCTCGCGGGACACCACGGTCTGGAGCCGAACCACCATGGACGCTGCGCAGACGATGGGATCGATGCCCTGTTCCGGCGCTGATCCGTGCGATCCCTTGCCGTGAACCGTAACCTTCCATGAGTCGGCCATGGCCATGGCGGGACCCGGAACCAGCGTCACGGTGCCCGCCCGGCTGCCCATCAGGTGCTGGCCAAAGACAATCTCGGGGCGCGGCGCCTTGTCCCAAATGCCGTCCGCGACCATGGCCTTGGCGCCCGCGGCGATCTCCTCGCCGGGCTGCAGGATGAAGACCACGGTGCCGGCCCACGCCTCGGTTCGCGCGCCGAGCAGGCCGGCCGTCGCCAGCGCGACTGCCATATGCGTGTCATGGCCGCAGGCATGCATCACCGGCACCTCGGTGCCGTCCTCCAGATGCCCGACGGCGGTGCTTGCGTACTCGACGCCTGAGTCCTCCTTGACGGGGAGGGCATCCGTATCGGCGCGGTAGCCTACGATCGGCCCGTCACCATTGCGCAGGATTCCGACGACGCCCGTGCCGCCGCAGCGGAACACTTCCAGTCCCAGCGAGGTGAGCTCCTCTTCGAGAAACTTTGCCGTCCGGTACTCCTGCATAGACAGTTCCGGATTCGCGTGGAGGTACTTGTACGTCTCAAGGAGCTTGGCGGCTCCCGCGTGGTCAAGCTCGAGCTGGTCCAAAATGGTCCTGGCGGTCATGCGGTTCCTCTTTGGGTGGGGGATAGAGTGGCTGGTGCGGGGAGCCACGGCTGTGGCCAGAGCTAGGAGCGCGCGCTTTCCAGCGTTTCTGCCGGCTGCCTGTCCTTGCGCAGGAACCAGGCGGCTACCGCAGTGGTGACGACGGCCAGCACCGTAGCGTACATCTTCAGCGCCGGTAGGAGCGGGACGAGGACAAACACAACCACTGCGGAAACGACAAGCGCGATGAGCGCAGAGCGAGGGGCCCGCTGGCTCACCATTGCCTGCACGATGACTGCGCCCATGACGGTCGGGAGGATAAAGGTCTGCACCACGGCGACAACGTCGGCTGGAACGATGCTGACCAGCCAGGTTCCGAGGAAGCCGACGAAGACAAGCAGCGATAGCAGGTGCACGGCGGCGGCGCCGCAGATGGCGGCAACGGACGCCAGCTCACCTTTCCGGGTGCCGGCCTTGGCTCCGATGGTCGACTGGGCGACGATCACGGCCGGCAGGAGCTTGTTGGAGATGTTGCCGATCATGAAGGCCTGGTACATGGAGGACGCCCCGAGAATGGGGTAGTAGGTCAGCGGTTCGATGACCCAGATGACGCCGAACACTGCTGCGATGGCGACGAAGGCAGTAAGGATCGACGCGAAATTAATGTCCAGCCCGGAAAAGAAGATCAGATATGCCGGCAGCGTCAACGAGAAGACCAGCCCTGCGAGCATGGTGGCGCGGCCCCATCGACTGGTCGTGCGGTCAAAATCCGTCAATGCGCTGGTGCCTGTGATGGAAGTACTCATGGTGTGCTCCTTGGGGAATCCGGAATCAGGCTGCGGAAACGAAGTAGGTGATGGTCAGTCCTAAGAGGATTGCGATCCCCAGCGCCCATTCCTTGATCCAGGTGGCCCCCGTTCGTTTGGCCAGCAACAGGAGGAGGGCCATGATGGCGGCGGAGGAAGCGAAGGCGACGATGTGGACTGGGGATTTCGGGAACTCGGCGAAACTGAGGACGGAGAACGCGCCGAGCAGCGCCGCACCCGGCACGATCATCATCACTGCCGGATTGACCTGGCGGAGCTTCGAGTCTCCGCGCTTGAGCAGGGGCGTGAAAATCAGCGTCGCGAGCATCCACATGGCCCCGCCCAGGCTCATGGCGGCCAAGGCCAGTCCGAAGACGGACTGGGTGTATGTCGGCCCACCCAGCTCCGCGCCGGCAGTGTTGGCCGCGATGGCTGCCGCACCGGTTTCGTAGGAAACGGATCCGATGAGCCCGATGCGTACAAGTACCGAAGGAGTGCCGAAAACAGTCAGGAGCGCCACGGCAACCAGCACGACTGCAAGAGATGGGCCGATCGCAGAGATAGCCCCGGCACGGAAGCTGGTTTTCAGCTCCCCGGGAGTCATCCCCACGGACGGGGCGGCAAGCCGCGCGGCTTTCATATAGATCAGGCTTTGGACAATGATGACAAGAAAGACGCCCCCGGCGCAGATCCACATGACGGGTGAATTGGCAATTGCCATGACGTCGGTCGAATTATTACCCACCGCTGCGACGGCTGGCTGAGTGACAGTAAAAGGCATGATGGTCTCCTGCATTAGGGGTGGGCTCTATCGCATAACCCCGGGCATCCCACGATGATCGGGTTGGTGGCGCTGGTCGGATTAGTGGGTGGAGTGTTCGGGGGCGGCGTCGTCCTCTGCCAGGTCCTTGCCCTTGGTCTCCGGAGACGCGATGGCCGCCACCAGTACCAAGGCGCAGAGAACGATCAGGTAGATATCGAACGCGCGCGGCATACCTTCGGAGTAGAGCCAGGTCTGCAGGTAGGGCGCAGTGCCACCGGCTAAAGCTCCGGCGACCGAGTAGGGAAGGCCCATGCCTATGGCCCGGACCTTGGTCGGGAACTGTTCCGGGAAAAATGCCGGCATGATGGCCGTCGGTGCTGCTATCAACACCATACCAACGGCCATGTAGACGACCAGACGCCACGATTCCTGCCCGCCGGTAAAGACCAGTGTCAGCGGGATGATCAGCGCCATGGCGCCGATGGTGAAGAAGTACCAGTTAAACTTCCGGCCGATTTTGTCTGACAGCCAGCCCCAGAACACCAGGCACAGGATGAAGAAGAGGTTGGCTGCGGTGCTGATCCACAGCACATGGCTAGGGTTCATTTGCAGCGGACCCATGGCAAAGGCCGGTGCCATGATCGACCATACGTAGAACATCACCGTACCGCCGGCTGCCAGTCCCACGATGCGCAGGCAGGCGCGGCGGTGCTTCCAGATCTCGGGCCACAGCGAGGTGCGCTCTGCGGTTTGTCCGGCAGCACGGGCGGCTTCGAGCGCCTTGGCCCGCTCGCGGAACATCGGAGTCTCGTCCAGTTTCCGCCGCAAGACCAGCGCGTAGACGCCCAGTACGCCGCCGGCGATGAACGGGACCCGCCATGCCCATTCGCGGACAGCATCGACGCCGAGGGTGCTGGTCAGGATGGCCCCGAGCAGGGTAGCGGCGATGACGCCGACGGTAACGAAGACAAAGACGCTGGATGACCAGAGCCCGCGCGATTTACGCGGAGCCATCTCGGTCACATAGGTGAAGGAGGACACGACCTCACCGCCGTGCCCCAGTCCCTGCAGCATGCGTCCGAGAAGCAGGAAGACCGCTGCAGCCGCGCCGATCATGTCGTAGTTCGGCGAGATGCCGATCAGCAGGCTGCCGCCGGCGGTGATGATCATGGATACGGACATGGCCTGGCGCCGGCCGATACGGTCGGCGAACCAGCCGAAGAAGAGGCCGCCCAAGGGGCGCATGAGGAATCCGGCGGCGAAAATAGCCAAGGTTCCCAGCAGTGCGGTGACAGGATCCTCGGCACGGAAGAACTGTCCTGCGAAGTAGGCGGCAAAGATCGAATAGGCGGTCCAGTCGTACCATTCCAGCGCGTTGCCGACGCCGACGCCGACGATGATCTTTCGTTTCTCGCGCGCCGACAGTGGTGTGCCGGCGGTTGAGGTTTTAGGTGCGGTTGCAGTCATGGAAACATGCCTTCGCTTGTGAAGTGACGGATGAGGGCGGGGCGCGTCTTTGCGCCACATGGTCGGCGGAGCCTTCAGTGTCGCAAAGGCTCCGGTCTATACCCCGGCTTGAGCACACATTTCGGCCGTCAAGCTGGTCAGCAGCAGATTCGCTGTGAGTACTGTGTCACATCTTCGTGACGGAAGTCACCGAAATGGTAGATAACAGTTTGGTCACGCTGCCAGCTGGCGGAAGCGGGAGCCGTGAAAGACCAGCGGATTCCGTTCCTTGTCCGCTTGCAGGGCGTGGATTTCGAAGAACACCGCCTCGTGGTCGCCCGCCTCATGCTCCGCATAGATGCTGCATTCGAACCACAGCGACGCGGCAGGCAGGAGGATGGCGCCGCTCGGCGTGGTTGCTGCCTCGATGCCTTGAAACCGGGAACTCTTGTCGCGGCCAGCCAGCTGCCGGCACAGCGCGCCCTGGTCTTCGCCGAGAATCGAGACGCCGATCCGGCCGGCCTGTCGCAACACGGGCCACGTGGTTGAGGACTTTTGCACCGCGAACATAACCAGCGGGGGCTCTAGGGAGACGCCGACGGTGAAGGAAGAAGCCACCAAGGCGTGGCGCTCGCCGGAGACCTCGGCAGCCATGGCGGCAACGCCCGAGGGGAAGTGCGCAAACGTCTCCCGCAGCAGCTGCGGATCGGGTGTATGGGTGCTCAGGCTCATGATCATGTCCTCCTTGGGTCTTCCGCGGCGGGTGCCGCCGCTTGTGTGCAGTCAGCATGCCAGAGGTTGCCCCGGCTTGTATAGCACTTTGATGACGACCGTTTAGATTTCTGGAATATGACGTACTTCACCTTCTTCTATTGCAGCAATCTGTCGACCGTAGTAGTTTCTGTCACATCGCCGTACAGCGGCGGCTCATTGGAAGGAGCACCATGACCCAGCAGATCGATACCCAGACCAGAAGCCGCGTAAGCGTAGTCCGTCAGGCGGAGCGCGAAAACCTGTGGTTTCTCGGGGACCTGATTCAGCCGATCATCACCAGCGAAATGACCGAAGGCCGATTCATGATGGCCCTGACGCACTCCAAGGCTGGTTCAGAGCCGCCCCTGCACGAGCACGATGCCGAAGATGAGATTTTCTACATTCTTGAAGGAAAAATTTCGTTCTGGGCGGCGGATACCGAGGTGACGCTTGGCCCTGGCGATTGCATCCTGATGCCCAAGGATGTTCCGCACATCTTCCAAGTGGCACCGGATCTGGAAGCCAAGTGGCTGGTCATGACGGCTCCGGGCGGACTGGAACACTTCTTCCGGGATGTCTCCATTCCGGCCGAATATGCCGGTCCGCAGCGGGGATGGGAAATGGACGAGGCCACAGAGAAGCGGCTTGAGGAAGCATGCGCTAAGCACAACATCACGCTCCTTGCCCCTCCCGGTACCCGCCCGGGGCGAGACTCCTGACGTGCCGACAGCAGTCACTTCCTTGACCGAAATCGTTCGGGCCTTCTGGACTGCACAAGCAGCAGGAGACGCGGAGGCGGCCCGCACGCTGATGGCGGACGATGTCGTATGGGCAGTCGTGGGCCGCCACGCCGCCGTCGCACGTACCTACCGTGGCGTGGAGGCTTTTTTCGGGGAACTGATCACCACCTTGAGTCGGACCTTCGAACCTGGCAGTGCGGTGATGGACATCCGCGATATGTACGAAGATGCTGCCCAGTCCACCGTCGTCACGCATTTGTACGAAACTGCCCGGACCCGGACCGGGCTGAATTTTGAAAACGACATCGTCACCATCATGACCGTCAAGGACGGCCGGATCACCCATTGCCGGGAGTTCATGGACCTCCACGAGGTCCGCCGCACCTTCGGCGATGAGCCGGCAACCAGACCAGTAAACGCCCAAGAGTAAAGGGACCACCATGACCGACACCACCGTCGCGCCGGCATCCGCCCGGATCACAGCCACCGAAGCCCCGCCTGCGTCATTGACCGCCGAGATCGTCCAGAAAATCCATGCCTACGGCCCGCTGCTGCGGGAGAACGCACTGCTGGCCGATCGCAACAGGGTTTTGCCGCAGCAGTCCGTGGATGCCTTGGAGGAGAGCGGCGCCCTGCGGATCGCCGCTCTGCGACGGTACGGCGGCTACGAGGGCGGCGCGTCAATGCTGCTGGAAGTCGCGCGCATGGTGGGTTTCTACGACCCGGCGGCCGCCTGGTGCACCGTGATCTCCAACGGCTCGGTGATGCTCGCCAATCGTTACGGCGACGACCTGCTCGATGAGGTCTTTGCGGACGGCCCGGTGCGGATGGCATCGATTTTTGCCAGCCCGCAGGGGACCGCCGTGCCGGAGAACGGCGGGTGGCGCGTCTCCGGTGAATGGCCGTTCGCTTCGAATTCGTCGCACTCCGCGTGGGCCATCGGGATCCTCTTCATCAAGGATGCCGACGAACAGCCGGGCGCGGCCCCGCGCATCGGCTTCGCCATGATGCGCCGTGGCGAGTACGAGGTGAAGGACACCTGGTACACCATCGGAATGCGCGGTTCCGGCTCCAACACCATGGTCACCGAAAACCTGTGGCTTCCGCAGAACCGTATCATCACGTTCGAACGGCTCATGGGCCCGGGCTACGAACGGGATCCGGAAGCCACCTTCGGGCGCCGGCTCACCCCGCACCTGACCATGTCCACCACCATCCAGGCCGCGTCCCTTGGGGCAGCGGCGGCAGCCCTGGACTTCGTCACCGAGAAGGCACAGACCCGTCCGATCACCTACACCAATTACAAACGGCAGATCGACTCCGGGGCCTTCGTACAGAACCTGGGGCAAGTCAGCATGAAGATCGATTCGGCGCGCCTGCTTTTGGAACGTTCAGCCGCCATGATCGACGCCGCCGCAGCCGGCACCGAGCCGATGCCGCTCGAGGAGCGTGCCCGCAACCGCGGCGGTATCGGCCACGCGGGCCACGAACTGGTCGACGCCGTCAACGACCTGTGCTGGCTGCACGGCACCGCCGCCTTTGCCGAGCACAGCCTGCTGGGCCGGATGTGGCGGGACATCAACACCGGCACGCGGCACGCCTCCATCACGGCGCCGATGGGTTATGAGCTTCACGGCAACGGCATCACCGACACCGAGTACATCTCGGCCAAGCTCTAAGGAGTCGTGGGGACCTTGAGCGAAAGCCCCCTTTGTCTGAGAGCGGTGAACGACGGCGGTGTGCTTGCCTACCGCGGAATCCGCTATGCAGCGCTCGACGGCGGTGCACGCTTTGCCGCCGCGGTACCGGCGTCCGGCCAGCTGGACACCGAGCGGCTCGCGGATGTCCCTGTTTTCCCGCAACTGCCCAGCCGACTGGCTTCTGCGATGGGTACCGGCGCAGAGAATCCCCAGACGGAGGACGCTTTCTACCTCAACGTTTGGGCGCCAGACGGGGCGGAGCAGTTGCCGGTGCTGATCTTCATTCACGGTGGTGCCTGGATGACCGGCGGCGGCAGTAACGAGTGGTATGACGGCGCACGATTGTCTGCGCAGGGACTGGTCGTGGTCACCGTGAACTATCGGATCGGTGCGGTCGCGCACCTTGCCCCGGTCGGCGCCGAGCACAGACCGCTTCAAGATCTGCTCCTTGCCTTGCAATGGGTTCGGGAAAATATCCGTGGGCTGGGCGGGGACCCGGACCGGGTGACCGTAGCGGGCCAGTCGGCAGGAGGCTGGTATGGGCACCTGCTTAGCCTCCTGCCGGAAGCCAAGGGGCTGCTGCGCCGCGTGGCCCACTTAAGTATGGGCACGCGCTCGCCATGGGAGCCCGGCCATGCCGCACGGGTCCGTGCGGCTGCCGCCAGCCACCTGGCCCCGTCCACACTGGCGGCAGCCCCGACGCCCGAGCTGCTGCGCGCCGGTTCCCGCGGGCTGGCCGAGAATGCCGGCACCCGCCCTTTGGGCTATGCGGCTTCCGGCTATCTTCCTACCGCCGCCCCGAATATCCCCGAGCATTTCCTGGATCCGGACTGGGCGGCCGCACGCTGCCACGCCGAGGCGGTGTACCTGCGTTACACGGCAGACGAAACCGGCATGTTCTTCTTCAATTCCGAACCGGAGCTCGGGGCCGGGGAGGCTGAAGCGGATGCGTTCCTTGCGAGCCTGCCGGAGGCCGACCGCCCACCCTTGCAGCTGGCCGGACTCAGCCCTTACGAACAGTTGGTTGCCGCGTCGTCCTGGGTCCAGTTCCAACGTTTTCCCACCGAACTCGCCGAGGCCTACTCGGCAAAAGGCATTGCCGCTTCCTTGCACGTTTTCAGCCACCGCAGCGCACTGCCCGGGCTGCTCAGTGGGCACTGTTTGGACCTTCCGTTCCAATTCGGCAACCGCGAGGCGTGGGCGGATGCGCCGATGCTCCACGGCCTTAACGACGATGAATTTGAAGAGTTGGCCGCCGAACTGATCAGCGAACTCTCGGAGTTCGCTGCCGGATCATCAAACCAGGCGATTCCAACGGCGGACGGGCGGGCTTAACCGTAAATGGCGCGGTGGACGTGCCGGGCGGACAGCGGACCGAGCAGGGCATGCAGTTCGCGGAACAGCGTACGGGCTGTTTCGCCCGTCCAGCCTTCGGGGAGCGCTTCGCTCGGCAGCCCGGGATCGAGATAAGGCAGCTGCCGCCACTGCGTCACCATGGGCACGTAGGTGGAGAACGCATCGCGGTAAACGTCTTCATTGCGCTCGGCGCGTTCCTTCCACGACTCAAGGACGGGGGAGTAGGAATCGACGAAGTCGTGATAATGCGACTCAAGTGCTGACAGGTCCCACCAAAGGGCAACCTTGCGCCGCAGGTCACCAGGGCCGGCATGGTGTGACAGAAAGAAGTCGATGTATTCTCCCAGCTCGTTCCGCTCCATGTAGGCGGCCGCCTCCGGCTGTAGATGCGAGGGCGCAACGCATAGACCCGGTCCGACCGTACCGAAGCCCATCCGCGCGAGCCCGCTGCGGATCTTGTGCCGTTGGTTCCGCTGCGTCTCGGGAACAGAGAAGGCGGCCAGCAACCAGGGGTCCTCCGACCGCGCCGGATGCGGAGCGAAAATGCGCTCATCGCCGACGCGGAAGTGCGCTTCCAGCTCTGCAGCCAGCGCGTAGCCGGCCTCGCCGTCGATCCGCTCGCTGGTCAGAACTCCCTTTTTCTTCAACCGGGAGATGGAGGAGCGCACGCTGGCCGGTTCCGCCCCCAGATCCTGCAACAGGCGGACAACGACGGCGACCGGAATCGCTCCACCGCTGTGCCGGCCATAAATGCCGAAGACCGTCACGATAAAACGGTGGTGTGGGGGCTGTCCCTTGTCACCCGGGAGCCGTCCGGCAATAATCTCGTCTTCAGCGCGCACGCCACGAGCCTATCTGACCGCCGGTGCCGCCGGGCGCAGCCAATCAGCGGCCGACTTAGGATGAGAGATGCACGACTATTGGGAGTGTGCACCTTAACCGCCGAAATGGCAGCCAGGCTCGGTGAAGGCATGAACTCGGCGTTCTGGATGATCGGCGTCTACCTGGTGGTGGTCGGAGTCCTGAGCGTGCTGATGCTCAACCCGGACCGCACCGGCGCACGCCTGCAGCAACGGTTCGTCTACAACGGCTGAACGAAGCAGTCACCGAAGTCTATCGACCGGACGGGGCACTCCGTCATCGTTGCACCATAAGATGGGACGTGGATTGCAGTGAAGGGAGAATCATGGAGGGGGACGACGGCGGTCTGCCGGAGGTCTGCATCGAACGGACCGTAGAGTGGGTCGATACCGACGCGGCCGGCCACCAGCACAATTCCGTGATCATGCGGTGGGTCGAGGCGGCTGAAGCCGAGATGTTCCGCCGACTGGAGCTGCCCGAGTACTTCCCGAGCGCCCCGCGGGTGCAGCAGGTGATCAATTACCGGGCCAAGCTGTGGTTCGGCCAGCGGGTGACCGCCCGGTTGTCAGTGCAGCAGGTGGGCCGGACGTCCCTGACGTTCGCGTTCGAGGTCCACGGCCACGCACACAAGAAGTCGCCGGGCGGTTTGGCAGCCCACGGAACCTTCACCACCGCCTACGTCCCGGCTGACAGCGACGGCGCGCAGCCATGGCCCGACCACATACGCGCCGTCATCTGCGGCACCGGCGTTCAGTCGGCGCGCGCGGGAAAGGCATGATGGAGATTCCGGCGCCGCAACTGCAGCACCAGCAGTTGATCCTCACCATTTACGGCCTCTACGGGCGGCGGGGCGGGTCCGCCCTGCCGGTGTCCGTACTGATCGACATGCTTGGCGACCTGGGACACGACGCCCCGGGGGTGCGTTCCGCGGTCTCCCGGATGAAGGCCAAGGGTGTGCTCAACAGCGTACGCAGCGGTGGAGCGGCCCGGTACGAGCTGTCGCCGCGCTCGCTGGAAATGGTGCAGGAGGGCGACGAGCGAATTTTTGCACCGCACCGCTTAGACCCGGACGGCCGGTGGGTGCTGGCGATCTTTTCGGTGCCGGAGTCAATGCGGGACCGTCGGCATCAGCTCCGCGCCGAACTGGCCCGGCTGGGCTTCGGATCCATGTCGGCGGGGGTCTGGATCGCTCCGGCTGCCGTGAGGGAGAGCGCCCGGCGGCGGCTCGAAGACCGCGGTCTGGCCGAGTACGTGGAATTCTTCACGGGCGAGTACGAATCGGATATGCGAGCCAAGGTGGCGCAGTGGTGGGACCTCGACGCGTTGGCGGCCCAGATCGACGAATTTCTGGACTATTACGGTGGATCGCTGGAGGCATGGACTAAGCGCGTCGGTGACGATGCCGCGAGGGCGCTGGCCGCGTCGGATCCTGACATCAGGCGGGATGCTTTCCGGTACTACGTGCCCATGCTGACGTTGTGGCGGCGGCTGCCGTACCGTGATCCCGGCCTGCCGCTCAAGTACCTGCCCGACGGCTGGCGCGGACCGGAAGCCCGGGAGACGTTCTTCGGTGTCCACCGACTTGTCGGCCCGCTGGCCGAGGCGCACGCTCAGTCTCTGGTCGCGGACGTCGCCGCAGCCTAAAAGCGCCCGGCAGGATTGCAGAACTCCGGTCCAGGTCGACTTGGAAGATTCGGCACTGGGTGCCGAGCGGCCGGTCGAACTGGGCGTACTGGGTGATAGTGCCGAGACGGCTCGGGCGGTGCTGGAAGTGCTGCAGTCGGTCCTGGGCACCGGGGACGGCGGCTTCCTTATGAGGATCGCCAGTCTGGAGACAGCAGTGCCGGTCCGCGAACCGCGCCGCTGGTCATTGACGCGCGGATTGCCTCCGACGGCGGCGCTTGGTGGCTCGCCGAGGCCTTCAAGGGGCATTGACCGCCGGCGCTGCCGTGGGTGAGACGGCCGTGGTGACAAAAGTGTGGGAGGGCGGAAAGACTCCGCCCTCCCACACAGCGTGGCTCTGCGTTTGACTCAGCGCTCCGGGATCACCGCGATTCCCTGGATTTCAATCAGCGCTTCCTTCTGCCACAGACGCGAAACGCCGATCCCTGCCATGGCCGGATATTCTGTGCCGGCCATCTCCCGCCAAAGCCGCCCGATCTCCCGGCCGTTGGCCATGTAGTCGTCCACGTCGGTGAGGTAAATGGTCACGCTGACCAGGTCTTCCGGACGACCGCCGGCTTCCTCCAAGGTGACGAGCACGTTGGAGAACGCCTGACGGAACTGTTCCACAATCCCACCCGGAACAATGTTCATGTCCTTGTCCAGCGCGGTCTGGCCGCCCAGAAAGACGGTGTTTCCGGCCAGAATCCCGTGCGCGTAGCCGGACGGCTTGGGCAGCGAAGGCGGATTGATGGTGCGGTTGCCGACGGCTGACTGGTTGCTCATCTGCTCTCTCCTTGGCGTTGGTGCTGGTTTTTCGTCAGTTTGCAAAAAACTATGGTGCAGATCCCATTGATCGTGTACGTTGAGCATATGTGACGGCCGTAAAAAAGTCGACACATCGAAATACTAAAGGAGAAATCGCATGAAACTGGCCACCTTGCGAACCGGTCCGCACAGCACCACGGCCGCCGTCCAGCTGGAGGCCGGCAGCTATCTGCCGCTGCCGGCCGCCGACGCGGGGGCCTTGATGGCGGTCCCCAACTGGCGTGCCCAAGCTGAAGAGGCGGTGCGCACTGCAGCGAGCACCGCCGTCGTCCGCGTCCCTGACACGGAGCTGGCACCGGTGGTGCCGCATCCGGGCAAGGTGATTTGCTGCGGCCTGAACTACGGCGACCACATCCAGGAGATGGGCCGCGAGCTGCCCGAGTACCCTACGCTGTTCGCCAAGTTCGCGGACACGCTCGCCGGTCCGGCTGACCAAATCACCGTGGCCGGGAGCGACAGTGTGGACTGGGAGGCCGAGCTGGCCGTCGTCGTCGGCGCCACCCTGACCCGCGCCGATGAGGACCAGGCCGAGGCCGCCATCGCCGGCTACACCGTGGCCAACGACGTCTCGATGCGCGACTGGCAGCGCCGGACCCTGCAGTGGTTCCAGGGCAAGGCGTTCGACGCAAGCACGCCGCTGGGGCCGGTGCTGGCCACCGCTGACGAATTCGACGGGACCGGCGTGGAAGTCCGGGGCTACGTGAACGGCGAACTGGTGCAGCGCGGCCACACCCGCACGCTGGTGTTCGGGCCCGCCCGCTTGCTGTCCTATATTTCGCAGTTCACCACGCTGCGGCCGGGCGACGTGGTCCTGACCGGCACGCCCGGGGGAGTGGGCATGGGCATGGTTCCGCCGCGCTTCCTGGCCGGCGGCGATGTGCTTGTCACCGAGATTGACGGCATCGGCCGTCTTGAGAACCAAGTCCGCATCCAGCCCGTCGGCGGCATGCGGGAACCCGCACCGGCTTTCTCCGGAACAACGACGGCGGAACCCGCCGCCCGCAGCTAAGGCACCTTCCCATCCACCCCTGTTAAAGAGGAGCAACCATGAGTGAAACAACCACGGAATACCACACCGAGGGTGACAACTCGGTCTACGCCGGCGCGGACGGGAAAGTTGTCCCGGTGGTTACCCGGTCCGGCAGCGAGGACACCAACACCGCTCAGTCCGGCGATTGCGTCCGCGTCTCCGGCGTCTCGATCCAACACACCCCTGCCACCAAGATCTGGTTCGGCCAGGTCTCGAACGTTCCCGGCTACCGCTCGCTGCCGCACCATCACGGCGAAGCCGAAACCGGCGGTTATGTGCTGCGCGGCCACGGCCGGATCTACTTCGGCGAGAACTACTCCGAATTCATCGACATGAAGGCCGGCGACTGGGTCTTCGTGCCGCCGTTCATGCCGCACGTGGAAGCCAACATGTCCATCACCGAAGAGCTGGTCTGGCTCACCGCCCGCACACCGGAAAACATCGTGGTGAACCTGGACGAGGTTCCGGACGAGACGCTGGAAGGATACCGCCGGGCATGAACACCGTCACTGCCCAGGGCACCCAGGCGCCGACCGCCGAGACCTTCCTGCGCGCCGTCGAACTGACCGCCGTCGAACCTCAAATCCACGACGAAGCCTACGAAGCGACCAGCCAGTACGTGCCGTGGCCCAAGGCCTACGGCGGGGACATGGTCGCGCAGGCCGCCGCGGCCATGATGCGGTCGGTGGGCGAGGACCGGCAACTGCATTCGATGCACAGCTACTTCATGCGCCCGGTGGATATCGGCGCCGTAGTCCGCTACGAAGTGGAGAAGCTACGGGACGGCCGCGGCTACTCCACCCGCAGCGTGCGCGGCTGGCAGGACGGCAAGACCGTGTTCGCCGCCATGGGTTCCTTCCAGGTGCCCGAGGACGGCCCGGAATTCCAGCCGGACATGCCCGCCGCCGTGGACCCGGATTCGCTGCGCAGCGCCGCGGACGTACTGGCCGGCGTTGACGGCGACGCGGCGGCCTACTGGTCACAAGGGCGCAGCTTCGACATGCGGCACGTACCCGGCCCGGTATACGTGCAGATCGAGGGCGAACAGGTGCCGCAGCAGGCTGTCTGGGTGAAGGCGTTTGGGAAACTGCCTGATCAGGCCGACGAGCGTGCCACCCGGGACCTGCACCGCACGGCGCTGGCCTATGTCTGCGACTACACCATCCTGGAGCCGATCCTGCGCGCGCAGGGCCACTACTGGGCGGAGCCGGGACTCGTGACCGCCAGCCTGGACCACTCCATGTGGTTCCACCGCGACGGGCGCCTCGACGACTGGGTGCTGTACGCCCAGGAAGCGGTGTCCGGCCAGCGCAACCGCGGGCTGGCCACCGGCCGGTTCTTCGACCGCGACGGCCGGCTGCTGGCCACCGTTGCACAAGAAGGCATGATCCGCGCAGCACGTTGAGCAGACCGGGGCATCCGGACCGGATGCCCCGGGGTCTGCCCGTTCGTCCCCCAGCCCATTCGCCTCACTGAAAGGAACGCCATGGAGCTTTCCCCGTCAGCACATGTGGACTCGTTCACGCGCGACCATCTGCCGCCCGCCGAGCAGTGGCCCATCATGGAATTCACCCTCCCCGAACTGCAGTATCCGGACCGTCTCAACGCTGCCACGGTCCTCATCGATGAGGCCGTCGCTGCCTACGGGAGCGAGCGCCCCGCCCTGCATACGCCAGACGGCCAGACGTGGAGCTATGGCCAGCTGCAGCAGCGCGCCAACCAGGTGGCGCAGGTGCTCACCGAGGATTTCGGCGTGGTTCCGGGCAACCGCGTACTGCTGCGTGGTCCGAACAACCCATGGCTCGTGGCCGTGTGGTTGGGCGTGCTCAAGGCCGGTGCCGTCGTCGTCACCACCATGCCGGTGCTGCGCGCCAGCGAAGTCGCCACCATCTGCCAGTTGACCCGTCCGTCCGCCGCGATCAGTGATGCCCGCTTTGCCGACGGACTGGCCGAGGCGGTGGGAGAAGGCATCGCCGTCATGACCTACGGGGCGGACGACCCCGATGACCTCACCGTCAGGTGCGCTGCCAAGAGCGGCGAGTTCGACGACGTGGCCACCGCGGCGGACGACGTCGCGCTGCTGGGGCCGACCTCGGGCACGACCGGAACGCCCAAGATCACCATGCACTTCCACCGGGACATCCTGGCCAACGCGGATACGTTCGCCCGGCACATCCTGCGGCCCACCGCCGACGATGTGTTCGCGGGATCTCCGCCGCTGGCATTTACCTTCGGGCTGGGCGGACTGGTGGTTTTCCCGCTGCGGTTCGGGGCTTCAGCGCTCCTGACCGAACGTGCCACCCCGGTGCAGTTGGCGGAACAAGCCGCCGCCGCGGGAGCCACGGTGCTGTTCACCGCTCCCACCGCGTACCGCGCCATCCTTAAGGAAGGGCGCGCGGACCTGCTCCGCGGATTGCGGATTGCGGTCTCGGCCGGCGAGCATCTGCCCCGGGAGACCTGGGAGGCGGTCCACGAGGCCACCGGACTCTCCCTGGTCAACGGGATCGGTTCCACCGAAATGTTGCATGTGTTCATTTCCGCCGCCGGAGAGGACATCCGCCCAGGTGCCACCGGCGTAGCCATCCCGGGCTTCCGCGCCAAGGTATTGGACGACGACGGCAACGAAGCCCCGGTCAACCAGCCCGGAAAACTGGCCGTCATTGGCCCGACCGGCTGCCGCTACTTGGACGACCCGCGGCAGGCCAACTACGTGCGGGACGGCTGGAACATCACCGGCGACACCTTCCTGCGCGACGAGGAAGGCTACTTCGTTTACCAGGCGCGCTCGGACAACATGATCGTCTCATCCGGCTACAACATCGGTGCCCCCGAGGTGGAGGCGGCGATCGACCAGCATCCCGATGTGGCGGAGAACGCCGTGATCGGGCGGCCCGACGACGAACGCGGCAGCGTCGTCTGCGCCTTCATCGTGCTGCGCGACGGCGTGGCCGGTGACGACGCCAAGCGCAAGGAGATCCAGGACTTCGTCAAGGCGACCATCGCGCCCTACAAGTACCCGCGGGACGTGCGGTTCGTGAGCGAATTGCCGCGCAACCCCAGCGGAAAGCTGCAGCACTTCAAACTGCGCGAAAGCGTCTTGCAGCAGGCATCAGACCTGGCCGGCAACCCGGCGTAGAGACCCTAAGGAATTGACATGAAAATCGCAATTGTGGGAGGCGGCCCGGGCGGGCTGTACTTCGCAGCCCTGATGAAGCAGCTGGACCCGGCGCACGAGGTGACCGTCTGGGAGCGCAACGCGGCCAATGACACCTTCGGCTTCGGCGTGGTTTTTTCGGACGAGACGCTGGGCGGCATCGGCAACGCCGACCCCGTGGTGGCCGAATACATGAGCCGCCGCTTCGCCCGCTGGTCGGACATCGACATCCACTATCAAGGCGAGACCATAGCCGTCGGTGGCCAGGGCTTCGCGGCCATGAGCCGCAAGGAACTCCTGGAACTGCTGCAGCGCCGCTGCGCCGAACTCGGCGTGGACCTGCGCTTCTCCACCCTGGCGCCGCCGGTGGAGGAACTCGAGGCCGGCTACGACCTGGTGCTGGCGGCCGACGGCGTGAACTCGCAGATCCGCTCCAAGTACGCCGCATCCTTCGGGCCGGACCTCGACCCGCGGCCGAACAAGTTCATGTGGCTGGGCACCGATCTGGTGTTCGAGGCCTTCAAGTTCTTCATCAAGGAGACCGAGCACGGGGTCATGCAGATCCACGGCTACCCGTACTCCGACGAGGGATCCACCTTCATCGTGGAGATGCCCGAGGAGGTCTGGCGGGCGGCCGGCTTCGACGAAACCGAGAACGAGGTCTTCCCCCCGGGTGTCTCGGACGAAAAGGCCATCGCGAAGATCCGGGAGATCTTCGCCGACGAGCTGGAGGGCCACCAGGTGCTGGCCAACAACTCCAAGTGGCTGAACTTCACCACGGTCCGCAATGCCAGCTGGCGGCACGGCAACGTCGTGTTGCTGGGCGACGCGGCGCATACCGCGCACTTCTCCATCGGCTCCGGCACCAAACTCGCCATGGAGGATGCGCTGGCGCTGGCCGCTTGCCTGCACGAACACCCGAACGTCGATGCGGCACTTGAGGCCTACGAAACCGAGCGGCGCCCCGTGGTCGAGTCGACCCAGCGCGCCGCCCAGGCTTCGCTGGAGTGGTTCGAGCGGGTGGGACAGTACACCGGCCAGGACCCGGTACAGTTCAGCTTCAATCTGCTCACCCGCAGCCGGCGAATCACGCAGGACAACCTGCGGCTGCGCGACCCCGAGTTCGCACGACAGGTGGAAGAGCAATTCGCCGCCTCCCAGGGTCTGGAATCGGTTGCACCGGCGATGTTCCAGCCGTACCGCATCGGCGGGCTGGAGCTGAAGAACCGCATCGTGGTCTCGCCGATGGACATGTACTCCGCAATCGACGGCATGCCCGCCGACTTCCACAAGGTGCACCTGGGCAGCAAGGCCATGGGCGGCGCCGGCCTGGTGATGACCGAGATGGTCTGCGTCTCCGCGGAGGGCCGTATCACCCCGGGCGACACTGGACTCTATACGGACGAACAGCGCGACGCGTGGGAAGAAATTGTCGAGTTCGTGCACGGACATTCCGACGCCAAGATCGGGGCCCAGATCGGCCACGCCGGACGCAAGGCATCCACCAAGCTGATGTGGGAAGGCATCGACCAGCCGCTGGACTCCGGCAACTGGGAGGTTGTCGGCCCGTCACCGCTGCCCTACGGACCGGACAACCAGGTTCCGCTGGAAATGGACCGCGCCCAGATGGACAAGGTCGTGGCAGACTTTGTCGCCGCCGCGCGTCGGGCAGATGAGGCCGGATTCGACCTGCTGGAAGTGCACGCGGCACACGGATACCTGCTCTCGTCGTTCCTGTCACCCGTGGCCAACCAGCGGAGCGATGAGTACGGCGGCAGCGTGGAAAACCGCCTGCGCTTCCCGCTCGAAGTCTTCGACGCCGTCCGTGCAGTCTGGCCGACGGAGAAGGCACTGACCGTGCGCATCTCCGCGACCGACTGGATCGAGGGAGGTAATACCCTGGACGACGCCGTGGAGATCGCCAAAGCGTTCGCCGCCCACGGCGCGGACGGCATCGACGTCTCCACCGGCCAGATTGCCAAGGGCGAGAAGCCGCGCTTCGGCCGCAGCTACCAGACCCCGTATGCCGACCGGATCCGGCAGGAAGTGGCCGTTCCGGCGGGCATCGCGGTCATCGCCGTGGGAGCTATCTCCTCTCACGACGACGCCAATTCGATCCTGCTGGCTGGCCGCGCCGACCTGATTGCTATGGGGCGCACCCACCTGTACAACCCGCATTGGACGCTGCACGCAGCGGCCGAGCAGGACTACCAAGGCGACGGGGTGGAATGGGTCCCGCAATTCCGTGCCGGACGCCGCAAGCCGCCGAGCTCGCGGACCGACGCCGTCCGTCCGCGCTTGTCACTCCTGCAGGAAACCGACGGCCAGGAGCCCGACGCGCACCTACGCTGGAAGCCGGTCAAGTCGGTCGAGCCGGCGCTGGCCGGGTAGCTGTTTGACCAAGCTGGTTGAACGGTAGCGACGGCGGGGCGGGCAGACGTAGCCCCGCCGTCGCTGCCGCCTGCGCCTTGGCCGGACTTTTAAATCAACATCTAGAGGGGGCAACACTCGTGGACACCCGGGTCGAAATGAGCCAGACAATCGCCTACGGATCACACTCTGCTCAGCGGGTCTATTGTTACAGCCCCGCAGACCCTGCAGCGTCCCGTGGCGGCCTGGCCATCCTGGTCCATGGCGGCTATTGGCGCGCCCAGTTCGATGCCTCCCTCAGGGAGCCCTTGGCCGCCGATCTGTGCTCTCGAGGATGGGCCGTGGCAAACATTGAATACCGGCGGGGAGCGGCGGACAGTGTCTGGCCCGATCCCCGCGATGATGTGGAGGCGGCCATCCGTGCGGTCACCGACAGTGCCTGGGCACAACGTTTTCCGGGTCCACGCATCACCATCGGCCACTCGGTAGGCGGACAACTGGCCCTGCTGGCCACCGCACCGGTCGATGGGGTCGTGGCGCTGGCTCCCGTGACCGATGTGGCCCGGACGTATGCCGAAGACCTGGCAGAAGGCGCCGTCGTCGAATACTTCGGTGCCGGCCGTTCGGACCTGCACCGCGATGCATCGCCGGTGCAGCAGCAGCCCAAAATCGGCACGCCTACGCTGGTGATCCACGGGGATGCCGATCTGCGGGTGCCTCTGGCACACACCCGCGACTTCGTCCGCCACGCTCAGGCACACGGCGCCCAGATCGAACTAACCGTTCAGCCCGGCATGGACCACGTCCAGCTCATCGGCCCACAGGCAGGACACTGGACCCACGTTCTAGCCTGGATGGACGAACGAGTCCGCCTCGGCTCCTGAGAAGAATTCCGCCTGCCCCACAACCTGACGATCCGTCCCATATAGGGAAGTAGTGCAAACGGCGCCCTGTTTTTTCTCACTTCTCTCCGGTCCGCACGCCGAGGTGGAAGCTGGGGGCGCAAAGCGGTAAGAAACCTACCCCTGGCTGCACATGATGGCGTAGCCCCGGGTAGCGTGGAGGCGGTACGGCCCGGACTGTTTCGGGCCCCGAGAGGAGAAGCATCGTGTCCATCGTCGTCATCAACGCGCTGAAGGTCCCGGAGGGTTCGGGCACTGAACTGGAGTCCCGTTTCGCGGCACGGAAGCATGCGGTGGATTCCGCTCCCGGTTTCGAGGGCTTTCAGTTGCTGCGTCCCGTCGCCGGCGAGGAGCGCTACTTCGTATATACCCAGTGGGCCACCCGTGAGGACTTCGAGAACTGGCGCGACAACCGGGCGCCGCGGGACCACAACAGCACGCAGCAGCCGGTCGCCAGCGGCGCGGAACTGCTTGAGTTCGAGGTTGTCGAACTCGCAGACTAAGCGGCCGGCCGCCGTCCACGGATCAGCCCGGCGAGGCCGCCGAGGATGAGGAAGCCGGCGGCCAAAGCGGCCAGGACCACCGGCGACATGGCCCCGCGAGCCAGTCCGAAGCCGGCGGACCCCAGTGCCTGTCCGGTGGCCAGCGCAATAAACAGCATGGAGGTGCCGGCACCGGCAGTGCCCGGCCACACGGTGCGTGCCCACAGAATGAGCACGCCGGACAGGCTCATGTAGCCGGCGCCGAAGACGGCCATGCTGGCGTAAGCGATCCAAGCGCTGCCTGTCAGTATCGACGCCGCGACGCCAACGCTGGCGAGGGCTAAACCTCCGGCGCAGAAGCACCAGCCGCCCCGCGGGCCCAGATGCCGGACCAGTGCTCCGGTGAAGACCCCGAGGAATCCTCCGAAACCCAAGGCGATCCACAGCCAGCCGGCCCGCTCGGGAGCGACGGAACCGGCCTCGGTGAGCAGCAGTGGTCCGAATGTCCAGATCAGGGCTGAGCCGGCACCGGCAATGACCGCTGCCACGCCGGGGACCGCCAAGAGACGCCAGGCACCGCTCCGGGCTTGGGGCGGCGACGCCGCTTTCCTGTTCGTCTGGGAGGACGATGCCGGTTCCCTGTCCCTGCTGGCCGGGAGCCTCGACCTCGGTTCCCCGGCGGCGCGGGCAGCCGCTCCGGGTTCCACGGCGCCGGCGGAGGTTCCGTGGTCCGCCCGTGCCCCGGCGGAATGCCAGACGGCCACCGCCGTCGTCGCGCACATCGCTGCCATGAACACCCAGGCCGGACCGACCGACGATGCTGCGGAGGCCACCAGTCCGGCGCCGATCACGCCGACAGCCGTTCCGGAATTCACCAGCGATTGCGCCGTGGCGGAGACGCGACGCGGGACAGCCGCGTCGATTACCGGGACCAAGGCCGGAGAGGCGAAGCCGCCGCCCATTCCGCCGATGAAGACGGCCACGACGAACATCGCCGGCGACCCCGCAACGGCGACCCCCAGGCACCCAAGAGCAGCGGTGGCACCGGCGAGCAGCAGTCCGGCGCGAGGAACGCGGTCAACGAACCGCGCGGCGGCCAGTGCAGCCACGGAATAAGAGGTGAACTGCGCTGCGGCCGCCCAGCCGAGAACCTCCGCGAGTTCCGGTCGCTGCACTGCCAGGAGTGGAGCGAAGAGGCCCACTCCAAAGCGGGCCATGCCGTAGGTTGCGGCGATCAACAGCATCCCGGCGAACGCCACTCCGAGGCCGGACGCCCCGGACTTGCGCCCGAGAGTTTCCCTGCTCATTCCCACCTCCCAATGCATAACGACCGTTACACCATAACGAGCGTTATACTAGCCTCATGGCTGCCCCTTTGAATACCCGCGACCGCATCCTGAATGCGGCCGAGGAGTTGTTCTTCCAGCAAGGCATCAGCGTGACCGGCGTGGACCGGGTGGCGGCAACGGCCGGAGTGGCGATCGTGACGCTCTACAAACACTTCGGTTCCAAGGACAACCTGCTGCGCGAAGTGCTTGCCCGGCGGCTGGACAACTGGACCCAGCACTGGGACGAAGCGATCGCCCGCGCCAGCACCCCAGAGGATCGGCTACTGGCGGTTTTCGACGCCGTCGAAACGTTCCGCGCCGCGGCCAATCCCACCCAGTGGTGCAGCTTCCTGGCCACTGCGTCGGAGCGCCCCGCGCCAGCAGCCGGCCAAGAAGATCCGGTGTTCGAGCTGATCCGTCAGGACACGCAGATGATCACCGAGCGGCTGGCAAGACTGGCGAAGGAGGCTGGCTGCCCGGACCCGTCAACGGTTGCCGCGGTCCTGCTGCTGCTCTACAACGGAGTGCTCGGCAGCCTGCTCCGCGGCGAACCCAGCAACCCGGTGGCCCACGCGCGCACTGCCGCACGCTCGATTATCGGGACCTCTCCGGCCCCGGCGCTGACGGGATGATTCTGCCCAAGGACGTCGAGGCTGCGCTCGCCGGCCCCGGTGACCGACCGGCCCCTGGGCGGCACCGACCGCGCGGTGGTCGACCGGTCTCTGCTCGGCGCTGGCGCGCCTCCTTCGACCACCGTCGGCACCGCTATCGCACGGTTTTAGCCAGGCGCCGGAAATCCAGCGGCCAAGCGCCCCGAACGCCCCAAGAATCCTCCCGATCAGGTTTTCTTCGGTATAGGGTCGGGCGGTATGGCGCTGCGACTGGTTCAGGTGAATTTCAAGGCGGAGGACGACTCGGCCCTCGGCAGGTTTTGGGCGGAGGCGCTCGGCTGGGGTGTTTCCAGCGAGGGGCCAGGGGTGACCAATGTTGAGCCCGTGGGGTTCGACTGGCCGGACCCGTCCGCGGTCTGCGTGGACGTGGTCAAGGTCCCGGATGCGGAGACCGTGCGCTACCGCGCACACCTCGATCTCGCCACCACGTCCGAGGCGCATCAGGCGGAGCTAGTCACACGCCTACAGGAGCTCGGTGCGACGCCCGCGGACGTCGGCCAAGGTGACGTACCGTGGACGGTGATGGCCGACCCGGAGGGCAACTTGTTCTGTGTGCTGGAGCCCCGGCCGATGTACCGGGACACCGGGCCGATCGCCGCGGTGGTGGTCAACTGCGAGGATCGGCAAGCGATGGCCCGGTTTTGGGGCGAGGCGATGGACTGGACCCTGCACGAAGTGACCGACGAGCATGCGCGGCTGCGCTCGGCCGAGGGTGTGGGACCGTATCTGGAATTCCTCCGTACACCGGATGCCGCGGCGTGCGGCCGGGTGCACCTGGACCTGAAGCCGTATCCCGGGGACGACCAGGCGGCCGAGGTGGCCCGGCTGCGCGCGCTGGGCGCTACCGAGTCCGACCTCGGCCAGGGCGAGGTGCCGTGGGTGTGCCTCGCCGATTCCGAAGGGAACGAGTTCTGCGTCCTCAGCCCCGGCTGACGCAGAGCTCCTGCGCCAAGCGACCGCCGACCGCGCGCATGGCGTCGGCATCCGAAGCAACCGTAATGCTGGCGAAGTTCTCTGAATAGCCGCCCAGATCGGGGCTGACTGAGCCGACCACGGCGTGCACCGGCTTGCCGGGGTTGCGGGTCAGGATGGCGGAGATGATCTTGCCCTGCCCGGTCTGCGAATCCAACCGCCCTTCGCCCACCACAATCGCGTCGGACTCAGCCGCGAGCCGGTCAAAGCCGACCGCGTCGAGGATGTACTCCGCGCCCGGCAGCAGGTCGGCCTTGTATTGCGCCCACATGCCGCCGCTGAAACCGCCGGCTGCCCCGGACCGCGGAATACCGCGGGGATCCCGGGGGAGGGCGGCGGCCTGGCGGTGCAGCCGTTCGGTCAGCGCGGATACCTGCTGTGGGCCGGCACCCTTCTGTGGCCCGAACACCACTGCGGCATCCTCAAAGACCGTGGTGACATCGGTGAGCACCCGCACCCGGGCGCCCCGGAGCCCGCCGTGCTCCTCGATCGCGGCGATCGCACCGGTGCCGCCGTCCGTCGTCGCGCTCCCACCGGCCGCCACCAGGATGGTCGACGCCCCGCGCCGCACCGCGTCGACCATGAGCAGTCCGGTCCCGTAGGTGTCGGCGGCCAGCGGGTCGCGCTCGCCGGAGCAGGGCAGCGTGATTCCGCTGGCCGCGGCCAGTCCGATCACGGCCGTCCCGTCGGTGCTCAGCGCGTAGGACGCGCGGTGCGGATCCCGCCATGGCCCCACACTGTCCGCCTCTACGAGGGCTGCCGCCGTGGCGTCCCGCAGGATTTCGTAGGTGCCTTCACCGCCGTCGGCCACGGGAAGTTCGACGGCGGTGCCGCCGGCTTCCCGGACACCGGCGGCAATGTGGGCGGCCACCTCGGCGGCGGTGTAGGTGCCCTTAAAGCTGTCGGGCGCGATGAGGATCTTCATTTGATGGCTCAGAACCCGACGTTCTCGCGGCCCTTGAGGTCCAGCATCTCGCGGGCCTCATCGGGGGTGGCGACCTCGAAGTTGAGGGCTTCGACGATGGTGCGAATCCGGCTGACCTGCTCGGCGTTGGACGCGGCGAGCTGGCCGGGACCGATCCAGAGCGAGTCCTCCAGCCCCACGCGGACGTGCGAGCCCATGGCCGCGCCGATGGTGGCCAGCGGCATCTGGTTCTTGCCGGCACCGAGGATGGACCACTCGTAGGCATCGCCCAGCAGCCGGTCCGCCGTGCGGCGCATGTGCATCAGGTCCTCCGGGTGGGCGCCGATGCCGCCCAGCAGGCCGAAGACGGACTGGACGAACAGCGGCCCGCGGGCCAGACCGCGGCCGTGGAAGTGGGCCAGGTTGTTCAGGTGCGAGATGTCGTAGCACTCGAACTCGAACCGGGTGCCGTTGCCGTTGCCGATGTTCAGGATGGTCTCGATGTCCTGGAACGTGTTCTTGAAGACCAGGTCGCGGGACTTCTCCAGCCCTTCGCGCTCCCACTCGTGCTCGAACTCCTGGAAGCGGTCCAGCATGGGGTAGAGGCCAAAGTTCATCGAGCCCATGTTCAGCGACGCCAGTTCCGGCTTGAATGCCGCGACCGGCCGCATGCGCTCCTCAACGGTCATGTGCGGCGAACCGCCGGTGGTGATGTTGATGACCGCATCGGTATTGGCCTTCAGCTTGGCCAGGATGGGCTCGAAGTGCGCCGGATCCTGGGACGGGCGGCCGTCCTTCGGGTCGCGGGCGTGCATGTGCACGATCGCGGCGCCGGCGTTGGCGGCGCCAATGGCCGCGTCGGCGATCTCATCCTGGGTGACCGGCAGATGCGGGGACATGCTGGGGGTGTGGATCGCGCCGGTAACAGCGGAGGTGATGATGACTTTGCGCTTGCTGGCCATGATGTTGTTCCTTTGGTGGTGCCGGTAAATCAGTAGAGCTTTTCGGTGTTGCCGTCCACGGCCATCGCCTGGCCGTTGACATTGCGAGCCAGGTCGCTGGCCAGGAAGGCCGCCATGTTGGCGATGTCCTCGGCCTCCACCAGCCGCTCCAGCGAGGACTGCTTGAGGTACAGGTCGGAGACTTCCTCCAGCGGGCGGCCCAGCATGGCGGCCTTGGCCTCGATCACGGCGTCGATGCGCGGACCGTTGACCGCGCCGGGGCAGATGGCGTTGGCACGGATGCCTTCGGGGCCCAGCTCGATGGCGAGCGTCTTGGTCAGGCCCACCACGGCCCACTTGGACGCCGAGTAGGGGCTGCGGCCGGCCATGCCCAGCCGGCCGGCGGCGGACGAGAGGTTGACGATGGCGGCGTCCTTCGCCTCGCGCAGCAGTGGCAGCGCGTGCTTGATGCAGAAGAACTGGCCGTGGACATTGACGTCGAAAGTGGTCCGCCAGGCGTCCGAGTCCAAGGTCTCGATGGGGCCGGTGGGCCCGGCGATGCCCGCATTGTTGACCAATACGTCAAGCCCGCCCAGCTGGGTGCGGACCTCCTCCATCAGCGACTGGACCTGTGCCTCGTCGGACACGTCGCTGAGGGCCACAGCGAAGCCGTCCTGCTTGGCGGCGTCCACCGCCTCCGGGTTGATGTCGGTGACCATGACCTCCGCGCCGAGGTCGCGGAAGCGGGTGGCGATGGCCCGGCCGATGCCGGCAGCGCCGGCGGTGACCAGCACCTTGCGTCCGGTGAATTCCATGGGGTGCTCCTTTGGGTAGTGCAGGTGGGGAAGTGTCAGAGGGAACGGTACGACGGCGGTGCGGCACCGCCGTCGTACGCTCCCCTGGGATCAGTGGCTGCTGACGGTAGCCGTCGACGGGTCCTCGGCGCCGCGCTTGAGCAGGCGGGTCAGCAGTGCGCCGATGAGGCACATGCCGACGATGAACCAGAGGCCGGACAGTTTGTTGCCGGTGGCTTCTTCCATAAAGCCCATAACGTACGGGCCAAGGAATCCGCCGAACAGTCCCACCGTGTTGACGAACGCGATGCCGCCGGCCAGCGCCGCACCCGAGAGCCGGGTGGCGGGGTAGGTGAACAGGATCGGTTGCAGGGCGAAGAAATTGAACGCGGCCAGGCAGAAGCCAATCAGGCCCAAGACGGGTCCGCCGACGGCGCCGAGGGTGAAGCCGGCGACGATGCCCACCATGGTGCAGGTGGCGATCAGCCGAGACCGCGTGGCGTTGGTGGCCAGACGCGGCAACAGCAGGGCGCCGGCGGCGGAGAAGATCCACGGGATGGAGGTGAGCAGGCCGATCTGGATGGGGTTCAGTTCGCCGTAGGTGCCGATGATCGACGGCAGGAAGAAGCTCAGGGCGTAGACGGCAATCTGGTGGGTGAAGTAGATGGCGACGACCAGCAGGATCTGCTTGTCCTTCAGCACATGCCGCAGCTTGGAGTTTCCGGCCGCATGGGCTCCGGCTTCTTCCTCGGCGGCGATGCGGGCCTCAAGGTCTTCCGCCTCGGCGCGGCTCAGGAACTTGGCCTCGGTGGGCTTGTTGGGCAGGAACTTCCAGACCACGAACGCCAGGGCACAGGCCGGCAGGCCCTCGATGATGAACATCCACTGCCAGCCGTGCAGTCCGCCGACTCCGTCCATGGTCAGCAGCAGGCCGCCGAGCGGCGCGCCCACGATGTTGGCGATGGCGACGCCGAGCAGGAACATGCCGTTGGCCTTGGCGCGGTCATTGGCCACGAACCACTGGGTCAGGAAATAGATCACGCCCGGGAAGAGTCCGGCTTCGGCCACGCCCAGCAGCATGCGGAGGATGTAGAAGGACCATTCGCCCTGGACGAAGGCCATGGCTGCGGAGATCAGGCCCCACGTGATCATGATCCGCATGATCCAGAAGCGGGCGCCGACCTTGTGCATGATCAGGTTGGAGGGGATCTCGGACAGCGCGTAGGTCAGGAAGAACAGGCCGGCGCCGATGCCGTAGGCCGTGGCCGAGATGCCGAGGTCGATTTCCAGACGGTCCTTGGCCATACCAATGTTGGTGCGGTCCAGGAACGCCATCACGTAGGCGGCGATCAGCAGCGGCATGATGCGCCGGAAAATGAGCTTGTTGATGACGGCTGGCGGCCTCTTCGCCGTAGCCTGCGACGTAATGGACATAGCAGAGTCTTTCCTGTTGGAGGGCATGGAGGGATCACCGGACGACGGCCGGTGTGGTGTGTGGGTGACTAGGGTTCAGGTTTGGGCGAACCGGCCGGAATGCAGCCGCAGGTGCGCCCGATATGAAGATGGTGCTTACAGAACGTGTGGGTGAAGGCGTTGCCGGGCTGGGTGATCTGGGCCAGCAGCAGCTCGAACGACTTCTCCGCCATCTCCTGCACCGGCTGCACGATGGTGGTCAGCCCGATCAGGGCGGACCTGCTGTGCGGGAGGCCGTCGCTGCCGGCCACCGCCAGATCCTCCGGAATGCGCAGGCCGAGCTCGAGCGCATGCTCCATGACACCGATGGCGATCTCGTCCGAGCCGCAGACGATGGCGCGGGGCGGATTCGGCGATGCCAGCAGCTTTTCGGCAGCGACCCGGCCGCCGTCGCGGTTGAGGCGCGTGCTGATCTTGCGCTCGCCGGTAATCACCACCCCGCGCTCCGCCGCAGCGGCGACGAAGGCCTGCTCGCGCGCCAGCGAGGCGGTGGAGAACCGCGGGCCAATGACGGTGGCGATCTCCTGGTAGCCGTGGTCCAGCATGTGCTGCATTAACTGGGAGGCCGCCGCGAAATCGTCGATGCCGACGAAGTCGCCCGGCAAGTGGTCCGACCTGCGGGACAGATAGATGTAGGGAATCCGGCGCTGCCGGAAAGTGCGCAGCGCGCGTGAGTCTTCGCGCAATGTCGCGGCGATGATGACGCCGTCCACGTTGCGGGCGGCCAGCGTGGCAGCCACCTGGGCCAAGGTGTCCGGATCATCGCGGGTGGTAGCGACGAACACTTCGAACCCCTCGCGGGCGGTGGCGGAGATGATGCCTTCCGCCCAGCCCGTGTACATGTGGTTGACGATGTTGGGCAGAATCAGCCCGACCACCCTGTTCAGGTGAGGGTCCTCGCCCTGCTTCTTGGCGTGGCCACTGGGGCGGAAACCCAGCTCATTGGCGACCTTGATGATGTGCCGCCGTGTTTCTTGGGAAACGCCGCCCTTGCCGTTCATGACGTAGCTGACGGTTGCCGAAGAGACGCCGCAGGCGCGGGCCACCTCGGCTGCTGACACCCGGTGAGGACGCACCGACACTTCAACGATTGCAGAATCCACGATGCCTCCTCTCTCTGTCGCCTTCGTCACGTGATGACCATTACAGAGTAGCTAAAGAAGTTAAGCAACGTTAAGTTATTCGCTGGAGGCCAGTTCGGAGCCGGGGCCTGTTCCCGGGGCTCTTCCGGGCCGAATGCGGGCGGCTGCGGGGAGAAGTGAAACTTAATGATGCTTACGCGAGGTTGGACATCATTCGAGCCGTGGCGGGCGTATCCGCCAGGCGGGCGGCGCCTTCAAGACCTGGCTGCGGGAAAATCCTGCGCTGCCCAGCTAGCACCTTCCTGTCCTGGGGCGGACTGACCACCACGACGGCGGTGCTTGCCGAGGTGCGCAGAAACGGGCGACGGCGGCGCTCGCTTAGGCGAGCACCGCCGTCGTTGTCCCCGTGAGGTTAGCGCGTGGTGAAGGGCAGCACCAGCCGGGACTGGTGTTCGGCGTCGCGGTAGATCTTGTGCATGACCGGGCGGCCCACCGGCAAATGGAAGGCGTCCGGCGGGAGCAGTGCGTTGTGCTCGTCGGCCAGCGGCTCGGCGTTGGACAGCTCCACCACCAGCTTGTGGCCAGGCTTGAAGGTGTTGGCGAACGGGTAGAGGCGCACGACGTACTCCTCGATCTGGCCCGGTTCCACCGGCACGGAGCCGGTGTGCGGGTGGTACGGGTTGCCCTCGGTGGTGCGCTGTTCGTCGAGCTCGCGGTGCGAGGCCTTGAGGTAGCCGCTGGTGATCAGCTGGCGCTTGCCGTTGGGTGCGTAGTCCCAGAGGCGCAGGATGAAGTTGGTGTCCGGCTGGTCGATCTCGGCGAAGATGTGCGCGGCACCGGTGCCGATCATCTCCGTGGACTCTTCGAAGGTGTCGGTGCTCCAGTTGATGATCTGGACCTTGTCCGTCACCGTCAGCGGGGCCTGGTAGAAACCGTCCGGCGCTGCGTACTCGGCGCCCATCAGCTCCGGCTCGGTGGAGAGCTTGTGCCGCGGGCGCAGGTACAGGGACTTGTACTCGATCTCCTTCGGCGGCCACGAATCGGCCGTCACGACCTCGCGGGAGCCCTCGACAAAGACGCTCACGGCGGGCTCGTCCATCACGCCGTTGTCGATGCCCTTGATCCAGTAGTCGTACCAGCGGAACATCTTGTCGTGCTCTTCGATGAAGGGGCGCGACTGCATGGGCGGGTAGGGGCCGATGTCCAGCTTCTTGGGGCCCTTGAGTGCGTTGTAGAGCTCGATGGTGCCGTCCAGCGTCCAGCCGCGGCCCTGGTCCAGTTGCAGCCAGACCGGGATGTCGATGTTCGGGGCCAGCGTGATCGGGTTGCGCTCTTCGTACCACTCGCCGTCGAGCTCGTTCATCACGATGTCGAACCAGGCCTCGTGGTTCTTGGGGTAGTTCAGCACGTGCACCAGGTTGGGCCAGGCGGCCACGTCCGGGTCCTGCAGGCGCTGGGCGACGAGCTTCTTCAGCTCCTCGGGGGAGTACTTCTCGATCATCCGGGACTTGACGCCGTCGGTGAAGGCCCAGCCGGAGTCGCCGCCGCGGCCTTCGCGGGCGGCGCGCGGCATGAACCACATGACGCCGCCGTGGTAGGTGGTCTCGTAGAAGTCGTAGTGGCCGCCGGAGACGAAGATCGCCTTCAGGTGCGGCGGGCGTTCGGCCGCTGCCAGCACCTGCATGGAGCCGAAGTAGGAGATGCCCACCATGCCGACGTTGCCGTCGCACCAGGGCTGCTCGGCGACCCACTCGATGAAGTCGTAGGCATCCTGGCCCAGCGAGACGCCGCCGGCGTTGTAGTTGCCGATGTGCTCGCCGCCGGAGTCGCCGGAACCGCGCAGGTCGCCGATGACGTGGACGTAGTCCTCCTTGACGATCCGGGCAATGTCGCCGGCCTCGATGCAGCCGTCCCACATCGGGCTGGGGCGGCGCTGCGGCGGGGTGGTCAGCGCCAGCGCCTGCAACTCCTTACCGTAGGGGCTCAGGGCCACCAGCGCCGGCCGCGGCTTCTCGTCGATGCCCTGGTAGGCGTCCGCGGCGAGCTCAACGCCGTCGCGCATTGGGACCCGGAGGTCCTTGCGGATGGCGATCTTTTCCCCACCGGCATTCCACGTCGTGAAATCAGTCATGTGTGCAACTCCTTGTCAGCGGCCGAGTGCCCCGAACCGTTGCAGGCGGGCATTCGCTCCAGTCATATTATTATAATAAAGTGGCTGTGGGCAAGGCCACATGCGCTAGGCCGCACAATGGTTGAAGGCCGCGCAGCAGGTTCAGGAGTTGAGGAGAGCAAGATGACGCACGACGTGAAAGTCCATCCGCTGGTGTCGCCGTGGGGCCGGTTTGGCCTCTACAGCTTCTTCATCGACGCCCCGGAGCCGGCCATTGTGGATACCGGCATCGCCTCCTCGCCTGTGGAGGGGATGATCCCTGAGCTGGAGAAGTTGGGCCGCCGGATCGAGGACGTGCGCTGGATCCTGCTGACCCACGGCCACATTGACCACCTCGGTGGGGCCCAGGCCCTGTGGGAACTCACCGGACGTAAGGCCCAGGTGGTGATCCACCAGGGCGACGCGCCGCTGCTGCGCTCCCGGCGCGCGCACGTGGACAACTACGTCCAGGTGCGCCAGCAGTATCTGGACAACCCGAACGCCATCGAGGAGCAGACGCAGGCGGCCGACAAGGTGATCTCCGGCGAGATGGAGCCCACTCTGCTGGTCAAGGGCGGCGAGAAGCTGGACCTCGGCGGCGGCGTGACGGTCTCCGTGCACCACATTCCCGGCCACACCGCCGGCTCCGTGGCCTACGTCATCGACGGGCAGAACGACGTCTTCGTCGGCGACGCGGTGCAGGCCCACGGTGCCGCCAACGGCTTCCCCGGCTACGAGGAGCCGGCCGCCTACCGCAAGAGCCTGGAATACCTGCGCGACGAGGTCCGGCCCAACCGCCTGTTCCTGGGCCATCCGTACCGCGATGCGAACGGGGTTCCCTACGAGATCGGCCTCGACGCCGAGCGTGCCCGGGAAGCCCTGCAGTTCAGCATCGACCTCGAGTCCCGCATCGCCGGGGCCGCGCAGGAATGCCTGCAGCACGGGCTGCAGGCCACCGATTCCCCGTACTCGCCGTTCCAGCCGGTCGCGGAAGCGATCGGCTACACCGGGAACCCGGCGCTGGAACCCTCCCCGTTCTTCACCACCCTGCACGGCTACCGCCAGGAGTTTGAAGCGACCCGCTGACGGCTTGATAGGCGGGCACCCGCGCCCCCCGCCTCCCAGATCATTACGACGGCGGCGCGCACCCTTCGCTGAGTGCGCGCCGCTTTGGTGCGGGATGCGAAAAGGCGGCACCGCCGTCGTGCTCAGTCTGATCAGGAAGCGGAGGCCTGAGCTTCCTCCGGTGCAGCTTCGGTGCTGGCCGCATCTTGGCGCTTCTTGGCGGCCAGCGGGACGAACAAGAAAGCCAGCGCCGCGATGACGCCCGGGATGGCGAAGAACAGGAAGTTCATCTGCACCGGGAGGCTGAGCGTGAGCAGGATGCCGCCGAACGTCGGGCCGACAATGGCGCCCATCCGGCCGACGCCCGAAGCCAGGCCGATGGCGGTGGAGCGCATGAACGACGGGTAGTACTGGGACACGAAAGCGTAGGAAATGTTCTGCGCTCCCATGGTGGTGGCGCCGGTAATGGCGACCAGCACCAGCAGAATCGCCATGTTGTTGCCGAAGCCCAGCAGCGTCAGCGAGACCGCGGAGATCACGAACATGGGAACCAGCACCCGCTTTACGCCCCACTTGTCGGACAGCTTGCCCAAGACCAGCGTGCCGATGATCGCGCCCACGTTGAGCACGATCATGAAGGTCAGGCTGGAGCCCAGCGGGTAGCCGGCTTCCACCATGAGTTTGGGCAGCCAGATGGTCAGGCCGTTGATCATGAGCAGGCACATGAAGAAGGCCACCCAGATCATCAGCGTGCCGAGCGCACGGCGGTTCGTGAACAGGGCGCCGACCGGGCTGCTGCCGGCTTCCTTCTCCTGGATCCCGGTGAACTGAGCGCCGGAGGGGATGTCCGCCGCGCCGTTCACCTTGGCCAGCACGGACCGCAGGGCGTCGAACCGCTTCTCCTCCAGCATGGTGGCAGGGGAGTCGGCGAAGTGCTTGACCATGAACGGCAGGAACAGCAGCGGCAGCACCGCCACCAGATAGACGCTCTGCCAGCCGAAGGCCGGCAGCAGGATCATGGCCACGAAGGCGGCAAGGATGCCGCCGACCGAGAAGAAGCACATGACCACGGCCACCAGGGTGTTGGCCCGGTTCTTCGGCGCGTAGTCGGTCAGCATAGCGATGACGCTGGGCAGGATGCCACCGATTCCCAAGCCAGCCAGTCCGCGGAGAACCGAGAAGACCACCGGCCCGGGAGCGGCGGCGCAGAGGGCCGTGGCGGCGCTGAAGAGGACGATGCTGATGATGAGCATCCGCTTGCGGCCGAACCGATCGGCCAGGATGCCGAACAGGATGGCGCCCACCATCATGCCGACCAGCCCGTAGCTGCCGATGGCTCCCGCCTCGACCGGTCCCAGCGACCATTCCTGCATGAGGACCGGAAGGACGGAGCCGTAGACCACGAGGTCGTACATGTCGAAGGTGATGATGAAGCAAGCCCAGAACAACATGCCCGCGTGGAACCGGCTGAAGCCGGCCTCGCTGATGAAGTCCTTGATGTTGATTGTTGGCATAGCAATCGTTCCTGTGATGGCCCTTGGGCGGGCATGTGCAGATGGAGTGCCCGGGCACAAAGCGGCGGCACCGTCCGAAGACGCGTGCCGCCGCTTTGTGTGCCGGAGGAGTCCTGAGGAGGGGTCAGCCCTGGTTCAGGAACTCCGCTGTCTCCCGGAAGGCCCGGTAGAACTCCGGGATCCAGAAGAAGTTCTGGACGAAGCCGTGGTTGGCTCCGGCGTAGCGGCTCACCGTGGTGTCCACGCCGGCGTCCTTCAGGCGCTGGCCGTAGAGTTCGCCCTCGTCGCGCAGCGGGTCGTACTCGGCGGTGATGACCAGGGCCTTCGGCAAGCCGGAGAGGTCCTCGCGCTTGATCGGAGAGACCAGCGGATCGGCCGGATCCGCGCCGCTCTCGATATAGAAGGAGTTCCACGGTTTCAGGCCCGGAGTTTCCAGACCGTAGCCGGTGGCGTTCTCGCGCAGGGAGGCGTACCGGTCCTCGTCGAAGTCCAGGTCCACGGACGGGTAGTACAGCACCTGGTGCGTGATCCGGTCGAAGCCGTCGTCATGCGCCGCCGCCGTCACCGCAGCCACGAAGTTGGCCCCGGAGCTGTCGCCGGTCAGCGCCAGACGGTTGCCGTCCCAGGCCAGGCTTTCGCCCTGCTCGGCGGCCCAGCGGACCACGGCGTAGCACTCCTGCAGGCCGGTGGGGAAGGGTACCTCCGGCGCCAGCTGGAAGCCGACGGAGATGACCTTGTAACCGCTCTCCTTCGCCAGCGCGCGCGCCACGTGGTCGTGCGTCTCCAGGCTGCCGGAGAAGAACGCGCCGCCGTGGAAGTAGACCAGCAGGCCGTAGGAATCGGCTTCGGCCGGGGTGTAGATCCGCACCGGAACGTCGCCCGCCGCGGTGACCGCCACGGTGTCCTCGACCGCGTGGAGCGGCAGCCGGTCCTCCAGCGGGGCGACGAACTGCAGGTCGCCCGCGCGCTTGCCCGCGGGGTCCGGCCGCGTGCCGTGGTCGAACGGCGGCAGCGTGGCGAGGAGCTTGCCGATCTCGGGGTGGATGGTCACTCGACACCAGCTCCCTTCTCGAAGGACGTGGTCTCCGGGAAGGAATCACCAATGTCGAACGGCTTGCGGGAGATATCCTGCAGCACGTCGGTGATCGGCTTGCGCTTGGCCTGGTAGGTGCGCAGCGCGTCCTGCAGGTCGGCGCCGTCCTTGATGGCGTCGGCCAGCCAGGCGGCGTCCTGCATGGCGGAGTTGGCGCCCTGGCCCTGGTGGTGCAGCATGGCGTGCGCGGCGTCGCCCACCAACGCCACGCTGTTGGTGTGCCAGTTCGGCTGCTTCTCGATGTCGTAGACGCCACGGTTGGTCATCGCAGCGATGTCCAGTTCCTGGCCGATCTTCTGCAGTCGCTCGTCGAAGCCTTCCAGCAGCTGGCCGATGTACTCGTGCGTCACCTCCGGCGCCCAGGCGGTGTCGTCGCTCGGGGCGGTGATGTCGAAGGACACCTGGTTGCGGTGGCGCAGCGGCAGGAAGTACACGGTGGTGCCGTTCAGGCCCACGTAGACGCGGAAGTTGTCGTTCTCCACCAGGCCGTAGGCGTCGTCGGCGGAGATCACGGCGCGCATGGCGATGGTGTGGGAGAACACCGGCTGCACTCCGCCGAAGATCTGGTTGCGGACGCTGGAGCGGATGCCGTCGGCGCCCAGCACCAGGTCGGCGGTGACCTCCACGCCGTTCTCAAACTTCACGGTGGCGGAGTCGCCGTTGTCCGTGACGGTGATCATCTTGTGGCCGATGTGCACGCGCTCGGCGGGCAGCAGGCGCAGCAGGGTCTCGATGACGTCGCCGCGGTGGACCATCCGGCAGTGGTTGGTCTGGGCGTATTCGTTGATGCCCGGCCACGGGTCGCGGGCGATCAGCTCGCCGTTGGACTGGTAGACCTCGATGGCCTCGGACGGGGCGGAGACCTTGGCGAACTCCTCGAACACGCCCCACTTGCGCAGCACCTCGACTGTGGGCGGGCGCAGGCCGATGCCGGCACCTACCTCGCCCAGCTCGGGGGCCTGCTCGTAGACGTGGACGTCGGCGCCCAGCTGGAGCAGGGCCAGGGCGGCGGAAGCGCCGGCGTAGCCGCCACCGACGACGGCAACCTTCAGGTTCTGGATCTCGGAAGTCTTCATGGTTTTTGTGTTCCTTCACTGGACGCCGCGGGGGCGACCTCGGGGGATGGATGGTGAGCCCCGCAGTCGTCGTCTGTGGCGCGGCGGGGTGCGGATCAATGGTCGGTGCTTAGGCCTTGATGGACAGGAAGTCCGCCGGGTTGTCTTCCAGCAGGAGCTTGATGGTGGCGTCGTCGATGCCGGCGGCGCGCATGTCGGGCAGCATGTCCTCGAAGATGTAGTTGATGGTGTGGCCCTTCACGCCCGGCCAGCCCAGCGGGCTGCAGTTGGCGTCGGCCGAGACCAGCAGCTTGTCCGCGTAGCCCTTGTTCACCAGGTTGACGAAGTGCTCCATCCGCTCGGCGCGCTTGCGGCCCCAGAACGGCGGGTCGGGCAGCTCTAGGTCGTAGCCGAAGGTGTCGAAGCCGATGCGGCCGCCCTGCTCGTAGATCCAGTCGTGCGGGGTGATCGGCGCGTTCAGGCCGTCGTCGGCATGGCCGAAGAGCACCCGGTCCAGCGGCAGACCCTCCTCGTTGAAGATGTTCACGGCCGGCTCGGGGTCGATGGCCAGGTGGGTCAGGATCGGCACGCCGGTGATGACGGCGGCGCGGGCCGCTGCACGGTAGATGCGCTTGTCCAGTTCGGTCATCTTGCCGCCGCGGCTGACGCCGACCTTGATCACGCCGGCCTTGGCGCCGGTGTCGCCGATGCCCACGGTGATCTCGTGGATGAACACCTTCGCCAGGTAGTCAACCGAGGCCCGCGAGAAGTGCGGCAGGGCGGTGTCGCCGCCCACGAAGCCGGTGCAGGCCACAATGTGGACGCCGGTCTTGCGGGACAGGGACCGGTAGTAGTCGATGTCGCGGCCGTTGCAGATGCCGGTGGCGTCCACGAAGGTGCCGCCGCCGTACTCGCGGAACTTCCGCAGCTTCGGCACGGTTTCCTCGTAGGCCTGCTCCGGCGACTTCCACCACTTGGTGTCCAGTTCGGAGCCGGGCATGCCGTAGCCGATGTGTTCGTGGACCGCCACGATTTCCAGTTCTTCAGCCGGGATGGTTCCCAGCACGGTGTTTACTTTGGTCAAGACCCTCACCTCGTGATTAGAAAAGCTTTGTTGATGTACGACGGCGGTGCTCGCCCGGGGTGGTCAGCGCACCGTCAGCAGGCGGCGCGGGTTCTCCACCAGGATGCGCTGCGCGTCGTCGTCGCTCAGGCCTTGGTCCTTGAGGAAAGGCACGAAGGTGGCGAGCACGTGGCTGTACGGCAGGTTGTACTCCGGCAGCCCCTTAGCGACGCCGATGGAGTTGCCGGAGAGGATGATCTTGTCCGCGTGGCCGGCATTGACGAGTTCGAGCACCAGATCGGCGCGCTCGCGGTCGGTGAGGTAGTTCTCGTCGTCGTCCAGGCCTACGTGGTCGATGCCGACGAAGGCTCCGCGGCCGGCGACCTCCAGGGCGAACTTGGCGGCGTCCTTGCGGTCCACATCGCCCACGAGCACGCGGTCGGCGTCGATCTGTTCGTCGAGGACCACGTCCAGGTCGTGCAGGACGTCGGCGCCAAAGCGGATGGAGACCGGCACGCCGGTGTTCTTGGCGGCACGGGCGGAGCCGCGGAACAGGGACTCCTCGGTAGGAGTCATGCCGGAGCGGTCGGCCATGGTGGTGACGATGCCGGCGGCGGCGCGGCGTTCAACCCGGGGGACCACCATGCCTTCGATGACCTCCTTGCCGAAGAGGTCCTCGAACTTCTCGGCCGGCCACGGCGTGGGCGGGTTGGTCTGCGGCGTCAGGAAGTATCCGCCCAGTTCCTCCTCGGGGCCCAGGCCGGTGGAGGCGATGATGTGCACGCCGGTGGAGCGGGACAGCGCCTCGTAGAGCTTGAGGTCACGGCCGTGGAACATTCCCGTGCTGTCGACGATGGTCTTGCCGCCCTTGTCGCGGAAGTCGGTAAGTTTCGCGGCCAGGGCCTCGAAGATCTCGGCCCGGTCCATCGAGATGTCCGGGGCGTACTGCGCGCCCGGCAGGACGGAAAGCAGGGATTCGTGGACCGCGACTACGCCCAGCTCATGAGCAGGAACGGGTCCAAGGACCGAGTTTACGGTTGCGGTGGGGGAAGGCGTTGTATCCGTCATTGGCACAACCTTTCGTTGTACGCCACGCTCGGGGCGTGCCGCGCTGGGAAGGATCATGCACCGCGACCTCTGGATTGATTCCTCGCCGAACTCGGTGCAGGCGTCGGTAAACGAGGGAATCACCTGCCGAGCGGCTGGCTGCCGACTGCCTGTGATTGTGATCCCGATTACCTGTAAACTAGGTTTACACGATGTCGAGTGAAAGTCAATGCCATTACCGACCGGTTGTTCTGGGGCGCGTCGGTGATATTCGACGGCGGCGATCTACCAGTGCAACTGCCGTATGATCGGCCTGCACCATCGCTCAAGCTGCGAGCGTGGCCCACCTGACGTCGCGAAAAGGGAGACCACCATGACTGCGTGTTCGATCACCGAGTACATTGACGGGTACGACGGTGATGTGCGCGATCGGCTGCTGTCTGTGTATGGGCTGATCCGGTCAGCTGTGCCCGATGAAGCGGAAGAATCGATCAGTTGGCGGATGCCAGCCTTCAAGCTCGGCACCGAGCCGTTGTTCTTCTTCACCGGAACAAAGCGCCACATCGGGTTCTATCCCACTCCAGACGCGATCGCGCATTTCTCGACCGAGTTGGCCGCCTATGGAACCACCGAGCACCTTATCCAGCTCCGCCATGATGCCCCGCTCCCGACCGAGCTCATCCGCGAGATCATCGCGTGGCGGCTTCAGCAGTTGCCTTCAGACAAGGGTTGAGCCGGTCGCCTCGGCACTGTTCACCGGCTGGCTGATTGACGCGTCTGGATGAAGTTCCCGGCGGATGACTGCCGGAGTGCTACTGCGTGAACCGGTATTTGAAGCTTTCGGCGTGGTGCAGGGCAGAGCGCCAGCCGATGGGCCGGCCGCCGGCGGTGCGGAAGATGGTGTCGATGACCAGCAGCGGACTTCCCACGCTGACGCCCAACGTTGCGGCATGGTCCTCGGTGGCGGCGGTCGCCCAGGCTTCATGTTCCGATCGGCCTAGCGTGATGCCATAGCCCTGTTCTAGCAGTTCGAAGGCCGAGCCGCTCTCTTCCAGTTCCTGCACCGTGGGATTGAAGTCGCGCGGCGCGCGGATGTACACGTTCGCCTCGGCCAGCGGGGCGCCCTCGACCGAAATCAACCGGGTGAAGTGCAAGAGCCGCTCGTGCTCGTCCGTGCCCAGCAACTGGCCGACTTCGGCGGGAGGTTCCACCCACGCGGGGGCGGAGACTTTCGACGACGGGTGCATCCCGCTTTCAACCAGGAACTGATAAAAACGACCGGACTGGACATCGGCCGGCCGGTGTACCCGCAGTCCTCTGGCCGGGAAGGTGCCTTTGCCCTGCTTACGGTAGACGTACCCGTCGCTGGTCAGCTCCATCAGCGCCTGCCGGATGGGTGCGCGGCTGACCTCGAACCGGTCGAGCAGTTGCGCCTCCGTCATCGGCTTCTGCGGATCTGCCACTCCGTCTGCGATCTCCCGTCGCAGGATCTCCTTGATCTGCCGGTACAGCGGGACCCCGGACGAGTAGTCGAGTTCGCCAGAAGGCATCAGCGGTCGGTCCTCCAGATCGGGTGGGTAGCAAGCAACACAACCCTATGCGGTGGACCCGGTAAACGGCGCACTCTTGCCGGCGAAGGCTGGCGGGTGGAAGCCGACGGTGTCTATTTGGTCAGCGAGCGGTCGGCTTCGGGCAACTGGACCTTCTTCTCGCCCTTGAGCGCGCCGTCCATGGTTGCCTTCCAGACGGGTGCAGCCACTTCGGAGCCGGTCAGGTCTGTGTACGTGGTGCCGTAGGCCTTGAGCGTGGTCAGCGGGTACTGGGCCCCGCCGCGGGGGTCACCAAGCCAGACGGCGGTCATGAGCTGGGGCGTTCCGCCCACAATCCAGTTCGCCGCAAAGTCGTTGGTGGTTCCGGTCTTGGCTCCGGCCTCCCGGTTTCCCTTGAGCTCAATGCGCGGTCCCAAGGTTCCTCTGGGATTGAAGGGTTCCTTGAGCACAGACGCGACGGTGTCCGCGACTGCTGGTTTGATGGCGCGGTGGCAATCGGGGTCCGGAACGGGCAGCTTCTTTTTGGTGTCGGTAGTGACTGCCTTGATGACCATGACCGGTTTGCACACCGTGCCGTTGCTCATGAACGCGGCGTAGGCGCTGGCCATTTGCAGCGGCGTGACTTCGTACGCGCCGAGGGCGAGCGATCCTTCCCTGCCGCTCAGCTTGTCCGGGTCGATGGAGGTGATGCCCAGCTTGTTGGCCATTTTGGCCGCGTTGATGACACCGACCCGCTCGACCAGTTTGATGAAGTAGATGTTCACCGAGGCGCGGATGGCTTGCTTCGCGTTGATGACTCCGTAGTCGACGTTGTCGTAGTTGATGTAGCCGCCCTTCGGATTGTCCAGTTTTTTCGAGCGGTAGGGGCCGTCGGCGCGGAACTTGGTGGAGGTGTGAATGCCCTGTGTGAGCGCGGTGGCGAGCACAATCGGCTTCATGGCCGACCCGACCTGGAAGGCGTTGCGGACGTAGACAACCTGGGTCTTGCCGTTGCCCTTGCCCCAGTCGCGGTTCTCCGCGATGGCGGCCACGTGGCCGGTTCCCGGCTGGACGACGGCGATGCCCAGGGCGGCGCGGTTGCCGTTGCCCAGCGCCCTCTCCACTGCCTTTTGCGCCGCGTTCGCGGCCTTCCGATCCAAGGCGGTGGTCAAGGTCAGTCCGCCCAGATTGAAGCGCTGCTCCCGGATTTTCGCGGTCTTGCCGAAGGCCGGGTTGGAGAGTATCTCTTCCCGGACCGCTTCACAGTAGAACGGATATGTGGACCCGCCGCAGCCGGACGGCTCGTCGCCGCGCTTCACCCCCAGCGGGGCCTCGCGTGCCGCCTGCGCCTTGTCGGCCGGCAATACCCCCTGCCTCTCCAGCACATCCACGACGGTGTTGCGCCGCTCCGTGGCGGCGTCGGGGTGGGTGAACGGGTCGAAGGCCGTCGGCGCCTTGAGCAGGCCGACCAGCAGGGCGGACTGCGCATAGTCGAGCTTCGCGGCCGGCGTGTTGAAGTAGTAGCGGGCCGCTGCCTCCACCCCGTAGGCGCGGTTCCCGAAATAGACGGCGTTCATGTAGCGGAGCAGAATCTCGTCTTTGGGCAGCTGCTTCTCCAACGCGACGGCATATTTCATTTCCCGGATTTTGGCGTTGTAGGTGTCGCCGGCGGCGACATTGTCCTCCTCCTGGTTCCGTGCATGGTTGATCAGGATGTTCTGGACCAGTTGCTGGGTGAGGGTGGATGCGCCCTGGACGTCGCTGCTGGTGATGTTGTGGAACAGGGCCCGGGTGATGCCGAGGGGGTCCACCCCGCCGTGTTCGTAGAAGCGGGCGTCCTCGGTGCTGACCAGGGTCTTCTTGAAAGCCTCCGACACCTGGTCCAGCTCAACATCAACCCGGTTCTCGCTGTAGAACCGGGCAAACTCCTTGCCGTCCTTATCCAACAGGACCGTGCGCTGCGCCAGCGGGCGGTTCACCGGCAGGTCGGTGGGGAGGGTTTGCCACATGTCGAGGACGGAATTTCCGACGACGGAGACCCCTACCGCCGCCGGCGCGACGAGTGCGCCCGCGACGACGGCCGCCACCGCCACGCTCACCAGCCACAAGTCGAGGCGCCGGCGACGGCGCTTCTTCTTCGGGCGGCGGGCATTGTCCATCAGTTCATCGAACTCGACCTCTACAGGCCTGTTACGTCGAAAGGGCCACATGATCCGTTGTGCGGAATCCGGCGGACGGATCCGGGTGGAATCCCTCCGGCGGGGCGTCGGGCAGGCATGCCCCGACGCCGGCGGTTCCACACCCCTCCTTCCCAACAGACGGAGCAGTATAGAAAGCGTAGAAGCTCCAGCGGCCCCGCGGTAGAGGTTTCGGGCACGGATTTCCCGTGCGAACCCGACCCGCCGAAGGCCAGCCAATTGTCGACAAAAGCCGCTCGAAAAACGGGTCCCGGGCACCGCCGTCGTGCTGCCGCAGAAGGCACGGAAGGCGGGGAATCGTCATCCGACGACGCCCCGCCTTCCGGCCGACAATGGCTAGGCTCGGGCCGAGCCTGCCGCCGCCGCGATTGCTCCGGTGGCCTGCCCGCCGCGGATCAGGTCGGCGCAGCGCTCGCCGATCATCATCACGGTGAGGTTGGGGTTGACGGTCACATGCTCGGGCATGACCGAGGCGTCGGCAACGCGCAGTCCGGTGACGCCCTTGACCCGCAGCTCGGGGTCCAGCGGTGACATGGTGTCCTCCACCGGGCCCATCCGGACGGTGCCGACCGGGTGGTAGACGGTGTTGTGCGTCTTGCGGATGTAGTCCTGCAGTTCCTCGTCGGTCTGCGCCCCGATGCCCGGGGACAGCTCACGCCCGGCCCACTCGGCCATGGCCGGCTGGGCGGCGATTTCACGGGCCTTGCGGATGCCGGCCACCATGACGCGCATGTCGTGGCCCTCCGGGTCGGTAAAGTACCGCGGATCGACCATCGGCTTGTCGCGGAAGTCGCGGCTGCGCAGCCGGACGGTGCCGCGGGAGCGGGCGTGCGTGACGTTCGGCGTGAGGCTGAACCCGTTCTCGGTGGTGGGGTAGCCGTGCCGGAGCGTGTTCATGTCGAACGGCACGGAGCCGTAGTGCATCATCAGGTCCGGACGGTCCAGGCCCTCCTCGGTGGGCGTGAAGATGCCGATTTCCCACCACTGGGTGGATTCGGTGACCATCGGCTGCTTCGCCTCGAACTGGACCAGGCCCTCGGGATGGTCCTGCAGGTGTTCGCCGACCCCGGGGGAGTCCACCACTACGTCGATCCCGTGCTCGGCGAGGTGGGCGGCGGGGCCGATGCCGGAGAGCATCAGCAGCTTCGGCGAGTCGATGGCGCCGGTGGAGAGCACCACCTCCTGCCGGGCGGACAGCGAATGCGTACGGCCGAAGGCGTTGTCCACGATCTCGACGCCGGTGCAGCGCTTGTCCGCGTCGAACACCAGCCGGCGGGCGCGCAGGCCGGTCAGCAGGGTGAAGTTTTCCCGCTCGATGATCGGGTGGATGTAGGAGACGGAGCTGGAAGAACGCGTGCCGTCAGAGCGCCGGTTGATCTGGAAGAAGTTGGCGCCGTTGACTACGGTGCTGGCGTCGTTGAACCGAGCCCGCGGGATGCCCACCTGCTCGCAGGCGTCCAGCAGCGCGACGCCGGTGGGGTCCACCGGGGGCACGTTCATCACGTGCACGGGGCCGGCGTCGCCGTGGTGCGGGGCGTGGGGGCCGGCATCCTCGTTGGTCTCCAGCCGCTGGTACAGCGGGTACGCATTCTCCGCGTTCCAGCCGGTAGCGCCGTGCTTGGACTCCCACTCGTCCAGGTCCTCGCGCGGGGCCCAGAAGGCGATGCAGGAGTTGTGGCTGGAGCAGCCGCCCATCACCTTGGCGCGGGAGTGGCGCATGAACGAGTTGCCGTTCTCCTGCGGCTCAATCGGGTAGTCCCAGTCGTAGCCGGACTCCAGAAGTTCCATCCAACGGTCCAGCTGCAGCACCTCGGGCACGCCGCGGTCGTCCGGGCCGGCCTCCACCAGTGCCACGGACACGGCGGGGTCTTCGCTCAGCCGGGCGGCAACGGCCGCCCCGGCGGATCCGCCGCCCACCACGATGTAGTCAAACTCCCGGTCGGTCAGGTTCTCGATATTGTCGGTGTGCATTCAGTTCTCCTTGGCGCGGTCAGCGAACCAGCCGGTCACCTGGGGGCTGGTGTTCTGGTAGATGTGCTTGGCCTCCTGGTACTCGGCCAGACCCGTCGGGCCGAGCTCGCGGCCAACGCCGGACTGGCCGAAGCCGCCCCATTCGGCCTGCGGGAGGTAGGGATGGAAGTCGTTGATCCAGACGGTGCCGTGCCGCAGCCGGCCGGCCACCCGCTGCGCCTTGCCGGCGTCCTGCGTCCAGACCGCTCCGGCCAGGCCGTAGACCGTGTCGTTGGCGGTGGCCACGGCCTCGTCCTCGGTGCGGAAGGTTTCCACCGTCACCACCGGGCCGAAGGCTTCGTCCACGACCACCGACATGCCGCGTTCGACGCGGTCCAGCACGGTGGGCAGGTAGTAGAAACCGTCGTCGTAGCCGGGGCCCTCCGGGGCGGCGCCGCCGCAGCGCAGCCGCGCGCCCTCCTGCACGCCGCGCTGGACGTAGGCGTCCACCTTCTCCCGGTGTGCGGCCGAAATCAGCGGCCCGGTTTCGGCAGCCTCGTCAAAGGGTCCGCCCAGCCGGATGCCTTCGGCTCGGCGGACCAGCTCGTCCACGAAACGTTCGGCGATGGATTCCTCGACCACCAGCCGCGCGCCGGCGGAGCAGACCTGGCCCGAGTGCACAAAGGCACCGTTCAGCGCATTGTCGACGGCGGCGTCGAAGTCGGCGTCGGCGAACACCACGTTGGGGTTCTTGCCGCCGAGTTCCAGGGCCACTTTCTTCACGGTTCCGGCCGCGGCCGCCGCCACCACCCGGCCGGTCACCAAGCCGCCGGTGAAGGAGACCAGGTCCACGTCGGGGTGCTCGGAGAGCGGTGCGCCCGCCTCGGCGCCCGGACCGGTGACCAGGTTAGCGACGCCGTCCGGCAGGCCAAGGTCCTGGAGCAGCTTCATGGTCAGGATGGCCGTGGACGGGGTGAGCTCGGCAGGCTTGAGCACAAACGTGCAGCCGGCCGCCAGCGCGGGCGCAATCTTCCACGCGGCCTGCAGCAGCGGGTAGTTCCACGGCGTGATCATGCCGCAGACGCCCACCGGCTCGTGCACAATTCTGCTGACGACGGCGGGGTCGCCGGCGTCGACCATGCGGCCGGCCTGCTGCCCGGCGAGCTTGCCGAAGTAGTCGAAGCAGGCGGCGATGTCGTCCATGTCGAGGCGGCTTTCCAGCATCCGCTTGCCGGTGTCCAGCGACTCGGCGCGGGCGAACTCCTCGCGGCGCTCGCGCAGCCCGGCAGCCACCTTGAGCAGGAAGTCGCCGCGCTCGGGTGCCGGGACGGCGGCCCAGACACCGGAGTCGAACGCGGTACGGGCCGCGGCGATGGCGCGTTCGGTGTCGTCCCGGCCGGCCTCGGACACGGTGGCGACCAGCTCGCCGTCGGCAGGGTTGCGGATCTCGCGCACCGCGCCGGAGGCGGCCGGCTCCCACGAGCCGTTGATGAACAAAGTGGAGGCGGTGTTGGTCATGGTGTCTCCTTCGAAAGTGCGGCGACGGGTTCGTCGACGGTGTCGTAGTCGGTGTCCCAGTCCGCCTTGGGCGGGACGTTTTCCGCGGCGGTGCTGTACGGCAGGGTGGCGCGGTGCTGGTGCAGGAACTCCAAATGCACCTCGTAGTGGTCCAGCACGTCGGCGATGACTTCGTCCTTGCTGTACCCCATCAGGTCGTAGCCGTGGCTGCCCTCAAGCGAGAACACCTCGATCCGGTAGTACTTCCCGCCCGCTCCGGAGGAACGTGCATAGGACGGGACGTCATTCTGTACCGGGAAGACCTGGTACTTGAAGGTGCGTTCGCCGTCGAGCTCCACGCAGAAGTCCACGGAGTCGATGCCGAAGGCTTCGACCGTTCGGGTCTCGATGGTCGCCTCCATGCCGCGGCTGGCGAGGTCGCGGCGCACATCGGAGAGCGCGGGAACCGCCACCTCGGACACGAAGCGCTGGGCCTGGCGGCGGCCCGGATAGTTCATCGCCCGGGCCAGGCGCTGGCGCCAGCCGCGGCGGCCGTCCGCGCCGGCGGGCACGTTGGTGCGGGAATTGAGCACGGCGTGCAGGCCGGCCTGGTAGCTGTCCGCCAGCGCGGTCTCCAGCCGCAGGGCCTTATAGAGGCCCAGCATGATGAAGACCAGCACCACCGAGAACGGCAGGCCCATGATGACGGTGGCGCTCTGCAGCGTGGGCACCCCGCCCACCAGCAGCATGGCCAGGGTCAGCAGGCCGGTGGCGACCGACCAGAACACGCGCAGCCACTTGGGCCCGTCCGAGTCGGCGTCCTTGAGGTAGGAGGTGAAGTTGCTCATCACCAGGGCGCCCGAATCGGCGCTGGTGACGTAGAAGAGCAAACCGGTGAAGGTGGCGATGGCGGCGCTGAGCGGGGCCATCGGGTACTGCTCCAGCAAGCCGTAGAAGGCGCGTTCGGGCTGGCTCATGGCCACCTCGCCGAAGGCGGCGTTGCCGCCCATCACGATCTCGAGGGCGCTGTTGCCGAAGATCGAGATCCACAGCAGGATGAACGCAAACGGCACCACCAGCACGCCGACGACGAATTCGCGCAGCGTGCGTCCCCGCGAGATGCGCGCCAGGAACAGGCCCACGAAGGGCGCCCAGGCGATCCACCAAGCCCAGAAGAACAGCGTCCAGCCGTTGAGCCAGTCGTCGGGCCGGTCATAGGCGAAGGTGTCCAGCGCCATCGACGGGAAGCGGGAGAGCGTGTCGCCGATGTTGGTCACGATCCCGTCCAGCAGGAAACGGGTGGACCCGGTGATCAGGACGAAGATCATCAGGGAAATGGCCAGGATGACGTTGAGTTCGGACAGCCGGCGGATGCCCTTTTCAATTCCGGTGAGCACCGAGATGGTCGCCATCACCACCGCCACAGCGATGAGCGCGATCTGAACCACCGTGTTTTCCGGTATCCCGAACTGGAAGCTGAGGCCAAAGTTCAACTGCGCGACGCCGATGCCCAGGCTGGTGGCGATGCCGAAGATGGTGCCGAGCATGGCGGCGATATCGACGGCGTGCCCCACCGGCCCGTGGATCCGCTTGCCCAGGATCGGGTAGAGCGCCGAGCGAATGCTCAGCGGCAGGTTGTGACGGAAGGCGAAGTAGCCCAGCGCCATCCCCATCAGGGCGTAGAGGCCCCAGCCGAGAATGCCGTAGTGGAACAGTGTCCAGACCACGGCCTGCCGGGCGGACTCGACCGTGGAGCCGTCGCCCGTGGGCGGTGCCAGATACTGGGTCACCGGCTCCGCCACCGAGAAGAACATGAGGTCAATGCCGATGCCGGCGGCGAACAGCATTGCCGTCCAGGTAAAGAGGTTGAAGGTCGGGCGGGAGTGGTCAGGGCCCAGCCGGGTCTTGCCTACTCGGGAGACGGCCATGAAGAGGACGAAGACGAGGACCGAGACGACAATCAGCGAATACCACCAGCCGAAAGTGGAGCCCACCCAGGTCACGGCGGAACCGATGACGGCGTCCGCCGATTCGCGGTCGATGATGGCCCACAAGGCGATGCTCAGCACGCCGACGGCTGAGCCGATGAAGACGGTCTTGTTGACCCTGGTGCGCTGTTCGGGCTCGGGCGGAACGTCGCCGGCGGGCAGGGCCGGGCCCTGCGCTGGGGGCCGGGTGTCGGGCCGGATGTCCCGGGCGTCCTGCCCGGGCGCGACGGGGTTGGGCGGCGTGCTCATATCGGTCTCGTACCTCACATGGATGGTTGTGGTGGTCGCGGTCTCGCTGGGTGCAACGGCCTCTCGGGGCCAACCTTCGACGCTAGCAACGGCAGGAATTAGCCCAACGTCGCGCGAATAGCACACTTATAAAGTGGGCAACCTCATGTGCCTCATTGAGGTACGTCACCCGCAGAGGTCCTTGACGTGCGCCCCTGGGCGTGGTTTAGGCATCGGGCCTGAAATGAGAGAACTGGCGAAATTGCCGGGCTCTGCGGCCGCATTTTGCGCTACCGTGAGGGCATGCCGGAGATGCCTGAAGTGCAGGGACTGGTCGATTTCCTGCGGGCGAAGCTGCTGCCGCAGGAGGGGGCGCAGGCGAGAATCGCCGACGTTGAGGTGCTGTCGTTCTCGGTGCTGAAGACCGCAGACCTCCCGCTCGAGGTCTTGGGAGCCGAGCCCGTCTCCGGAGTGGCCCGGCACGGCAAGTTCATCGCCATCACCGCCGGCGACGCGCACCTGGTGATGCACCTGGCCAAGGCCGGCTGGCTCCGCTGGTCCGATGCGCTGAAGCCGGGACGCCTGCGGCCGGGCAAGGGAGCCATGGCGCTGCGGGTGCGGTTCGCGGCCGACGGCGAGGAAGCGCCCGGATTCGACCTGACCGAGGCCGGCACCAAGAAATCGCTGGCGGTCTACGTGGTCAAGGATCCGCTCGATGTGCCGGGCATTGCCCGGCTGGGTCCGGACGCGCTCGACGTCGATGCCCCGGCTTTCGCGCAGATGCTTGCCACGCACAGCGGGCAGATCAAGGGGCTGCTGCGCGACCAGTCGGCCATCGCCGGCATCGGCAACGCGTACAGCGACGAAATCCTGCACGCCGCCAAGCTTTCCCCGTTCGCCAACGCAGCGAAGCTCGATCCCGAGGACGTGGACCGGCTGTTCTGGGCGATGCACCAGGTGCTTGAGTCAGCCATCGAGCAAGCCTCCGGCCGCCCGGCGAAAGAGCTGAAGGACTCGAAGCGCAAAGCCATGCACGTGCACGGCCGGACCGGCGAGCCCTGCCCCGTCTGCGGCGACACCGTCCGCGAAGTCTCCTTCGCCGACTCATCGCTCCAGTACTGCCCCACTTGTCAGACCGGCGGCAAACTGCTGGCCGACCGCCGCATGTCCAAGTTCCTCAAGTAGGCGATTGCCCGGGCCGATAAGTCGGCGATGACGGCCGCGGATTGCGCTCCTGCGCATGGCTTGTGATCTGGCGCGCACTGTCTCCACTAACCCCTTCTCCGGTCAGTTTGTGCCGCCATATCGTTGCCGTGGTGGCGATCACAGCAGATCCGCCCGTCGATCCTCGGCTGCCTCAAACGAACAAGATGCGGCCGTAGGTGTCTCATTTCAAAGGCGATGGACACTTGAAGAACGGACAGTAAACATGATTAAGCTCTCTCCTACAGAATTGAAGCGCCGTGAGCGTGTCCGCGGCGGCATGCTGATGGCACTGGCTCTGCCGGCTGTCCTCGCTCTGGCGGCCTGCGGCGGCGGCGGATCTTCCAGCGCTGGTGGAAATGCAGGCGCGGCGGACGCGATCGCAGAAGCCAAGTGCGGCGACGTGCCCGTTGTTGAACCGAACGATCCAGAAGGACTGCTTAAGGACCTTCCAGAGGACGTGCGCGTCGCGTTCAATGGTTGGCCTGACAAGGTGGAGGCCAGTTCGTGGGCCGGACTTGAATCTAAGGTTGCGGATGGTCCCGTCACGGTTGGCTATCTGCAGCAGGATTCGGGGAGCCCTGTAGCGGCTGCGCTGAGCACTGAGATCAAGCGGCTGGCCAAAGACTCGAAGGCTGCCGGAGACATCGCTGACCTGCTGATCGAGACACCGGGAGGGGCCGGCGGCGAGGTGACGGCGGCTGACCAGGTGCGCGCGTTCGAGCAACTGGTCCGCAAGGGCGCAGACATCATCATCGCCCAACCGCTGTCGGGCGAAGCCCTCGTCGGAGCGGTGAATTCAGCCGGTGAAAAGGGTATCCCCACGGTGACATTCACCGGATATGTTGCTTCGCCCTACGCCCTCAACATCAGTCCGAACGGCTTCGACAGCGTTGCCCAGACTGTGGCGCGCGGCGTTGAAATGATCGGCGGCAAGGGCAACATGCTCATCGTCCAGGGCATTGAGGGAATGACGGTCAACACCACGTCCGTGGCCACCGCGCAACAGGTAGTGGAGTCCTGCGATGAGATCGAGGTTGTGGGCAGCCCCGCCGGGAACTTCAGCGACCCTGGCGCAAAATCGGGAGTGATGAGCTTCCTAGCGTCGCATCCGGAAGACATCGACTTGGTGTACCAGGTCGCGTCCATGGGCGCCGGCACTTTCGCCGGCTTCGACGATGCCGGCCGTGATTCGATGCCGGTGATCCTGGATAACCTGCCAACGGCCGCTTCGCTCGCTTGGTGGGAACAGCTGAGCCCCGACGGGTATGAAGGCCTGGCAGTTCCGGGCACCGGCACCCAGTTTGGTGAAGCCCTGTGGGAAGTGGCACTTCGCACGATGAAGGGGGAAGGCCCGAAGATCAACCAGGTCGCCCTCGAGACCCAGTTCATCACCGACGAAAACATCGACGAGTACGCGGTGCCCGGCGCGACGACCACCTCGGCGGAGGAAACGAAGACGGTCGGTTCGTTGCTTCCTTCCGAATACCTCGACGGCTACTTCAACAACCCCGGCAAGTAGTAGACCCAGGGTCGGTGCGGGTCTGGCTGCCGCCTCGGCGGCTGGCCCGCACCGGTCGTTGGGCACCCTTGTGCCCTACAAGAAGAAAGTGAGCGAAAATGGACGCGAACTCCGCGCTCCTGAAGCGAAGACATCTCGATCTGAGCCTGGTGGCGTGCTGCTGGACGTGCAGTCGCTCAGCAAGCGGTTCGGCCCTACCGTCGCCGTTCGGGACGCTTCGTTCAACATTCGCGCCGGTGAAGTTCACGCGCTGGTGGGCGAGAACGGTTCGGGTAAATCTACCCTCGTCAAAATTCTCAGTGGAATTCATGCCCCCAATAGCGGTGAAATTTCCGTCGATGGCACCCGCTTTCAAAGCTTCACCTCACCCCGGGCGTCGCAGGGCGCCGGCATTGTGACTGTGTTCCAAGAAGTACTCTCGGTGGGCAGCCGAACAGTATTGGACAACCTGTGGCTGGGTGTAGACGGGGCCTTCACCACGAAGGTGCGCAAATCGGACAAGGCTGAGCGTGCCCAGAAAATCCTCGCCGAACTTCTCGAGCACCCGCCGCGGCTTGATTCCCGTGTGGAGGACCTTTCGCTCAGCGACCGGCAGGTTTGCAGCATTGCCCGCGCCCTGCTGCGAAACCCACGCGTCCTGATACTGGATGAGGCGACATCGGCCCTGGACTATGACAGCCGCTCACGGCTGTTCCGCGTCGTCAAGCGGCTGTGCACAGAAGGCGTGGGCGTCATGCTCATCACCCATCGAATGGATGAGATCGAAGAGATAGGTGATCGCATCACCGTCCTTCGCTCCGGCATCACTGTGGGAACGGTCGACGACGAGAAGTGGACGACTGAGCAACTAGTGGTAATGATGACCGGAAGCGACCACTTGGCCCCGGCTGCCGCGCGGGTCGAGACGCGGGAGCACGTCACGGATGCACCGGTAGTTCTGGAAACACGGGGGCTCTCGCTGGCGCCGGGATGCGCCCCTATCGACGTCCAGATTCGTGCCGGCGAACTGGTCGGCTTGGCAGGACTTGAAGGGCAGGGGCAGGACGCATTTCTGAAGGCTCTCGCAGGAATGGGCAACATGTCCGGCGACGTGGTGCGGACAGAAGGCGACCGTGAAGCGGTCATCTCCAACCGGGAAGCTGCACACTCCAAGCGGATTGCATATGTGCCGCGAGAGCGGCGGGGCGAGTCTCTTTTTGAATGGATGTCCATACTCGACAATTTTTCCATCGCCACAGTAAACGAGGATGTCAGGGGAGGATTCCTTAGCCCCCGCGCTGCGGCGCGACGCTTCAGCGATTACGTCTCACGACTCAGCATCAAGACCGGGAACACCACCAACGCGATCACTACGCTTTCCGGCGGCAACCAGCAAAAGGTCATCATCGCCCGCTGGTTGGCAACGAAGCCCGAGATCTTATTGCTGAACGATCCCACGCGTGGCATCGATATCAACGCCAAGCGGGACCTCTACCGTCTCCTCGGCGAACTGACCGCCGAAGGCATGGCCGTTGTCATGCTCTCCACAGAGGTCGATGAACATGTGGAACTCATGGATCGGGTGCTCGTCTTCGATGACTTCGAGTGCACCCACGAGTTCCACCATATGGATCTGACCAGGCAGGGCCTGGTTGCAAGTTTCTTCGGGAAGGAAAGCCGCGATGAGCACGGTCTTGCACAGAACCAGTAGTAGCGTCGCCCCCAAGGTTTCGCTCGCGGAGGGCATGCGGCTCTTCTTCCGGCTGCGTCCCGCCGCTTTTGCCACGATTCTGACCGTCATCATGCTGGCGATCAACATCGCGGTGCAACCGCACTTCGGTCCGGTACAACAACTAGCGGCATTCGCCCCTATCGCGCTGGCCGCGATGGCGACCGCAGCGGCAGTTATCGGAGGCGGGATCGACCTTTCAATCAGTGCACAGATGACTTTCGCCTCTATTCTGTTGGTCGGCTACCTTACGCCCGCTGGCCTGGGCGGTTACATTGCGATTCCCATCCTGCTGGTAGTCGGGGCAATCCTCGGTACGCTGAACGGCCTTCTCGCCGTCGTCCTGCGCCTTCCCCCGATTGTGGCCTCGTTGGCTTCGATGTTCATCCTGACCGGGATCAACCTGCGGCTGGCTCCCACGCCCGTGATCCTGTTCGACGGGTGGGTGCTCAACTTGGCCAGCCAGGTGTGGTTCATCCCCGGTGCCCTGCTGACAATTGGAGTACCGCTCGCTCTGTGGTCGTTCTTCGTGCGGACAGCCTTCGGCCGGAACCTCTATGCAATCGGCGGCAATGACGCAACCGCTTTTTCTGCGGGGGTCAACGTGGGGCTCATCCGCGTCGCTTCCTACGCCATCGGCGGCGTGATAGCCGCGGTCGGCGGGATCGCCCTGACGGCGCTGGTGAGTTCCGCCGACGCATCGACAAGTTCTTCATACGTCATTGGTGCCATCACCGCTATCGCCCTCGGCGGCATTGTGATTACCGGCGGCCGAGGCGGCTTGCTGGGCGCTGTCGCCGGCGCCGCCGTCATCTTCCTGGTTCAGAACATGTTGACGTTGTTCAACGTTTCCCAGGTCTGGCTGAATCTCGTCTTTGGCGCCTTGCTCTTGTTCGCCGTCATCACCGGTTCGATCATTGCCGCGCCACGTAAGGAGAATAACTCATGACAACACTGTCGGCCGCGGCTGAGCCCACTATTGACGAGCGTCCCCGCGCGACTGAACTACTGGCCCGGGCGCAGAGCAAGTTTCCGCTCCTGCAGATTGCCATCACGGTTGTCGCGTTCCTCGTTGGTGCCTTCACCCTGGACGGTTTCGCGTCGGAGAATAGCGTGAAGTCGTTGCTGATTCTCGCGTCCCTCGTCGGGCTGGCGGGAATCGGTCAAACATTGGCGATCCTCATCGGCGGTGTGGACATGTCGGTGGCGAACTTCCTCGTCGTCGGTGCCGTATTCGTCACGCAGTTCACGCAACTCTATGGCATGAGCTTCACCACCGCATTGCTCTTGCTCGTCCCGTTCACTGCCATCCTGGGCGGCTTTGTGGGTTGGGTCTGCCACCGATTCAATGTGGAGCCACTGGTCGTCACGCTGGCAATGGGCACTTTTGCGCTGGGGCTCATGCAGATCCAGACAGAAGGCACGATCGCCGGCGGCGCGCCGGGATGGCTGATGGCGCTGACTTCACTTCGGTCAACAACATTCGGACTACCGTTCCCGCCTGTCATCGCGATTTGGGCCGTGGTCACAGTTGTCCTGGCCATCTTCATCCACCGCACTGCAGTGGGTCGGCGGATGTTAGCGGCAGGGGCCAACGGGCGCGCCGCAGGATTGTCACTCATCAAGGTACGGCGCATGTGGGTTGTTGTGTTTGCGCTGAGCGCGCTCTTTGCCGGACTGGCAGGGGTCGTGTTGGCGGCGTTCTCAGGAACGGTCAACACATCGATCGGCGGTCCGTACCTTTTCCAGAGTCTTGCGGCGGTCATTATTGGCGGCACCGTGTTCGGCGGGCCCGGCGACTACTCCCGGACCGTCATTGGCGCCTTGATGCTGACCGTTATCACGACGGTGCTTATCGGACATGGTCTCGCAACGAGTGACCAGCAGATACTGTACGGCGCCGTCATTCTGGTCGCCATGGCGCTCTATGGCCGGGGCCGCAAGATGAGCGACCGGGTATAACTTCCCACGCGAAATGCCTGGACGGTGGTCCACACCGCACCAGTGGAGATGAATCACGGAAAGAGGAGAAGAAAATGCTTCACGCAGATCCCATTGAGCACTGGCAAGTGTCCCATCTTGCAGCTCTGGATTACGACGCATTGATGAACCTGTTCAAGTCGTTGGAAGCGCCAGCACCGGGTGAGGTGGCGGGGGAGTACGCCGGGATCGACTACCTGGGCCAGAGCGAGGAGACGTTCGCGGCTGCCCTCGAACGCGTCAAAGCCGGCAACGGCACGTTCTGGCTAGGTAAGGGTATTCCGGGAGAAGAGGGCGACGGAGCCTCCGGATACAACCGCTTGCGCACGCCAGATGGAACAGTCCTGCGGCGGGACCGGTTCGGAGTGCATCGCGGGACTTCTCCGATCGACGGCAAGGAGACGCTGATGCTTAAGTACAGCGACTTCGACAATGCCGCGGGGAACATCGGCTTCCTCGATGAGGTCCGGAAGGTGAATGACAACCTGTACTTGTGCACTGGAACGCCGGAAGAAGGTAGCGGGACACCAGGCTTCTTCTTCCTGGCCGGACCGTCCGCACCGTTCCATGGCGTCGACGACCGGGAGAGCGAACTGCATGAGGGAGCTGTTGTCTGATGCGTGCAGCTGTTGTCAACGCACCCGGCTCGGGATTCAGTGTCGAAAACGTGGATCTGGCGGATCCTCTTCCGCACGAGATCGTCGTGCAGGTCCGAGCGAGCGGGTTGTGTCACAGCGACCTGTCCATCGCTGAACACGGACTCGGGTTCCGGATGCCCGCACTGCTCGGTCACGAAGTGGCGGGGGACATAGTCGAGATCGGAGCTGACGTCACCTCGGTAAAGGTCGGCGACCGGGTAGTGGTGTGCATGGTAGCTGGGTGCGGTATTTGCCGAGAATGCCGGGCCGCTCGTCCCTACCGCTGCCAGCGCACCACCAGCCTCGAACGGGAACCCTCGGACGCTCCTCGCATCTCGCGCGGCGGGGAAGCGCTGACTCAGTTCATGGGAGTGGGCGGATTCGCTCAGCATGTCCTGGTGCACGAAAACCTCGCTATTCCGTTGCCTGAGGAAGTCTCTTATGACGTCGCCTGCCTGCTCGGGTGTGGGGTCGTCACGGGAGCGGGGGCTGCCATCAACACCGCAGGCATCCGGCCCGGCGACACCGTTGCCGTTATCGGTTGCGGTGGCGTTGGCTTGAACACTATCCAGGGTGCTGTGCTTGCAGGTGCTTCGCGGGTTATTGCGGTGGATCTGCAGCCCGGAAAGCTGGAGCTCGCGAAGAAGTTTGGTGCCACTGACGTCGTCGACGCAGGTCAGTGCGACGCAGTCGGTGCGGTCAAAGAACTCACGGGCGGCGGCGTGGACTTCTCGTTTGAGGTGATCGGTCTGCAGCCTACGGCGGAGCAGGCCGTGCGCATGCTGAGCGTAGGCGGAACCGCGCTGCTGATTGGCGTGCAAAAGCCGGGAAGCCGTCTGGACCTGGAGCTGTTCGGCGAGATCATCCTGCCGCAGCGGCGGATCGTGGGCGTGGCCATGGGGTCAACAAATCCGCACCGCGATATCCCCATGTTCGCGGACTTGTATCTGCAGGGCCGCTTTAACCTGGCGGACCTTGTTTCTGAGCGGATCACGCTCGATGAGATTGACCGCGGTTATGAACTGCTCGCCGGCGGTGCCGTGGCGCGCGCTGTGGTCACCAATTTTTAGAACAAGCTAGCTGAAAGAAGCGAACTATCGTGAAAGCTCTCGTACTCGACGAGGTCGGATCATCATTCCGGCTCGCAGATGTTAATATCGCTGCCCCCATCGGTCGGGAGGTGCTGGTGCAAGTTAAGGCAAGTGGACTGTGCCACAGCGACCTGACCGCCAGTTCGTTGGGCGGATGGCCAGTCCCGGCCATACTTGGGCACGAGATCTCAGGCGTGGTGGCAGCAGCCGGGCCGGAAGCCACTCGTTTTTCGGTCGGCGACCATGTCGTTGCCTCGCTGCAGTCCCACTGTGAAAGCTGCGCGGCCTGTCTGCAAGGCGACATCAATATGTGCAGCAACCCCGGCTTTGTGGCGCGCACGGAGGAGCAGGAGCCGCGGTTGACGCTTGACGGCTTACCTGTCACGGCCGTCGCGAATCTGGGCGGTTTTGCGGAGCAAGTTTTGCTGCATGAAAACAATCTGGTCCGAATTGACCGGCCCATCGCCCACGAGATCGCCTGCATTCTTGGATGCGGGGTTCTGGCCGGCGCAGGAGCTGTGATTAACGCAGCGAACGTTCCGGAAGGTTCGACAGTCGCAGTATTCGGCTGCGGCGGCTTGGGCCTGACTGCTATCCAGGCGGCGCTGCTCGTTGGAGCCTCACGCATCATTGCTGTCGACGTTGCCGACGACAAACTCGAATATGCGACAAAGTTCGGCGCGACTGACGTGGTGAACTCTGCCAGCCAGGATCCGGTCGCGGCCATCAGGGAGCTCACAGAAGGCGGCGCGGACTACGTTTTCGACTTTGTCGGGCGGCCTGAGGTGACAAAGCAGGCTTACGAGTCAGTGGGCCGAGCGGGTGAACTGGGGGTGATCGGGATCAACAAGCCGGGGGCCACACTGGAGATCAGCATCGGACCGGACTTCATCTGGAATCAAGTGCGGATCCGTCCGATCTTCAACGGATCTACCAACTTTCTGCGAGACATTCCTCAGTTTGTCGCGCTCTACGACGAAGGACGCTTCAAGCTCGATGAACTCGTCTCTCGGACCATCTCGCTGGATGAGGTGAATGAGGCCTACGCGGAGATGACGAGTCACATCGGGCGCACGGTAGTGACCTTCCCCTGACGCGGAAACACCAAAGGAGATGGGTTGCGGCTTCAAGGCGCAGCCCATCTCCTTTGGTCCGAACGGCGTCATGAAACGTTCAATCTGCGGGATCGTCCCATGGCGTGGGATTGTTCCATCCGGCGAGAAAATCCCAGATGTAATCTAGCTCTCACTTCAATGGCAACAAGCACGAAGAGCGAGGTTTCTGTGAACGCTTCAAGGGTCGCAATGTTAGGGATCGGGCCGGGCGTGCAAACGACTGTCACGCGGACGATTGACGAGTTTGCCGACCTCGTGCGCACCTCGGTCATGCCGCTATCAGTGAAGAGCAGGCACGGCAATGCGTTCGTTGGACGTATGCGAACCGCCGGCCGGGACAGGGTGTTCTGCTTCGAAGTGACCGCCCCAGAGCACACGGTAGAACGTACGCCGGAGCTTATCCGCGAATGCGCCACCGGGGAGTTCTACAAGCTCAGTCTCATGCTGCAGGGTGAGGGCATGGTGATGCAAGACTCGCGCGAAGCGGTCTTGCGCCAGGGTGATCTGGCGATTTATGACACGACCCGCCCTTATTCCGTCATTTCAAGCGAGGGAGCGAGAACGGCGATAGTGATGTTCCCCAGGGACATGATCGCATTGCCGCCGGAGATGGTGGCACGGCTTACTGCGGTTCGCTTCGACCGGTCCCACGGACTCGCTGCGAGTGTTTCCCCTTTTATCTCCCAGCTGATGATGCAGCTCGATCACTTTGCCCGGCCGGGAGGCTCAAGACTTCCGCATAACATCGTTGACTTGTTGGGCACCATGCTTGTCTCGGAACTCGACCTCGCACCCGAGGAAGCTACGCACGCGAGTCGGATGCTCCGTCAGGTCATGGGATACATCGAAGACAACTTGGGCGATCCGGACCTGAAACTTGCTTCTATCGCCGCCGCGCACTTCATCTCCCCCAGGTACCTGCAGGCGCTTTTTCAACGTAACGGCCTGACCGTGAGCTCGTGGGTACGCGAGCGGCGTCTCGAACGATGCCACCGAGATCTTGTCGATCCGTCCCTGTCCAGCGAATCCGTCAGCGAACTCGCTGCGAGGTGGGGTTTCCTCGAACCGACACACTTTAGCCGGGCATATAAGAAGCACTTCGGGTTGAGCCCGCGGGAGGCGCGTGCCGGAGTCAACGGCAAAACACGTGGAGGCGTCGCAGGGAGTGCGCTCTTAGTCAATAAGGATGTGGCGTAACGCAAGGTAGTTCCCACCCCTTTCGATAGTGTGAAAGAGGTCACTGACCCGATGCTTAGAGGGCAGTCCGTTTGTCCTTCGGGAGAAGGCAGGCCGAGGTTGAGGACAGTGAGGAGCCAGCAGTGAGAGCAAATGGTCGTGAGCTTGATGAGTTTACGGAGGCTCCCGCCATTTTCCGCCCAACGATGATGCATGGGGCCGCGACTGAGGACGAGGTCGCCGTCGCGCCGCTGCTTGCGCGTGCCGTTGCCTTGCTGCGGTGCTTCACGCAGGCGGAGTACACGCTTTCGGCCAAGGACCTCGTTGAGCGATCGGGAATTCCTCGCTCCACTGTCCACCGCTTGATTGGCGACCTGGTCAGCCTTGGCCTCTTGACCCGCACCTCGGGTGGTAGGTACTGCGTTGGTTCACTCGTATGGGAATTAGCGCAACACTCCTCAATCCAACTGCACCTGCGCCATGCAGCCCAAGTGCATCTCACTCGGCTGTATGACGCCAGTGGCGAGAATATCTTCCTCGGAGTCATGACAACCGACGTTCCCGAAACAGCAGAGGTGATGTACGTCGGGCACGTCAAAGGCCCGCAGTCCGCACGGACAAACGCTCAAGAGGGGCGCGTTTTCCCTCTGCTGGCAACAGCTATGGGCGTTGCCCTCACTGCGGCGCGGCCAAAGGCATGGCGGGAGCAGATTCTGCGCCGGCTGCATCCGCGCGACATGCCTGCATTTGTGAATCAAAACGCGGGGGACGATGTCTTGGAGCAGTGGCATAGACGCGGGTACGCAGTGCAAATCGGCGAGGGGAGCGTAGCAATAGCCGCTCCAATTCTCGCCGACGAGGGGTATTCGAAGGCAGCAGTGGAAATGGTCGTTGCCCCAGAACGCTGGGATGAGCGTCGGCTTGCTCCCTTGATCCGGTCGGCTGTCGCGGCGATCGCACGTGATCTCCAAAAGGACGAATAACCAGCTTTAAGTCGGCTTCAATAACAAACAAACGAAGGAGGAAACATGGTTGCAGCAACTGAAGTGGCGTCATCGCTCATTGACGAGTCGGTGTTCACCGGAAAAATCTTCATGGACGGCGAGTGGGTGGAGGGCGCGGGCGGGACCATCGGATCGATTGCGCCGGCGACCGGGGAAACAATAGCAACTGTTGGGCTGGCCGGGCCGTCGGATGTTCGCCGTGCCGCCGACAGCGCCGCCCAGGCGCAGCGGGAATGGGCGGCCACCCCGCATCCCGAGCGAGCCGCAGTCATGCGCCGCGCCGGTCAACTGTGGGAGCAGCACGCCGAAGAAATCAGTGGTTGGAACATTCGCGAAGTAGGCGCGATCCCACCGCTCGCAGGGTTCGCGCTGCACGTTTCGGCGGCAGAATGCTACGAGGCGGCAACCTTGCCCTCCGCGCCGCTCGGATCCATCCTCTCCAGCGAAGAGCCGCGGCTCTCGCTGGCTGAGCAGGTACCCGTGGGAGTCGTTGGGGTGATTTCCCCCTTCAACGTGCCGCTGATCTTGGGGATTCGAGCTGTCGCCCCGGCGCTGGCCCTCGGTAATGCCGTCCTGCTGAAGCCGGACCCCAGAACGGTAATCACGGGTGGCATCTCAATGGTGCGGATCTTTGAAGAGGCAGGGCTGCCGAAGGGGTTGCTTCAACTCCTACCCGGAGGTGCCGACGTAGGCGAAGCGATGGTGGCTGATCCACAGGTCCGAGTCATAGCTTTTACTGGGTCCACGCGTGCAGGGCGAAGCGTTGGTGAGCTCGCCGGTAAGCATCTCAAGCGGGCGCACCTCGAACTGGGCGGCAACTCCGCCTTCATCGTGAGGGAGGACGCCGACGTCGAACAAGCAGTCAATCTGGCGACGTGGGGTTCCTTCTTGCACCAGGGCCAGATCTGCATGACGGTGGGCCGCCACATCGTGCATGAATCCCGGTTTGAGGAATACGTTTCAAAGCTGGCCGCAAAGGCCGACTCGATGGTGGTGGGCGATCCAGCAGCCGGACAAGTGCACCTCGGACCGCTCATTGACGAGGTGCAGCGTGACCGTGTGCACTCCCTGGTTCAGGATGCGGTAGCGCAAGGCGCCACACTTGCTGCCGGCGGTACCTATGATGGATTGTTCTATCGGCCCACTGTGTTGGCAAACCCGCCCAAGAACGCGGAAGCCTACTGTGAGGAAGTTTTCGGGCCGGTTGCTTCGGTAGTTTCATACGCTACCGACGAAGAGGCTGTTGAGCTTGCCTCGGCCACGGAGTACGGATTGTCGCTCGGCATCGTTAGCCGCGACGCACTCGGAGCATTGGAGCTAGCCCGACGCATCCCGACCGGCATCGTGCATATTAATGACCAGACCGTGAACGATGAAGCAACCGCCCCATTCGGTGGCTTGGGCTCATCGGGAACCGGGTCCCGCCACGGAGGTTCGCAGGCTAACATCGACGCGTTCACCGAAACCCGGTGGATTACCATGCGGCGTGAGCCGGGGCAATATCCGCTCTAGACCGTCCCAACTCAGACGGCGGTGTCCCTCCCCACGGACGGGGAGGGACGCCGTCGTTCTGTTTAGGTGGGTACCTGCTGCCTGCCGCGCGCCTCGAATTTGGCATGGGCCGCCTGGAGGCCGCAACAAGGCTCGGCCAGGCCTGCCTCAGGCGCCGTCCTCGTAGTACTGGCTGTTCTTGCCGTATTCCGGGTCCTGTTCGGAGCGGACCATGCGGTGGTCGTCGGGGTGGTCCAGGCACGGGCTGCTGAAGGAGAGGACCACGGTGCCGGTGCCGCCGAGGGTGTGGTGGGCGGCGGTGGCGCCGAGGTCGCCGTTGCGGAAGTAGAGTTTGCGCACGTCGCCGGTCTCGGCGGTAGTTTCGTTTTTCTGTTCCCAGCCCTGTGCGGACAGGTAGCCGGCGGCGGCGTCGAGGGCCGCGTTGGCCTGGTCGGTGTCCGCGACGTCGCCGGTGGCGCGGGCGACCCAGGCGGTCTGGGTCTGCGGCTGTTCGTTCTCGGGGCGCAGGCAGGTCTCTTCGCGGAGGACGTTCACCTTCAAGTCGACGGCGGAGGATGCCTCCGCCATGGCGTGGGTCAGCAGCTGCTCTAGCTGGCGGCCGTAGTCCTGCGAGGTTGCTCGGCTCTCCAGCGGTTGGTTCTCCTGCGGCATGGCGCAGCCTCCTAGGATGATGGCGGAAAGGGCGGCCGCGGTGGTGAGGCTGGCGGCGAAGCCGGGCGGCCGCCGTCGTGCTGTGCCGCGCAGACGTGACGGCCGGTGCGGTGGGAAGTATTCCCGCATGGTCATTTCTCCAGACTTTCAACCGTCACGGTCTCAAGATTGCCATAGGCATAGTCCTCGGGATTCTGCTCCAGCGGGCTGACGATGAGCGGGCCGTAGGCGGAGTAGGTCTGGTGGATCTGGTCCTCGACGTAGGGGCTGACCTCGGTGCCTTCGATGACGCCCTGGATATTGGTGGCGGAGGTGGAATCCTGCCGAAAGTAGTCGGTATGCCCGCCCATCAGGGAGTCGGGGTTATCGGGGGAGAGGAAGCCTGTCTCCAGCCGGACCGGGTCCATGGCGGTGGGGCTGCCGCCCCGCCAGAACGAGGGCCCGTGGTAACCGCCGCCCAGTAGCTGCGCGGCGGAGATCGGGTCGTCGCGGGTCTGCAGCCAGTAGCGGTGCGCGTCCGGGTTGGCCGTGTCAGCAGGACTGCCCACGTTGTGTCCGGTGCCGGCGGGCGCCACGTAGACAATGTTGGTGGAGTCGAGGCCTTCGCGCTCGCCGGTACCCAGCAGCGACCCGCCGGCGCTATAGCCGATGTACGTGGTGCGGGCATCCGGCCTGGTTTCCAGATCCAGGGCATGGTCGAAGGCCGCGAGCAGCGGACCGCCGTCCTCGTTGAACGAGGTGGTGATGTTGTCGGTGATCTCATTCGGCAGGTCGGTGCCTTGCCAGTAGAAAGAGACCGTGCCCGTTGAAGGCTCGCCGTTCACCGCATCCAAGCGGCGCGTGTAGGCTTCCAGCTGGCCCAGATCCGCGCCGGTGCCGGGAACCAAGGTTGCGATGGTCCGGGTGCCCGGGCCCAGTGCGCCGTCCATGGTGACAATGCGGCCGTCGCCTTCCAGACTGAGCGTCACCACCTGCAGTTGATGGTCGACGGCGAAGTCCAGTCCCGTGCGCAGCGTCGCCAGCCGGTTGTGCTCGGCCTCCCAATCCTCGAGATCAGCCATGTAGCGGTTGTAAGCCTGCTGGTACGCGGCACGCGGCTGCCCGTTCGTATTCCGTGCGTCAGCGAGGTAGTCGTTGAGATCCGGCTTGGTGCCGAGCTGCTCCTGCTGGGTGGCCACCGTTTCGCGGTAGCCCGCGGCGGTCAGGGTGTTGGCGCGGATCCGATTGGTGAACGGAACCCCGTTCAGCGCGCCGAACACCGCGGGGTAGAGCAGCAGCAGACGTTCCTGGTCATCCGGAGCCAGACCCTTCCAAGCGTCCCGGATGGTGCTGATCCCGGCTTCGGTCAGGCCGGCGTCGTTGGCCATGGCCCGGGCCATCACAGCCTCGGCCGAGCCCGGCAGCCGCCAGGCCGGCAGTGTGTTGGTGGCCAGCAGGGCGGCACCTTCGGGGTTGGCCGCCGCCCAGTCGCGCAGTTCCTGATCGGTGAGACCGGTCAGCGAGGCCAGGTACGACTCCGGGGTCAACGGACCGAAACGCTCATTCAGGCCGCTGGTGAAGCTGGCCCACGGCGGCGCGGCCGGGAGCGCGGCGGATGCAGCCAGCAGCGGGGTGGCCGGCAGCGAGTCCAGGGTGCCGCCGCTGATGGCCTTGAGCGCGGCGGCGGTCTCGGATCTCAGCGCCTGCCAGTCAGCCCGCAGCGAGGCTATCCGGCCGTTGAAGGCTTCCGCCCGGCGGAGGACACGCTCCGCTTGGTTGTCGTCCGGCGGTTCGTCGCCGTCCAACCCGGCCAGTTGAGCGGCGAGTGCGGGCCGCGCGGCGGCGAGTTCTTCTGCTTCAGCCTGGAGCGGCCGGCCCGCGGCGACGAAGGCGGCCACGGCATCCCGGGCCGCGCCCAGCGCCGCCGTCCATTCCTGCGTGGGGCCTTCGAGTTCGGCCAGCGCGGCGTGCACCTCCAGCTCCGTGTCCGGCTGCCGGTAGGCGTCCTTGAGCCCCGACCACGCGGCGCCGGCATCCATCAGGTAGCTGCCCGCGGAAGCGGCGCGCTGCGACATCTCCTGCACAGCGTCCGACAACTGGTCCCAGGGCACGTCGAACTCGGGGACACTGCCCAGCCTGATGGTCACGCCTGCGGCACCGGGCCGAAGCCGCGCGCCGCGAGCACCGGGGCGTCGCCGGCGTTCAGCGATTCGGCGAAGTCAGCGGCGGCAGCGGACATCTGTCCGTCGGCGTCGATGAACAGCTCGGCAGCCTCTGCCACCACCCGGGACTTGCCGTAGACCAGGCCGGCGATCCGCTCGCCCACTTCGCTCCGCGGGGTCCAGAACCCGGCGAACGCGTCCGCCACGTCCGCGGCACTGCCAAACAACGACGCCGCCTGCTCGCCGGCCGCTGCGGCGTCGCCTGCCGCCGTGTCCAGCGACTGGCCGTCGGCGGCCACATCCACCAGAACCATATGGAGCTGCCTGGGATTGATCCGCCAGCTGCCCATGCCCGTCCCGCCCTCCGTGGTTAACCGTTCCTCAGCCACTGTTCCACGGGACGGTGCGGAACTGAATGGGGAGCACTCCCCATCGCCGGGAAAATGCAGCTACTGGGCGGGCGTAGCCGTTGCAGCCACCTGGCAGCGCGGTTCACTGCAGCTAGCTGGCAGTGGGAGCCACCGCGGCCAGGACGCGGTGCAGCACCTCGCTGCGGGACCCGGCCGCGTCGACGACGCGCCAGCCCGAGGACCTGGCCATCCGCAGGTACGCCTCGCGTGCCGCCTGCAGATAGTCCGCCGACTCGGAATCCTCGCCCCGCGCGGTGATCCGGGCGTGCGCTGCCTCGGCGGGCAGATCCAGCAGCACCACGGCGTTCGCCCGGGGCAGCGCTCGGGCCAGCCAGGGCAGAACGCATCCTGGGGGCAGGCCGCGCACGTCGCGCAGCACCTGCTGGCATTGCAGGTGCCGGTCCATCACCGTGGTGCCAGGGAACACGGCCGCCCGCAGTTGGGCGGTCATCACGTTGATCAGTCGCACTACGGACTCGAACCGGTCCGCCCAGCGCGGCGCAACGCTTATGCCAAGGCGTGCAGCGGCCCGGGACAGCCACCGCCGGCCGGCCGGATTGCGCACCAACTGCGCAGCCCTGCCTGAGGTTCGCTCGGCTGCAACCAGTGCGGCCGCCGTCGTCGTCTTGCCGGCACCGTCTATGCCGAGGACGACGACGGTTCTGCGCGTGTGCCGACGTGCGTTGCGTCCGGTTTCGATTGGCAAAGGTCCCTGCTCTCGTCTGGTCTCCCCGTGACAACGAACGCCTGGCCGGGATCAATCCCCGAACGACTGTGACGTCGCTGAAACGAAACGCCGGGCGGCAGCAGATCCGCACGCATAATTGACTGGAATGCCAGCGCCCAGCCCACCAAAAGGACCAACTCCATGACCGATGCCGCCCCGCAGCCCTTCCGCTTGGGTTTCCTGGCCTTCGTTGAGCACTCCGGGATCGGCGGCGGCCGGTCCCGGGGCCTGGATGAAGGACTGGAGCTCTTCGAACTGGCGGAGGACCTTGGCTACGACGTCGGCTACGTCCGGCACCGCCATCTGGAGCACTACCTCTCGGCCCCGCTGCCGTTCCTGGCCGCGGCCGCGCAGCGAACCAGCAGCATCCGGGTGGGCACCTCGGTGACGCCGATCCGATTCGAGGACCCGGTCCGGCTGGCCGAGGAAGCCGGCACCGTGGATCTGCTGACCGGCGGCCGGCTGGAACTGGGGCTGAGCTCCGGGTACTCCAACAACGAGGGAACGTTTGCGCAGGCGTACGGCTCGATCGACGGAAGCCTGCGGGCCGTCGTGGACGAGCGCGTCCAGCGGTTCCTGCACGCGGTGGAAGGCCGGACCGTGGCAGTCGCCGACGAGCAGGTGCCGTTCGCCAAGGCCGGGGCAGCACTGCCGGTCCAGCCGGTCAGCCCGGGTTTGCGCGGCCGGATCGCCTACGGCGCCGGTTCGCTGGCCAGCGCGGAACGTACCGGACGGCAGGGGCTGGGCCTGCAGCTCTCCACCCTCAACACCGAAGTGACTGCGCTCAGCTTCGAGCAGGCACAGCTCGCTTGCATCGACGCCTACCGGGCGGAGCATGCCAAGGTGGTCGGCTGGCGCTCGCACGCGTCGGTGAGCCGGCAAATTGCGCCCTACACCAACGCGCAGGAACAGGCGGAACTGCAGTGGCTGTTGGACCGCGACGCGCAGCGCCAGGGCGGCAACCCGGACCTGCCGTTCCAGTTCGGCAGGGTGGCCGCCGGCTCCACCGAGCAGATCGCCGCGGCGCTCGCCGCCGACGTGGCGCTGGCGGCCGCCGATGAGCTGGTCATCGCGCTGCCTTTCGACTATCCGGCCAGCGTGGTGCGCCGCATCCTGACCGCCGCGGCCCGGGACATCGCGCCGGCGCTCGGCTGGCAACCCCCGGTCCCGGAAGTGCTCGGCCAGCGCTGAACCATAAAGCACAGGAGCACGACGACGGCGGGTGGGTGCCGCCGTCGTCCCCTGAAAGAGTCAGCGGGGACCCATATGCTGGATCCCAGACGTGAATGACCGGGAGGGTGAGATGTCAGAGGCGATGGTGGCCGAGGTGATGGCCGAATTGGCCACACTCGAGGATCCGAAGATGCGCGAGGCGAACGAGAAGCGCGGCGACGACCACGGCGTGAACCTTTCCAAGCTGCGCGCGGTCGCGAAGCGGCTGAAGACCCAGCAGGACCTGGCGCGCGAGCTGTGGGCGACGGGCGATACGGCGGCGCGGCTGGTGGCGCTGCTGATCTGCCGGCCGAAGGCCTTCGAGCGCGACGAACTGGACGCCATGCTGCGCGAGTCACGCGCTCCCAAGGTGCACGACTGGCTGGTGAACTATGTGGTCAAAAAGAGCCCGCACGCCGAAGAACTGCGCGTGGCCTGGTCCGCTGATCCGGACCCAGTGGTCGCCAGCGCCGGCTGGGCGCTGACCACCGAACGGGTGGCGAAGAAACCCGAGGGGCTGGACCTGCCCGGGCTGCTGGACACGGTCGAGGCGGAGATGAAGGACGCGCCGGACCGGCTGCAGTGGGCGATGAACCACACCCTGGCCCAGATCGGGATTGAGCACGCCGAGCACCGCGCCCGCGCGCTCGACATCGGCGAACGCCTCGAGGTGCTCAAGGATTACCCCACGCCGCCGAACTGCACCTCCCCGTTCGCGCCCATCTGGATCAACGAAATGGTGAGCCGGCAGGCCAAGGTCTAAACGGCCAACGGACGCCGCGCCCGGACCGGGGCTGGCCCAAAGCCCTGACAGTCCCATGGCTCCGTCCGTTGCGGGTGCAGGCCGACGGTGCCAGTGTGGTTGCATGGCCGTGGAAGTCAGGGCAGCTGAGGTCTTCGAGGACGTGAAGGCAGTCCTCGGTCCGAAGCGTGCCGACGCGAATGTCTGTTGGTGCCTCAGCTATCGCCTCCCGGCCAAAGACAACGTGGCCCTGCGCGGGACCGAGCGCGGGGACATGGTGCAGCGTTTGTGCCGGCAGGATCCGCCGCCGGGATTGCTCGCCTACGACGGCGACCAGGTGGTGGGCTGGGCGGCGGTGCACCCGCGGGCCGACACCAGCTTCGCGACCAGCCGGAAGATTCCGCAGCTGGACGACGCCGACGTGTGGTCGGTGTGGTGCATCCGGGTGCGGCCCGGACACCGCGGCCAGGGCATCTCGCACCAGTTGCTGGCAGGCGCCGTCGAGTTCGCGCGCGGGCACGGCGCGCCCGCGATCGAGGGCTACCCGGTAGACAACCGCGGCGAAAAGGTCGATCTGACCATGGCCTACGTGGGCACGCAGTCGCTCTTCGAGCGGGCCGGCTTCAGTAAAGCGGCGGACACCGGCTCGGTGCTGAACGGTTTTCCCCGCGTCCTCATGCGGCTCAACCTGCGCTGAGCTCCGGGCAGGTTTAAAAGAGGAGGACGACGACGGTGCGTGCGCACCGCCGTCGTCCTCCTGACGTGCTGCTTAGTGCTGCGGCTGGCGGGCCGGCAGCAGCGGGGCGAAGAACTGCGCCAGTTCGGCCGTGGCCGTCAGCGGCAGGACGTTCGCCACGTACTGGTCGGGGCGGACCACTACGATGGCGCCGTCGCGGGAGATGCCGCGGGCTTCGAAGATGTCCTGGTCCTTTGCGGTGCCGAAGACCTTCTCCAGGTTGGTCAGCTGGAACGGGCCAACCTGCGGCTTGAACACGGCGGGAACGGCGTTGATGTCGACGTCCTCGTGGTTCTGCTGGTAGATCACCTTCACATCAAACCAGGCGTCCAGATCGGCGCCCTCCGGCGTGGCCGCCAGCGGGGAATCCTGCGCGGTGGCCAGCCACTCGGCCAGGTTCGCAACAGCCGCGGACTCGCCGGCCTTGGCCTGGTCGGCGAAGACGTAGATCCGCCAACGGCCGTCGGCCTCGGCGAGATGGCCCAGGTGCAGCGGGTTGGTGTCGCAGACGCGGGAGACCTTAGCGGACTTGAAGCGCTTGCCCACGGTGAAACCGGTGGCCAGTTCCTGGTGGCTGCGTTCGCCGGTCAGCATGGACTGCGAGTACTCGGTCATGAAGCCGGCCGGGAACTCGGCGGTGCGCACGTAGAAGTCCTCCAGTTCCGACGGATCGGCGAACTCCTCGGGCTTCTTCGCCATCATCGTCGACCATTCCTTGTCGAAGTCGATGAGGTTCTTCGCCACCACCTGGCGCTCGGCGGAGTAGGTGGAGAGCAGGCTCTCGGGGCTGCGGCCCTCCAGCACGTGCCCCAGCTTCCAAGCGATGTTGAAACCGTCCTGCATGGAGACGTTCATGCCCTGGCCGGCCTTGGCGCTGTGCGTGTGGCAGGCGTCGCCGGTGATGAAGACGCGGGGGGTGCGGGTGCCCACGGCCTCGGGCAGCAGGTCGTCGAACCGGTCGGTGAGGCGGTGGCCCACCTCGTACACGCTGTGCCAGGCGACGCTGCGCACGTCCACGGTGTACGGCGTCATGATCTCGTTGGCCTTGGCGATGATCTGCTCGATGGTGGTTTGGCGGATCTTGCCGTTGTCGTCGTCGGGGACCACGCCGAGGTCCACGTACATGCGGAACAGGTAGCCGCCTTCGCGCGGGATCAGCAGGATGGAGCCGCCGTCGTGCGACTGGATGGCGCACTTGGTGCGGATGTCCGGGAAGTCGGTGTTGGCCAGCACGTCCATGACGCCCCAGGCGTGGTTGGCGCTGTCGCCGGCCAGAGTGCTGCCGATCGAGGCGCGGACCTTGCTGCGGGCGCCGTCGCAGCCCACCACGTACTTGGCGTGGACAACGCGTTCGGTGCCTTCATCCGAGCCGGCGCTGCGGATCAGCGTCACCTTCACCGGGTAGTCGCCCTCGTCGGCGACCTCGAGGGTCTTGAATTCCCAGCCGTAGTCAGGTGTCAGGCGGGTGGGGGAGTTGGCGGCGACCTCGGCGAAGTAGTCCAGCACGCGGGCCTGGTTGACGATCAGGTGCGGGAATTCGCTGATGCCCATCTCGTCGTCGACGGCGCGGCCGCCGCGGACGATGTTCCGGGGGTTCTCGGTATCCGGGCGCCAGAAGTTCATCTCGGTGAGCCAGAAGGCTTCGGCGGTGATCTGCTCGGCGAAGCCGAACGCCTGGAAGGTTTCCACGCTGCGGGCCTGGATGCCGTCGGCCTGGCCGAGCACCAGTCGGCCGTCGCGGCGCTCCACCAAACGGGTAGTGATGTTCGGGAACTGCGCGAGCTGGGCCGCTGCGAGCATGCCGGCAGGTCCGGAGCCGACGATGAGCACGTCAACCTCGTCGGGAAGCTCCTCGGGGCGGTCGATGCCGACGCCGGCGGCGGGCTTGACGCGCGGGTCGCCTGATACGTAACCGTGGTGGTGGAACTGCACGGGATGTCCTCACTTCGTTGTGCCGTTTGCGGCTGGCATGTGTTCTATATTTGAACACCGGGTTCGATAACTGAATAACCGGTCGGTTCAGTTACTCTACGACAAACATGACGCAGCTAACAAGTAATCCAAGTAACAGTGCGAGGTCCGGCGCAGCGACCAAAAGGACCCTGAGGTGGCTGGTCTGGGGCCGTGCGTGTGACGTGCTCCCGATCACGAAAGCTGAATCCGCGGGAGGTTAAACGTAGACTCCGGCCAACTGTGAACCCCGGCGATAGAACGCCGGTGCGGCTTCGGATTCCGCCGGCCGCCATTGAAAGGAACCGTTTCCGTGACCATTCCCTCTTTCGACGCCGCCGCCGTGCGTTCCGCCGTTCCCTTCAGTCGGGCGGTGCGCGCCATCGAGGAAGGGCTGCTGTCCGGCGTTGACCCAGAACTGGACAGCCAGCGGCTGTTCAGCCCCGCGCCGGACGGGGAGTTCCTGATCATGCCTACCGAGGGAGGCGGCCGCTACAGCGGGGTGAAGGTGGCGACCATCGCGCCGAAGAACCCGGCCCGCGGGCTGGAGAAGATCCAGGGCGTCTACATCTTGTTCGACGCCGAGACGCTGGCCCCGCTGGCCACCATGGACGGCGCTGAACTCACGGCCATCCGCACGCCGGCCACCACTCTGGCCGCGGTGAAGAACATGGCTGCGGCGGCGCCGGACGGCGAAGGTTTCGGGGACGCCCCGCAGGTGCTGGTCTTCGGTGCCGGCGTGCAGGCGTTGAACCACGTCCGTGCCGCCCGCGCCGTGTTCGCCAACGCCACGTTCGCCGTGGTCGGCCAGCGACCGCAGCGGGTGGCGGAACTGATGGCCACGCTGGCCGGAGAGGGGATCGAGGTGGCCGACGCAACCGGTGCGCCGGATGCCGCGGTGGCGGGCGCCGACGTCGTGCTCTGTGTGACGTCCTCGCCGGAGCCGCTGTTCGACGGGATGCTGCCCAAGGCCGGGGCGATCATCGCATCCGTGGGGCAGCACGGACTGGATGCCCGCGAGGTGGACGCGGCGCTGGTTCTGCGCAGCGACATTGTGGTGGAAGGCCGTGCGTCCTCGTGGCGGGAGAGCGGGGACCTGATTCCGGCCCGCAGCGCGGAGGAGTGGCGGCAGATCCAGCCGCCCAACCTGCGCGATCTGATGGAAGGCAAGCTGGTCCGGCGGCCGCGCACCTGCTGCCTCTACACCGGCGTGGGCATGGCCTGGGAAGACCTGGTCACGGCCGCCGTGGTGTTCGAGGAGGGCCGGCCGGGGCAGTAGCCGGTCCTGGGCTCGGTTTGGCGCCGGTGGATACCGCCAGCAAAGGAGGCCGACGGCGGTGCGTGCGCGCCGCCGTCGGCCTCCGGAAGATCGTTCCCCGAGTGGGGGCAGCGATCAGTACTTGTAGGACTGGCCGCCGTCGATCGGGATGACTGCGGCGTTGATGAAGCCAGCGTCGCCGGAGAGCAGGAAGGCGACCAGTTGGCCGACCTCTTCGGGCTTGCCAAAGCGCTTCATCGGGTTCGGCTCGACGAAGGCCTTGCCGACCTCTTCCCAGTTCTCCGGGTCCATCTGCTTGAGTGAGCCCTCGACCATCGGGGTCATGATGGCGCCCGGGGCGATGGCGTTGATCTGCACGCCGAACTGGCCGTACTCGATGGCGGAGTTGCGGGTCAGGCCGACGACGCCGTGCTTGGAGGCAGCGTAGCCGGACTGGTTGCCGACGCCGCGGATGCCGCCCACGGATGCGGTGTTCACGATGGCGCCGGAGCCCTGTTCCTTCATGACCTTCAGGACCTGCTTGAGGCCGAAGAAGACACCATTGAGGTTGATCGAAACCACCTTGGAGAACTCGTCGGAGCCGAAGTCCTCGGTCAGGTTCTGCTTGCCTTCGATGCCAGCGTTGTTGAAGAAGCCGTCGATCCGGCCGAAGCGCTTGACGGCCTCGGAGACGTAGTTCTCGACCGCGGTTTCGTCGGCGACGTTGGCAGTCACCAGCAGGACCTCGGCCTCCGGGGCGACCGCGCGGATTTCCTTTTCGGTTTCCTGCAGGCCGGCCTCATTGAGGTCAACCAGGGTCAGCTTGCCCTGCTCCTTCGCGATCTGGAGGGCGGCGGAGCGACCCAGGCCCGAACCCGCACCGGTGATGATGACTGACTTGCCAGAGAACCTCTGCATGGTGATACTTCCCTTCGTCTGACTGGAACGGATGCCCGGCTTTGGCGTCCATATCCATGCAAGCGCATGAATTGGTCCGAACATTCCGGGTACCGCTGTGATGTCCGGTACAGGGGGCCCAGTCTGTGTTGCTACACAGCCACTTTCTTGGCCGCCCGGCCATGCACCAGGTAGTACAGCGGGATGCAGGCGACCATCAGCCCGCCCAGCCAGGCGTACATGCCGTCGAAGCCGGTCAGCGGCACCAGCAGGCCCAGCAGCACCGGGCCCAGGCCGGTGCCGACGTCCAGCATCAGGTAATACGTGGCCAGCGCCGTGCCGAACCTGCGCTCCGGCACCAGCCCGACGGTGATGGCCTGCGTCCCGGGAAGCAGGGTGCCGAAGCCCAGCCCGCTCAGCACCGCAGAGGCAAGGACCACCCACACGTCCGGCCCGAGCGCCAGCAGAGCCAGTCCGGCGGCGAACAGCGCCATGGCCGGATAGATCACCACGTTGTCGCCCCGGCGGTCCTGGATTCTCCCGGCGGTCAGCCGCGACACCAGCACGGCGGCGGCAAACACGCCAAAGAACAGTGCGGCGGCGTTCGTGGCGCCGGCCGCATCCGCGTACGAGGCCAAAAAGGAGAGCACTCCGGAGTAGGTCAGTCCGGCCACCAGCAGCACCGTGGTAATCGGCAGGACCGTCGGCTCGAAGACCTTCGCCAGCAGGGCAGCGGGCCTCCGGCGCAGCTTCTCCGGCTCGCCGCCAAGGCCGGTTTGATTGGCGACGGCGGTGGGCGCCGGCGGTGCGTCGGGCAGCCGCAGGACGAGGGTCACCAGCATCGCGGCCACGGAACAGGCCGCACAGAAGAGGAAGACTCGGTCATAATTACCGCCGGTCACCAGCAGTACCGCCATCAGCGGCCCGATCGCAGTGGCCAGCGTGGTGGAGACCGCGAAATAGCCGGTGCCTTCGCTGCGCCGGCTCTGCGGGATCAGCGCCTGCGCCCCGGCCGTGACCGCCGTGTTGGCCAGACCGAACGCCACACCGTGGGCCAGTCGCAGCGCCAACAGCATCGTCAGCGAACCCGCTGGAATATACAACAGCGACACCGCCACGAAAGCGGCCAGGCTGATCAGCAGGACCCGCCGCCGGCCAGCATCGTCGATCAGCGGCCCGGCGAAGAAACGCGAGACCAGCGCTCCGACGATGAACGCACTGGACGCGAAGCCGGCCCCGGCGTCGGAGGCCAGAAACCGCTGCGCCGCATAGAGCGCCATGGACGTCATCAGCAGGTAGAACACGATGTAGATGAACAGGTTGGTGCCGATGGCCAGCACAAAGTTCCTGCTCCACAGCTTCTCCTGCACGCGCTCGGCCTCCATGCCTGCTCGGTCCCGGACATCGTTGCCATGGCCGGACGCCACGGATGAACCTAGCTTCCGATTATGCCGTTGCAGGGCAGCGACCGGTGGAGCATGACGCACAGGAGGGCAGCGCCGTCGTCCTCAGGGACGTGGATACCGCCGCTCGGAGGCCTGCACCGCGGACAGGCCGGCTACGGTAAACGCCACAGTCAGGGCAAGGACCAGGAGCAGGGGAGCGGTCCAGCCATCGGTCATGGTGTGCAGCCATCCGGCCACCGGCGGGGCGCAGGTCGCGGCCAGATATCCGCCGGTCTGGATGCGGGCGGAGGCGGTTGCCGCCTCATGGTCGGTGCGTGCCACGCGGGGTATGACGGAGAAGATCGCGGTAAATCCACCGCCTTGGGCGATTCCGCCCGTGATCGACCACAGGAGGTAGGCGTCGGGAGCAAGGAGGAGTCCGATGGGCAGCGAAATCCACAGCACGGCAACACCTGCCGTCGGTACCCAAAGCCGGGTGCGGGCCGCCAGGAGCGGCACTCCGAGTGCGCCAACAATGGCGGCGACCTGAAACAGGGATGCGCTTGCTCCGGAAGCCGTGGGGGACAGGCCTCGAACGTCGGACAGCAGCAGCGGCAGCCAGGTGGTGGTTGCGTAGTAGGCCGCCGACTGCCCGCAGAAGGCCACGGTCAGCACGGCGACGATCCACCGGTTGCTTCGTCCGGGGAGGGGCTTCGATGCCGGGGCACCAGGGGTGTCCGGGCCGCCGCCGCCCCGGCCGCCGACTGCCGCTGGGCGGGCGGTCGGCCCGCTGGATGCGGCCGTTCGGTCAGGCTGCAGTGTCTCACGGCGGCGACGCGCGGTCGGCAACCAGTAGCCCAAGCCGACGGCCACCACCACTGCCCAAGCCGCCAACGCCCACCGCCACCCCACCAGCGCAGCCAGCGGAGCGGTGGTTAGCACTGCTGCCATGGACCCGACGTTCATGATGGCCGAGTAGGCGCCGGTGACTGCCGATACCCGGTTCCACGGCACATCGCGGCGGATCAACACCGGTACCACAATGTTGCCCAGCGTGATGGCGACGGAGATGATCGCCGTGCCGGCAAACACCACCGAAGCCGGCCCGAGAGAACGGATCACCGTCCCGGCCAGGACACCGCCCAGACACAGCAGCACGGTGGCTTCGGGTCCCCACCGGCTGATGGTGCGAGTGGCCAGTGGGGTGGCCAGTGCGAAGATCAGCACCGGGAGTCCGGTCAGCAGGCCCGCTCCGGCAGCGGTCAAACCGATGTCCGCCTGGATCTCGCCAAGGACGGCCGTCGGCGCGATGATCGGGGCCCGCAGGCTGATGGCGAGCATGGCGATGCCCAGAACCACCCACGGCAACAACGGCCGGGAAGCAAACACGCGGTCCGTCGCTGGCTCCTTCACTTGGTCTCGCGGTGGGCCGGAGTCCGGCAGCCACCTCAGCCACCCTACCGAATCGGCCAGCGGCCGGGGTCCGGCAGGCGCTCGATGGACTGCAGGATGGCGCAGTCGCTAGCCCAGATAATTCTGCTTCAGGTCCGCACTCACCGCATGTGCCGCTGGCGCGAGGACCTCGAGGACCGGAGTTGCACGGAAACCGTCGCTCGGGACGACGACGGCGATGGATGCCACGGCATGTCCGTAGGGACCCTTGACCGGGACGGCCACGGCGGTGGCGTCCGGGTGAATGTAGCCGCGGGTCACGGCGTGGCCTTCGCGGCGGACCTTGGCCAGAACCGGCCGCAGATCGGCGCTACTTGGATGCGGCTCGACCGAGAACCGCGGGCGCGGCAGACCCAGGACCTCTTCCTGCCGTTCGGGCGGGGCGTCGGCAACCAGGACCAAGCCGCTGGACGTGGCGTACCACGGGATGCGGCCGCCGACCTTGGTGAAATTGACCACCGACTCGGGTGCGGACAGGCGCTCGAGGTACAGGATCTCGCCGCCTTGCAGGATGCCGAGCTGAGCGTGCTGCTTCAGCCGGTCGCGGACCTGCTCAAGGTGCGGCAGCGCGATTTCACGCAGGCCAACGACTCCCGGTGCGCGGACCGCCAGCTCCCATAGCCGGACACCGAGGATGACTTCCCGGCCGCGGCGCTCCAACAGCCCGAGGCCGATCAGTTCGGTGACGATGCCATGGGCGGTGGCCATCGGCAGTCCGGTGCGGGCGGCGACCTGGGTCAGCGTCAGCTCATTGCTGGAGGGGTCGAATGCCTCCAGAACCTCGACGGCACGCGAGATGGCGGACCTGCCGCCGGAAGACCTGGCCACGTCACCTACCACCACTTATTCGCATGATACGAATTCTACGCAAGTTCTTTTGTGATCCACACCATACTTTCGACATGACCCGGGCGATGGCCGGGCTGACTGACCGAAAGGCGGATCATGACGATCGCACCGACTGCCACCGCGCAGACCTTACCGGAGGCCCCTTGGCTGGAACCGGCCGAGCTGGCCCGCGACCCCTATCCGAGCTATGCCCGGCTGCGCGAGGAATCGCCGGTGACCTGGTCTCCCGCGGTGAAGAAGGTCCTCATTTCCAGCTACGAGGGCTGCAGCTTCGGTGAGCGGCATCCGGAGATCTTCTCCTCCAACGTGTTAGGCGGCACCATGGTCCGGGCGATGGGCGGACAGCCGATGATCCGCAAGGACGACCCGGAGCACGCAGCGGAGCGGGCACCGATGAACCGCACGCTGCGACCCAAGCAGATCATGGAGATCTGGGCCGGGAAGTTTGAGGCGAACGCCCGCCACTACCTGAACCGCATGCTGGACGCCGGCAACGGTAAAGCCGACCTGAATCTCGACTTTGCCAAGCCGCTGGCCGCCAAGAATCTGTGCGACATGCTGGGAATGACCAGCATTGAGCCGCTGGATCTGGCCCGCTGGTCCCGTGACTTCATTGCCGGCACCGGCAACGTGCTGGACAACCAAGAGATCTGGGACCGCTGCGAGGTCTCCCGGATGGAATGCGATGCCGCCCTGGACGAGACGATTGCCCGGCTGCGCCGCACCCCGGACGCGTCCATTACCTCCATGCTGCTGGAATCCGGCATGGACGAGGACAAGGTCCGCAACAACGTGAAGCTGGCTATCTCCGGCGGCGTGAACGAACCGCAGCACATGATCACCAACCTGGTCTGGCTACTGGACCGCGCACCTTTGCAGAAGGCCGAACTGCTGGCGGACCCGGGACTGTGGAAGCAAGCCTTCACCGAGGGAGCCCGATATTTCTCCCCGATCGGCATGATCACCCGGGAAACGGTGTCCGACGTCGTTGTTTCAGGAGTTGCCATCCCCGCCGGAACGCAGGTGGGGATGATCCTGGCCTCCGCGAACCGGGACCGGAAGCAATTCGCCGATCCGGATGCGTTTGATATCCACCGCAGTGGCGGGCCCAACCTGGCTTTCGGCAGCGGCGTGCACCAGTGCGCCGGCAAATGGGCCGCGCAGAAGGCGGTCGGCGAGATCGCCGTGCCGATGCTCTACCGGGAACTGCCGGAGCTGCGCCAGGACCCGGACCGGGGCGGGATCTGGGACGGCTGGGTCTTCCGCGGCATGACCAGCCTTCCCGTCGCCTGGTAATCCAGCGGCCCGCACCACCTCCACCCACCCATCAGAAGGACGATGATGTCTACTCATACACAATCAACCTCGGCCCCCGGCTCCGCCACCGTGCGTGAACGGCGGCGCGTCATTTTCTCCAGCTATCTGGGCACCACCATCGAGTTCTACGACTTCTTGCTCTACGCCACGGCTTCCGCCGTGGTCTTCGGGCCGGTGTTTTTCGCGGGGCTGGACCCCTGGGCCGGTGTGGTCGCGTCTTACGGAACCTTCGCCGCCGGTTACGTGGCGCGCCCGCTGGGCGGCATCATCTTCGGCCACTTCGGGGACCGGCTGGGCCGGAAAAAACTTCTGGTCATTTCGATGATGATGATGGGCCTGGCCTCCACGGCGATTGGCCTGGTCCCCACGCCGGAGCTGATCGGTCCGTGGGCCGCCGTGATGCTCGTGTTCCTGCGGGTGCTGCAGGGCATCGCCGTGGGCGGGGAGTGGGGCGGCGCAGCGCTGATGGCGCTCGAGCATGCGGACCCCAAGGCACGCGGTTTCGCGGCGTCGTTCACCAACGCCGGAGCGCCGACCGGTTCGGTGCTGGGATTGCTGATGATGAGCGCGTTCTCGGCGCTGCCGCAGGAGCAGTTCCTGAGCTGGGGCTGGCGTGTGCCGTTCCTGCTCTCCTTCGTCCTCTTGCTGCTCGGGCTGTATGTGCGCTCGCGGGTATCGGAGAGCCCGGTCTTCCAGCAGGCGCTGGAGCGTGAGGCTGCCGAACGTGCCGCGGCGCCCAAAGCCCGCCGGACCATTCCGCTGCTGCAGGTGCTGAGCCGGCCGGGCCTGCTGGTGACGGTGATCCTCGCGGCGACCTCCGCTTTTGCCCTGCAGACGCTGCTGTCCACGTTCTCCATCACTTACACGGTCTCGCTTGGCGTGCCGCGCGCCGACGTCATGCTCGCTTTCGCCGGCGCCGGAGTGATCAGCATCGGCACCACGCTGCTGATGGGCCGGATTTCGGACCGGGTGGGCCGCAAGGCGCTGATGATCGCCGGCAACATCCTGTTCATCGCGGTCACGCCTGCAGTCTTCGCATTGCTCTCCACTGGAACCATGGGCGCGATTTTCCTGGCGTTCACGCTCGGTATCGTGACGCAGACGGTGCTGTACGGGCCTATGGCGGCATTCATCGCCGAACGCTTCGGGACCTCCTCGCGCTATACCGGCGCATCAGTCGGCTACCAGGTAGCCACGCTACTTGGTGCCGGCTTCACCCCGCTGGTGCTGGCCAACCTCTACGGCGGCAGCGGCGCCTCACTGACCCCGGTGATCGTCTACCTGTCGGTCGTTGCCGCCGTCAGCCTGGTCACCGTGATCTTCATGCCCGAGTCCAAAGACCGCAGCCTGGGCGACGAACCGGGCCAGGAATCCGGGCAGGAAAGCACGGCGGCGGAGGCCGTGTCGGGCGCCGGCAGGTTAGGCGGAGACTCGGCCGGCAAGACCGGGACGGGAGTGCGCTGAGATGGCCAAAGTCAGCTTCCACCATAGCGACGGCGCCGTCGACGTCGTCGACGTGGAGCCCGGCACCTCGGTGATGCGTGCTGCGGTCACCAACGGGGTGGCCGGGATCGTCGGCGAATGCGGCGGCCAGGCCATGTGCGCCACCTGCCATGTCTACGTCCGCGAGGAGTATCTGGACGGCCTGCCGCAGATCGGCGAGGACGAGGAAGAGATGCTGGACTGCACGGCCTCCCCGCGGGACGACGCCCGCAGCCGGCTGGGCTGCCAGCTCACAGCCGGCAACGACTTCGCCGAAATCGAGGTGGACCTCCCGGCAGAGCAGAGCTGAGCCTTCACTAAGGTGCCTTGCGCCACTGACTGTCCGTGCCGAGGAATGATCGGCACGGACAGTTGGCGCTTCGGACGACGCGGCGGGCACCGCCGTCGTCTTCAGGGGTAAAAGCCTTGCGCCGCTGCGCCGAGCGGTGATCCGACCGCGCCCACGATGGTAAAGTCGGGGAAAGTATGCTTTCGCCCAGTGCTGCGCGGAACGCCGTCGAAGCGCCTTGGGCGTATCGGCCAACTAAGACTTCAGTGCCGGCAACTCCGGCGTAGGGCCTCGTAGCCCGCAAATAAATAGCACCACAGAGATCGGGATCCATGAACACTAAGCCGCTGCAAACTCCTCCGAAACTCGCCAAGGGCGCCATGCGCATTGTGCCGCTGGGCGGGCTGGGTGAGATCGGCCGGAACATGACCGTGTTCGAGTACGGCGGCAAGCTGCTGATCGTGGACTGCGGCGTGCTGTTCCCAGAGGAGCAGCACCCGGGCGTGGACCTGATCCTGCCGGACTTCTCCTACATCCGCGAGCGGCTGAACGACGTCGTCGGCATTGTCCTCACCCACGGACACGAGGACCACATTGGCGGCGTGCCCTACCTGCTGAAGGAACGCGCCGACATTCCGGTGATCTCCGCGAAGCTGACGCTGGCGTTCGTGAAGACCAAGCTGCAGGAACACCGCCTCAACGCCAAAATGGTGCAGGTCAAGGAGGGCGACCGGAAGAAGTTCGGCCCGTTCGACCTGGAGTTCCTGGCTGTCAACCACTCCATCCCGGACGGACTGGCCGTCGCCATCCGCACCGGGGCCGGCCTGGTACTGGCCACCGGCGACTTCAAGATGGACCAGTTCCCGCTGGACCGCCGGATCACCGACCTGGCCGGGTTCGCGCGGTTGGGCGACGAGGGCGTGGACCTGTTCCTGCCGGATTCCACCAACGCCGAAGTTCCCGGTTTCCTCGCTGCCGAGGCCGATCTGGTGCCGGCAATCGATACGGTCATGCGCACCGCCCCACGCCGCGTGATCGTCTCCAGTTTCGCCAGCCACGTGCACCGCATCCAGCAGGTCATCGACGTGGCTCACAAGTACGGTCGCAAGGTCGCTTTCGTGGGCCGGTCCATGGTGCGCAACATGACGACGGCGCGCGAGCTCGGCTACCTGAACATCCCGCGCAACGTGCTGGTGGACTTCAAGGAACTGGAGAAGCTACCGCCCACCAAGGCCGTGCTGATCTGCACCGGCTCCCAAGGCGAGCCGATGGCGGCGCTGGCCCGGATGGCTGGCGGCGACCACATGATCGACCTGACCGAGGGCGACACCGTGCTGCTCGCCTCGTCGCTGGTGCCCGGCAACGAATCGTCGATTTACCGGCTGATCAATGACCTGACCAAGCGCGGCGCCAACGTAGTCCACAAGGGCAACGCCAAGGTGCACGTCTCCGGCCACGCCTCGGCCGGCGAGCTGGTCTACTGCTACAACCTGGTCCGCCCGAAGAACGTGCTGCCCGTCCACGGCGAGCACCGGCACCTGAAGGCCAACGCCGAACTGGCCATCCGCACCGGCGTGGAACCGAAGCGCGCGCTGATCGTGGAAGACGGCACCACCATTGACCTGAAGGACGGCGTGGCCCGGGTTTCCGGCCAGATCGCCGCCGACTACGTCTACGTGGAGAACATGGTGGCCGGCGCGGCCACCGAAGCCTCCCTGCAGGACCGGCTGCGGCTGGCCGAAGACGGCGCGGTCACCGCCCTGCTGATCGTCAACCCGGACACCGGCCGGCTGGAAGAAGAGCCGGAGTTCTTCCCTGTCGGCTTCGCCCCGGCGGTTGAGCAGCTGGAGAAGGCCACCGGCATCGTGGAGAAGACGCTGATGCAGCTCCGCGGGGACAAGACCGGGCCGGACGCCGAAAAGGCGATCACCCAGGCCCTGGTCCGCTGGTCCGATCGGGCCCTCCGCCGCAAGCCGGTGGTCACGGTCATCATCGTCGAGGCGTAGCGGCCGAAGGCTAATACAACGAGAAGGGGTCGGGTCGGCGTTTGCCGGGCCGGCCCCTTCTGTCTCCGACCATTAGCCGGCCAGCATTCGGCTGCACCTCTTTCTAGGAAGCGGCGCGGCTGGCTTGCGGCTGGGGGCGGTGCAACAGGAGTTTTTTGAGCAGTTCGGTCAAGATGCTGGCCTCAGTCTCGGTTAGCCCTGCGACCCATTCCTGTTCGCGCTGATTGTTATTCATGCAGAGCTCGGCTACGACGGATTCGCCTTCGTCGGTGAGGCTCACGATGGCCTTCCGGCCGTCGGTTGGATCCGGCTCTCGGATGACGAGGCCGTACTTCTCCAAGGTATTGAGCAGGCTTGACATGGAGGCAGTTGACACGCCGGCCAGGCGTGCCAGGAGGTTGGGATGGACCTGTCCGACTGCCTTCAGGCTGAACAGCAGTTGATAACCCGCGAAGCTGATGCCTCCCGGGCGATGTACCGAAACCTCTAGGTCTTTGAGGATCCTGTTGGTGACGCGAATAAGGTTGAAGCACATCGACATCGCTGTAAAATCCACGTCGGGGTAGAGCTCCGTGGCGGCCTTATGCGCTAGTTCTTCATATTCGGCAGGCCCGACCCGCTGCGTTCGCTTCTGCATTCCTCTACTCTATTTCTGTTGTGTGACGACACCGAAGACCCGCATTTCGGCCAAGTGTGTTCCATCGTCATCGGTGATAGTGACGTCGACGATGTTGTTTCGTCCGAATCGTGTGCGTTCCACTCCGGTGGCCACCAATGTACTGCCTGCGGATCCGGGAGCTATGTAGGTAATTTCAGCCTGTCGGGAAACGGACGGGTGCCCGAAGGACTCGCACACAAACGCAAAGCACGTGTCGCCCAAGGTGAAGAGGTACCCACCGTGGAGGATGCCGTGGCCATTCAGCATGGTGTCTTGGACAGCCATGGACATAACGACCCGTCCCTCCGAGGCTTCCATGAATGCGATGCCCAGGTTCTTGGATGCTTCGTCGGTCTCGTAGCGCTGCCGCAGTCGCTCCTCCACCGTGTTTGCGTGCACCTCTGAAACTAGCGGTGGCATGGGAAGTCTCCTTAAATCCTTGCGGGGCTGCTGCTTGACTACTAGAAGTCTAGTTTCTTTTGGTGCGAAAGACATCATCTGGGAATCGATTTGTGGCCCCGGCTTGGTTTGGCTCGGGCGTCGGCCCCGGATATTGCCTGCAATAGGGCGGAGTATGGGTGCTTGTGGCGCCCATCACTAGGGTGTTATCGTGACTAGGGATCTAGCTAGATCTCTAGAGACTGCGATGTGCAGCGGACTTGCAACTCGAAAGGTGAGCGTCAATGCTCCAAATCTCAGATCTGTCGGTGACTTACGGAGGCACCCTCACAGCTCTGCGCAACGTGACCATGGAGGTGCCGCAGGGCGGTGTCGTCGCGTTGCTCGGGAGCAATGGCGCGGGGAAGACAACCTTGCTGCGCTCGGTCTCGAACAACATCAAGCGGCATAAGGGCAAGGTTGTTTCCGGGCGCGTTACTTTCGACGGCGCAGACCTGCAACGCCAAGATGCCGCAGGGATAGTTTCGAGCGGCGTGGTGCAGGTGCCCGAGGGGCGGCGGATCTTCGGCAGGCTCACGGTCGAGGAGAACCTGCGGGTCGGCGGACTGCGGCAGACCAAGGCAGGCGCAGCGGCAGCCCGTGACTACGTCTACGAACTTTTCCCCAGGCTCAGGGAGCGAAGCACTCAGCGTGGTCTTCTGTTGTCCGGTGGAGAGCAGCAGATGCTGGCCATCGGCCGTGCCCTGATGGCGTCGCCGAAGCTCCTGATGCTGGACGAGCCATCACTGGGCCTCGCCCCGCTCGTGGTGGCGCAGGTGGCAGACGTCATTCGCACCATCAACGAGCAGGGAACGTCAATCCTCATCATCGAACAGAACGCCAATATGGCTCTGTCCGTAGCGGACTACGCCTATGTGCTTGAAACAGGGCGGGTTTCGTTGCATGGCAAGGCCGAGGAACTTGCGGCAACCGACGAGATTAAACACCTCTACCTCGGCCATGGAGGCGGAGCGCAGGACGACGGCGGCGCCCCTGCCCTCAGCCTGGCTGGCAAGACCCTGCGACCCTGGAGCGAGAAGGCATGAAAGAGCACGTTTCCGCACTCGAAGTCGTGGACGTCATTGTCCGGTTCGGTGCAGTGACCGCACTCGACGGAGTGAGTTTTTCTGTCGAGCCAGGGACGATTCATTCCATCATCGGCCCCAACGGCGCAGGGAAATCAACTATGTTGAACGTCCTTTCAGGGGTCTACCGCCCGAAGTCTGGATCGGTACGGCTCGGAGATCAGGAGTTAGTCGGCCTGCGTGCGGACAAGATCACCAAGCTGGGCATGGCGCGCGCCTTCCAGAACCTCGCACTGAGTGGAAACCAATCGGTCGAAGAAAACATGCTGCTTGGCCGCCATGCCCTGACTCGCACGGGGTTCCTGGCCGCTGGCCTCGGCCTGCCCTCCGCTCGTACAGAGGAGCGCCGGCACCTGGACCGTGTTCGCGAGATCGCGGAATTCCTTGACCTGACAGACCAGCTTCATGGCCCGGTCGGCGAGCTTTCCTATGGAGGCCAGAAACGGGTTGAGATAGCGCGGGCGCTGGCAATGGAACCGAAAGTTCTCTTGCTCGATGAGCCGGTCGCCGGCATGAATGCGGGCGAAAAGCGCTATATCTCCGCGCTGATAGCGGAAATCGCCCGTTCCTTGGCGATCACTGTCATTCTCGTCGAGCACGACATGGAAATGGTCATGTCCATCTCGGACCGTGTGACGGTGCTCGATTTTGGCAGACGAATAGCTGATGGAACACCGTCCGAGGTACAAAACGACCCCGCCGTTATCGGCGCCTATCTTGGGACCCCTTCGGAGAAAGCATCATGAATCTCGAACTTCTCATCACCGGGCTTTCACTCGGCGCGGTATATGCGCTCGTGGCCCTCGGCTTCGTGATTGTCTTTAAGGCATCCGAGGTCCTGAACTTCGCGCACGGCTCGCTGGTCGTAGCAGGGGCGTATGTCACGGCCCGCACGCATGAAGTGCTCGGCTTCTTCGGGGCAGTCGTTGCCGGGATCATTGCAGCCGCCGCGGTCGCGTTGATCATTGAGCGCGTCTTAGTGCGGCCGATCCGCAATGCGCCTGTCATCTCGTTGGCTATCATGACCATCGGCGTTGAAGTCCTGATGAACACCGAGCTGGTTCGCCAGATGGGCGTGGACATCCTCCCTCTTGGGCATCCGTGGGGTGCCGCGACATGGGTTTTGGGCGACATGACCATCCCAGTCAACCGGCTGGTGGCCATCCTCACCGCTGTTATAGTGATCGGCCTTTTCCTTCTCGCCTTCAGGTTTTCTTCCTGGGGCGTGTCCATGCGGGCTGCCGCTGAGGACCGAGAGACAGCCGAGCTCGTCGGACTGAAACTCGGCCGAATCTCAATGGTTTCATGGGTTATTGCCGGCGCGCTTGCCGCCGTGGCTGGCATCTTCCTGACCGGGGCGCCGACGCCCGGGCTGGCGCCCAGCCTGGCTGTGATTGCCATGCGGGCGTTTCCAGCCGCCATCATCGGCGGTCTGGACTCCGTGGCCGGCGCGTTGGCCGGCGGCATGCTCATCGGACTGGTCGAAGCCTTCGCAGTCGGCTATCAGTCGGAATTGTCATTCCTCGGACGCGGGATTGGTGAAGTCATGCCCTTCATCGTCATGATCATCGTCCTGATCATCCGGCCGCAGGGCCTCTTCGGACGAAAGGAATTTGTCCGTGCCTAACACGACACTCAACCTCGAACCATCTTCTCAGGTCTCCCGGCCGGTCATGCCGAACAGACGTTCCAGCAAGGCCAAAAAGCCTCTTGTCTTGCTTGCCGTTGCCGTTGCCGTGGTCTTGATCGTGGCGCCTCTCTACGTCAGCGCCTTTTGGCTGCAGTTGGGCTTCACAGTGTGTGCACTGGCAGTGGGTGCCATCGGCTTGAACCTGCTGACCGGAACGACGGGACAATTGTCCTTGGCGCACCCGTTTTTCAGGGGTGTCGGAGCTTTGTCCTACGTTGTGCTCTCCGGTGAATCCCAGGAGACTAGCCTCGGCCCAATCATCGGGCTGGGACTCCCGCCGGTCCTTGGGCTGATCGGGGGAGTGCTGCTGGCGGGACTGGCAGGCCTGTTGTTCTCTCCGATGTCTGCACGACTTCGGGACATCTACCTAGGCGTCGCCAGCCTGGCGTTGGTGTTCATTGGCCTTCACGTGCTGAACACTGTCAGCGCCCTGTCGGGCGGCTTCAACGGACGCTCCACACCAGCCTTCGAATTGTTCGGCCTACGGTTCGACTACTTGGACAATCCCCCCGTGATTCTGGGCGTCCCCTTCGGTAGAGCTGAACTCCTGTGGTATTTCGGAATTATTCTCCTCATCGCCGCCGCCTGGTTCGCAAGGAACCTGCTGCGGTCACGCCCAGGGCGGGCAATGAAACTCGTTGCTGACAGCGAGCTGGCTGCCTCAGTCATGGGTGTTCCCGTCATGCAGTACAAGGGCAAGGTCTTCTTCCTCTCTTCCATTTATGCCGGTCTGGCAGGCGTCATGTACGCGCTGGCCATTGGAAGCATCGCACCACAATCGTTCGGCATGGACCTGTCACTTCAGTTCTTGGCCATGATTGTGATCGGTGGGCTCGGCTCAGTCGGAGGTGCCATTGCCGGGGCGGCATTCGTCACATCCTTGCCGCTGGTGATTCAGGACGTCTCCGAATACATCCCCTTCGTTTCAAACTCCCCTGGCGGAGTGTCAGCGTCCCATCTCGCGAGCTATATCTACGGGGCGGCCGTGATCCTGGTCCTCATCCTCAAACCGTCCGGCCTCGCCGGCATGTGGGACTCAGGCATCAAGGCTGTTCGGCGGTGGCGCACCGGCGGGAAGCGGTCGAAGATTTCCGGGGTACAAGCGGCACCAGCAGATCAAACCATCCAGTCCTAACTCAGCAACCAAACAACCAAGAATCCAATGGAGGATCAAACAATGAGCGCAGTCCGTTCCAAGCGCCTTCTGGCAGCCGCAGTCACAGCCTCGCTCGCCCTGACACTTGGGGCGTGCAGCACCAAGGCCAGCGGCGGCGAAAGCCCCAGCGATGCCGGAGGCGTCAAAACCGGTGCGGGTATTTCCGGTGACACCATCACGCTGGGTGTCCTGGGTGACCTGACGGGACCTTTCGCAGCACTCACGACCGACCACACACGGGGCGTTGAAACCTACTGGGATGAAGTTAACGCCGCCGGCGGTGTTTGTGACCAGTATCAGGTGGAGCTGGACGTAAAGGACCATGGCTACAACGTTCAGAACGCCGTATCCATGTACAGCCAGATGACGCCGAACATTCTGGCCTACCAGGACTTCGTCGGTGGGTCTCACACCTCCGCGATCCTCGAGCAGGCCGAACGCGACCACCGACTCATCGTCCCGAGTTCCTCGACGCAGCACTTGGCGGAGAGCGACGTAGTGATGGTCCCCGCACTGTTCTACAACCTGGACATGGAACTCGTGACCTCCTACCTCGTCGAAGAAGGCCTGATTAAGGATGGCGATACCGTCGGCGTCATCTACCTTGAGGGCGACTTTGGTGAGAGCGGACACAAGGGCGCGGTGGCCGCAGCTAAAACCCACAACCTGGACCTGAAGGAGTACATGGTCAAGGCATCGGACTCAGATATGACAGCTCCAGTCAACGACGCGGTACGCGCCGGGGCGTCTGCCATCCTGGTGGCTTCTATCCCAGCGCACACGAGCTCTGTTGCCGCGGTTCTGCAGTCGGGCGACCGCGATATCACAATGGGCGGCTCGTGGCCGTCGTATACGCCCTCGATGCTGGACAATACGGGCGGCGAATACCTCGAGAAGCACTTCTACGCCGGATCTCCTTCCACGACTTACGACACGAAGGAAGGCAAGGATCTGCTTGCCAAGCTGCAGGACAAGTTCCCCGGTGAAAATCTGACCAACCAGGCGTCAATGGGCTATGGCGCGGCCTGGATGGTCCATCAGGTCCTTGAGAAGGCGTGCGCTGCCGGAGACCTGACTCCCGAGGGCGTGATCGCCGCCAAGAAGTCCATGGAGCCGCTGACTTCCAACGGCATCATGCCGGACATGGACTTCAGCGTCCCCGGGCAGTCCCCGACAAAGTCCCTCTTCATGTTCCGCATGGACTCCGGGGTTGAAGGCGGGCTGCGCAACGTGACTGACGGCCTATACACCAGCGAAGAACTGACTGACTAGGGGCGATACTCGGTAACGTCCGCCAAAGGAGCCGGCCTGCGCCGGCTCCTTTGGCGTCTGCCGTGAACGGCCCCTGGGAGCCGCTCGGCATATTGCATCCGGAAGCCACGGGGACGGCGAAGGGGTGGCCGATGACGGCCACCCCTTCCAGAGTTTCTCTACCGGGCGCTTTAGGATCCGGTCCATTGGGGCGTCCACGCTCCGCTGGCCTCACTGACCTCCTTGGCCAAGCCCATATGGTCGGGATGGTGCGCCCTGTCCTTCCGCCGCTGAAGTTGGGAGGGAGTCTACGCCAACTGCGACGAACCACCGACTGCCGTCCCGGAAGCCTGAGGGAACGCACGAAGCCACCGCCTTCTTCCATTGCCGCCGCGACGAGACGCGGAATGGGCGCCGGCGGCGGCCAAGTCAGGTAGGGCCGCCGCCGCGGACGTCGAGGGATACGGGGCGGTCAGTCGTAGTCGTAGAAGCCTTTTCCGACGGCGCGGCCCATCCGTCCCTTGTCGATGTAGTCGCTCTTGCAGAGCTCGGCGAACTGCCTGACTTCCGGATCGTCGCTGCGGCTGTTGACGTTGTACATGGTTGCCATGCCGATGACGTCATACATCTCGAACGGGCCGACGGGGGCGCCGATTGCCTTGCGCCAGGTGAGGTCGATCGTCTCAATGTCTGCTACGCCGCGGACGTAAAGCTTGGCGGCTGCCTCGAGGAGCGGACCGGCCAGCGAGTTCAGGATGTAGCGGGGCTGTTCCTTCTTCAGGCGCAGCGGGATCAGGCCGATCTCCTCGGCGAACCCGGCGACAGCGTCTACATACTGCGGGTCGGTGCCGGCGTGGCCCATGATCTCCCCGGTGTTGCAGCGCCAGACCTCGTTGGCGAAGTGCAGGGCCAGGAACTTCTCCGGGCGTCCCGTGGCATCGGCGATGTCGCTGGGAAGCAGCGTCGAGGAGTTTGTTGCGAACACGGTTTTCTCCGGGGCCAGTGCGCCGGCCTCAGCCCAGATCTCACGCTTGATCTCCAGAACTTCCGGGACCGCTTCGATGACGATGTCGGCATCGCTGAGGGCGTCGGCGAGTTCAGGTGTTGTCCTGATGCGGCTGAGCGCGACGTCCAGTTTCTCGGGCGTGGCGTCGGGCAGGTCGCGCAGATAAAGGGGTCTGAGGTATTCCCAGCGGGCGGAAAGGCGCGCGAGGATGTCGGCGGTGAGGTCATAGGCCACAACATCTTTGCCGTGATAGGCGGCTTGGAGCGCGATCTGGGATCCCAGCACGCCGGTGCCGAGTACAGTGAGGTTCTGCATCTTGAGTCCTTAAGGATGGTCGGGATTTTGGTCGTCAGACGAGGGCGGCCGTGTGGACCACGTCGTAGGCTTCCGGGGTGAAGTGGCCGATCTCGTCCCGGAAGACGTAGGCGAAGTCCGGCCAGATCAGGGTGAGCTTGCCGTTGCGCTGGTCGATGTACCAGCTGTTGCAGCCGCCCTCGAGCCACACGGTGCCCTGGCCGCGGGCATGGACTTCTTCGACGAAGGCCTCCTCCTCCTCACGCCGGACCTCGATGGTCTCCACCTGGTGCTCCCGGGCCCACTGGAGGGCGTCCATCACGTGCTCCAGCTGCGCCTCGATCGTGTAGACGGCCGAGGTATGGCCGGTGGCCGCGCTGGGTGCGGAGATGATGAACAGGTTCGGGAACCGGGAGACGGTCAGCGTTTGGTAGGCCTCCATTCCGGTGCTCCAGTGGTCGGCGAGGAGCACGCCGTCGCGGCCGTGGATGAGTTTGGCGAACGGCGGTTCGGTCGCCTCGAAGCCCGTGGCCAGCACGATGACGTCGAGGTCGAATTCGTTCCCGGCCGCGCTGACGGCCCTCCGACCCTCTACCCGGGCCAAGGCGGATGTCTCCAGCGTGACGTTGTCGCGGGAGAAGGCGGGGTAGTAGTCGTCTGAGTACAGCACCCGCTTGCAGCCGAGCTCGTAGTCCGGAGTGAGCTTTGCGCGCAGCTGCGGATCCGGGACCTGGGCTTCCCGGAACCGGTCGACCATCGCGGTTACCTGGGCCAGCGCCTGGGGTACCCGGCGGCGTTCGGCGAAGGTGGACTCCGAGAACCAGAAGATGTCCGAGCGGTGCGCCTGCCGGGTCTGTGGGTCGCGGGCGAACATCCGCTGTTCGGCCTGCGTGTAATGGCGGTTCTGCCGGGGCAGGATGTAGGCCGGAGTGCGCTGGAAAACCACTAGTTCGGCGGCGTCCTGGGCCAGTTCGGGGATGATCTGGATGGCGGAGGCTCCGGTGCCCACCACGCCGATGCGCTTGCCCTTGAGCGGCACGTCGTGCCGCCAGCTGGAGGAATGGAATATCTCGCCCTCGAAGTCCTCGAGCCCGGGAATCGGCGGCACTTTGCCCTCCGCCAGCAGGCCCATCGCGGGGGCGAAGAAGCGGCTGCGGTAGGTGCCTTGGGTTGTTTCGACCACCCAGCGCGCGGTGGAGTCGTCCCATTTGGCGGAGCGGACCTCGGTGTTGAAGCGGCAGTGCGTTAGGATGCCTTCCTCGCGGGCGGCCTCCTGCAGGTATTCGTGGATCTCGTGGCCGGGGGAGCGGACCATGGACCAGTCCGGGTTGGGGCGGAAGGAGTAGGAGTACAGGTGGGAGGGCACGTCGCAGCAGACGCCGGGGTAGGTGTTGTCGCGCCAGGTGCCGCCGACGTCGCCGGCGCGCTCGAGCAGCAGGAAGGATCGGCCGCCTTCGCGGGCGAGCTTGATGCCCAGGCCGAGGCCGGAGAATCCGGTGCCGACGATGATCACGTCGACCTCGGGCAGGTTTTCGAATGCGGATTCGGTGTTCATGGTCGTTTTCTCCAGTGGTCTCAGGGCTGTGCGGCGGGGATGATCGTGCCCGCCGGATACCGGTCGGGGCTGGCGGTGAAGTGGTCGATGAGGCGCAGGAGCTCGGCCGGACGCTCGAAGATGACGGCGTGACCGCAGTCGATCTCGGTGTAGCGCGCATCCTCGATGGCCCCGAACAGCTGCTTGCCGTGCCGGATCGGAACCAGCTGGTCATGGGTGCACGCGATGATCAGGGTTCGGGCAGTGATCCGGTCGAGACGGTCGCTGATGTCGACGCGTTCGTTGAGGTCGAACTGCCGTTCCACCGCGGCGTCGAAGCGGCCCATGGCGATCATTGGCTCCAGCATCTCCAGCGGCAGGGCCGCTTGGAAGGGACCCCCGAAAAAATGGTTGAACATGTATGTCGCCAGTTCGGGGGAGCCGGAACGGTAGAGCTCCCGGAAAACCCGGGTGAAGAGCACATGCTGCGCATCGCTGCGCATCCAGCCCGCCACCAGTACCAGCTGGCGCACCGTTTCCGGCCTGGCTGCTGCCACGGAGGCGGCGATGACGGCACCCAGCGAGTACCCGACAAGCGCGACTTCCTGCCCGGGCAATACATGATCCAGCACCGCGCACACCTGGCGCTCCAGCAAATCCACTGTCAGTGATTCGCCCAAGGGGACCTGCAGGTCGAGGGAAACCACGCGCCGGCGGGCCCCGAGCATCGGATACAGAAACCCGAACTGCTCCTCCGTACTGCCGGCGGAGCCGTGCACCAGCACAACCGGTGGCGTTGAGGACGCCTCCTGTCCGGTGTCGTAATAGCGGACCTCCAGGCCGTTGACCTCGAGGAGCCCGGCGGCGGTGATCTGGGCTGTCTGCATGAGTTCTGTCCTTTGTGGATCGGGCACCGAATGCGCGGTGACGGCCGGGTGAATACATCGTGATGAATGAGATATTCATCACGATGTATGGGAGCTTAGGGTGGGTAATATAGCCCCGTCAAGAGGTAAGAGGAGAGTGAAGGTGGCAGGTCAGCAGCGACACAGCCGCGCCCACGAAATTGCCGAGGCCCTGTCGGCACTCTCTGAACAGAGTCGCCCGGGGGAGCGGTTGGGCCAGAAGGACGAGCTGCGCGCACGGTTCGGGGCGTCGATAGGGTCCTTCAACGAGGGCCTCAAGCTCGCTCAGGACCGCGGTGTCGTGGAAGCACGGCGCGGACCCGCCGGCGGCATCTTCGCGGTTGCCCGAACCGTACTGGGTCGACTGGGTGACGAGCTGATGACCCTGGATGCCACCGACCCCACCGTGGCCGACGCATGGCGTATGCGCAACGCCCTGGACCCGCTGCTCGTCTCGGATGCCCTGGACCACGCGACGATGGCCGATATCGACCGCCTCCGCCACTACGAACGCCTCATGACCAAAGCCATCAGCGCATGGAACCTGCCGGATTTCATCCGCGCGACCATGGACTACCAGCGGCACATGGTGTCCCTTTCGCCCAACGTCATGTTCCGCCCGGTCTTCGGAGCGCTGCTGGACGTCCTGGAGCGCGGGGCTGCACCCGTGTCGGCCTCGGGTGGCACGGTCACGGAGGAAGGGCTGCGCGCCCGGTTGGCCTTTTTCGAGCGGATGACCGGCGCACTGGAGTCCCGCGACCGGGCTGCGGCCTACGCGGTCATGGTTGAATCCGCGGTCGGCTGGGTTCCCTACCTGCCGTGGGACAGTCCGCGCCCCGCCTGAGTTCAATTGGCGTCCTGACATGGCGGCGATTTCATGGTTGGCAGCGATGTGGTCTGAGCGCCTCTGACGCCGCCCATGGTCTGTCCTGACCCGAGTATTCCGCTGAAACCCCATTGTTGCGTCTGACGGCGACGAAAGGTGGCGCATGTGCCGCATTAGGGAGCAGGGGCACTCGTGACTCGCCGTCCTGCCGGGAAGCGATTTACCCCTGGGGTCCGGCTCTCGGCCGGTTGCTCCAGCTCCGGCTCCTGCATGAGCGAGGAGGCACTCATGTCTTCGAGCACACCGCGTCCCGAGAGCTCATTAAGGTCGGTGAAGAGGACTTCATCACCGTCGACCAGGCTCGCGCCGCGTTGCTGCCCATCCTGAATGACGTCCCGCCCGCGCTCCCGACCATCAAGAGTCCCGTTTACGCGTGAGCCCAGACACACAACTCAGAAGGATGATATGAGCGAAGAGTTCGATGGAAAGGCCGGTCTGTTCACCGGCGCGGTCGGCGGTATCGGAAGGGCGTCAACGAACTGCCCTTAAATATGAACTGCTCCCCGTAAGTTAGAACGAATTTTCAGTCTAAATTTCGGGGAGCAGTTCAAAATCCAGCCCTCCTACTCGATCTGCCGTGAACGGCTTCCAGGAAAGATGCTCCGCATGCTTTTACGCGGAAGCTGCGGGCACAGCGAAGGGGTGGCCTATGACGGCCACCCCTTCCAGGGTTTCTCTACCGGGCGCTTTAGGTTCCGGTCCATTGGGGCGCCCGCTTCTCGGCAAATGCAGCCGCACCCTCTTTGGCGTCGTTGCTGGCCAAGATCCGGTGAAACTCAACAGAGTTCGTTTTCCAGCCAGCTTCTTCCGTTCCGGCTCGTCCCGCCTCCAACTGAACGGCCACCTTTTTGCTGGCCTGCAGCGACAGTGGGGCGTTCTTGCTGATCTGCGTGGCGAGGCGCAGAGCTTCGGCGTACGTTTCCCCGGGGGCAGTGAGCCTGCTTACTAGCCCGAAGGAATAAGCGCGCTCGGCTCCCAAAGGTTCTCCGGTCAGCAACAAGTCCATGGCCACTTTCAGGGGAAGCTGGCGCGGCAGCCGTACGGCCCCGCCCGCGCCGGCGACGAGGCCCACCTTGACTTCCGGGAGGGCGAATTTCGCGGCCGAGGAGGCAACGACGATGTCTGCTGCAAGCGCTACCTCGAATCCGCCACCATAGGCGATTCCCTCTACGGCCGCAATGACCGGCTTGGCGATGGTGCGCTCCGTGCAGCCAGCCAAACCCCAATCGCCGTATCGGCCCTCGGCATCGAACAGTTCCTCACCACGGGAGACGGCTTTCAGGTCAGCGCCCGAGCAGAATGCCTTGGTGCCGGCGCCGCGAATGATGACCACCCGGACATCGTCGTCGTGTTCAGCGCGCTCCAGGGCTTCTGCAACCAGGTTGGACATTTCCATATTGACGGCATTGAACGCCTCAGGGCGGTTCAATGTAATTGTCATGACCCGGTCCGAAGTCTCCACCAGCGCCGCGCTCATTCGGTACCTCCGTATTCGTAGAAGCCTTGGCCGGACTTGCGGCCCAAGTGCCCTGCGGCGACCATCCGCCGCAGCAGTTGGGGAGACCTGTACGCGGGATCACCGGTGCCCTCAAAGATCGCCCGTCCCGCGCGGTACGCCACATCTACTCCCGTGAGATCCGCCGTGGCCAACGGGCCCATCTTGTGGCCAAAGCCCAAGACGCAGGCCTTATCGATGTCTTCGGCGGAGGCGATGCCCTGCTCGACCAAGCGGACTGCTTCCTGCATGAGCACAGTCATCAGGCGAGACGTCACGAAGCCGGCATCGTCGCGATTCACCACGATGCTCTGCTTACCCAGATCGGTAGCGAGCGCGAGGGCGGCTTCCAAGGTTTTGTCGCTGGTCCGGTAGCCACGGATGATTTCACACAGCGGCATGGCAGGAACCGGCGAAAAGAAATGCATGCCGATGATCTGTTCGGGACGGCTGGCTGAACCGGCGATCTCAGAAATTGAGATGGCACTGGTGTTGCTGGCGAGGACAGCCGAATCATCGGCCTCGGCAGACAGAGCGGCAAAGACCTTCCGCTTGACGTCCAGGCTTTCGATGACTGCTTCGATGACGGCCCCGGTGCCGGCCACTTCCGACAAGTCCGCTGCCGCGACGATGCGCTCCATCGCAGATTCCAGTCCGGCCTGGTGCAGACGTCCTTTATCCACCAGCCGTTGGAGCCCTTGAGCAGCCTGATCTTTGCCTCGGCCAATGGCGACAGGGTCGGTGTCATATAGACGAACCTGCATGCCTGCTGTGGCTGCCACTTGGGCGATGCCGGCGCCCATGAGCCCGGCGCCGACAATGCCGACTTCGGGAAAGCGCGGCGGCGCCTTCGCTCCTCCGCCGGCGGGGGGCAGTGTTTCGGTTGACAAGGGGTACTCCTCAGTTTGGGCCCATGGACGAAGCAGGCCGGATTGACACCTTCAGGGATTGTCAATGTCTTGACCAATTTATAGTTGCTCAGTATTCTGCTAGAAGTCAAGCGATTTCTAGGGCGGTTGGCTTCGAACTTTGGAAAGGAACGTCATGGAACGCATGACCGACAACGATGCAGTCATCGTCGCAACCGCACGGACGCCCATTGGACGGGCACGCAAGGGATCCCTCAAGGACATGCGTCCCGACGATCTGGCCGCGCAGGCGTTTTCCGGAGCCCTGGACAAAGTGCCGGGTCTGGACATCGCCGATGTTGAGGATCTCTACCTTGGTTGTGCCGAGCCGCACGGTGAGCACGGTCAGAACATGGCTCGCCGCATTGCCGTGTTGCTCGGCCACGACGGGCTGCCCGGCTCAACGGTGAACCGGTTCTGTGCGTCGTCCGTTCAGTCAGCTCGGATGGCCTTCCACGCGATCAAAGCTGGCGAGGGCGACGCCTACCTGGTGGGCGGCGTGGAGTGCGTTTCGCGGTATGGCGACATCACAGGTGAGGAACACCCTGCCTTTGCCGACGCCTCCCGAAGGGTCCTAGAGACGGCCCAGACTGGCCGGCCGTGGCAGGACCCTCGCAGTCTCGGGGGCGTGCCCGACGTTTACGTCCAAATGGGCTACACCGCAGAATTTGTCGCGCGGCATACCGGCACAAGCCGACAGGACCAGGACGAATACGCAGCGCTGTCACAGAGGCGGACGCAGGACGCCATCGCTTCTGGCTTCTTCCGGCGGGAAATCGTGCCCGTTGTCTTGCCTGACGGCACCGTGGTCGAGAAAGACGACTCGCCTCGCGCGGGCACCACAGTTGAGGCCCTGTCTCAACTCAACCCGGCTTTCGTCCCAGACGGCAGCGTAACCGCCGGGAACGCCTGTCCCTTGAACGACGGCGCATCGGCGGCTGTGATGATGTCGGCGGCCAAGGCCAAGGAATTGGGACTGGCTCCGTTGGCGCGGATCATCTCCAGCGGCGTCACAGCACTTTCGCCCGAGATCATGGGCTTGGGGCCGGTGGCGGCGACTGAAATGGCACTGCACCGCGCGGGTCTGACGATCGGCGATATCGACATTGTGGAGCTGAACGAAGCGTTCGCCGCCCAGGTTGTACCATCCGCCCGGAAACTTGGCATCGACTTCGACAAACTCAACCCGCACGGCGGCGCCATCGCTCTCGGCCACCCCTTCGGGGCGACGGGCGTCCGTATGCTGACCACTCTGATTAATGGGCTTCAATCGACGGACCGTCAGTTCGGCTTGGCGACGCTCTGCGTTGGCGGAGGCCAGGGCATGGCCATGGTGATCGAACGTCTTTAGCAACCCGCATTCACGATTTCCAGAAAGGCGCATGATGACAAGCACCCCGATGATGACCCACGCATCCGACTTCACCGTCTTGGACGGCGACTTCTACGGCTACGAGCAGGACCTCGCAGCACAGGAACTCACCGCCCTGGCACGTATCCGCGACTACATGGACACCGTGGTCAGGCCCGAGATCAACGGCTACTGGGAGCGGACAGAGTTTCCCCACGAGATGGTCGGCGGGCTAGGCGAACTCGGTGTTCTGGCCTTCCCCTACGAAGAAACCGCACCATTCAAGAATTCGGCCGTATTCCGGGGTTTTGTCACCATGGAGCTGGCTAGGGTAGACGCCGGGTTCTCCACCTTGACGGGAGTGTCCAGCGGGCTGGTAATGGGTTCGATTGCGTTGCTCGGCTCCGAACAGCAGAAAGCCGAATGGCTGCCGCGGCTGGGCACGGGCGAAGCGGTCGGTTCCTTCGGCCTGACCGAGCCGCTCTCGGGCTCCGACGCAGCCAAGGGACTCCGCACGACTGCACGCCGGGAAGGCGACCAGTGGATCCTCAACGGACAGAAGCGCTGGATCGGGAATGCCACCTGGGCGGATGTCATCATCATCTGGGCCCGGGATGAAGCAGACGGGCAGATCAAAGGCTTTGTCGTCCCGACAAGCACACCGGGCTACCTGGCCACCAAGATCGAAGGTAAGTACAGCCAGCGCACTGTCCAGAACGCCGATATTGAGCTGAAGGACCTGGTCCTGCCTGCTAGCGCAAAGCTTCCCGGAGCCAATTCCTTCCGCGATACGGCGAGCATTCTGATGCGCACCCGTATTGACGTGGCGTGGGCCGCGGTGGGGACGGCTGTCGGCGCCTACGAGACCGCTTTGGCCTATGCCAAGCAACGCGAGCAGTTTGGCCGGCCGATTGCAAGTTACCAACTGGTGCAGGACCTGTTGGTGAAGTCGCTGAGCAATATCACCGCCTGCATCGGGATGTGCGTCCGCGCCTCCGAGATGCTGGACCGCGGCACGCAGCAAGATCACCACTCGGCAATGGCTAAGGCCTTCGTCACGACTAGAACCAGGGAAGTGGTGGCCTGGTGCCGCGAGCTTTTTGGCGGCAACGGCATTGATCTGGACTACGACATCATCCGGTATTTCAATGACGCCGAAGCGCTGTACTCCTTTGAAGGCACCCGGGAAATGAATACCTTGATCGTTGGTCGCCACATCACCGGGATCTCGGCATTCGTCTAGCGAGCAGGCCGGCCGCGGCTGACCCCGCGGCCGGCCTCACTGAAAGGGGGTCCCGTTGGGCCGCAGATTTGAAGGTAAAACAGCGCTTGTAACGGGCGCGAGCCGTGGGATAGGACTGGCAGTCGCCAGACAGCTTGTCGACGGCGGAGCAAAGGTGCTGATTACAGCGCGCGGGGAGGATAAGCTGCAAGACGCCGTGCGGGTCCTCGGCGGTGCGGCCCTGGGTGTCGCGGGCAAGGCCGATAATCCGGAACACCGCGCCAGGGTCTTTGAAGTCATTAACGCTGAATTCGGCGGCTTGGACTTCCTGGTCAACAATGTGGGCATCAATCCCGTGTATGGGCCGATGATGGACCTCGACGACGGCGCGGCACGGAAGATTCTTGACGTCAACGTTGTTGGCGCGCTGAAGATGGCTCAGGATGCAGTCTCGGCCGGGCTGCGCACGCGCGGCGGCGCGATCGTAAATATTGCCTCGATTGCTGGCGTCACCTCAAGCCCCGGAATCGGCATGTATGGGGTATCCAAGGCGGCCGTGCTCGGGCTGACACGACAGCTCGCGGCGGAGCTCGCGCCGGACGTGCGCGTCAATGCGGTGGCGCCCGCTGCCGTCAAGACCAATTTTGCACGGGCCCTCTATGAAGGCCGCGAAGCAGAGCTCGCGGCAAAATACCCGTTGAACCGGCTTGGCGAGCCGGAGGATATTGCAGGGCCGGTCACTTTCCTGCTTTCCGACGATGCAGCCTGGGTCACAGGCCAAACAATTGTCATCGACGGCGGAGCAACCTTGGTCACGGCGGAGTAGCACTGCCCTCACGGAAAAGTGCCCGGCACCCTTGGGGTGCCGGGCACTACCCATCCTTGGCTAGAATCCCGCTGGCCGGAGCTGTGCCCTGCCCAGCGAAGACAAGTGCACTTCGTCGGGGCCGTCTGCCAGGCGCAGGGCGCGAACCTGGGCGTAGAGTTCCGCTAGCGGAGTGTCCTGTGAAACGCCGGCGCCTCCGAACAACTGGATGCCGCGGTCCACGATCGTTTGGACCTCGCGTGGGACTGCGATCTTGATGGCCTGGATCTCTGTGTGCGCCCTTTTGTTTCCGTACCGGTCCATCAACCATGCCGTCTTCAGGACAAGCAGGCGCAGGCTCTCGATAGTGATCCGGGACTCGGCCACCCACTGGCGCACTACGCCCTGCTTCGCCAGAGGTTGGCCGAAGGCGACGCGCTCACGGGCACGTTCGCCCATTAGCTCCAGCGTTCGCTCCGCCATGCCGAGCACACGCATGCAGTGGTGGATCCGGCCGGGGCCCAACCGCGCCTGGGCAATGGCGAAGCCTTCGCCCTCGCCCTTGATGATGTTCGCCACGGGGACCCGTACATCCGTGAACGAAATCTCGGCGTGGCCTCCATGGTCCCGGTCATCGTAGCCAAAAACCGTCAGGGCGCGCTCGATTTTGACACCCGGCGTCTCCCTGGGCACCAGGATCATGCTCTGCTGGCGGTGGCGCTCAGCGGCGGCATCGGTCTTGCCCATCAGGATGAAAATTTTGGCTTCATCGCTCATCGCTCCGCTGCTCCACCATTTGCGGCCATTGATGACGTATTCGTCTCCTTGGCGCACGATCGAGGTAGTGATGTTGGTGGCGTCCGACGAGGCTGTTTCGGGTTCCGTCATGCAAAACGCGGAACGAATTTTTCCCTCCAGCAAGGGCTGCAGCCAGCGCTCCTTCTGGTCATCGGTGCCGAAATCACGGAGCAGTTCCATGTTTCCCGAATCCGGCGCGTTGCAGTTCATGGCTGCCGGGGCGAGTTTCGGACTGCGGCCGGACAGCTCGGCCAGTGGGGCGTATTGCAGGTTTGTCAGGCCTGCACCGCCGTCCCCGGACAGGAACAAATTCCAAAGTCCCCGCCGTCGGGCGGATTCCTGCAATTGCCGGAGAACAGGTTGCCGTTCCCAGCGGTGTGGATCCTCGGCCAGTTGGTGTTCCAGTATGGACTCCGCGGGATAGATCTCTGTCTTCAGGAAATCCTGCACACGTTCCATGTAGTCGCGTGTGATGTCGTCAAACTCAAAGTGCATTGTTAGGTCCTCACCCTAGATTTGCTGGCCACGCGTTCGCCGTCCAAGAACCTGTGCCCGGCTCGGGCGAGCGGTAAGCTCATCTCGCCAATCCTCTCGAAGCCTTCGCCGACAGTCCCGCCGCCCAGATGGCGGAAATGGATACTCTCGGTGATAACGCCGGTCTTGAACGCCGCGAACGCCAGGTGCCAAGTCAGGTCCGGAATCTCAATGCCGCGCGCAGCCGAGTACTCAGCCAAGAGTGCGTCAAAGTCCGGGTATCCGAGCCCATAATCCACCGGCGACTCAAAGACGGCAGCGGTTACTGGGTCCAGATACGGCATCTGCCAGTACAAACCGAAGAGCGCCAGATCGGCCAGCGGGTCTCCCAGCGTTGACATCTCCCAATCTAGAATCGCAGCCACCCGTAAATGCTTTCCCGAAACATCGACCAGAGCGTTATTAAGTTTGTAGTCGCCGTGGACGATGGCCACGCCGGAGGATTCGGGGGGTGAGGCAAGGCGCGTCGCCAGGTCTTCCAATTCCGGCAGCGCACGGCTGCTGGAAGCTGCAAGCTGTTTCGTCCACCGGCGCACCTGACGCTCGAGGTAGCCCTCCGGCCGGCCAAAGTCTTCCAGCCCGATTTCTCGAGGATTTGTCCCGTGCAAAGTTGCTAGAGTTCTCGCCATTTTACGGCTCAACTCATCCAGTTGCTGCGGCGAGAATCCGTTGTTGTCGGCTCTCCGCTCGAAAGGCAGGCCGGCGACTTGGTCCATGATGTAAAACCACGATCCGATCCCGGCTTCGCCATTGCGGTCATCGTGGATCAGATGCATCCGAGGAACGGGAAACTCCGTCACTTGGAGCGCCTGCTGGACGGTGTACTCCCGCGACATGTCATGCGCCGTCTCCATTACGTGACCCAAGGGTGGGCGCCTCAGTACAAGCTGAGCGGAGCCGCAGTCGATGCTGTAGGTGAGGTTGCTGCGGCCCCCGGTAAGGAGTCGGGCCGAGCGTGGAATTCCCAGTCCGGGGTGGTTCCTTTGCAGCCAGTTGGAGAAGCGGTCCATCTCCAGTCCGGGCAGCCCCCGGGGAGAACTCATTTCCATGTTTATTCGCCTCCATGCTGTTCGTGCATTGTTGCTGCGCGGCTTCCCGCGCTCGGATTACAGGATGAGAGCGGATCCACACCTAGCTTTTTTCGCTAAACGTCTAGTAATCTTATCTCGATGTTAGCGCAATCACACGACCTCCTGCTGGGGGTCGGGAAGGAAAGCCTGTGAACCCGATGTCCGCGGCCCCGGTGCTCGACGACGAGCGCCGGGCCATCCTCTTGGCCCCGAACAATCCGCTGTATTCCACCATGCCGGAAGCGTTGGACGGAGCGTCCGACGGGCACCCAGCCAAGACGGCGCTGCACTACTTCGGTCGCGACTTCACCTTCGGCGACGTGCGGAGGACTTCGGACGCCCTCGCCTCAGCCCTGTCCGGGCTTGGTGTGGGCAAGGGAGACAGGGTCATTGTCCAGCTGCAGAACATCCCGCAGTTCGTCTTCACCGCGTTCGCTGTGTGGCGACTAGGGGCGATCATCGTACCGATAAGCCCCATGTACCGTGCCCCCGAAGTCAATAAGATTGCCACAGACTCTGAGCCTGTGGTGCTGGTGACGGCAAATGAAACATGGGCGGCCCAAGGCAGTGAGAGCATTGCCGGGACGACGGTCAAGGTCGTCATTACGACAGGGATGGCGGACTACGCTACCGACGTTCCAGCTGCACTGGCACGTCCGGCAGACAGCGTCAGGGATACCGCGGTTCTGGATCTCATGGAACTGGTGGAGGCTCACGACGGCGCAGTGGCGCCGGCGGCGACGATTGACCCGGACGATACAGCGATCTTCACCTACACGTCCGGGACCACCGGCCCACCTAAAGGGGCACTGACCAGTCATGCGAATCTGGTCTGGGCCGGTGCCGCGTACCCGGCATTCAACGGCATTGCGGGCCCCGACCAGGTGCTCATCTGCACCGCACCGCTCGTTCATATTACGGGGCTTGCATTGCATCTGAGCGCGTGGGTGAACCACGGGTCAAAGTTTGTCCTGGCCTACCGCTTTGAACCGAATGTTTTCCTCGACCAGATCGAAGAGCACCAAGTTACCTGGACAACCGGTGCGGCCACCGCCTACATCGCACTATTGCAAGCTGCCAGGAAACAACCTCGGGACGTTAGCAGCCTCCTCGCCCTTGGCTCTGGCGGTGCCCCGATCCCGACGGAGATGGCCAACGCTGTTCAGGAAGTTTTCGGCGTGAAACTGCAGCCGGGTTACGGGCTCACGGAGTCGACCGCTGCAGTCTCCAGCACACCCGCTGGGGTCGACCCCGTGGTTGACCCCGAATCCGGCATCATTTCCGTAGGCCTGCCGATGTTCGATACCCAGTTGCGCATTGAGGGCCCGGACGGCAAAGAGGTTCCCGCCGGTGAGCGCGGCGAGGTCTGTCTTAAGGGCCACGGGATTATCAGCGGCTACTGGCGCAATGAGGAAGCCAGCCGGGAAACGTTTCGTGATGGATGGCTGCGTACAGGAGACATTGGCTTCGTCAACGAAGACGGTTGGCTGTTCATCGTGGACCGTACCAAGAACATGATCATCGCCTCCGGCTACAAGGTGTGGCCCCGCGAGGTGGAGGACGTCCTTTACCGGCATCCTGCCGTCAGCGAAGCGGCGGTAGTGGGCGTTCCTGACGACTACCGGGGCGAAACGGTTAGCGCCTTCGTCTCCCTAGCGGATGATGACGTACAACGTCCAACTGCGGAGGAACTTATTGCCTACTGCAAGGAGAGCCTGGCTGCCTACAAAGTTCCCCGTCAGGTCACCTTTATGGACGTACTGCCGAAGAACTTCAACGGCAAGATCCAGCACCGTGACTTAAAGCAAATGGCTACAGACAGGGAAGCATAATCATGCCGGTGAACCTGGAAATAGCCGACGGCGTCGCCGTGCTGACGTTAAATGACCCGGACAGTATGAACGTTTTGGACGACGAAATGACAGCCGGGGTGATCACTGCCCTTGAGCAGGTGGCAGCTGCCCCTGGGGTTGGCGCCATGGTCCTTACCGGTGCGGGCCGTGCCTTCAGCGTTGGCGGCAGACTGCAGATGCTGACAGGCCTAGCGGAGGAGGCGGGCAGGCCGGGCGGCGGGGTAGCCTTGACAACCCGTATGCGCGGCAATGCCCGGCTGGTTGAGCTGATTCGGGGTATGCCGCAACTCAGTATTGCTGCGGTCAACGGTGCTTGTGTGGGGGCGGCTCTCGGCTGGATCAGCGCGTGTGATTTGCGGGTGGCGGCGAGCAGCGCCAAATTCAACACGGCTTTTCTATCGCTCGGCCTGTCCTCGGACTTTGGCACCACCAGGATGTTGGCAGAGTGCGTGGGCCGTGCCAGAGCCGCCGACTGGCTTTTGCGGCCACGGGCGATCGGCGCGCAGGAGGCGTACGCCGCTGGCCTCGTGGGCGAAGTGGTGGAAGTGGGCATCTTGATCGAAACTGCCCTGGAGTGGGCGCGAGCGGCCGTTGCCTTTCCAGGCGGGGTCAAGGCGATGAAAGAGAACCTGCGCGACGGCCTGGACCTGCCGCTTTCTGATGCTTTGGACCGGGAAGCTGAGCGGTTCGTGCAGAGCCTGTCGTCCCCGGAAGCCGCGGCCCAGATCCACAAAGCAACCTCGAGGAGCTAATCCGAATGGACGTTACGCAAACCAACGTCGGTATGGCGGGATCCGAGCCCTTGCCAGCCTTGCTGCGCGAGCCCGTCAAGGGAGAGGGGCTGAAGAAGACTTTTTTGGGCGACTACCTGGACTGGCTGAACCAAAATCGTGGCGAGCAATTCGAAAGTTATGACGAACTGCACCGGTGGACAGTGCGTGACCTCAACGGCTTCTGGAGTTCGGTGTGGGACTACTTCGAGATCCGGGACCACGGCAGTTACGTCGAGGCTTTGGGCGAGCAGACGATGCCCGGCGCCCGATGGTTCGAGGGGTCGTTGATCAACTACGCAGAAAACGCACTGCTCGGAGTGGGCCGAACCGCACCGCGGGGCGCAGCCCAAGCCGAGGACCAGGACACCGCAATCATCGGCGTTTCCCAGACGCGCGGACGAGTGCAGCTCACCTTTGCCGAACTGCAGGAGGGCGTGGCCCGCGTTCGGAGCGCCTTGAAACAGCTTGGGGTGGGCAAGGGAGACCGGGTTGCCGGCTACTTGCCCAATATTCCGGAAGCCGCCGTGGCCTTTCTTGCCACCGCCAGCCTAGGAGCTGTCTGGGCTGCCTGCCCACCGGAATTCGGGGCCCAAGGAGTCATCGACAGGTTTGCGCAGATCCGACCGAAGGTACTCTTTGCCGTTACCGGTTACGTGCACGGCACAAAGCACATTGACCGGGCCGGGGAACTTGCACAGATTCGCTCGGCACTGCCAGACCTCCTGGCTACGGTCGCCGTCCCCTACGGCGACTTTGACATAGAAACAGCACCAGGGGCGGTTTCCTGGTCGGAGCTGCCCACTACTGCGGATGATGCGCCGCTACTGGAATTCGAGCACGTGGGATTCTCGCATCCGCTGTGCATCCTGTTTTCTTCGGGTACGTCGGGCAAACCGAAGGCCATTGTGCATAGCCATGGGGGGTTTCTAGCCGAACACGTCAAAAACAGTGCCCTGAGTTGGGATCTGCGTGCCGGCGACCGAATGATCTGGTCCACAACCACGGCGTGGATGGTGTGGAACTCCCTGGTGTCGGCCCTGCTGCTGCGGGCCACCATCATCATGGTCGACGGCGATCCAGGTTATCCGGACATGGAAAACCAATGGCGGCTAGCCGAGGAACTGCGACCTACGCTCATGGGAATCAGCCCCGGCTTCATCATGTCCTGCAAGGATGCCGGGTTGCAGCCCGGGAAGCGGTATCAACTGGATTCAATCCGGACCCTCGGCGCGTCAGGCAGCCCCCTGCCTGACGCGGGCTTCCATTGGGTGCGCGAAAACTTCGGACCGAACGTGATTTTCAACATCGGCAGCGGGGGTACGGATGTCTGTACTGCCTTCGTTCAAAGTGGTCCATGGCAACCTGATTGGGCCGGTGAACTGTCCGGAAAATGCCTCGGCGTCAACGTTGTTGCGATGGACGATGAGGGACACGAAGTGGTCGACGAGTTTGGCGAGCTCGTTGTGCTGTCTCCCATGCCCTCCATGCCAGTGGGTTTCTGGGGCGACAACGGCGATCAACGGTATCTGGAGAGCTACTTCATGAGGTACCCCGGGCTCTGGTGGCATGGCGACCGCATCCGTTTCCGCTCCGATTCCGGCAGTTGCCTCATTTCCGGGCGGTCAGACGCGACCCTCAACCGCGGAGGCATCCGCATGGGTACAGCCGAGTTCTACAACGTGCTGGAAAACCGTGATGACGTGGTCGACAGCCTTATAGTCCATGTGGAAGACCCGGCCGGCGGGAACGGGCAACTCGTGTTGTTCGTGGCCACGTCCGACGGCACGCTCGTATCCGAGCGGCGGAACCAGATTATTCAGGATCTCAGAACGAGGCTCTCGCCCAGGCATGTTCCTGATCACATCGTTCGGGTTGACGTCGTCCCGCGGAACAGGACAGGAAAGAAGCTGGAGATCCCGGTCAAGAAGATCCTGGCGGGAACCCCAGCTGAGGAAGCACTGAGCCTGGATTCACTTGCCGTCCCGAGCTCCTTGGCCGAAGTTGAGGAATTTTCAAGGCTGTTCCAGACCGAAGGGACCAGATAAGCGGGCCCACTATTCGTGACGCTGGGCCTGCTGGGGTCCTTTGTCCAAAAGCTTTTCCAAGAGGCGGTTCAACTCCGAGCGTTCATCGGCGTCCAAAACCGAGAACCATTTTTCCGAAAAGTGCAATTGTCCCTTGACCGCACTGTCGGCCGTTTTCTCGCCTGCAGGAGTGAATCGGACGTTGACCAGTCTGCCATCGTCCTGGTTCCCGGAAGACCGGCTAATGAGGCTGGCTTTCTCCAACCCGGTCAAGACCAGCGACACTCCTTGACGAGTCAATCCCGTAAAACGAGCGACGGTGCGTGCTTCCAACGATTTGAAAACGGAGATGACGTAGAGGGCGCTGAAACTGCTCCAGTTTAGTTTCAATGGTCGCTGCACCTCGCTTTCCGCCGCCTTGACGAAGGCTCCCGAAGTGCGCACCAGCCGGAGCCCTAGTCCAAGGGAGAGTTGGTCTGCATCAGGAGCCACGGAACGCGCATAAGCGTCGGCCATACGGCCATATTCAGCGGCCGTGAGTTTCGAAACGTCAATCTGCTGCGGCGCTTTATCTGCGGGGGCCATGCACGAATTATGCCACGTATTGTCAATGAATGGACAAACTGCCGATGATGCGGGGAACCGGCACGAATGGCAGTCTAATCCGCCGAACCGACGGGCCTGAGGGCGCAAACCAGGGGTCAGCTCTGACGGGCGGGAAAACGTCGAACGTCCGTCTCGCCGAGCGGGGCGGATGGGGCAGGTGCCCCATCCGCCCCACTTTAATCCGGGACAGGCGGATATGTTCAGACGCGCGGAATGGGAGCAACGTCCCGGACAACTATCCTCGCCCCTGAGCGAAGCAGGCTACGGAACCGGGATGGTTCCCGCGTAGTCGGTGTTGTAGCCCGTCACCGGCTGGTGCGGGATGTCTTCCCAGCGGTCGGCGTCCTCCTGCTGAACTTCGCCGGTGGCGAGGCCCAGCAGCAGTTCCTTCATGGCGAGCACGTTCTGCTTGATGCTCTTGCCGCGGGCCTTCTGGCCCAGGCTGCCGTCCGAGGTGTTGCCGGAGGTTTCGAAGAAGACCACCGGGTTCGAGTGCCCCTCCGGATTCATCCCCTGATAGTCCAGGCCCAGCATCATCGCCGACACCACGCCGCCCTTGATGTCGATCTCCTGGCCGTTGCCCACCTGGTAGCGGTCCATGTTGATGGAGCCGTACTTGGACAGCTCGTCGTATACGTATACGTGCATCTGGCGGGTCAGTTCGTCGTAGGCGCCGTCTTTGATCCCCGGCAGCGTAGGCCCGCCCGGAGCCAGCGAGATGCCCAGCGAGAGGGTGACGTCGTCACCGGTGCCCCACTCCTTCTTCAACCCCTGGTGGTGGATGTCGATGCCGTAGGCCGGCTTCACATCGGTCCAGTATTCGTAGAAGGCCAGCGATTCGTTCGCCACGAAGCCGCTGGGGGTCCAGTCCCGGTTCAGGTCGATCCGCTGCTCGCGCCCGTTGGCGCCGAACTCCGGCAGGCCGTTGGCCTGATCCCACAGGATGGTGTGGCGGATGTTTGCTTCCGAGCCGTCCGGGTTGTACATCGGGATGAAGTGGAAGGTGAACTTGTCGCGCAGTAGTTGGTAGTCCGACGAACCATTGGTCCCCAGATCCTTCAGCAGTGTCAGGATGGAGTCGGTGCCGTAGGGCTCGTTGCCGTGGATGCGGCCCTGGATCCACACGTCTTCGGCGCCGTTGCCGACCGTGGCCACCCAGAGATCGCGGCCCTGCTCCGACTTGTTGACCTGCGTGCCTGCTTCCTCGAGCGTGAAGGCGTCCACGCCAAAGCGGCTGGTCTTCTCCAGCTTCCGCAATTCCTTCACCACGTCGTCGTAGGTCAGGATGCTGGAGATATTGGTGTTGCCCTCGGTGGAGGGGAAGTTGGCATCGGCAAGCACCGGCGTCGCGGCGCTGAAGGGAATGACGACGGCGAGGGCCGCCGCCGCTGCCAAGCTGCGGTAGCGCTTGGGTTGGGCAGGTAGCTGGTTGGTGCTGCTCTTGGGCTGGTGCTTCACTGCATGTCCTCCAATGGTTGAGCGATTCATCCCCGAACGCGGCCGACTGGAACGGCGGCGGACAATGGGACCGGCAGCTCGCGGGAGCTGCCGGTATCGGAGAGGCTAGCTGTACATCTGGGATAAGCACAGGGTCCGAGGCCGAATCTGGACCACTGGCCCGGTAATTTCCCTCAGGAGCGCCGCATCAACGGCCTGTTCGCCGGGATCAAGGGCCTGTTGTTGATTGCTGGACCCGGGTGGCGAGGATGCCCGAGACCGGTCCCAGCACGATGAGCGCGGCCCAGGTGATCTTCCCCGCCGTGCCGCCGGCTGCCAAAGCGATGGGTATTGACACCGCGAAGACCAAGGGCGGAACGAGGAAATCGAGCACGAAGGCTGCGTGGTGCCGAGGCGTCATCGGGTCGATCTCGAGACCGTGCCGACGGGCAATCTCAAACATCAGCAGTTGGGCCAAGGACGCCAAAATGATGTTCGCGGCGTACAGCACGGTGGTCAGCTCAAGCAAAGATGTCTCCGGGTCGCTCACGCCCTGTGTGGTGAACGGAATCAGGATGACGAAAGCGGCAGCCAGGAGGTTAGCCGTCGTCGTCGCCGAATCGAGCGCGGAGAGCCGTTTAATCAATCGGAGGTTTATCCGCCAGAACACGGCGATCACGGCGAAGCTCAGGGCGAAGCCGGCGAGTTGGTGCACCACGCCTGATTCGAGCAGTGCCCGCGGGTCTTGCCAGGCTTCCGCGGAGGGAGCATCGATGTTGGTGACCAGCAGCGTGATGGCGAATCCGTAAATGACGTCGTAGAAGCTGAGCCCGCGGTCGAACTCGCTGGATTCACGTGCCAGCACTGCGGCGCCGCGTGCCGCATCCGCTGCCTTCGGACGGTGAGCTTCCGGGCCAGCCGCACGGGCAGCCTGCTGGCGATCAGGTCGCTGTTCCACGTGATTAGCGTGGCGCAACCGGGGTGGCAGTGCAATGGTTGCGGATCCCGGTGGAGCGGAGGCACTCCGCAGAACTTCCGGCAGGTTCCGTAGAGCGGTAACCTCAAGCTGTGAATCCTGAGGAGCTGGCCAACTTGGCCCATCTGCGGCGGGCGCGGGACCTGATCGACCGCGATTACGCCCAGCCGCTGGATGTGCCGACGATGGCGGCCAAGGCGCTGATGTCGCCGGCCCATTTCTCCCGCCGGTTCAAGGCAACCTATGGCGAAACTCCGTACAACTACCTGATGACCCGGCGGATCGAGCGGGCCATGGCGCTGCTGCGCGCCGGCTGGAGCGTGACGGACGCGTGCATGGAGGTGGGCAGCACCTCGCTGGGTTCCTTCAGCACGCGGTTCACACAACTCACCGGCGAGAGCCCCAGTTCCTACCGCAGCCGCAAGCATGAGGCGGCCGAGGCGATGCCGCCCTGTATCGCGAAGCTGCTGACACGTCCCATCGACCCGCGATCGAGCAGGATCCGAGAAGCGGCGGCGCCGGCCCCTGCGTAGGTTGGGCGCATGACTATTTCACTTCAGTACTGCAACATCACCGTCAACGACCCCGCCGAATCCATCCCGTTCTACCGGGACGGCCTCGGGCTGGAAGTCCGCAACGACGTCGCCAACGAGGGCTTCCACTGGATCACCATGGGCAGTCCGGACCAGCCGGAGCTGGAGCTGGTGCTGTCCGCTCCGCACGCCGGCCGCTCGCAGGCCGACGGCGACCAGCTCCAGGAGCTGCTGGTCAAGGGCGTGCTTCCCATGCTGGTCTTCCGCACCGATGACCTGGACGCCCTCTTCGAGCGGATGGTCTCCTTCGGGGCCGAAGTCCTGCAGGAACCGATGGACCAGCCGTGGGGTCCGCGCGACTGCGCCGTCCGGGACCCATCAGGCAACATGATCCGGATCAACCAGAACAAGTAACCCCACCAGAACGATGCCGGCCGCTCACCTCCCGAAGGCGAGCGGCCGAGGCCGTGCCTCACTAATGATCATGGCTGGGCTTCATCGGTCGCCGCCGGGAGCCTGCGCGTTCAACTCATCGATCATGCCCAGTATCTGCCACGCCACGGATTCCGCATCCGGCGTGTTGAGCAAGCCCGATGCGACGCCGACTGCAACCAGGTCCCGGATCACCGCCTGCCAGGCATCCATCTGCCGCCTTCGAAGCCACCGGGTCCCGCCGCACCGAGCCGCCGCGGACCCCGCGGCTCGGCTGAAGCGCGGAGTCAGCCCACTCGGCTGGGTATCGGAGCGGAGTCACGGAGCCTCCGGCCGGGCGGCTTCGGCCTGGCGCAACACCTCGACGGCGGCGGCGACCCGGCGCGGGGGAGCGTGGCCGGCCGGCAGCAGGGCAACGATGGCGTTGCGGGCATGCTTATCGGCGACCGGCCGGTGCACCACCTGGAGCCCGTCAAAGGTGGTGCCATCGACTGGCGGGCTGTTGGCGAAGGAGTAGCCGAGGCCGCGGGCCACCATGCAGCGGATGGTCTCCATGTTGGCGCTGGTCCAGCGCACATTGAGCTCCTGGCCGGCCTGTCGGGCCACGGTGGTCAACCGCTCAATGGTCGGCGGAACGTCCAGCAGGATCGCGGGTTCGGCGGCAATATCTTTCAACTGCACCGCGGATTGCTTGGCCAGGCGGTGGTCTTGCGGCAGCACCACCTGGAGTTGGATGTCCTTGACGACCTCTCGGTCCAGATCCTCGTCCGCTTGGAGCGCATAGACCAGCGCGACGTCCAGGCGGCCCTCCCGCAGGCCTTCCTGGACGGCTCCGGCCGAGCTTTCGGTGAAGCGCAGGTCCACCTCCGGGTGGTGCTTGGTGAAGTACTCGGCGAGCGGCGGCACCAGCCGCGGCGAGAGCGTCTGGCTGCAACCAACGCGTAGCGGACCGCGAATCTGCCCCAGATTGTCGGAGATGGAGGCGGCTGCTTCGGTCACCCGCTCGAGAACCGCCCGGGCGTGCGAGGCGAACTCGATTCCTGCTGGCGTCAAGGCAATCTGGCGTGACCGACTGCGCACTAGCAGGTCAGCCCCCAAGGACTTCTCGAGTTGCGCAATGGCCATGGACGCAGCAGCCTGCGAGGCGTGGCAGGCTGCGGCCGCGGCCGTGACCGACCCGTGGTCCACCACCGCCACAAAGTACTCCATCTGCCGCAGGGTGAGCTCTGTCATAAGTCCTCTTGATGGGTCGCATCGAAACAATTGATTTTCCATATTATGTGGCCTGCAGCACACTTGAAGCAATCAGTCCGCCCCCAACCTTCGAGGAGCTCCACGTGCAGAGAACCAGCAACACCGGCACGGCGGTAGAGACTCCGGCGACGCTGCCGGAAGCAAACGATTCGCTGAACACGCGGGAGATGCGCCGCATCCTTTCGTCAAGCTTCATCGGCAGCGCCATCGAGTACTACGACTTCATCCTGTATGCCACGGCCGCATCGCTGGTCTTCGGCCACGTGTTCTTCGCCAATCTGGGCGACGGTTTCGCACTCTTCGCTTCCTTTGCCACGCTGGCCGCCGGCTACGTGGCCCGGCCGCTCGGCGGCGTGGTCTTCGGCCACTTTGGCGACCGGATCGGACGCAAGAAGATGCTGGTGCTCTCCATGCTGATCATGGGCGTGGCCACCATGATCATCGGGATGCTGCCACCGACGGCACAGATCGGGATCGCGGCCCCGGTCGCCCTGGTGATCCTCCGCCTGGTCCAAGGTGTCGCCGTCGGCGGTGAATGGGGCGGCGCCGCACTGATGGCGCTCGAGCACGCGCCGAAGTCCAAGCGTGGCTTCGCCACCTCCTTCGCCAATGCCGGCGGACCAGCCGGCGCCATTCTGGCCACGCTGGTGGTCTCCGCCGTCTCGGCTGCCACCGGCGACCAGTTCCTTGAGTGGGGCTGGCGCATCCCGTTCCTGCTGAGTGCCGTCCTGATCGTGGTCGGCATGGTGATCCGGTTGAAGGTGACGGAGTCGCCGATGTTCGCCAAACTGGAGGACGCCAGCGAAAAGCGCAAGATGCCGCTCCTGGATGTGCTGCGGAACCACCCGAAGGCCGTGGTCTTGGCCCTCGTCGCCACCATGAGCTTCTACTGCTGCCAGGGCCTGCTCACCGTCTGGGGCGTCTCGGTGGCCGTGGAGAACGGCGTTGACCGCTCCGGGGTGCTGAACTGGAAGGCCGCCGGCGCGGTCATGACCCTGATCGTAACGTTCTGGGCCGCACGGATGAGCGACCGCGTGGGCCGGCGCAAGATGCTGGTGATCGGCGGCATCACCGGCATTGTCCTCGCCTACCCGCTGATCACGCTGCTGGACAACGGCACGATGTGGGGCTTCGCCGTCGCCATCGTTGTGGGCAACGGGTTGGTCCAGGGGCTGCTGTACGGGCCGATCGGCGCCTTCATCGCGGAGCAGTTCCCCACCCACGTCCGCTACACCGGCGCGTCGCTCGCCTACCAAGGAGCATCGGTGCTCGGGGCAGGCTTCACACCGATGATCGCCACCGGTCTGGTGATCGTCGCCGGCGGGGGAATCGCGCTGGTGGCAGGCTTCTGGGCCCTGGTCATCGCCGCGGGCACGGCTGCGGTCCTGATGACCCGCGAAAGCCACCGCGCCGAGATCGGCTGACACACTAACCGGCCAAGGCCGTTGCACTAACCCCAGCCGTCCACCCGTTGCCTTGGGGCGGGTGGACGGCGGCACCACCAAAGGAAAACCATGAACGATCAGCTCCACAACGGCCCGCACCCGGTGCGTGACTACACCGGATTCGAAGGAACCGTGGCCGAGAAAGCCAGTGAATCCGTCGCGGCCTGGAAGCCGGCCGCGCGCGCCCGGGAAGGTGCGCCGAACGTCGTCGTGATGTTGATGGATGACATGGGGTACAGCGACATCGCCCCGTTTGGCGGCGAGATCGACACCCCGGCGCTGGCCGACATCGCCTCGGACGGGTACCGGCTGGGCAATTACCAGACGCCGCCGATGTGCGCTCCGGCGCGGGCCGCGCTGCTGACCGGGATGAACCCGCACCGGGCCGGGTTTGCTTATGTGCCGCACATGGATCCGGGCTTCCCGAATTCGGCCATGGAACTGCCGGCGGACGCGCCGACGCTGGCCGAGAACTTCCGGGCGGCAGGGTACGCCACGTTCATGGTGGGCAAATGGCATCTGACGGTGGAGTCCAAGATGCACGATGCCGCCGAGAAGTCCTCGTGGCCGGTGCAGCGCGGCTTCGACCGCTACTACGGCTGCATGGACGGCTTCACCTCGCTGTTCCACCCGCACCGGCTGGTGCGGGACAACAGCCAGGTAGTGGTGGACGAATATCCGGAGGACTACTACCTCACCGATGACCTGACCGATCAGGCGCTGGGGATGATTTCCGAGTTGCGCAGCAGCGACGCGGGCAAGCCCTTCTTCCTCTACTTTGCCCACACCGCGGTGCATGGACCGGTCCAGGCCAAGGCGGCGGACATGGAGAAATACCGCGGCCGGTACGAGTCCGGCTGGGACCACATCCGGTCGGAGCGGTTCGCCCGGCAGGTCGAGCTGGGGCTGTTTCCGGAGGGCACGGCCTGCGCTCCGCGCAACAGTGAACCCGGTTCAGACGTAGTGCCGTGGGATTCGCTCAGTGCCGAACAACAGGCGCTGTTCGCCCGCTACATGGAGGCCTATGCCGCCGCGGTGGACAACGTGGACCAGAACCTGCGCCGGCTGACGGACCACCTGAAGGCGCTGGGTGAGTATGAGAACACCATCATCGTTTTCACCTCGGACAACGGCGGCACCTCGGAGGGCGGCGACACCGGAACGCGAAGCTACTTCAGCCGTTTCTCCGCACCGCGGTCCGGTCTGCCCAAGGACTGGCAGCCGGACGTGCCGCGGGACCCCGAGCTGATCGGCGGGCCGCGGACCTACGTGCACTACCCGCGCGGCTGGGCTTACGCGTCGAACACCCCGTTCCGGATGTACAAGACGTTCCCGCATGCCGGCGGCGTCCGGGTGCCGATGCTGCTGTCCTGGCCGGCCGGCCTGCCCCGGACCGCGAACGACGACGGCGTCCGCCACCAGTTCGCGCATGCCGTGGACATTGGCCCCACCTTGTTGCAACTTGCCGGCGTGCAGCCGCTGGCCGAACGCCACGGACTGCCGGCACGGGAAACCGACGGAGTGCCGTTCGGCAACTGGCTGCGGAACGCTGCGGCAACGTCGGAGCACACCAGCCAGTACACCGAGCTCAACGGCCGCCGCGGCTACATCGCCGGGACCTGGAAGGCGATTGCCCCGGAACCCAACGGTCCCGGCTGGAAACACGACGGCTGGGAACTGTACGACCTGGCAGCCGACCCCACCGAACTGGTCAATGTGGCCGCCGAACATCCGGAGAAGGTGCGCGAGCTCGCCGCGAAATGGCAGGCAGATGCCTGGTGGAACCAGGTCTACCCGCTCAACGACGACGGCTCGTTCAACCGCAACCGGCCGGCCAGCGAACTGCTTTTGGAACAGCCGGTGACGCTGCACCCCGGCGCGCCGACGCTGGAACGCTACCGCTCCGCCAAGCTGGTCCGGCTGCGCTCCTTCACCATCGACGCGCAGGTGGAGCTAGCAGCCGGCGACGGCGGCGTGCTGGTGGCGCACGGAGACCAGGGCGGCGGCTACGTGCTGTTCATCGAGCACGGCAAGCTGGTCCTGACCTACAACGAGTACGGCGAGGTCAAGCGCATCGGCGCCCCGATCGAACCCGGGCTCCGCGCTATCCGGGTGGAGTTTGCCGCGCTGCCGGACTTCAAGTGGGCCATCAGCCTGCATGTCGATGGGCGCCAGCTGGCCGTCCTGCCGGAAGTCTTCCAGCTGACCGGGATGGCACCGTTCGCCGGAATCAGCGTGGGGCTGGACCGCGGCGGCCCGGTGGACTGGGAGCTGTCCCGGCGCCACGGCTGCTATCGGTACACCGGACGGCTGCGCCACGTCCGCTACACCCCCGGCGACAAGGCGGACTACAACCCGGAACAGATCGTGGAACTGGACCGCGCCATGGCCGCTGCCTTCGAATAACGACGGCGATGCGCACCCTTCGGAGCGCGTCACCTGCCGGCCCGCTCAGGCTGCGACGGTGCGGAAGCCGATATTGCTCGCCGCCGAGTCCGGGGTGTTCTTGGAACGGGCCGCCACCCGGTAGCGGTTGCAGTACGAATCGTGGCAGAGGAACGAACCACCGCGCATGACCCGGCCCTGCCCGATGGTGGGGCCGGGCGGGTTGCCCGCGGGGGACTTGCGGTAGTACTTCGGCAGGAACCAGTCCGCGCACCATTCCCACACGTTGCCGCTGGTCTCGTAAAGCCCAAAGCCGTTCGGCGGGAAACTGCGCACCGGGGCCGGACCGAGGAAACCATCGTCCAGCGTGTTGTCCGTGGGGAAGATGCCCTGCCAGATGTTGCAGCGGTGCGTTCCGTCCGGTTCCACTAGCTCGTTGCCCCAGGGGTAGCGCGCCTGCGCCAGGCCCCCGCGGGCGGCGTACTCCCACTGCGCCTCGGTCGGCAGCGCCCGGCCGGCCCACCGGCAGTAGGCCACGGCGTCGTTCCACGAGACCTGGACCACGGGGTGGTCCGGAACGTCCTGCCACGAGGATTTGGGTCCATGGGGATGGGCCCAATCGGCACCCCGGACCGTGACCCACCACTGCAGGGACTCGGGCCGGCCCAAAATATCAGCGGCATCGGCGGCGATCAGCAGGTGGAACACCGCCGAGTAGCCGTAGACCTCGGACTCGGTTCGGTAGCCGGTGGCGGCGACGAAACGCTGGAACTCTGCGTTGGTCACTGTCGTGGCGTCCACCGTGAACGGAGACAGCGCCACCTCGTGGACCGGCCCTTCGCCGTCCTCCGGATAGCCCTCGTCGAAAGCGTCGCCCATCAGGAAGCTACCGCCCGGCAGGGAGACCTGCTCGATGTCACGCTCCTGGGCGGCAGGACTGACAGCCGGCGCGGCACCGTTAGCCGGGGCAGTTCCGGCAACAGTTGCAGGCGTGGTGGCAGAGGTGGCGGCGCCTTCACGCTCCGGCCCATGGCAGCAAGACATACGACTCCTTCGCGGGCACTGTCCTTTCAGGATAGTGCCGTGCCGGTCCGGGCAAGCACACGGCGGATACGATCACAGCATGAGTTTCAGGCCGACGACGAAGGGGCACCTGACGCCGGGCTTCGGGTCCGTGGTGACAAGGTTTCCGGCGCGGGCGGACGTGGCTGCGTTTGTCCGCCAGGTGTGGATCCCGGAGTGGGATCTGGCGGCGGGGGAGCGGGCTGAGCAGTTGGTGCTTGGCTATCCGGCGAGCAATGTGGTGGTGGAGTCCAACGGCGTCGCGATCTATGGGCCGACCAGCCGGGCGTCCGCCAGGGTGCTGTCCGGCAGCGGGTGGGCGGTTGGCGCACTGCTGAAGCCCGCCGGCGTGTGGTTGTTCACCGAACGGCCGGCGGAACTGTTGGACGCGGAAGCCCCGGTGGAGGCTACTGCCCTGCACGAGTCGATCTGCGAGGTGATGGGAAGGTCTGGCGTGACGGACCGCTCCGGGGCGGCAGATTCCGGGCCGGCGGATCCCGGGCCGGCCGATGCCGTTGCTGCGGATCGTGCCCGCGCCGCCGATCTGCTCCAAGATTACGTGCAGGCGCTAGCCGCTCAACGGTCCGACGGCGGAATGTCCAGTGACGCCGCCCTTGCCAATCAGATGGTGGACCTGATCGATGAGGGCGACATCCGGTCAGTGCCGCAGCTGGCCGGAGCGCTGCACTTGTCCGAGCGCGCCCTGCAGCGGTTGGCGGCCCGCTACGTGGGGATGTCGCCGGTGCTGATGTTGCGCCGCCGTCGGTTGCAGGACGCCGCCGAGCGCGTCCGGGCCGAGCCCGCAACGAACCTCGGCGAACTCGCTGCCGAGCTGGGTTTTTCCGATCAGGCACATCTGACCCGGGAGTTCCGCCAGGTGCTGGGCTTTACCCCGCGCCAGTACCCGGGCGCGCCCGGGGATAAGGCGATGCAGGGTTAGGCCTCTCCGGACGCCATCGAATCCGCCCACTCGGCCACGCGGCGGCTGCTCTCTTCCGGCGACAGGTCCTCCACACGGGTCATGATGGACCACCGGACGCCGAAGGGATCGCGGATGCTGCCGTACCGGTCGCCGGACACGAAGGTGTTCACGTCTTCGCGCATGCTGGCGCCCGCAGCCACGGCACGCTCCACGGTGGCATCTACATCCGGCACATAAAGGCCCAGCGAGTAGCAGTCGTCGTCGCCCTCGGGCGGGCTGACCAGGTGGTAGGCCGGGTTGACCTCACCCAACTGCAGGCAGCCGTCGCCGAAATCGAGCGTCGCATGGACGACGACGGGGCTGCCGTCCGGGCCAGGCATGTCGGTCCGGTCCAGCAGTTTGGCCCCGAGGACCCGGGTGTAGAAGTCGATGGCGCCCGCGGCGTCGGTGAGCGCAATGAACGGTGTCAAGGACGTCATGCCGTGCGGGACTCCGCGGTCGGTGTATTCGCCGTGGGCTGGCTGGGTGGTATTAGTCATCATGCCTCCAAGCTAGGTGCGCGGCCGGCGTCCGGTCTTGAAGATTTCCGCCAAGGCGCGCGGCAATCGGTAGCCGGGCACCGCCGTCGTTATTGAAAGCAGTGGCTGCAGGGGCAGCGGTGCCCGGCTGGTGGCTGGCCGGATTACTGCCGAGGCATGTCCTGGGCGACCAGGAAGGTGGCGCCGGTCGGGTCGGTCAGCGTGGCCATGCGGCCGAACGGTGTGTCTTCGGCGGGCTGGACTACGCTGCCGCCCAGGGCGGTGGCTTTCTCGACGGTGGCGTCGGTGTTCTCCACCGTGAAGTAGACGCGCCAGTGGGCGGGGACGCCCTCGGGCAGCCAAGCGGTGGCGTCCATGATGCCGGCCGTGGCGTTTTCGCCGGAGCCGAGCGTGGTGTAGCGGAAGTCGTCGGTGTCGCTCATGACCTCGGTGTCCCAGCCGAAGACCTCCTGGTAGAACTTCACGGTGGCGGGGTAGTCACGGGTGAAGAGCTCATGCCAAGCGGGGGAGCCGGGCTCGGCGGCCAGTTGGTAGCCGGTGTGCCCGGCGAACTCCCAGAGGCCCACGGCGGCACCGCCGGCATCGCCAATCATGGCCATCTTGCCCTGCTCCGGAACCTCCATCGGCGGCATATGGACCTGGCCGCCGTGGGCCTCGGCTGCCCGGGTAGCGGCGTCAATGTCCTCCACCCGCAGATAGGTGCTCCAGACGTCAGGGTAGCCGGAGTCCTGGCTCTGCATGATGCCGGCAACAGACTGGCCGTCCTTCAGCGCGGTGGTGTAGCCGCCGTACTTTTCCTGGTCCCCGACCTCATACGTCCAGCCGAAAAGTTCGGTGTAGAACTGCTTGGCCTTCTCCGGGTCGGAGGTCATTAAGTCGACCCAGCAGGGTGCGCCGGGGCTGAAGGTGGGCTTGGGCATGGCATGCTCCTATTCGGTGGGCGGGCGGTGGAGACATGCGCGAGCCTACTCGGGGCTGACGGCGGCGGCAATGGAAACCGGGTGACTCAGTCTTTTTGTTCCTGCCCGGCCAAGAAACGCTCCACCCTCCGGTCCGGAATCAACCACAGGGACGCCACCACCGTGTAGGCCGCGATGCTGATCAGGGGCTGCAGCAACGCCGCCGCGATTCCGAAAACGTAGATGGGAGGGGAGATCTTTGCTTTCCAGTCCCGGCCCAGCGCCTGCGCCAGCGCGCCGTCGGGGCCCTGCTGGCGGACGAGGCAGGTTTCCAGAATGAAATAGGCGACCGCGGCCAGGAGCAGATTCACGCCATAAACAAGGACCGGCACGGTAACGAAGCCCGTTTCATCCATCCACCGGGTGGAAAACGGGAACAGGGACAGCCAGAAGAGCAGGTGCAGATTGGCCCAGAGGATGGTGCCGTTGATTTTCCCGGCCAGGTGCAGCATGTGGTGATGGTTGTTCCAGTAGATGCCCACGTAGACAAAGCTCAGAAGATAGCTGAAGAATCCGGGAGCCTGGCTGAACAGGGCCTGCCAGGTTGGTTCTTCGGGGGCATGAAGTTCCAGCACCATGATGGTGATGATGATGGCCATCACGCCGTCACTGAAGGCTTCCAGCCGGCCCTTGTTCATGACGAAACTTCCATGCACTTCATGACCGAACATCCATGCACGAAATCATCGTCCTGCCGCCCGCCGATGGGAAGTGCCCGGCTTCGGCAGGTGCGCCGGGGTGACGAGTGGGCTGGGTCGGCGAGTTCGCCGGGGTTCTACCGTCACGGCAGCCTTGGGTTCGAGTGCCCGGGGCGGGGTTGCGGGGCGGGGCGGTGTCCAGACGGATGCCCGGCGGGCCACGTACGCTATACGCCACATGGCCGCGGAATGGTAAAGCATGCTGCTGCTTGATGAGCTGCAGTCCCTACCTTGGCGGTTGCTTTGCCCTCGACCATCAGCTCCCCTTATCCTCCGCGGTCCAATGTGGCGCATACTGTTCGCTTGCCCTCCCGCAGGTCGGTCTGGAGCGCTCCTAGCCCCGATGGGTGCCTCCGCAAGGCGCCTCCCGCAAACAGCCTCCCGCAATCCGCCTTCCCCGCTGTGCTCCCGAAGCCGACTCGCATTGCCACCGCGCAGCACCCTCCCCGCTGTGCTCCCGAAGCCGGCCCGGGTTGCCACCGCGCAGCACCCTCTCAGCTGGAGAAATCTGGAACCAGAATTGTTGACAATCTGAGCGCGCCAGTGATTGACTTCACACAGAACAGTCCGAGCCAAGGAGATTTCGTGAATAACACCGAACCGGCCCTGCTGGTGGTCAGCGCCCACGCCGGCGACTTCGTCTGGCGGGCGGGCGGAGCGATCGCCGCCGCGGCGCAGCGGGGCGAGCGCGCCGTCGTCGTCTGCCTGTCCTATGGGGAGCGCGGTGAATCCGCCAAGGCCTGGCGCGAAGGCAAGGGGCTGGAGGAAATCAAGGCGATCCGCCGCGAGGAGGCGGAGAATGCGGCCGCGGCGCTGGGTGCGGAGGTCCGGTTCCTGGATGCCGGCGACTACCCGCTGGTGCCCACCCGCGAACTGGTGGACCAGCTGGTGCAGATCTACCGCGAGGTCAAGCCCACGGTGGTGCTGACCCATCCGCTGGTGGACCCCTACAACGGGGACCATCCGGCCGCCGCCCGGATGGCGCTGGACGCGCGGGTGTTGGCGCAGGCCATCGGCTACGACGCGCCGGGCGATCCGCTGGGCGCCCCGCCGGTGTTCTTTTTCGAACCGCACCAGCCCGAACAATGCGACTTCAAGCCGAACGTGTTGCTGGACATCACCGAGGCCTTCGCCGCCAAACGCAAGGCGATGGAGTGCCTGGCGGCGCAGCAGCACATGTGGGACTACTACACGGACCTGGCCACCCGCCGCGGCGTACAGGTCAAGCGCAACGCCGGCCCCAACCTCGGCTTCACCACCGACACCAAGGGCGAGGCCTACATGCGCTACTACCCGCAAGTGACCACCTCGCTGGCATGAAAAACGTCATTGTCACCAACCCGCCCCGGGCCGAGCTGGCCCACGTCGACGCGCTCGCCGGCTTCGGGGTGGCCACGGTGCACGAGGCTATGGGCCGCACCGGCCTGGCCGGACCGCAGTTCCGGCCCATCCAGTCCGGCGCCCGCGTGGCCGGCACCGCCGTGACGGTGCTCTGCTGGCCCGGCGACAACCTGATGATCCACGCGGCCATCGAACAGTGCCGGCCCGGCGACATCCTGGTGGTCACCACCACCTCCGAGTGCACCGACGGGCTGTTCGGCGAGCTGTTCGCCACCGCCCTGCAGTACCGCGGCGTGCGCGGCGTGGTCACCAGCACCGGCATCCGGGATGTCGCCGAACTGCAGGCGATGGGCTTCCCGGCTTGGTCGGCGGCTGTGCACGCGCAGGGCACGGTGAAGGCCACCGCCGGCGCCGTCAACATTCCCATCACGCTGGGTCGGATTACGGTGCGGCCCGGCGACGTAGTGGTGGCCGACGACGACGGCGTGGTCTGCGTGCCGCGGCTGGAGGTCCCGGCCGCGCTCGAGGCATCGGAGGCGCGCGAGGCCAAGGAAGCGAAGACCCGCTCGCTGTTCCAGGAGGGCACGCTGGGCCTGGACTACTACGGCCTGCGCCCGCTGCTGGAAAAGCTCGGGGTGCAGTATGTGGCGGCCGAGGACTATGACGGCTGACGACGGCGGAGCCCGGCTTGGCGGCGCACGCTCGGCTTCCGGCTCCGCACCATACGACGACGGCGTGCGCTGCCTGCTGATGCGCGGCGGCACCTCCAAGGGCGCCTACTTCCTGGCCGAGGACCTGCCCGCCGACCCGGCCGAGCGCGACGACTTTCTGCTCCGCATCATGGGCAGCCCGGATGCCCGGCAGATCGACGGCATCGGCGGGGCGCACCCGCTGACCAGTAAGGTGGCGGTTGTCTCGCCCTCGGCCGGCGGCGCCACCGATGTGGACTACCTGTTCCTGCAGGTGGCCGTCGACGAGCCCGTGGTCTCGGACAGCCAGAACTGCGGCAATATCCTCGCCGGCATCGGCCCCTTCGCCGTCGAGCGCGGCCTGGTCCCGGCGCAGGAAAGCACGACGTCGGTGCGCATCCGGATGGTGAATTCGGACAGCATTGCCACGGCTACTTTCGCGACGCCCGGCGGCCGCGTGGACTACCGCGGCGACGCGGCGATCGACGGCGTGCCCGGCACGGCGGCGCCGATCACGCTGGACTTCGCCGACACCGCCGGCTCCTCGACCGGAGCCTTGCTGCCCACAGGCAACGCCAGCGATGTGGCGGACGGCATCGAGGTCACCTGCGTGGACAACGGCATGCCGTCGGTGCTGATGCGGGCGTCCGATCTGGGGGCCAGCGGCTATGAGGAGCCGGCCGACCTGGAAGCCAATACCGAGCTGGCCGCCCGGCTGGCCCGGATCCGGCTGGAAGCCGCGAAACTGATGGGCATGGGCGACGTCTCCGGCAAGACGGTGCCCAAGCTGGTGCTGCTCGCCCCGCCGCGCAACGGCGGGGCGGTGACCACCCGCAGCTTCCTGCCGGTGCGCTGCCACAGCTCCATCGGCGTGCTCGGCGGCACCACGGTGGCGGCCGGCATCCAACTGCCGGACGCCGTCGGGCATGAATTCGCGCAGTTGCCCGCGGACGGCGGACCGCTGCGGCTGGAACATCCCACCGGCTACCTGGACGTGGGCGCCGCCCTGAAACAGGGGCCAACCGGCATGACCACCACGTCCTCCACGGTGCTGCGGACAGCGCGGAAGCTGTTCGACGGCACCGTTTTTCCCCGCGAACAAACACACCAGCAACCACCTAAAGGATGAGCATGACACCCCACCACGGCGATATCGCCCATCTCGGCAACATCGAGCTGTTCACGGACAAATTCGACGAAAGCTACTGGTTCTTCAACGACCTGCTGGCCATGCGGGAAGTCGGCCGCGCCGGCGAATCGGTCTTCCTCCGCACCTGGGACGACTACGAGAACTGGAGCATCAAGCTCACCCCGCGGGCGGCCTCCGGCGTCGGACTCGTCGCGCACCGGGCCGCGTCACCCGAGGCACTGGAACGGCTTGTCGCCTCGATCCAGGCAGCCGGACTCGGCGGAGAGTGGCGGGACGGCGAATTCGGCGTCGGACCGTCGTTCCACTTCACCGACCCGGACGGGCACCCGATGTCCGTCTACTACGAGACCGAGTGGTACCAGGCCTCGGACGACAAGCCGGCGCTGAAGAACCAGGCCTCCCGCTTCCCCGGCCACGGCGTCAACGCCCGCCGGCTGGACCACATCAACTACCTGGCGGCCAACGTGGAGGAGAACGCCAAGTTCTCCGCCGAGGTGCTGGGGCTGAAGGACAGCGAACTGATCCGGCTGGACAACGGACGCACCGCGGCCCACTGGTTCCGGTTCGGCCAGAAGTCCTACGATCTGGTCTACTCCGCGGACAATCTGGGCGCCTCCGGGCGGCTGCACCACATCGCCTTCGCGCCGGACACCCGGGAAGACATCCTCAAGGCCGCGGACATCTTTTTGGAAAACGGCATCCACATCGAGTCCGGCCCGCACAAGCACGCCATCAACCAGACCTTCTTCCTCTACGTCTACGAGCCGGGCGGCAACCGCATCGAGTTCGCCAACGCCGGGGCGCGGCTGCTGCTGGCGCCGGACTGGGAGCCGGTGGTGTGGAGCGAGGCGGAACGCAAGAAGGGCCAGGCCTGGGGAATGCAGACCATCTCCACCTTCCATACCCATGGCACGCCGCCCATCGATGCACCCAACGAGCACTGAGCCCGGGTGGGCTAGGTTATTGGCAACAACTTTGTCAGCACACGATCCAGCATGGAGCAGCCTCCCGTGAGCACCACCCCAACCGCCGTCCCGAAGTCCACCGACTCAGCCGCCGTCGTCGCCGGGCTGAAGAAGGCGATTGACCGCGGCGAACTGGTCCCCAACCAGCGGTTGGTGGAGGCGGACATTAGCGCGGAGTTCAATGCCAGCCGCGCCACCGTCCGGGCCGCGCTGGCGGAACTGACGCTGGAGGGGCTGGTAGAGCGGATCCAAAACCGGGGCGCCCGGGTGCGGGCCGTTTCGGTGGAGGAAGCCGTGGAGATCACCGAAGTCCGCGCCGCGCTGGAGGCCATCTGCGCCGCGAAGGCAGCAGACCACGTCACCGACGAGGACGTGCAGGAACTGCAGGCTTTGGGCCGGACCATGAGCCAGGCGGTGGAGACCGGGGACCTGCTGAAGTACTCGGACTGCAACAAGATGCTGCACCGCCGGGTCATCGAACTGGGCGGGCACAATACGGCGGCAGCCCTGATCGCGCGGCTGCGCGGCCAGAGCGTCCGGTTCCAGTTCCGGCTGGCCATGCAGCCGGGGCGGCCCGCTGTCTCCCTGCCCGAACACTTGGAGATTGTGGACGCCGTCTGCGCCAAGGATTCGGAGCGGGCGGCAGCAGCCATGGAGAAGCACCTGAAGAGCGTTGCCACTGCCATCAGGCGGGCAGCCGAGGAGCCCGGCGGCTGACGTTCGCCGGTTCCCCTGCCACCCGCAATCGAACAGCATGCCTCCGCGACCCGGAGCATGGGACAAGATACGCCGGCTGCGGCCGGCGGGGATAGGGGAATCATGAGTGCACAAAACCTCCAGCAAGTCCTGGACCAGGCGGGCAATACCGTTGAGCTGCTGCGCAATTCGCAGATCGGCGCCTACATCTACCCGGTGGTGGCGCCCGAATTCACCAACTGGCGCAGCGAGGTCCGGGCATGGCGGGGCACTGCAGTGCTGTACGACCAGACGCACCACATGGACAACCTGTTCATGAAGGGCCCGGACGCGCTGAAACTGATCTCCGATACCGCGATCAACTCGGTGGCAAGCTTCCCGGTGAACAAAGCAAAACAATATGTGCCGACGACGCCGTCCGGGCACGTGGTCGGCGACGGCATCCTGTTCCACGAAGCCGAGGACCAGTTCGTCTACGTGGGGCGTTCACCGGCCGCCAACTGGCTGCTCTTCCACGGGCAGACCGGCGGGTACGACGTGGAGCTGGAGGTGGACCGCCGGTCCCCGTCACGGCCGATGGGCAAGCCGGTGCAGCGCAAGTACTGGCGCTTCCAGATCCAGGGCCCGAACGCCTGGCAGATCATCGAAAAGATCAATGGCGGGGCAGTGGAGCAGCTGAAATTCTTCAGCATGGACCACATGCAGGTGGCCGGGGCGCAGGTGCGCACGCTGCGGCACGGCATGGCGGGGGCACCGGGACTGGAACTGTGGGGGCCGTACGAATCGTACGACCGGGTCCGGGAGGCCATTTTGGAGGCGGGCGAGGAGTTCGGCATGCTGGCTGTCGGCGCCCGGGCGTATTCGTCCAACACGCTGGAATCCGGCTGGATCCCCTCGCCGCTGCCGGCCATCTACTCCGGCGAGGAGTTGCGGCCCTACCGGGAATGGCTCGGTGCGGACAGCTACGAGGCCGTCAACGCGGTGGCCGGGAGCTTCGTTTCCGACAAGATCGAGGACTACTACCTGAACCCGTGGGAGCTCGGCTACGGCTCCTTCGTCAAGTTCGACCATGACTTCATTGGCCGCGAGGCGCTGGAGAAGATCGATCCGGCAGCGCAGCGCAAGAAGGTCACGCTGGCCTGGAACGCGGAGGACATGACCAGGATTTTCGCCTCGCTGTTCGACACCGAAGGCACGCCGTACAAATACTTCGACCTGCCCAACGCCAACTACGGGTCCTCCAACTACGACGCGATCGTCGACGCCGGCGGCACGAACGTGGGCCTGTCCCTGTTCACCGGCTACAGCGCCAACGAGAAGCGGGCGCTGTCCCTGGCCACCGTCAACCCGGACGTGGAAATCGGCACCGAAGTGAAGGTGGTCTGGGGCGAGCCCGACGGCGGCACGCGCAAGACCACCGTGGAGCCGCACCAACAGCTTGAGGTCCGGGCGGTGGTCAGCCCGGCCCCGTATTCGGTCACCGCCCGCAACGAATACCGGGGCGGCTGGCGGACGGCCCAGGCGGTCTGACCCGGCCACGCCGAGAGAGCGGGCCGGTTCCCTGCTGAGGGGGCCGGCAGGCTTGGCTGAACGGGCTGCGGCTGGACGCGATAAGCCGGCTCCACATTCACCGGCGAGGACAAAGGACGTCTTGCGCTCAACCAGCCAAGCTCACCTTCCGCGGCGCATTCGAAACCGGAACCATACGCAGTTCTTATGCCGAAGGCTTCAATGTGGCGCCGGCTTCCCGGCCGTGGACCGACACACTGAAGTCGACCTGCCGGAAGATGCATGCGGCAGCAGGTGGCGCTGGTGCACCGGCGGCAACCGGACGGATCGCGGCCGGAGCGACCAAAGCGGCGCGTGGCCGGCCTCTGAGAAAAGGCCGGGCACGCGCCGTCGTCGTTGTATTAGTGGCCCGCTGCCGCCGCCGCTTCATCCAGGTGCGCGACGGAGCGGGTGTCCTGGAACGCACGGACGCCCTCGATGCCCTGCTCGCGGCCGAAGCCGGAATGCTTCATGCCGCCGAACGGCGCGCGCAGGTCCAGCCGGGTGGCGCCGTGATCGTTGACCCAGACGTAGCCGCAGACCAGCTGCGCTGCGAGAGCGTTGGCCTTGTCCTTGTCCGCGGTCCAGACCGAACCGCAGAGGCCCGCCCAAGTATCGTTCGCGGCCGCCACCGCTTCCTCTTCGGTATCAAAGGGGATGATCGGGATGACCGGGCCGAACTGTTCCTGCGTGACCACGCGAAGGTCGGGCGCCGGATCCACCACCAGCGCCGGCTTGAGGAAGTTGCCGCCCTGCAGCGCGGAGTCGGAGGGCAGCTCGCCGAACTCCCGGACATCCGCGCCGGCCGCCTTGGCTTCCGCGATGAGCTCCTCGACGAACTTCTTCTGGGCGGGCTGGTGCAACGGGCCCATGGTGGTGCCCTCGTCCAGGCCGTAACCGATCACGGCCTTCTCCAACCGGGAGGACAGCCCGGCCACCAGTTCGTCCATCCTCGACCGGTGCACGTAGACCCGCTTGGCGTTCATGCAGATCTGCCCGGTGGTATCGAAGATGGCCGCATACAGTCGGTCCAGATGCGTGTCGTCCAGAATGGCGTCGTCGAGGAAGACGGCAGGGTCGTTGCCGCCGAGTTCAAGCGTGACGCGGGTCAGGCTCTTGGACGCCATCTCCATCATCTTCTTGCCGCCGCCGACGCTGCCGGTGAAGCAGACCTTGGCCACGTCGTCGTTCTGGATCAGGCCGCCCATCTCGCTGTCGTGCCCGGTGACGATGTTCAGCACACCCGGCGGCAGCTTCTCCGCCACGCGCTGCACTACCCGGGTGATCGCCAGCGGCGTGGTGGGCGGCGGCTTCACGATCGCGGTGTTGCCTGCCAGCAGCGCATGCGGCAGCGAGGCGCCGAGGATGGCGATGGGCCAGTTGAAGGGGACGATGACGGTCACCACGCCCAGCGGCTGGTAGGCCACGGAGGTGGTCACCGGGATCCCCGGTGCGGGTTCGAGGACCTTGCCCTGGTCCACTTCGTCGGCTAGCGAAAGCGCCAACTGGAAGCGGATGTCGAAGACCAGGGCGTCGATCCAGGCCTCCATCCGGATCTTGCCGTTTTCCTGCGACAGGATGGCCGCGTCCTCGTCCCGCAGATCCGCGAGGCCTTCGATCGCTGCGGCAAGCTGAGCCGCCCGCTCTTTCGAGCCGAGGGCAGCCCAAGCCGGGAAGGCGGATTTCGCGGCAGCCACGGCGTCGGCCACATCCTGCTTGGACGCGGCAGCGGCATATCCGACCACGACGTCCGGCTTGCCCGGGTCCGCCACGGCGTACCTCTCGCCGCTGGCCCGGACTTCACCCCCAATGTAGAGCCCCGTAGTGATTTCGGTGGTTTGGCCTGTGCTTGCCAAATCAGTCATCTCACAACACCTCTCTGTGTTTGTCATCCGGTCCCATGCCGGAAGCAGGAGCGGATCAGGCCGTGGCCGTCCCGGGCGCCGCAGGAGAACAGTTTGGCAGCGGGTGGGCAAGGCCCTGACTCCCCTCCCATCAGCTTTACCTATATCCGGAGGGAGTGCTAGGGGTTGGAGCCGCTGAATCCACTGCCTTCGTGACGCCGACAGACCAATCCTGAGTGGATCACCCAGATTGGCTCGGTAGGATGGGCCGCAGGCAACAACTACCGCAGCCTTGGAAGGGTGATCCCTTGCTGAAAGCCATTAGCTACAACCTCCGGAAGCACAGTGCGAGCGAGGAACTCGAAGACCTGACCGACCGCTACGATGTCGACGTCATGTGCCTGCAGGAAGCGGACACCGAGAAGCTCCCGGACCAGGTTGGCCATCTGCAGTTGGCCGATTCGACCAAGGGGAACAGGCTCGGCCTGGCCGTCTATTACGACGCGAAAAGATTCTCCGCCGTCGATACCAACACCTTTGAACTGAAGAAATCGCTGCACGATTACGTGCTGGCGCCGGCCCATGAGCGGTTGCTCGGAGTCAAGATGGTGGACAACGAAACCAAGCACGAAGTTGTCATCGGCGACTTCCACGCCGCGCCCTTGACGGCGACCAACTCCTTACGTCGGCATCAGATCAAGGCCGGGCATGAGGCCTTACTGGAAATGGGCGGCGACGGCCTACAGATGACGTTGATGGTGGGAGATTTCAACTACCCGTTCTTCACCAAGAACCTGGTTGAGCACCTGAAAGAAACCGGCTACGCGCTGACCTTGAGCAACCGCAGGACCTACACCCGCTACAAGCTCTTCCGCGGCCACTTCGATTTCGCCACGTCGCTGGGGCTGGATATCCAGAGCGTGGAAACGCTGCCGCGGGGCCAGTCGGACCATCTGCCGATCCTGGTGACCGCGGAGTACGTCGACGAGAACTACCACGCCCGCGCCAGCTAGCAGGGCAGCCTGGACGGGAGCTTCACGGGACTGGTGATGACCGAGCCTTTATTGTCCTTGCCTCGATAGGCCCGGCACACCTTGAGGTCGCGTTCGGCCAGTCTGGATTTGATCTTGCTGATGGCATCCGGATTGAAGCCGTTCCACTGCATGTGCATCAGGATGGTGCCGCCCTTGGTGGCAACCTTCGCCACCGTCGAGACCACCTGCGCTTTGGATTTGCCGGTGGTGTCGTAGCTGCCTCTGGTCCACAGCCATGGCTTCATGCCGGCCTTTCGGTAGCCGCAGCGGACCGAGTCATCGATCCGGCCAAACGGCGGGCGGCCGTAATTGGTCACCACACCGGGGGCACGCAGTTCCCGGGCCACCGCAGCGCAGCTGAGCTTTTTCATATCTCCGCGGTGGTTAATGCTGTGGTTGATGACGTACTGGCCGTAGGAGCGGGCCAGCTTCGCCAGATCGACGTCGTATTTCTTCTTGTACTTCTGCAAGCATTTGCCGGTAGGGGCGATGACGAGTCCGATGTTTTTCTTTTTGGCGTATTTGACGACCTTCTTGAAGGAGGTCAATGTCTTGGGACAGTCGTCATAGCTCAGCACCACGCGGCTGGTGTGGTTGGGCCCCCGCGCCTCGCTTTGGGTCCAGTTGACGGCCGCCTGGGCGCTGGGCACGAATCCCGCGGTGAGGAGCCCTAAGGCGGTAGCCAAGATGATCAGAATTCGGCTGGTACGCATGGCGCACCGTCCTTCCCCCAAACACCGTGCCGCCGGAACTGAGGTATCCAGTTCGTGGGACGCGCGCGGCTACGCGCCATTTTGGGGCAAATGCGTGGGAAGGGGCAAGAGGGTAGACCTACCCTATTTTCCGGGCTGTTCCGGAGGGCTTCCCGCGTGACTGGTTGACGGCCCGGGAAGAGCCGGCTGGAGCCGTCCGCCGTGCCGCCGGGCAGGAAACTGCTGGCGCCGGCTCCGCCGTCGTCCTTCGGGGCAAGTTGGCGGCGACCAGCGTGCCCAAGATCAGCAGGGCGCCGACGGTCTGGCCGGGTGAGAGTTGTTGGTGCAGGATCAGCCAGCCCGTGGCGGTGGCGACTACTGGACTCAACAACCCCAGCAGCGATGCGCTGAACGCGGGCAACAGTTGCAGTCCGCGGAACCACAGGGCATAGGCCAAGGCCGTGCCCACCAGGGAAAGATACGCGTAGCCGGCCAGATTAAGCGCCGAAAGCTGTGTGGGCAGCGGGCCCTCCGCGAACAGGGCCAGCGGGACCAGCAGCAGCCCGCCGGCGGTCAGTTGCCAGGAGGTGACTGCCAGCGAGGTGGCCGGCTGGCCCCACTTCTTGGCCAGCACCACACCGGCCGCCATCGAGGCAGTCCCGCCCAAAGCAGCCGCCACGCCGACGGCATCCAGCCTGGCCTGGGACTGCAGCACCAGCAGGACCACTCCGGCCAGTCCCACGGCGGCGGCAACAATCTTGGCGGACGTCAGACGCTCGCCGATCCAGCGCGACGCCATGACCGCTACAAGCAAAGGTTGAACCGCGCCGATGGTCGCCGCCACACCACCGGGAAGCCTGTGGGCGGCAATGAAGAGTAGAGCGAAGAACATGCCGATATTCAGCGCCCCGAGGAGAGCTGCTTTCCACCACCAGGTGCCCTGCGGCAGTCGGCGGGTAGCCGCGAACAGCAGCAGCCCGGCCGGCAGCGCGCGGATGGCTGCGGCCAAGAACGGCTTGTCCAACGGCAGTAGCTCTGTGGTCACCGCGTAGGTGGTGCCCCAGATCAGCGGGGCGACGGCTGTCATTGTCAGAAGAAGCCATTTATTCCTAAGCACTTAGCCATGATAGCTAAGTGCTTAGGAATAGTCTATGCTGGCGGTATGGAAGATCAGGTCGCCCGGATTCTCAATCAGTGGGCTGTTGAGCGGCCCGACCTGGACGTTTCGCCGATGGCGGTGGTGGGCCGGATTTCCCGGGCGGCCCGGAAAATCGACGCGGTGCTTGCCGCCACTTTTGCCCGGCACGATTTGGATGCGGCAAGTTTCGATGTGCTGGCCACGCTGCGGCGGTCCGGGACGCCTTATGCGCTCAGCCCCCGTGAACTGACCGAGACCGCCATGGTGACCTCGGCAGCCATCGCCCAGCGCCTGAACCGACTGGAAGAGAAGCAACTGGTCACGCGCACCAAGGACGTGAAGGACGGCCGGGGCAAACAGGTCACGCTCACCCCGGCCGGCCTGGATCTGGTCAACAGGGCGTTGCCGGACCACGTGGAAACCGAGCACGCGCTGCTGGCCGGCCTGAGCCAGCAAGAGCGCGGCCAGCTCGCGGAACTGCTGGCCAAAGTGGAGCAAACCGCCACCGAAATCCGCGGGTAGTGCGAGGCGTTGCATCGTCGGCCGTCACTGTTGCCGTACCTAGTGGTTATCTGCTTCCTGCAGGATCTTCAGACCGCTCTGGCGGTCCTTGCCGTGGCGCAGGGGTAGTGATGGCACCGAGGGTCTGGCAGTGTTGGGAGTAAGCCGGTCTGGATAATTCCAGCAGTCCAGCACGAAGGAGATGACGCCGTGAACGATTCGGTTCCTGGTCCCGAGCCCGTCCTTAACAGCACCCACCATGACGACGGCGGGGTCCGCGCCGCTGCGCGCGGCGTCCTTGATGACGGCGGTGCTGCCGCCAGCGACGGCGGTGCTGCCGCCAGCGACGGCGGCAGCATCGCCGTCGAGCCCGAGGCCGAACCGCAGGTTCCGGAAATCACGTTCGACGAGCAGTTCTACCCGGCCCGCCCGCGCTCGCTGCGGCCGACCGCCCGGCGCCGGCACTTTATGCCCGGCCGCCCGCCGTTCGACCCGGACGCGCGCAACAGCGTCTACGTGGAGTGGCTGCGCAACCAGTCCATGTTGGGTGATGCGAAGGTGCTCGCGCGGCAGCTGTCAGGGCAGGCCAGCATGTGGCAAAACCCCTATGCCTACCCGGACCCGCGGGCCGCGGTGGAGAAGGCGTCGGTCTGGTTCACGGCCTACCCGCTGTCCCTGATCACCCGGCCGGGCCAGACGTTCCTGGCGGCGCTGGGGGACTCTGATCTGTGGGAGGCGTTCCAGCAGATCGGGATCAAGGCCATCCACATTGGCCCCGTGAAGCTGGCCGGCGGCGTGACCGGCTGGGACCACACGCCCAGCGTGGACGGGCATTTCGACCGGATCAGCATGGCGATCGACCCGCTGTTCGGCACCGAGGACGAGTTCCGGAGCATGTGCGAAGTCGCCACCGAGCACGGCGGCACCATCGTGGACGACATTGTGCCTGGCCACACCGGCAAGGGCGCCGACTTCCGCTTGGCGGAGATGAACTTCCGCGACTACCCGGGCATTTACCACATGATCGACATTCCCGAATCGGACTGGGACCTGCTGCCCGAGGTGCCGGAGGGTGAGGACTCGGTCAATATCGACGTCGCCACCGAGCGCGCCCTCCAGCGGGCCGGCTACATCATCGGCGAGCTGCAGCGGGTCATTTTCTACGAGCCCGGCGTGAAGGAAACCAACTGGAGCGCCACGCCGCCGGTCCTGGACACGCACGGCAAGCCCCACCGCTGGGTGTACCTGCACTATTTCAAGGCGGGCCAGCCGTCCATCAACTGGCTGGACCCCACCTTTTCCGGCATGCGGTTGGTGATGGGCGACGCGCTGCATTCGCTGGTGGATCTGGGCACCGGGGCGCTGCGGCTGGATGCCAACGGGTTCTTGGGCGTGGAGAAAAGCGCGGAGGAAACGCCGGGTTGGTCGGAAGGGCATCCGCTGTCCGCGGCAGCCAACCAGATCATCGGCAGCATGGTCCGCAAGGTCGGCGCCTTCACGTTCCAGGAACTGAACCTCAGCATCGATGACATCAAGGCCACCTCCGAAACCGGCCCGGACCTGTCCTACGACTTTGTCACCCGTCCGGCCTACCACCACGCACTGGTCACCGCGGATACCGAGTTCCTCCGACTGACGCTGCGGCTGGCCATGGAGATCGGCATCGACCAGGCGTCGCTGGTCCACGCGCTGCAGAATCACGACGAGCTGACCTACGAACTGGTGCACTTCACCACCAAGCACAAAGACGACCTCTACGAGCTCGACGGCGAGGAGCTCACCGGCGCGGAGCTCGCCTCCAAGGTCCAACAGACGCTGCGGGACGGGATCACCGGGGAGGCCGCGCCGTACAACCTGGTCTTCACCGCCAACGGCATCGCCTGCACCACCGCCAGCGTGATCACCGCGGTACTGGGCATCACCGAGCTGGACTCAATCACCGATGAACAGGCGGCGGAGGTCCGGCGGGTGCACCTGCTGCTGGCCATGTACAACGCCCTGCAGCCCGGCGTTTTCGCGCTCTCCGGCTGGGACCTGTGCGGAATCCTTCCGCTGGATCGCAGCAAGGTGGCCCGACTGATGTCGCGCGGGGACACTCGCTGGATCAACCGAGGCGCGCACGATCTGATGGGCTTCGATCAGTCGGCGCAGACCTCAACGGCGGGGATGCCGATGGCGCGGGCACTGTACGGCACGCTGCCCGAGCAGCTCGACGACGAGTCTTCCTTCGCGCGGCAGCTGACGCGGATCTTGGAGGTCCGCGATCGGTACGGCATTGCCAAGAGCGCACTCATCGATGTCCCCGACGTCTCCCAGCGCGGCATGCTCGTGATGGTGCACCAGCTGGTCGACGGCGGACAGGAAGTCACGGTGCTGAACTTCTCCGGCCAGGAGATGGCCGGCACGGTCCGCTCCGAAGCGCTGCAGCTGGGCTCGGAAGTGACCGACGCGTTCAGCAGCGAGGCCATCGGCACGGTGGACGACCTGCACAGTTTCTACCTGCAGCTGGGGCCCTACGAAGGGACGGCGCTGCTCGTCACCCCGCCGCCGGCTGTGGAGGAGAACGACGACGGCGGCGCCGCCGAGGCGATCGACGCCTCCGACCAGCAGGGGCCGGAGACATATGACTGAGCTATCGGACTGAGCGGCCCGAAACAATTGATGCCCCTGAACCGGGAAGGTCCAAGGGCATCAATCGATCCAAGCGGGATTGGCGGGCTATTTTTCGCTGTCGGGGTCGCCGATGTGGCCCGGGGCGTTGACGTCCAGCACCCGTTCCACGAAGGCGCCGTACTCCTCCATGTAGTGGCTCAGGAAGCCCTTGGTCGATTCGTCCTTGACCTCGCCGTCCTCCCCATAGGCCTCCGGTTTGAACGCGATATAGACCTCCGGGGCGTTCAGCTGCGGGGCATCGAGGAAGCTCAGGACACCGCGCATCGAGGACTGCATCACGGCGGTGCCGATGCCGCCGGGGGAGGCGCCGACGATGCCGGTGGGTTTCCGGGCGAAGGAGTTGGTGCCCCAGGGCCGGGACCCCCAGTCGATGGCGTTCTTCAGTGCGCCCGGAATAGAGCGATTGTACTCGGGGCTGACGAACAAGATGCCGTCGGAGGCCTCGATGGCTTCCTTCAGCGCCCGGCCCTCGGGCGGAAAGTTATTGTCAAAGTCCTGGCTGTACAGGGGCAGGTCCTTGATGGGGATTTCGTTGAACTCCAGGTTGTCCGGGGCGAGTTTGATCAGCGCTTTCGCGAGCGTTCGGTTGATGGATGTGCTGGACAAGCTGCCGACGAAATAGCCGATCTTGTACGTGGGCATGGGATGCTTCCTTCCCGGCGGCCGACGCGCGGGCCGGCCCGTTGCGGTTGATCCATTGGGCGCGGGCGCCGGCGGAGGCAACCCGACACCCGCAAGGCTACTGCGAAGCGAAACGCGTGGTAACCCTGCCCGCCCTCAGCGGCCGGTCGACGGCGTAGTTAGACTTCCCAGTCGCCAAGGCCCCCGCCGTCGCCAAAGAAGCCACCGGCGCCATCACCGAAGAGGCCGCCGAGGCCTGCGTTGTCTGCGAAGCCTTCCCCGGCGGACGCAACGCTGTCGCCGATCCCTTCCGCCGCGCCGGTAATCCCGTCGCCGATTCCGGAGAACCCGTCCAACAGGGGGCCCGCGATGGCCGAACCGACGAAGCCGGCGGCCACTCCGGCCAGCAGACCGGCGCCCAACCCGCCGGCGGCACCGGCCGCTCCTGCTGCCAGCCGGCCGCCGCCGCGACCCGATCCGCTCCGGCCGAGGATCTTTTCCATGAAGCCGGGGCGGGCCACCTCGGCGCGGGTGGCGGTCCGGGCCAGGGATTCCGGCTGATCGGAGGCGGCGTGCTCCGAGGCCGGGAGTTGGCTGTTGAGGTCGTCCCGGAGCATGGCACGCTGCTGCGGGGTCAGCCGGGCGAAGGCCTCGGCATGGGCGCGTTCCATGTCCTGCGGCGGCGCCGTGTGCAGCATGTATTTGTACTTGGCGATGGCCGCCTGGTCGGCGTCACGTCCGGCAGCGTCGCCGGGCCTGCCGCCATGGGGCTGCGGCGCGGACTGGTACCCTTGCCCGTCGTAACCGCCGCGGTTGTAGCCACCGTCGCCGTATCCGCGGTCCTGTCCTCCGCGCTCCTGTCCGTATCCGTATCCGGGCTGCTGGCCGTAGCCGGGCCCGGAGTCCTGCGGCCGGTTCTGGCGCTGTTGCCCGGTGCGCTGGGCCAGCTGCTCTTTGGCATACTGGACCGCCATGGTTTTGCCCTTCTTGACCAGCTTGTCGAACATTCCCACGTCGTGCTCCTTGCCTGCCCGGGTTCAAAGCCGGGACACGGTGACCATCTCTCGCCTTAACAACTGGCGGGCACCGGAGGGAGTTCCGTCGGGTCCGCATGCTGGAACGAACGGTACGGGTTGAAGGGTGGACATAGGGCCCGCACGGCCCGAAGCTGGATTGATGGAAAAATCTGCCCCGGACCAGATGCAGCCTGATCCGGGGACAGGCAACCTGGCGGGCGAGCGGAACAGCAAGCTGCTGCGGCTGGCGAGGTCGGCCCTGGCGTTCGCCGCCGCCGTCGTTGTTCCGCTGGCGGTGTACTACCTGCTGCGCGGAATTGGCGTGGATGTGTACGCGGCGCTGCTGGTGATTGCCGCGGTGGGCGCGGTGCCGCCGATCGTGGCCCTGGTCCGACGGCGCAGCATGGGCCGGATCACGATGTACTTTTCGCTGATGTCCATCGGCGCGCTGCTGCTCTCGTTGCTGCCGGGCAGCGAGGAGTTCCTCTTAGCCAAGGGGGCGGTGCTGACGGCGGCCACCGCGACCTGGTTTTTGGTCAGCCTGCGGGCCACGCGTCCGCTGGTCTACGTGCTGACCAAGCCGCTGCTGGAAGGCCGCTGGACCTGGCCCTCCGGCTGGGACCGGCACTGGGAGCGGTCCGGCCGGTTCCGCCGGATGTGGCGAGTGGCCACCCTGATGTGGGCCGCAGGCCTGTATTTCGACGCCGTGGCGCGCGTGGTCATGGCTTTCACGCTGCCGGCGGACGTGGTGCCCGGGCTGGCAACACTGCTCTACGTGCTGACCGTCGTGGCGTTGAACCTCGTCACCACCCTCTACTACATCGCCTCCGGTATTTTCCGGCCGGGCTCACGGCTGTACGCCGGGTGACCCTCCGGCTAGCTGGTGAGCTCGGCGACCGCCTGGAGATGCTGCGGGCGGATGGGAACGGTGTTCGGCTGGTATTCCGGGTGCTTTTCCACGTAGGACTTGAAATAGGGGCACACGGTGATCACCGCCAGGCCGGCGGCAATGGTGTCGTCGAGCGAGTACCGGGCCAAGCGTCCGGCGAGCCCCTGGCCGGAGTATTCCTGCTTGACGGTGGTGTGGAAGAAGATCCGTTCCGGACCGGTGCTGCCCTCAAAAGGCAGCCAGTGGGCCTTGCCGATGACCTTGTCGCCATCAACCAGTTCGTAGCGGTGGCGTTCGGCATTGAGTCGGACGGTAATGGTCGATTCGGATTCCATGCTGGCTCCTGCAGGTTTCGGCCGGGGTCTGGTGATTGTCAGCTGGCGGTGGCTTGCGGGGTCAGCCGCGGGGGCGGAGTTGGACGGTCGGCAGCGTTGGCGCCGGGAGCGGGGCCGGCATCCCGTCTGGGTACGGTCCGAACCGGGGATAAGGGGCGCCGTCCGGGTACGTTCCTCCGTCTGGATCCGGGGCGGGTTCGACGTCGATCTCGGCTTGCCAGGCGGCACGGTAGGCGACAATCTCGTCGTGGCTGCGCCCCACGAAGTTCCACCACATGATGATCTGCTCACCCAGCGGCTCGCCGCCGATCAGGAGCACCCGGGCCGGGACGTCGCCCGCCTCCAGCACCACGCGGCCGCGGCCGGGGGAGAGGTAGACGAGGTGGTCTACGGGTACCTCATCCCCGTCCAGCCGAAGGTCGCCGGTATCCAGCAGGATGCCGTGCTCAAAACCACGGTCCAGTTCGAGTTCCAGCCGCGATCCGGCCCGAAGCAGCGCTTCGGCGCCAAGCAACGGCGGGGTGCGCGTATTGATCGGCGAGGTGGAAGCGGCCAGGGACCCGATGAATACCCGCAGTTCGGTTCCGTCGCCGACGACGGGTTCCGGCATATAGTGCTCGAACGTCGGCGGCATGTGCCGGGTGGAGTCCGGAAGGGCGAACCACAGCTGCGCGCCGTGCAGGAAGGTGGTGTCCGGCGTCGAGTATTCCTGATGGGAGATGCCGCGGCCGGCAATCATCAGGTTCACCTCCCCCGGACGCACGATCGCCTCAAAGCCGGCGGAGTCACGGTGCGCGATCTTTCCGGAGAAGAGCCAGCTGACCGTGGCCAGGCCGGTGTGCGGGTGGCGGGGGACCTGCATGCCGCCGCTCTGTGAGACAAGATCCGGTCCGTAGTGATCGAGGAAGCACCACGCGCCGATCAGGCTGCGCCGTTTCTGCGGCAGGGTCCGGCGAACGTTCATGGCGCGAATCCCGCCGAGCGGCACATCCCGTGGAGCCAGGACTTCCACGTTGGCAGTGTCGGCTTCCAACGTGCAGACGACTTCCTCCGGCGCGGTCTCCATGTTGCTCATGGGCTAAGTCTAGGCACGAGGGGCGCGGAATCACCGTGCAGAATGCGTCCGAACGTGCACTTCGTGTACTTCGGGCAGGATGGAGGGATGGATGAACTCGGCGAACTGTTGCGCAGCCTGGATTACTGGTGGATCTACTTCGTTGGCACGTTATTCGTGACCGTCTCAGCCATGGTTCCTCCGGTGCCCAGCACCACGCTGTTTGTGGCGCTGGGATCGCTATCGGTGCATACAGACCAGCTCAACCCCTACCTGCTGGCGGCAGCGATGCTGGCCGGGGCGGTGGCAGGTGACACTGCCACCTTCGTGTTGGTGCGCCACTTCAAGCTCGCGGAGCGCATGATCTTCGCCGGGGAACACCGGCAGGCCGCCTTCCGCGCGGCCCGGACCAGGCTCGGGCGCAAGGGCCTGCCGCTGGTGATGACCTCCCGGTTCGTTCCCTTGGGGCGGCTGACGCTCAATGTGGCTGCCGGGATGATTCCCCAGCCCGGCCGACGGTTCCTGGCACATTCCGTCATTGCCGGTGTGCTGTGGTCCGCCTACTGCGTGGGCGTCGGCGCGCTCTCCGGTGCCTGGCCACAGCTGTCCACAGAGTTCGCCGTACTGCTGGCCATCGCCATTTCACTGGTGCTGGGGTGGCTGATCAATCAAGCGATCAGCTGGTGGGAAGGCCGGCAGCTGCCGGAGTTTGTCCGGAAACGGGCCAGCTAGCCGGCCGTCGACGCCCGCCGCCCACGCCGGCCGCCCAGGCCGACGCCGGCCGGAACCGCGGTCCTATCCCCGCTCTTGCACCCCGCACCAGTTGGCGATGAACAGCGCGATGCTTTGGGTGATCCGGCGGACCGACTCAACCGACACTCGCTCGTCGAAGCCATGGATCGCTTCGGAGACCGGCCCGTAGACCAGCGTGGGAGTATCCGCGTAGAGCGTGAAGACGCGTCCGTCCAGGTAGCCGGGGGTGGTGAAGCTGCCCAGCCCGGTGCCGAAGGCCCGCAGGTGCGTGCTCTCCAGCAGGTCTTCGGCTTCGCTTCCGGGTTCCAGGACGTATCCCTCGGAAAAGAATCCGGTCCGGGTGGCGACGGCGTGGATGGCAGCCGGCCCGGTGCCGAGCCGGGCGAGGCATTCCTGCAGTTCGGTCCAGGCTTGTTCGGCCGAAATGCCGGGGTAAATGGCCGCCCGGACATCGAATTCGCACCACGCGGGAACGCTGGACGGCCAGTCTCCGCCGGCAATCTGCCCGAAATTGAAGTTGATCGGGTGCTCCAGGTCCTCGAAAAAGCGGTGCTGGCCGCGGTCGGCGTTCCACTTTTCCTCGACCTCGCGCAGCGCGGTCATGGCGGTATAGGCGGCATCAATGGCGTTGAACCCGGTGCCCATCTCGCGCGGATGGGTGGGGCTGCCGGTGACGCGCACTTTGAACCAGATCACCCCGACGTTGGCCCGGACCAGCATGTCCTCTTCGGGCTCCGGAATGATCACTGCGTCCGCCCGGTAGCCGCGCATGAGAGCGGAGAGGGAACCATTGCCGGTGCATTCTTCCTCGACGACGGACTGGAAGTGGATGCGGCCGGCCGGTTCAAGACCGGCGGCCCGGACGGCGTCGAACGCGAAGAGGTTGGCGGCCAGTCCGGCCTTCATGTCGCCGGCACCGCGGCCGTACATCCAGCCGTCGATGATGGGGGCGTCCCAGGGGGAGCGGGACCAGGCCTCTTCCGGCCCCTCCGGAACCACATCGACGTGTCCGTTCAGGATGAGCGAACGGCCGGCCTCGGCGGCGGGGAGGTAGGTGCCGACGACGTTCGTCACGTCTTCGTAGGAGACGGTGACCGGGCCGAAGCCTTCATGCGTGGCGAGCTCCTCGGGATCGAGCTGCCAGCGGTCCATCTCCAGTCCGCGTGCGGCCATCGCCGAGTGCAGCAAGTCCTGGGCACTGCCTTCCTGGGTGCGCAGCGACGGATGTTTCACCAGCTCTTGGGTAAAAGCGAGCTGTGCGTCGAAAGCGGCGTCGACTGCCTCGAGGATGCGCCGGGACTGTTCTTCGGTGATCATGCAAAGCTCCTTGGATATGGCGTGGGGGAGCCGCCGGGTTGGGCGGCTCCCCCACGGGTTGTTGGAGAGTGCTGCGTTCGACGGCGGCGCTCGCCGGCCGTCGGGCTCCGCCCCAGTGGGGGCGGAGCATCGGTTCTAGACGTCCGCCACGATCCGCTTGTCCTGGACGCGCATCCGCTCGCCGAGGAATCCGCCGAGGGCGGTCAGCAGCGCGATGATGGCCAGGATCGTCGCTGCGCCCCAGGACGCGTTGCCGGAGACGCCGAGCATGGCGGTGGCGATCATCGGCATGAAGCCGCTGGTGGCACCGGCGATGTTGTAGCCCAGTGCCACACCGGAGTAGCGCAGCTTCGGGGGGAACAGTTCGGTCAGCAGGGCGCCGTTGACAGCGTAGGCCACGGCAATGAGCATGATGCCCAAGGTGATGGCCAGGGTGATCAGCAGCGGCGATTTGGTGTCGATCATCGCGAAGATCGGGAAGGCCAGCACGGCAGTGAGGAGCCCGCCCCAGACGGTGACCTTGCCCGGGCCGACCTTCTCGGCCAGCCGGCCCATCAGGATGGTGACGATGATCTGCGCGACGGCAGCGACCAGGGTGGCGTTGACCATCACGTTGCGGTCCACGCCCAAGGTGTTGGCTCCGTAGCTGACAGCAAAGGTGGTGATCATGTAGAACCCGCCCACGCCCAGCAGCGCGGCGAGTACGGCAACCACCAGTCGCCCGCCGGCACTGCGGAAGACCTCGAACGCCGGCACCTTGACGGTGTCTTCCTGGGCAAGCAGGTCCTTGAAGATCGGGGATTCCTCAACCTTGAGCCGGATCCAGAGCGCGACGAGAAGCATCGGAATGGCCAGCAGGAACGGAATGCGCCAGCCCCAGGCATCGAAGCTCTCGGACGGGAGCAGCAGCACCAGGGTGAATGCGGCGGAGGCCAGCAGGGTAGCGACCGGGGAACCAATCTGGACCAAGGCGGCGTAGCGGCCGCGCTTTTCGGCCGGGGCGTGTTCGACGGCCATGGTCACGGCGCCGCCCCATTCGCCGCCGACGGCCAGACCCTGGACCAAGCGCAGGACGGCGAGCAGGATCGGTGCGGCCAAGCCAATGGTGGAGAAGTCCGGCAGCAGGCCGATCAGGGCGGTGGCGACGCCAATCAGGACGATCGTCGTCAGCAGCGCCGGACGGCGCCCGTAACGGTCGCCGATGTAGCCGAAAATGATCGCGCCAATCGGGCGGGCAGCGAAGCCGACGCCGAAGGTGGCGAAGGAGGCCAGCAGGGCCGCGGTGGGGTCCAGATCCGTAAAGAAGAGGCGGTTGAACACCAGGGCCGCGGCAGTGCCGAAGAGGTAGTAGTCGTACCACTCCAGGGCAGTCCCGACGAAGGCAGCGCGGGCAATTTTGCCCGCGTCCTTGCCGGAAACTGTCGGCGGGGCGCCGGGAGTATTGAGCGATTGCGGCGTCGTCACGTGGTTGCCTTTCAAGCTGTTCGGGGCCCGCGGCGTTGATGGAGCGGCGGCAGCCCGATAATTCCTACGGCCCTGAACGGAGGACATCCCGCGGTAGAGCTGTGAAGTACCTCTCGACTGTAGAGGAGTGCCAATACCCTAAACAATGACATTACACACCGACTTGACAGTCCATTCTTGTGCATTTTCACAAGACAGTATCGCTTTTGTAGTCGGCCAGCGCCACCAGCGCCAGGGCAGCCTGTGCCGGAACCGTCATATCGAGCCCGATGACCTCTTCCAAGGAATGCAGCCGGTTGACCACCGTGTTCCGGTGGCAGTAGAGTTCCTCCGCCGTTTCCTTGATGGACCCGGTGCGGCCGTAGCTGCGTGCCACTTGCAGCAGCCGTTGGCGTTCGTGCGGCGTGCAGTGATCCAGGGCGGTGGTTACCGGACGGGAGAACCCGGGGAGAGTGTTTTCCAGAAGGTCCCGGGCAATCGTCATCCAGGTGCCCGGGATGGTGGCCAGTCCCGTGTCCTCCCCGTGCTTAGCGGCCAGCACCAGGGCAGACGCCGCAGCTTGGGGAATCGCCGCTAGGCCTTCAACGCCGGGGACGTAGCCTGCCGGAAATTCGGGCAGCTCATCCTGCCACGTCCGTCCGGCGCGCACTACGCGGAAAAGATACAGTGCCCCTGCGCGTTCATAACTGAAGGTCTGGCGGTCCGCCGCAGGCTGGCGCTGAAGCTTGGCCATGGTCTCCCGGGTGAGCGCCATCAGCTCGAACACGTCCGAGCTCTGAACTTCCAGCCCGGCGGCGATGTCGGAGATCTCGCCAGTGTTTCTTGTGTCGGTATTAAAGAGCCGCGAAAGCAGCCGTTGCCGGTGCAACTGTTTGTCGCGGGCGAGCAGGGCTTCTTCTTCGGAGAAGGCCTGCTGGATGCTGCTGACATAGCTCTCCACCGTGTCCAGGACACGGTCCATGTTGGCAACGAGGATCTCGGTACCGTGCCCGCGCGCCACCCGCTCAAGCCCTTTCCACAAGACCCGGAAGTCATTGCGGACAGCGCTGAGGAAGGCCTCCATCGGAACCCCCTGACGCGCCCGGCGCGCGGCGACGTCACGGGGCAGGGACTGAAGATCAGCGGGTAGTTCCAGTCCGGCCAACAGGTAGAGGAACATCTCCATGGTGTCTGCGGCTGTCCGGCGGACATCCTCGTCCGGGACCAACGCTCCCTCGTAGGAGATGGTGGCGAAGCGCTCCAGGAAGTCGTTGACCAGGGAATCACGTTCCTGCCACAGGCGCTCGATCAGTTCCATCCAGTGCGGCTCCCCGGACGGGTCGGGTTTGAAGTCCCGGGGCAGGCCCGCGTCGGGCGGAAGGACGTCTACTCGCGACTCGCTCATGAATCCATCTTAGGCAATCGCCCAATTTTCTCAGAGCTTATGGCGTCATTTAGCCATTGAGTGCGGCAATACTCCAGTGTTGAATGGGGGGATGGCCGCGGGGTCCCTCCCGGTTCGCCATGATCGCTCCGGGCTCGCCGCAGCGAAAGCACGAAGAGGACTCATGCTCGTCGATCTCTTGATCCGCAATGCCCGCATCCTGACCCAAGATCCCGGACAGCCGGTGGCCGAAAGCCTGCTGATCCACGACGGCAAGGTGCTGGGGCTCGACGTCGATCAGCAAAGCGTTCCCCATGCGCGAAGGGTTGTCGATGCCGAAGGCGCCGTGATCGTCCCCGGTTTCAATGACGTGCACGCCCATAGCGTTTGGTTCGGCCTGGGCCTGATGGAAGCAAACCTTGGAACCGTTGCGAGCCTCGAAGAGGCCTATGCGGTGATAGCCGAAGCCGCCGCCCCGCTGGCGGAGGACGAGTGGGTGGTGGCCTCCGGCTACAGCCCGCTGCTGCACGACGGTGCCCAGCCTGACCGCGACCGGCTCGATGCGGCCTCCGGCGGCCGGCCGGTCTGGATCAAGCACTCGTCCGGCCACGCCTGCAACGTCAACGGCATTGCACTCGACCTGATCGTTGAACGCGGGGCAGACCTCGCAGCACCGATCGACGGCGGCCTCGTGGCCAGAGATGCCGAGGGCCTACCCACCGGACTGCTGGAAGAGAATGCCATGCGGCTGGTGCAGGACATCATGCTGCCCTACCCGCTGGCCACCATCGAGCGCGCGCTGGATTTGGCCACTTCCCACTACCTGAGCGAGGGCATCACCAGTGTCACCGATGCCGGCATCGCGGGCGGGTGGATCGGTTACTCACCGCGCGAGTTCGGTGCCTACCAGGCGGCGCGCGACAAGGGGCTGTTGAGCGTGCGCATGCAGCCGATGATGGTCTTGGATGCTCTGCATCGGGTTCCCGGGCACGAAGCAGACCCTGACTCCCGCGGTCTCGACGCCGGCATCCGCACCGGTTTGGGTGACGATTGGCTCCGGCTGGGCCCGGTGAAGATTTTCAGCGACGGCTCGCTGCTGGGCAGCACCGCGTATGTCACCGAGGAATACGTCGGCTGCCCGCATAATCATGGCTACCTGCAGATGGACGCCCAGGAGCTGCGCTCCTCCGCGCTGGAGGCGTACCGGGCCGGCTGGACCATCGCGATGCACGCGATCGGCGACCATGCCGTGGACCACGCGATCGACATCATCACGGAAGCCCAGGAAACCTACGGCCGCAGGCCGCTGCCCAACCGGATCGAGCACGGTGGCGTCATCCGGCCCGAGCAGCTGGACCGGATTGCTGAGGCCGGGATCGTCCTGGTCCCGCAGCCGCATTTCATCACCGAGTTCGGCGACGGCATGGCCAAGCTGCTTGGCCCGGAACGCACGGCGACGTCCTACCCGGCCAACAGCCTGTTGAAGCGCGGCGCCACGCTGCCGGGAAGCTCGGACCGCCCGGTCTCCAACGGCCGGCCGCTTGACGTGATGCAGTCGTTCGTCCAGCGGCTGACCCCGTCCGGCGAGGTCTATGGTCCCGACGAGAGAATCACCGGGGCCGAGGCGCTGTACGCCTACACCGCCGGTTCCGCGGCCGCCACCGGAACCGAAGGGACCAGGGGTCGGCTGATGCCGGGAATGCTGGCCGATCTGGTCTTCCTGGACCAGGACCCCACCGCCGTCGAGCCATCCCAGATCGGCGCCACCCAGGTGCTGGCCACTATGGTGGGCGGCGAGATCCGCTTCGGCGCAGATAACTTCCCGGCCCAGGAAGGCCGGGATCCGGCAATGGCATCGACCGGGGAGGAAACCCGATGAGCACCAGCAACCAGGAATTTCTTTCCGACTTCGCCACCATGTCCGGCTTCGGCGCTACCGCCGGTGGCGGCGTGGACCGCCAGGCGGGCACGACGGCGGACCACGCCACCCGCGGCTGGTTCGGCGAGTGGCTGGCCCAGCATGGCTTCACCGAAAAAGTGGATGCGGCGGGAAACCAGTTCGGCACCCTCGACGTTGTTCCCGGCGCCCCGTATGTCCTGCTCGGATCGCACTTGGACTCCCAGCCGCTGGCCGGCCGATACGACGGCGCCTACGGCGTGCTGGCGGGGGCCCATGCGGCGGCCCGTGTAGCTGCCGAGGTTGCTGCCGGCGAACTCGACCCGGTGTACAACCTGGCCGTGGTCAACTGGTTCAACGAGGAAGGCAGTCGCTTCACCCCCAGCATGATGGGCAGCTCGGTGTTCACCGGGAAGCTCTCTTTGGAGCAGGCGCTGGCCACCGCTGACCCGGCAGGGATAACGGTTGCCGAGGCCCTGGCTGCGGGCGACCGCGGCGCCGGAGCCGATGCTCCGGTGCTGGCGGATGTGGCACGGTACGCCGAAATCCACATCGAACAGGGCAAAAACCTTGAGGAAACCGGCACTCAGGTCGGAATCGTGGACCGCACCTGGGCGGCCAGCAAGTACCGCGTCACGGTCGACGGAGCGCAGTCGCATACCGGTTCCACCCGGATGGAGGACCGCCGCGACGCCCTCTACGGAGCTGCGCTGGTGATTGCCGCCGCCCGCGACCTCGCCGCGGAGTTTGCACCCGGCCAGCTGCACACGTCGGTGTCCGAAATGTACGTGCTCCCCAACTCGCCGGTGACCATCGCGCGGCAGGCAATGATGAACCTGGACCTGCGTTCGCCGGACGAGGAGGTCCTCGCCCGGGCCATGGATCTGCTGGACAAGCGCATCGCCGACGCCGAAGCCCTCTCCCGGACGGACATCTCGCTGCTGCAGACGCACCGCTGGGGCTTGGTGTCCTACCAGCCCGCGGGAGTCGCATTGGGTGCCGCCAGTGCGGAACAGCTCGGCTTCAGCCACACCGAGATCATGACGGTGGCGGGGCACGACTCCACCAACATGAAGGACGTGGTCCCCACGGTGATGCTCTTTGTGCCCAGCGTCGACGGCGTTTCCCACAACGAAGCGGAATTCACCCGCGATGAGGACGCCGTACGAGGCGTGGATCTGCTAACCGAGGTCACCCGGCGGCTGGTCCGCGGCGAGCTCGCCGCGGATTAGCTTCCAGCGATCGGCGGCGGGGCGCACCACTGAGGGTGTGTCCCGCCGTTTTCGTTTAATTACCGATGTGACGGCCGGCACTTGCAGTTTGATCACTGAGAGGCAACACTTGTTGCGTCTTGGAAACTTTTTGTCGCGGCCGCCGTTCGGCTGCAGCTAGGAGACTGCACATGGGAACCGAGAACGCGCATGCTCCGTCGATCGAGCAGGTCAAGGATGCGGCGGCAAAGATCGTCAGCGCTTTCGCCGCCACGGACACTGATCGCTACTTCGCAGGTTTCGCCCCCGACGCCAGTTTTGTGTTCCACACCGAGCAGGAACGGCTGGACAGCCGGGCCGCCTACGAGTCGCTCTGGACCGAGTGGCTCAACGACGGGTGGCGGGTAGTTGCGTGCCAATCCAGCAACCAGCATGTGACGGTCTTCCCCGGCGGCGCCGTCTTCGTGCATGATGTGGCAACCACCGTAGCCTTGCCCGACGGTGAGGATTCGTACCGGGAACGGGAAACCATCGTTTTTCGCAACGACGAACGCGGCAGCCTGGTGGCCGTGCATGAACACCTCTCCCCGGTGTCCCCGGCTGGGGCCAGTTGAGCCTCTTCCTCTAGATCCTTCTCGCACCTAGGACCCTCATGAATCTCTACCAGCGTCTCGACAACCATCTCCAGCGAAACGCGGACGGCTTCGGACCCATCCGCGGCACGTTATCCATGCCCCGCATCGGAATGATTTGGCTGGCGGCCAACTTCGTGGTCACCACGTTGCTGACCGGCACCCTCTTCATCCCCGGCATTAGCTTCGGCTCCGCCATCTGGCTAATTGTCATTGGCACGCTAGTGGGCGCGGTCGTGCTGACTCTGATCGGCAACATTGGTACCCGCACCGGGCTGCCCACCATGGCCATCACCCGGGGCGCCTTCGGAACCCGCGGCAGCCTGTTGCCGGTGGCCGCCAATGTGATCATCCTGATGGGTTGGAGTTGGGTGCAGGCAATGCTGGCCGGCGTCACCGTCAACTACGTGGTGGCTCAGCTGACCGGATTTTCCAACCCCATCCTGTTCGCCGTCCTGTGCCAGGCGCTGGTGGTTTGTCTTGCCATCCTCGGCCACGAAGGCATTGCGAGGGTCGAGCCGTGGCTCGCCGTCGTCATCCTGGCCATCATGGTCTACGTTTTCATCACCGCGTTCACCACCTTCAGCCCTGCGGAGTTCGGCGCCATTGGCGTCGACGAGTCACTCGGATACACCAGTTTCGTGGTGCTGGACATCGTGATAGCCACTGCGATCTCCTGGACGGTGCTGTCTGCCGACTTCAACCGCCTGGCCAAGTCCAGCCGCGCCGGCATCCTCGGATCCGGAATCGGCTACACCATCTCCACGGTGCTGGCCATGGCACTGGGCGCCACCGCTATCGGCTACGTAATCCTCTCCGGAGAGCCGGCAGCCGAATTCGATCCCACCGTCATTGTGGCTGCTTTCGGTACTCCGCTGGCCATTGTGATTTTTATGTCCGTCATGGCAACCAACACCATGGTGGTCTACGGCATGGTCACTTCGATCGTGAATGCACAGGCCCGCTGGAAGCTCCGGTTCCTTCCGACGGCGCTGGTGGTCGGCGTCGTTTCGATTGCCGGTTCAACCTGGATGGCGCTGCTGAACCAGTTCACAGACTTCCTCGTCATGATCGGCGCCTTCTTCGTGCCCGTGTTCGCCATCATGATCGTGGACTACTACATCATCAAACGGCGCAGCTACAGCCGGGACATCCTGCGGGAAGGCGGTGGAAAGTACTGGTATACCAGCGGGGTAAATTGGGCTGCCATCACGGTCTGGGTGGTGGGAGCCGCGGCGTCCTACGTGCTGACGTACGTGTGGCCCAGCCCGGTGGGGGCCACCATTCCAGCGTTCGTGCTCAGTTTCCTGCTGTATCTAGGCCTCTCCATCAAGAGCCGTCCCCGCTTCGCCGGCGATCAGGCCGGGCACCTCGCTGTGCAGCCCGGCGCAGAGGAAAGCTCCTCGTCCTCTATTGCGGGCTCCGCAGATTGATGACGCCGTGAAAATAGTGGACCTGACGCATCCGGTGTCGTCGGGGATGCAGGTTTTCCCCGGGGATCCGGACGTGGCGATCCATCCTGCACTGACTATTGCGCAGCACGGAGTGGAAGTTTCCGATCTGCACTTTGGCAGCCACACGGGCACCCATTTCGATGCGCCCTGCCACAGCATCGAGGGCGGCCGCACCACCTCGGAGGTGCAGCTGGACGAACTGATGGGCGAAGCCTTGGTGCTGCAGGTTCCGGGCCTTGAAGCCGGCGACGAGGTCCGCTGGCACCAGCTGGCCAGCCAAGTGCAGGGACACGTGCCCCGGATCGTGCTGCTGGCTACAGGATGGGACCGTCACTTCGGCACCGAAACGTACCTGAACCATCCGGTTCTCTCCCGCGCCGCGGCCGATGAACTCTGGTCCAGGGGCATGCGGGTGCTGGCGACCGACACGCTGAATCCCGATCGGACCCTTCAGCCTGAGGAGGCCTTCAGCCTTCCTGTGCACGAGTTGGTGCTGGGACCCGACGGCCTGATTGTGGAGAACGTCCGCCACGCGGTCAAGTTGCCAGCTCGTTGCACGGTCGGGTTCTTCCCGCTCAAGCTGACGGCGACGGACGGAGCCCCGGTCCGCGCCGTCGCCTGGCTATAGCGGGAGCCATACCTGGACGGCGAGCCGCCGCGCAGGGGGCGGAGGAAGGCTAGTCATCCGACGAGTCGCGGCAGAGGACCCAGACGTTGTCCTCGCCGTGACGCTCGAAGGTGACGGTGCTGACCAGGGCGTGGATCAGGTTCATCCCCCGGCCGGACTCGGATTCGTCATCGATGTCTGACGGATTCGACATCTCGGGGTCGGAGGGGGCCGCGCCGATTTCGGAAATGCGTGCCTCCAGCCGGCGGGACCAGATGGTGATGTCGACGCCGAGCTGGAGCGGCGCCTCGGAAGCCGGGACGGCGTGCTGGACCACGTTGCTGGCGGCCTCGATGACCGCCGTGGAGAAGGCCATGCGGTCCATCTCCGGAACGAAGCCGGCCTCCAGCCACAGAGTCTCGAAATCGTCGTGCAGGGCATCCACAGTGGCCGCCGTCGCCAGGCCCTGGCGCGAGCTCCGGGCCAGGACCTCAGTCATTAGAGAAGGCCGCATCGACGCTCTCATACGGGGTCAACACGCGGTGCATGCTGGTCAGCTCCAGCACCATCTTGACCTGAGGCTGCACGTTCGCAATGCGGAGATCACCGCCGGCCTGGCGGGCTATCTTCAGGCACCCGATCAAGGCCCCGAGGCCGGAGGAGTCCATGAACTCCGTGCCCTCCATGTTCACCACCACATGATGGCTTCCTTCGGCCACGACTGCTGCCACCACCTCGCGGAGCAGGGGAGCCGCGACCATGTTCAGCCTGCCGCTGCCGTTGACTTCGGCATAGGCGGGCGTGGTCTCAACGGTGAACTGCATCAACGTTCCTTTCATCGGGCGTGAACCCTTTGTACCTGACGGCTTTGACCAGCACGCTCAGGATCAACAAATCGAAAATAACCCAAGCCACGTTCACCAGCGTGCCAACCGGTTCGTTCAGGCCTGCGGCGAGTCGCACCGCTCCGGCAATCAGCGCGGCAACCAACAGCGCGATGGCGACCAGTTGGGGCACGATCAGGTTCCAGCTGCTCCCTTCGGACTGGCGGGCCTTGGGGGTGACGGCAAAGCCGAGGGGGCGTCCGAGCCAGACGTTGCGCGCCGCCGTCGTGCACGCCTTGATCCAGGTGGGGAAGAGCGCGAGGCTGTACTGCTGTCCCCGCCAGGTGCTCACCCCCTTGCCCACCAAAGCGAACAGCAGTTGGTTGACCACCATGAACGGGATGAACCGGATGAAGAAGTCGGTGCTCAGGCTGCTGACCGGCAGGATGCCCAGGGTGAGGTAGATGACCGGCGCGGCGAAGTAGACCACGGCGGCGAAACCGCTGAGGTAGCTCCACATGGTGGAGAAGTACATCAGCCGCTGGCCGAGTTTCAGCCCGCGCTGCACCAGCGGGTTCTCCCGCAGCATGACCTGGATAGTGCCTTGGGCCCAGCGCAAGCGCTGGGTGAGCATGGTTTTGAGGTCCTCCGGAGCCAAACCGTAGGCGAGGACCTCGTGGTGGTAGACGCTTTCCCAGCCCATTGAATGCAGCCGCATCGAGGTGGCCATGTCCTCGGTCACCGAGATGGTGGCCAGCGGCATGACCGGCTGGGCCTCGTCCGGCCGTTCCACGGAGACCGCGTCCAGCACCGCCTGCACCGAACCCAGCGCCCCCAGCGGAGACCAGTCCCGCTGCGCCATCCGTTCCACCGCGCCGTCCAGTTGGTCGGGGTCGGGCGCGCCGGAGGTGCCGCCCAGATCCATGGCGGCGATCTCGGCCAGGTCGGCTTCCAGCGCGGCGAAGTTCTCGGCCACCAGGGACCGCACGGCGCCCTCGACCTTGGTCCGCAGGTCGTAGGTGATCTCGCTCAGCGAACCGCCGCTCCGGAGCTTCTCGCGGGCCGTGTCCGTGGCCGCTTCCACGTCGTCGAGCAGGGCCGCAACCTGCGGATCGGCTGCTTCCGGGGACCGGCGGGCCTTGCGGATGGCGCTGCGCGCGCCGGCCAGCGCGCGGTGGACGCTACTCTCCACCTCGGTCACATAGCCGGCCAGGCCCAGCTGCATCAGGGCCTCGCGCCTGAGCAGCGCGTTGGAGCCGCAGAAGAAGGCGGCATTCCACCCGTCCTTGCCCTGCTGGATGGGCCCGTAGAAGAGCGGCGCCTGGCTGCCCAGCGGATCGTCGGCCGGGACGTTGCTGAAGTACTGCGGCGTTTGGACCAGGGCCACCCGGCGCTGGTTGAAGTACCCCAGCGTGTTGTCGAGGATGTCCGGCTGGGGGATCTGGTCGGCGTCGAGGATCAGGAGGAATTCGCCCTGCGTCATCATCAGCGCGTTGTTCAGGTTGCCGGCCTTGGCATGCCGCGGCTTGTCCGCCCAATCGCCGCTGCGGGTCAGGTAGCCCAACCCGTGGCGGGCGGCCAGTTCACTTAGTTCCGGCCTGGCGCCGTCGTCCAGGATCCAGGTGCTGTGGGGAAAACGGATGTCCCTCGCGGCCAGCGCCGTGGCCATGACCAGGTCCAGCGGCTCGTCGTAGGTGGTGATGAAGACATCTACCGTGGCGTCCGGCGGCGGTGGCGGCGGCGCCTTGCGTTCGCGGATCCGCCACACCGCCAGGCCGAAGAGGCCGACGTCGATCAGGCTGTAGGTCTCGGCCAGCACCAGGGGGACGGCGATCCACCAGGCGGACCAGTTGAGCGAATCCAGCCACCGCCAGGCCAGGTAGTTGGTCCCCAGGATGACGGTCAGGACGACGAGCAGGCGGATGGCGAAAGGTTTCACTGCGCGCCGTCCTCGGTGATGTCCAGCGGGCAGCGGCGCAACATCACCGCGGTGACATCGTCCGCCACAGCGCTGCCGGCCAGATCCAATACGGCCTCGCACACGTCCTGCGCCGAGTCACGCCCGGCCGCGACAGCGGCCACCGCGTCCATGGCGGCATCCACTGAATCGAAGGCATCGAGGAGTCCGTCGCTGAGAACCAGGAGCGAGTCCCCGGGAGCCAGCGACAGGCTGCCAGCCGTCCAACTGCTGCCCGGCACGGCCCCGACGGGCGGACCGCCCGACGGCAGGCGGCGCAGGCCGCCGTCATAGAGGTGCAGCCCCAGCCCGTGCCCGGCATCCACATAGTCAACAGATCCGCTGTCGGCGTCCAGCCGGGCATGGAAGATGGTCACGAAGGAGGACGACTGTGCCAAGTCCCACTCCAGTGCCTGGCTGGCCGCTTCGAAGGCCAGGGTGAGGTCGGTGTGCCGGTTGGAGGATCGCAGCACCGCGCGCACCGTGGCGGCGATGAGCGCGGCGCCCATGCCCTTGCCCATCGCGTCCGCGACGGTGATTTGCACGCCGTCTTCGGTGGCGGACCAGTCGAAGAAGTCGCCGCCCACGCTCCGGGTGGGACGGCAGCGGCCGCCGATCTCATAGTCCTGAAGCCTCAGCGGTTCGGCGGGCAGCAGGCTGCGCTGAACCTCGGCCGCGCGTTCCTGGTCGGCGCTGGGAACCGGATCAACCGGCTGGGAGCGCGGACGGCGGAATAGCGCCCCGATTCGTGACTGGAGCTCCCGCGGGCTGAATGGCTTGCTGATGTAGTCATCGGCGCCGGTGTCCAACCCGCTAAGCCGGTCTACCTCGTCGGCGCGCGCGGTAATCATCAGGATGTAGGCGTCCGAAAACGTCCTGACCTGCCGGCAGACTTCGATGCCGTCCAGGTCAGGCAGATTGAGGTCCAAGGTGATCAGGTCGGCGCCGCCGGCCCGGATCAACTCAAGACCTTCCTGCCCGGTTTCCGCCTCCGCCACCATGAAGCCTTGATCCGTGACAATTTGCGCCAGCAGCCTGCGAATGTCGGCGTTGTCCTCGACTATGACGGCACGGCGGTTGATGGGGACTGCAGGCATGCTTTCATTAAGGCGGCAAACCTCCCATTTGTCACATCTGTCACTGCAGAAACCCGTCCGCGACCACCACATTGGAGTTCCGTCGCCGTGGATAAAGTCCTCGACCTGTTCACCTTGAACCGGGTGAAGTTCCACGCCCTTTCACTGCGCGGGCGCGTTGTGATGAGCCAACTGCCGCTGTCGATCACGATGTTGTTCCTGTGCGCGGGAACGTGGATCCTTTATCCACCGCTCCTCTCGGACCCGCAGTTCGGCCTCAGCATGGTGCTCAACGCCGTGCTGCTGGCGGCCTGTTTCCTGGTGCCCTGGGACAAGCTGCCCTACCCGTCCTTCCTGCTCATCCCCCTGTTGGACTTTGTTCCGATCGCCCTGCTGCGCGAAGGTACCGGATCAGTCCTGACCGGGGTGGGGCTGCTGGCTGCCTTCCCGGTGATCTGGCTGGCTGCCTCGGGCCAGTTTCCCCGGCTCTCGGTGATTGCCGGCGCACTAGCCTCGCTGGCGATGGTCTGGATCCCGGTGTTCCTCGAGGATTCCGCCGTCACGCTCAAAGCGTTGACGCACCCGCTGCTCGTCCCGTTCATGATGCTGGCCATCGGAATCACGGTCCGGGTGATGACGGCGAGCATGATGGAACAGCAGCGGGTGGTCGAGGACAAGGATGCGGAGCTCCGCACGCTGCTGGAGGCCAGCGGCAGGCGCGAACGGCTGCTGTCCGCGGTGATGAGCGCAGTGGACGTGGGGGTCCTGGCCGTGGACGAAGAGGGCAACCCGATTCTGCGAAACCGCCGGCAGGAAGAGCTCCGCCGGTTGGCGCTCCCGCCGGGCGACGAGGACGCACCGGAGTCCCGGCTGGAGCTCTATGCCGACGGCGGCAGTACCGTCATGCCGGTCCAAGACCGGCCGATCCGCCGGGCGGTGCGGGGCGAGTCGTTTTCCGAGTACCTCATGTGGATGGGCCGGAAACCCGGGCAACGGGTCCTCTCCACGTCCGCCCAGGCGATGGCTGACGACAGCGGCCGGCGGGAAGGCACGGTGCTGGCCTTTAGCGACGTCACCGAACTGGTCGCCGCGGTGGAGGCCAAGAATGATTTTCTCTCCAGCGTGTCCCACGAACTGCGGACTCCGCTGACTTCCATCCAGGGGTACGCCGAGCTGCTGGCGATGTCGCCGGACCTGTCGCCGAACATGGCCTCGGGCCTGGACACCATCCTCAGGAACTCGGACCAACTGCTCACCTTGGTCAAGGACCTGCTGGGCACGGCCGCCGGCTTCTCGGAGTTGCAGCCGGTCCAAGCGGATCTGGCGGAAATTGCCGCCCAGGCCGTGGCTGCGGCCGAGCCGAGGGCTGCCGCCGGGGGAGTCGCGCTCACCGCGCAGTCTCAGGGGGACCTGGGGGTGGTCTGCGACCCGGCGCGTGTCCGGCAGGTGCTGGACAACCTGGTCTCCAACGCCATCAAGTACTCCCCGCAGGGCGGGGACGTCATGGTCAGCTGCACCGGAGGCGGCGGAGTCGTGGAATGCCGGGTAGCGGATCAGGGAATGGGGATGGGTCCCGATGAGATCAGGAACGTGTTCACGCGGTTTTTCCGTAGTCCCGCGGCCCGCCGTAGTTCCATCCCGGGGCTGGGCCTGGGACTTGCCCTGTCCAAGGACATTGTGGAGCGGCACGGCGGCAGCATGAGCTGCGAGAGCGAGCCCGGCGCCGGCAGCGTCTTCACCTTCAGCCTGCCGATAGCGGGGCCGCCCCGGGAAAATGGGGCTGACGGCGCCAGCAACCGGGTCGTCCCTGTCGGCGCACAGCCGAAGCCGTGAAAGCGCGGGACTAACAGCCGCGCTGTTTCCCTCGGCGGGCTCGTTCAGACTTCCCGCACTACCCGGGCCGGGCTGCCCACGGCGACCACATTGGCCGGAATGTTGTTGGTGACCACCGAACCGGCGCCGATCACGCTGTTGTCGCCGATGGTCACGCCGGGGCAGACAATCACGCCGCCGCCCAGCCACACGTTGTCGCCGAGGATGATCGGCTGGGCCGCCTCCAACTTGTCCCTGCGCGGCTGGGATTCGATCGGGTGCGTGGGGGTCAGAAGTTGGACGCCGGGTCCGATCTGGCAGTCGGCGCCGATGGTGATGGTCGCGACGTCCAGGGCGGTGAGGTTGTAGTTGATGAAAGTGCGGGGACCAATAAAGATGTGTTCTCCGTAGTCGACGAATAAAGGCGGCTTTACGTAGGCATCGTCGCCGAGTCCGCCCAACAGCTCGGCCAGGATCGACCGCGCATCGTCCGCGTCGGCCACCACCGCGCGGTGGTAAGCGTCGGCCAGCCGGAGGGCACGTTTCGCCCGGCGCTCGCTCTCCGGGTCATCGGCAATGTACAGGTCGCCGGCCAGCATCCGTTCGCGGTTGGTGCGGGCGTCCCCGGCGAAGTAGTCAGTTTCCATAGCTTTGACCGTATCGCCGCAGACGCGGCTCGAAAAGGCGGGAACCACGACGGCGGAGCCCACCTGCGCAGGTGCGCTCCGCCGTCGTACGGGGTTGGCCGGGCAAAGCTCCGGTTCAGTCCTTGGGTGTCTCCTTGCCGGGATCGAAGAAGGGCTTCTGCACCACCGTGCCGTTGCGGATTCCCTCCGGCGTGTGGATGGACAGCGAGGTGCCCTCCTCGCTGAGGTCGAACGGCACCATGGCCAGGCCGATGTTGCGTTCCAGCCGAGGGGAGTTGCAGGCGCTGGTGACTTCGCCGATGCGTCCGCCGCCGCCGACCGAGACCGGGAAGGGTTCGATCATGGAGCCGTCGTTGTAGCTGCCCAGCGGTTCGCCGTCGATGTCCACGCCCACCAGCAGCCGGTCGATGCCCTTCTCACGGATGCGGCCCAGGGCTTCCTTGCCGACGAAGTCCGCCTCCTGGTCCAGATCCACCATCCAGTTGTAGTCGTAGCCGACCTCCAGCGGGTTGGTTTTCAGCGTGATGTCGCAGCCGTAGGCGAGCATGCCGGCCTCGATCCGGCGGATGTGGCAGGGGCCGATGACGCGCAGGTCGTGCGGCTGGCCTGCCTCCCAGACGGTGTCCCAGAGGCGGCCGGCGTTCTGGGTGGCGTTGTAGAGGTAGATCTCGTAGCCGATTTCGCCGGTGTAGCCGGTCCGGCTGACCACCACGTCCACGCCGTTCAGCTTGTGGTGCTGCATGTAGTAGTACGGCATGTCCAGGATCTGCGGGCCGAACAGGTCGGACATCAGCCCCTTGGCCTTGGGGCCCTGGACCTGGACCGGGGCCACGTCCACTTCTTCCACCGTGACGTCCCAGCCGCCGGCGTGCGCCAGGCCCATGGCCCACAGGTGGACGTCGCTGTCCGCCAGCGACAGCCAGAACTTGTTCTCCTCCACGCGCAGGATAATCGGGTCATTGATGATCCCGCCGTCGGCCGCGGTGATGAAGGCGTATTTGCACTGGCCCACCGCGCACTTGGTCAGGTCGCGAGGGGTCAGCATGTTGGTGAAATCGAAGGCCTGCGGACCGCTGATCTGCAGTTGCCGCTCCACGCCCACGTCCCAAAGGGTGACGTCGTTCAGCAACGACCAGTACTCGCTGACCGGATCGCCGTAATGGCGCGGATGGTAGGTGTGGTTGTAGACGCTGTAGGCCGCGACGCCATGCTCCCGCGACTTCCAGAAGTACGGGGACTTGCGCAGCCGGGTATAGAGCGTGACCGCCGGGTGGGGATTGACGCGTGAATCTGTGCCGTTGAACGGGGCGGAGCCCGAATCGAGAATCTCCGACATGGATGCTTCCTCCTTCGAGGTTTTGGCGCCAGCCGGACCTGAAGTAGTTGCGCATGATGCGCAGCTCTGCGCCATGTGAGACATCGTGACAGTTGGGTCACGGACCAGTCAAGGGTTCCGGGCGGGCGCTTGGTGCAGCTGGTTAGCGCCCGGAAAAAGTACGACGGCGGGCCCGCGCCCTGCCCTTTCCCTCACCTCGGGTGCGCCCCCGTCAGGACGTTGCCGGCCGGGAAGTTTCACTCTTCTCTTCCCGGGCCGGCAACGTGCGGTCCTAATCAGGCTCAGGCAGGAGTCAGCTGGGACGCCGGGGCAAGATCGCGGCTGTTGTGGTCGTACGCGATGGTGACCGCTCCGCCGTCGTGCTGGAACTCGTGGTTGGCTCCATCGAGGAGACCATAGGCCCCGTAGTTTTCCTCCCACGAACCGTTGAGCGCGAACTTGAAGGCGTAGCGTCCGGCCGGCAGTTCGCCGTCCAGCCGCCACAATTCGTCGGCTGGGTCGAAGCGCATCTGCACCGCGTCGGCGGCGGGATCCCAGTCCCGGTCGGCGCCGAGCAGGACGCCGAAGTCGCCTACCACCGCCACGGAGGCTGGCTGGTCGGTGGGCCGACCCGACTCCGCTGCCTGGTTCGGCGCTTCCGGCGGGGCGGCACGCTTTGCGTCCACCGCCGGAGCCGGCGCGTCCTCCACCCGTGCCGGCGCGTCGGGCAGCGGGGTTCCCGCATCGAGCGCTTCTGCCAGCTCGGACGGGCTGGCGAAAGCAGCGATGGCCCGCAGCCCGTCTTCGGTGACGGCCCATCCGCCGCGGCCCTTGGACATCCAGCCCGCCTTGACCAGGCGGGCGGTCGCCGTCGTCAGGTTCTTGAAGCCGCGCGGCACTCCGCCGCTGAGCAGTTCCTGTTCGTGCGCGGTCGGCGGTACGCGTCGCAACGCTTCGCTGATCACCTCGCGGGCATCGGGGCGGGTGCCGTTGGCGGCCGCATCGGCCAGGATCTCGAGGACGGGTCTGAGTCGCAGATGGGCATTGTTGGGCATAGCCGTGGCTCCTTCGCGGTGCAGCCTAAACGGGTGACGCTCCCAGTCTGGGACCCCAGCCGTGGTGTGCGCCACTGTTTGGCGTTGTGTGTCGGAGCACATCGATGCCATTTCGCAGATCCGTCCGGCGAGGGAAGCCTGGCATTGGCTAAATGATGATGACGGCCTTGCCTCGAATTTCTCCGGCGTCCAAGCGGGTGATCGCTTCCGGCATCTGCTCCAGCGGGTAGGTCTGGTCGATGCTCGGCATCACTTCGCCGGAGGCGATCATTTCAGCCAGCCGCTCGAATTCCGTGGCGTTCTCGCGTGCCATGAACATGACAAAGCGCTGCCGACTGAAGAGGGACAGGAGCATGCCGCCGATCGGTCTGAACAAGCCACCTGTCCAGCGGTCGCCATCTTCGCCGCCGACAATGACTGCCGTACCGCCAGGGGCCAGTGCCCGGCGCAGGCGCTTCAATGACGGGTTGCCGGCCACGTCGACGATCAAGTCGTAGCGGCGGCCCCCGGCGGCGAAGTCCTCGCGGGTGTAGTCGATGACGGTTTCGGCACCGAGTTCTCGCACCAGATCCGCCTTGGCGGCACTGCACACGCCGGTGACGGTCGCGCCCATGGCGGTGGCGATCTGCACGGCGTAGGTCCCCACACCTCCGGAGGCGCCGGTGATCAGCACCTGCTGTCCTGCTTGAAGTTTGCCTGCGTCGCGCAGGGCCTGCAGGGCGGTCGTCCCGGACACCGGCACCGCGGCCGCCTGCTCGAAGGTCAGAGCGGCCGGCTTCAGTGCCAGCATTTTCTCCGCGGCCACCGCGTATTCCGCGAAGGAGCCCTTGCCGTAGCCGAAGACCTCGTCTCCGACCGCAAACCGCGTGACGGCAGCGCCCACCGCGGCCACCGTTCCCGCAACATCGAGCCCCAGAATCGGATTCTTCGGAGTGCGCAAGCCCGACACGACGCGGACCGGGTAGGGCAGGCCGGTGGCCATGTGCCACGTTCCGCGATCCAGCCCGGCCGCGCGGACTCGGATGAGCACCTGGTTGTCGGCGATGTCCGGCACTGCGACGGTGTCCAGCTGCAGCGCTTCGGCCAATCCGTACTTGAGCTGGACCATGGCGCGCATGGTTCGGTCCGGTGCGGGGGCCTTGCTCTTCGACTGGGGTGTCTGGGCTGCCGGCGCGGAGGACTTTTGCGGTTCCATGGAGGTTTCCTTCCCGAGGATTTGACGGTGGAGCTGCTGATGTGTCGTACTTTGTACGAAGTTATCGTACAAAGTACGAGAATGCTATAGTCACGGGAACAATGACTGAAAAATCTGCTGCTCCAGAACGTCTTCCGCTCAGCCGCGAACGCGTAGTGCAGGCCGCTATGGCTATCGCCGATGACGGCGGGCTTGCCGGGCTGACCATCCGCTCGCTGGCCAAGTCCCTGGAAACCAAGCCGATGTCCCTGTACCACTACGTCCGCAACAAGGACGAGATCCTGGATGGCATTGTGGATGCCATTTTCAACGAGATCGAGATGCCGGCCCCGGGCGGCGAGTGGAAGGCCGAGCTGAAACGGCGGGCAACCTCCGCCCGCAACGTGCTGCGCCGCCATCCTTGGGCGATTGCCCTGATGGAATCCCGGACGACGCCAGGGGCGGCGAACCTCCGCCACCATGACGCGGTCCTCGGCACCCTCCGCGCGGCCGGCTTTTCCCTGTCCCTGGCGGCGCACACCTACGCTCTGCTGGATGCGTACGTTTATGGCTCAGCCCTGCAGGAGGCATCGCTGCCGTTCGACGGGTCGGAAAGCCTGGCGGAAGTGGCCCGGCCAATGGTGGAAATGTTCAGTACGGGGGACTACCCGCATCTCCAGGAGTTCGCGATGCAGCACGTGCTGCAGCCGGGCTACGATTTCGGCGAAGAGTTCGACTTCGGCCTGGACCTGATCCTCGATGGCCTCGCCGCCCATCTGCCGCATCCCGTCGGTGGCGTCGAGGCCAGGGAGGCCTAGCGCGCTCGCCCCGGACGCGTCGTCCAGGGATGTTGCAGGAGACCTCGAAGATTGCACGCAACGGCGAGGGCGGGACACCACATCGACGAACTGGTCGAATCATGTGCCCCGCCCTCTGCCTAGGCGGAACGGGTACCGGGTCGGCTAAGCGGCCGCGGCCAGGCCGTCGGCCGCGACCCGGAGGCCATCCTCCCCTGCAGTCACGCGGATCCGGCCGCCGTCGGCCACCGACTCGGCCACCAGCAGGTCCGCAATCCGGTCGTCCAGTTCGCGCTGGATCACGCGGCGCAGCGGACGGGCGCCATATTCCGGTTCGTAGCCGGCCTCGGCGATCCACTCCACCGCGTCCTCGTCCACGGCCAGCGAGATGCCCTGGGCGGCTAGCCGGGCCTCGGACCGATGCAATTGCAGTCGCACGATGGAGCGTAACTGCTCCTTCTCCAGCTTGCGGAACAGCACAATCTCGTCGATCCGGTTCAAGAACTCCGGCCGCATGGCCTCGCGCAGCCGGCCCATCACTCGGGCACGCAGGTCCTGCTCGGACGCGAAGCCGTCCACGCCGTTATTGGAAGTGAAGCCCAACGCTCCGCCCTTGCTGGCCAGGAATTCCGACCCGAGGTTGGACGTCATGATCACCACGGTGTTCCGGAAATCCACGGTGCGGCCCTGACCATCGGTGAGGCGTCCGTCGTCGAGCACCTGCAGCAGCAGGTTGAAAACGTCCGGGTGCGCCTTTTCCACCTCATCCAGCAGCACCACCGAGTACGGGTGCCGGCGGACCCGCTCGGTCAGCTGGCCGGCCTCGCCGTAACCGACGTAGCCCGGAGGTGCGCCGACCAGCCGCGAGACGGTGTGGCGCTCGCCGTATTCGCTCATGTCGAAGCGCACCATAGCGTTCTCGTCACCGAACAGCGACTCCGCTAGCGCCTTGGCCAGCTCGGTTTTTCCCACCCCGGTGGGGCCAAGGAAGAGGAAGCTGCCGACGGGCCGGCCCTCGTCGCCCATGCCGGTGCGGTTGCGCCGCACGGACTTGGCGATCGCGGTCACCGCATCGTCCTGCCCGATCACCCGGGCATGCAGGTCCTCCTCCAGACGGGCCAGCCGCTGCCGGTCGCCCTGGGTCAGGCGGGCGGCCGGAATGCCGGTGGCACGGGCAATGATTTCGGCAATCTCCGCCTCGCCCACCACGTCGGAGGGCACGACGCCGGGGCGCGCCCCGCCGTCGTTGTCTTCCGTCGCGTCGGTGGCTGGCTCGGCAGCGGAATCGATCGTGGCCTTCAGCTGCTCGATGTCATCGCGCAGCGTGGACGCATCCTCGTAGCGTTCCTCGGCGACGGCGGCGTTCTTGGCCGACTCCAGCTCCGCAAGCTGTCCGCGCAGCGCCGCCACATCCACGCGGGGGCCGCGGCGCAGGCTCAGCCGGGCGCCGGCCTGGTCGATCAGGTCGATCGCCTTGTCCGGCAGGAAACGGTCGGTGATGTACCGCGAGGACATCTCGACGGCGGCCCGGATGGCTCCGTCGGTGTAGATCACCTGGTGGTGCTCCTCGTAGCGGTCCTTCAGCCCGGCCAGGATCTTCACGGCATCCTCGATCGAGGGTTCGCCCACCGTCACCGGCTGGAACCGGCGCTCCAAGGCCGGATCCTTTTCCACCGTGCGGTATTCGCCCAGTGTGGTGGCGCCGACCAGGTGCAGCTCGCCGCGGGCCAGCCGGGGCTTGAGGATGTTGCCGGCATCCATTCCGCCCTCGCCGCCACCGCCGGCGCCGACCACGGTGTGCAGTTCGTCGATGAAGACGATCAGCTCGCCGCTGGCTGCGCTGATCTCGTCCATGGTCTTGGTCAGGCGTTCCTCGAAGTCGCCGCGGTATTTGGTGCCGGCCAGCATGCCGGGCAGGTCCAGCGACACCACGCGCTTGCCGCGCAGTTGCTCCGGGACGTCGCCGTCCACGATCGCCTGGGCCAGTCCTTCCACGATGGCGGTCTTGCCGACCCCGGCCTCGCCGATCAGCACCGGGTTGTTCTTGGTGCGGCGGGCCAGGATCTCGATGGTCTGCGCGATCTCGTCGGCGCGGCCGATCACCGGGTCCAGGTGGTTCTCGCGGGCCCGGGCGGTCAGGTCAAGGCCGAACTGGTCCAGCATGGGCGTGGCGGAGTTGGGGCTTGGCGCCTGCCCGGTGGCGGCGCCGCCCGGGTGGCTTTGGGCCGCCTGGGTCTGCGCCTGGGCCGCTTCCGCGGCATTGGCCTGCTGCAGCGCCTGCGGGGTGACCCCGGCGTCGGCCAAGATCTGGCCGGCAGCGGTTTCCTGGTTGAGGACGAACGCGGCGAAGAGGTGCTCCGGGTCAATGTAGGTGGAGCCAAAGGCGCGGGCCACCTGGTGCGCATCCAGCAGGGCGCGCTGGGCCGAGGGCGTCAGGGACGCCGCCTCGCTGATGGGATCGGCCTTTTCCGGCAGGCGCTGCTCGGCGGCGCTGACAATGTCCTGCGGACCGGTGCCGGTGAGCTTGATCTGGCCGGCAGCCGGTTCCTGTTCGGCCATGACGCGCAGAATATGCAGCGCATCCACTTCCGTGTGGCCGAGTCCAGCGGCAAATGCGGCCGCCTGCGCCAGCACCTCGTGAGTACGGCGGCTGAGCAGCCGGGTGAGATCGACCGTGCGGCGGGACTGCGCCGCGCGCTGGCCCTGCAGGTAGCGGACCAGGAAATCGTCGAATGATCCGTTGCCGGATGCGGGTCCGAAGAACAGTGGCATTGATGATCCTCCTGTGGAGTTGAGTGCCTTCGACTCATGTTAACGCTTCGTACTCAAGAATATTCCAAACGATTCGTAAACTTGAGTCAAGGTGACTCACTCTCGACGATCATCGAAACGGCAGCCTGACCACGTTGCCCGGTGCTAACCTTGTCTTCGAAGGTTTGTTCGAAGATGGGGGCTTGTCATGTTCGGTCTGGAGCGGCCCTCCGGCGCGTCGGCCGGCCCTGAGCTGGGGGACGGGACACCCGAGGACGCGCGTGGTTTTCCCTCCCCGGCACGGGATTATTTCCACGGCGGCATCGACCTGAACCGGCATCTGATCCGGGACCGGACTAGTACCTTCGTGATGCGGGTGGCCGGTAACTCGATGGCAGCGGCCGGGATCTGTGACGGCGATGAGCTGATCGTGGACCGATCGCTGGAGCCACGCGACGGATCGGTGGTCATCGCGGTGCTGGACGGGGAGCTGGTGGTGCGGCGCCTGCACTTGGGCGCCGACGGTGTGCGCCTTCAGACCGACGACGGCGGTGTCCCCACCGAGGTGGGCGAACTTGGCGACTTGAGCATTTGGGGCGTGGCCACGCGCTGCCTGCACCATGTCTAGCCACGGACCCGCCGAATCACAGCAGCTCCGTGAACGGATCGCGCTGGTGGACGTCAACAACTTCTACGTCTCCTGCGAGCGGGTGTTCGACCCGTCGCTCGAGGGACGCCCCGTCGTCGTGCTGTCCAACAACGACGGCTGCGTGGTGGCGCGCTCCGAGGAAGCCAAACAGCTGGGGCTGAAGACCGGCACTCCGTGGTTCCAGGTGGCGCCCCGCGCCAAGGCCTGGGGGTTGGTGGCGAAATCCAGCAATTACGAGCTCTACGGAGACCTCAGCGCCCGGGTGATGGAAGTGCTGGGCCGGTTCGGGGCTTGGCAGGAGGTCTACTCGATCGATGAGTCGTTCCTGGGCTTGCCCGGGGATGAGGCGCAGTTGCGGGAGACAGCGGCCCGGATCCGTGCCGCCGTGGTCAGGCAGGTGGGGGTTCCGGTCTCCGTCGGCGTGGCCGGGACCAAGACGCTGGCCAAGTTCGCCAACCACATTGCCAAACGGAATCCACAGATGGCGGGTGTCTGCTCGCTCGGGTCGATGCCGGGACCGGACATCGAATGGATCCAGTCGCGCGTTCCCGTGACCGGGCTCTGGGGTGTGGGCGGGCGGACCGGGAAACGGCTGAATGCCATCGGGATCGAGTCGATCGCCGATTTGAAGGCCGCGGATCCACAACTGATCCGCAAGAAGTTCTCCGTGGTGCTGCAGCGGACGGTGCTGGAACTGAATGGCACGGCCTGCATTCCGCATACCGAGGAACGGGCCGACAAGCAGCAGATCATGTTCTCGCGCAGCTTCTCCACGCCGGTGACCACGCTGGAGGAGATGGACCAGGTGATGGCTGTCTACGCCCAGCGCGGTGCGGCCCGGATGGCTGCCGAGGGGCTGCGCGCCTCGGTGCTGACGGTGACGGCCGGTACCAGCAGGTTCGCCGGGGGAGAGGCATCGTTTCCCGCAGCCAGCGTCCACCTCCCGGCACCCACGCAGGATCCGATTCAGCTGACCAAGGCCGCGGTGGCCGCGATGCGCGGCTGCCTCATTCCCGGCGCGCACTATGTCCGGGCAGGCGTACTGCTGTCCGGGCTGGAACCGGCGGCCGGACAGGATGCCTTCGACCCGTTCGTCAGCGACCTGGACCAGCGGAACATCGGCGACTTGCTCGGTGCCGTCCGGTCCAAGTTCGGCGAAGCCGCCATCGGGCTTGGCCAAGGCGGGCTGGCGGCGCCGGCGGCGTGGTCCATGAAACGCGAATTCTCCTCGCCGCGCTACACCACCGAGTGGTCAGAGCTTCCGGTGGTTAAGGCCTAGGCATCAGCTGCCGGAGGCGGAGTCTAGCCGCAGCGGCGGTACTCGGGTGTGGCAGATGCTTTCGAACGCGGTGGAGTCGGTTAGTTGGACGGGCAAGACCACCGCGGCGGCATGCCGGGGGCGCTCTGGCCGAGCCAACAGCGTCAAAGAAGCGCAGGACGGCGCCCCGGCAAAGGCGGCCTCGCGGGCCAGCGCCCACCAGCCGTCGGCGGGATGGGCAATGCCCAGCAACTGCCGCATCTCCGGCACCCGCAGCCACGCCAAGGGTGTTGTCCCTTCGGCGGGTCCGCCGCCAATGGCGTCCAGGCGTTGCCCGTCGGCTCCGGTGGCCAGCATCCCCACGAGTAGGGGTTCGCTGGCGGCGACCCGGGTCAGCAAGCCGATCCAGATGGCTTCTCCGTCCGGGGAAGGCACCGTCAGGCCCTCGGAACCGGCGCAGAACGGCAAGGCCCCCAGGCTGGTGGGGGCGGCGTAAACCACACCGTGGTCGGGATAACGGTAGCGCTGAAACGAGACCGACAAGTGCGGTGTCAGCTTGTACTCAAACACTGCGCTTGATCCACATCGCTGCCGCCCGCTGCGCCGATCTGGCCACGGACGCCGTCATGAAGGATGGGAAGGTTCTTGGCCACGGCTCACGCTTCTATCCGCAGTTCCGAGCACCTCGTGACACGAGGGGCGCCTCCGCAAACGGGGCGTGGCATCGGTTTAGTCCCGCCGGCGTTACTGGGGCGTTACGGCCGTCCAGCAAAAAGGTCAGGAGGGCAGTGCATGCCTGCCGCAGGGAATCTCCTTCAGGGCGGGGCATAGAGTGAGGGCAGGGCTTGTGGTCCCTGCCCTCACTCTATGCTGCTCTCACCGGCGCGATTTTAGTCGCTGGGGCTGGTGTCCGTGGTCAGGCCGCGGTCGTCCGGCGTTTTCCGGTCTTTCTCTTCAGCCGGCCCGGGCGGTGCGCTCATGTCCTTTTTGTTCCCAGCCTTCGCCGCGGAGTCGGTTTGCGTCTCGTCTTCGGGGATGCCTACATCCTCCGAAGGGTCCTCTTGGCCGCGTGGCTTTTCGTCCTGGTTGCTTTCGGTCATGCCCGTCCTTCCGTCAGTTGCTCGTTGGATCCGGTTCGTGCCCGCTAGCTGCGTTCCGAGGAGTCAGGCTCCGGGTCCCGGGGGCCGAAGGTCGTCGCTGCCGCCGGTGGCAGGCCGGCCCGGCATGGCGCCGCCCTCGTCCGTCCAGTCTTGTCCCGTCTGGTCGTTGAGGGCAGGGTCCGAGACGGTGTCGGTGGTCGTGGTCCCGGTATAGGCCCCGCCGCCGTCCTTCCCATGCTTGCCGGGCAACTTGGCGGCCGCGGCTGACCCGGCCTTCTTGGCAGCCTCGGTGAGTTGCTCTGCGACTTCCGGGGCCTTGTCCTTGACCACGTCCGTTGCTTCGTGGACCTTGTCCTGCACCGTTGGGTTGTGCCATAGCTCTTGGCTCTTGGTTTTCAGCGAATCATAAGCCGACCGTCCCGACTTCGAGCCCAGGACGAATCCTAGGGCCAGACCGGCGCCGAACATGAGTTTCCCTTTCACAGGGTGCTCCTTTCATACGGTGGGTGATGGAAGTGTTGCCCGAGGTCTAGGGGAACGGCGCGTTGGGAGTATCGCCTTCGCCGTCGTGGTCCTTGTCGCCGTAGGCTTTCTTGGCCAGATCCTCGGCCAACTTCTCGTCGCCGTGGACCGGGATGTGCGCTTCATGGACGTCGTCGTGGTCGGCCGCGCCGGCGGGCCGGGCTTCGCCTTCCAGATCGTCCGGCTGATCCTGGCGGGGAGTCTCGCTGTGGTCCATCAGGTCCTCCTTCTCGAGTGTTTCGTTCTGGGGAGCGGACCGGACACCGTGTTGCCGCGCGGCGCCCTGTGGCTCAGACTACGCGCCGGTCCGCTGTTCCGCACGGGTCCAACGGCTCCGCGGGCGCATGGCCGGTGATTCCTGAACGCCTCCCGCGGCGGCCATACCGTCGAGCACCTCCCGGATCGCCGAGACCGAATCAACCCGCGGTTTCCATCCGAGTTCCGTCCGCGCGCGGTTGGTGTCCATCACCGGTGCGGCGCGGGCCATGTCCACCCATCCCGGGTCACTGGCCAGCAGCCGGACCGACCATGCAGCCCCCACCAGCAACCGGACGAGCGGCACGGGGACGGGGAGCCAGCGGCGGGCACCGAACAGGCCCGCGACCAGCCCTGGCGTGATGACCGGCTCGGCGGCCACGTTGAAGGCGCCCCGGGCACCTTGATCCAGCACGCGCCAATAAGCGTCCGCCACGTCGTCCGCGTGCAGCGCCTGGAAGACAAATTCCTCCGGGAACGGGAACAACGGCACCCGCAGCCGGTTAACAAAGAACTTGGGAATCCACGGCCCCACAAAGTAGCGGCCAATCTGGCTGCCGGCCTGGCTCTGGAAGATCAGGCCCGGCCGCAACCGTGCCACCTTGATCTCAGGATGGTCGTCGGCAAACTGGTCCAACAGGTCTTCTTGCTGCCCCTTGAACCGGCTGTAGTGCGAGGTCTCGATGCCGCGGGCCGGCCAGTCTTCGTTAATGCGGGACTCTTTCGGCCCCGGGCTGTACGCGCCCACCGACGAAGCGCACACAACATGCCCCACACCGGCGTTGACGGCCGCGGCGAGCACGTTCGCGGTGCCGTCCACGTTCACCCGGCGCATCTGCTCTTCGTCGTGGTTCGGCTGAAGCACCCAAGCGAGATGGACGACGGCGTCGCACCCCTTGAAAGCCTCGGCGAGCCTTTGCCGCGCATCGGCTGCGCCCACGTCCAGCGCAACCCAGGTGACGCCGTCGTACGGTGCTTGAGTGGACTCCGGCACGCGCCGGGCGATGCCGACAATCTCCAGATCATCCGCACGTTCGCTCTGTGCGGCATGCAGGCGCCGCAAAAGCGCTGTTCCCACGTTTCCGCTGGCTCCGACCACCGCAATTCGCATGCTCCCGACGCTACCGCCGATGCCGGGGCTTGGCGAGGGCCGGAAGCGGGCAGGGGCAGGGTGAGCAGGTGCCGGTGTCAGTCGGTCCCAAGGCGTAACCGCAGGTCAGCGCGTTGTTTATCTGGAACGTTGAACGTGTTCCCTAGAAGTTTCAGGTCTTTGTTTACCGGCAAGGGGCGGCCCACGGGGCAGCCGCTAAAGGAACCTGTGCGCTCAGCGTCAAGTCCTCGGCACGCAAAGTCTAAGTAGCCCCGCCGGGTCTGCGGCAAGCTGGAGGCAGTTGTCGTCAGAGACGGGGAGGAAAAAACCATGACCACCGAAACCACTGTCGAGGGTACGTTCGCTACCGCTGCGGATTTGCTCGCAGCAATCCAGCCGGCCGAGGGCGGGCGGGAGATCAAGGATCCGGCCACCGGTGAGCTCGTCGGCCGCGTGGCCGAGCCCGGCGTCGCCGAACTGGACGCCGCGGTCGAGGCCGCCCGCCGCGTGCAGCCGAATTGGGCCGGCCGCGGCCACACCGAGCGGAGCGAGTACCTGAACCGGGCCGCCGATGCGGTGGAGGCGAATGCCGAGGCGCTGGCCGAGCTGCTCTCGCGCGAGCAGGGTAAGCCGCTGAACGGGCCGAACGCCCGGTTTGAGGTCGGTGCGTGCGCGGGCTGGCTGCGAGCCACCGCCGCCTTCGAACTGGAACCGGAAACGCTGGTGGAGGAAGACGGCAACCGCGCCGAGCTGCACTACCGGCCGCTGGGCGTGGTGGGCGCCATCGGGCCGTGGAACTGGCCGATGATGATCAGCATCTGGCAGCTGGCTCCGGCGCTGCGGATGGGCAACACCGTGGTGATGAAGCCCTCCGAATACACACCGCTCTCTGTGCTGGCGCTGGCCGAGGTGCTCAACACCGTGCTGCCGGCGGACGTGCTGCATGTGGTTCCGGGCGGCCGCGACGTGGGCGAGGCGCTCTCCGCGCATACGGGCATCGACAAGGTCATGTTCACCGGTTCCACCGCCACCGGTAAGGCGATCATCCGTTCCTCCGCGGACACGGTAAAGCGCCTGACCCTGGAACTGGGTGGCAACGACGCCGGCATCGTGCTGCCGGACGCCGATCCGAAGGCCGCCGCGCAGGACCTGTTCTGGGGTGCGTTCATCAACACCGGGCAGACCTGTGCAGCGCTGAAGCGGCTGTATGTGCACGAGGATATTTACGACGACGTGTGCGCCGCGCTCACCGAGGTCGCCGAGCAAATGCCGATGGGCGTCGGGCTCGACGAGAACAACGTGTTGGGCCCGCTGCAGAACAAGGCCCAGTACGACATCGTGGCGAAGCTGGTGCAGGCGGCGAAGGATTCAGGCGCCCGCGTGCTCACCGGAGGCAACCCGGACGAGGGCCAGGCCGGCTACTTCTACCCGGCGACGCTGGTGGCGGATATCGACAACGACAACCCGCTGGTGGCCGAGGAACAGTTCGGCCCGGCGCTGCCGATCATCAAGTACTCCACGGTGGACGAGGCGGTGGCCATGGCCAACGGCCTGAAGGTCGGCCTGGGCGCCTCGGTCTGGTCCTCCGACCCGGCCAAGGCCCGCGAGGTGGCGGCCCGGATCGAGGCTGGAACGGTCTGGATCAACAAGCACGGCGCCATCGATCCGCGGGTGCCGTTCGGCGGGGCCAAGCAGTCCGGCTACGGACTGGAGTTCGGCGTCGAGGGCCTGAAGCAGCTCGGCTCCCCGCAGGTCATCGCCGGCTAGCCACAGCGGCTGTCAACGAAGCAGGTCCGGCCGGAAACAATCCGTCCGGGCCTGCCGCGCCAGACGACGGCGGGGGAGCCCCGCCGTCGTTATTCTGCATTCTGAACCGAGGTCAGCGGTCCACCTTCAGGCGTTCGTTGGGCACACAGTGCGTCATGGTCAGCCCGGAGACGTCTCGCGGTCCGTTCTTGCCCAGGTTCGCCATCCACGCATGCTCCGCTTGGGAGAGGTTTTGACTGGCCAGCGGACCGAGGTCCTTCACCTCGTCCAGCGTGATGCCGATGCCGTTGCCCACGCTTTCGCCGAGTTCATCCGCGACCATGAAGAGGTGCCAGAGCATGCGCTCCTGGATCTGGCGGTCACATTGGGACAGCGCGTCCGTCAGGTTGGTGATCAGGTCCTCGCGCTCCCAGTCCTGCTGCAGGTAGAACCGCTGGCCGGCCTGCAGGTAGTCGTTGGTCCGGGGTATCCGCTCGCGGGTCAGCCGCCCACTGATCTCCGGACCATAGGCATGGTGGTAGCCCTCGTCCTTGGCCGCCTCCTGCACGCCGCCGGTAATGGAGGGCTCATAGTTGACGTGCGGGTTCTGGCCCGGGGCGGCGTCCACCATGTAGGCCATCTGCCCGTCCCGTTGGTTGGTGGCCACCGGCGCCTTCGGGCTGTTGACCGGTAGCTGCAGGTAGTTGGGGCCCACCCGGTGCCGCTGGGTGTCGCTGTAGGAGAACGTGCGGCCCACCAGCATCTTGTCGTCGGAGAAGTCCAGGCCGTCCACCAGCACGCCCGTGCCGAACGCGATCTGCTCGTTCTCGGCGAAGAAGTTTTCGGCATTGCGGTCCAGCACCATCCGGCCGACGGCCTTGGGCGGGAACTGCTCCTCCGGCCACACCTTGGTATCGTCCAGCGGGTCGAAGTCGAGTTCGGGGTGATCGTCGTCGGACATCATCTGCACTTGCAGTTCCCACTCGGGGAAGTTTCCGGCTGCGATGGCATCGTAGAGGTCCTTGGTGTGCGAGCCGAGGGTGTGTGCCTGAACGTTCGCGGCGTCCTCGGCGGTCAGCGACTTCACGCCCTGCTTGGGCAACCAGTGGTACTTGACCAGCATCGACTCCCCGGCAGCGTTGACCCACTTGTAGGTGTTCACGCCGAAGCCCTGCATGTGCCGGTAGTCGGCCGGCACGCCGCGCGGACTGAAGACCAGCATCACCATGTGCATGGACTCGGGCGACTGGCTGAAGAAGTCCATCGCCCGGTTCGCCACCGACGCCTGGAAGTGCACCGGGTCCGGTTTCTGCGAGTGGATGAAGTCGGGGAACTTGATCGCGTCGCGGATGAAGAAGACGCCCAAGTTGTTGCCCACCAGGTCCCAGTTGCCGTCCTCGGTGTAGATCTTGACCGCGAAACCGCGTGGGTCGCGGGCCACCTCGGAGGAATCGCGGCCGCCGGCCACGGTGGAGAAGCGGATGGCGAGGTCGGAGCGCTTGCCCGCTTCCTGGAACAGCTTGGCGCGGGTGAAGTTGGCGATCGGCTCATCGCCCCACTTGCCGTAGGCCTCGAAGTAGCCGAAGGCCGTGGTGCCGCGGGCGTGCACCACCCGCTCCGGGATGCGCTCGCGGTCGAAGTGGCTCATCTTCTCCAGGAACTGGTAATTCTCCAGAGTGGCCGGGCCGCGGGCGCCGATGGTTCGGGTGTTCTGGTTGTCGTAGACCTTGTGGCCCTGCCGATTGGTCAGGGGCTGGTCCGGGGAATTGGCCGCATCGGTCATCGCTGATCACTCCTAGGAAAAGGTGTGTGCCGGTTGCCGTGACTCCCACGTTCCTCCTCGGCTGGAGCTAGGGCAAGAGTCCGACGGCGGCGCACCACTGGGGTGTTCATCTCGGCTCGGGTGCGCAAGGGCTTCGCGGGATTGGCCGGGAGCCGAGCGGCGGCGGCTGGGAAGCAGACGGGAAGCTGCCGCTTCCGCATGCGGGGACGGTCGTTTAGCGAGGCGGTGCCGGTCGTTTAGCGACGCGGGAGCTGGACCCGCGCGCCTTTGGCCCAGGTGGAGGCTCACCTCGTCACACCCGCGGCTGCCGTACGCTATACGCCACATTGCTCCCCGGCCAGACAGAAGGCATCCCATTTGCGGAGCTTTCGCCTTGGTCTTCCCGTGCATGCGGCCCTCAGCCGGCGCTTCCCGGCTCCTCCCGGCGCAATGTGGCGTATAGCGTACAGGCCTGAGGGCGCATCGCGTCCGGGGGCGGAGCGAACCGCCTCCGTGCGCCGAAGCAGCCTGCTTCCGGGGAAACGCTCCTTACCGGTGCGCGAAGTTGAGGCCCAGCCGCTTCTCGCTGAGGTACAGGCTCAGGCCGATCCCGAGCAGGGCGAACGTGCAGGTCATCCACCAAGTGGACTGCCAGCCGCCGGTGGCGGTAGCCAGCCAGGCCACGATGGCCGGGCCGGTGAAGTTGCCGACGTTGAAGATCTGCTGCATCAGGCCCATCGCGGCCGGGGTGGAACCGTCCGGCGGGGCGAGATCCACGGCCATCCGCGTCAGCGTGGATGGGATCACCGCGCCCACCATGGAGAACACGGCCACGCAGGCGAATTGGATGGCCATGCCGCCGGGCACCGTGGCCCAGTCGACAGCGAAAGTGAGCACCGTCGTCGTGCCCATCAGGATGAAGGTGGGGATGAGCAGCATCCGGGGTGGCACGCCGCGCTGCAGCAGGGGCGCGGTGCCGATGGCGCCCACGGCGTTGAGGCCGCCGACCACCGCCGAGAGGATGCCCGCCCAGATGCCGGTGACGCCGTTCTGGTGGTAAATGGTGGGCAGGAAGCCGACCACGGCCATCCACTGGACGGTATAGCAGCCGAACACCACGCCGGCGATCCAGGGTTTGGGAGACCGGACGGTGCGGCCGATCCTGCGGGTGGCTGCGGACAGGCCGGAGCCGTCGCGCGGAGGGTCCTGCGGCACGAACTTCAGCACCAGCGGGATCGGCACCAGGGTCAAGGCGGCCATCAGCCACCACCACACATGCCAATTCGTGGCCTGCAGAATCAGCGCGCTCGCCACCAGCCCGGTGAACGTGGCAAAGCCCTGGTAAGCGCTCCAGAAGCCGACGGCCATGTTCACGCGCGCGAGCGGGGTGTTGGTGCGGATCAGGCCGGGCGCAACCACGGTGGTCAGCAGGAATCCGGCGCCCTCCAACGCGCGGCAGGCCATCAGCACGACGGCGGAGTCGGCGAAGCCGCCGATGACCGAGCCGGCAATGAGCAGCCAGAGGCCGATCAGCAGGCAGCGCCGCGCGCCAATCATTTCCGCCAGCAGCGAGACGGCCAGACCGCCGGCCATGCCGGCCACCTGCACCACCCCCAGCAGGACGCCCGCCTGCACCAAGGACATGCTGAGCTCGTGCTGGATGACGGGAATGGCGGTAGGCAGCTTCCAGATGTGCATGGCGGCGGTAACGCCCGCAAGGACGACGACGATCCACGCCGCATCTGCCCGCTGCCGGGTGACGCTGGGTGCGGCCATGTTGCTCCTTCGGCCCCGGTCAATTAGTTGCCTGTACAGACTAGCTGCGGCGGGAAAAAGGTGACGCGTGGCACGTAAGACAGGCTCCGGCGTCGTAATAGTTGACTCGGATCCGGGACCGGAGGCTTCCATCGGGGTGGGAAGTTGAGGCCGTTAGCGGCGAGGCGGCTGTGGATAGACTGGCTGGGGCGGCAAACCCGCCGGGAACCACGAGAGGGCAACATGTTTGAACCTGGGGCGCCGATCGACGAGGTCGAGCGCGATGTCGAATCCATCATCATGGCGTTGGTGCACGAACTGGGCGAGCGGGCCGACGCCGATCCGGAGCCGCTGGGCGCAGAGGAGCGGGCCTACATCGCCGCGTTCTCCGACGCACGGGCCAACACCGACCGCAACCAGGCCGGCCTGCTGTCCACGGCGATCGGGCAGCCGAACCTCGCCGAATCGCTGATCTACCTCAACCAGCGGCTGGACCGCCAGGACCTGGATCCGCGCGAGCCGGTGGGCATCATAGGGATCATCGTCCGGCTGGCGATGGACGGGCTGTGGGTCTCCGACATCCTGGACAGCACGCGGTTCAAGCCTGCGGACCGGCGTCGCATCACGGACGTCCTCACCGGCATGACCTACCTGACCGACGCGCGGCTCCAGGAACTGCTGGCCGAGCTGCAGCCGAAGCCCTCGGGGGACAAGAAGGACTAGGTGCCCGCGCGGTGAGGCGCCGGTGACGTCAGGCTCCTGCGCGGTCAGGTACCGGTGAGGTCAGGCTCCTGCGAGGTCAGGTACCGGTGAGGTCGTGGCCTCGCTGGCGGGCCAAAGCCCTGACCACCCGCGTGATCAGGTCATACGGAATCGGTTTTCCCAGCGGAAACTTTAGAGTGCCTTTGGCGGCGACGTAGGGTTCCAGATCGTGCTTCAGCGCCGCATCGGCTTCCGGCAGCGGGTAGAGCGAGACATGGTGCTTCCAGCCGGCGAAGTAGACGAGGTAGTGCCCCTCGAACATGATTGCGGGGATGGCGTAGCTGATCTGTTCGCCGGCTCCAGGGACGGCATTGTGGATGGTCCGGCGCACCTCTTGGAGAATGGTCCGCACGTCTTCCGGGAACGACGCGATGTAATCGTCGACGTTCGAGAACTGCTCCGCCATCGCTGATCCCGCCTTCTGGTCCGGCCTTCTGCTTCCTGGCTGCTTCCGACTATGCTGCCGCTTATCCGGCCTGCTCCGCGAACGGCGTCAGCACAATCTTCCCGGAGACTTGGCCCTGCTGACTGTGCCGGATGGCGTCCGCGGCCTGGTCCATCGAAAAGGTGCGGTCGATATCCACCGTGAGCTTGCCGGCGTCGGCCAGTTCGCTCAGCCGGGCAAGCTCGGAACCGTCCGGACGCACCCAGATGAAGCGGCCGCCGTGTTCTGTCACCGCAGCGTCCGCGATGGACGCGTGCCGTCCGCCGTTGCGCAGCACGGCCTGGGTATCCTGCAAGACGCCGCCCACGAAGTCCGCCACCACGTCCACGCCCTGCGGCGCCAGCTCGCGCACACGGTGCACCAGACCGGCGCCGTATTCCAGCGGCTCCGCGCCGAGTTCCCGCAGCCGCTGGTGGTGCTTCTCCGAGGCCGTGGCAATGATCCGGAGGCCCCGCTCGACGGCGAGTTGGATGCCGATGCGTCCCACCCCGCCGGATCCGTTGTGGATCAGCAGGGTTTCGCCCGTGGACGGCGCCAAGGCGTCCAAGGTCCGCTGCGCCACCATGCCCGTAAGTGGCAGGCCGGCGGCTTGTTCCCAGCTCAACGATTCCGGTTTCCGCGTCACCATGGAGACCGGCAGGGCCACGAACTCCGCATAGGTGCCGCCGGCCACCGTGTCCCGGCGGCCGTACGCGTACACCTCATCGCCGGTCGAGAATTCAGGGGTGTCCGGCCCCACGTGCTCCACCACGCCGGCAACGTCCCAACCGGGGATCACCGGGAAGTGGACGTCCAGCATCCTGTCCAGCCCGCCGGACATCACCTTCCAGTCCACCGGGTTCACGCTTGAGGCCTTTACGCGGATCAGCACCGTTCCCGGGGCTACCTTAGGCCAGGGAACTTCTGACTGCTCCAATACCTCCGGGCCGCCGTAACGGGAGTACGTCATCGCCTGCATGCTCTTGCCCAAATGGGTACTACCTTCCTGCTACTTCCTGTTTCGGTCCACCCTAGTGGCGGGCGGCCATGCTTTCCATGGGCCCGCAGCCCGCCGTCGTCATGGTCAGAACGCCCCGATCGCCGCGCCGTAGGCCAGCGGGACCAGGATCAGCGCCAGCAGGCAGACCGTCGCGATCCACCAGGCCCGGCTGCGCCGAACCAGCGCGATGCCGGCCAGGACCGGGGCTGCGATCATGATGATCAGGGCGGTCAGGCCGAAGAACCCGGTGGCAGGGTCCGGAGCCGCGCACTCCAGCAGGCAGCCGGTGAATCCGATGTACATCACCAGCAGCGCCCAGAACATCGGCAGGCCCAGTGCGGCCCAGCCGCCAATCACCAGCAGAAGGCCCCACCACACGGGACGCCGGGACGGCGCAGCAGTTTCGGTCACCGTGTTTGTCTACCAGCGCTGGCGGCCGGGGGCAACGTTTGGCCCGTCCGGGCTGTCCATGTCTTGAGCGGCCGGGAAAGTTTCCGCAGGTCAGGGCGGTGTGCGGCCGCAAAACATGGACAGATCCTGCTGAACCTGGACAGCAGCCACGGGTCCGTCCGCCGTCGGGTTGAATCTGGCCAGGAACCGAGAACCCAGCCGCCCGCACCCCGCGGCCGTGTAGCGAATGTCACCCCAAGGGGAGAAATTTCGGCTCGAGGCCACGGCGTTACACCCTCCAGACAACACACCCCCAACCTGAGGAGTCCCATGAGCGTCGAAACCGCTGACGTCAACCTGCAGAACCTGCTGTCCGTGGACCGCGAGGCCGCAGACAGCCTGTTCCTGGAGGCCCGCACCGCGAACACCTTCTCCACCGAGCCGGTCTCGGACGAGCAGCTCGCCGCCATCTATGAGCTGGCCAAGATGGGCCCGACCATGATGAACAACCAGCCGCTGCGCATCACCTGGGTCCGCTCCGCCGAAGCGCGCGAGAAGCTCGCCGCCCGGATGGCCGAGGGCAACCGCGCCAAGACGCAGTCCGCTCCGATGGTCGCCGTGCTCAGCTACGACACCGACTGGCACGAGCACTTCGGGACGTTCTTCCCGCACGCGCCGGAGCGCAAGGAGATGTTCGACGGCAACGCCGAAATGCGTGCCGAGGTGGCCAAGAACAACGCGTGGCTGCAGGCCGGTTTCTTCATCATGGCCGTCCGCGCCGTGGGCCTGCACGCCGGCCCGATGGGCGCTTTCGACGCCGCCGGCATCGACGAGGACTTCAACGCCGGCACCTCCAACCGCACCTTCATGGTGGTCAACGTCGGCACGCCGGGCGAGAACCCCTGGTTCCCGCGGCTGCCGCGCCTGGACGCCGAGATCGCAGTCCAGACGGTCTGATTCTTAGCTGAACCGCTGACGACGGCGGTGCCCACCCCAACGGGGCTTGCGAGCCTCCCGTGGTGGGCACCGCCGTCGGGCTTTAAGCGAGAACGGGCGCGCAAACAGGGCCGGGGCGGACTACGAACGGACGCCGTCGGCGGCGGCCAGAGGCCCGCTGTTGCCGTCGCGGTCTTCCGCCAGCACCGCGCGGTCTTCCGCCAGCACCGCGCGGTCTCGGCCCTGGGACTTCGCCTCATAGAGTGCAGCATCGGCCGCCTCGATCGCCGCATCCAACGTGTGGGCATCCGGTGTGTCCGGTCCCTCGCCGATGGCTGCGATGCCGAAGCTTACGGTGGGCAGCGTGAAGTCCGGAAAGTCTGCCGTGCGCAGGTTCTGGCTGATGTGCTGGGCTACCTGCTTGGCTTGTTCAGGGGCAGCGCCGGAGAGCAGCAGGATGAACTCCTCGCCGCCATAGCGTCCCACCAGATCGGTGGACCGGACGGTGTTGGTACAGACCTGGGCGAAGGCGCGCAGCGCTTTGTCGCCGGCGGGGTGGCCTTTCGTGTCGTTCACGGTCTTGAAGTGGTCCAGGTCCGCCAGCATCAGGCTGCCGGACCTGCCGCCGCGGCGCAGGCTGTCGATCCGGTCCGCGGCCAGATCAAGGAAGGCGTTTCGGTTGAGCAGCCCGGTGAGCCCGTCGTGCAGCGCGCGCTTGCGGAGGTCCCGGGAGGCCTGCTCTTCGCTGAACGTGGCCATGCTGAAGGAGACCACCACCATCAGCGCCATGGTGAACAGCGTGGTGGCAGCGCCCCCGAAGACAGTCTGGAAGATGCGGCCGTCCGGCCCGTCCGCCAGGAAGGCGGCCAACCGGCCAAAGTAGAAGGCTGCCAGGAGCCCGGCAACGAACGCCAAGGGGCCGCGCAAACGCGTGAAACCGCGGCGCAGCCGGAAAAGTTCGGAAGCTGCCAAGCCGAAAAAACAGGGTCAAGAAGGCGAGGAACGCGGTTCCGCCGGCCCAGATATTCGTGCCGGGATTATCGACGGCGGCGGTCACACCGGTAAGAGCCATGCTGGCCGCAATCAGCCACGGCACCGGTTTGCGGGCCTGCAGGGACCGGGTTCCCGTCCAAACACCCGCGGCGCCGAAGACCACCAGGACGTTCGCCAAAGGAGTGGCCCACCACTGGTGTCCCGTGCCGTTCAGCAAATACCCGGCGGCACCGGTGAGGAACATGGCAATCGCGGCACACCACCAGGCGCTGTAAGGGGCACGCGTCCGCCGGTAGGTCACCGCATAGAACAGGACCAGCAGAACGATGCCCACCACGGCGAAGGCAACCCTGAGGGTCGCTGTGTCCAGCACCATGGTCCGCCCCGCTGTTTGGTCCGACTATTGTGTCAACGTCAGTATTGCAGCGGGACTGCAGTCACGGTGACTCCAGCATCGTTTGTGTCTTGAGTCTATGCAGCGGCGTGGCAGGCGGGGATCCGTGGGGCGCCCCGGACCAGCGACGGCGGCACCCGGGCGCGGGCACCGCCGTCGTCATCAAAGGCAAGCGTCAGGACAGCTTGGCGCCGCCCTGCCACAGGGCGTCGAAGGGGGCGTTGGAGGAGACCCGGGCCTTGATGCCCTCGGTCACGAAGGCCTTGGCGGTCCGGGCGGCCTCCAACGGGGTGGCGCCCTTGGCCAGTTCGGCAGTCACCGCGGCGGCCAGCGAGCAGCCGGCGCCGGAGACAGCCACTTCGCCGACCTTCGGTGCGGACAGAACCTCCAGGGTGTCGCCGTCGTAGAACACGTCCACCGCGTCCGCGCCCGCCAACCGCACGCCGCCCTTGGCCAGCACTGCCGCGCCGGAGGCTTCATGAATGATCTTGGCGGCCGCCTTCAGGTCCTCTACGTCGTTGATGGTGATCCCGGCAAGGGACTCGGCTTCGAAATGGTTCGGGGTCACGAAGGTGGCCAGCGGCAGCATCTGGGCCTTGAGCGCCTGGTCGGTGTCCAATGCGTGGCCGGGCTCCTGCCCCTTGCAGATCAGCACCGGGTCCAGCACCACGTTGTCCCACTGCTGGGTCTGCAGCGCCGCGGCGACCGTGTCGATCGTCAGCGGCGAGCCGAGCATGCCCAGCTTCACCGTCTTCAGCGAGCCTTCATAGCAGGTCTGGATGGCTTCCAATTGGTCGGCGATGACGCCGGCGTCCACCGGGACAAAGCGGTGGTTCCAGTTGTCCTTCGGATCGAAGGAGACGATGCAGGTCAAGGCGGTGATGCCGTAGGTGCCCAGTGCCTGGAAGGTCTTCAGATCGGCCTGCGCGCCTGCGCCGCCGGTGGCTTCGGAGCCGGCGATGGTCAGCGTAATGGCGGGCGCGGTGGTTACGGTGGTGGAAACAGGCATGCGCCCATTTTCCACCCGTCCACCCACGGTTCCTAATAACGACGGCGGTGCTCGCCTCAGGGCGAACGCGCGCCGGCCTGCATGGCCGGGTCCGGTCAGTGGATATCCATCATCTTCCACACACTGAAGCGGCCGATCGCGGCGGCCAGCCCGATCAGCGCCGCCAGTTCCAGCGTGCCGAGCGGATCGCCGCTGGAGAGCGAGACCAGGATCAGGAAGGAAGCGGTGGTCATCACCAGGAAGAAGGCCAGTACGTGCAGCCACTGGTTGGCCACCGGCCGGAGCAAGAGGCCCAGCACAAACGCGATCGGCGCCCCGACTACCAGCCCAACGCCGCCGGCATACAGCCCGACGACCAGCGCCAGGAGCGCTGCCGACGCCAGCTGGTGGCCGTTGACCGGGCCGCCGACCAGGGTGAGCAGCAAAGCACCCAGCGCGAAAACAGAAACTGCAACCAGGAAACCCACCACGAAGGCGCCGAACCCGAACGTCACCCGGTGGCGCGGGTTGCTGCGCTCGAACGCGTCGAGCTCCGGTTCCTGGCTCATACAGCAAGAATAGGTCGGCCACCAAGGAACTGCCGGGTCGTGGGAGAATGGATGGCGGTCCGGGTGGCAGACGGACCCATTAGTGCTAATACAGCGGACGTTTCATCAGGCACCAGCGGGTGCGAAGCGTTGCGCGAACCACTTCTATAAGGGTGAACCACCACAATGACTGAACTGCAATCCCGCACGCCTGCCCGCTTTGCCTCGATCGGCAGCCCCTATTTCGGCATCATGCTGGCCGTTATGGCCGTAGTCCTGATTCTGTCCAACATCGGCGCCGCCAAAGGCGTGGTCATCGGGCCGATTATTACCGACGGCGGTTTCTTCCTCTTCCCGCTGGCCTACATCCTGGGCGACGTGATCAGCGAGGTGTACGGCTTCAAGGTGGCACGCAAGGCCATCGTCACGACCTTCGCCCTGTCGATCTTCGCCTCGCTTTGCTACTGGGTCATCATTGGACTTCCGGGCTTCGACGACGACTTCGGCCGGATGAAGCAGCAGGCCCTTGAGGGCGCGCTCGGCCCCGTGCCGTTGATCGTGCTCGCCAGCCTGCTGGGCTTCCTAGTGGGCCAGACGCTTAATTCCTGGGTGCTGGTGCGGATGAAGGAACGCTGGGGCGAGCGCCGCTTGTGGGCGCGGCTGATGGGCTCCACCGGGGTCGGGGAATTCGCCGACACGCTGATCTTCTGCTCCATTGCGGCCTCCATTATCGGCATCAACGACGCCCCCACGTTCGTCAATTACGTATTGGTCGGCTTCGTCTACAAGACCTTGGTGGAGTTCCTCTTCGTCCCCGTCACCACAGCGGTGATCGGCTGGGTGAAGAGGCGTGAACCGTCCTACAATGCGCTGGCTTCGGATTCCTCTGCAGCCTGATCGTCGATGACCAGGGTCGGGACGCGCTCGCTGAGTTCTGACGGCGACAGGTTCGCTGACACGAGGATCTCCTCGGGAGCAACCCCGGCCTTCAGGGCTACATCAATGGCAACGTCCAGATTCGATTCAGCCTGGTCCATCTCCACCTGCAACCCCTCCACTGCTGCCGAAGCGGTCCAAACGTCCTTCAGGTGTTCTTCCATGGTGCTAACTTCCTATCTGGCCAGAACGAAGGTCCCTCTGCCCTAGCCGGAGACCTCTTCCCCTTCGGGTGAAGGAACGAGTCCCGGATTCGTCAGCTTACAGTGTAAGGTCCGCACTTGGCACCCCGGATCGGGCACTTTGCCGGGAATTTTCCAAACCTTCTCCGGCGGCGCAAAAACCGCTGCCCGCAGCGGAAATCCCGCACTGCCGGTGCGGGATTCAAAAGGTGGAATGGCCTCCAGCCAGCGGCCGGTGTGAGGACAGGGGGGTGTTCGGGCGCGTAGGCTGGTGCGCAATCGCAGGAGGGGAGCGTCCAATGGCCGAGTCCGGAATGTCCGTATCGCCAGACGGGGACCACTCCGGTGGCGACAGGCCGAGGCTGGACCGGCAGCGAATTCTCGAGGCGGGTGCGGTGTTCATCGAGGAACACGGGGTCCGCCAGCTGAGCATGCGGCGCTTGGGCGCAGAGCTGGATGTCGAAGCCATGTCGCTGTACCGCTACGTGCCGTCGCGGGAGGACCTGCTGGACGGCATCGTGGAGTCGGTGGTCGACGAGCTGTATAGCGATCCAGAGGTGTATGTGGAGCCGCGCCATGGCTGGCAGGACTACCTCCTCCGGCTGGCCCATGGCCTGCGCCGGCTGGCCATGAAGCATCCGCAAGTATTCCCGCTGATCGCCACGCGGCCCGCCGAAGCTCCGTGGGTACGGCCACCGCTGCGAAGCCTGCGCTGGGTGGAGTCGTTCCTCAGGGCGATGACCAATGCGGGGTTCAGCAACGAGCAGGCCGTCGAGGCCTACCGGGCCTTCAGCAGTTTCCTGATCGGCAACCTGCTGTTGGAGGTGGCCGCGCTCGGCGCCGACATCGGGCCGGTGGAGGACCCCGAACCATCGCCCTCCCGTCGGGCGGACCTGACCAACTACCCGCTCCTGCAGGAACTGCAAGGCCTGTTGTCGGAAGACCGATCCAAACAGGAGTTCGACGCGGCACTTGATGCCCTGCTGGACAGGCTGGATAGCCAGCTCGCCTGATGGCAGCCATGCCCGTGCCGCCAATGTTTTTTCCCCCCGCCACCTGGAATTCACCCGGAAACTTTGCAGAACGATACTAAGCATGCTTTGCTTACATCGTAAGCACGGTTACTGTTGTGGCTCCGGCCCGCTGGAGCCATGGTTTCGCAGCAGGTGGCATCGCCCAGGAAGGCGCCGCCGGGCTGCGCATGGATGAGGAGAAGGCATGCAGGTTATACGCGACAATTACGGCGCATCACGCTTCGATGCCTACGTTGATGGTGAAGTGGCCGCGTCGCTGAAGTACAAGATCCAAGACGGCGAAATGTGGCTCCTCGACATCGAAGAAGACCGCTGGCACCGCGGACTGGGACTTGGTGAGCCCCTGGTGCGCCGGGCGCTGGCGGAGGCGCACCGCCGTCGGCTGCGGGTGCTGCCGTTCTGCTCGGAGGCCAGGCAGCAGGTCTTCAACCATCCGGTCTTCCTGCAGTTGGTTCCCCAGGAGCAGCGCAACCGATTCCACAAGTCCTGGGCATTGGAAGGCAAATCGCGTGCCGCGCGCCGCAGGCGCCGGGTTCCGGCGGGCGCTGTCCGCGCCTCCGCCGACTCGAAGGCGGGAGCTCGATGAGCGGGAAACTGGGAGTGACGGTGCGTGTTGACCTGGAATGCTCATCGGCGCATATTGACGTGCGCGGGCGGGTCGATGAGCGCAACGTCCTGGCGGTGTATTCACTCGCGAAGCGGGCAAATTCTTTGGCTGCAGGTCTGGAAGTGACCATAGACCTGCAGCATGCCTCGGTGGACGGAGCAGTCCTGTGGCATCTGCAGGCGTGCGCGGTTTCCGGGTTCCTGCCCGAGCATACCGATCCTGAACAGGCCGAATGCCGGCTGGTCATCCTGGCGCCCCTGGCGCAGGATGAGCAGGCCGACGTCGTGCTTGCCGCCTAAGCGGCAGACCCACCCAGCGCGGAAGGCCGCCGTCGATCTTCGAGATACGACGGCGGCCTTCCGCTTGTGGAGATGTAGCCGCGAAGCTCAGGCGTAATAGCGGCCCAGCACCTCGGCCTTGAAGTCGAAGAAGGAGCCGTCGTCGATGGACAGCCGGGCATCGTCGACCAGCTTCACGGTGAAGCGTTCGTTGTGGATGGAGATCAGCGTGTGGCTGACCATCTCGTTCGCCTTGAACAGGTGGTGGATGTAGGCCCGGGTGTAGTTGGCGCAGGTGTAGCAGTCGCAGCCGTCCACCAGCGGCGTGAAGTCCAGTTTGAACCGGCGGTTAGAGAGGTTCTTGCGGCCGTCCGGGGTGTAGAACGCCGAGTTGCGGGCCACGCGGGTGGGGGAGACGCAGTCGAAGGTGTCCGCGCCGTTCTCGATTGCGGTGAAGATGTCGTCCGGCTCGGAGATGCCGAGCAAATGCCGCGGCTTGTCCTCGGGCAGTTCCTCGGTGCACCAGCGCACGATGGTGCCCAGGTTTTCCTTCTCCAGTGCGCCGCCGATGCCGAAGCCGTCAAAGTTCATCGCACCAAGGTCCCGGCAGGCCTTGCGCCGCAGGTCTTCGTACTGGGCGCCCTGGATCACGCCGAAGAGTGCCTGATACGGCCGGTGCGAGCGCTCGTCGGTGAGCCGCTCGTGCTCCGTGACGCAGCGTTCGGCCCACAGCCGGGTGCGCTCCAGCGACTCCTCCTGGTAGCCGCGCGAGTTCATCAGTGTGGTCAGCTCGTCGAAGGCGAACATGATGTCCGCGCCCAGCTGGTGCTGCACCTGCATGGAGATCTCCGGCGTGAAGCGGTGCTTGTCGCCGTTGAGGTGCGACTTGAACCAGACGCCGTCGTCGTCAACGTGCGCCAGCCGCTCCTTGCCGGGTGCCACCTGGTCATCCGCGCCGGTGCTGGCCGCGGCGGCGTCCATGTTGATGACCTTCTTGAATCCGGAGCCGAGGCTCATCACCTGGAAGCCGCCGGAGTCGGTGAAGGTGGGCCCGTCCCAGTTCATGAACTTGCCCAGGCCGCCGGCCGCATCGAGCACCGCTGCGCCGGGCTGCAGGTACAGGTGGTAGGCGTTGGCCAGCAGTGCCTGTGCGCCGAGTTCCTTCATGGATTCGGGCAGCACCGCCTTGACCGTGGCCTTGGTGCCGACGGCGATGAAGGCCGGGGTCTGGATCTCGCCGTGCGGCGTGGCGATGGTGCCGGTGCGGCCCTGGAACCCGCCGCCGTTCTCCTCGATCCGGGCAGGGGAGGGGCTGGCGGTGTTGGCGAGGCGGTTGCCGACGCGGAAGGAAAAATCAGACTGGGGCACCCCACTATTTTGCCTTACCCGACGCACCGCAGGGCGCGTGGACGCAGGTGGGCGACGAATGGCTATCCGGCGAGTGGCTAGACGAACGACTGCATGTCGGCCCGCTCACAGAATGATGGTTGCCTGAGGCAAGCGGATGAGGATGGAGTAAAGGCTTCTGGCGCGATGCGCGCGCCGCTCTGACGTTCGCCTGCTCGGCCGTCCGCCCCGCCGGGCCCGTCCGGCCACAGCGCCCCTTGCTTTTCCCGCATCCGAAGCCGGCGCGGCGGGCCAAGGTCTTTTGCCGCTCCGTATCGATCAACCTCGCGGGAGCCGCGGTGCCGGCGGTCCAGTTGGCCGGCGGGATCTTGAGGCTCGCGGCAATAAGGTCTCTCCGGTGGGTGATGGAGGCGAAGCATCGTGGATAGTGTGGCAAACGAAAGGTGGGCGCATGGCGACGCAGTACGTACGCGAATTCTTCCGGGTAGGTCCGGCGCGCCAAGACCATATTGTGGCCACCCGCTGCGGCATCAGCGTCGGCCTGCCGCTGCTCGCCCTGCTGGCCATGGGTCGGTTCGATCTAATGATTTTCGCCGCCTTCGGCGCCTTCACCGGCATCTACGGCCGGGGAGAGGCCCACGGAGCCAGGCTGCGGCATCAGGGCGAGTTTGGCGTATTGATCATGCTGGTCATGTTCCTCGGTGCCCTCACCGCCATGGCCGACGCCGGACCCTGGGGGATTGTTTTCGGCACCACCGTGGTGGCTGGTCTGTGGTCTCTGGCGGTCAACTATTTCCAGCTGCGCCCGGCGGGCGTCATCTTCTTTACCTTCGGCTATGCGGCCATTGGTTCCATCTCGCTGACCGCGCCACTGTGGCAGGCCCTGTTAACCGGCCTGGCAAGCGTGGTGCTGGCCATGCTGATCGGTATCAGCAGCCGGCTGGTGCTGGCCTGGCGCACGTCCATGGCGCCGCCGCCCCGGCCGCAGTTCACCCGCGAGCACTGGAGGGAATTCCGCGTTGAGGCCGGCGCCAATGCGCTGGCGGCATTGACCGCCGGAACCCTCGCCACGGTGGTGGGACTGGGCCACAACTACTGGGCGATGGTAGCTGCCGTGGCACCGATCGCCGGACCCAGCCTGGCCCAACGGGTGAAGAAGGGCGTGCACCGCATACTGGGGACCTTCGCGGGCGTGGCGGTAGCCGGGCTGTTGCTGGCCCCGCGACCGGAGCCCTGGGTCCTGGTCCTGATGGCGATCGTGCTGCAGTTCAGCGCGGAAATGTTCGTGCTGCGCCATTACGCGCTGGCGCTGATCTTCATCACGCCGCTGGCCCTGATCATGACCGAGCTTGCGGCCCCCACCGATCCGCGGGAACTGATGGTGGACAGGGCGCTGCAGACCGCCATCGGCGCGCTGGTGGGCATCAGCCTGGTGTATCTCATGCACCAGCGGTCAATCCGCGAGACGAACCGGCGCCGTTTCCAGCGCCGGCAGCACGGCGGAGCCTAAGCGCGGGGCGGTTCACGCCTAACGGAGGAAGCTCCGCCGGGCGAGGGCAGGCTTGCCTAGTCGGAGCCGGGTCCCGCGGTGCTGCCGAGCACCAGCGGGTCGGCGCCGGGCAGCGCGTTGTTGCGCCAGGCCTCCCAGCCGTCCCGGATTTCGGCCAACCGCCTGGCACCGAGCCCATAGCAGCTGATCAGTACCTGGCTGCCGCCCTCCGGCCTGCCGTCGGGGTGCGATGGGGTTTCAGCGACGATCAGCAGGCCGCCTCCACGATCGGCATACTCATCAACGGTCAACCCCAGCTGGCGGTCGGAGCGGAACCACACCTTTCCGGAAATCTCTTCCCCGGCGGCCAGTGATGCGCTGTACGTTTCGCCCGCCGTCGGCAGGTTTTGCAGGCCAAGGCTGGAGAGCAGCCCGCCCGACGGGATGGAGTCTGCGCCGAGGTAGGTGGTCTGGCGGGGGTCGTTGGGGTGCCGTTCCAAGGCGAACCTCAGCTGCTGGAGGAAAGTCAGCCAGCCTTCGGTGATGTCCTCCCACCATTCGTCGGACTGTTCGCCGGACTCCGCGCCCCGCTGGAGGGTGAGCCGGACGCCGTCGCCTACTGGCTCCAGGATGAAGGCGTCGCTGTCGCCCATGGTGAGCTTTTTGTGGTCTTCAGCCTCGGTGGCGTCGCTGAAGTAGATCTCGCGGATCTCCTCGTCCAGTCCGGCCATGTCCCAGCCGTGCCATTGCGCGATGCGTCTGGGTTCGCGCAGCATGGTCCACACCTGGCGGGCATCCGCGTTGATGTGGACGCTGAGTGAACCGGGCTCCGTTGCAACTCCGCTCTCCGTCATGCGGCCGACTCTACTCCCGGGCCGCCGGGAGTGGCCAGAGTCCGTATGCGGGGCGTTAGGAGTTTCGGTGCTGGACGTCTAGGGCGCGGATGGCCACCAATTCGTTGCTGATCCGGCGGTCCAATTCGACCGGTTCCAAAGTTTCCGACCCGCCGTGCGTGCGCAGGTACAACAGCGCGGTCAGCCGCAGTTCGCGCCACTCGCGCTCCGCCGTGCGGTCGGCGGCAGCCATCGCCCGGTGGATTTCCTTGTCATAGAGGTTCGGTTCGTTCAGCTGGCGCTGGCGGACCTCGGCGTTGATCTTCGCGCGGAAGGGATCGTCATCGGCGTCGTCCGGAGCGCGCAACGCTTCGGCCAACTCCACCGCCTCCGCACGGTCCTCTTCGCTGCCCGATTCGCGCAGGATGTAGGCGGCCATGGCGAGTGCCGACTCGATCCATTTCCACCGGCCGAAGTTCCCGTCGAAGGGCTGGTCAATGATCAGCCGGCACACCGTGAGCGCGCGCTCGCGGTCGTCCAGTTCGACGAACAGCGTGTGCGCGAGGTCCCGCACGTCCTGCAAATGGCTGCCGGCTTTGGTGTTGAGCCCGCGGCTCAAGCGGGCGGCCAGCCGCTGCACCCCGGCGTTGCGGGCATGCGCGCGGGCCACCGCCACCACCACGGCTTCGGGCGTGCCCTCCTCGGCCGGAATCAGCTCCAGGTCATCCTGCGCCAGCGCGCCGGGCAATTGGGCGGGCCGGCGGGAGGAAGCAATGCGGATGCGCGACCCGTGGGCAATCCGCACCCGGCTGCCGTCTTCCAAGGTAGCCACCACCACCGCCGGAGTGCCGAAATCATCAGGAACGACGGCGGTGTCCGCCACCGGTGCGGAATGCTCACCGGAGCGTGTCAGGAACCGGGCTCCGGTGCCTACGCTTTCGGCCTTGACATGGTGGATGAATGTCTCGGCCTGTTGTTCCGTCATGGGTCATTCCTTAGTCACGCTCGCGATCGTCAGAACAGTATATGAAATCGTTACCTTTCGGTTGGGAGGCCCGCCAAGGTGTGCCGCGAGACGCGATGATGAAACGATGGATCGTGACCGTCATCTCACCGGGCAGCCTTGGCTCGGGCGCAGGACTGTCCGTCACGGTTGGTTTCGGCACTGGCCGCCGAGTGCCCAAAAAAGTCGGTATTCGAAGCGGCATCGAGGACCAAAGGTGACCGCTATCGCCGATAGCGTCGAAGACATCGAAAAGCTTCCGGAACCGCATCTTCGTCAAGCCTCCGGGAAGCGCACCCAACGCACAGCAGCCCTACGTTCTGTGGAAGTTGAAGCCTGCCATGAGTATCATCTTTGCCCCCGAGGCCCGTAGCGGCCTGGTTCCGACGCACGCCCCAGATCAGCCCGAACAGTTCCGCAACCGGAGCCACCTCACCATGCTGCTGCGCGCCGCCGGCCTGATCCTGATGGATCTTGCCAACCGGCGCAGCCAACGGCCGGTCACGCTGAAGCGGCTGCGCTGTCAGGACCAGCACCAGGAGCAGGCCAGGGACTTGGCCGCCCAGATGTACACCTGGACGCTGCCCAGATAGGAGCGCCGATTTCGGCGGAGGAGCGACTCCGGGCCGGGCGGGTTAGTGCCGACGGGCGGCGCGCGTCCTGATCATCAAGTATTCACTAGGCGCCCTTTTCGCGGCTGAAAAGGGCGCCTAGTGAATATTCGTCCGGGTTGGCGGGGTTGGCCGGGTTGGCGGGGTCGGCCGGGTTCGCCAAGCGGGGGCAGAGAGTCCTGCCGGATCCTTGGTCAGCGGCACCAGCCTGCGTGCGCCAGCGCCTGGCGCAGCAGATTGCCGCGGCCGCCGATGAACTCGGACTGGACCGCCTGGCTGAGGGCATCTTCCGGCGTCATCCAGCTGAGCTCCAGCGCGTCCTGGCGGGGGTTGCATTCCCCGGTGACCGGGATAACGTAGGCCAGCGCCACGGCGTGTTGCCGGTCATCGGTCAGGCCGGTCTCGGACGGCGACGGGAAATACTCCGCCACGGTAAACGGCACCGGGCTGGCCGGCAGCTGCGGAAAAGCCAGCGGCCCCAGGTCCTTTTCCAAATGCCGGAGCAGGGCAGCGCGGACCGTCTCGCGGTACATCACCCGTCCCGATACGAAGGTGCGGACCATCTCGCCTTCGGCGGATGCCTGCAGCAGCAAACCGATTTCCGTCACGTAGCCCAGCGAGTCCAGCCGCACCGGCACAGCCTCCACGTAAAGCATGGGCAGGCGTTGCCGTGCCTCGTGCAGATCCTCGTTGGAGAGCCAGCCGGGATAGGGGTCGGGGGTGCGAACGCTCATGTACTTGTTCTACAGCACCGCTGCGATGCCAGTCACGCCGGCGGCCCAGACGGCGCGTCCGGAGGCGTTACTTCGGCGCCCCCCGGGTGGACCCGGCACCGCCGCTGGCCCGCGGTACATTGCGTGATGTATTCGGACCATCGGCCCGGCGAATCAGTCGACGTCGGCCGGTCTGGAGGAGGCATCCGGCCGGACAGTGAACCGCAGCCGCCTAGGGGCGGCCGGGCCCGCGCCGTCCGGGTGATCCACCAGCAGGGTCTGCCCGGCGGCTCCGGCGGCCCCGTCCGCCAGGGACCCGGTGACCCCCGCCTCGGCGAGGCGGTCGCGCAGGGCGGTGAGGTCGTCGTCGTACTCAAAGGAAAGTTCCAGCTGCTCGGCGGTGCCGTGCCGCACCGCGACCAGCCCGCCGTTCTTGGCCGCGAAGTCCGCCCATTCACCGGCGGCGCCGAACCGGGGGTGCGCACCTATTCCGCGCAGCGTGGCAACCGCGCCCTGGACGTCCGGCGTCCCCCAGACCGGCATCACGGCCAGCGCCGGGTCCGGCTGTTCGGGCCCGGGGTGGGCGCCGAAGGACGGTGAGGCCGGCTCGGCCAGAAAGCTGAAGCCGGACGGCGCCGTGATCCTGGCGGTGCGGCCACGGTCGGCGTCCTCGATCGCCGCCTGGGTGCCGTCGGCTGCGGTGCGGCGGACGAACTCGTCCAGGTCGCGGACTTCGAAGCCCAGCTGCACGCTCCCGTCCGCGGGGTCGCCAGGCTCGACCCGGCGCAGCCCCAACCGGCCGGAGGCGGCGTCAAACTCCAGCCAAGCCCCGCCGTCGTCGGCCGCACACACCAGCCCGGCGGCGGCCAGCAGCTCCCGCCACGGGTCAATCCGGGACGTGAACACAACGGGGCGCACGCGCAGCACAGCAATCTCCTTCAGGGTCAGCAACGAAGTTACTTCGAAACTACTAGACGGAGCGGCCCCGCCGTGCTGCCATAAGGGCATGCCTGCAGAACTTCCTGAATTGCTGTTGCCCGACGCCGCCGCCTGGCGGACCTGGCTGGAGGAACACCACGCCGCTTCGGCTGGTGTCTGGCTGATCCTTCACAAGAAGGGCGGCACGGTGACGGAACTGGACTACGCCGGGGCCCTGGAAGAGGCCCTATGCTTCGGCTGGATCGATGGGCAGGCGCGCCGCCGCGATGCCGAAAGCGTCTTCCAGCGGTTCACCCCGCGCGGCAAGCGCAGCATCTGGTCACAGCGCAACGTCGGGTTCATCGACAAGTTGGAGCAGGAGGGCAAGATGCACGACGCCGGCCGGGCGGCGGTGGCCGCCGCGCAGGCCGACGGCCGCTGGGAGAAGGCCTACGCCGGTCCGGCCACGGCTCAGGTGCCGGCGGACCTGGCCTCGGCGATCGCGGCCGTTCCGGAGGCGCAGGCGATGTTTGACGTGCTCACCTCGCAGAACCGGTTTGCCCTGATCCACCGGCTGGGCCAGCTGAAAACCGACGCCGGGCGGCAGCGCAAGATCGCCGGCTTCGTGGAGATGCTGGCCCGGCACGAAACGCCGTACCCGCAGCAAAAAATGCCGTCCTGACCTCGCCGGCGGCGGGCCTCGCGGACTGCCGGGGCCAACCGGGTCGCTGCGGGGGTCATCCGGCCTGCGAGGCCGCGGCCTCCAACGTCATCCACGCCTGCAATTGGGTGGAAAGTTCGACGCCGGTGCCCGGCTCCGGCTTCCCCGCTGCAGGTACCGCGGGGTCGGCGGAGAAGACCAAGACCTCCCAGCTGCGGTGGTTCTCGATGGCCCGCCCGGCCCAAAAGCCTTCCGCGGTGTCCGCGACCATCCGCGCGGCCAGCTCGCGGACCTCGCCGGGCAGCTTGTCGGACCGCGCCGCCACGGCCAGGTAGCGGGCCAGGATCCCGGTGAACAGTCCGCCGTCGCCGGCGCCATGGGTGCGCAGGATCAGTTTCCGGCCCTCTTCCTCGGTGACCTCGGGCTGCTGCACCAGCCCGGCCGCTATGCCGTGCACCAGCTCGGCCGCACGCTGCAGATCGGCGTCCCGGCCCACTTCCAGCAGCGCCGCCAGTACCGGACCCTGGTTGTAGGTATAAATGTCCGGCACCAGGACGGGCTTCCCGCCGGCAACGCGCACGCCGTCCAGATACAGGCGCCGCTCCGGGTCGTAGAGTTCGGCGTCCAGCCAGTCCAGCAGCCGCGCGGCCTGGCCGGCGTCGCCGGCGCGGGCCAGATACAGTGCGGCCGGCGCCGTGGCCGGCGTGTTCTTGAAGTCCCGGGCGGTACTCCAGAACAGCCCGCCGCCCAGATCCGGGGTGTGCGCCGATTCCAGCTGGGGCAGCAGCCGGCGCGCCGCGGACCTGGGCCGAAAGCGCGGCTTGTTCGCGTCGGCGGCGAGCGTGTCCAGCCGCTGCGTGGCCAGGGCCAGCCAGGCCATGTCGTCGTAGTAGGCGTTGGGGAAGCGGAACCCATTGCGCCAGCGGACGGTACGCAGCAGCCGGGCAGCCAGGCGGCCCGCGCTCGGGCCGTTGCCGCCGTCGTAATGCTGTTCCCTGCGCAGCTCCCGCCGGCCGGCATCCACCAGGCAGTCCAGGAAATGCGCCTGCCACCAATAGTGCCACGGTCCGGTCCAGCCGGGCGAGGGCCGGCGGACGGCGCCCAGCAGCGTGAAGGGCAGCCCCAGCAAACGGTGGCCGAAATGGCGGACGACGGCGATCGCCGCCTCGTCCGCGCGGCCCGCCGCCAGCGTGGGGTTGGGCGGGCGGAAGGCTCCGCCGCCGCCGGGCAGGGTGGGCATGGGCACTAGCCTAACGGCGGACAGGTGCGCGGACAGGCAGGGCATTCTGCTCGCGGGGCACACCGGTGAACACGGTGTGCTCCGGGCCACACTAGGCTGAGGCGCAGCGCCGCCGGTGGACCGGCGGCGGCGAAAGCACGTTAAGAGGATGAGGAGGACTCAGTGGAGGTTAACGGAGCCGTAGCTCTGATTACCGGCGGAGCATCAGGACTGGGGGCGGCGACGGCCCGCCGCCTGCATGCTGCCGGAGCATCGGTGGTACTGATGGATCTGCCCGGTTCGAAGGGGGAGGAATTCGCCTCCGAACTGGGGGACCGGGCCGTGTTTGCGCCCGCCGACGTGACCGATGAGAACCAGGTGCAGGCGGCGGTGGACCGGGCGGCGGCGTTGGGGCCGCTGCGCATCCTGGTGAATTGCGCCGGCGTCGGCACCCCGGGCAAGGTGCTGGGGCGCGAGGGCGTGCTGCCGCTGGAAGCGTTCAGCAAGGTGGTGCAGATTAACCTGATCGGCACGTTCAACGTGATCCGGCTTGCCGCCGCCGCGATGGCCGAGACCGAACCGGCAGAAACCGAACTGGGCGGACCGGAACGGGGAGTCATCATCAACACGGCCTCCGTGGCGGCCTTCGACGGCCAGATTGGCCAGCCCGCCTACGCTGCATCCAAGGGCGGGGTGGCGGCGATGACGCTGCCGCTGGCCCGGGAACTGGCGCGCTCGCTGATCCGCGTGGTCACCATTGCGCCCGGCATCTTCGAGACCCCCATGATGGCCGGACTGCCGCAGCAGGCGCAGGAATCGCTGGGCCATCAGGTGCCGCATCCGTCCCGGCTGGGCCGGCCCGCGGAGTACGCGGAACTGGCCGCGCACATCGTGGCCAACAGCATGCTCAACGGCGAGACCATCCGGCTGGACGGTGCCATCCGGATGGCGCCGAAGTAGGCCGGTTAGGTTCCCGACACGTCCCGGGCGCGGGCTTCTGGGGCGGCTACTCGCACCGCTAAGGATGACCTGAGGCGGCGGGCGCCCACGACGGCGGCCCACCTCAGTCGGAGGGCAGCCACGTGGCACCCCGCCCCGGGCAGTGCCGGCAGGCGACGGGCCCGGAGGGCGACGGGCCCGCGGTCGGAGGGCCGCCGCCGTCGTACGCTTGAGGGGATGCCGCGCCCACGCAGCGGAATCAGCCGTGCCGGGACAAACCGGCAAGCCTGTTGGACGCGAAAGGACTTGGCCCATGCCCCACGCCGCCCGCGATCGGGACCTCGATGCGAGCCTTCGCGCCGATGTGCGCCGGGTGAGCACGCTGCTGGGCGAATCGCTGGTGCGCCAGCACGGGCCGGATCTGTTGGAGCTGGTGGAACAGGTGCGGCTGCTGACCAAGGAGTCCAAGGAAGCGGCCCGCGGCGAGGGCGAAGCGACCGGGCCGTGGACCGCCCGCGACGTGATCGACCAGGTCCGCGAACTGCTCGCCGGGCTGGACGTAGACGAAGCCACCGATCTGGTGCGCGCGTTCGCCTTCTATTTCCATCTGGCCAACGCTGCCGAGCAGGTGCACCGCGTGCGCCAATTGCGCGTCCGGCCGGAGGAGGACGGACAACTGCTGCGCACCGTCGCGCAGATCGCCGATGAAGCCGGACCGGAAGCGCTGCAGCGCGCGGTCAACCAGCTGGACGTTCGGCCGGTCTTTACGGCCCATCCCACCGAGGCATCGCGCCGGACCGTGCTGGACAAGCTGCGGGCCATCTCCGACCTCCTCTCCACGACGACGGCGGAAGGCAGTACGGCGCGGCGGCGGCAGGACCGGCGGCTGGCCGAAATCATCGACCAGATGTGGCAGACGGACGAACTGCGGCAGGTGCGGCCCAGCCCGGTGGACGAGGCGCGCAACGCCGCCTACTACCTGGGCAATATCCTCACCAACACCATGCCGGAGCTGATGGGGGACCTGTCCGAGCTGCTCGCCGAACACGGTGTGTCACTCCCCCACGACGGTGCCCCGTTGCGTTTCGGCTCGTGGATCGGCGGCGACCGGGACGGCAATCCGCATGTGACCGTTGACGTGACGCATGAGGTCTTCCAGCTGCAGAACCAGCATGCCGTGCGGATCAACATCGGCTTCGTGGACACCCTGACTGCGGTGCTCTCCAACTCGACGACGATCGTGGCGGCCACCGGCGAGCTGCTGGATTCCGTGGCCGCGGACCTGGAGAACCTGCCGGGCCTGGACCCCCGGGTGCGCGAACTGAACGCCAACGAACCGTATCGGCTGAAGCTGACCTGCATCAAAGCGAAGCTGCTGAACACCAGTGCGCGGATCCAGCGCCGGCTGCCGCACGAACCGGGGCGCGACTTCAGCTCGACGGCGGAGGTGTTGGCCGATCTGGGGTTGATCGAGCAATCGCTGCGTGCGCATACCGCCTCGCTGGTGGCCGATGGTTCGCTGGCCGCGGTGCGCCGGGCGGTATCCACCATCGGACTGCATCTGGCCACCTTGGACTTCCGGGACAACGCCGGCAAGCACCACAAGGCCGTCGCGGCGCTGCTGGCCGCCCGCGACGCGGAACGCGTACCGGCCGGGGTGCCTGCGGGCGGGCCGGCGGGCGGGCCGGCAACGGCGGCCGGAGCGTCGGGGTCTCCGGCACCGGCGAGTGCGTCGACTACTACGGCACCGGCAAGTGCGTCGGCTACTACGGCGGTTGCACCTGAAGCCGCTTCGGTGGACACTGCCGCGCCGGGAAGTTACCTGGAGCTGGGGCCAGGCCCGCGGCAGCAGCTGCTCTCCTCGCTGCTGCTCACGCCCGGGCCGCTGGCACCGCCGTCGTCGTTGAAAAAGAAGCGCGCGCGCACGCTGGAGGTGTTCCAGGCGATTGCCGACGCACTGCGCCAGTACGGCCCGGACGCGGTGGAGACGTACATCGTGTCCCGGGTGCGCGGCGCCGACGATGTGCTGGCGGCGGTGGTGCTGGCGCGCGAGGCAGGCCTGTTGGAGCTGAGCGGGGCCGAGCCGGAGGCGATGATCGGGTTCGCGCCGCTGCTGGAAAGCGTGGAGGCGCTCCGCAGCGGCGGGCAGATCCTGGACGATCTGCTCTCGGATCCGCAGTACCGCCGGATCGTGCAGCTGCGCGGGGACCTGCAGGAAGTCATGTTCGGTTACTCCGACTCCAATATGGAGGCCGGCGTGGCCACCAGCCAGTGGGAGATCCACAAGGCCCAGTTGGTGCTGCGCGATGTGGCGGCGCGGCACGGCGTGCGGCTGCGCTTCTTCCACGGCCGCGGCGGATCGGTGGGCCGTGGCGGCGGACCGACCTACGACGCGATCCTCGCCCAGCCCCACGGCGCGCTGGCCGGCGAGATCAAGTTCACCGAGCAGGGCGAAGTCATCTCGGATAAATACACGCTGCCGGAGCTGGCCCGGGAAAACCTGGAGCTGGCGCTCGCGGCGGTGCTGCAGGCGTCCGCCCTGCACCAGGAACCGAGGACGTCGGAGGACGAACGCGGGCGCTATCACGCGGCCATGGAGGAGATCTCCGGCGCAGCCTATGGGCGGTACCGCTCGCTGGTGGAGCATCCGGACCTGCCGGAGTACTTCCGGGCGGCGACGCCGGTGGAGCAGCTGAGCGCGGTGAAATTCGGTTCGCGTCCGGCGGACCGCCCGGAAGCCGGCCCTGCTGCCGGTCCGGGGTTCGGCAAGCTGCGGGCGATCACCTGGGTGTTCGGCTGGACCCAGTCGCGGCAGATTGTTCCCGGTTGGTACGGCGTGGGCGCCGGTTTGCGAGCCGCCCGGGCCGCCGGGCTCCAGCCGCTGCTGCGCGAGATGATCAGCAACTGGCACTACTTCCAGTCCTTCATCTCGAACGTGGAAATGACGCTGGCCAAGACCGATCTGGAGATTGCGGCGCACTACGTCGCCACGCTGGTTCCCGCCGAGCTGCGGCACCTGTTCGACGACATCCGCGCCGAGTACGAACTCACCGTGGCGGAAATCAGGATGCTCACGGGCGAAAACCAGCTGCTGGACAACCAGCCGGTGCTGCAGCGCTCGCTGGACGTCCGCGACCAGTACCTGGACCCGATCTCCTACATGCAGGTGGAGCTGCTGCGGCGCATCCGGGCCTCGGAACCGGACGAGGCGCTCCAGCGGGCCATGCTGATCACCGTCAACGGGATCGCCGCCGGCCTGCGGAATACCGGGTAACGCGGGGCGGGCGACCGCCGGGTCGGGATGGCGGTGGCGCGGGGCGGGTGCGTCCGCCGGAGGGGTGGGGGCAGCGCAGGACGGGCGCGTCTGACATCGGGTGCTTAAATCCGGGGCCCTTCGCTCCCAAGTATCGGCCTAACGTCCCACGTATCGGCCGACCCATATCGCGCTGACTTGGGACGATGCTCGATGGCCCGGGCAAGACGTGGGAGCGAAAGTGAACTGGAGCCTGGCTTCGGGCCGGGCAGCCACTCGGGTGCTGCCAGCGGGGACGGCTGCGGCGCTGAGCAAACCGGGCCTGCTGTGAACCTGGCTGTCCTAGCTGGCATCCCCTCAGCGACGAAATGTCCATGTTCAGCCATATCTGTCCAGGTTCTGGGTCGCGTACCCTTCTCTGACTAGGCAAAATGCTTAAGCATCCGCTAAAACGTGGACGGCGCCTTCGTTGGGGTGCCATCGGCGTCCGGTCACCCTGAGCGGTGCCACCTGCCGCCGGTGCAGGCGTGCCCGGACGACGCCGCTTCCACCGCCGGAGTGCATTCGTTTCTTCCGCGGCCATCCGCTGCGGGGGTGCGCACGTTTCTTCCATCGCGTCCCGTCCCCGGCCCCCCCCGCCCATCGCGTCCCGTCCCCGGCCCCCCGCCCATCGCGTCCCGTCCCCGGCCCCCCGCCCATCGCGTCCCGTCCCCGGCCCGGCCCGGCGCCTCCCGCCCCGGCCCGGCCCCCGTCCGCTTCCGCCCAGCGGGAACCTCGGGTTGCTCGGGGCTGCCCGGACCGGCATGCTGTGGAGCATGACCAAGCTGCAGCCTTCCGGAAACTTGTTCGGCCACGACGTCAGTGCCGCCATCGACGCTGAGCCGGACGGAGTGCTGCAGCTGGATGAGCATCTGGCGCGGATCTGGGAGCAGGCCGCGCCGCTCCTGGCCGTCCGGGACAATGACGCCCACACGCTGTACGCGTTCGGCCTGGCCCAAGCCATGTTGGCCGCACATCCGGAGGCCGACGCCGGCGTCGTGCTGCCGGCGATCATGCTGCACGACATCGGCTGGTCCCAGGTGCCGCCGGACGAGGTGCTCTCCGCCATTGCCCCCGGCGGCGGCCGGTCCGACCTGGTGCTGCTGCATGAGAAGGAAGGCGCCCGGCTGGCGGCGGGAATCCTGGCGCAAACCGGCCACCAGGCGGAGCTCATTCCGCGCATCCTGGAGATCATCGACGGGCACGATTCGCGCAAGGAGGCGCTCTCCATCGAGGACGCGATCGTCAAGGACGCGGACAAGACCTGGCGGCTCAGCCCGCACGGCCTCGACACGGTGATGGAATGGTTCGGGCTGGACCGCGGCCAGGCCCTGCGGCTCTGTAGCCAGCGCGTGCTCGGCCACCTGTTCACCGCGGACGCGGAGGCGATGGCCCGGGCTTTGTCCGCGCTGGAATCGGCCACCCTGTGGCCGCAGCGTCAGGCGCTGCTGGCGCGTTAGGCGCGGTGCCGGCCGGTTGCTGCTAGGGCGCTAGACTCGTTGTCGGCCGGCCGCCACCAGGGCGCCGGCGGTGGAGCGCGGATGGAATGACGACGGCGGTGCCCGGCTCCGCGGGTCCGCCTGCGGAACGTGGGAGGCAGCTATGGCCGGCGGAAGTCGCGAAGCGGGGCGTTCGGTCACCTCCCGGGTGCTGGCCATCCTGGAAGCCTTTGAGCAGTCCCGGGCCGCGCTGAGCCTGACCCAGATCGCCGAGGGCTCGGGCCTGCCGCTGAGCACCACGCACCGGCTGGTCGCCGAACTGACGGACTGGGGCTTCCTCTCCCGCGGCGCCAACGGCCGGTATCAGTTGGGCATTCGGCTGTGGGAGTTGGCGCAGAACGCAGGCCGCCAATTGCGCGATGCCGCGCGGCCGTTCGTGCAGGACCTGTTCTCGCTCACCGGAGAAACGTCGCAGTTGGCCGTCCGGGAAGGCCACGAGGTGCTCTACATCGAGCGCATCTACGGCACCAAGCGCGTCCCGCGTGCCTCCAGGGTGGGCGGACGGCTGCCGATGCATGCCACCGCCGTCGGCAAGGTCATCCTGGCGTATGAGGAGGAATGGGTCCGCACCGCCTATCTGAACCGGCAACTGGAGCGATCCACGGCCCACACCCACATTGTTCCCGGGCTGCTGGCCGAGGAACTGGACCAGATCCGCGAGCAGGGTTATGCCACCACGCTGGAGGAAGTCCGGCTGGGGTCCTGCTCCATCGCCGTGCCGGTCTTCCACACCGGCAGGATTGGCGCCGGACTGGGGCTGGTGCTGCTGACCTCCCAGGCCGGGACGATGACGCGGCACCTGCCTGCCTTGCGCGGGGTTTCGGCGCAGATTGAGCGGGCCACCGCGCATATCCCGCTGGAGTCGCTGCTGGGCAGCCATGCCGCGCGGAAAACCTAAACGGCCCGCGTCGACGACGGCGCAACACCTGGGCGCGCCCGGCCCAACAAGCAAGAGGCAGTAAGCACTATTGGTTTCCACTCAGTGGAAGCAGTAGATGTGCGTCACAGGTGATGTAGGCAACACTGGAGTCAGATCAACCCGCTGAAGTCGGAAACGGCTGCCGCGGGAGCCGACCCCAAGGAGTTCCAGATGTCATCCTCAACCGAAACGGCAGCTTGTCCGTTTGGCCACGGTGCCCAGGCCCCTGCCGGACACCACGGCTACGAGCCGTTCCAGATGAAGGACCCGTTCCCGGCCTACGCCGAGCTGCGGAACGAACAGCCCATCATGTTCGACGAGCGGGTCGGCTACTACGTTGTCTCCCGCTACGACGACATCAAGGCCGTTTTCGACGACTGGGAAACCTTCTCCAGTGAGAACGCCCAGGCCCCCGTGCGCAAGCGTGGCCCGCAGGCCACCAAGATCATGGAAGAGGGAGGCTTCACCGCCTACTCGGGCCTTTCCGCCCGTCGGCCGCCGGAGCACACCCGGATCCGCGCGGTGGCCCAGAAGGCTTTCACCCCGCGCCGCTACAAGGCGCTGGAACCGTTCATCCGACAGAACGTGGTGGACCAACTGGAGACGATGCTGGCCCGCCCGGAGCACCGCGGTGAACTGGTCAAGGACTTGGCCTACACCGTTCCGACGGTCACCATCCTGACCCTGATCGGCGCCGACGTCTCCCAGGTGGACACGTTCAAGCGCTGGTCCGACTCCCGCGCGGCCATGACCTGGGGCGACCTGAGCGACGAGGAGCAGATCCCGCACGCCCACAACCTGGTGGAGTACTGGCAGGAGTGCCTGCGCCTGGTCCGCGTGGCCCATGAGGAAGGCGGCGACAATCTGACCGCCGACCTGGTCAAGGCGCAGCAGGACGGCGCGGAGATCAGCGACCACGAGATCGCCTCGATCCTGTACTCGCTGCTGTTCGCCGGGCACGAGACCACCACCACGCTGATCGCCAACTCGCTGCGCGTGCTGCTGGCCCGTCCGGAGCAGTGGCAGCAGCTGGTGGAGGAGCCGAAGAAGATCCCGGCCGCCATCGACGAGGTGCTGCGTTTCGCCGGTTCGATCGTCGGCTGGCGCCGGAAGGCGCTCAAGGACACAGAAGTGGGCGGAGTCAAGATCCCGGAGGGCGGCGAACTGCTGCTGCTGATGGGCTCCGCCAACCGCGACGCCGCCCGCTTCGAGGACGGCGAGGAGTTCGACATCTCCCGCGGCAACGCCCGGGAGCACCTGTCCTTCGGCTTCGGCATCCACTACTGCCTGGGCAACATGCTGGCCAAACTGCAGGCCAAGATCGCGCTCGAAGAAGTGGCGCGGCTGGCACCCAACCTGAAGCTGGAGAGCCCGGAGGGCATCGAGTTCCGCGAGAACATCTCCTTCCGCGTCCCCGAAACCGTTCCCGTTAGCTGGGAGGCCTGAACACCATGCACAGCAATGAATTCATCCAATTTTTCGACGGCGGCGTCGAGCCCAAGCTCGAGAACCTCGGCGGTAAGGGCGCATCCCTGGTCACCATGACCTCTGCCGGCATGCCGGTGCCCCCGGGCTTTGTGGTCACCACCGCCCAGTTCGACCGCTTCATGCAGGAAGCCGGCATCACCGGGCACATCCACCAACTGCTGGCCGGCCTCGACCCCGAAGACGTTGCCCAGGTGGACACGGTGTCCGCCGCCATCCGCGAAGACATTTGCTCCCGGCCGGTTCCGGCCGACATGCGCGCCCAGACCATTGAGGCCTACGAGGACCTGATGTCCCGCTTCGACGAGCCGGTGCCGGTGGCAGTCCGCTCCTCAGCCACCGCCGAGGACCTGCCGGATGCATCCTTCGCCGGCCAGCAGGACACCTACCTGTGGCTGGAGGGATTCGCCGCCGTGGGTGAGCACATCCGCAGCTGCTGGGCGTCGCTGTACACCTCGCGCGCCATCATCTACCGACTGAAGAACAACATCCCGAACGAGGGCCTGTCCATGGCCGTGGTGGTGCAGAAGATGGTCAACGCCAAGGTCTCGGGGGTCGCCATGACGCTGGATCCGGCCAACGGGGACCGCTCCAAGATCACCATCGACGCGTCCTACGGCGTGGGCGAGATGGTGGTCTCCGGGCAGGTCACGCCGGACAATATCGTGCTGGACAAGGTCACGCTGGTCTCCGTCTCGGAACACGTGGGCGATAAGCACGCCGAACTGGTTCCGGATGCCTCAGCCCGCAGCCTGGTGGAGCGGGAAGTGGACGTCGAACGGCGCTCCCGCCGCTGCCTGACCGACGACGAGCTGAAAGCCGTCGCCCAGATGGCCAAGCGGGCGGAGAAGCACTACAAGTGCCCGCAGGACATCGAGTGGGCGCTGGACCACGACCTGCCCGACGGCGAGAACCTGCTGCTGCTGCAGTCCCGCCCGGAAACCGTGCACTCCGCCAAAAAGTCCGCTGCCCCCGCGGCAACACCGGGCGCCGGCGGCTACGCCTCGGTGCTCGGCGCCGGCTTCGCTTCACCGAAGGCCCCGGACACCGCCGGCAACCCAGCCTCCGGCACGCCCAACGCCGGCAACACCGCCTCCGGCGCGTCAGGCTTCAGCCTGGGCAGCATCACCGCCTCGCTGACGAAAGCCTCCCTCTGATCGTTCCACTGCACCACCGTTCCACCGTTTCCACTGCGTCACCAGCAAGGTTCCACCGTTCCACCGAACCGCCCACTGAAGGCTCAATGCAGAGCCCTCCACCGAAAGGACCGCAATGTCCATGAAGTCCTTCCCGAAGCCGTCCGAACTGCCGGTGCCCGCCGGCGCCGAGGGCTGGGAGAAGATCTACCCCTACTATCTGGTGTTCCAGGACAAGCTCAAGGAGCAGGAAGACGCCAAGTTCTGGTTCTGCGACAGCCAGCACTGGCCCACCGTCTTCAAGCCGTTCGAGACCATCGGCGGTGAGTTCGCGGTCAAGTGCCTGGGCCAGTACAACGCCCGGCACCTGATGATTCCCAATGCCAACGGCATCGAGTTCCGCGTGCACCTGGGCTACCTGTACATGTCCCCGATCCCGGTTCCCGAGGACCAAATCGGCGCGCGCGTGCCGCATTTCGAACAGCGGGTGGGCCACTACTTCCAGAACTGGGAGGAACTGCTCAAGCAGTGGCACGTCAAGGTCCGCGGCACCATCGACGAGATGGAGACCCTCTCCTTCAAGAAGCTGCCGGACATGGTCCCGATGGACGATATCACCACGGGCAAGGCGATGGACGGCTCCGAGGTGCTGCTGGAGAACTACGACCGGCTGATCCAGCTGGCCTACCAGAACTGGCAGTACCACTTCGAGTTCCTGAACCTGGGCTACATCGCGTACCTGGACTTCTTCAACTTCTGCAAGGAAGTGTTCCCGAACATCCCGGACCAGTCGATCGCCACCATGGTCCAGGGCGTGGACATGGAGCTGTTCCGCCCGGACGACGAGCTCAAGCACCTGGCCAAGTTGGCGGTGGAGCTGGGCATCCAGTCCGCCTTCGCCAACACCGACGACGTCGATGCCACCTTGGCCACGGTCCGCGCCTCCGCGGGCGGCGAGCGCTGGATCGCCCGCTACGAGGAAGCCAAGGACCCCTGGTTCAACTTCACCGTGGGCAACGGCTTCTACGGGCATGACAAGTACTGGAACGAGCACCAGGAAATCCCGCTGGGCTACATCGCCGACTACATCCGCCGACTGGACGAAGGCCAGAACATCATGCGCCCGGTCGCGGAGCTGGTGGCGGAGAAGGAACGGATCGTGGAGGAATACCGCGACCTGCTTGAGGGCGAGGCCCAGACGGTGTTCGACGCGAAGCGCCAGCTGGCAGCCACCGCGTACCCGTACGTGGAGAACCACAACTTCTACATTGAGCACTGGACCATGGGTGTCTTCTGGCGCAAGATCCGCGAGCTCTCCCGGATGATGCACGCCGAGGGCTTCTGGACCGAGCCGGAGGACCTGCTCTACCTGAACCGCAACGAAGTCCGCGACGCGCTCTTCGATCTGGTCACCGGCTGGGGCGTCGGCGCCGAGCCGATCGGACCCACCTACTGGCCGGAGGAAATCGAACGCCGCCGCGGCATTGTGAACGCGCTCAAGACCGCGCGTCCGGCTCCGGCGCTGAACACTCCGCCGGAAATCATCACCGAACCGTTCACCCGGATGCTCTGGGGCATCACCACCGAGCAGGTCCAGCAGTGGCTGGGCGAAGGCGAGGAAGTCGAAGGCGGCGGACTGCGCGGCATGGCCGCGTCCCCGGGTGTGGTGGAAGGCTACGCGCGGGTGGTCCACGATTCCGACCAGCTTGCTGAGGTGCAGCAGGGCGAGATCCTGGTGGCCACCGTGACCGCGCCGAGCTGGGGGCCGATCTTCGGCAAGATCAAGGCCACCGTGACGGACATCGGCGGCATGATGAGCCACGCCGCGATTGTCTGCCGCGAGTACGGGCTGCCGGCGGTGACCGGCACCGGCTCCGGGTCCACCACCATCAAGACCGGCCAGCGGTTGCGGGTGGACGGTACCAAGGGAACCGTGCAGATCCTGGACGACGACGCCGCACCGGCCGTCGCCGGTCCCGGGGCGCACAGCGACAGCCACGTCTGAGCACCCGCGCCCCTGACGGGCGCTCCCAGTGCCGGGTCGGGCGAGCCCCGTCTCGGGGCCCCGGCCCGGCACATCCCAACAGGAAAGTTAGACCAATGACACAGCCTCCACTGGACGCCGCTGCCACCCCCGGCGGCGGAAACCGCACCGCGGGGTCCGGCATACGGACCGTGCTGATCACCGGCGCCGCCGGCGGACTCGGCCGGGCCTTCGCCCTGGGCTTCGCGTCCCGCGGCTACCGGGTGGCGGCGGCCGACACCAACCTGGCCGGCGCCGAGAAGACCGCCGCGCTGGTTCGTGAAGCCGGTGCGGAGGCGGAGGCCTTCGAAGCCGACGTCACCGACGTCGCTTCCACCGAGGCCCTCGCCCAACGGTGCGCCGACTTCGGGCAGGGGAGCATCGACGTCGTGCTCAACAACGCCGCCATTTACGCCACGGTGACCCGGACTCCGTTCGAGGAGATCGACCCGGCCGAATGGGACCTGGTGATGAATGTGAACCTCAAGGGCCCGTGGCTGGTGACCCGCGCCGCGAGCCCGTACCTGCCCGACGGCGGCCGCGTGATCAACTTGTCCTCCGCCACCATCTACTCCGGCTCGGAGCAGTGGCTGCACTACGTGGCGTCGAAGGGCGGCGTGGTGGCGATGACCCGGGTGCTGGCCAAGGAACTGGGCCGGCGGAACATCACCGTCAACGCGATCGCGCCCGGCTTCACCCTCACCGAGGCCAGCTACGGGCTGATGGAGAACGCCGAGAACTACGGCGTGGACCGAGGCGCGCTCAAACGCGCCAGCCAGCCCGAGGACATTGTGGGCGCGGCGCTGTTCCTGGCCGGGCCGGACAGCTCCTACATCTCCGGACAAACCATGGTGGTCGACGGCGGCCGCCAGTTCATCTAGGTACTGCAAGTAAGAAGGAGAACCCATGCCTACGGTTCATTTCACCGACGCTGAAGGCGCCGTCCGCGACGTCGAAGGCAACCCCGGCGACTCGGTCATGGAGACCGCGGTGCGCAATGGCGTGCCCGGGATCGTCGCCGAATGCGGCGGCTCGCTGTCCTGCGCCACCTGCCACGTTTTTGTCCGCGAGGACACCCTCGACCAGCTTCCGGAAATGGAAGAAATGGAAGACGAGATGCTCTACGGCACGGCCGTGGACCGCGAGGACAATTCGCGGCTGTCCTGCCAGCTCAAGCTTTGCGAGGGCCAGGACATGTACGTCACCACCCCGGAAACCCAGGTGTAGAACCATGGATACCACCACCACAACGACGGCGGTGCCCGCCGAGGCGGCGGACGGCGCCGTGCGCACGGGGCTGCTGATCATTGGCGCCAGTGATACCACCACCACAACGACGGCGGTGCCCGCCGAGGCGGCGGACGGCGCCGTGCGCACGGGGCTGCTGATCATTGGCGCCAGCCAGTCCGGCGTCCAGCTGGCCGTATCACTGCGGGCGCTGGGCTTCGACGAGCACATCACGCTGCTGGGCGAGGAAGACCACCGGCCCTACCAGCGACCGGCTCTGTCCAAGGAGTTCCTGCAGGGCACGGTGGAGAGCGAATCGCTGATCTTCCGCTCCAACCAGTACTGGGACGACCACAACGTGGCCCTGGTCAAGGGCGAGCGGATCGAGCGGATCGAGAAGGAAGCCGACGGCTCGGGCGTGGCCCACGCGGCCTCCGGCGCTGAGTTCCGGTTCCGCCGGCTGGCCCTGACCGTGGGCGCCCGGGCCCGCAAGCTGCAGGTGCCCGGAGCGGAGTTGGACGGCGTGGTGTACCTGCGCAACGCCGACGACGCGCTGGCGTTGAAGGCCCAGCTGGATGGCGTGCAGGACGCCGTGGTGATCGGCGGCGGGTTCATCGGGCTGGAGGCCGCCTCCAGTCTGCACAAGATGGGCAAGAACGTCACCGTGCTGGAGTACGGGCCGCGGCTGATCGGCCGGGCCGTGGGGGAAGAAACCAGCGAGTACTTCCTCACCGCGCACCGCGGACGCGGCCTGGACATCCAGCTGAACTCCCGGATCCAGGAACTCGCCGCCGCAGACGGCGGCGGCCGGGTGTCCGGCGTCGTGCTGGAGGACGGCACCGTGGTGCCCGCCCAGCTGGTGCTGGTGGGCATCGGCGTGGTGCCGAACACCGAGCTGGCCGAACAGCTGGGCCTGAACGTGGACAACGGCATAGTGGTGGACCGGCACGCGCTGGCCTCGGACGGCACCACGGTGGCGGTGGGCGACGTGGCGAACATGCCGAACCCGCTGCCGGGCTCGCCGGAGGGCGAACGGATCCGGCTGGAGAGTGTGAACAACGCGATCGAACACGCCAAGGTTGCCGCATACTCGCTGATGGGCCGGCGCGAGGACTACGCGGGCATCCCGTGGTTCTGGTCCAACCAAGCTGACCTGAAACTGCAGATCGCCGGGCTCACGCTCGGCTACGACCAGACCGTGGTCCGGCGCGACGATGAGCGCGGCAAGTTCTCCGTGCTGTACTACCGCGGCGGCCAGATTATCGCCGCCGACTGTGTCAACGCGCCGCTGGACTTCATGGCGGTCAAGAACGCCCTGGCCAAGGGCCAGAACATCCCCGCGGACGCCGCAGCGGATCCCGCCGTCGTCCTCAAGACCCTTGCGACGGACGGCTGAGAAGACCAACCGGACCGGCCGCACCCTAGGAGACCTACCCATGAGCACCCCCGAGACGCAGACCCCGGACACCGACACCAACGCCCCCGCCACGCCCCTCGCCGAACCGGCCGCCCACGCGGATGACCCGCGGGCCGCAGCTTTCGCGGCCGACCATCCGGTCCGGCCGCTGCCGGCCACCGGGACCGTGGACACCACGCCGATCTCGACCACCCCCGCTGCGGTTGGCGATTTGGATGCGATCTGGCAGGCGGTGGTGCAGGAGACCCGCAGCCGCGGCAACGACATCCACCTGCCCATCTCGCTGGCCTTCGCGGAGCGGCTCTGCCGAGCCTACCCGGAGGCCGATGCGCAACTGGTCCGGGTGGCCATTCTGCTGCACGACACCGGCTGGGCGCACGTGGACGAGGAACGGATCCTCTCCGAAGGATTCACCGGCGACTGGCGCAAGGCGGCCATCCGGTTCGAACACGAGGCCGAGGGCTGCAAGGTGGCCCGCCGTGTGCTGCCCGGCCTGGGCTACGCGACGGAATTTGTTGACCGGGTCTGCGAGATTATCGACGGGCATGACACCCGACACGTGGCGTATTCGCTGGAGGACGCCCTGGTCCGCGACGCCGACCGGCTGTGGCGGTTCGACCATGCCGGCATCGCGCTGGCATCGACCTGGTTCGGCATGACCCCGGACGTGTACACCGACCGGCTGGGTGTGGAAATCATTCCGGAACTGATCACCGAGGCCGCATTGGCGATGGGAACCGCGGACCTGGAGCGTTCCAGGGCACTGCTGAAGACAGGAGTCATCCGATGACCACCACGCCGCACAGCACCGCCGCGGCACCCGGGGGAGCCCCGGCGTCGTCCGCCGCGGCCGCCTTCGCCGCCCGCGAGGCTCTGGACCTGCCCTATACCCATGTGGACGACGTGTTTGTTGACGGCGCGTGGGTCCCGGCGCGGGGGACCGGCCGCAATCCCGTGACGGACCCGGCCACCGGACAGGTGTGGGGATCGGTGCCGGACGGGACTGTTGAGGACGTCGACGCCGCGGTGGCCGCGGCCCGGCGGGCCTTCGACGCCGGCCCGTGGCCCAAGCTGGCGCCCTCCGAGCGTGCGGCCTATCTGCTGCGGATCGCGGACGAGGTGGAAAAGCGGGCCGGGGCGTTGTCCCTGACCAATACAAGGGAGAACGGCTCGCCGGTCTCCGAATCCTCCGGTGCCGCGGCCAATGCGGCCGGAATCTTCCGCTACTTCGCCACGCTCGCGGAGTACCTGGAACGCGAGGACGTGCGCCCGTTCCCGCGCGGCGGCGGCGAGTCAGTGGTGCGCCGCGACCCGGTAGGGGTGTGCGGGCTGATTGCGCCGTGGAACTTCCCGATCAACCTGATGGTGATCAAGCTGGCGCCCGCGCTGCTGGCCGGCTGCACGGTGGTGATGAAGCCTGCATCGCCCACGCCGCTGTCCTTCCGGCTGATCGTGGATGCCGTGGCCGCCGCGGGCGTGCCGGCCGGGGTGGTCAACCTGGTCACCGGGTCCGGCCGGCTGGGCGACACCTTGGTGAAGCATCCCGGCGTGGACAAGGTGGCGTTCACCGGTTCCACCCCGGTGGGCCGCAAGATCGCGGCGGCGTGCGGGGAACTGCTGCGGCCGGTCACGCTGGAACTGGGCGGCAAGTCCAGTGCCGTGGTGCTCGAGGACGCCGACCTGGACGAAATGTCCAAGGTGCTGGTGCGCTCCTGTATGCGGAACACCGGACAGACCTGCTACATCTCCACTCGCATCCTGGCCCCGGCCTCGCGTTACGACCAGGTAGTAGACATGGTGACCGCGACCATCGCCGCCGGCGTGCAGGGCGACCCGCTGGATCCGGCCACCGTGTTCGGGCCCGCGGCCACCGAGTCGCAGTACCGCACCGTGCTGGACTACCTGGCTTCCGCCCGGTCGGAAGGCGCGCGCGCCACTACCGGCGGACAGGCGGCACGGCTCGGCGGCGGGCTGGAAGGCGGCTACTTCGTGCAGCCCACGGTCTTCGCCGACGTCACGCCTGAGATGCGGATTTCCCGGGAAGAGGTCTTCGGGCCGGTCATCTCCGTGTTGAAGTATGCGGACGTGGACGATGCCGTGACACTGGCGAACAACACCGAGTTCGGCCTGGGCGGCATCGTCTTCGGCCGGGATCAGGATGCCGCGCTCGCGGTTGCCGACCGGATGGATACCGGCTCGGTGGGCATCAACTTCTTCGCCTCCAACCACTCCGCCCCGTTCGGCGGCCGGCACGACTCCGGTCTGGGCACCGAGTACGGGATCGAGGGGCTCAACGCCTATCTGAGTTACAAGTCCATCCACCGCCGCTAGGCCGCGCGCTCCGACGGGTGCCGCGTGGCGTGGAATCGGGCGCGGCACCGTCGTTGCGGGCTGGAAGAGGACTTCTGCAGCCTTGCGGTCAGCCCAGTCTCCCGCGCGCCCTGATTGTGCACTGGGCAACGAAACCTGCTCTGCTGGTGGGGGAGGTTGATAAGTGAAGAACTGGCTGCTGCTTGCGGGCGCGATCGTGTGTGAGGTGGCGGCGTCGTTGTCGCTGAAGGCAGCATTGGGCGCCCCGGCCCTGTATGTTGTGGTCGTCGTCGGCTACGTGGCGTCGTTTGCCTTTATCGCCGCCGTCCTGCGGGCGGGGGTGCCGGTGGGCGTGGCCTACGGGATCTGGGGTGCGCTGGGCGTTGCCCTGACGGCGGTCCTGGCCGCTGTCCTCTTCCACGAACCGCTCACTACCCTGATGCTGGCCGGCATGGCGCTGGCCGTCGCCGGAGTAGTGCTGGTGCAATGGGGGGCAAGCCGGGCCGCGGCGCGTACCTCCGAGCAGGCCGCATCCTGATGGGGTGGGTCTTCTTAGCCGTCGCGATCGTGGTGGAGGTGGCCGCGACGCTCTCGCTGCGGGCCAGCATCGACGGACACAAGGCATGGCTCGCGGCCGTGGTCGCCGGATACCTGATTGCCTTTAGCTGCCTGTCGCTCGCGCTGCGTGAAGGACTGGGGCTAGGGATGGCCTACGGCATCTGGACCGCCTGCGGGGTGGCACTGACCGCACTGATCGGCAAGTTCCTCTTCGACGAGCCCCTGACCAAGCTGATGGCTGCCGGGATCGTGCTCATCGGCGTCGGCGTGCTTCTGATCCAACTCGGATCGCACTGACCCCCTCCGATCCGCGGCCCTGACGGCGCCGACGTCCGCTGAACCCTCCGGCGCGACGCGGCTAGAGTTGAGGGATGCCGTCCTTCCGCGCCCAGTTGAACATCACCGGCCTGAAGCCCGGGAACAAGCCGGAGGCAGTCATGGAAGCTGCGGTGGCGGCCGTTGGATCGGCGCACATCGTGGAGGCCAACCAGCTGGACGTAGTCGCCGGCGTCCCGCGGATCACCGTCCGGTTCACCGTGGACGCCAACGCCTACGCCGCCGAAAACCGGCAGGCGCTGCAAGCCGGCGCGAACATGCGCCACGTCGTCGAAGAAGTCGCCACCACGGCCAGGCTCGCGGTGCTGCGGCGCTCGCGCGGTAAATGGGCGCCCGTCGGCTGAGACCGTTCTGGAGACGTCCAGCGCCAAACCCGGACGCCGCCGGTGAAACCCGGCCAGCCGCCCGCGGAATCCGGGCGGCCTCCCGCGGAACTGGACTCTCCCACAGAACCCGGCCGTCCGCCGTCGTTGTTGCCCTGCCTGCTCAGTCCAGCGGTTCACCGCGGCGCAGCGCACGGCGTTCCGCGTGGCCCACCTGGAAATGGCGGGAGATGCCGCAGACCAGCACAAAGAACAGCCCGAAGCCGGCGGCCATCGCCACCGGCGCGGACTCCGGCTCGCCCAAGAAACGGTCGTAGGTCAACCAGCCCAGCCCCCACGCAAGGGCCAGCACGGCAGAGATCCGGCCGCGGCCGGTCATCGCCATCACCGCTCCGGCCAGCGACACAAAGGCCACCGCGATAACAGCCCAGACCTCGCCTTCCCAACCCAAAAAGTCGATCTCGCGGACGGTCAGCCAACTGCCGGCATTCAGGGCAGCAGCCAGCAGGACCCAGCCGGCGTAGAGGCCCAACGGCCCGTCCACCAGCAGCGCGTCCACCCGGTAGGGCGAGGGATAGCGGGACAAACCGTCGATGACCCAAGCCAGCGCGGCCACCAGCATCAGAATCAGGACCAGGGCCAAGCCGACGTTCCCCGCTTGGGCGGCCAAAATCCAGGCCGCGTTGAGCAGCATCGAGGCCGCCACCGCCCAGCCGATGGTGCGCTGGCGCTGTGACGCGCGGTCTGCAGGCCACCACTGGAAGATGGTGTAGCCGAGCAGGCCCAGATAGATCACGCCCCAGATGCCGAACGCCCGCGATTCCAACGCCAGCAGGGTGAAGTCCGGGGCAAAGGCGCCGGAAGCGGCGTCTATGATCGCGGTCCCGCCCAGCAAACCGGCGCCATGCAGACCGGCCAGCAGGCAGAGCAGCAGCGAAGCGGTCACCGCGCATTGTCTGGCCAGGTCCGTCGCCAGTGCGGCACGGATGCGGAGAGCCAAGGGCTTCGCTGACTTGATGACGGGCTGGACCAGGTCAGTTTCCGGTTTCACTCGGCTCCTAGATCGGGAACGGGGTTGGCGGCGGGCTCACGGACCGGGATCGCGCTGCGGCTGCTGTTGCGTCGCCGGAAGCCGATCACCATGGCGATCACCGAGCCCACCACAATGCCCACCCCGGTGCCGATCAGGACGTTGACCCAAAACGGGAACACGGACACGCGCCCGGCGGCGAAGCCCAATCCGATCATCCACGTGGCCCACAATGCTGAGCCGGCGGCCGAGGCGAGCAGGAACGGCTTGAACGGCACATCAGCCAAACCGGAGGCCGCAACCGCCGCCGTCCGGCCGCCCGGGATGAAGCGGGCCGCCACAACCGCAGCATAGGTGGAGGATTCGCCGGCCTTGCTCAGCGCCAGCGTGACTCCCCGGTCAATCCTCCGGCCCCAGCTATAGCGATTAAGCCAGGTGTTGATGCCGCGCTGGAAGAGCAGGAACAGCAGCAGGTCGCCAAGCCAGCTGCCCAGCATCACGGCCAGGAACACCAGCGGCAGGATCAGTTCGCCGTTGGCCAACAGCGTGCCGCCGCCGATCACCATGAATTCGGACGGAGCAGCCGGCACCGCGGCGTCGAGGATGACCAGCAGCACAGTCATGGGATAGTACACCCACTGCAGCGGCCCCTCGGGAATCTCCATCAGCCCAATCTATCGGGAATTGCCACCCGGTGGCAGACTGGCAAACGTGGAGATCCGCATCCTCGAAGGCGACATCACCCAGCGTCAGGTGGACGCCATCGTAAACGCCGCCAACTCCAGCCTGCTAGGCGGTGGCGGCGTGGACGGAGCCATCCACGCGGCAGCCGGCCCGCAATTGCTTCAAGCATGCCGCCGACTGCGCGCCACCGATCTGCCGGACGGACTGCCGCCCGGCCAAGCGGCTGCCACCGAGGGGTACTTCCTGCCGGCCAAATGGGTGATCCACACGGTGGGGCCCAACCGACGCGCCGGCCAGACCGACCCGGAACTGCTGGCCGGATGTTTCCGCGAATCGCTGCGGGTCGCCGATGAATTGCGAGCCGAGACGCTGGCCTTCCCGGCGATCGGCGCGGGCGTGTACGGCTGGGATGCGGAGACTGTCGCGCGCCGGGGGATCGGCCAGGTCTTGGAGTACGACGGCGGTCTGCAGGTGGTCGAATTCGTGCTGTTCTCTGCCGGGCTCGCAGAGACCTTCCGCCGGGTGCACTTGGAATTGTTGGGTTAGCACTGCGCCGCCCGCCGACGTCACGGCACCAGAATCCATTTCCCTCCCGCTGAACAGTCTGCTTAGTATTGACGCAAGCGGTCGAGGACCGTCCTGATGTTCGTTTCTGGGGGAGCTGTATTCGCATGGGGAACGAGTCCTACGGTTTGTCCGGCGCCGTGACCATTCTCTGTAACGTGCCGTGCCGCTGGGATGCCGAACGGACCCTGACGCTGACGATTGTTGAGTTGCTGCCCAACCGGATCATCGCGCGCTTCCGCGGTGAGGATCCATTGGTTTCCTGGCTGTTGGCCCGCGCGCAGATGACCGCAGTGGATGACACCGGGCGCTGTTTCACGCAACTCTACGAGGTCAGCGGGGATCGGGACCTTGAGGACATCGTCAGCGTGGTGTTCGAAGGCGTGCCGTCGCCGGATGCCCGGACGCTGGCATTCCATGTTGACGGCAGGTGGGAGCCGCTGGCTGTCATGGCGTTGGATCCGCTCGCCGAAGCCGGCGCTTACAGCGAGACGTTGGGCGCGGGCTGATTCCGGGTCGGGCGGGCCCCTCTTAACTCCTAAGCAGCCTTATTGTATCGTTGTGTCTGTCAAGAGCCACATCTACCGGCGCCGCAAGGCCCAGGCTGGCTGACGGCGCCAGACGGGAAGATTGCCATGACCGCTGAGCGCAACGTCCAGACCCGCCGTGCGGGCAGGACTCCTGTCCAGTTGGCGGCGATGATCTTTGGCGCCGTCTTTTTGCTGGTGGGCATCCTGGGCTTCATCCCCGGGATCACCTCAAACTACGACCAGATGATGGCCGCAGGGCACCATTCCGAGGCGATGCTGCTGGGTGTTTTCCAAGTTTCCATCCTGCACAACATCGTCCATCTCTTGTTCGGTATCGCGGGACTGGTTCTGGCCCGAACCATCCCAGGTGCGCGCAACTACCTGGTGTGGGGCGGTGTGATCTACTTGGTCCTCTGGCTGTACGGACTGTTCATTGACCAGCAGAGCACCGCAAACTTCGTGCCCCTGAACTCAGCCGACAACTGGCTGCACCTCATCCTGGGCGTGGTCATGCTTGCCCTGGGACTGCTGCTGACCCGTAGGCGGGAGACGCACGTGCAAGGTACCGCTTCAGGCCGCGCCTAATGATCCAAACAATCCATGCTTCGAGGCGTCGCCAGCGTCCCCCGCGTGGGCGGGGCCTCGGACCGGCCACTCGGATAACTCCAGCCGGCTCCGGTATTCCACCGGTTCGCCGCTGATCGGGTCGGTAAACGAGATCCCACGGGCCAACAGTTGCAGCGGCCGCTCAAAGTCGTCGGGGGCCTGGTCCAGCAACACTGGGTAGAAGGGGTCGTGCAGGATGCCGATGCCCAGCGAAGCCAGGTGTACGCGCAGCTGGTGGGTCTTTCCGGTATGCGGTTCGAGTTTGTAGCGGCCCATCCTTCCGCGCTGTTCCAGCAGCTCGATCCGGGTTTCGGTGTTGGGTTCGCCGTCGACCACTTGGGCCAGCAGGTAGGTGCGGGACTTGGTCATCCGGTTCCGCACCGTCTGCGGAAACTGCAGCTGCGGATCCACCGGCGCGATGGCCTCGTATTCCTTCTGCACCAGGCGCTTTTCGAACAGCACCTGGTATTTGCCGCGGGTGGCGGGGTTGGTGGAAAAGAGCAGCACCCCGGCGGTGAGGCGGTCCAGCCGGTGCATGGGAATCAGGTCCGGGATATCCAGTTGGCGGCGCAGCCGGACCAGCGCAGACTCCTGGATGTACGTGCCGCCGGGGGTGGTGGGCAGGAAGTGGGGCTTGTCCACCACCAGGATGTTCTCGTCCTGGTGCAGGATGTTGATCTCCACCGGCAGCCGCTTTTCCCGGGGCAAGGTGCGGTAGTACCAAATGAAGGTGTGGGCATCCAGCGGAGTGGTCCGGCTGAGCACGGTGCCGCCCTCGCCCACGATCTCGCCCCGGTCGAACCGGTCCATGATGCCGTCCGGATCCACGTGGCCCCAGCGGTGCAGCATGTAGTCCATCGCCGTTTCCCACGGGCCCTCGCCGGGCAGGCGCAAGCGGGTGGCGTTGACGCCGTCGCGCACCGGGAGCGGGGATTCCATCACCCATCAAGGGTACCGGCTGACCGACGCCCGAGAACCGGCACCGGTGCACGCCCCACCCCGGCCCTGCGGCGGAACCGGCCCTGGCGGCGGAACCGGGACGCGGACGGACCCCGACGCCCGAGAACCGGCACCGGTATGGAACGGGCTCCGGATTGGAACCGGAACGGTTCAGGGACAACCGGTGATCTGATAGAGCTTCGCATCGCCTTCGGAGTCCACCAGTTTGAAGCCGTTGGCCTCGGTCAGCTCCTGCAGGCCCGGCACCGAGGATTTCTCGCCGGGGTGGACGGAACGGTTGCCGAAGTCCAGCACGAACTGGACGTTTTGTGACTCCACGGCAGGGCAGACCGCAGGATCGGTCCGCATCTCGTCCAGCTTGTCCATGATCAGCTTGCCCTCCACGCTGGGGGACGTGGTTCCCGAAGGGACCAGCGCGCGGCGGCCGGTATAGGCGTAGGACAGCGAGGCCCCGGTCAGCGGGTCACCGGCGATCACAGCATCTTCGGGGACCCGGTCGGGAATCCGCTTGATCAGCGCGAGCTCGTCGAGGGTGAGCAACTGCGAACGGTCCGAAAACCGGTACTTGGCGGCGGCTTCCGAGATGCCTCGCTGCACCGCGAACATAGGCACTACCGCGAGACTGATGACCACCAGCACGCCGGTGGCGGCGGGGCGGATCCACGCCGGCGCCTTCTTCTCGCGGCGGGCCAGCGAGGCCCGGAAGAAGGAGCGCGCCGTTCCTGCCAGCGCCACACCGCCGATGGATGCTATCAGCAGGCCGGCCACCGGGAGCATGGCGCTGATGCGGAAGAAATCGTTGTACCAAATGCCGGCCACCCACCAGCGCAGGGCGGGCACCGCCTGCAGGTTGCCGATCACGTACAGGGCAGCGCCCACCGCATACATCCCCAGCGCAAAGCGGTTTTTACGCAGGTTGAACACGACGGCGGCGCCCACGATGGTCAAGATGGTCGCCAGAATGGAAATGGGTCGGCTAAGCGGCGAATTCAGCAGCACCTCGCCCAGCGCCGCCGCGGCATTGCCCATGTTGTCCCAGTTGGCGCTGCTGCTGCGGGCCGGGCGCAGGGTGATCCACAGCGCCACCAGCACCACCAGAAAGGCGCCGGTGCCCAGCCAGGCGCGCAGCCGCCGTCGTTGTTCTGTGGCGCGCAGTGCCGGGTAGGCGGCCGCGACGACCGGCGGCACGGAGAGCGCCAGCAGCCCCATGATCGTGGCCGGATGGGACAGCGCCATGCCCGGCAGCAGCCCGATTAGCAGCAGCACGTTGCCTTCGGTGGACACGCGGGTGTGCACGCCCAGGCGGAGCAGCTGGAACACCACGCCCAAGGCGGCCGGCAGCATGGCGATGGAGAGCATGAACGGATAGACGACGCCGAATTCCAGCAGCAGGTAGGGGAAGCTGCTGTAGGAGAGCGAAACCACGGCAGCGACCAGCAGCGGCATGGTGCGCTCGCCGGTGATCCGGCTGACCATGAACAGGCAGCCGGTGCTCCAGATACCGGTGATCAGCACCAGGTTGGTGATGTTGATGGCGGACGCCGGCTGCAGCCCGGCAGTGATCATCACTAGCGAGACCACGTCGTGCCAGCCCGCCGGGTAGAACACGCCCCGGTCGGTGGTGCCCAGATAGCCCAGTGTCAGCGAGGAAGCGTTACCCGAGTCGGAAATGTAGCGCAGCGCGTTGAGATGGAAGATGTTGTCGTGCGACTGCGCGATGTTGTCCGGGGCACCGAAGATAAAGATCATCGCTGCGGCCAGCGGCACCGCGGAGACCGCCCAAGCCAGCGCCACCGAGCGCCAGGGAGCCGGGACGTTCGGCCTCTCGGGATCCCGGTGCAACCGGTGGCCCAGGCTGCGGCGGAGCAGCCAGAGCATGGCGGCGACAATGACGGTGACGGCCAGCAGTTGGGGCCAGGCCCAGCGCAGGCCGACCAGACGCCCGAGTTCGGCGGCGAGCACGATGGCGGTGACGCCGAACGGGCCGGCCAATGCCACCAGGGACAACCGGCGCAAGCCGAGCACGGCGCCCCACAGCAGGCCGGGTCCGAAGACGAGGACGATGGCCACCAGCACCGCCGGAATCGTCTGCAGCCAGCTCATGGGCCCCCTTCGTCTGTTGTCGTCACCATATTACGGTTCGTACCGCGCGGCCGACGCCGCGACGGCGGGCAAAGGGTTGCGCGGGCTTAGCGGCCGCGGCAGATCTGAGCGGCCGGGGGAGATCCGCCGCCGCCGGGGTGGATCCTCGGACGGACGGCTCCACGAGGTCGGGGGAACGCGCCGAGATCTCCCCGCATAATCCCCGATCTGGACGCCAGGTGGTGATCTCGACACGACGTCGGGGGTTGCGGAGGGTGATCTCGACGGCAGCCACTGACCTGGGGCGCCGAGGGCCGGCGCTGGGGCTGCCGAGGGCCGGCACCGGGGCGCCGGGTTCCGGCATAGGCCTGCCAAGCGGCGGCCAAGAGGCCTCCGCGAGCGCGTGATCCAGCCCCTTCAGGAAGCAAGCGGCTGGCAGTGCGGGCAGAAGTAGACGTCGCGCTGGTCGGCCTCGGTATTGCCCTGGAGGTCGTGGGCGATCGGGGTGCCGCAGCGTCCGCAGGGACGGCGGGCCCGGCCATAGACCCAGAACGATTCGCCGCGGGCAGGTGACCCGATGGTGCTGCGCCTGCTGCGCTCCTTATTGACCTCCAGCAGCTGCTTGGACTTCAACACCATGGCCGGGAGATCCGGCACCTGGCCCACCGGCGTGGACGGGTGCACCCGGGCAATGAAACAGAGCTCGCAGCGGTAGACGTTGCCGATCCCGGCGAGATTGCGCTGATCGAGCAGGGCCAGCCCGATCGGCCGGTCGGGCTCCTGGCGCAGCCGCCGCAGGGCTTCGTCTGCGTCCCAGTCCGGCCCCAGCAGGTCCGGCCCCAGGTGCCCCACCAGTTGGTCCTCGTCGGCCCGCGGCACCACGTCGAGCGCGGCCAGCGCGAAGCCCACCGCCGTCGTCGTGCTGGTAGAGAGGATGAGGCGGGCCTGGAAGGCGGGTTTCCGCCAGCGCTCGCCGGGCTGGTAGACCTGCCAGCTGCCATCCATGCCCAGATGCGAGTGCACGGTCAGCGCGCCGACCCGCATCAGCAGGTGCTTGCCGCGGGAGCGGACCTCGTCCACGGTCTGCCCGGACAAGTCCAGCGTGGCATAGCGCGGCACCCGGAAGTCGCTGCCGGTCAGCGCCTGCCCGGCCAGCGCCGCGTGAAGTCGCCGGGCGGCTCGCCAGACGGTGTCGCCCTCAGGCACGGAACCTCAATCCCCGCGGAGTGGAATAGAAGCCGGCGTCCATCAGCGCGCGGGCCAGCGGCGTGTCCAGGATGGGGCCGCCATTGACCTTCTCCACCGCCATCTTGTCCGCGGCGCCGCGCCGGATCACCTGCACCAGGGCCCGGCCGCACATCGCCAGCAACTCCTCGTCCTCGGTGAAGGCCAGCAGCGTCTTGCCGCCGCGTTCGGAATACAGTGCCAGCTCGCCGTCCACCAGCACCACTAGGGCGCCCGCCTTGCGCCCCGGCCGGTGGCCGGATTCCTGCGCGGGCCAGGCCAGCGCCGCGCCGTAGGGATTGGCGGGGTCGGTCGCAGCCAATGCCACGGCCGACGGCGCCTGCTCACCCAGTTGCGCATCGCGGCTGAAGGAACGCAGCCGGTCCACCGTAGGGGAGACAGCGAACTGGGCCGCCCCCAGATGCTCGATGAAGTAGCCGCGGCGGCAGCGGCCGGTCTCCTCCAGCTTGCCCAGCACCTTGTACATCAGGCCGAAGCCGCCAGGCACCGATTCGGCGGCGACCGAGCCGCGGGTGACCACGCCGTAGCGGTCCAACAGCAGTTCGGCGGTGGCGTGTGCCCGCACGGTGGCATCGGCCTCCGGCGCCGGCAGCAGGGACCAGCGGCCGGCGGCGATCGGCGGTGCGGTCCGCGGTCGGCCCGCGGCGGCGTCCGCGGCGGCCCCGATGCCCGGACGCAGGCCGGCCCCGCTCAGTCCGTGCATGCGTCCGATCCGTCCCAGCCGGGCCGACCGGGACCGCGGCGGCGCGTTGCGCTGCCGGTGGGCCGTGGTGCCGCCGGCCAGCAGCGTCCGCACCGGGGCGAACGTGTCGTTGGTGATCCGGCCGGCCCAGAGCAAGTCCCACAGCGCGCTGACGACGGCGTCGTCCCCCGGCTGGGTGCCGTTGGCCGCCAGCACATCGGAGAGCTGCCGGAAGAAGTAGGCGCCGCCGTAGCCTCCGGCGCCGGAGAGTGCGCTCAGCAGTTCGTACTGCAGCACACTGGGCTCGAAATCGGATTGCGGATTCAGCGTCAGCGGCGCGGTGTCCGCCAGGTGCAGGCTGATCCAGCCGTCGTTGCCGGGCATCGAGCCCGCACCGGCGATCAGGATTTCGCCGGTGGCGGTCAGCTCGTCCAGCATGGCTGGCGTGTAGTCGGACACGCGCGACGCAAGGATGAGCGGTTCCCACGCCGACGCCGGGATGGGAACCCCGGAGAGTTGGTCCACCACCGTGACCACGCCGTCCAGCCCGCGCAGCTTGGCTCCGACGTTCTGCCAGGCCGGGAGGAATCGGCCGTAGGTGGCCGGGTCAACCGGTTCGACTTCCCGGCGCAGCGCCGCCAGAGATCGGCGGCGGATCTTGCGCAGCACCTCGACATCGCACCACTCGGTCTGGCGCTGGTCCGGCGCACCGATCGGAGCCCGTTCCCCGCCGGTCGCGGTGCCGCCGTCGTCAGCGTCCGGCGCGCCGCCGGGGCGGAATTCGCCTTCCACCACCCGGCCGTCCTTGAGCAGGCGCTGCAACGCCGTAAGCACGACGGCGGCGCCCAGCCCCAGCCGGCGGGCGCACTCTGCGGCGGTGAACGGCCCGTGGGTGCGGGCGTAGCGGCTGACCAGGTCGCCGAGCGGGTCGGCCACCGGCTCGATGAAAGCCAGCGGCACGCCCACCGGCAGCGGGACGCCGAGGGCATCCCGCAGCCGGGCGGCGTCTTCCACCGCGGCCCAGCGCTCGACGCCGGCCACGCCCACCTTCAGGGCGCGGTTGGCCTTGGCCAGTTCGGCCAGCAGGGGTTCGACCTCGGTGGTTGAAGGAGGCGGGGCGGTGCCGGTGGTCGATGGAGGCACGCCGGAGCCGAGTAGAGACCCGGTCTCCACGCGCTCGCTGGCGCTCACTTGGTCGACCACCGGGGTGCTGGCGCTCGCTTGGTCGACCACCGGGTGGTCGTTTTCGGTGGTCGATGGAGGCGCGCCGGCGCCGAGTAGAGACCCGGTCTCCGCGCGCTCGCTGGCGCTCGCTTGGTCGACCACCGGGGCGGCAGGCTGGAGGCGGGCGGCGATCTCCGCCGTCGTGAGTGGCCCCAGCAGGCGCAGCAGGTCCGCGATGCCTTCCGCGCCCTTGACCTTGCGGTCCTCGGTGAGCCGCTGCAGTTCCTGTTCCGTCTGGGCGATGATGCCCTCGTCCAGCAGTTCGCGCAGTTCGGCGCGGCCCAGCAGGTCGTTGAGCAGGCCCGGATCCAGGGAGAGCGCCGCCGCCCGGCGTTCGGCCAGCGGGGAGTCGCCCTCGTAGAGGAAGCTGGCCACGTAACCGAAGAGCAGCGAACGCGCGAACGGCGAGGGCTGCTGCGTGGTGGTCTCCACGAGACGCAGCTCGCGGCGTTCGATGCCAGCGGCAATGTCCTTGAGCGCGGGCAGGTCGTAGACATCCTGCAGGCACTCGCGCACCGTCTCCAGGATGATCGGGAACGTCGGATACTTGCGCGCCACATCCAGCAGTTGGGCCGAGCGCTGGCGCTGCTGCCAGAGCGGGCTGCGCTTGCCCGGGTTCTGCCGCGGCAGCAGCAGCGCACGTGCGGCGCATTCGCGAAAGCGCGAGGCGAAGAGCGCCGAACCGCCCACCTCCGCGGTGACAATCTGGTCCAGTTCCTCGGGGTCGAAGAGGAACAGCTCGGCACCAGGCGGCTCGTCCTCCATCATCGGCACGCGCAGCACAATGCCGTCGTCGGCGGCCATCGCGGAGCCGTCCAGCCCGTAGCGTTGATGCAGCCGTGCGCCGACGGCCAGCGCCCACGGAGCGTGGACCGGCATGCCGAACGGGCTGTGCAGCACCACCCGCCAGTCGCCGAGCTCGTCGTGGAACCGCTCCACCACTAGCGTGCGGTCGTTGGGAACGTCGTTGGTGGCCTGCTGCTGTTCGGTGAGATAGGCCAGCAGATTCCCCGCGGCCCAATCGTCCAGCCCTGCCCCGGCCAGCCGCTCGCGCGCCGGTTCCTCAGCGGTACCGGACAGTTCCCGGACAAAACGGCCCAGCGCGCGCCCGAGTTCCACCGGCCGCCCCAACGAATCGCCCTTCCAGAACGGCAGCTTGCCCGGCTGCCCGAAGGCCGGCGAGACCAGCACCCGGTCATAGGTGATGTCCTCAATCCGCCAGCTGGTGGCGCCCAGCGCGAAAACGTCGCCCACGCGGGACTCGTAGACCATCTCCTCGTCCAGTTCGCCGACCCGGCGGCCGCCTCGGTTCTTCTCGTCCTCGGACCCCACCAGGTAGACGCCGAACAGCCCGCGGTCCGGAATGGTTCCGCCGGAGGTCACCGCCAGCCGCTGTGCGCCCGGGCGGCCGGTGATGGTGCCGGCAAGCCGGTCCCAGACGATGCGCGGCCGCAGTTCCGCGAATTCGTCGCTGGGGTAGCGCCCGGCCAGCAGGTCCAGCGTGGCCTCGTAGGCGGAGCGCGGCAGCGTGGCGAAGGGCGCGGATTTGCGCACGACGTCGAACCATTCCTCCACATCGACGGCACCGAGCGCCGTGGCCGCCACGGTCTGCTGGGCGAGGATGTCCAGTGGGTTCGCCGGGATGAACAGCGGCTCGATCCGGCCGGCGAGCATCCGCTCCACCGTGACCGTGGTGTTGACCAGGTCCTGCCGGTGTTTGGGGAACAGCACGCCCTGCGAGGTTTCGCCGACCTGGTGCCCGGCACGGCCCACCCGCTGCAGGCCGCTCGCGACCGACTGCGGTGATTCCACCTGCACCACCAGGTCCACGGCACCCATGTCGATGCCGAGTTCCAGGCTGGAGGTGGCCACCACGCAGCGCAGCCGGCCGGACTTGAGGTCGTCTTCGATCTCGGCGCGGGCTTCCTTGCTGACCGAGCCGTGATGGGCGCGGGCCAGCACCATGTCCGCCCCGGACATCGATCCGGCCTGCGCCATGATCTGGGCCGGCGGCTTGGTCTCGTTAGCGGTGACGGTACCGGACCCGGAGTCGGTGCCCTGGCCGGGTGCAGTGTCCCAGACGTCGTCGCCGGCCAGGGACAGGGCCTGGCGTTCGCTCCAGATTTCGTTGAACCGGGCAGTGAGCCGTTCGGCCAGTCGGCGGGAATTGGCGAAGACGATGGTGGATTGGTTCTCGGCGATCAGGTCGACGATCTTCTCTTCGACATGCGGCCAGATGGACGCTGGCTGCGCGCCCGGGCCCAGTTCTTCCTGGCTGGGCGAGGCCAGCGCCGTCATGTCCTCCACCGGGACGGTGACCGTCAGGTCCCACGACTTCTTGGCGGGCGGGGCGACAATCTCCACCGGTGCGTTGCCGCCCAAGAAGCGGGCAACGGTATCCAACGGCTCCACCGTGGCGGAGAGACCGATCCGCTGGGCCGGCCGCGTCAGCACCGCGTCCAGCCGTTCCAGCGTGACCGCCAGGTGCGCGCCGCGTTTGGTCCCGGCCACGGCGTGCACTTCATCGATGATCACGGTGTCCACCGAGGCAAGGGTCTCCCGTGCCTTGGACGTCAGCATCAGGAACAGCGATTCCGGGGTGGTGATCAGGATGTCCGGCGGATGCGTGAGCAGCCGGCGGCGCTCGTTGGCCGGAGTGTCGCCGGAACGGACGCCCACCGTGATGGACGGGGCGGGCAGTCCCAGCCGTTTGGCGGTTTGGGTGATGCCGATCAGCGGCGCGCGCAGGTTCCGCTCCACGTCCACGCCCAGCGCCTTCAGCGGCGAAATGTAGAGCACGCGGGTGCCGCGGGATTCCCGCTGGCCGCCCCGTCCGCGCTTGCGCGCCGGCTGCGGGACCTCGAGCGGGAGCTCCGGTTCTGCCTCCGCGGTGGAGATGAAGGTGTCCAGCGCCCAGAGGAAGGCCGCCAACGTCTTGCCGGAACCGGTCGGCGCCACCACCAGGGCGTGGGAACCGGCGGAGATGGCGTTCCAGGCGCCGGTCTGCGCGTCGGTGGGCGCGCTGAACGCACCGGCGAACCACTCGCGGGTCGCCGGACTGAAGCGTTCGAGCACAGACGTCGTCATACCGATGGTTTGAGCCTAACGCCCGGCGCCCACAGCGTGCAGTTCCGCGGCGGCAGAACCGGCTACGGACCCGGTTAGGGGGCCTGGACCGTTCCCACCGTCATCAGCACCACCGAGTCGTCCGAGCAGCCGACGGTATCCTGCTCAGCAATCAGCGAATCCTTGCGGTTTGGCGGGTAAACCTTGACCCCCGCCACGTCCGTGAGCCCACATTCTTCGCCGTAGTTCTGTGCGTTGGTCTGCCGCAACTGCGCCGCGGCGGTGCCGCCCGGCGCCAATGTGACGGTGACCTTCTTGGCGTCCGGGTCCCGGTCAGCCGGGGCGCCGACCTGCTTGCCCTTGGCATCGATGTAGGAGACACCGGGGTAGCCGGCCAGCGTGCAGGACTTGTCGCCGGTGTTGGTGAGCACCAGTGTGCGGTAAACGCTGCCCGCGGCGCCGCCGCCGGGTTCGGTTTCAATGGCAGCGGCCAGTTGGCCGGCGCTGCAGGACCCGTCACCGGTGCCGGCATCGGCGCTGCTGCTGGCCTCCGGCGACGCGGCGGGGCTTTCGGTTTCCGCGGCGCTTTCGGTCTCCGGCGCCGGTGCAGAGGACGACGGCGATGCGCTGCCCGCCGGCCCGGCGGATGCCGGTGCGGTGCCGGCTCCCGGTCCCGCTTGGCCGCAGCCGGCCAGCAGCATTGCGGAGCCAATGAAGAGGGCCGCGGCGGCCGGCCTCAACCGGAAACGATTCATCATGCTCACATTAAACACCTCCGGCCGGTGGTTGTCCGCAACGAACATCCCACCGGCCGGAGGCGGCACTACATCTCTACGGATCAGCCCTTCTTGCGCGTCCTGGCCAGGGCGGTGACGCCGGCCGCCAGGCCCAGTACGCCGGCGCCGAGTCCGGCCCAGCCGGCCACCGTCGCCGCGTCGGTGCCCGATGCTCCGCTGCCCGACGCTTCGGCGGCCTGCGCATCGTCGGAGGCACCGCCGTCGTGCCCTCCGTGGCTCTCGGCGGAAGCTGCGCCAATCACGAACGAGGGGGCCGGGGACTCCAGTTCATGCGGGTCCTGGCCCTCCGCCGGGAGTTCGGCCCAGTTGGTCTCGCCCTTCTCGCAGGTCTGCAGGACGGGGAAGGCCAGGGTCTCGCCGGCGGATTCGGGCAGCAGCACCTGCAGCTGCAGCGTGTCGCGCAGCTCGTCGGCCACCGGTTCCTTGGCGGTGTAGACAATCTGGCTGACCCGCTCGGTCACGGTGGCTCCGCTGTCCAGCGTCTTTGGCGTATCGAGGGTTTCGCTGACCTTCTCCACGTCCCAGCCGGGGTGCACGGTGGGCGTGGCGTCGTCCAGTTGGTCGGGCAGCGAGATGGCGATCTTGCTGGTCGGCGAGCCCTCGCAGCCGTGGGCGAAGGCGAAGGTCAGCACCGAGCTGCCGCCGGCGGCGTTGTCCTCCGGGGTGACACCGACATGCGCGGAGGCTGCGCCGGCGCCGGCGGCCAGCAGGCCGGCAGTGGCTCCGGCGGCGAGGACGGAACGGAGGGAAGTGCGATGGATGGTTTTCACTAGGGTGCCTTTCAAGAGGCGCTGGGCAGGATGGGCCACAGCACCGGAAGAAGTGGGAATTAACAGCGGGCGTCAGCCCGGAAGCGGAACACTCACCGGCACCGGCGGTCCGCGCAGCGGCACCACCGTGACCAGATACGCGGTGTGCAGGGGCACCGGACCCTGCTCCGAAAGCGGCAATGACGCACGGACGGGCGCCACGGGGACGGCGGGCAGCTGGACCAGGGGACGGAGCCAGGCGGCCAGTGCCCAGAGCGCGGCCTCGCCGCGGGCCAGCATCAGAGCGGTCAGCGCGGTGGCCAGCAAGTGAGCGGCGAGCATGCCCGGCGAATTGCCGGCGTGCGATGCGGCCACACAGTCCAGCGCCACGGCCGCATGGCCGGCATGGCCCGCGTGGCCGGCGTGGCCGGCGTGTTCGGCCACTTCGGACGGCGCGCACTGGACCGTGCCGAACAGTTCAAAGGCTTGGTGCAGGGCCAGCTGCCCACCGGCGAGGACCGCCAGGATGGTTCCCGGTTCCAGCCTGCGCCCGGCCAGCATCATCACCGGAAGCCAGGTCAGCGCGCCCAGTGCCAGTACGACGGCGGGGGGCGGCAAGGTGCCGCCGGCGGCAGTATGTGCCGCGGCGGCGAGGCAGAGCACCGCGGCAGCAACGACTGCCGACCGGCCGAAGCGCAGGGCGTTACCCATGGTCATTCATGGTGGTAGGGGCGTCCGCCGGCAATCTCTTGGGCGCGGTAGAGCTGCTCCATGACGATCAGCCGGACCAGTTGGTGCGGAAAGACCAGTTTGGACAGGGACCAGACAAAGTCTGCGCGGCGGTGGATCGAGTCGTCCACGCCGTAGGCGCCGCCGATGATCAGCGTGACGTTGCGGGAGCTGTCCAGCGGCTGCTGAAGGGTGCGCGCCAGCGTGGGCGAGTCAATGTTCTTGCCGCGCTCGTCCAGCAGGATCACGAAGTCGTTCGCGTGCTTGCCGGCGAGCTTGGCCAGCAGGGTTTCGGACTCTTCCCGTCGGGCGGCATCATGCTCCCGGGAAGAATGCGGAATGGGTTGCCAGGTGACGTCGAAGGGCTTCTTCATCCGCTTTTCGTAGCGGTCGATTCCCTCCGCCACCCACGCCTCGTGCTTGCGTCCGATGGTGAGGATGCGCAGGCTCATCCGCCGGCTGCCGGGAACTTGCGGACGGTCAGGATCTGCGCGGCCCGGCCCACCGGACCCTGTTCATCGAACAGCTCTGTGTCGGTCATGCCCACACCACCGGCGCCGAAGGTGACCCGGGTATCGAGGCCGGTCCACTCGCCGTGCGGTTGGCGGAACAAATGGATGGACAGGTCCAGGTTGGGGAACATGTACTCGCGCGGGTCCTGCCGCACGGCCACGCCGTTCGCGGTGTCCACTATGCTGACGAAACGGGCCAGCGGGTGGACGTCCTCGCCCAGCACCAACGGATGCAGCGGACGCGCCCACACCGTGCGGTTGCCGGGCCCGCGGTCGGCGATGGTACGGAACTCGGTGGCGCGGATGAAGCCGCCGTCCCAGACGCTTTGCATCGGCGCCGGAGGGCAGCCGTCCGGGCGCGGCAGGCCCGGATGCTCGGGCCCCGCGACATCGGCAGTGTCGCCGGACAGCAGCCGCCAGGCCTGGGCGCGGATAGCGGTGCGGCCCTGGGCAGTGAAAGTGGCCTCCAGCAGTTCGATGGTCCGGCCCGGACGAAGCACCCGGGTCTGGATCTCGAACTCGCCGCCGTGGATGATGCCCAGGATCTCGAAGTTGATCCGGCTCATCACCATCTCCGCGCGGGGATGGTTGCGCAGCAGTTCGTGCACCATCAGCCCCGACGCCGGGGCCATGTGCTGTTCGTGGTCGTTCCACGCGCCCTGGGAATGCAGCGTGGAATGGAAGCGGCCGCCGTCCAGGCGGACGTAGTACGCGTCCGGGACCGCACCTCCGTCGGCGCCCAGGTGCTCAACGGCGGCTGTGGCAGTGGAATCGACCATGCCACCACTCTAACTAAATCCGAACGGGCCCATGGGCGTGCGGACTCGGCGGGCGTAACGCTGGTCCTTAGCGCTGTTCTTTAGCGCTGTTCTTTCGGGCGGGGATCGGCCGGGGTGGCCGGTGCGGTAGGTTCGGCCGGGGCCGCCCAGTTCAGGATGTTCGGCGGCTGGATCGCCGCGTCACAGTCCACCTGCGCAGGCTTCGCGGGCGGCTCCGGCGGGTCCTCGTCCTCGTCTTCCGCTTCGTCCACGGCGTCCTGATAGTCCCGCTCCGCTTGGCGGTAGTCCTGCTCTGCTTCACGGTTGTCCGCTTGGCACTGGGCTAGGGCGTCGCGGTAATTGGCCTGGGCGTTGTCCCGGCGGGCGAAGAAGGTCGAGCGTTCTGCCAGTGCCTGCTGGTAGACGGCATATTCCCTCCAGTAGTCGTCCCACTGTGCCGCGATCTTGTCCCAGGCCTTGTTCACCTTGGCCACGGCGGCGGCGTAGTCCTTGTACTCCTTCACCTCCGTTCGGTACTGGTCGTAGGCGGCCCAGTAGTCCAGCACGCTCTGCTGCCATTTTTCGACGCCGCCGGCCAGCTTCTCCTCCGCGGCACTGGTGCGTTCCCGGTTGGCTAGCGCAGCGTCTTCGGCGTCGAACGGCACCGGCGCCATCCCGGTGAAACTCCAACCGCAACCCGGGCCGGCGGGGTCATCGGCCAGCACCCTGACCTTGGCCGAGGTAGCGGGTTCGTCCGCCGGACTCTTGGGCGGCTTGGGCACCTTCCGGGCCTCCGGCATCAGCGGCCAGACGGGATAGCTCGGCTCAGCCGCCGGCTTGGCGGCCTTGACCTTCAGCGTGGGAGCCGGCATCGGCACCGAGCGCTCGCCGTCGCCGGCCGGTGCCTGCGGGGGTGAAACAGTGCGGATGGCCACCGTGCTGGTGCGGGTGAACGGCTTGTAGTCGTCCGTCGACCAGGGGGAGCGGGCGGCGTCGCCGGCGTCGGACTGCTGGTCGGCGCAAACGCCGTCCAGCGTGCCGGCCAGGTTCTTGTCGAGCTGCTTGGCCAACTTCCGCAGCTTAACGTCCGCCTTGCCCACCACGAATGTCAGCACGTCCCCGCGCCGGAAGGTCACCACCTGCATGCTGCGGCCGCTCTTATTGGTGTAGTCCCGGTGTGCCTGGACACCGGGTGTGTCCAGATCCTCGCCGTCGACGTCGACCGAACTCCCGGCACAGTCGGACGCGTTATCCAGCAGGTCATCCATTGCCTCGGCGCCAAGGCCGGCGGTGTAGGCAGCGCTGACCACCTGCACGCGCACCTTGCCCACCTTGAACGAACGCGCCAGCGCCACGGACGGGGCCGCCCCGACATCGCACGAGTACGGCACCGGCAGCGCCACTCCTTGCTGGATCGGTCCGTCCGGCTTCCACTTGGCGGGCGGTTCATCCAGCAGCGCGGTCAGCGACGTGGACGCCGGGCTGTCCGCGAGCACGGCGCTGATCGCCACCGGGGACGCGGCCTCGGCCACCGCCTGCGCCGGTTCGCGGGGGAGGACCATGGGCATGCCGGATAGTTGCAGCGCCGCCAGTCCGGAGGCGGTGATGGAAGCCAGACAGAGCGCGCCGACGGCCAGTGCAACAGTCGGATGCTTCTCGAAGATGGACATCGGGACTCCTACGGCTGTCCGGGGACCGTGATGGCGGTGTTGCTGCCAGCACTGAGCGTGATTTTCACTTCCTGCCGGAAGGCCAGGCTGCTGCCCGGCGGGGCCGACTGTTTGGTCACCACGTTCTTGCCGATTCGCGGATCGGGCTTGGTGGTCTTCTGCGCGATCACCGGCACCAGGTTGTTGCGCAGCAGCACCGTAATGGCCTCGTTGACACCCAGCCCGCGGAGATCGGGCATCGACCGCGACGCGGCCACGCTGCTGGTCAACGGATCCGCCTCCGGCATCGGCTCGGCCGGCAGCCCCTTGTGCAGGCCCTCCATGGTGTCCTTCCACACCGGGCCGGCCAATTCCGAGCCGGTGAGGTCGCGGAAGGTCTTCCCGTAGGCCTTCACCGTGGTCAACGGGTGCTGCGCGCCGCCGCGCGGATCACCCAGCCACACCGCCGTCGCATACTGCGGCGTGACGCCCACAATCCAGTTGGCGGCGAAGTCGTTGGTGGTACCGGTCTTGGCGCCGGCCTTGCGGCCCTTCGGCATGCCGAGCACGCCCAGGGTGCCGGCGGGGTTGAACGGTTCCTTGAGGGCGTCGGCTACCGTGGCCGCCACCGAGGGGTTGATGGCCTGGTGGCAGCCGGCCTCGGGAACCGGGATTTTCTCCCCGGTGTCGCTGCGGATGCCTTCGGTGATGGTGACCGGCCGGCAGAGCACCCCGCCGCTGACGAACGTGGAGTAGGCGTTGGCCATTTGCAGCGGCGAAATCTCGTACGCGCCCAGAGCCAGCGAGGCCTCCTTGCCGTGCAGTTTCTTGGTGGGGATGGTGGTGATTCCCAGCTTCTCGGCGAGCTCGGCCACTTCCTTCACGCCGGTCCGCTCGATCAGCCGAATAAAGTAGACATTCACCGACGCGCGGACGGCCTGGTAGGCATCGATATTGCCGTAGTTCTTGTTGCCGTAGTTGTGGAAGCCGCCCGGCGGGTTGTCCAGGCGGGAGTAGTAGGGGCCGTTGGCCAGCAGCTTCGTCCGTGGCGAGATTCCCTGCGATAGCGCCGTGGCCAGCACGATCGGCTTCATTGCCGAACCCACTTGGAAGGGGCTGTCCGCGAAGACCACTTCGGTCTTGCCTTTGCCCTCGCCCCACGCACGGTTCTGCACCACTGCGGCAATATGCCCGGTGCCGGGTTCCACGACGGCGGTGCCCAGCGCCACGCGGTTCTTGTTGCCCATCGCTTTGCTCACCGCTTTTTGCGCCGCGGCCATCGCCTTGCGGTCCATCGCCGTGGTCAGGGTCATCCCGCCGCGGGAGAGCCGGTCGGCGCGTTCTTCCTGGGTCTTGCCGAAGGCCGGATCGGAGAGGATTTCGTCCCGGACCAGGTCGCAGTAGAACGGGTAGTCGGAGTCGGCGCAGCCGGACGGCATGGAGCCCGGGTCAAGGCCCAGCCCGCTCTGGCGTGCTGCTGCGGCTTCGTCTGGGGTGATTGACCCGCGGCCCTCCATCACGTTCAGTACGGTGTTGCGGCGGGCAAGCGCCCGGTCCGGGTATGTCATCGGATCGTAGTAGACCGGCCCCTTGAGCAGGCCCACCAGCAGGGCCGACTGCGGCAGGTTGAGTTTGTCCGCCGTCGTGTTGAAGTAGATCCGGGCCGCGGCCTGGACTCCGTACGCGCGGTGGCCGAAGTAGACGGCGTTGACGTACATGTTCAGGATCTGGTCCTTGTCCAGCCTGTTTTCCAGCTGGACGGCGTACTTGGCCTCGCGGATCTTGGCGTTGTAGGTCTCGCCCACCGCCACCGACTGCTCGGTTTCGTCCCGCGCGTTGTTGACCAGGATGTTCTGCACCAGTTGCTGGGTGATGGTGGAGCCGCCCTGGCGCTCGCCGCCCACGGAGTTGGTGACCATGGCCCGGGTGACCCCCATCGGGTCCACGCCGTGGTGTTCGTAGAACCGTGAATCCTCGGTGGACAGCAGGGTGTCCCGGAACGTCTCCGAGACGTGGTCCAGGGCCACATCAATGCGGTTCTCGCTGTAGAAGCGGGCGAACTCCTTGCCGTCCCTGTCCAGCAGGACCGTGTGCTGCGGCAAGGCGGTGTCCAGCGGCAACTCGCCCGGCAGTTCCTCCCATAGATCCAGCACGGAGTCGGTGGCTGCCGAGAAGGCGATCGCCCCCGGCGCAACCAGGGAGCCGGCGCTGAGTGCCACCACGGCGACTGCCCCGGCCCAGGCGGCGAAACGCAGCGCGGGGCCGTGTCGGCGGGCCGGTGGAACAGGCGCAAGCATCTCGTCCAGGCACACCGTGTCTTTCCGGCGGCGCCACCACGGTTTACGAGTACTGCGCAACGGTGCGGGTTCCCGGTCAGGCGGCGCCGGTGCTTGCCCGGCAGCAGCCGTCCGTTCCTCCTGGTTGGCGTCGTCGTCCTCCGAAGCGGCAACTGTTTCGTCCACCTGCGGTCCTCCGTCCCCCTGAGCAGGCCCGGACGTCCCCCAACGTCACTTCCCAACCTGCCGACGAATTACCTCCAGAAAGCCGCTTGGTTCACGCCGCCGCAACCAGAGGTGGTCTTAGCGTACGGCTTATCCGCCGCGCCGCAACCCCTTTTCCGGGCGGTTTACGATCGCTGCCGAAATGTGACGCAAGCCGGTTTTTGTGACTGATGTGAGAGCGTCAAAATCCCCGAAAAGCATTGACAGGGCCGCTGCCCTCTACTAGACGCAGCGGCCCTGTCGGCGGGAGAAGCGGGTGCTAGCGGGGCTCCGCCGGGCGAAGCGACCTGGCCACGCGGTAGGCCTTGACCGTGGCCAGCTGGTCCCACACGGTCACCGCCCAGATGAGTACGACGGCGATGCCTTGGTACCAGCCCGGCCCACCTCCGGAGCCGGTGAAGAGGGCGGGGTCGAGCACCTCCTGGCTGAGGAAAGCAACGGTCAAGAAAACCGCGAAGGCAACGTCGGCCGCCATCATCGTGGCGAGCAGCGCCGTCGACCATCTGCCGGAGGTAAGCCGCCAGATTTCGATCAGCGCCAGCACCAGCAGGAAACCGAGGTAGGCGGGAATCCAGCCGTCCCACAGGGCCGGGTTCAGGAATCCGCCGCCGTTGTTGAGGTGGCCTACGTAGAAGAAGGAGGTCGGCAGGAAGGGGAGCACCGCCATGACGGCAAGGATCACCAGCGAGGCGAGCGGCTCCGGCCGGGCGATCTCCCGCACAGGCCGTTCCCGGACCAGATCGTCAACGGTCCACTCGGACCGGGCCGCCGGTGCCGCCAGCTGGGCCTTGTCCTTCTCCGGCAGAATGCGTTCGGCCAGCGCCAGCAGCACGGTGACCACCGCAACGCCAATCAGGACCGCCAGGATGCCGTTGCCGACCATCGCGCCGATCATGCCACCGATCGCCGGCTCGGGAGTGGCCAGAAGGTAGACCAGGGCGTTCACGGCCAGGGCCGAGACCGCCACGATCGGCAGCAGCCACGCCATCAGCCGGGTGAAGACAGGGAAAAGCTCGGGCCCGATCACATAGCGCGGCGACTCGCTGTAGCGCAGGGCCAGACGCGAGGGATCGCCGAGTTCTTCAAGGGCCGCCCGCTCGGCCGCTTCGGCGGAGGCCGGCGACGCGTAGCCATCCGCGGAAAGCCGGGCGTCGGCCATGTCGGACAGGGTGGCGGTGATCTCGCGGGCAATGTCCGCCCGGTTGCTTTCGGGCAGGCGGCGCACCACCTGGGCGACGTATTTTTCGGTCAGGGAGCTCATTCGGAATCGTCCTTCCACAGTGTGGTCAGGCTTCTGGTGAGGGCGGCCCATTCGTCGCGCAGTGAATCGGCCATCTGGCTGCCGAGGCCGGTCAGCGTGTAGTACTTGCGCGGCCGGGCCTCGTCGGTGTTCCACTCGGCCTTGAGCAGTCCTTGTTTCTCCAGGCGCCGCAGCAGCGGGTAGAGGGTGTTTGCCTCGATCTGGAAACCGGCGTCGGCGAGGGTGCTGAGCAGTGCGTAGCCGTACCGCGGCGTCCGGCAGGCCGCCAGACTCGCCAGGACGATGGTGCCGCGCCGCAGTTCCTGCTCATGCGTGGCCAGGGTGGCGGCATCGTCGGTATCCATGTGTCACACCATAGTGTGTGACACACACTAATGCAATCGGTCTGCCCTGAGAGTCGTTCCCGATGGACAGAGCAGGTGCCGCCCGGATCTGGGCAGCAGAAACCCCGCGGGCCGTGAGGGCTGGCGGGGCCTCTTGTTTGCTGCTGGTCTTGTTCGCTGCTGGTCGCTAGACCGCCCGCTGGTGAACGGATACGGACCCATCGGCCGGCACGTCGACGGGTTGGCTCACTCCCTGCAGGTAAACCAGGAACCCCTTGCCGTCCTCGGTCCGGCGGAAAGCCGCGAGGGCACCAACGTACTCGTCCCCGTTGGCTTTAGTGACCGAAACGACGCGGCCGATAGTGGTCGGCTTCAAGGTCTTGCCTGGGTCGCCCACGTTCTTACCTCCTGTACCGCACGGACTTTGATGAACCAAGGCTACGCCCGCTGCGTGCGGTCTCCACCGATCATTCGTCGCGGAGTCACCCGATGCCTGGACAGGACGGGGCGTAGGGTGGAAGTCGGACGAAAGGAGCACTTCATGAAGAAAATCCTCATGGTTCTGACCAGCGTTTCCGAGATCGGCGATACCGGAGAGAAAACCGGGTACAACGTGGCCGAGGCGGCACGTCCCTGGAAAGTCTTCAAGGATTCCGGGCATTTCGTCGACTTCGCGTCCATCCAGGGAGGCCAGCCCCCGCAGGACGAGGTGGACCCGGATGATCCCGTCCAGGTTGCCTTCACGAAGGACGAGGCCACGAGAGCCGGCCTCTACAACACAGCCCGCGTCGACGTCGTCAATCCCGACCAGTACGACGCCGTCTTCCTCGTCGGAGGCCACGGCACCATGTGGGACTTCCCGGACAGCCAGGGTCTGCAGAACCTGGTGGCCAGCGTCTATGACGCCGGCGGCTTGGTGGGCGCGGTCTGCCACGGACCGGCCGGGCTTGTGAACGTAGAACTGGCCAACGGGCTCCGCCTCGTCGAGGGCCGGAAAGTGGCCGCCTTCACCAACGACGAGGAAGTCGCCGCAGGCAAGGACAAGGTCATCCCGTTCTTTTTGGCAGACCGGCTAGAGGAACAGGGCGCTACCCACGTCTCTGCCGATGTCTTTGAGGAAAAGGTCGTGGTTGACGACCGCCTGGTGACCGGCCAGAACCCCGCCTCAGCTGCCGGCGTGGCCAAGGAGATGGAGAAGCTCTTCGCAAAGGTCATCCATCAGGAAAAGACCGAGGAACAACACGAGACGGAGGCCCTGCGGGCCGAGAAAAACGCCAAGAAGGCTGCTGCGGAAGGCGCCGAGCACTAACACCCACCGCGCGCCAACTCGTTGAAGGGTGTTTCTATGCGTAGAACTCGAAGCGCGGTTCGCCTTGGACGCCGGCTCGCTGGATAGCCTCCTTCAGTTCCGGGAGGGTCGTGAAGGCGCGAGCCTGGTCGACCGAATCGAAGTAGTGGAGCACGAGTACGTTATTCGGGTCATCCACCATGCGGTGCACGGACTCCCTGGTTACTCCGGCGGATTTCTGCAGGTCTGCCACTGAATCGTAGACCTCTCGCCACGCGTCGTAGTCGGCAACGCGGTGCAGTATGAGTAAGAGTGCCATTGCGAACTCCAAAGACCAGATTGGGCTTGTGCATGTGGTCCACGAGAGTGGACGGTGCTGGACAAGATTCAAGCTACGCGCGTGCGGCCATTCCCGGAAGATGACTTCAGCTGCCTTCGGCAGAGACCGCGGTTTGGCCGTTGACAGCTGAACCACAGGTTGGACACAGCCTCTCGCAACGGAGCGACCCAATGATGGGTGCAGGCGCGCCGAGGGCCCTCGGCGGGTGACTTCGAGCCCATCGCAAAGGAATAAACCATGACTACAGACAAGCAGCCGGCGCCGGCCGCGTTCCGGCAACCCGAGCAGCGTCCGTGGTTCGTCCTGGCCACGGCCGTGGTAACCGTGGTGTAGGCCTCGCTGGTACTCCCGTGGGTGACGCGGATAGCACCAAACGTCTTCCAGCGGCGGGGGCCGCTGTAACCATTCCGGCGCGGCTGCCGCGCAGGTACTATTCGAGACAGGCCGCAGGAGAACGACTGATTGTTTCGCAGCCGGGCCACGTCCTAGCAGTTCACGACGACCTGTGAGAGAAACAGCCGATGCGGAATGTCAAGGTACCGCCCTTCCCGTCGACGGCTCCGCAGCTGCCCCCGACCGGGTCAGCCAAGATGGACTGGTCCTGGGCGGGAGCCAACACCGGCGGGTCTGTGGCTGGATCCGGTGCAGCGCAGCGTAAGGGACGCGGCCCATATCGGGGCAGCCCGCTTAAGTCCTGGCCGCTGCGCGCCAAACTTCTGCTGGCCACGCTGACGCTGCTGGCCATCATGTCCGCGACGGTGGGTGTTGTCGGGTACGGGGTCATGAGCGTTTATCTGACGGGTCAGTTAAACCAGCAGCTCGAGGAAGCCTCGAACCGCGCCATCCGCTTCGGGATGCTATTTCGCGGAGCGCCCGAGGCGGACTCCCCAGACCTGCTGAACACTCCCGCACAGGGAGCCGGCACCCTTAACGCCCGTATCCGGGATGGTGAGGTCAGGCGCGCCGCGCTGCTCACGGCAGACGGCCGCAGGCAGAATCTGCCTGCGGCGGACGTTGCAATCCTCACCACCTTGGCGATAAATGCGCCGCCGACTGACCACCTGCTCTCCGTGGGCGAATACCGTCTGGTTGCCGACAGAGACCCGGAAGACGGCAGCACCATCGTTACCGGACTGCCGCTGGCGGGCAAGGAGAACATCCTGGCTTCCCTGACGGCCACCACCATGATCGTGTCCGGCGCCGGGCTGATCGCCACGGGGCTGCTGGGCATGGTCATCATCCGGCGGACGCTGCGCCCCTTGGAGGACTTGTCCGCCGTCGCCACCCAAGTATCGGAGCTTCCTCTGGACAAGGGCGAAGTCGCCCTGGCCGTTCGTATTCCCCCGGACGCGGCCGTTCCGGAGACGGAGGTGGGCCGGGTGGGCAAGGCCTTCAACCTCATGCTTGACAATGTGGCCAGCGCCCTTGCGGCGCGTCAGCAGAGCGAAACCAATGTCCGGCAGTTTGTGGCCGACGCCAGCCACGAGCTGAGGACGCCGCTGGCCTCGATCCGGGGGTATGCCGAGCTGCTCCGGCTCACGGAGACGCTCAGCCCGGACGGCCGGCTGTCCTTGGAGAGAGTCGAGTCCGAGTCCAGGCGGATGACGTCCCTGGTCGAGGACCTGCTGCTGCTGGCGCGACTGGATGAGGGCCATCGGCCGCAGGAAACCGAGGTCGATCTGACCCAGGTCGTGATCGAATCCGTCAGTGACGCCCAAGTCACCGCTCCCGCCCATTCCTGGCGGCTGGAACTGCCCGAAATGCCGGTGACGGTGCGCGGTGACGAGGGCCAGCTCCGGCAGGCGCTCATCAACCTGCTGACCAACGCGCACCGGCACACCGATCCGGGAACGTCAGTGGTCACCTCACTGTCCCAGGATCCGGGCGGCGGCGCCGTCGTCACCGTCGCCGACAATGGGCGCGGCATCGAGCCCGATTTCATCGACAGGATCTTTTCACGCTTTACCAGGCCGGATACCGCCCGCTCGGGCGGAACGCACGGACTGGGTCTGTCGATCGCGGCGGCCATTGTCGCTGCGCACGGTGGTCGCCTTGGCGTGCGCAGCAGGCCGGGTGAAACCGAATTCACCATCCGCCTTCCCGGTCCCGAGCCGGGCCCCCTGCCCACAACCCTGGCGGATACCACCTGATCAGGCCGGCGCTCTTGGCTGGCATCCGGAACCACGACGGTGAAAGGCATGCACATGAACGAGAACCCCACACACTCCTTTGTGGACAGCCTCCCCCGGTTGCGGCACCCGGATGGAATGCCGATACGCGCACTCGTAGTGGATGATGAGGCTAGTCTCGCCGAGTTGGTCAGCTTGGGCCTGCGGATGATCGGCTGGGACGTGTCCGTGGCCGCCGACGGCGACGCGGCGATCCGCCTCGCCCGCGAACGCCGCCCCGATGTCCTGGTGCTCGACGTCATGATGCCCGGTATCGATGGAGTCGAGGCGCTCGGCCGGATCCGTGCCTTCGCGCCGGACGTGCCCGCGCTGTTCCTCACCGCAAGGGATGCAGTCCCTGACCGGATCGCAGGTCTGGCCGCCGGAGCTGACGACTACGTCACCAAGCCCTTCAGCCTGGAAGAAGTGATGCTCCGGCTCCACCGGCTCGTCCAGCGATCCGGCGCAGCCGCGGCGAACAGCTCGACGCTGGTGGTCGGAGATCTGACCCTGAATCTGGATACCCGGGAAGTCATCCGCGCCGGGGAAGATCTCCAGCTCACCGCCACCCAGTTCGAACTGCTCCGGTTCCTGATGGAGAATCCCCGCCGAGTGGTGAGCAAGGCGCAGATTCTGAACCGGGTCTGGGATTACGACTTCGGCGGCCAGGCCAACGTTGTGGAACTGTACATTTCCTACCTTCGCAAGAAGATCGACGTCGACCGTGAGCCGATGATTCACACCGTCCGCGGTGCCGGCTACGTCATCAAACCGGCAAACTGACTCCGGCATCGGCCCGGACAAAGCAAGCCACAGACCTTTCACAGCGGGCTCATAGTCAGCCTGCTTAAGGTCGGAATCAGCAGGTCGGAAACACTCAGTGACCGACGTCGACTGATGGGGAGGGGGTGTCAAACCGTGGCTGATGACGATCTTTTCGCGACAGCTACCGTCACCACATTGGTGATCCGTGTCTGGCATGAAGCGAACAACGACGGCTTTCGTGCCCGAATGATCACCACTTCACGTCGGGGCAAGAACTCGGTGATTGTAGCGACGTCAGAGCCCGGACGTGTATTGAGCGTGGCCGCTGAATGGCTCTCCGGCCTTCAACCACAGGTAACTGCAGTTGCCCTTCCTGAACACAGCTTCTCCTCGGACTCAGTTTCGAAAAGGGCAACCCCTGAGGCAGCGAACGCCTTCGATCCGCAATCCGCGTTTTCTAGTAGTGGATGAGGGCAGGCAAGTCATTTAGCCCGACTGCTTACCCAACGCTGCCCAAGCTTGGAAGCCGCCGATCAGATCGGTCGCCCGGGTCAGCCCCAGCCGTTGCAGGGTGTGGGCAGCGAGACTGGAACTGTAGCCCTCATTGCAGACGACCACGATCCGCCGAGCGGGGCCGTCAGCGATCGGGAGCCGGTGGGGGCTGGAAGGATCGAGCCGCCACTCGAGAACGTTTCGGTCAATGACGACCGCTCCCGGAAGGTCACCGTCGCGGTCTCGCTGATCGACCGGCCGTGTGTCAACAACGAGGGCGCCCGCTGCCATCTCCTGCTCAAGATCCGCAGCGTGAACACGCTCAAGCCCGCTGCGGCTCTCAAGTAGCAATTGGTTGATCGTCAGAGTCCTGGGGGAGTCGCTGGGACCTGAACTGCGGGGGCAGGTCGCGGCGCCGTCGTCGGAGATATGACACTGCTCCACCGTTATCCTCGCTTTGCCTGCTGAGCGGTCGGTCGATCCACTATGAAGCGAAATGATGGGCTACTTTGGGCGTCAATTTCAAGGGCATGGCGGGAGCCAGTCAAAGTGAGACGCGATTGAGATTCCAGCAGGGAGACCCTTAGCTATGAGCCTTCCCGCCGTCGTTGCCGACCTGTTCCATAGCTTTTTCACAGTTTGGCCACAGTAGGGTCTTATGGCCCGGCCCGACAGTGGAGGTATTGCAAGCAACTTGTTAGGTCCCATCGTCCGCACCAAGGTGTGACAACGGCTCCGCCCGCCGGTTCCGCTGCGGAGTCGACGGGGGCCTAGTCTGCCGGACAAGCGACCTGCGTCCAGGACGCAGGATTGGGGGAGTCGACATGCGACGTGCAGAATCCGTTCCGCGGCGTTTCCAGCATCATCCTGATCCACGCACCCGCCTATGGGCCGCTGCGCTGTGCGCGGCATTGGTCGGCGGCGTTGCCGCCTGTGCGGACGAGCCGCGGCCGCCGGTGCAGGTGGAGGCCCCACCGGACCCTGCAGTCGTGCGCGAGGTGGTGGAGCCCAGCGGGCTGGCGCGGCATCTGGAGGCGTTGCAGGCGGCGGCGGATGCGAACGGCGGGAACCGGGCCGACGGCACCGGGGGTTATGAGGCATCAGCGGCCTACGTCGAGGAGCAGTTGCGCGCGGCGGGGTACGAACCGCGGCGGCAGGAGTTCAGCTATGGCCGGCGCAACCCCGTGGACGCCTTCAACATCCTGGCCGATACAGGCAGCGGCTCGGGAGGCGTGCTGGTGCTCGGGGCACATCTGGACTCGGTCGAGGAGGGTCCCGGGCTCAACGACAACGGCAGCGGGGTCGCCGCTGTGCTCGAGGTCGCGCTGCGGCTCGCGGAGCAGGGCGCCTTGTCGCGGGATCGGATCCGGTTCGCGTTCTGGGGCGGCGAAGAGGACGGAATGCACGGCTCGGAGCACTACGTCGAGGAGCTCTCCCGCGCGGAGTCCGCTGCGCACGTCGCGTACCTGAACGTGGACGTGGTCGGTTCACCGAACGCGGTGGCGTTCGTCTATGACGGCGACGGCTCGGACAGCGAGGAGGCCGGGCCCGAGGGGTCGGGCGCCGTTGAACAAGTCCTAGTGGATATCCTGCGTGCCGATGGGGTCGAGGCGCTGCCGTTCGGGTTCATCGAGGACTCGGACTACGACGCTTTCGTGCAGGGCGGCATCCCGGCCGGGGGCCTGTTCACCGGCGACGCGGGGACCAAGAGCGAGGCAGAGGCGCTCACGTTCGGCGGGCAGGCCGGGGACCAGTACGACGAGTGCTACCACCAGGACTGCGACACCATCGACAATGTGGACATGACCGTGCTGGAACAGATGACCGAAACGCTCATGAGCGCGACGGTCTCGCTCGGAGGCATCGAGGACGGCCTCGCCCTGGGCACGGCGACCGAGGGCGCCGGCTGAGCCGCTTGCATGTGCGGCTCCTCGGCGGATGAGGATGAACAGGTCGGCGTGGGGAAGGATCCGTGAAACCTTCGCCCAAGAAACCAGCTGGACGGATCTCCGTTACAACTGTGCAGCTGCCATGCAGTTTGGAAGGCAAAGCAAAGGCCCCGGTTCCCTCTGTTACAAGGGAACCGGGGCCTTCTCAGTTGGCGGTGACGGTGGGATTTGAACCCATTGCTCTGGTCAATCGGGTCCAAGGTGATGTGTCAAATATCCCGGAAACTCAACGGACGTGACCCGCTTGCTCACAGGTGCTCACGGCTTCTAACAGGTGCTCCTGCACCAAAATGCACCACAGGTGCCGTTTATGGGCGGGCGGGAGTTACGGGCCTTTGCGCCGGCTCAGTAAAGGAGCTGCCTGTCGAAGCACACCGTGGAGCCCTCAGTAAGCGAAAATCAGATTGCCCGCTCTAGACCTTAGCGGCGCAACCGCAGCGTAGAGAAAGGAATTGCCTCTTGGATACCAGCAGGCCCCCACACGGTGAACGCCAGCGTAAGGCTCTATTGGCGGCGATCGTGGCGGGAGGCGACACTGCCGAGAAGCATTACCTAGAAATCAAAAGCCAGCTGGATTTCTCATCGAAGGAAGAAACCACAAAGATAGCCAAGTTCATACTGGGCGCTGCCAACCGTCTTCCGGCCACTGCGGAGCGGCACTTTGGCGGCCATGCAGTCATGGTTATTGGGGCAGAGCAGGGTGGCTTGCCAGGGGTTCCCGCAGGGACGGAAGTTCTGGACATTGAGCAGAAGATCAACAAATTTCTGCTTCCGGGCGGTCCACAATGGGAGCTGGAACGCGCTCCAGCGGACACCCCGGGCCAGGAGGTCCTTTTCATTCTGGTAGACCCTCCCCGAGACGGCGACCCGATCTATCTTTGTCGTGCCAACTTCCAGGGAAACAAGGTCAATCTCAGCAACGGAGACATTTACGTCAGGGCGCAGGGGCAAACGAGGAAAGCCACGGCTCCTGAAATTGACGACCTGATGGCCCGCGCCGGAAAAAAATCCCTGCCCGTACCGGAACTCACGGTGACCTTGGAGGGAGATGCCCACCATCTCGACCTGACGCCGGAACGGCTGAATCAATTTATCGTTAGCAGGGTTGAGGAAGCGAGAACCGAGCATCTGTCACCTACCACGGCTCAGGGGGGCCCGCTTCTCGCGGGGTTGAACACACAGATCCTGCGGGGGCTGGACCCATCTTCGCTGTCGCCGGAGGCTTTCGAGCGGCAAGCCCTCGAATGGGAAAATCAGGTCCGCGCCGAATGGCAGGAAAACCTCGGAAGAATCGCCGGGGCGGCACTACCGGGGCTGGTTATCGAGCTGGGAAACCGCCAGTCCACCTTCTTGGAAGCGGTCCGCTTCGACCTGACGCTCAAAGAGGCGTACGGGGTGGATACGGAGGATCCCGACGATGTCACCCCTACGAAACTCTTCCCTCCGGTCATAGTGAAACACAGTCCGTTTGATCAGGGCCTAGGATTCTCGCCGTCTTATCTCAACAACATCAGACCCACTTTGTCGCGGTACCCGCTGAAGTGGAAGAACATCGACGAAAATCTGCACATCACCATCGAGTTGGATCAACTTCGACCCGGAACGCCTTGGGTCAGTGACGGCGACGATTTCGTCGTAATCTCCCGGCATAATGGCACCACGCTGTCGGGTAGTTGGCGAGCCACTATCCGCGGCCACCATCAAGCTTTTGATGGTGCTGTTTCTTTGCCAGTGCGTGCGGACCATAATATCCAGACCCTCTACCGGCAGTTGGACGATAAAGCGCAATGATCATTGCCGCCCTCGAACCTGAGCTCGCGGTCGTAGACTCAGTTCGCTCCTAAGTAAGCCGCCATGGGAGCAGCAGCCAGCTCGTCGGCGGCGCCTTCGGCTTTGAGGATGTCGGCAACTGTAGCCGTTAGCACTATCGCGGCGAGTTTATGCGCCTCCAAATTGAGGTCGACGTGTGGAGGCTGGCCCGAACCCATCGTGTCGTCACCATTAGTAGGTGCGTAGCTACCCGCCAAGAAGCCCGTGGCGTGAGACCACTTCGAGTCTTCCCTCCACAGGCGGTAAACCATCCAGAGGTTCCTGCCGGTGTTCTTGACAGCTTTGGTAAGGATTATCGCTCCCTCTTTGATCAGTTTGTCTTCGGCGACATCTAGGAAGAAGGCCTCCATTTCGGCGACATCAATGTTCGATGGCAGGTCGTTTTTCCGCATATATTCGTCGGTTTTGGCTTCATTCCTGCGATCGTGGTGAAGCATCGTGTCTGCCGCCTTTGCGCGATCATCCTGTGGCATGTCTCCGAGCCAGAGCATCCGGATGGTCAGTTCCCAGAACGCGCGCCGGTTTGGAGCAGCCGCGTGCCCCATTTGCGAGGCTGTGAGTGTTGCGATGACCCGGCTCTGTTCGAAGGCTGCACGCAACCAGCCGACAGTGAACTGACTCACTCGGGTCACAGGCACCATATCGAGGTCAACCGCGAGGACAGCGTTCGCCGCACGCAGGGTGTCACTGGCGCTCTTCAGGTATTCAGGATGCTCGCACTCCGATTGACGCTGTTTTCTCGCCCTACTGCCGCTCATGGCATCACTATATCCATGGCGTATTCGATAGCTAATTGGCGGTGCATCCAGCATTTCTGCCTCTTAGACGGTCCTTTTGCGTGAGGGTCCCGCCGGGGGTATTGGGTGCCAGATATGATCCGGGAATGACTGAATTAGATCTCCTGGTGAAGGCCGTCGCTGAGGATCTCGGCGATCCTTCGGGCTGGAGTGCGCCGGTGGAATTTCACGACTCACTCGCACTTTGCGCCTTGAACTCCGCCTACTCTCTGCGCGCGACCTCGGCCGCAGCGACGAAGGTCCTTGCCCGCTACCGTGCGGTTCGTTCAACAGCGGACACCGACAGCGGCACAGACCTAATGAAGGCCATGGACAACGCAGGTGGCCCGGCAGGCTTTGCCCGCGATATCCTGCGCAACGTTAGCAAGCTCCCTGGCACAAACCGCTTGCGACCCGAGGGAATTTACGAGGGACTCGCCCGGCTCGCAGCCCTAAACCCCGCAGTAACCAGCACAGACCACCTCCGAGCCGCCGCGACCAACAGAAGTACCTCCGCAAGGGCAGCATGGCTCTCAGTCAAAGGCTTTGGCCCGCTTGCCTGGTCATACCTGATCATGAACGCAGGTGTTAGCACTGAAACAAAACCAGATGTGATGGTGCAGCGTTACCTCGCACGCGCCCTGGGTGATGGCAAAAGACGTACTCCCGCAGAAACACGACAGCTCCTACAGTTGGCGGCGACAGAGCTCACTGTTGAGCCCCGGGACTTGGACCGAGCCATATGGCGATACGAAAGTCCGGCGAAGTAGCCTCCCAGTCAGGGATCTTCTTCGGGGGCCGTACCTAACGCCAGATAACGCCGCAAGACTGCGATTTGCCGCCGAAAGGCACGGCTCTAGTGGCCGCATAAAACTCGATAAAGACAGCACGTCCACTGATGTTCAGTGCCGCGTCGCCATTTGTCGCTGCCCGTCGTCTTCAGCTACGTCAAAAATCTGCTTTGGCTGTAATTGCTCAAGCCGTTGTCGGTCTAGGGCGTCCACTACGTTGTCCAGGTCGTCAGGGAACAGTGCGGCGTAGGTGTCCAGAGTGACCTTGGCCGACTTGTGGCCGAGCATCCTCTGGATGACTTTCACGTTGGCCCCAGCGCTGATCGCGAGCGACGCAGCCGTATGCCGCAGATCGTGGGGCGTGATTCGCCGGAAGGTCTTGTCGGCGGCCTGGGCGCGCTTCACCGCCCCCGCGAACCAACCGGAAACGGCATTGCCGGGCCGGAGGTAGCCGCCCTCCTCACTTTGCCACAGCCGGCTTTCCTGGTCCTTACCGTCGCAAGCTGACTTGATTTCGGCAGCGAGGAAGTCAGGATAGGCGACGGTGCGCTTCTCGTGGCTCTTCACTCCGCCAAGTACCGCCTTGCCGTTGACCTCGGCGACAGCCTCGCGGATGTTCACACGACGCCGTGTGGTATCGATGTTCCGCACCCGCAGCGCTGTCGCCTCCCCCCACCGCAGGCCTGTGTAGGCAAGGAAACGAACAAGGTCGGGGTGCCGCGATGTAAGGGCCAGCGCCTCGACCTGGGTATGCGACAGAAACACTTCATCGGGGATTGGCTTCTTTTTGATCGTGAGGTCTCGCGCCGGGTTCTTCGTGATTCTGTTGTCTTCGACGGCGTGGTCGAGGATGCCGGCTAGGAGGTCACGAACGCGGGCAACAGTCGTGTGAGAGCGCTTCTCGCCCAACTCGTTCAGCCATGCCTGCACTTCGCGCTTGGTGATTGCCCCGACCGCGTAGCTGCCCCACTTTGGCTTGACGTGAATACGCCAAGCGCTTTCGACCGAGTGGTAGCTCGATGCCGTGATCTTGGGCTTGTGCTGTTCGAGCCACTGGACGCCCAGCTCCGAGATGGTGGCTTTCGCGTCGGTGCGATTGATGTAGGCACCTTTGAGTTTCGACACTTCAACAGTCGCTAGGTGGGCCTCGGCATCGCGCTTTAGCTTAAATCCTCGCTCGTGCCCGCGCGTACCGTCCGGTTTCGTGTACCAGACCTCGTACAGCCTGCCCTTTGTCTTGGTGCTGTATGCCTTGACCGTGCCCAAATCGCCCCCGTGGGTCTGGATTACGTGAATAATTGTGAGCTTACCGGTCGCGATGTGCTATAACAGAACCTCAACTAAACACATGAGTGTTGTCGCAAATGACGGCTAGCTTGGCTCAGAGATACTCCTGAGCCACAACCAATGGGTTGTAACGGGCGCAACGGTGGGCACTGATCCTCCGGAAGCACTCCTCTTCAAGAGGAGTACTTGCATGACCGTAACCCCTCCCGTCAGCACCGAGATGCTTGACAAGCTCATGGCCCCCGTTAGCTCGGCGGCGCCCGTCATCAAGAGGTGTACTTGCGCGCCCGGTACGACCGCCAGCACCGAGCTGCTTGACAGTCTCATCTCTCCCGCCACCTTGTCCGAGCGCCTCGGGACGACCGAACGCAACTTGAGCGAGTGGCGCATCAAGGGCCGCGGCCCAAAGTACATTCGAGTGGGTCGCAGCGTTCGCTACATCCCAGAACATGTGGATTCTTGGCTTCTAGCGCATGAGCACCTGAGCACCTCTGAGGAGGTGCGCTAATGGGCACTGTCGAGATCAACGAGTCGAGCGCTTCCGAGCATCCCGCCGGAGAAACTCCTGATTTTCCCCTTGCGGCTTCTCAGACCTCGGGAGAGCAGAGTCCGCGTGGGAGAGGAGGCATCCAGAGGAGCGAAAACGAAAACTGTCCCAGCGAGAATGGCGCCGGGACAGAGAAGACGTTTGATGGCGTCGAAAGCAACCTTGCAGCAATTGAGCTCGAATGGCAGGCCGAGTGGCTACGCCTGCAAGCGAAACAGCACCGCCTCCAAATGCGCATTGCATACGAGCTGGCCGCCGATACCCAGTTAAAGCTGATGCATGTCACCGGACTTGGCTGGTTCGAATATGACGGCGCCCGCTGGATTGTGGACACCGGCGACAAAGCGGCAAGAAACGCTGTCATGGCGACGATCCGTCGTCTTGCGGCGGACGCCATTAGTGACAAGGACCTACTCGGCGATCTGGTGAAGTCGCAGACCGCAAGCGGCGCGAGAGGGGTGCTGGAGCTTACCGCAAGCATGCCTGGCATCGCTGTAAAAGCATCCGAGCTGGACGCGGACCCGTACGTGCTGAACACCCCTACCGGCTCGCTCGACCTCAAAACGTTCCAGTTGCGGCCGCACGATCCCGCGGACCGCCTCACCAAAATCACCCGCGGTGCATATGACACGTCCGCGGGTTGCCGGAGATGGGAAACCTTCCTGGAACGGGTCCTGCCGGACGACGCAGTGCGTGCATATGTTCAGAGGTTCTCCGGGCTGTCCCTCGTGGGCAAGCAACTTGAGCACATTCTGCTGATCCTGACCGGCACCGGCAGGAACGGCAAGGGTGTGACGTACGGTTCCTTAGGATATGCGTTCGGCGATTACACGCATTTCGCGCCGTCGACCCTATTCGAGCAGACCAAAGCCAACGCGAACGGGGCAAGTCCGGCGCTGTTCGACCTGCGCGGCGCACGGTTCGTAGCGCTGTCGGAGACGGAGAAGACCGCGCGGATTGCCTCGGCCCTCCTGAAGAGCCTGACCGGCGGCGACCCGGTGACTGCGCGGAAGCTCTATGGGGATCCGATCACTTTCCTCGCATCGTGGCTCATCCTTCTTGTGACGAATCACCTCCCCACACTCCCGGCGAACGATCCGGCCGTGATGGAGCGCGTCCGCGTGGTCCCTTTTGATGTCTACATCCCGGACCACGAGCGCGACAGGCATCTCACGGGCAAGCTGGAGGAGGAAGCCGACGGCATCCTGACGTGGGCCGTGCAAGGCCTGGCCGACTACTGGAAGCACGGTCTCAACGAGCCTGATGCGGTGAAGGTAGCCACGAACGACTACGCCGCCGCGCAGGACAACGTCTCGCGCTTCATTGAGGCGGTATGCACGGAGACACCGGCCAACGGCGGCTCTACCACCAAGGAATTGCACGACGCATACACCGAGTGGGCGATTGCCGACGGGATTTTCCGTGAACACCGACTGGGACGTACCGACTTCGGCCGTGCACTCGACAAACTCGGATTCAATGCTGTGAAGAAGAGCCGCGGAATGGTGCGCGAGGGCATCGAAGTTGAAGCCACCGGTGGCGTTGTGGTGATTACTTCGCCGCCTGCTCTCGACTCGTCCTCCTCCGGGTCAACCCCGGCTGCTGGTACGACTGGCCTCCCAACCGTGGACGCGTCCACGCAGGACACCAAAATGTGGGACGGATGGGAAGCGGAGCCGGCGGACCAAACGTGGGCCGGCTGACCAACCTGGACAGGCGGAATGCAGGCCGCCTGCTCCGCCCATCCGCACTCAGGCGGACGTGCTACTTGACCACAGCCCCATCTACAAAAACAGGAAAGTGAGGATCACATGATGAATGAACACTACGACGTCCAGGGGATGCTGCCGGAGCGTTCAGAGACAGCCCACATAGCGACTTTGAACCCACCCTCGAGCGTTTCGCCCGTCTCGGCAAAACGACGTCGGCCCAAGACCGAGAAGGAGCTTTACGCGGAGGCCACGGAGCGTGCCAAGTCGCTGAAGGAAAAGCTTCTGGCACGGCGCTCGAAGAACCGCGATCAGTTCATCGAAGACTTGTATCGCAAGTTCAGGGTCGAGGCCATCGACGGTGACCTTGACGATGCCGATCGATTGAGTGAGCTGCGCTCACTGCTAGGCCGGCAGCTGAGTTCTGGTTCGCAGGAGCTGCGCTGATGCGGCGGTTCGTCCCACTGCGAAGCTTGCGCCCGCTACCCGGCGGGGCAGGGCGCCGGCGTTGTTGGGGGTGGATCGAAGGAGGGGGCGCAGCACCCTCCTCGCAAGCAAAGGACAGGATGAGAAGCGCCAGCGACGAGTCCTGCCCGGCCCGACTGTGCGTTCGAGCGAAGCGAGGAACGTATACGGTCGGGTTGCTTGCCAGTCGGTTGTCACCTGAGGGTATCAGCCTTGAGTCAACGACACAGATCCTCAGACAACAGCCGACTTGGAGGGCCCAGTGAGCGAGGAACGAGCGAACAGCAGGCGCCCGACCAGCGAGGCGTCTGTAGCGCCAGCGGAGGACGCCTCGCTTCCGCCGGTGAGCAGTCGCGCACGCGACTGTGAGAGGGCCGAGGTGCGCAGCACATCGGGCCCGGGCGCGAGCGAGGTCGTCACGGTGCGGATGCACCGCGACGGGATCGCCGCGCTCACCGAGGTTCAGAGGCACCTCGGTGGCAGCAGATCAGACGGCGTGCGCCAGGCCGTGCACATCGTCGCGGAAGCGCTATCGGATGCGGCGTCGATCGATGCTGCTGAGAAGTCGTTGGCGAAGCGGCTCGCGGCCCGCAGACCGATCGTGGTCGAAGCCGACGAGAGCGTACTCGCCGATGTCCGGAAAGCGTTGCAGGAGGTCGCTGACCGATACTCGCGGCAGGCGTTTCTCTTCCAGAAGCTCGGAAACAACTGGAACCAGATCGCTAAGGTCGCAAACTCCGGAGGCCGCGTCGATCCGGACGCGCTTCGTGGAGTCGAGCGCGCCCTCGACCGACTCGCCTCGGTGATGGAACGTGACGCAAAGCGGGATGCGACGGTAACGGTAAAGCTGCGGGAGGTCCTCTGATGCCGGTCGAGTACGCAGGAAGTACACCTGTCGCGTCGCGCCTGCTCCGCTACACGGTGAAACCCAAGCCCGGCCAGACGGCGGGGGATCGGGTGCTGCACATCGCCGGGCAAAACTGCCGCCCCGAGACAGCGGAGCGCGAGTTCGCGGCCACGCGACGCAGACACGGCACGCAAGGGGCGAAGCGCAAGTCGCCTGCCACATACGCATTGCCGGAACCGGGCGATGTCGCCACGTATGTGCGCCGTACGCGGCCGAACGGACGCAGGTACTGGGCCGTGGCGAAGACCGGCGAAGAGGCGACGCACGTTCGTCACGAAGGTGAACTCGTCCGGCAGGCAGAGGCGCGTCATCTGATCACCTCGTTCGGCCTCGAGGACGTGAACCCCGAGGATCCGGAGCAGGTCGCTCGGGCGTTTGAGTACGTCGTCGCGAGGCACGCAGCCCTGTACCCGGGGGAACAGGCCACGTTCGTCGGGCAGGCCGAAGGCAAGGGGGGTAATTTCCATGTGCATGTCACTCGCAATGCCACGCTGTACGAGGACATGGAGGTCGACGGGAAGCTCTACCGCGCCGGCCGAAAACTCGCCGGTGACCTCACCGACATCGATCGGATGCGGGAGCGCGCCGACCGGTTCCTCGCCGAGCACGGCCACGAGTACGGCCTTTCGCCGCAGCGCCTGCCGTCTGTGTCCGAGCGGAAGAGGGAGAGGCGCAGCCAGCGGGATCGCCGGATGGCCGCGGAGGGCGCGCTCTCCAACCACGACCGTATCAGGCAGGCCTTCGAAGCCGCGATGGACGACCCGCAGTCGGTGGATCTCGACACCTGGAAGGCCGTCATGGCCGGGCACGGTGTCACCGTCACCGAGCCCGGCTGGAGGCGCGGCAGGTCCCCGGAGGTGCCACGGCTGAGCTATCAGCTGGCCGGCATGGCGACACCGGTGCGCGCGGAGACCTTGGGCGAACACTACGACCACGGCAGCGCGCTCGAGCAGCTCGATGCGAAGGCGCACGGCCGACCTCGGGCCCGGCGTCCCGAGCTGGTTAAGTCCGGGATCCCTCGGCCGGCCGCCCGGCCAACGGCGGAGGAGCTGGCTGCCGCGCAGGAGGCCGTGGCACGCTTGGCTGGCGAAGAGTATGGGCTGCGTGCCGCCGAGGATGAGCTGTACCGCTGGGTCGCAGCGCGGGCCCAAGACCAGGGGATCGCGTTCGGCGACGTCCTGAACCGGCTCCCGGAGTCCCATGAGGCCCAGATGCGGGTGATGCGACGGTGGAACCGGCTCGCCGAAGCAAACGGAGCCCAAGCGGAAAATCCGGCAGGCAACCAGGAAGAGCAAGTGCCGGGTTCGTTTGGCGGGGCCACGACAGCGGGCTCGTCACGGTCGCATCAGCCCGAATCCGTGGCTGCCGAACAAGCGACGAAGGCTCTGGATCCCGAGCTCTTTGACCTGGTGATCGTCGACGAAGGCCTAGTGCAGCACGGCATTTACAGGGCTGATAGCGCCGCAATGTACAAGGCCGGTATCGAACCACGAAAAATCAGCGAGGCGAGAGAGTTCTGGGAGTCCCTCTCCGACGATGAGCAGCGGAAACGGTACCAAGAGCGGAAGAAGGCCCTTCAAGCCTCCCAGGAGGCCGGGGAAGGCGCCGCGGTGGACGAGGGCCAGGGCGAGATGCAATCACCTCAGGGATGCACACCCGGTTTGCTGGACGATAGGCCAGTCGAAGATGAATCTTTACTGCACGCCGGGATGCCCGGGCAACCCGGCGGCGCTCGGCGGTCGGCCGCGGCCCGCATGGAGCGCAAGCGTCGCGATTCCTTGCTCTGGGTGTTGGACGGTGATGACGAGCGTGCGCACAACGAGGATGACCGTGAGTTCGGTGCGTAGGTTTCGCTTCCGTAGGAAGGCTCTCCTTCCCTGCTCAAGAGGCACGCGACCGGCTATGGAACGCGACCGGCTAAGGACCGCGACGGACCGCCATCACGAGCTCAGGGCAGACGACTTGACGCCTTTCTGGTGGCTCGGTTGCTGTGGGTTCCACGACGTCTATGCAGTTGTGCAGTTCAGGAACCAAAGTCCCCATACGCACGCGTGCATGGAGAGTTCTAGTTCAGAACTGCATAACTGCATTGTGCGTGCCGTCGAACGCAGCCCTTCGGTCGCTTCGTGTCTTCGGCACCCTCATCAAGCTCGCCTTAGATGGCCATTAGGTGGGCAAATGGTGGGAACTCATTGCCCCCGTTCTGGGCATGGTTGGGCCAGTAGGTGGTCGCCCTTTTTTCGCGAGGTCAGTTTCGCTGCGGTGGGCATGGACTGTCCGGCGCGTGGCCCAGTCATGGTCAGTAAACGTCCACGATATTCATGACAGTCATTCCACAGCGCACTCTACGCTTCGGTGTGGGCAAGAATTGTCCATTCCCTGGCCGAGTTCCGGTCAGCAATTACTCCGCGATCGTCGCAGAGGGTGTACCTGAAGCCCCAGCCCAAGGTGAAGGGGGCCAGGAACGACAGTCTCTCGAACTCCGCCCAGAGATGACTCGCCATGGGCTTCTCAACAAGGCGTGCCGCGTCTGCGTGGGGCGGGACACGACTACGGCCGGCGTTCCGATGATCTCGTTGAGCCGTTCCGCGCGTGCGTGGCGAGACCGGAACTTGCTTTGTGTGCTGATAGTGCTTGTAGAGCCGTTCCGTGTGTGCGCGGGCGAGACCCTAACTGGCCTGCCCGGACGCTGTGCGGAACGTCCGCTCATTACTGAGCGAAGATGACCCTTGCGGGCCTGTCAACGTTTCTCCGTCGCCCGTTGCCTGACCGTAAGGGGTACGGGGTTTGCGCGGGGCGGCTCGACGGGCGTTTTGTGTCTCCTCCGTGCTGGAGGCGACGGCCGCTAGGGCGGCGATGTTGATTGCTGCGTTGACATCCCGGTCGAGTGTCAGGCCGCAGACTTCACAATGGTATATCCGTACCTTGAGGGGCAGTTTGTCTTTCACTGCAGGACAGGTCGGGTTTGAACAGGCTTTGCTGGTGGCTTCCCACCGGCCGATGACCACCAGACGGGTTCCGGACCAGGCTGCCTTGTACTCGACGATGCGCCGTATCTGGGCGGGCGCGATATCGAGGATGGACCGGTTGAGCCCGGCCTTGGCGCGAACGTTCTTGCCGGGCTTATCGATGGTCCCGCGGGCTGAGCGGGTCATGCCCGCGACGTTGAGGTCCTCAACGCCGATGACTGCCCAGGTCCTGACGAGCTGGTTGGCCAAGTCGTGGGCGTAACCCTCGCGCTGGCGTGCTTCGAGGTGGGCGAGCCGGCCGATCTTGTGGACGAGCTTTTTCCAAGTGCGGGATCCTTTCTGTGATCTGGCAAGTTTCCTTTGGAGGCGTGCAAGTTCCTTGGCGTGGGAGGCCTTGATTCTCGGGTTCTCTATCAGCTCACCGTTGGAGAGGGCTGCGCGGGTCTTCACGCCTAGATCAACGCCGATAATCCCCGCGGCGCGCTTGCGTTTGGACAGGCACGGCGTCGGGATGGATTCCTCGACTGTGAGGCTTGCGTACCAGCGGTGGCCCTGATGGCTGACCGTCACGGAGCTGATCTCAACGATGCCTTGGCGGATCTTCCTCTGCAGGTGCTGGGCATGGTCGTGGAACCGGACTTCGCCGAACGTGGGGATTCTCAGACGACGGGTCGTGGCGAGCCTGATGCCTGGCGACTTCCGGTCGTGCGTGATCGTGAACGAGTCCCGAGCAACACCGCGTTTCTTGAAACGTGGGTACCCGACTCTCCGGCCGGCACGAATTCCCTTAAACGAGGCAATCCAGTTGTTCCACGCCCTGTCGGCGTTTCTCAGCCCGCCCACCAGCGCACTGCGGTTCACCGCATGAAGCCACGGCTCCCGTTCCCGTCCGTCATCGCGAAGACCAGGCACCAGCAGCCCCTTCCCGGAGGCATCCCGATGGGAGTTCCGCGTTTCCGTGAGCCAGGAGTTGAAGTCAGGCGCCGAGGGGATCGGGACCTTGATGGCCTTACGGGCCTGCTCCTCTGTGACTGCGTCTGGCCCATACGTGGTGAAGGCGACTTCCTGCAGCCAGCGCTTGTGGCTTTCCTGTTTCGCCGCGATTGCGTGGTTGTACATATACCGTGCCGCGCCAGCCCATTGCGAAAGCGTCTGAGCCTGCCGCGGTGTCGGATTAAGTGTGAGGCGATAGGCGCGCCGAATGACAGTGGTTGCCGGTACGGCCTGAATGGTCATGGCAGGAACCTAGACCTGAGAGACTGTATTTGACCAGCCCTGCTGATAACGGGTCTGGGCCGTCTCAGATGGCCCGTTTGCGGGAGAAATTCCGTTTATTGCTCGTAAACCAGTGACTATTAGCCTGACTCCCGTGCGCCCATGAGCAGGGCATCCAAATGCAAGAGGGCGAATCGAGGCCCTATCTAAGGTGATTTACGAGCGGATATGCATGTAGAGGAGCCTCCGCAGCTGCACTTGGGAATCTTGAGGAAACATTAAGCAGCCCACGCTGAATATGAAACTACGAAGCGAGGAGTGCGCTGAGAACCAGGTCATCAAGCCAGCGCGCAGAGCCGCGTGAGCACGGGGGACCACGAAAAGAAGCGAACGGAGCACTGCGCTTTTCAGGTATCGGCCCAGACATGTTCCGTGACGTCGACTAGTCGTGCGCGTGCTCTTCGACGAGAACTTCAAGCGGGTCGCTTATGGTGACACATACAACGACGAGCGAGATCACAGAGTGCTGGTTGCTCCAGCAAACTCGTCGTTGAGCGCGACATCGATCGCCGGCAACACTGTGTTGCCGGCTGCAGTAAGGCGAACCTGTACGCTGCGGCGATCCGTCTCACTGTCGGACTTCGACCGGCCGATCTCCGCGAGGGTCACCTGCCTGGCGCTGAAGGTGATGCTCTCCACCTCCGAACTGGAGGCGGCCTCACTGCTCAGAAGGATCGACGCCAACGCGGCAGCGATCGTTCCGGCCTCGGCGTCGAACCGTGCCAGCTTCTGGCTCGCATCATCAGCTAGGGCGATCGTCTCGGCGGGCAGTACAACCTGCGCGTCGGCGATGAGCCGCGGGACGGCGGCCTGATAGTAGCCACGGGTTTGGGGCATATGCCGGCGGGAGGTTACCTCGTCACCGGAGCGCCCGTAGGGGCGTCTGCCGGAGGGTCGGTGGAGCGTCGGGGGAGGGGGCTCATTTGCTTCAACTTGGCAGACGCAGCAGCGTCTGTGAGCGTCCAAATGTCGATCTGATCTACTACACGAGCGAGCGCGTACTGGGCGTCCAGGCGAGTATTAGCGGGTCGCGCAGAGCATAAAAAGTGTTGAAGTATGGGCGTGACGCGCATGCTGGGCGAGTAAAGCAGGGGCATCCAGGCTTACTTTGACGGATACTTCCAAACCCAGCCGCCGTTATTTGCTGGATCAAACGCGACCTCGCCCTTTTTCGTTGAGACGTCGAGAATCACCATGCCGTTGAGTTTTTCGCCCGGACCGACCCAGTTGGGCAGTACCTTCGTTTCGTCAGCAAGGCAATTGTGTTGGATGCCGTCGATCTTGTTCATCCGAGTACCGTTGCTGGCATATCCGGTCCAGTAGTACGGGCCGAAGTCGATGCCGGATTCAGTGCCGTTGAGGACGAGGGGACCTTCGAAGTCTGCCGTTGTCTCGATTTCCAGATTGATGCCGAGAGCGTATCCATTGGGCTGGGTGGCGTAAGGTGCATCACATTTGACCAGCTTCATTGACGTGACCTTGAAGTTCAATGTGCGTGGTCCCTCAGGGGTGTCAGACATTCCAGCGGTTTCGCCAATGTCCTTGATCAGTTCACCGCGCTCATTTTCCTTGCGGGTGGGAATGGGGCTCGGCGTAGGTTTCGGCGTGGCGGCCGGAGCAACGGAGACGGTGGGCGCAGCCTCAGTTTCTGGTGCACTGCAAGCGGAGAGCAGCAGGGTGGTGCTGGCGACGAGGGCAGGAAGGGCCCAGTGGCTTTTCAATTTTTCCCCCAACATGGATTCGGAAAAACGAGATGGATCATATGCGGTAGGTCTGACAGTGACCGAATCGTTGCAGCTACCACTAACCCTCGGTCAGAGCCGGGGGTGTAGATGGTGCAGGGGCACCGAAGGTCGTGGTCAGACGGGTGACCTCGGGGACGCTGGGAGTGAAAGGCGAAGAAGGCTTCGCTGGCATTTCGTCGCCGATCGTTAAGTAGCCCGAACCATCGTTCTCACGTCTCCCGCCGGGAAGTCCCGTATCGCGTGTGGTCGACCCAGCATGGACCATCACCCCTAAACCGGCAACAATGGGGCCAACGAGGAGGCAGCGATGACCAAGTCCACGAAGTACCGGCGCATGGGCAAGGGCACTGTGTCCAACGTGCTGCGCCGCGAAATTCGAGCCGCACGTTTGAAAGTCATCCTCGACCAAGAGTTGGGCCGCCCAACCTCCGACGAGGTGAAGCTTCTGGCGGCGATGGACCTGCCGCGGATCGTGAGACGGAATTACCAGGGCGATGATTCGGCCGATCGCAGAACCTGCGACCCTACGAACGAGGGCGCTGCCGCCGGCACATCGCGCCGCGAGATCCTTGTTGCACGACTGAAAGTGTCTATGAACGAACTGCTGGGTCGTGACACCCCTTCGAAGGCGATGCGCCAGTCCAGGATGAAGCTGGCACCCATCTTCAGACGGCATTCACAAGGCGATCAAGTGGCTCATAGCAGAACAGGCGGCCCGACGAACAAGGAGCGGGTCTTCGAGACGCTGCGCCGCGAGATCCTGGCAGCACGTCTCAAGGTCACCTTGGACGAAGAGCTGGACCGTCAAACGTCTCCGACGGTGAAGCGTCTGGCCCGGATGAAGCTGCCGCCGATCGTCAGGTCGAACGGGAAGGCATGATGTGACCTATCGCAGGAATTACGACCCTACTAACCGGGAAGAGGTCGCCTCCACACTACGCAAGGAAATTCGCGCTGCACGGCTCAAGGTCACGTTGGACAAGAAGTTAGGGCGGGAGACTTCGCCGCAGGTGAAGCTTCTGGCCGGGATGACCCTGCCGCCGCTTGTCAGGGGCAATCGTCGTTCTGATGAACGTTTCGGAATCACCATGATGGAGCTCCGCACGGCCGCAGCCGTGTCGCCCGGCGAGGCCGAACCCTTTGTCCTGCCCGAAAGGGCCAACCGCTTGACCCAGCTGCAGCGCGAAGCTGTGCTGCATATGATCCGCGTCCTCCTCGACAGCAGCGACACAGACTAGCCGAGCAGGGAAGTGCTGGCCGTCCATTCGCCCGTACCGGCTTGTATCGGGGCCACATGAATTCCAGGCTCCCGCCCGGCCTGCACTCACCGGTAAAAGTAGCTTTGGCCCGTGCGGTGGATAAGATACCGCGGCCGGACGCCTTGCAGGGAGGTGCCTGGTACGAACCCAAATAGGACGGCTATCTTCACTGAACGGCGGGATTGCTCTGCGGGAGGCTGTCAGGCAGGCCTTTCTTGCCACGGAGCCGACCGGTATGGGCGCCGGCGGCACTTGGTAGCCGGAATCGGAGTACGACACCGAGGTCGACAGGGCTGCCGGCTGGCTGGCCAAGGGCCTTCCACCCGAGGAAACTGCGGCGAGGACCATGCGCTGGCTTGCTCGCGATTGGGGAATCGAGGTGCAACCCGGCAAGCAGGGACAGCTCTCACGCGCGTTGGAGCTCATCAACTCCCGGCCTTGACCGGCCGACGGACAGACCCGGCTCTCCACAACGATGATGTCCCAGATTCACGCCGACGCCCCGGAGGCAGCGAAGTCGATCCTTCGCGAGGTTGTCCGCACCTACCCGGAAGGCTCGGCCACCGTCCGGGCCTGGGTGTCCCTGACCTTCACCGCCGCGCTGCGCACCGGGTCACGGAAGCGTGAACCCGAAGACGTCGCCCGGGACATGGCCTCCCGGATCGCCAGGCTCGGCGCCCGGCTGCAGGCCAACGGCGCCGGCATCGCCCGGCGGTGGATAACCCACGAGGATTGTCCCCGGCTGCGGGCAGCGGGCACTGTCTTCACCCCAACCCGCAATCGTTCAACAGGTCGGTGCGCAATTGCCGAACCCTCCGGCGTAGCTCCACCGCCGTCCCGGCTGCACGCACCTCACCAGGGGGCAATGTGTTGAACCTTAGGTGCAGGAGAATACTGGCATTATTGATCGAGTGACAACTGAACATGAATCAAAACTCCAAGAGGTCGCTGCCGCTGCCGAGTGTCTTGAGGTCGCAAAATCAATCGGTAAGAAGGCAGATAAGAATAAAGGCAAAGCTCGCGCGTTAACTCTTGCCTTGACTCTAAGCACCGCCCTCGTTCCCGTGCTCATCGTCGCCTCCGGAGATAACTTCTGGCTGGGAAAGGTGGCTCCGAGCGTCCTTGCGGCAGGTTCCGCGGTCCTTGCTGCACTAAACCAGTTCGAGCGTCCGCACCAACGCTGGGTCCTGTATCGAAGGTATGAACGTCTCGTACAGGCGGAAGGCAAGCGATATCGCTTCAGAGTCGCCCCATACGACGGCGACGACCGAGACACCCAACTAGGGAAAGCCATCGCGCAACTCGAGATCGATCTCCAGTCGGAATGGGAAGGCCTTATCCCGACGCGAAATGAAATTGCCTCAACCGCTACGTCGATTGAACGCAAGTGATGGCGCAACAGTTTGAAAGTGCGTCATGTTCGTTCAAGAGTCACTACGGTCTTGCGACGCTCCACGTGTATGCATTCGGCCCACATGAAGAGGACAACATCCTCTGCATTGAAGTTCCCAAGTCCTCCGGCCGCGCGGTGGGCGATGGGTCAACCATCGTTCGCGTTCAAAGCGCCTGCTACACCGCCGAAATCTTCCGGAGCACAGATTGCGACTGTCATGAACAACTTCACGCCAGTTTGGAAAAAGTCTTCCGCGATGGCGGGTTGTTTGTCTACATGATTTGTGATGGTCGAGGAGCAGGACTACTCACGAAGATCCGCGGGCTCGCACTCGGAGACAGGCTAGGACTGGATACGCATGACGCCTATGTGCGACTCGGAGTCCCGGTCGACCCGCGGGACTATCATCGCGTGGCTCAAGTGCTCAAGGATCTCGGAGTCCAACATATTCGGCTCCTGACCAACAATCCGCGGAAGGTAGATGGGCTCGTCGCCGAGGGGTTAGCGGTCGCTCGTGTTCCATTGGAGATTCCTCCTACTGACGACTCGAGGCCGTATTTGCATACTAAGCAGCAGAAGATGGGGCACCTGTTCCAATTCAGTGGCACGGGCGACGCTGACGCTGTGCCATAAAGTATCTCGGCTGGTCTAGCAAAATGGTACAGCTCCATGTAGGGACCGGCTCTTCGAAGGTGGAGGTGGGTGTGGTCCACCCTGAAAACGCGGCCCCATATCTGCGCACCTATGCCGATCGCGAGTGGAACAACAACCTGCTGGCCCTGCCCAGGTTCTAGGTACACGCCGCAAGCCAGACTCGTGAAGTTGCTGCGTCAATGACGCAGCAACTTCACCTTCTTGCGCCATGCACCTGAGGGCGTGCAGCTTTTGCGCCACTCCGGTTGCCCGTTCGAACGGATGACCCGGGGCAACTTCCGGCTCCTTGAACGACTCTTCCCCTAGATCACCCGTGTACTGAAGATCAACCAACTCGAAACCATCACTGACGACGTCATCGAAGCAGCCGCCAGCACCCTCGTTATAGGCAACTGACGACAAAGAGCACCACCAGAACACCGCCAAAGAGCTCGGAAGTCCACACCCCTCAAACCGAAAAACACCCCTGCGCGCAGATAGTCGGGATAACTGGGATTATCGGGGGTAAAAAACCTACCCCTTGAAGTGAGACGGGGCTGAGCAGAAAAAGGGGTGCCGGGCGCGCAGAGCCCCGAAATCGCGCGGGAGTCGGGCTGTCCCGCCGCCGGGCGACATGATGCCGGGCCAGCGCTGGCCAACAAGAGAACATTCGTAATACGATTGTCCGTATGGGACGACAAGTGCATGGCCGTGAGGTCTCGGAGACCGAGGACGATCAGTGGGTTGAGGAAGCCGAGGCCGGCTACGATGTTGAGGCTTTCAAGGCACGTATGGGTCGTCCTGCACGCGGTGCGCAAGCGTCGCAGGTCGTGCCGGTGCGGCTGACCGCGACCGAGCTTGAGGCGCTCATGGCGCGGGCCGAGCGCGAGCATCTGAACCGCTCGGAGGCGATCCGCGCCGCCCTGAGCGCGTGGGCCCACGTCGCGTGATCGGACCTCCGCACTGAAGTACCGCTACTCATTGCCGTCGTACCGGTGAAAGAGTTTTGGCGATTTCGGCGCTACGGCGCTACGTGCGGGCGGAAGCCCTGGTAAACCGGCGATATGAGCGTAGCAAAGCGGCGCTACGTTCAGTGCTGTTGCGCTACAGGTAGTCTGGCCGGTGCCTGCCGCCATGCTCTGTGCTGGCCGCCCGTGCCGGGTCCGGGATGTGGCGGCCTGAGAACCTTGCGGATCTCAGCTGCGGCGGCGTTTGGCTCGTACACCGAATGCATTGAGTGCGGCGAGTATCTCCGCTGCCTGCCAGATACGGTTCCGGCGGCCGGTGGTGCTCTGGGTGAGCACGCCGGCGTCGACCAGCCGGTCGACTGCGTTCTGTGCGGCGACCTCGCTGATGCTCAGCTCTGCCGCGATGGTCCTGGTGTTCACGACCGGTTGGCGGAGCAGGTATGTCTTTACCCGGTGCACGGAGGAGTCGCTTCTGGCCACGACCCGGTGGTCCCAGCGTTTCGCGACAGCCTGGATGTCGTCGACCAGCCGGCGGCCGTTCCGGATCGCAGCGAACGACGCCTCGGCCACGGCGGTCACGATGGCGTCCGCGTGCCCTGCCCGGTACTCCGCCAGTGCGCGGAAGTAAGCGTTGCGGTCCTGTAGGAACCCTGCAGACAAGGGCACAGTGATTGTGCGGGTCAAGCCGCCGTGGCGGAGCATGCCCTGGAGGAGTGCCCGTCCGGTCCGCCCGTTGCCGTCAGGGAAGGGGTGGATGGTCTCAAACTGCGCGTGTGCGATTGCTGCCTGGATGAGCACTGGTACGTCGGTGCGTCCGGCGAATGCGATCAGGTCAGCCATGAGGCTGGGGACACGGGTGTGGTGGGGCGGCACGAACGTTGCGGCGTGCGGCGAGGCGCTGCTGCCGCCGATCCATACCTGCTCGCTGCGCCAATGGCCGGTGTATTCCGGCGCAGTGTCCCGCAGCAGCGCATCGTGCATCGCGATGATCGAGTTCTCGTCCAGCCGTTCGGACATGTCGAGAGCAGCAGCCGTGGCGCGAACGTTAGCGACGATCAGGCGGGCGTTGTCCGACTTCGACTGGCCGATCTCTGCAAGGGCCACGTGCTTGGCGCTGGAGATGATGTTCTCCACCTCCGAGCTGGAGGCGGACTCGCTGTGAAGCAGGATGGACGCGAGCGGGGCAGCGATCGTTCCGGCCTCGGCATCGAACCGGGTCAGCTCGTGGCTCGCATCATCAGCTAGGGCGATCGTCTCGGCGGGCAGTACAACTTGCGCGTCGGCGATGATCGGCGGGACGGCGGCCTGATAGTCGCCGGGGGCCTGGAGTATATCTCGACGGGAGGCTGCCTCGTCCCCCGAGCACACCCACGGGAGGACTTCGTACCCGGTCGCCGGCCAAGCGCCGGACTGCCCGCTATCCGTGATCATTACTCCAACATACCTAAGGCTATACGGTTAGCCTTAGGTATGAACGGTGTTTGATAACTTTATCAGCGAGGGCGAGCCCGGTCTTTAAGCCCTGGACGGGGGGATCCCAGATGTCCGCCCCCTGCCGACGTGCCGGCCGCTACGGGCTCCGAGCAGCAGGGTGTGTTCGGTGCCCTATGGGCGAGGCACTCTATGGTTGTTGTCGGCTCGCTGCCGATGTGTAGCGCTTCGTAGCGCTGCCTCGGCCCCTGCGCTACGTCTGCGCTACGCAGTTTCGGGCTAGTTCTCGGGGATTTTAGGCAAGATGTAGCGCTGTAGCGCTGTCTTGAAGAAAAAGATGTAAGGGAGCAGAATTGCGTTACCCACTGCTGCGCACTGCCGTCGGGCTGACAAAAGAGGTTTGACGATTTCAGCGCTACAGCGCTACAGCGCTACAGCGCTACAGCGCTACAGCGCTACATGCGGGCGGAGGCCCGAAAAACTGGCCAACAGCGCGTAGCGATGCAGCGCTACGCATCGACAATGCAGCGCTACAGGTCGTCGTACCGTGCCTGGGCCGGCCCGCAGATGGCTAGCTTTCTCACGACACTTGTGCCCGGGGTGAGCAACTTCCAGAGCAACTCGTTGATAAAAGTTATCAAGCCCTCGGTCCGGTGCTCAGTTGCCTGCCCGTCGAGCGACTCGGCACCACCCGCCGGCAATCAGAGCGTCTTCGACTTCTCGATGAATTCGTGAAGCGTCATGCGACCATCGACGTATGAGTTGATGTCCTCGACGGTCTCGCGGTCAGGTTCCATGCCTTCCAGAGCCCAGCTGGCCATGGTGTCGATAGCCAACTCGCGTTTTTGCCGGCGACTGAGCGTTTCGGCCTCCTCATTCCTACTATTAATGATCGCTTCGGAGTTTTCTATCCGAGTCAGGCCGCGTCACCCGCTGTACGCGAACTCCTTTGCCACGGCGGTCACGCCTCGCGCGTCTTTCAGCGGGTCGGCGTCGCGCAGAACGTGCGCCGGGGCGTCGCCATTCAGCGCGGGGTTCATGCCCTTGAACCAGGATTGCACCGTCGCCGCGTCGTAGCGTTCTCTCAGCAGGGCCGCGGCGTGGAACGCATGGCGCAACCGCTCACGCTCGATCTCGCCGGGAGTCTCCTTGCCCTCGGCCCAGGCTGACACCGGTCGCGCGGACTTCGCGCCGCCGATGTAGGCGACAAGGCGCATCTCGCGGAGTCCCGAGACCACCTCATGGAAGGGGAGCCGGATGGAGTCCTCGTGCGCGCGCGGACTCGCCCGCTGATCGGGGTTCATCACGCTTTTCTGCTTCCCCGCAGGACGACAGAGCCTTGCTCGTCCGTCTCTGACCAGGGGCGCACCTCCTTCGTGAATTCAGCAGCAAAATCCAGACTCGCCCGGCGTTCGGCCATCTGCTCATTCCAGTCCGCCCATACCATCGCCTGACCGCGCTCATCGAGGTCATCGTATGGAGCCTCACCTGTGAGCACGTCCCGGATGTCGCGCTGACTGTAACTGCTCATGGCTACAGAGTAGCGGCTTGCTTCCGCCGCAGACGGGTCTGAACGTGCCGGGGAAGAACCTGCGAACTGGGTTTTGCGGCACCGACAAGTGCCTACGCCAAGGCGGGGACAACCTGGGGGATCTTCCCGGGAGGGCTGCCTGTAACAGCTGAGGGCCTCCCAGATTCTGGGAGGCCCTCAGTGGCGTCCGCTCCGGTGAATCATATGATCCATATGAAACAGGCTGCTGCGCAGAACGTTGGAAAGCATCATGCCTATCCTCCGTGCCACGCGCGACGTATGCGCTGTTATCGGCGGAGCTGTATTCAGGTTCCCGGTGAGCAGTGTCGTTTCCGTGAATCCACTTTCGCTACGGGAGTTCGACCGCGACCCAGCAGCACGACGCCCTAGACCCCCGAGTACCTTTGGCCGCGCCGAGCAGTCGACTGCGGCCTCGAATTCGGCGTCGAAGGCCTCAAGCACCTCGGCCAGCACCACGTCATCCGCTATTACAACGAGCGCTTTCAATCTGACGACACAAGGGAAGGGGCGTGATGATCGTTTATCCCGAAAGGGGGATCCTGCACGTTCAACGCGCTGTGCTCGACCGAGGCCATGGGATCGACGTTGCCGGAACCGTGCATCCCGTCTCCGACTAGAATGATCTGATCGATACGGGCTTGAACTTCGGGTGGGAACACGTGTTCCGGTGACTAGCCGAGTAAGTCCGCCTTCAGCGAGTCGCAGAGGCCTGCAAGCGGATCCTTAGCCTGGTGAGTGCTATCCGGGTGCAGTGGTAGGTCGATCGGAAGAATGCCGTAGGTAAGCCTATAGGCAGCATAGGCGGAGGGCGCCTGCTGTTCGAAGACGTTAGGCGTCTTCATGACATCTGGAGACTTCCTTACGGTGAAACCCGTAAGCGCATTTCGTGGGAATACCTCGAAGGCTGGCTCAGATTTCTGCGGATTGTCCAGGTAGTGCACCACCAACTTGTCCGTGAACAGGACTATTTCAAGCTGCTGGTCGCTTATTGGTTTATAGGTGCCGTGTACGGTTCCAGCAGCGTATTCGATGGGATCACCGTCAACGATAAAAGCAAGTGAGTTGACGATTCTCCAGCTCAGTGTCGCGTCTGGGCATTCCTCGAAGTAATCTATCCACTTGTGCGATGAACGTTCGAGGCGAGCCTTAATATCTTGACCAACAGTGCTCGCTTGAGTAACTGTCAATGTTCCCCCTTTTGGAGACGTAGCAGGTTGACCTAATGACCATATCCCGCACCCGTGACGGTCCTAGAACTGTTCGATGAAGCCATGCGGAGACAACCAAGAAGTCAATCGTTGAGTGTCTTCTCGACGCTGCCGCCACTGCCGCTCTGCCCACGCCGCCGCGAACGCGATGATGAATCCCTAAACAGGTGACACTGCAAGGCTGCGCCGGCGCACACGGCCTCTTCTTGAGGGGCTTGCTGATTACTCTTCGTCCGAGACGTGCACCAGGTGCCAGCCATCCCAGCCAGGATGTTTGCGGACTTCCAAGGTGCACAGCGGCGAGGTTGAGGTGGCCCGCACCTGCAGGCGCCAGAATTCGACGTCGACAATGTTGCCCTGCCCCTTCCCAGCCCGCAGGTTGGATTCCCACCAGTTCCACCGGCTGAACCAGTGCAGCGGTTCGGCTGCTACCGGCCATAGCCGGCCCCGCCAGCGCACTGCCAGCGGCACGCCTTGGCGCGTGAAGCGAATGTCGACCTGCTCATTGAGCTTTCGCTGGCCTATTTTTTCCTGTACCGCCGTCATTGGCCTGTGCCGTCCTGTCTCCCATAGCCGTCTTCTGTACCTGATCGTTCCGCCGCCGCACCGCGGACGCCCACACCCAGGTCACTCGCCTGACCCCGCAGTCCGTCCACGTGACCTGTACCGCCCTCGACGTCCACCCGAATGCCTCGCCGGCGACCAGCTCGGCCGAACCCGGGAACCGGATCCACGCCTACACCGGCACGCGGGGAACCACACGGGCACCTTGCAGTGCTCGAGGTCCAGTTCTTCCGGGGTCAACGCCACCGGCTCGGCCCGCCTGGTGTAACGGGCCGCCAGCTTCGCCAGCGCGTCCCGATCCATGGGTTAAAAATAGAACACATATTCGAATTAAGCGAAGGGGGGAGTCAACCCGGGGATCAGGCAGAATGTGGACTACGTGGGGTTCGGTTAGGAGGGGTGGTCTGAAATGACGACTGACGTTTTGGAATACACGTCGGTTTCGGGCGGGGGCCAGCGAACTCTGGCCGCTTTGCTGCAGGACGCCAATACCGAATGCTGGTCCTCCCGCCGTATTGCGTTGGAAGCAGAAAAGCGAGGTATCACCGTCTCTTACACCGCGGTCGACAAGTACCTGCGCACCCCGCCGGTGACCCCTTCGGAGACTGTCCTGAAGGCTTTCTCTGCCGTTTTTGAAGTCCCCATGACTGCCCTCCGGAAGGCCGCAGCCGTGTCCCCGGGGGAGACCGAACCATTCATCCTGCCCGAACGGGCCAACCGCCACACCCAGCCCCAGCGCGAGGCCGTCCTGCACATGATCCGCGTCCTGCTCGCCATCAGCGACCTAGACTGAGCCTGGCAGGAAACACTGACCCCGTCCGTTCACCTGCGGATGCTCAGAGGCCTGACTGCTATCGAACGCCTCGACTTTTCGTTTCAATGTGAAACTGAGTGCTGTACCTACGGCGTCCAGAATGTCGGCCCGCCAAGTATGGCCTTGGGTCCATCCCTTCTGGATACACTGGTTCACACTCCTGCGCCGCGCTGATCGTGCCTCTAGATCTACTCATCTAGAAAGGCGGTTCCTGTACGATGTGATCATTTCTGCCCGGCGCACCTGCTGGAAGCCGGCGGATTCAGACCCCGACTGCACCCTCGTCTGTGAAGAGCCACTTCACCACCAGTGACGCGCGCACCAACCTCCGCCACCTATACCCCGAGCATTAGCAGCGACGATCTACTAGTCTCGGTCGTTCTCCAGGACGTTTGAGATGTAGGTGTCCGCGTCCATCCCGTACTCATTCATCGTCGACCGGTCGGATGACGAGAACATGCCGGCATGCCTCGAGTGGTCGTACCCACGGACGTGCCAGTGCGGGCTGTAGGAACCATCACTGTCGTCGACCGTACGTTTCGGCTCCGGAAGAGTGCGTCGGCCGTAGTCGATGCTGCGCAGGTACTCCTCGGCGTTTGCACGATTCGTTCGCTCCCTTCGGATGTCGGCGATGCGGTTGAGCAGCAGACCATACGGGATCGCACCAAGGAACAAGGTCATGCCGATGGCCCCGAAAGTGTTTGAGCCGGCTTCGTCTCCGCTTTTGAAAGCTTGGCTGCTCAGCCACCCGAGAAACAAGCCGAAGGCACAGGCAGCAGAGATGAGCCCCCATTTCGCACCGCCTCGGTAAGTTTCCCAGGAACTCTTGATCCGCCGGTACTCGGCGAGCTCCTCACTGCTCAAGAGGCGCTCGTCAGGGATCTGCTCCTTTTTCGCCAATCCAGGCCTGCCTTTTCGAATCGTCGGGCCGTGCACCACGGTGCTGTAACGGTGTAATCTACCGCACCAGACACGGCTGTCAAAGGCCATGAAAAGGTGCCCACGTGCGGCCTCGGAAATATCCCGTTGGTGGCCAGTCAGTTGCCCGCGGGGACGGTTGGTGTCGGCACCACCTGACACATGTTCAAACGAACAAATGCGCTTTGCTGAAGGCCAGGTTGCTGGTGAGGACCAGGGAGGCGTGTTCGTAGCGGGACGAGACGAGTTGGAAGAACAGGTTGGCCGATCCGGTTCAAGCCGCTGCCCAACGGCCTCCAATCCCAGTTCATCGAGGCGGGCGAACGTGGTCAGGTCAGGGGATACGAAGGTAGCGTTGGACACGTCGAGGTCTTCCGGATGGGCGGTGTGAGAACTTCCATCATCGGAAGGCCTCGACCCCTATCCGGCCACCAACGCGCCCACCGCGCTCACACATCGACTACACCCCGGATTGTGAAGAGCCAGCAAAGCCACCAGCATCAAGGCTGTGTCCCCTCGACTGCAGGACGGTGTGGGCGGGCTAGCGGCCGCCTTATACTGGTCGCGAAACGCCGTCATCAAGCAGCGGAAATCACTGCCCGGTGGTTAATTTAGATACGCTCCAGTCATGTCAATTTCACAAGTCAACACTTCGTCAAAATCGATAAAGCCTTGGATATATGGCCTTTTCGCCTGCATTGCCCTCGGGGTAGTAGTTGGATTCGAGATGCGCGAATGGACCCCCGGGTGGCTGCCACTAATAGTGGGGGTTCTGGGTTATATCGCCGCAATCGTAAGCATCGGAACAAGCAATGTCTTTCAGCCAGACCGCAAAAAGCACTATTCTCCCAACGTTCAGCGCGCTTGTACGTGCTTCGCCGCGTTCGCTATGGGCTCGGCGATTGTCACCCTCGTGCCTCAGCTTTAGCGAGCCTCTGCAGTCTGAGGATCTGCATTCAATCAGGAGTACGCAGTCGAGCAGGTTGCTGCACGGCCAAGTGGCGCTTACCAGGGTCGGCATCAGAGAGGAATGGACACGACCGAGCAGGGCTCAAAGATGACCCTGCCCACGACTTTGCACACCATTGCTGAGATCCGGAACGATATGGGAACCGGTCACGGGCAGACCCTTTGTCACGGACGAGCGGTTCGACGCAGCGCAGGTTGGCCGTAACTCAGCTTGTTCAAGGCGCCTTCTGCCCCATTCCACCACCGGATCTCCTCACCTGACCGGTTCGCATCAATAAGGCAGGTGGGGGCTCTGATAGGACTGTGGGGAAGGACCGCATGGTAATTTTTCTATTCGGTCGCGTGCCTGCCTTAGTAGGGGTCGCTAGTCCTCGTCGGCGTCAATGATGTAGAAGCTCCCCGTGTGAGGATCTTCCGTATCGCTGATCTGGCAAGCCTGCCCGCCTAGGCCTGCCAGGGCGGATAAGCTTTCACAGGCGCACAAGCGCTCTGCGCACGGACAGCCAGCCGCCGCCCGCATCGACCACTCCGAGGGACCACCCATGTCTATGACCGAACAATTCGTCGTGCCTGCAAAGCAGGACGATCTTCCGAGGATGAACGGGTTCGGCCTCGCTTCGCTCATTCTAGGCGCCTTCGCCGTCGCCGTTGCCTTTATTCCGGTCCTGGGGTTGCCGGCCCTCGTGCTCGGACCATTGGCCATGATCTTCGGAGGCATCGGCCGCGCGCGGGTTCCAAGGGATACGGTTGCGGGGACTGCCGGGCTGATTCTCGGAACGATCGGGACCGTGATCGCCCTCATCATCACTTTCCTGCTGGCCGTCAACCTGGTCCAGCTCCGAGAAACCTTCCCCACCCTTCCGCTCAATTCCGCGCAGGCCCCCTCCGTATCACCGAACGCCGCTAGGAGTCCGGCACCTGCCTCTGCGCCGTCTCCGGAAACCACCGGCCAGATGCCGGGCAAAAACTGCCAGGGACCCGGTGAAGCGGGGCTCGAAGGAGTAGCCGGCGGCACCCCGGTGACGTACGTCGTGGATGGTGAACCCGGGAAAACCTTCAACGTCGATTATGGGCACCCCATGGAATACGGCTGTGTCGAAGGGGTCTCCGGCCACTGGGAAATTACCAGATCGATGAGCGACCCCGAAATGGGTATAGGAATCACCACGTGGTATGACGGCGGGGGCGATGAGACGCCGACCTGCAAAATCCTGATTGACGGGAAGGTCGTCGATGAGGGATCGCTTCAAGGCTGCACTTTCTGACTGCCTCCGCGCCATTCGGGTGCTCAGGAGGCGAATGCCGCCCGTGACATAATGAGCTTGAGCTCGAGCGGACAAGACCTAACGGCCCAGCCCAACCCTTTGTACTTCCGCGAATATTTGCGCCCGAAACCGAGTTTTGCTCGTTGTTCACCCCAGCGTGCAAGGTGCGCTGGTAGCGTCCCGTCATGGATGACGAACTGCTCGTAGCACAGCCCCTCTCCGCCAAAGACCTCGCCGGCCGTGCAGGCTTCGATGAGAACTTCCTGGGCCAGCCCGTGCCGATGCCCGCCCTGCCCGGCGTGGAGACGGTCCTGTTGCCCTACACGCACTTCTCGGTTCTGATGCGTCCGGATAAGCGTCTCGCGGCCGTTACCGGACTGGGTATGGACGGCAGCAAGCTCATGGACCTGGACAGGGCGGGGATCTCCTGGCGGCTGGATCCGCGGCTGGCCTCCGATCTGCAGACGGGCGAGCGGGTCTACGCCCGGAACGACATCGACCGCGGCCACCTGGTCCGCCGGGCCTCGGCGGTCTGGGGCGACACGGTCGCCGAGGCGAAGCTGGCCAACGAAGACACTTTCCACTACACCAACGCCGCTCCCCAGGCGGCCAAGTTCAACCAGGGCCTCGAACTGTGGCTGGGCCTGGAGTCTTACCTGCAGGAGCATGCCGCCGAGTACCGCGACAGGATTGTCGTCTTCACCGGGCCGATTTTCAGCGCCAAGGATCCCGTTTATCGGGGTGTGGAGATCCCGTTGCGCTTCTTCAAGGTTGCCGTGTTTTTCCACCGGGGAGAGCTGGCGGCCGTCGGATACGTGGTGGACCAGACGCCTGAGCTGGGCGAGCTGCGCGACGTCCCGCGGCCGGAGTCGATCGACGACGTCCCGCCGCTGGGCCCGTTCCGGACGTTCCAAGCACCCATCAGGGACATCGCCGAGCTGACCGGCCTGGACCTGGACCAGTTGGTCGCCGTGGACCGGATGCCGATCGCCGCGGCCCTCGGGACTGCCCGCGTCGGCTCCACGTGGCGGAAACTGAATGCCGTCGAAGACCTCGACCTGGACTTCGATCTGGAGGACTAGACGGGGCTGCTTCTGGTTCTCCAAGTGCCCCAAAGGTTCCGCCGAGAGGGACAACCGATTCGCTGACGGCTCTTCAAGCTCAGATGCCCATGTCGTCGTGGATGCCGACGGTGGCAAACATGACCTTGCCCTCCGCGCCGCGCCAGAAGTGCAGCCGCCGGGCCGCGGCCGTGTCGACCTGCAGCGCCACCCGCCAGGCGGTGCCGTACTCGGGGTGTTCGACGTAGCCGGTGCCGCCCTTCGGTCCGTTGCGGAGCCGGTGCATGTCCCGGCCGGGCGAGCTATCGGCGATGCCGGTGAGGACCTCCACGGCGACAGCGACGATCTTGGTCCGGTCCACGCCTTGGATCCGCTCGACACTCGGCAGGAATCCCTCACCGAGGCCGTACTCCGCCATAGCCATCTCCGCTTTGGCAGCAGCAGGGATACGGGTGGTCCACTCCACGTAGATCTCATGGCGAAACTGCTCGACGGGGTCGGTGAACAGCGGGCCGGTGTCAGCGGCTGCGGAGATGTCCCGGGAAAGCTGACGGGCACGGGCAGCACGGGTTTGTTCGGTACGGACACTTTCGCGCAGGCGTTCGTTCTCATGGACCAAGGCGGTGTTCTCAGCAGCCAGGGCGTCCGCATCACTGAGCGCCCGGGTCAGGTCCCCGACGAGTTCGATCCGCTCCCGCGTCAGCAGGGCTACCCGCCGCTGGGCCTGATCCAAGGCGGCGCCGCTGGCTCCGGGGGAGGGCACGGGGGCCGCCGGCTTATGGTTTGAGGCCCTGAGACGCAACTCGGCGGACTCGGCTTCAAGGCGGCGGTTCGTTTCGTCGAGATCGTGCAGTGTCGTCCGGATCAACTCCAATGCGGAGGCGACGTCGGGGTGAACCGCAGCGTGGCGCGTGGTTGCCGGACGGGCCCCATCCTCATCGGCCGCGGCTGGCACATCGTCTTCAGCTAAGGCAGAGTTTTTGCCTTCTAGATCTGGTTGCGGTTCCGCGGGCTCGATGGACTCAACCGTCTGCGCTGGCGGTTGCTCGGCCCGAGGGCTCCAGACGATCCAAGGTTCAGCGCCGACGCAGAACGGCAGGGCCGGTGTGATCGACTCCGGTTTGGAGTCCTCCGCCGTGGAGAACTTCCAGGCCTTACCGTCGGCGCGACCGGAGAGCTCGATGCGGACTGCGATCACGCTGCCTGGCTCCATCGCGGCGGCGTGGCGGACGACCAGTCCGGGGAACAGGGCGATGCGTTTCTCAGTCAGGACCAGGGCCGGGTGAGTGATGCCGGCGCGGGCGTGGGCGACGGCCTCGGCGACAGTATGGATGCCGGAGGTAATGGTCAGCAGCCCGTCGTGGACGGTGCCGGTAAGCTTCTGACCCGGCGTGAACAGCCGCTCCGGATCGATTCCTGGTGCCAGGGTGGAGACATCGATGCGGGCCATGCCGTCAGCCACTTTCACCAGCACTCCGTCCGGGGGCAGCAGCATGGAGACCTCGCATTCGACGGCGTCGGGTTCCTTTGATCGGGCCGGGGTTCTCGAAGTGGTGACGGGAGGCGCGTACGGGTCCATATTGTCGACGTCCTCGGCGAGGAGGTCGACGGCGTCACGGGCTTCGATGTCCGAATAGGCCAAGCGAAGCACGGAGATTCTCTGGTTGGTGTGCCATGCTGTCCCGGTCGGGTAAGAACGGGCGGCCCCGCCGTAGACCGACGTCTCATCAGGCATGGCCTCATCGAAGTCGTAAGCCACCCCAGGTGTGGCCAGGAGGTAGACCGTGGCTGTGGTTCCGAGACGCCTGGCGACGGCGGCCGGATCGATCCGTGGACCCTCCCTCGTGGAGGAGACCACCACCACCGGTTGGTCCCGCTCGGGGTGGCATAAGAATGCTGCGAGGTCGATGGCGTCACGGCGCGTACCAACGGTCGAGTAGGAGGCGGCTGTCTCCGGTGTGGTGGTCAAGGGGTCCTCCGACCATGGGATTTCGGCCACTGTAGGCGGGCCAATGCATGCTTAACGGGCTCGAACGATTAGACACGATGCAACTACAGAAAGGGGGATGCCGGTTTGAAACTGGTTGGAGTTATGCGGATCGGCTATTCTCAGCTGGTCCTCAACCCGCAGAAGTACCAGTTACACCCCGAGCATGTTTGCTACAGAACGTGGTCAAATTCGCTTCATTGCCCGGGGCTCCGAATCGTCGCAGCCCCGGGGTCTTCGCGTTCTGCGCAGAGACGCTCCCTAAGCGATGAACGAGGCTACCTCACGGCTTAACGGTAGGCCACGAAACTTTATTGACGCGTTTTGTCAGTCGCAGTAGTCGCACTGGCTACTGACCGGCAGGAGAGTTGAGCACTTGCTGCAAGCCGGCGGGGGTGGCTTAGGTGCATTGCGGTCAATGGTTGCTTGGACCAGCAATTCTCGAGCCTTTGCTCGGAGCGCCTTAATGCCTCGCCAGGGATCAGGACGCATCCTTTCAGGTCTGTTGAGACGAGATTGTGGAAGGGCTGGTTCTGCATGGACAGTGCGCGAAGTTGGTCTCGATGGCTTTTGGAGTCGACCGGCTCTAGAGGATCGTGCACCTCGAAGAGATTGAAGTCGATAACGGGCTGGCCGGAATCGCAGTCAGCGAAGTACCCTGGGCACTGCTCGCCGAGCCATGACCTTGCGAGGTCATGAAGTCGCTTCCTCTCCCTTTGAGTCGCACGAATGGCTGAGAAGTAGCGATTTTCGACAATTGGCCGCGATAGACCCCGCCACTCAAAGTAAGGCTCGTGGATGGTGTGCCAGACGCTATTCAATGACTGGCTACCCAGATCACTCAAACGCATGAAGGCTACGACGGCCGTTAAGCTGTGCCCAATCTGCACCGCTGAAATGTCGATGTAGGCAAACTCTTTGGGGAGCTTCTCGCGCTTCCCGTCAAGCAAGAGATAACCTGAGTTTGGGCTGGAAACTGAGCCGATGCGTGCCCAGCTGAAACCACGGCCGCGCCGTGCCTCCGTCACCCGGTCCGCATTGGACCGGTCCATCGAAGAAAACAGCTTCTCGCTATCCCACTGATTCTTGCGTAGTGCGCGTACCAGTTGGGAGTATTGGCTTGGCGGGAAGATGTCTATCACCCAAATTCCACCTTGGGTGACCTTCTCTTCTGGGTCAACAACCAAGTTGTGCATGGGGTTGTCGAGGCGTTCGATCTTTAATCTTTCAAAGTGATTGAACGTCATCATGAAGTTTATGCCTCGGTTGGCGAGGTGACGTATCCGCCAAGGCATGCGCCGAACCGTGCGAGTATTCGAGAACCAGTGCAGCATCCGGTACGGAATGTCATACCAACGCCATCTGGTGCCTATCGCGGGAACCCGTTCGAATTGACGCCGAACTTCCCTTCCGAGCTCGTCCATAGGGGATGCGGTTGCCTGCGATTCATCAATGTGCTCTTCGCCTCCGTCATCCCCTGCTACTTCTAGCGGAGAAAACGTTGGGGGTTCAGGAGCGACGTCCGCCCGTTGCTCCACTGGATTTTGCTCATCAGACATGCCTCACCTCGTCATCAGCCTATTACTCCTTCACTAGTTGGTGCGGATGTCCGCGGAGTAGGGCCGCTAGATCGGCCGCTCAGCCTTCAGGCATGTCTTCCTGAACGCTAGATCGGCCGCTCAGCCTTCAGGCATGTCTTCCTGCGAACGCGCTAGGACCGCCCACCCGCTTCGCAAGGCCAGCTCGTCGGGTGTACGAGGTACTGACCCGAGTGGTCAGCACCTGGTTGATCCCTTTTCTAGGAGGGGCGAACCGCTCCTAGGGGTCCACCCTCGCGGTGGACGGAATGAGGTCGAGTTGCACTCCGGCGAATACGCGGTGCACGAAGTGGTTCCTTGCAGCGCGTCGCGCGATACTCGTCCTTGTCGCTGTTAGAACGCAATAACGGGTCGATAAAGTCCGGGAGGTCGGGGACGACTGAAATGTCGCACGCGCCCCAATACACGAGCACCTAGGGGTTCACGTTGAACCTATCGCTGAAGTAGACGCCGGCTGAGTCAGGACCCATTGAGCCCCGGCTCAGGAACGCTCGACCAGCCGTTGCAGCGCCTTGTCGTAGACATAGTCGGTGATCTCGCCGGACATGATCATTGCGACAGCCGTGTTGATGGTCTCCAGCGGCACAACGAACCACTCCGAGGGGTCGTAATCGCGTCCCTTCCGGTTGACCTGAGTCAGGTCCAGCCGCACCTCGGCGAACACGCGGTGCAAGAGGTGCTCTAGCCACGACGCACGCACGTTGTAAAGCCGGTAGTCCGCCAGCACCTTCACGGGTGCCATCAGATAGGTCGGCGAATTCGCCGCGTTTTTAATGCGGGTCTTGACGTCCGTCGTGGAGAAGCCGATCTTGTGGAGATCCTTCCTCTCCGCGATTTGAGGGTCGTCGCTGAGCGACTGCAGCACGTAGATATGGCCGCTCTCCACGTCCGCGTCGAGCACCTCGCCGGCATCGTGGCCAGTCCTAGCCAGGACCTGGCCCTGCGCCTCGTACATGCGGGTCATGAGGCTCTGCTTGTACATCGCCGATTCCGTGCCGTTCTCGAAGACGACGCGCAGACGCTGCTTCTGCCTGGGCTTGCCACCGACGATCAGGTCGACGTCCTCGCCGACCTCAGCGACAAAACACATGACGCCGCTCAACACGAAGAACACGCCTTCGCGGATTAGATCCATGCCAGTGAAGGGCATCAGCTTGTACGTGCCCTCGGCCAGCTCGGCATGCTTCGCCTTGAACAGCGGCTCGAACAGGTCGAAGTCCTCGGCCTTCACCCGCTGAGCGACCGAGTCCGGAGACTCCGGGCGCTTGATCACGGGCAGGTCTGAGACATCGAGGATGCCGGAGTCGTCGCCCAGCAGACCCAGATCATCATTTGCGAGCAGGTCATCAAGCGATGCAGGGGCCTCGGGTACCTCCAACAATGCAAACTCGTCGAGATGCTTCAGTGCTGCGATCTTTTCCTCGTCGGCGAGGATGCCATCGAGCCGGGCTCCGAGCTTTCGTTCGGCGATCTCCCGCGTCGTCGAGCTGGGGATCCGGCCATGGGCACGGCGAAACTCCACGACCTCCAGGAACGCGCGCTCCAAGCGATCGGCTGAGGTGACCTTCTTAGGCTTTTCCGGTGCGTCAAGTAGCCCGTCAACATCCGCGTCGAACAACTCTTGGAAATTCCCCGGGTAGGCAAAATCTACGGGTCCAACCGTTTCCGCTTCGCTCATGCTTCCTCTGCCATTTCCATCGACCGATGCGCGGCTTGATGCTCCTGCTTTTTGCGCTGCAAGAACAGCAGCACCTCGGCATATCGCTTCTCGGTTGGATCCTCAGATCGTACGTTCGGTCTGCGTCCTGCAACCTTGACCCAGTTCTGGATCTTCGGGAAAAGGGTCAGGGCTTCCTCTTCGCTGACCTCCACACGTGTGGCGGTGATGGTGTCCTGGATGATGCGCAGTACGGACGGCGTCACGGACTTCGACATGACCTCGAAGGCCCGCTGGAATGGGTTGACCGAGTCGATGAGATTGATATTGATGTCATCGATGTTGACGAACTTCTCGGCCATCTTGATGAACCGCTTATCACCGACCTCGCGGACTTCACCGTTCTTGATGACGGAGTCCACGATGACCTGTTGACGAAGCTCTTCAACTTGAGTCTCGTCCAGGTCGGGGTACCGCTCGCGGATAATTTTCGGGATCAGAACCTTGTTCGTCGTTTCGGGATCGACCGAGCCGGCGGCCGCCTTGGCGAAGGTATCGTCCTGCAGAATCGTTGCCTTCAGATCATTCAAATCCGTTTCCACGATCTGTTTGACGCGTTCGGACGATGGCTCCTTGAATCCCTTGATCTTGATGACTCCCGGCGGATTCACGTCATCGTCGTCAGTGCGCTTGGTCTTGAAGGTGAAGTTCTGCGCGAGCACCTGCTCCATCAGCAACGACGCCGTGATGGCCTTCAGCATGTTGTTCACCGAGACCTTCACCTCACTCTGAGTGGCGTCAGGCTCAGCGATCAAGTTCGTGAACTGGGCATGCTCCTTGCCGGGGCTGTCGCGGGTGACGCGCCCAATGATCTGGATGACCTCGGTGAGCGAGGCACGGTACCCGACGGTCAGGGCGTGCTCGGCAAAAGGCCAGTCGAAGCCTTCCTTCGCCATGCCCAGTGCGATGATGATGTCCACACCATCGCGCTCTTTGGAAGCTACGTGGGCAAGATAGTGGAGCGTGTCAGCGCGCTTCTTCTGGTCCGTGTCATCCACGAGATCAGCGACCCGAAGAATCTCACCAGTGTCTTTGTGGCGAATGCTGATGATCCCAGTCTCCGGGTCGGTAGCTTCGACATGGCCGATCGCGTCGATGATGAACCCGACTTCTTCGATCTTGTCCTTGGTGGACTCACCCGAGTTGACGTTCGGAATGTGAACGATTGTCTTCTTGTCCAGATGCAGGACCTCACCGATCGCATCGGTATAGCGCCCCTGGTAGAAGTGGTGCCCGATACCGAGCGAGTGCAGGTACTCGTAGCCGTTGAGCTGGTCGTAGTAGTTGAATGTGACCGGCGTGAACCGTGCCTCGTCCTCCGCAGACAGCACAGGCACGGAGTCACCGCGGAAATAGGAACCGGTCATGGCAACGATGTGCACGTCCGAGCCGTTCATGACTTCCCGCAGGAGCGCACCCAACCGGTTGGCCTCCGTGTCCGCTGAGACATGGTGAAATTCATCGATCGCCAGCACGGTACCGTTGAACGCTTCCGGTGCGAGCTTTTCAAAGGCGAACCGCAGAGTTGCGTGCGTGCAGACCAGCGTGGCGTCGGGGCCTTCAAGAAAGTCGATGAACGCTCCGACCTTACCCTGCGAGGAACCGGGGTCGCAGAGGTTGTGTTCGTCTTTGATTTCCCAGTCTGCGAAGAACCCGTTCAAGGTGAGCTTTGTGGAGGAGAAGGAGCCTCCGATGGATCGCTCGGGGACGGCGACGATGACTTTCTTCCGGCCTTGGTTGTAGAGCTTGTCCAGCGCCACGAACATGAGCGCACGAGATTTGCCTGAAGCGGGCGGTGCCTTCACCAACAGGTGCTGTGCATCGCGCTTGGCGAAGACGCGCTGCTGCATCTCGCGCATGCCCAGGGCATCGGTGTTGACCGAGGCCTTCGTGCGGGCATAGGTCACATCAACGATGTTCATCGGCTTGTTCACTTCTTCTTGTTCCCCCTTGTAGATTCTGCTGCTGTCATTTCCTCGTACATAGCAAAGAGGTCAGACAACCTTTGTTCATCAGTCTCGTAACCGCGCTTCGAATAGATCGAATCCACCAAGGTGTCGACCACTGCATGGGCGGCGCGAAGATCTTCGGGCATCAGCTCAGGATCGTAGAGTTCCGCCAGAGTCCGTTCGCAGTGGTACTCGCGAACGTCTAGAACACGCAGAGCTGCCTCGGTCAGGCTCTCCTTGACTGCGTCACTCAACGGCGGCAATGGGAAATTGTTGTAGACGATGGTGTTCGAGTAACGAAGCCGCGTCTCCAGTTGGCCACCGACGGCACGGGTCCACGCCATGTGCATCGCCGAAGTCAACAAAGCGAACGCCCACGGTTCGGCGTCGTAGATAGCCAGCGCGGCGTCTGAGATCACGAAGTCTTTGGACAGATACCCCATCGGAATATATACGCGGCGCTCAGACGAGTGTCGTGGGACGATGATCGAATTCGTTGGCTTGTAAGCAACCTGCTTGAATCGGTTGGGGTAGGCAGCAAATGCCTTCACCCCTGGTTCGTCTCTCCCCGCTCGCCATGCCGCCACTGCGTTCAGTCGCTCGGCAATAGGAACAATGAGTCGGGCTTCGGAGACTTTATCGTCGGTCACCCAGACGCAGTATCGGGGAATATCCTTGATGTATTCCTCGGAGCCAACGTACTTTTTCAAGTACGCCTCGCTTAATGGGTCCGCTGCTAGGGCCCGGTCATACTCAATAGCATTCATAACGAGGTTTCCACCGTCCTTGGGCATGGAACCCAAGGTCATCTTCGGGAGTGACGGGTTGAGGCTCTTCGCGCGCCGATAGATGAAGACTGACGAAGCGTCAGCGAGGTACCCATTGATATTTCGAGCCTCAATCTGCAACCCGTCGCTGTAGATGTACTTGGGGCGTGCTTTAGCGGCGCGAAGGCCGATAACAACGACACTCACGCCTGCGTTGCGCCTGGCGTTGTTCTCCCACTTGAATGAGGTGTAGGCGTAACCAATCTCAATACCTTTGGCAAAGATCATTGGAAACATCAACCCGACGTGCTCGCCCTGGGACACTGAGTTCGTGGTCACGAACGCAAGCTCCGCTCGATTTCCTTCGATGTAGTCAGCCCCTTTGACGAACCACAGCGCGATGTAATCGAGGTCTTTGGAATAGGGGCGGTTCCCGAACACGAACGGATAGTCCGCTTTCATCTCCTTGCTCTGTGACTTCCCGCCCTTGTACGGCGGGTTGCCGATGAGATAAATTTCCTCGGTGCCGTCGTTCGGGCACACGCTGTTCCAATCGACGCGTGTGGCATTACCTGCCTGGATCTGGCCCGTTTCCTTCAGTGGAATCAGAGGGATGGAGAGGTTGAACTTTTCCTTGAACTCAGCGTTCATCTGGTGCTTGGCGATCCAAAGGGAGAGAATTGCCACCTCGACGGCAAAATCGTCGATCTCCAGTCCATAGAAGTGTTCGATGCTGATCTTCGACTCGGCGTACAGCACCTGATGCTTCGGATCGATCTCAAACAACCGCTCCAGGATCGCGTGCTCCAGACGACGCAGTTCCTTGTACGCAATGACGAGGAAGTTACCGGACCCACACGCAGGGTCGAAAATCTTGATCGCGCTGATTCGTTCGAGCAGTGCTTCAAGCTTCTTGACGGAGTCGAACCCCGCATCGAGCTGTTCCTTCAAATCATCCAAAAACAATGGTTCGATGGTCTTGAGGATGTTTGGCACCGATGTGTAGTGCTGGCCTAGGTCGCTGCGCTTACCCGGGGTGACAATCGCCTGAAACATCGAGCCGAAAATATCCGGATTGATGTCTCGCCAGATCAGCGTGCCCGACTCAAGCAGCAGGTCGCGGGCCTTCTTCGTGAATTGTGGCACCACCTGCTCTGGTGCCATCGTGAACAGCCGGCCGTTGACGTACGGAAACCGTGCCAGGTGTGTGGGCTTCTTTGCGGCATCTTCAGTATCGAGCGCCCTAAAGACCTCCGTGAGGAACTCAGCGACGTCGGAACCGTCGGGTTGAGTATGCGAGCCGACAGCGTTGGTGAACGCACCCTCCTCGAAGATGCCGGTGTCTTCGGCGAAGAAGCAGAACAGGAGCCTGGTGAAGAACACGTTGAGCGCATGACGCCCGTGCGCCATGTCGAGCATTCCGGGGTTCGCCGCCAGCAACTCGTCGAAAAGCTTGCCCATCCGCTCGGCAGCTTTGACGTCCGCGTGGGCCTCGGCGATGTACTGGGCTTTTTCCATGCCGGCCCAGGGCAGGAAGAACGTGAAGTGCTGGTCGATGTCCTTGATCGGGATCATCAGGTTTTCGCCGGTCTTCGTGTCGATGGCGAGCAGTTCCGTGTAGTCGGTGACAATGACGAACCGCGTGTTGTACCGGACGACCACCGGTGAAGTCTTCAGCTCGTCGATGACCGCGAGCGCATCGCCGGTTGTCTCCTTGAAGTAGACGACGTTCTTCTGCGCCACTTCAGTGGATGGATCTTTGGCAACGTTAAGCGAGCCTTTGCGTAGTCGGGTCACATTGCCCTGAGGTTTCCCGTAGGCCCGCAGCAAGTCGAAAATGAACTCGCGATCGTAGGATTCGCGGCCGCCGAGTGGGGCAACGCGTTCCTCGACGGCCTTCAAATTGAGCTTCACCATCGACGATTTTCCTCCGCGAATGTGATCCCACCGTGGGCCGTGCCCTCGATGTTTAAGAGCGTGCTTCTGGGGCCGGCTGGCATGCAGTCGGCAGACGACCACGGTTGGCACACGTTCTTACTCCTCGTCGGCAGCGCAGGAGCGCGCAATACCTCCCCGTGATCTTATCCGGACTGTCCCGGCGCACCGACGCAGCCCTGTCTTCGAACGAAACGAGTGCGGGGGCGCGGTGCGGGATTTGACGGGGCCGCCACCGGAGTCTGCACCATAAATGCACCACGGCTGTCCCAGAAATGAAGAAAACCCCCGGGTTACCGGGGGTTTTCTGTGGCGGTGACGGTGGGATTTGAACCCACGTTGGCTGTTACACCAAACAACATTTCGAGTGTTGCACCTTCGGCCGCTCGGACACGTCACCAACGCGTCAACTTTACCCGGTGTTGGGCCTGAGCCCCAAAACGGTGAGGCCGAGGGCCTTGTCAGAGGGGGAGATCGCCGCGGTGGCCCGCAAAGAAGGCCCGCAGCATGGCGGCGGACTCGTCGGCCCGGACCTCGGGGTAGACCTCCACCCAGTGGTTCAACCGCCGCTCCCGCAGGACGTCGAAGACGCTGCCGGCGGCGCCGGCCTTTTCGTCCCAGGCGCCGAAGACCACCGTAGGGATCCGGGCCAGCACAGTGGCACCGGCGCACATGGCGCATGGCTCCAGGGTGACCACCAGGGTGCAGCCGTCCAGCCGCCACGTTCCGAGCTTTCGCGCGGCCTCTCGAATGGCCACCATCTCGGCATGGCCGGTGGGGTCGTGGAGCGCCTCCCGTTCGTTGCGTCCGGAACCCAGCACCCCGCCGTCGGGCCCCACCACCACCGCGCCGATCGGGACATCGAAGGTTTCCAGCGCGAGGCGGGCCTGGTCCAGGGCAAGGCCCATCCAGTGGTGGTGCTGCGGATCAATCGGGCCCATGCCACCATTCTGGCAGGCCCGATGTTTGTCCCTGCTATCCGGCTGCCGGTAGTTTTATGTGATGCGCGTACTCGAAGTGGACCATCCTCTTGTTGCCCACAAACTCACCGTTCTCCGCGACAAGACCACTCCGTCGCCCGTCTTCCGCCAACTCACCGAAGAGTTGGTGACCCTGCTTGCCTACGAGGCAACCCGCGAGGTCCGCACCGAGCCGGTGGAGATCGAGACGCCGGTGACCCGGACCATCGGCACCGCGTTCACCAAGCCGACCCCGCTGGTGGTGCCGATCCTGCGTGCCGGCCTCGGCATGCTCGAGGGCATGACCAAGCTGGTGCCGACCGCCGAAGTCGGGTTCCTGGGCATGGCCCGCAACGAGGAAACCCTGGACGTGATCACCTACGCCGAGCGGTTACCGGCCGACCTCACCGGACGCCAAGTGTTCGTGCTGGATCCGATGCTGGCCACCGGCGGCACGCTGCGCGAAGCCATCAAGTTCCTCTTTGCCCGGGGCGCCGCCGACGTGACCTGCATCTGCCTGCTCGCCGCTCCCGAAGGGCTGCAGGCGCTGCGCGACGAGCTGGAGGACGCCAACGTCTCCATCGTGGTTGCCTCCATCGACGAGAGGCTGAATGAGAAGGCGTACATCGTGCCCGGACTCGGCGATGCCGGCGACCGGCTCTACGGCGTGGCCGGCTGACCACTGGCCGACTGGCGTCTGGCCTCTGACCGGACGCCCCCGGCCGCCTGGCCTCTAGCCGGACGCCCCCTTCGGCGGCCTGACCACCGGCTGGCTGGCCTCTGGGCGGCTGCCCTGGACGAAAAGCGCGGGCCAGTGCTTCCGGTGCACATGCGGTTGAAGCCAGCGTCGCCGGTGCCTAAGCCGTTGCGCACTCGCGCACGATGTGTGTCCACATTTTGGACACCTTGCGAACGCAAGCGTTTTCGTTCTACTCCGCCCGCATTACGCCCATTGGGCCTCACGCGTGAATATTTATGCGACCAAAGCCTGAAGCATCCACTTTGGATTCATATTTATTCACCCATCTTGCTGTGATCCCCCACACAAAACAGGCATTTCATCTCACTATGTGAGATAAGCAGGCTTATATTACTTGCACGTAAGCTTTGTTACGAGGAAACTCATGGTTGTGAACAACAACGCAACAGCATCTGCAGCCGCAGCCTTCAGTTACGGGGTGTCTCCCGGCGGACTGATGGACTGTTGCCGAATGCAGGCCTAACTCCCCACCCCCAGAGTTATCCAGGCAATTCAACTGTCCAATGGCGGGCGCCAGAAACACATCCCGTGCGGGCATGCCATGCATTCGCGCCGCGATGACGGCCATTCACACATGAGGTTCTCAATGTCAGTTTCATCCGGATACGTCCACATCTCCGTCCGCAACGCACAGAACCGTGCGGCCGCCGCCCAGCGCCAGGCCTCCGGGGCGCACCAGCAGTTCGCCGGGCAGCCGCACCAAGGTGAGCAGCCCTACCGCGTGCTCCGTGCGGTTCCGGGCCAGTACGACGCCGCTGCCGCCAATCCGACCACGGCACCGACTCCCGTGGTCACCCCCAATGGAATTCCGGGCCCGCAGGCCGTCTCCAACGACACCGTTGCCCGCGGGTTCGTCCTCTATGTGGGCCTCGACGAGGAAGCCGCTGCTGCCCAGGGAACCACGCTGAGCAAGCTGGCCGCACAGGTCCGCGCCTATGTGCAGTCGCTTGCCGCAGATGCCCAGACCCACGGGGCGGTAGCCCTCGCCCCGGCCGACGCCCCGGGCGAGAACATCGACGTGGTCCGCCAGGCCCTCGGCGACCCCACCGTCAGCCGCCGTCCGCGCACCCCGGCCGTGGAGATCCAGCGCCAGCCGCAGCAGGCTTCGCATGCCAGCAGGCCCAGCGGGGTGCTGATCGATCTGTCCCGCCGCGAGGTGCACCTGGACGGCGAGACCCTGAACCTGACGTTCAAGGAGTTCGAGCTGCTCAACTACCTGGTGGAGAACGCCACCCGCACGGTGGGCCGGGAAGAGTTGCTCTCCGGGCTGTGGAAGAACGCCGAGGAAGTTCCGAACGAGCGCACCATCGACGTGCACATCCGCCGGCTTCGGTCGAAGCTGGGCCGCTTGGCCAACACCGTGCGCACCGTGCGCGGCCAGGGCTACCGGTTCTACGAGCACCCGGAAGTGGTCGTCTGGGCTGCGCCGGAGTACTCGATCTAGTTTTTCTCACCTTTTGCACCCCGGCCCCCGAATTCCTCGGGAGCCGGGGTGCTTTGTTGTCTCTGCACCTCTACGCCGCTCCAGCGGTCGGGGCTACAGGCCGTATTTTTCGAGCAGGCGGAGCCAGACTTCGCTGATGGTGGGGTAGGAGGGGACGGCGTGCCAGAGTCGGTCCAGCGGGACTTGGCCGACCACGGCGATGGTGGCCGCGTGCAGCAGTTCGCCGACGCCGGGGCCCGCGAAGGTCATGCCCACGATCACCTTGCGCTCCTCGTCCACCACCATCTGTGCCCAGCCCTGGTAGCCGTCGGCGTAGAGCGAGGAGCCGGCGACGGCGATCGGCAGTTCGGTGGTCGAGATGTTCAGCCCGCGCTCCTTGGCTTGGGCTTCGGTCAGGCCGATGAAAGCGAGCTCCGGATCGGTGAAAACTACTGAGGGCACCGCCGCGTCGTCGGCCGTGCTGGCATAGCGGCTCCACGGTTCCGGATCGCCGTCCAGCTCGCCGGCGGCGCGGGCCGAGATCGCCTCTCCGGTGGCGCGGGCCTGGTATTTGCCCTGGTGGGTCAGCTGCGCCTTGCCAGCCGCATCGCCCACCGCGTAGAGCCAGCCGCCGTCCACGCCGGCGACCCGGCCGCTGGCGTCCACGCCGAGGTGCTTCGGGTCCAGACCCAGCCCCTCGAGGCCGAGCCCCGCCAGGGCCGGATGCCGTCCGCTGGAGACCAGCAGTTTGGCTCCGGTGACGGTGTCTCCCGTCCCCGTCTCCCCGTCCGAACCCGCCGCAGCCAGCGAAAGGGTGACTCCGCCGTCGTACGAATCAGCACGGGACGTGGCGGTGTGCAGGCGGATCCGCACGCCGTCGCGGCGCAAGCCGGCTTCCACCAGGCGCCGGGCCGGTTCGGGAAACTTCGCCAGCAAATCGCCGCGGGCCACCAGCGTGACGTCGGTGCCCAGCCGGGCGTAGGCCTGGGCCAGCTCGCAGCCGGAGACGCCGCCGCCCAGCACCAGCAGGCTCTCCGGGACCTCCCGGGCGGAAGTGGCCTCGCGGGTTCCCCAGAAATCGACCCCGTCCAAGCCGTCCACCCGCGGCACCGTGGGGACGGACCCGGTGGCCAGCACGACGGCGTGGCGCGCGGTGATGCGGGTCTGCGTCCCGTCGTCGTCCGTCACCGTCACTTCCCGCGCACCGCTGAGCGTGGCGGTGCCGCGGATCAATTCGATGCCGGCCCCGTCCACCCACTTCACCTGGGAGGAGTCGTCCCAGTTGGAGGTGAACGAATCCCGGCGCGCCAGCACCGCGGCTGCATCCAGGCCGCCGGTCACGGCCTGGGCGGCGCCCTGGACGCTGCGGGCGGCCTGCAGCAGCGTGCCGGGGCGAAGCAGCGCCTTGGAGGGCATGCAGGCCCAATAGGAGCATTCGCCGCCCACCAGTTCCGATTCCACCAGTATGGTTTTGAGTCCTCCATTGGCGGTGCGCTCCGCCGCGTTCTCGCCGACCGCGCCGGCACCAATCACCACAACGTCCGCTTCGAGTGTTTGCTCAGGCATGTGCCGAGCCTTGCACCGCGCCGTAGCGCTGGCAAGGGGGCTACTACACTCGTGGTGTGAACGACCACCACCTGAAGAAGCTGATGATCATGCGCCACGCCAAGGCCGCGTGGCCGCTGGGGGTGGAGGACCACGAGCGGCCGCTGGCCAAGCGCGGGCACGACGAGGCGCCGCTGATCGGGCGCTGGATGGTGGAGCACGACTCCATTCCGGACTTCATCCTGTGCTCGTCGGCACTGCGGACCCGGCAGACCTGCACCTGGGTGTGCAATGAGCTGGGGGAGAAGGCGCCGACGCCCATGCTTTCCGACGAACTGTATGACTCGCCGGGGGCCCGCGTGCTGTCCGAGATCAACCAACTCCCGGACACGATCACCTCGCTGCTGGTGGTGGCGCACATGCCGGCGGTGCAGGATCTGGCGATGCGGCTGGCGTCGGTGGAGTCGGACGAGGAGGCCGTGATGGACATGGCCACCCACTACCCGACGTCCGGGCTGACGGTGCTCCAGCATGCCAAGAGCTGGGCCGAACTGGACGGACGCGACGCAGCGGTCACCAACTTCGTGGTGTTGCGCTAACTCCGCTTCCGCCCGATCGACTGCCCAGAGGCGGGTTCATCCGCATCGGCTTGATGAGGGACTGCCACGTTCATTGGGGTGTGAACAGGTCTTCAATGCTGCATTGGAAGACGGCCGCGATCCTGAACGCGACTGGTAACGATGGGTCGTACCGGCCCTTCTCGATGGAGATGATGGTCTGACGCGATACTCCAAGTTCATCGGCCAAACGCTGCTGCGACCAACCTAACTTTTGGCGGTGCTGTGGAAGCGTGTTCTGCATCAGGCAGCGGATTTCTTCAGCCACAGGTAGCGCGCTGCGAAGTCGAGCATGGCAAAAAGCACCACCGCGGAGAGAATCCAGCCGATGGGCGCTTCGAGTCCCGTGAAGGAGAACCCGGCGGCGCCCAGCCCGCCAACTACGAGCATGTCTCCGAACGCCCCGCTCGTAGCTTTCTGGTACCACGCGGATTCGATGGAATCGTCCGGCTTGTCGAGCGCTCCAGAAGAGTTGAGCGGTCAACGAGGACCACCCATCCGAGTGTTGCCGCGACCGGCAGAGTACCGACTACTACGACGGCGAACGCAAGCGTCGGACGCCCTACATCACCCAGCAGCACGAAAAGCCCGCCTAAAGCCGCGGAGATGAGCACACCGATCACCAGCGATGCACTCAACAACGTCGCGGAACCGCCGCCAAAGCGTGCCTGTCCCCATCGACTCCGCGCAATTGTCCTGTCATTCAATGCCGGCTTCCTTTCTGTGGACTGAAGCGCCTTCCGTTGCAGCCCTTCCTTGTCAAGGAAGCTTTACAGACAAGTCGCCTTTACGTCAAGGTCGCTTTACTGTCGGGCCGCTCGGCTGAAAAGGGTGTTCTCTGGGCGGCGGATCGTCCGTGGTTTGGGGCGGGTTGCTAGACGCGGATGTGGCGCAGCTTGTCTGGGTTCCGGACCAGGTAGATCTCCCGGACCAGCCCGCCGTCGATCCTGAAGCTCGCCACCGTATCCACTGCGCCGTCAGCATCGACGGCGACCAGGGCGGGCAGCCCGTTGACCTCGGCCACGTGCAGTTGGAACGGGGTGTCGGGCTTGCTGGTGACACCGAGCAGGAAGCGAAGCACCTTCTCCACCCCCAGAATGGGCCGCAGTGCGGCCGACTTCTGGCCGCCGCCGTCGCTGGTGAGGACGACGTCGGGCGCCAACAGTCCCAGCAGCGGCTCGACCACCCCGGTGCTGGCCGCGCGCAGGAACTGCTCGGTGATCCGCTTGTGCAGGGCCGGATCCACCTGGTTCCTGGCCTGCCGGCTGGCCACATGGGCGCGGGCACGGGACATCAGCTGCCGCACCGCTGCCGGAGAGCGGTCCAGCGTCTTGGCGATCTCGGGTGCGGGATAACCGAAGACCTCGCCCAGGATGTAGGCGGCGCGCTCCAGCGGTGAAAGCTGTTCCAGGACCACCAGCATGGCCAGCGATACGTCGTCTGCCAGCACCGCGGCCTCGTCGGGGGCGGGGGCTGCCGAAGTATCCGGCAGGCTGCTGACCGGTTCTGGCAGCCATGGGCCCACGTACTCTTCCCGGCGCCGCTGTTGCGTGCGGATCTGGTTCAGCGCCAGATTAGTCACCGTCCGCAGCAGGTAGGCACGAGGCTCCCGGACCTCCTCGAGGGGTACCTCGGCAAAGCGCAGCCAGGCCTCCTGGACTACGTCCTCGGCATCCGCCGCACTGCCCAGCAGTCGGTAGGCCGCACCGAAGAGCAGCCCCCGGTACTGCTGGAACACATCAAGGTTCGACTCCGTCGTCGTCACTTCAGCCTCCAATGCTGCATGTCTCCTTGAAGCCCTGGCTCGTCAGGCCCATGGCGGCATTCACCCTGGAGCGCTGGTTCTCCACGCCAATCAGGTACGTCAGTTCGGCCAGCTGCGCCGGGCTCAGGTTTTGCCTCAGCCTAACCACAAGTTCATCGGTAACGGACGGCGGCGTGGCCGTCATGGCCTCCGCATATTCCAGCACGTCGCGCTCCGCTTGGTTGTACACGGTGGCCGTGCGCCACTCGGGGACGGACCGAAGCTTGGCCGGATCAACGCCTTGGTGGTGGTACTCCCAGTAGCCGAAGTCCATGCACCAGCTGCACCCGACCGCCGCGGAGGCGCCCATCACCGCCAGCGCATTCAGCGTGGGGGGAACGGAGTGGAGCTTGCCGACGGCGGTTTCCAGGCGAACAGCACCCGGCGGTTGTGCATCATGGCCAGGCCGGGATCCAGCACCTTGCCGTACTTGCGCTTGCTGTAGCCGGTCATGATCCGCAAGAACAGGCTGGGCTCGTGGTTTAGGGGGATGCGTGCCATGTGGTCCTCCTTGTCGCTTCCCCGGAACCGGGGGTTGCAGGGAAGACACCGAGGGCGTCGCTGGTGACATGCCGCCAGAGGGCAGAAAAAATGCGGCCCGGTCGGTGACCGGGCCGCATCAGTTGGTGCGCCCAGAGGGATTCGAACCCCCGGCCTTCTGTTCCGTAGACAGACGCTCTATCCAGCTGAGCTATGGGCGCTTGGCCTCGCGGCCGGATACAACTGTAGCGTGTTTACCGGGCGGTCGCCAAATCGAGGGGCCGAGGCCCCCTTCCGGCCCGGAATTCCGGGCTTGTGGGCTCCTGGGGGCCGTCCCGCTCGGCCACGACGCCATGTGAACTAGACCGGTCTATATGACCTTAATCACATATTTGACGGCGGTCACATCTAAAATCCCCGGAATCGCGGGGCTCATCCTACTCGACCCCGCCGAGAGGGGTTGTCCAGCCCCCGACTGGTCTAGCCGGTGGCCCATAGCATCGATACACACCACTGGCCCAAGAAAGGGATGAGTCATGGGCGATACAACGCGTCAGCCGGTTCTTGAGGAAACACTTGGGGACGCCCCAACTACACATGCAAAGCTTTTGGCCTGGGTTGCCGAAGTTTCCGAGCTGACGCAGCCCGACTCTGTGTATTGGGTGGACGGCTCCGAAGCGGAATACGCACGTCTGACCGACCACCTGGTCGAGGCCGGAACGCTGCAGCGGTTGAACCCCGAGCTGTTCCCGAACTCCTTCGTCGGCTCCTCCGACCCTAAGGACGTCGCCCGCGTTGAAGAGCGGACCTTCATCTGCTCCGAGAAGGAAGCCGACGCCGGGTTCACCAACAACTGGATGGACCCCGCCGAGATGAAGGCGATCCTTACGGAACGCTTCGCCGGCAGCATGCGCGGACGCACGATGTATGTGATCCCGTTCGTCATGGGTCCGCTGGATGCTGAGCAGCCGCAGTTTGGCGTGGAGATCACAGACTCCGCCTATGTGGTCGCCTCCATGCGGATCATGGCCCGGATTGGCACCGATGTGCTGCGCAAGATGGAAGCCGAGGATGCGTTCTTCGTCCCCGCGCTGCATTCCGTCGGCGCCCCGCTGGAGCCCGGCGAGGCGGACGTCGCCTGGCCGTGCAACGAGGAGAAGTGGATTGTGCACTTCCCGGAAGAGCGGTCCATCTGGTCCTACGGCTCCGGCTACGGCGGCAACGCCCTGCTGGGCAAGAAGTGCTACGCCCTGCGCATCGCCTCGGTGATTGCCCGTGACGAAGGCTGGCTGGCCGAGCACATGCTCATCCTCAAGCTCACCAGTCCGGAAGGCAAGGCCTACAACGTCGCCGCTGCTTTCCCCTCTGCTTGCGGCAAGACCAACCTGGCGCTGCTGGATCCCACCGTCGAAGGCTGGAAGGCCGAGACCCTCGGCGATGACATCAACTGGATGCGCATCGGCAAGGAGGGCGAGCTGCGCGGCGTGAACCCGGAGTACGGCCTGTTCGGCGTCGCGCCGGGAACGGGCTGGGGCACCAACCCGAACGCCATGCGCGCCATCGCCAAGGGCAACTCCATCTTCACCAACGTGGCATTGACCGACGACGGCGGTGTCTGGTGGGAGGGCATGACCGAGGAAGTGCCGGCTCACCTCACCGACTGGGAGGGCAACGACTGGACGCCGGATTCCGGCCGTCCCGCCGCGCACCCGAACTCGCGCTTCTGCACGCCGATCTCGCAGATCGACATGCTGGCCCAGGAGTACTACAGCCCGGACGGCGTGGAGATCCACGCGATCCTCTTCGGCGGCCGCCGCAAGACCACCATCCCCCTGGTCACGCAGGCCCGCTCCTGGACCAATGGCATCTTCATGGGCTCCACGCTGTCGTCGGAGACCACCGCGGCTGCATCCGGCGCCGTCGGCGTGGTCCGACGCGACCCGATGGCCATGCTTCCCTTCATCGGCTACAACGCCGGCGACTACCTCAAGCACTGGGGCACCATCGAGGCCAAGGCCAACCCGGAGCGACTGCCCAAGGTCTTCCTGGTCAACTGGTTCCGCCGCACGGCCGACGGCGGCTTCGCCTGGCCGGGCTTCGGCGAGAACTCCCGCGTGCTCAAGTGGGCCATTGAGCGCATCGAGGGCACCGCGGACGCCAAGGAGACCCCGATTGGGTACATCCCGACCGGCGAGTCGATCGACCTGACCGGACTGGACATGACTCCGGAGCAGGTGGAAGAAGCCGTCAAGGTGGATCCGGCCGAGTGGAAGGAAGAGCTCAAGGGCATCGAGGAGTGGTACGCCCGCTTCGGCGACGCGCTGCCCGACGAGCTGGCCGCCGAACTGAAGCAGCTGCAGGCCCGCTTCGCCTGAGCGGATGGGCTAAGGCCATAGGCCCTCAAACGGGTGAGACCCGGCGTTGTTGCGCCGGGTCTCACCCGTTTTCTGTCCGGATGTGTAGGTCCGGATTGCCGGCCGCAGAACCGAGCCAATGGGTCGGCGGTCTAGACCGGCGGTCCGACAGCAGGTTCCTTAGTTGGCCGAAGCCAGCCACAGGTCCGGGCCGGCGCCCGCCGGGAGCACCACTGCTTCAATGAGCGCAAAGACCCGGCCGGCTTGCACAGCCTCTGCCCAACAGCCGGCGCCACATTCAGGACGGAGCGTGAGTCTGCCTGATGCTCAAGCTGCGAAATGTGGGGGCGGCCGGGGGTAAGGGACTGGTGAGCATGAGCGGCGAGGGGCCATCGGGGACCTATGTGGCGCCGGCTGACGGACAACGCTCCAGCCTGAAAGGCCGGCGGCCCGGTGACTTCCGCCGGGCCGCCGGCATGATGCTGCATCTCAGCCGCTGCACCCCGGGGGAAGGGGGACAGGGGGCTTACGGTATGCCTTGGAGGTGGCCGCCGGTTTGATCCGGCGGCAGGTGCCCTAGTTGGCCGAAGCCAGCCACAGGTCCGGGCCGAAGACCTCGTAATGGACCTTCGTGGCAGGGATGCCGGCGGCGATCGCCTGGCTGCGGATCGACTTCATGAACGGCAGCGGGCCGCAGACGTAGACCGAGGCATCGGCCGGCAGCACCACATCCTGCAGGGTCATGAAGCCCGCGTTGAAGCCCTCCGTCGGCTCTTCCAACCACAGCTGCAGGTTGGCGCCGTCCAGCTTTTCCACGTCCTCGGTCATCTGCTCGCGCAGGGCCCAGGCGTCCAGGCTCTTCTCCGCGTGCAGCACGATCACTTCGCGGTCCGAACCCTGCGCGGCCAGCAACCGCAGCGCGGAGGCCGACGGCGTGCAGCCGATGCCGGCGGTGGCGAAGACCAGCGGCCCGTCGCCGTCGTCCAAGGTGACGTCGCCGTAGGGGTTGGACAGCTCCAGCACGTCGCCCACCTGCACGTCGTTATGCAGCACCGGGGAGATCTCCCCGCCGTCGTCGCGCTTGGTGGTGAAGACCCGGCGGGTGGTGGATTCGACGTCCGAGCTGAGCGAGTACTGCCGGACCTGGCGCAGGCCGTCTGCGAGCGTGACCTTGACCGAGACGAACTGCCCCGGGATGGCGACGGTGGCGGGGGTGTGATCGGCCGGTTCCAGCACGAACGTCATGCAGCCGATGCCGGCCGGGTTCTTCTCCACCACCTTCCACGGGGTCCACATCTTGTCATTGGCCTGCCGCGCGTAAAGCCCCTTCTCCAGCTTGATCAGGGCATCCGCCATCAGCCAGTAGACCTCGGTCCAGGCTTCGGCGATTTCTGCCGTGATCACGTCGGCCAGCTCTTCGGCAATCGCCTCGAAGAGGTACTTGTAGACGATCTGGTACTGGTCCTCGGTGATGCCCAGCGAGGTGTGCTTGTTGGCGATCCGGCTGAGCATTTGCTCCGGCACCAGGTCGGGGTTGGCGACCAACGCGGAGGCGAAGGCGGCAATCGAGCCGGCCAGAGCCTTCTGCTGCTCACCGTTGCGCTGGTTCGCGCGGCTGAACAGTCCGTCCAGCAGTTCCGGATGGGCTGCGAACATCCGCGAGTAGAAGTTGGGGGTGATGCTCCCGAGCCGCTCGCCGACGAGGGGCAGGGTGGCTTCGATGATGGGGAGGGATTTCTCCGAGAGCATTGCGACTCCTTGCTGGAAATGATCGTTACGAGATCAAAGTAGCACCGCAAATGCGGGTTTAAATCCAGACTTCTACGCCTCGTAGAAAAGATTGGCGGAATGGTGCGGATCAGGCTGGGCGGCGAGTGAGCAAGGTCACAAACACGGGTTCCATTTGTGACTGATGCGGCAATGTGGAGACCACTACGGCGTCGAGTTCGCGGTAAAAAGCCTCGCGCGCCCGGCGCAATGCCCCGCGCAACCCGCAGTTGTTGTTCATGGGGCAATCGCCGTGGGCGGACTCGCAATCCACCAGGTCCTCGCGCGCATCCAGGGTGCGCAGCACGCCGCCCACCGTGGCAGCCCGTCCGGCAGGGCTGATCCGCACGCCGCCGGACCGGCCGCGAACGGCCTCGATGAGTCCCAGCCCGCGGAGCTTTAGCACCGCCTTGCTGACGTGGTTGTACGGCGTTCCGACGCCGTCGGCTATGGCCTGCGTGGTCATCAATTCCCCGTCCGGGGCCGCGGAGAGCAGCATCAGTGCCCGAAGGCACACATCGGAGAAGGCATTGATACGCATGCTTGCAATATTAGCCGCCAGCTCTTGACAAAAGCTGCGGCTGTGCCATTAGTCACGGTGCGGCGTTGGCGCGGTGGCCTCAGCCGCTGGTTTTGACGACGACGGCGGGGCGCGGCAGCCTGCTCAGCCCTCCGCCGGGCCCGCTTCTTCGGCAGGTTCCTGATCGGGCCAGACGAGGCGTTCCTGCGGGTCCACGAAGGGGTCCGGGTAGCTCCACTTGCCGTCGTCGTCGTGATGGTAGGGCTGGATGGCGGAGACGGCGACGCCGGCGGAGTGCTCCACGGCTATCTGGATCGCGTCCGCATCCTCTTCGGGCAGGAAGATGTCGCTGATCACCGCGACGGCGCGGAAGTCGCCGCGTTCCTGCCGCAGCGTGGCATAGAGATCCTCGATCATGCCGTCCACGTTGACCTCGGCCGCCTCGGTGGCCTCCGCGTCGAGGTCATCGGGGGAGACCACCACCAGGCGCAGTCCGCCGTCGAGTGTGGTGACCAGCGCCGCGGGCAGGAACGCTCCGTGGTCGGCCAACTGCTCCTGGGCCACGCCCAACCCGGTGCCGAACAGCGTATCGATGTCGGCAAGAACCTCGGACGGAATGCCGTCGCGCCAGGACGCACTCATGCGGCTTCCCGGACGCGGGCCAAGACGTGTTCGCGGAGGGTGTGGAGCAGTGCCAGGTTGGTGGCTTCGGCGTTCAGGCGCAGGAACGGTTCGGTGTTGGAGGGGCGCAGGTTGAACCACCAGGATCCGTCGTCGGCCACCACGGTGGTGCCGTCGAGGCGGTCCACGCTCACCCCGGTTCCCGCGTAGGCGGCGGGGCAGGTGGCGGCGGTGGCGGCGGTTCCGCCCGCGGCCGGATCAGCTGCCAGCGCGGGGGCGAAGTCGGCCAGCACCCGCGCGACGGCGGCGGCCTTGTCCTCCACCTGCGAGTTCAGTTCACCGGTGGCGTGGTAGGGATCGTATTCGGCGGCCAGCTCGGACAGCGGAGCCTGCTGTTCGCCGAGCGCGGCCAGCACATGCATGGCGGCGAGCATGCCGGTGTCGGCGTTGTAGAAGTCGCGGAAGTAATAGTGCGCGGAATGTTCGCCGCCGAACACCGCCTTTTCCTCAGCCATGTGCGCCTTGATGAACGAGTGGCCCACCCGCGTGCGCACGGCCCGGCCGCCGGCAGCGGAAATCGCTTCGGGCACGGCGCGCGAGGTGATCAGGTTGTGGATCACCGCCGGGTGCTCCTCGCCGGCGGCCTGGGCGCGGGCGATCTCCCGGCGGGCGACCAGCGCGGTGATAGCCGAGGGAGAGACCACGGCCCCGGTGTCGTCGATGACAAAGCAGCGGTCAGCGTCGCCGTCGAAGGCCAAGCCGATGTCCGCCCCGTGTTCGCGGACGGCGGCCTGCAGGTCCACCAGATTTTCGGGTTCCAGCGGGTTGGCCGGATGGTTGGGGAAGGTGCCGTCCAGCTCAAAGTACAGCGGCACAATCTCCAGCGGCAGCGCCGGCAGGAGGCTGTCGCCGAGCACGGCGGGGGTGGTCATGCCGGCCATGCCGTTGCCCGCGTCAACCACCACTTTCAGCGGGCGGATGCCGGTCAGGTCAACCAGGGAGCGCAGGTACCCGGCATAGCCGGAGAGCACGTTGGTCTCGGTGATGGCCCCCGTTTCGGTGCCGTCGGGAATGCCGGTCTCCAGGTATTTCTGCGCGCGGTCGCGGATCTCGAACATTCCGGTGTCGGAGGAAACCGGAACGGCGCCGGGCTTGGCCATCTTCATGCCGTTGTACTGGGCCGGGTTGTGGCTGGCGGTGAACACTACGCCGGCTGCGTCGAGGGAGCCGCAGGCATAGTAGAGCTCGTCGGTGGAGATCAGTCCCAGCATCAGGATGTTTGCGCCCCTGCCGGCTGCGCCGTGGGCGAACGCGGCAGCGAACTCCGGTGAGGACGGGCGCATGTCCCCGCCCACCAGCACCGTCTGCCCGGCCAGGGACAGCACGTCCACAAAGGCCGCCCCGGTCGCCTCGACGGTTGCGGCGGTAATGCTCTCGCCCACGATCCCACGGACGTCGTAGGCCTTGAATGACAGGCCAAGATCTATGCTGCTCACCCCAACAGCTTATAAGGGGCTCCTGTGGAAAAGGGACAGGTTGTCAGTTGCGGCTGGAATACTGGGCAGCATGGCTGAGCGGATCGACGGGACAACGGACATGGCGGCGGCGGACATCGCCACACTGGAAACGGCGGCGGCCGGGCCGGATGGCGGTGCGCTGCGCCAGGAGGCCACGGCGCTGTTGCGGGCCCTGGTGGGTCATGACGCGGCGGAGTTCCACGACGGCCAGTTCGAGGCGGTGGAGGCGCTCGTCTCCGGCGGACGCCGGGCCCTGGTGGTCCAGCGCACCGGCTGGGGCAAGTCGGCGGTCTACTTCGTGGCCAGCCTGCTGCTGCGCCGCCGGGGTGCCGGTCCCACGCTGATTGTCTCGCCGCTGCTGGCGCTGATGCGCGACCAGGTGGCCGCTGCAGAACGCGCCGGCGTGCGGGCCGCCGCCATCAACTCCGCCAATCAGCTGGAATGGGGTCAGATCCAGGAGCAGTTGGCCGCAAACACGGTGGACGTGCTGCTGGTCTCGCCCGAGCGGCTGAACAATCCGCGCTTCCGGGACGAGCAGCTGCCGCAGTTGGTGGGCAGCTCCGGCCTGCTGGTGATCGACGAGGCGCACTGCATTTCCGACTGGGGCCATGACTTCCGTCCCGACTACCGGCGGATCCGGGACCTGATCGGGCAACTCCCGGACCGGGTGCCGGTGCTGGCCACCACGGCCACCGCCAATTCGCGCGTGGTCCATGACATCGAGGAGCAGCTCGGCGTGCGTTCCGCGGGTGAGCACGACGGCGGGGTACTCACCATCCGGGGGCCGCTCGCCCGTGCCTCGCTGCGGCTGGGGGTGCTCCGGTTGGCCAGTCCGCGTGCCCGGCTCGGCTGGCTGCTCACCCATCTCAATGACCTGCCCGGCAGCGGGATCATCTACGCGCTCACGGTCTCCGCCGCCGAGGACACGGCCCGGCTGCTGCGCGAGGCCGGCCATGAGGTGGCCGCCTACACCGGCCGCACCGATCCCGCCGAGCGGGAACAGGCGGAGGCTGCGCTGAAGGAGAACCGGGTCAAGGCGCTGGTGGCCACCAGTGCGCTCGGTATGGGCTTCGACAAGCCGGACCTGGGCTTCGTGGTCCACCTGGGTGCACCGAGCTCCCCGGTGGCTTACTACCAGCAGGTGGGACGTGCCGGCCGCGGCACCCCCAACGCGGACGTATTGCTGCTGCCGGGCACCGAGGACCGGGACATCTGGGAGTACTTCGCCACCGCGTCGATGCCCAACGAGGGGACCGCCACCGCGGTGCTGCGCGAGCTCGCCGCGCCGGGCACGGTGCTGTCCACCGCGGCGCTGGAGACGCTGGTGAACCTGAAGCGGTCGCCGCTGGAACTGCTGCTCAAGGTCCTGTCCGTGGACGGCGCGGTGCGCAAGGTCAGCGGCGGCTGGGAGGGGACCGGCCAGCCCTGGGCTTATGACGCGGAGCGCTACGGGCGCATTGCGCAGGCCCGGGTGGCGGAACAGAACGCCATGCTGGACTACGAGAACACCTCCGGCTGCCGGATGGAATTCCTGGCCAGCGCGCTGGACGACCCGGCGGCCGCTCCGTGCGGCCGCTGCGACAACTGCGCCGGGCCGTGGTACTCGGACAGTGTCGCGGCCGAAGCCACCGAGAGCGCCGGAGCCGCCCTGCAGCGCGCCGGCGTCGAACTGGAGCCGCGGGCCATGTGGCCCAGCGGAATGGACAAACTGGGTGTACCGGTCAAGGGCAAGATCCCGCCGGCCGAGGCCAACGGCAGCGGCCGGGCGCTGGCCCGCCTGACCGATCTGGGCTGGGGCGGTCAACTCCGGGAGGTCTTTGGCACCGACGCCCCGGACCGGGAGGTGCCCGCCGGGATGCTCAGGGCCTGCGTGCAGGTTCTGGCCCAGTGGGGTTGGGCGCAGCGGCCGGTGGCCGTCGTGAACGTGCCGTCGCGGAGCCGGCCGCTGCTGGTGCAATCGCTGGCCCGCGGACTCTCGGAGATTGGCCAGTTGCCGTACCTCGGCGAACTCGCTGTCCCGCACGGAGGCCCCCGCAGCGGCCCCGGCGGCAACAGCGCCTTCCGGCTGGCCGACGTCTGGGACCAGTTCCAAGTCCCCGACGGCGGTGAAGCTTGGCTGGCGCAGAACCGAGGTCCCGTGCTGCTGGTCGATGACCTCGCGGACAGCCGCTGGACCCTCACGGTGGCGGGCCGCGTGCTCCGCCTGGCCGGGGCGGAATCGGTGCTGCCCTTCGTACTCGCGCTCAAGGGCTGATCCTTCTCTGGGCGTCCGCTGATGATGCCGCCACAACCCAAAGATCCAGCAAAGGCGGCGGCTCGTTGACGATTGGCCCCGCCGGGGCCACAATCGCAGTGTCAATGCGGACGAGATGCTGCAGGGCTGGGCGAAGGTGACCAGAGCCGGGCCAGGCGGCTCCCGAACGTTTCGAGGCCACTAGTGCTGGTCTGATGGTGGCGGTTCCTAGGATCAAGGGGAGGTCGCCGAGCATGGCCGAGAAGAAGGTCGAGCATCCGAGCGTCGAGGAGCGTGCAGCCCAAGGCAAGGAATGCCGCCAAAAGACGCCCGTCGCCAGCCACACGGGCTGGGTTCCCGCCGCCGACCGACCCGACCCGATAGCACTCCTGGAGAAACAGAACCAGACCAGGGAAAAGGACCTGGTTCCGGTGCGTCACGGCCGGATGCTGGTCTCACCGTTTGCGTTCTACCGGGGTGCGGCCAAGATCATGGCCGCCGATCTGAAGGACACACCGCGAGCCGGTCTCGACTCCCAGCTGTGCGGGGACGCCCACCTGTCCAACTTTGGCGTGTTCGCCTCGCCCGAGCGGAACCTGCTGTTCGACCTTAATGACTTCGACGAGACACTTCCGGGACCGTTCGAGTACGACGTCAAACGCATGTCAGCGAGCTTCACCATCGCGGCGCGGAACAACGCGTTCAGCAAGGACGAAACACACGACGTGACCCTCACTGCGGTTCGCGCCTACCGCGAAGCGATGGCCCAGTTCGCGCAAATGCGCACGCTGGACATTTGGTACGCCCGCCTCTCCGAAGAACAGTTGATGGAAGCCATCGACCTGGCCGTGGCAACGCAAAAGGGCAAGGCCCTCAAGAAGGCAGCCAAGCGCATGGGAAAAACGGCGCGGCAGGGCCTCGAAAAGGCCCACGCCCGGGACAGCCTGCATGCGCTCTCCAAACTTGCCGAGCGCGTGGACGGGAGCTACCAAATTGTCAGCCAGCCGCCCATCATCATCCCCGCACGGGACCTGGCAGATGCGTATGGCATGTCTGGCGATGAGGTTGCCCACCTGATTCGGGAACAGCTCCGGTCGTACCGGGCCACGTTGCCGGAAGACCGGCGTTACCTGCTGGAGCAATTCGAAGTCATCGACGTCGCCCGCAAGGTCGTGGGCGTCGGCAGCGTGGGAACGCGGGCGTTCATCGCCTTGCTCCAGGGACGCGATCAACAGGATCCGTTATTCCTCCAGGTCAAGGAGGCCACGCGGTCGGTGCTCGAGGACCACCTGCCGAAGAGCAAGTTCCGGCAGCCAGGCGAGCGCGTGGTGCAGGGTCAGCGGATGATGCAGGCCGCCAGCGACATCTTCCTGGGCTGGACCAAGGGCGCGCAGGACAACCGGTATCTGTACTGGCGCCAGCTACGGGACATGAAGGGTTCAGCCGTGGTGGAAGTGATGAAGCCGCGCGGCCTCACGTTCTATGCCAACGCCTGCGGCTGGACACTGGCACGCGCACACGCCCGATCGGGTGACCCGATCGCGATCGCCGCCTACCTGGGCAAGAGCGCCAAATTCGACGTCTCGATCACCGATTTCGCCGAGCGCTATGCGGACCAGAACGAGAAGGATTACCAGGCTTTTACCGAGGCGGTTCGGGCCGGCCGGCTCGAAGCAGTCGAAGGCGTCTAAGCGGCTCCGCCGACGGCGCGCCGCTGCTGGTCTCCGCACGTCGTCCCCGCCACTTCCAAGGTATCGCGCGGAAGGGGGCTTGCGGCAAGGCCCCCGTCGTGCCGCAAACTGGCCCGGATGTGCCCGGGAAGCGGCGCACGGAAAAGCGTTGAGAGGCGGTGCTTGCGATGGCCGATGTGATCGTTGCCGGAGGCGGCCCAACCGGAATGATGCTGGCAGCAGAGCTGACCCTAGCGGGCGTGGATGCGGTGATTGTGGAGCGCCGGGCCATCCCGGAGCTGGTGGGCTCGCGTGCGGGCGGGTTCCACTCCCGGACCATCGAAATCCTCGATCAGCGCGGGATTGCCGACCGGTTCCTCGCCGAGGGGCAGCGGGTCCAGGCAGCGTTCTTCGGGACCACAAAGCTGGACGTGAGCGACTTTCCAACCAGGCACCCTTACACGCTGGGCCTGTGGCAGAACCATATTGAGCGGATCCTGGCCGGCTGGATCGAGGAACTGGGCGTGCAGGTCCGTCGAGGGCACGAGGTGGCGGGTTTCGTCCAGGACCTCAGCGGGGTGGACGTGCGGTTCACCGACGGCGGGCGGGCGCACGGAAAGTATCTGATCGGCGCCGACGGCGGACGCAGCGCGGTCCGGAAGGCAGCCGGCATCGAGTTCCCTGGCTGGGCCGCGACGAGGAGCAGCCTGATCGCGGAAGTGGAAGCGACAGAGGAAACACCGGCGGGCGCGCGCATTGACGAGGTGGGGATCCACGGACTGCAGCTGATGGAGGACGGGCGGACCACGCGGGTGATCGTGACCGAGAAGGAACTCGGACCGGCAACCGAGCCCACCCTGGCCGACCTGGCCAAGGCGCTGACCGAGATCTATGACACCGACTTCGGGGTCCACCATCCCAGATGGATTTCCCGGTTCACCGACGCCACACGGCAGGCCGCCGCCTACCGCAGCGGCCGGGTGCTGTTGGCTGGCGACGCCGCGCACATGCACGCCCCATCGGGCGGGCAGGGGATCGGGCTGGGCATCCAGGATGCCGTGAACCTCGGCTGGAAGCTCGCCCAGGTCGTCAAGGGCGCGGCGCCGGACAGCCTGCTGGACACCTACCACGCGGAGCGGCACCCGGTCGGGGCCCGCGCACTGAAGCACACGATGGCACAGTCGCTCATGCAGCGGGCCGACCCACGCATCGGTGCGCTGGCCGACACGGTGGCCGGCCTGTTGACCATCGACGAGGCAAGGAAACAGGTGGCGGGGCTCATTTCGGGCCTGGACGTTCACTACGACCTCGGCGAGGGACACCCGCTGCTCGGGCGGCGGATGCCCGATCTCGACGTCGTCACCGGCAACGGCAGGCTGCGGGTGTTCACCTTCCTGCACCAAGCCCGTGCGGTGCTGCTCAACCTCGGCGCGCCGGGGCAGCATCCACTTGGGGCCGTGGGCGGAGCCGGTGCAGTTGGTGGATGCCACGTATGACGGCGAGTGGGAGCTTCCGGTGATCGGTCCGGTCAGTGCTCCCGCGGCCGTGCTGATCCGGCCCGACGGTTATGTGGCGTGGACCGGAGACGGGTCCCAGTCCGGGCTGCGAGAGGCGCTGGCCATGTGGTTCGGGCCCGCGCGGCGCTAACCGCTCCTCAATACGCAAAAACTCCCCCGGTTTCCCGGGGGAGTTGGCGCGGAGACGGGGGGATTTGAACCCCCGGTCGAGTTTAACCCCGACCCTTCATTAGCAGTGAAGTCCATTCGGCCGCTCTGGCACGTCTCCATACGCTATTGCTAGCCACACAAGACTACCCAGAACCAAGGGTCAAGAGCAAAACCGCCGAACGGCTTAGCCCGTCAGCGCCCGCCACAGGAACGTGTGCGAGAGCGCCTGCAGCCGGGCTGTCTGCTTGTTGTCGCTGGCGCCGGCGTGTCCGCCCTCCAAGGCCTCGTGGAACCAGACGTTCTCAACGCCCAGCTCCAGCATCCGTGCGGCCATTTTCCGCGCCTGCACCGGGCCCACCCGGTCGTCCGAGGTGGCGGTCCAGATCAGCGTGTCGGGGTACTCGGTGCCCGGCTGGAGCAGGTGGTAGGGCGAGAAGGTGCGGATGAACTCCCACTGTGCCGGATCCTCCGGGTCCCCGTACTCGGCTATCCAGGAGTAACCGGCGGAGAGTTTGGTGTAGCGGGCCATGTCCAGCAGCGGCACTCCGCAGGACACCGCGCCGAACAGGTGCGGGTAGCTGGTCAGCATGTTGCCCACCAGCAGGCCGCCGTTCGATCCGCCCGCACAGCCGAGCCGCTCCCGCCGGGTGACACCGCGGTCCGTCAGGTCCTGGGCCACCGCGGCGAAGTCCTCATACGCCCGGTGCCGGTTGGCCTGCAGCGCCGCCCGGTGCCATCCCGGACCGTACTCGCCGCCGCCGCGGATATTGGCCACCACGTAGACCCCGCCGCGGCCGTCGGCGGTGCGCTGTTCCAGCCACGCCCGGCCCACGGTGCCGCTGTAGCCGGGTGTCCTGGCGATCTCGAACCCGCCGTAACCCGAGAGCAGCACGGGATTGCCGCCGTCGTGCTTGAGGTCTTTGGGCGACACCTGGAAGTAGGGCACCTGGGTGCCGTCCTTGGACGTGGCGAAGTGCTGCTGGACCGCGTATTCCGCGGCATCAAAGTACGACGGCGACGCCTTGACTTCCGCTGCGGCCCCGCCGATGGTGCCGCGCGAGAGGGTGGAGGGGGTGAGGTAGCCGGTGGACACCAGCCAGTAGTCGTCGGACTCCTCGTCATCCACCGCCGAGGCATCCACGGCGTGCAGCGGCGGGCAATCCCGCAGCTCCGAGGCGGACCAGCCGGCCGACGGATCCAGCACCCGCACCTGGGAAGACACATCGTGCAGCAGGTTCAGCAGCAGGTAGTTCTTCGTCCAGCTCCAGGACTGGAGCGAGGTTGCCGCATCCGGGGCGAACAACACCTGTACTGCGGCCCCGCCGGATAGAAAGGCCTCCAGATCAGCGGCCAGCAGCGAGCCGGCGGGGTGGACGGTGCCGCCGACTTCCCAGTCGCCCTGCGGCCTCATCAGCAGCCACTGGCGGTGGAGGTCCACGTTCACATCCGTGGGCACCTCGATGGGCAGCCAACCGCCGTCGCGCCGGAGGTAGGTGCGGTAGTTGAAGAAGTCGATCACGTCCACGGCGACGTCGCGTTCGAAGCCGGGGGTGGAGTCGTGGCCCACCTGGGCCAGCATGTGGTCCTCGGGGACGGCGAAGTACTCTTCCGCCGAGGCCGGATCCTGGCCGCGCTGCAGGATGCGGCTGGTCCGCGGGTAGGAGGACGTGGTCAGCGAGCCGGGGCCGAAGTCGGTGCCCAGCAGGATCCGGTCCTGGTCCAGCCAGGAAACGTAGCTCTTGGCCACGGGGATGTCGAAGCCACCGGCAACGAAGGCCCGGTCCTCGACGTCGAACTCGCGCAGCCTTACGGCATCGCCGCCGTCGGGCGACAGCCGCAGCACGGCCCGCCGGTAGCTGACGCCGTCGGCCGGCCGCAGGAAGGCGGAACCGGCGTAGACCCACTCGATGCCCTCGGCCGCTGCCAGCGCGTCCACATCCAGCAGGATCTCCCACTCGGGGGAGGCGGTCAGGTAGCTTTCCCAGTTGGTGCGCCGGAGCAAGCCTCGGGGGTTCGCCTTGTCCCGCCAGAAGTTGTAGTAGTAGGCGCCGCGCTTGGTGACGCCGGGAATCCGGTCCTCGGCGTCGAGGACCTCCAGGATGCCGGTCTCAAGGGCAGTGAATTGCCCGTCCACCAGTTTGCCCTCGGTGCGCCGGTTCTGTCCCTTCACCCACTCCAGCGGCTCCTCGCCGTAGATATCCTCCAGCCAGATGAACTCGTCCTGGGGCAAATGCGTGCTGTCCTGCGCGGGGTCCTGGGCCATGCCTCCATCCTAGGCATGCCGCCGCGGGCGCCCGGAGCGCTCGCGGTTGCGAGCAGGGTCATGACCTGCGGTCGGCGCCCGTTGCCTCCGGCTGGGGCCACGTTGTCCTTCGGGGCGGGGCGGGGCGGGGCGCTCGCGGGGTGTCTGCCCGCGGCGGCTCGTGACCGCTCCGCGGACAGCATGCGCCACATCGTCCTCCACTGGTAAGCAAAGCTGGCGCTGCTGCGCTCCGATGGTCCGGGGCCGCGGGGGTCCTCCGGGCGAGCAGGAGGAATGCTGGCCCTTCCCCGGCGAATGTGGCGCCCACTGTACAGGCGGGAGTTTTGGCAGGCCGGGGGAAGTGGGACCGTCCGATAGCCAGTTCGCGGAAGGCCCGCGGCCGCCCGGCGCGCTCGCCCTTGGCCCCGTCCGTCCAGGCGTCGCCCGGCAGGCCGTACGCTAGAAAGCGTGGATCATCCGGGCATTTTTCGTGTAGCGATCGTGGGCGCCGGCCCGCGGGGCACCTCCGTGTTGGAACGATTGCTGTCCAACCAGCAGGCACGCGGTGGAGCCCGGCTGCGGATCCATCTGGTGGATCCGTTCCCGCCCGGGCCCGGCCATGTCTGGCAGCCCGGCCAGTCCCGCTTGTTCCTGATGAACACGCCCTGCCTGTTCCCCACGGTGGTGCCGGCACCCGGGACCGAGCACGTGGGACCCGAGCCGCTGGCCGGGATGACTTTCGAGGCCTGGCGCTCCGCGGTAGCCGCCGGCAGCATCCCGGACGTGCCGCCGGACGATGCCGAGGAGGCGGCGGCGCTGGGGCCGGCCGACTTCCCCAGCCGCGCGCTATACGGACGCTACCTGGCCTGGACCTTCGCGCACCTGGCCGCGCGGACCGGAGCCGATGCCTCGCTGACCGTCCATGCGGCCGAAGCCACCGGCCTGGCACGGCACGACGGCGGGTGGCAGCTTGAGCTGAACGACGGCACTAACTTGCCCGCTGACGCCGTGGTACTGGCGCTGGGGCATGTTCCTGCGGCGCTGAACCCGGAGCAGCAACAGCTCCAGGACGCGGCGGCGCGGCACGGCCTGCACTACCTGGCGCCCAATGTGCCGGCCGACGTGGACTGGGGCAGGCTTCCGCCCGGGCGCACGGTGCTGGTACGCGGAATGGGTCTGAACTTCTTCGACCTGATGATCCAGGTGACCGAGGGCCGCGGCGGCCGTTTTGTACCAGCGACGGACAGCGAGCCGTTGACCTACCTGCCGTCGGGCAAGGAACCGCGGCTGGTGGCGGGTTCCCGGCGTGGCACCCCCTACCGGGCGAAGGCCAGGATCAAGAGCTTTATCCCGGCCGGTGTGGAGCTGCGGCACTTCACCACGCACGCGGCCCGCCTGTTCGCCGAGGCCGGCGTGCAGCCGGGCTTCGACCACGATTTGTGGCCCATGCTGCACCGCGACGTCTATTGGACCTATTACTCCACTCTGGCGCGGGTGGAACCGGACTGCCTGAAGGTGGCGCCGCAGGAGCTGCTGGCAGGGCTGGACCAATTGCTGGCGGAGAAATGGGAGCCAGGGAACCGCACGTTGCTGACCCGGGTCCGGGCGTACCTGGCCGAACGGGTCAGCGAGGACAGGCTGCTGGACGTGGAAGGCCTGGCCAAGCCCTTCAGCGGCCATAAATTCGCGTCCGTGGCGGAGCATCAGCAGGCGGTGCTGGACTATCTGGACGCCGACGCGGAGGGTTCAGCGCGCGGCACCGATGATCCGCTCAAGATGGCCGTCGGGACCCTGAACGCCGGCCGCTCGCTGTTGAAGAAGATTGTGGCCGACGGCGGGATCACCGAGGAATCCTGGTTGGCCGAGCTGCGCGGCTGGTTCGAACCGCTGGTCGAGGGGCTGGCCAGCGGCCCGCCGGCCCAGCGCATCGAGCAGTTGGCCGCCCTGGCGCGGGCCGGCATCGTCGAGTTTGCGGGCCCCGAACCGGTCTACCAAGTGGATCCGGACACCGGCCGCTTCCGGGTCACCTCGCCGTGGGTCGACGGCGCCGAATACAGCGGCGCCTACTTGGTGGAGGCGATGATGCCGGCCAACCGAGTGGCGCACAACCGGTCCTCGCTGCTGCGCCGGATGCTGGAAGACGGCCTGGCCCGGCCCAAGCTGATGATTGGACCCAACGGGGCGCCGGTGACCGGTTCCGGCCTGGACGTCACGCAGCCGCCGTACCGGCCGCTGGACCGGAACGGGCAGCCGGTGCAGAACCTGTACGTGATCGGACTGCAGCTGTCCTCGGTGCAGTGGGGCACGTCGATTGCCGCCGAGGCCGGGGCATCCGGGGAGACCGGCGGCCGGACGTTGCAGGACGCCGACCGGATAGCCGGCGCCATCCTGGACGCAGCCGAGACCAGAAGCCTGGCTGACCCCGCGCAGGCGGGCACCGCCGTCGTTGGCAGCGGAGGCAAGGGCCGCTGACGCCGTCCCTGCCCGGGAACACAACAGGCCCTCCCGGGTGGGAGGGCCTGTTGGTCGAGCTGGGTGTTAGCGCTTGTTCCCGCCGTTGCCGCGGTCCTTCTCCATGTCCAGGCCCACGATGATCGGATCGTGGTCGCTGGCCCGGAAGGGATCCGGGGCGTAGAAGTTGGTGGCGTTGTAGTTGTACCGGCTGTATTCCAGCGCGATCGATTCCACCGAGTTGATGTTCCAGATGTCGGCGCCCTTGACCTTCGCGTCCGCTGCGGGCGAGGCGAAGATGTAGTCCAGCGAGCCGACCATGCCGCCGAAGCTGTAGCTGTGCTCGCCGGTCTTGGCGCCCTGGTCCACGTAGCCTGCCTCGGTGAGGACCTTGATCGGGTCCTCCTTCGCGTAGGAATTGAAGTCGCCGGTCAGCAGAACCTTGCCGGTCCGGAACTTCTCCTGCATCTGCTCCGCGAAGTCCACCAGCGAATGTGCCTGCGCGGTGCGGGCTGCATTCCAGGCGCCCTGGCCGTGGTCGGCGTTCTCACCCGAGTTCGGGCCGGAGCCCTTGGACTTGAAGTGGTTGGCGATCACCACGAAGGTATCCGAAGGGCCGTTCTTGGCCTTGAACGCCTGGGCCAGCGGCTTGCGCGCGTTGGCGAAGGCCTCGGTGTCGTTGTGGATCACCGACTCCTGGACCGTCTTCACCTCGTCCTTCTTGTAGATGAAAGCCGTGCGGATGAAGTCCTCATCTGCCAGCGCCGGCTGCTCCTCCGGCGACCGGACGTAGTCCCAGCCGCCGTGCTGGGGTCCCTTGCCCGAGTGCTTTCCGTTGTGGCGGGTGTCGCCCAGATCAGCATTCAGTGCCTTGGTCAGCGCGGCCAGGGCGGAATCGCGGTCCTTGCCGAACTGGGCGGAGTTCTCGATCTCCTCCAGCGCCACAATGTCCGCGTCCAGCGCGTTGATGGCTGCCACGATCTTGGCCTGCTGGCGTTCCAGGTTCTCCACGTCCCAGGCACCCCGGGCATCGCAGTTGCGGGCCGTGATCGGGTTGCCGTCGCGGTCCGTGAAGGAACCGCAGCCCGCCACCTGGTCACCGGTGGTGCTGAAGTAGTTCAGCACGTTGAACGAGGCCAGCTTCACGCCGCCGACCTGCTCCGGAGCATCGGTGCGGGTGTTCTGGAACGACGCCGGCTGGACGCTTTCCGCGTTCTCCACCGTCAGGTGGTTCAGCGGCTGGAAACGCCAGAGATCGAACCGGTAATCCAGCACCACGTTGGTGGCGAAGCTGGCCGGGGAACCCACCCGGACCGGATCCTCTGCGGACAGGTAGGGCAGCGGGATGTCCTTGTTGGCGTCCGCGCCCAGGTAGTTGACGCTCGAGCCGTCGTCCAGCGTGACGGCCAGGGCGGCGTTCTTCTCCGTTTCGGCCCAGAACTCGTCCGAACCGTAGGCTCCGACGGCGGTGGGCTGTACGAGCGGGGAGTCGCCGGCGGCAAGGCCGATCTCGCCGTACTGATTCAGGGAGAAGTTGTCGGTGACGGTGAAGCCGCCCTGGGGCGCCAGCAGCATCCCCTCGAACTTCTCGCGCTCCGCCTCCGTGGCCGGCCAGCCGACGGCCGCTGCCTTCGGCGCCTCCGCGGCCTCCTTCAGGACGGTCAGTCCTTCGGCGGCGACGGTGACCTCGGTCAGGCCGTTGAACTCGCTGACCTTGCCGGTGACCTCCACGAAGTCGCCGGCCTGCACGTCGCCGACCGTTTCGGGGGAGTAGACGAACACTGCGTCCGACGCAGTCCGGTCAGTGGTGTTGGTGTCGCCGCCGGTCCCTTCGGTCTGCAGATAGTAGCCGTCGAAACCGCCGGTGGCGTAGGCAGCGGTCACCACGCCGCGGGTACTCACTGTCTTGCCGGCCAGCGGGGACTGCGTGCCGGTACCTTGGATTTCGGCGATGGTGGCTGCCTCCGGCTCCGGATCACCGCCGCCGTTGCCCTCGCCGGATCCCTGCGGGGAGACATCTTCGCTGAGGCTGAAGTCGGCCGCGTTGTTGTTGGTATCGGCACCGTCCGCGCGGTTCATCGACCGAACGTCCGTGTTGCTCCTCGGCGACTGGGCCGCTTCGGTCTCGAAGGTGTTCGAGGTGCCGTAGCCCAGCAGATCCACCACAGTGCCGCGGTCCACCACAGAACCGGTGCCCAGGTCGGCCACAGCGCCGGTCTGGTTGGCCAGCAGCAGGGTGCCGTTGGTCCCGGACGGGGTCAGGCCGGTCACCAGGTCCGGCTCCGGCAGCTCCTCGCCGTTGTTACCGTTGGAGTTTGCCTGCACCAGGTAGTAGCCGCCGGGCTCAATGCTGCCGGACAGGGCTGCCACTCCGGTGGGGTTTCCGGTTCCGCCGGCCGAGCGGTACTGCAGCGACCAGCCGTCCAGGCTGACCTCGGCGTCGGTGGGGTTGTACAGCTCGATGAATTTGTTGACGTAGGCAGCGCCGGCGCTGCCGCCGGACAGGTAGGCCTCGTTGATCACCACATGGTCGCCGCCGCTGCTGCCGCCGGCCTCGACGGCGGAGGGCAGCCGGACGGTGGTTCCGGAGGCGGCCGCGCTCAGTTCGAAGTAGCCGCCGTCCAGCGTGGGAGGCGCGGTGAATTCGATGGAGGCACCGCCGTCGGCCACCGGGAAGGTGCCCAGATCGGTACGGGTGCCGGCCGCGTCGACGTACGCCAGCGACACCTCGGTGTTAAGCGGAGCGCCGAGCGACGTCAGGTCCAGCTTGGCGAGCTGCACGCTGACCTGCTGGCCGGGTCCGATGGAATCCGGTGCCCCGGTAACCTGCACGGTGCGGCGGGCGAAGTCCGGGGAGAGCGGACTGTTGTCCTGGATGTAGTCGATCCAGGCGTCGCGGTCCACCAGACCGGAGTCGCGGGTGTCGGCCCCCTCGTTGAAGACGTGGAAGTTGTCGCCGCCTTGGGCCAGGAAACTGAACGTGCCCACCCGGTAGCCGCGCTCCGGATCCAGCGGGTCGCCATTGACCCAGATGCCGGTGATGCGCTCGCCTTCGGGCAGCGCCGCGTCGTAGGTGTAGTTGACGTTCTTACTCAGGCCCAGCTGCAGGTAGGCGCGGCTGGGCACCTCGCCGGCTGCGGTGCGCTGCCACTGCTGCTCCAGCAGGGTCTTGACCTGAGCGCCGGTCAGCGTGGTGGTCCACAGGTTGTTCAGGAAGGGCAGCACCCCGTTGGCCTCGGCGTAGGTGACCGTGCCGTCGGGCGCGTAGTAGAGCTCGTTGCGCAGCCCGCCGGGGTTCACCACACCGATTTCCGCAGCGCCGCGTTCGGCGGAGGTGAGCGATGCCAGCAGCGAATCGGCCACCAGGTTGCCCAGCGTCGATTCGGAACCGCGGTCGTCCCGGTCCGGCTCCGTATCCGCGTCCGGACCGTCGGGCAGGAAGGCGGTGGTGATGTCGCCGGTTACCGAGCCAACCGGCTGGGCGCCGACTTCCTCGGCGTTGTCCAGTGCGGCTTGGACAATCGAAGATACTTCGGCCACCCGCGGGTAGGCGGACACCAGTTCGGCGTCGGCGGTGCCGGTCCGCGGGACGACGGCGGCGGTGTGCGCCAGGACCTCGTCCGCCTCGGCGTCGTAGCTGAGCTGGACCTGGCCGATGTTAGCGCCGTAGGAACCGGTCTGCACCACGGGCCGCGTCTTGCCGTCACCACCCGGAACCGGTGCGTCGAAGCTGTAGGCCTGGTGCGTGTGGCCGTTGAAAATGACGTCCACGTCCGCGCTGGTCTCGTTGGCAATCCGGTTGAACACGGCGCTCGCCGCCACGGCGCTGGCCAGGTCCGTGTTCGTGTTGGCGCCCTCGTGATAGGACGCCATGATGACGTCGGCTTCGTCGCCGGCGCCGTCGGTCAGCTGGGCAGCCACCCGGTTGACGGCGTCCACCGGGTCGCCGAACTCCAGATCCGCGATCCCGCCCGGGGACACCAGCGAGGCGGTCTCCTCGGTGACCACGCCGACCACGCCGACGGTCACGCCGTTGACCGGGACCAGCTCATATTCGGGCAGCGCCGGGTCGGTAGTGCCGGCCCGGTACACGTTGGCGCCCAGCTGCGGGTACTTGGACGCGGGGGCCACACGGTCCGCCAGGTCGGCGAAGCCGCGGTCGAACTCGTGGTTGCCCACCGCCGTCGTCGCCAATTCCAAGGCGTTGAGCACATCGATGGTCGGCTGGTCCTGCTGCGTGGAAGACGCGAAGACCGAGGCACCAATGTTGTCGCCGGCGGACGTGAACAGCGTCCCCTCGGGGTTCTGCGCCCGGAGCTGTTCCACGGTGCCCGCGAACTTGACCGTGTTCGCGTCGATCCGCCCGTGGAAGTCGTTGATGCTCAGGAGGTTGAGGTCGACCGGATCGGCCGCATGCGCGGGCAATGCCGCGAACGGCGCCGCCACCAGGCCTGCGGTCAGGACCGCTGCCAGCGCGGTCTTCGGTGATGAAGTAGCCATTTGGCCCTATCTCTCAAGGTGTAAGTGATGATCCGCGCACCCAGGGAACGGCTGCGGCACGGCTGCACGGTGCAAGCACCGCTCCCCAGTTCAACTGGAAGGGATGAACGGGAGGTTACCCCAGGGCCAGAAGCAGCGGAACACTTCTATGAAAGAAGAGCTTCAAAGAGGGTGAAACGTTCGCCAAGCCTTGACAGAAAGGGCCGAGGCCGTTGCGCAGCGGGACGGCCGAGCCAAGCGCCGGCAACGCGGGACGCCTTGAAGTGGCAGGTGCACGAACCCCGCCAGAGCCTGCAGCGGCGGCCCGGCCAAGCCCGTCGGCCGGCAGCGGGCCCCAGAACTTAGCGGCGGCTGTCCTTGAGCGTGCCGGTGGTCGGCTCGTCCTTGGCGCCCACCAGGCAGAGCAGTTCACGGTCCTGCTCGCCGCTCCAGCTTTCCTCGGTGGGGTTCAGATGGATCAGCTCCAGCGCGGAGTCGTCGTAGGGGGTGCCGGCGAAGGCCTTGAACTCGGCCAGGCAGAACTCTTCGGCCTTGGCCGCCACTTCTGCGTCGCCGGGATAGTCGCCGTCGGGCAAGTTGCTGGCCGCAAACGCTTCCAGCTCGTGGGGCTGATCGCACGGCACAAACTCCACCTCGGTGAGGCGTTCGGCGTGCGGGTTGTTCAGGCAGTCGCCCACCTTGATGGCGTACGCGCCGGCGGAAGCGGCTTCGGTCACGGCACCGGATTCATCCCGCGGCGGTTCCTGGGCGTCGCCCAATCCGCAACCGCTCAGCGCTGCCAAGAGAACGACGACGGCGGCCGCCTTGAGTGGGTGGCGGCGGACTGGCGCGGACTGGCTGGGCACGGGGTCTCCTCGGGCTTTTGGTGCAACGGCTCCTAGCCGAGGTTATACCGGGGGTGCGGGGGAGGCAGAATGCGCGCCCGTCCAGTCCGGCGGGTCGCCGCGTCTTCATGTGGTGGAAAAGCAGCAGGTGCCCGGGCCTCACGGCCAGGACACCTGCTGTTGAAGCGGAAGGTATGGGATTTGAACCCATGAGACGGGGTTACCGCCTACTGGTTTTCAAGACCAGCTCCTTCGGCCGCTCGGACAACCTTCCTCACCTTGTAGTCTGACACGGAGGGGCATACCCGGGCAAAGCGCGCACCCTCAAGGTTTTTGCGTCCCGGACTAGGTGAGCGAGGCAGGCATGAGAGCGGTTTTTTACGAGGGAGCAGGCGGACCCGAGGTCCTGAGGCTGCGGGAGACGGAAGCCCCGCAGCCGGCGGCGGGCGAGGTAGTGATCGATGTGGCTGCCGCCGGAGTCAACCGCGCGGATGTCCAACAGCGCAACGGCGTGTACCCGCCGCCGCCGGGCGCGTCCGAGATTCCGGGTCTGGAAGTGTCCGGTCGGGTGTCCGCGGTGGGGGCCGGCGTCACCGCGCCGCGGGTCGGCGACGAGGTCTGTGCGCTCCTGGCCGGCGGCGGCTATGCCGAACAGGTTGCGGTCCCTGCGGGCCAAGTGCTGCCGGTACCCCGGGGTGTGGACCTGGTGACCGCCGCGGCGCTGCCGGAAGTGGCCGCCACGGTCTTCTCTAACCTGTTCATGGCCGCCGGCGTGCAGGCCGGCGAAACCGTGCTGATCCACGGCGGAGCCGGCGGCATCGGCACCATGGCGGTCCAGCTGGTCGATGCGTTCGGCGCGATCCCGGCGGTGACGGCGGGCAGCCAGGAGAAGCTCGACGTCGCGCGTGAGCTGGGTGCCGAGGTGCTGATCAACTACCGCGAGGAAGACTTCGTGGAGCGGATCAAGGAAGCCACCGGGGGCCGCGGCGCGGACGTCATCCTGGACGTAGTGGGTGCCAAGTACCTGCAGCGGAACGTGGACGCCCTCGCCACGTCCGGCCGGCTGGTCGTGATCGGCCTGCTGGGCGGGGCCAAGGCGGAGCTGAACCTGGGCCAGCTGATGGCCAAGCGCGGTGCGGTCATCGCCACCACGCTGCGGGCCCGTCCGTCGGAGGAGAAAGCCGCCATCATGCGCGCGGTTGCCGAGCATGTCTGGCCGCTGGTGGTCTCCGGGGACGTCACGCCACAGGTGCACCGCACGTTTGCTCTGGCGGACGCCGCGGCGGCCCACGAGTACTTCGATTCGGGCGCCCACACCGGCAAGATCCTGCTCACTACCTCCTGAAACGGAGGGCTCCGTTCCCTGTAGACGGCGGCGCTGCTACGGTGCATCGTTAATAGCATCGGCGTTCCACGAAGGGGGAGCATCATGAGCGAGAAACCCACCGGCGCCCTGCCCGGGCAAGCCGGCAACGACCCGGATTCCGACCTGCTGGTCCAGGACCCGAACCTGCCGCCGGTAGCGCTGGATCCGGCCGCGGAGGCCGAGCAACACAAGTGGACGCCTACCAAGATTGTTATCTGGGTAGCGATCGCGCTGCTGGGCGGCGTGAGCTGGAGCGTGCTTGCCTTTTCTCGTGGTGAAACGATCAACGCCATTTGGTTCGTTTTCGCCTCGGTCTGCACGTATTTCATCGCCTTCCGCTTCTATTCCAAGTTCATCGAGAACAAGCTCACCCGCCCCAACGATCGGCGCGCAACGCCGGCGGAGTACAACGCGGACGGCAAGGATTACGTGGTCACGGACCGCCGCGTGCTCTACGGCCACCACTTCGCCGCCATCGCCGGCGCCGGTCCGCTGGTCGGGCCCATCTTGGCCGCGCAGATGGGCTACCTGCCCGGCACGCTGTGGATCATCGTCGGCGTCGTCCTGGCCGGCGCCGTGCAGGACTACCTGGTGCTGTTCTTCTCGATGCGCCGCGGCGGCCGTTCGCTCGGCCAGATGGCGCGTGAGGAACTCGGCCGCGTCGGCGGCACGGCTGCCCTGATTGCCACGCTGGCCATCATGATTATCATCGTGGCGATCCTGGCACTGGTGGTCGTCAACGCCCTGGGCGAATCGCCCTGGGGTGTCTTCTCGGTCTCCATGACCATCCCGATCGCCCTCTTCATGGGCATCTACCTGCGCTTCCTGCGGCCGGGCAAGGTCAGCGAGGTCTCCATCATCGGCTTCGGGCTGCTCATTGCCGCCATCATCGGCGGCGGGGCGATTGCCGAAACCGGATGGGGCGCAGCGATCTTCACGCTGGATAGGACCACCATCGCCTGGGGCATCATCATCTACGGCTTCATCGCGGCCGTGCTGCCGGTTTGGCTGTTGCTCGCTCCGCGCGACTATCTCTCCACCTTCATGAAGATCGGCACCATTTTGATGCTGGCACTGGCCATCGTGCTGGTCCGACCTGAGATCAACGTACCGGCCTTCAGCGAGTTCGCCAGCCGTAGTGATGGTCCCGTCGTCGCCGGTTCGCTGTTCCCGTTCCTGTTCGTCACCATCGCGTGCGGCGCGCTCTCGGGGTTCCACGCGCTGATTGCGTCCGGCACCACCCCCAAGATGCTGCAGAAGGAGAAGCAGTCCCGCTTCATTGGCTATGGCGGAATGCTGATGGAGTCGTTCGTGGCCATCATGGCGCTGGTCGCGGCCATCTCGATCGACCGCGGCATCTATTTTGCGATGAACTCTTCCGCGGCGGCGACCGGTGGCACAGTGGAAGGTGCGGTGGCTTTCGTCAACAGCCTGGGCCTGGCCAACGTGAACCTGACGCCGGACATGCTGACCGAACTGGCCCGCAACGTCGGCGAGGAGTCGATCGTCTCGCGGACCGGCGGCGCCCCCACCCTGGCCGTCGGGCTGTCGCACATCATGCAGGGCCTGATCGGCGGCGTCGCGATGATGGGCTTCTGGTACCACTTCGCCATCATGTTCGAGGCGCTGTTCATCCTCACCGCGGTCGATGCCGGAACCCGTGTGGCCCGCTTCATGCTGCAGGACACCATCGGCAATGTCCTGCCGAAGTTCAAGAACATGTCCTGGCGCCCCGGTGTCTGGATCTGCACGGCCATCATGGTGGCCGGCTGGGGGTACATACTGATCTTGGGGGTCACCGACCCATTGGGCGGTATCAACACGTTCTTCCCGCTCTTCGGCATTGCCAACCAGTTGCTGGCTGCCATCGCGCTCGCAGTCTGCCTGGCTATCGCGGCCAAGCGCGGAGCGTTCAAGTACCTGTGGATTATCGCGCTGCCGCTGGCCTTCGCTTCGGTGATTACCATCTGGGCCTCGATCCTTAAGATCTTCAGCCCGGACGTCAAGGTGGGCTACTGGGCCAACAACTTCGCCAACCGCGACGCACTGGCAGCGGGCCAGACCAGCTTGGGGAACGCCAAATCGGTAGAGGAAATGGAGGCGGTGGTCCGCAACACCGCGGTGCAGGGAACACTGTCCATCATCTTCGTAGTCCTGACCATCATCGTCATTGGAGCCGCGCTCATCGCCACCTTTAGATCCTGGCGGCTGGGCGGGGAGCCTTCGCACGAGGACCCGGCAGTGGTGTCCTCCACCTACGGGCCGGCGGGACTGTTTGCCAGCCGGCCTGAGAAGGAGTTGGAGAAACAATGGAACGCATTGCCTGCCGCAACCAGGCGGGCAAGGACGGGGCATGGCGATGTCGAGCATTAACTGGCCACAGGCGCGGCGCGGCTGGCGGAGTTTCGCGTGGTACTTCAAGGGAGTGATGGGCGAGCACGCCTATCAGGATTATCTGGATCACCACCGGCTGGCCCACCCGGGCACGGAACCGATGAGCGAACGCGAGTTCTGGCGGGACAAGACGGACCGGCAGGAGAACAACCCGCAGGGCCGCTGCTGCTGACTCGAGAATAACGACGGCGGTGCCCGCACCGGAGCGTGGGCCAGCAACGTTCCGGTGCGGGCACCGTTGCGCCCGGAACACGACGCCATCTGCTCTGCGCCGGATGGCTCTCTCTGGCAAGATAAAAACATGAGCGAAGAGCAGACGCCGCAGCCCGAAGAACCGGTCATCGTCGGCGCACTGTCCGGCCGGCGCCGGGAAGCAGACGAGCAGGAGCCCGAGGCTGCCGGCACCGACGCTCCGCGGCCTGGCCGCGGCGGGTCCAAACTCGCCGACCTGGTGGACGAACCGGCCAAGGTGATGCGGATCGGCACCATGGTTCGCCAGCTGTTGGAAGAGGTGCGCAGCGCCCCTCTCGACGACGCCGCACGGAACCGGTTGGCCGAAATCCACGAGCGGTCCGTCAAGGAACTCGAGGACGGGCTGGCACCGGAGCTGGTCGAGGAACTGCACCGCATCAACCTGCCCTTCACTGACGATTCCACGCCCTCGGACGCCGAGTTGCGGATTGCCCAGGCGCAGCTCGTCGGTTGGCTGGAAGGCCTGTTCCACGGGATCCAGACCGCCATCGCGGCCCAGCAGGCGATGAATCAGCAAATGGCGGCGCGGATGCAAATGCGGCAGCTGCCACCGGGCACCATGATTGCGCCGGGCGTCGTGATTGGCGACGACGGTGAACCGCGCCGCGCTCCCGGCGCCGAGGGGGAGAACGCCGGCCAGGACGGCGAACGCCACGTCGGTCCCGGGCAGTACCTCTAGGACCGTGGCGCTCTTCGGCGCTGCCCGGCAGGCCCGCCGGGACGACAAGGACCTCGGCAAGGGCATCTGGCGCCGCGCGCACGACCGCTTCCGGCGCGCCCTGGAGCGCTACCATCAGGTCCTCGAGGGTGTGCAGGACGACGGGCTCTACAGCGAGCTGCTGCCGATCGCCAATCAGGTGGCCGGGCTCCTTCCCCGGGTGCGCAGCTGCTGTGTGGCAGCGCAAGCCCTGCACCCCACCGACGGCTTGGACATCCCGGGCGGTCCCTTGGCCGAGGTGCACCGAAGCCTCTCCAAGGCCGGCAATTCGCTGGCGGCCACCGCACAGGCATCGGCCATGGCCAGGCTCGGCGGCACCCGGGGCTATGAAACCGGGGTCGAGAACGTGCGGCGCCACGCCGCCGTCGTCGTTTCAGATCTCGCTGAGGCGGAGCGACTACTGGCCGGCCTGGAGGGTGGCGGCGCAGGGCAGCGTTAGCGGACGCCAGCCTTCCGCCACCATGGCCTCTTGGGTCCGGGCGTGCCATTATGTTGGCAATCAGGTGCCAGGGTAGACGGCCCGGTTCCGGGCGGAATGGACGCACGCTCATGACCTACATCAGGCATTTCGACGATGTGGGGGAAGCGGATCTCGGCGCGCTCGGTGGCAAGGGCGTCGGTCTGGGCGGCCTCCTTCGGGCCGGGGTGCCGGTGCCGGCCGGATTCGTGTTGAACACTGCGGCCTACACGGCCTTTGTCGATGCCAGTGACCTTGCGGCGGACATCCAGGAGTTGGCCGCGCTGGGACCGCAGGCGGCAATGCAGGACTACCAGCAGGCCTCCGAGCGGATCCGGACCCTGTTCGCCGGCGGCACCATGCCGGACGAGGTCGCCGCCGAACTCGGCGTCGCCTACCAGAGCCTTGGCCACGGGCAGACGCCGGTGGCGGTGCGCTCTTCCGCCACCGCGGAGGACCTCGCCTCGGCCAGCTTCGCCGGACAGCAGGACAGCTACCTCAATGTGCGCGGGGCGGAGGGCCTGGCCGTGGCCGTGACCGGCTGCTGGGCATCGCTGTGGACGGCCCGCGCCATGGCCTACCGTGCGCGTGAAGGCATCGGACCCGCGTCGGTGCGCCTGGCGGTGGTGGTCCAGCGGATGGTCGGCGCCGACGCGGCCGGGGTCATGTTTACCGCTAATCCGGCCAACGGGCGCCGCGACCAGGTGGTGATCAGCGCCGCCTGGGGGCTGGGCGAATCCGTGGTCAGCGGAACGGTCACCCCCGACAACATCGTTGTCGATGCGGCGACGGGCCACGTGCTCACCCGACGGACAGCGGACAAGGACGTGATGACCGTCTACGCGGAGCACGGCACCCGGGAACAGCCGGTGCCGCAGGAGCGCCGCCGCCAGCAGGTACTGGATGATCCGGCGGCGGCGGAACTTGCCCGCTTTGGAGCACGGATCGCGGAACACTTCGAGGCGCCGCAGGACATCGAGTGGTCACGAACCCGCGACGGCTTCTTCTTCCTGCAGTCCCGGGCCATTACGGCGCTGCCCGAACCAGCGGCCGACCCGCCGGACAACTGGCCCGTGCCCTACCGGAACGGGCTCTACTTCCGCGCGAGCATCGTGGAACAGTTGCCCGACCCGCTCTCGCCGCTGTTCGCCGACCTGATTGACGGCTCCGTATCGCGGTCGCTCAGAGTCCTGATGCACGAAGCTTTGGGCAAGAACGTCATTCACGAGGACGATGTGGGGCTGCCCACCGTCAACGGCTACGCCTACTACTACTACCGCAATCGGGCGATGCTGCGGATGCTGGGCCGGACACCGGCCGCGATGGCGGCACTGGTTCGCGGCAAAGCACACATGGGGGTGGCCGGGTGGCGGGACTTCTCCCACCCCCGCTATGAGCGGATCGTTGCGGACTGGTCGGCGAAGCCGGTTAGGGAACTGTCGGGAGAGGAACTGCTGGAGGGCGTGCAGTCCCTGGTGGATGCTTGCGCGGTGTACTACACGGCGGTGCAGTCCATCATTCCCATCGCCGCGACCAGCGAAATCTCCTTCCGGGCGTATTACAACAAGGCAGTCCGCCGCAAGGAAGATCCTCCCGCCGTGACCTTCCTGCTGGGCTATGACAGCGAACCCATCCGGGCGGAAAAGTCCCTCTACGACCTCTCAGCCTGGGCCCGCGGAGTACCGGGGCTGGCCGCGGCGCTCCTCGCTACGCCGGCAAAAGAACTCGCCGACTCGCAGCGCACGGATTCCCCTCCAGCCGGGGTCGACCCTGCTCTGTGGCGGCAGTGGCAGCCGCGGCTGCAGGCCCACCTCGACCGGTTCGGCCACACGGTCTACAACCTCGACTTCATCCATCCGGTGCCGGCCGATGATCCTTCGCCGCTGCTGGAAACAGTGAAGTTCTACCTGCGCGGCCAGGGCCAAGACCCGCACGAACGGCAACGGATGGCGGCCGCCCGCAGGGAGGACCACACCCACCGCATCGGTACCCGGCTCGGACGGACCCGCAGGGCCGCCGCGTTCTTCCGGTTGCTGCGGTGGGCACAGAATGCCGCCCCCATCCGCGAGGACGCCCTGGCCGACGTCGGCCTGGCCTGGCCGCTGGTCCGCCGGATGCTGCTGGAGCTCGGACAGCGGCTGGTCAATGCGGCAGTGATTGCAGAGCCCGCCGACGTGTTCTGGCTGCGTCATCGGGAACTGGCCAGCGCCGTCGACTTCGGCCTGGCCGCGCCACGGACCCGGGAAGCCCCGGGAAACCAGGGAATCATTCCGGACCAGCACGGCACACCGGCGGTGGCCATTACCGGAGCAGACCATCCTGTGCGGGCGGACGCAGTCGAGGAGCGCAAGATGCTGTGGCGGGGCCAGTTGAAAGCCGCCGCCCCGCAGATGCTGCCAGAGAGCAGGCTGATGGAACGGGCCTTCGGATCAATGATGCCCGCGCGGTCCCGGCAGGCCGACGGCATCATCAAGGGGATCGGGGCCAGTCCCGGCCGGGTCAGCGCTCCCGCCCGGGTCCTGAACGGGCCGGAGGACTTCGGCCGGATGGAGCCTGGCGACGTCCTGGTCGCCCGCATCACCACTCCCGCCTGGACGCCGTTGTTCGCGATGGCCTCGGCGGTGGTCACCGACGTCGGCGGCCCCCTGAGCCACAGCTCCATCGTGGCCCGGGAATACGGCATCCCCGCGGTACTCGGGACAGGGGCGGCCACGCAACGCATCACCAGCGGCCAGCGCATCCAGGTGGACGGCGACGCCGGCACCGTAGCGACCGAGCAGCCGCCGGCCGGCCAGACGCAGGCGCTCTAGCGGTGGAGTTCCAACGGCTGCTGCAGGTGCTGGAAGGTCTCCACGATGAGCTCGACGCTCAGCGCTTCGGGGACGTCCGGGTCGCCGGCTTCGAACTCGGCCAACTCCACCCCGAGGACGTCCCCGTTGGGCAGCGCCGAGAAGATTGCGGCGACCTGACGGGGCAACAGCCCGGAAGGAATCTTGTAAGCGGCGGGGATGTAGCCGGGCTCCAGGACGTCCCAGTCCACATGGATCCAGACGGGACGGCCGGCAACGAGCTCCAGCACCGCCTCGGGCGTGGCCTGTTCCGGTGACAGGATGGTGACCCCGGCGTGCTGCAGCAGGTCCATCTCGGCGGTGTCGATGTCCCGTGCGCCAACCAGAATCACGTTCCGCGGGTTTACGGTGCCGCCGTGGCCGCTGTCCCACAGTCCGCAGGCGCCGGCCAACGCCATGCCGCCCAGATAACCGGATTCGGTGGTGTCCGGGGTGTTGAAGTCCCCGTGGGCATCGATCCACAGGAACACTGCGCCAGGGTGCCTTTCCGCTGCCACCGGCATGGTGGCCAGACTGGCCGCGCAGGTGTTGGTGACCAACAGCGGTATGTCGCCGGCGTCTAGGGAGGATCCGACGGTCTCGGCGAGCCCGCGCAGAGTATCCGCTGCCTGCTCGAGGGCCGGCCGCCAGTCATCTTGGATCGCCGGCGACGGCTGGCCCACAACGGTCGCCTCGACCGACAGATGCTCGGCCAAAGCACGCCCCGCCTTCCGCGCCCCGACGAGGGCGCCTTCGGTGCGATCGGCGACCCTGCCCTGGTTGATGATCAGGCGGTAATCCAAGGTTGTCCTTCTTTCCAAACACGTGGCATCGGGCCGGGCATGCAGCGGCGGCCTGTCCCATTCTTCCCGAAGCTGCGGCGGCCCCCGAAACACGCGGACCTCCGGCCGGACATCACCCGTCGGCGGCCGGGGTGTGCGTTCGGCGCATCTCCTGGGCGAGGGCCGGGTTGCCCTCCTCCAGATGGGCGATCACGTTCTCTACGATCTCGGGTTTTTTGTTCTGGCTGAGCTTGGCTCTCGCATCAAAGCGTTCCACCAGCATCCGCAGCCCGACGGTGCCCTTGGCAATGCGGCGGGTTCCCTGCTCGTCTTCGCCGAGCTGCCGACCGCCGGGCTGATGCTGCTCGAAGTGCTCGGTGAGACGGGTGAGCATCCCATAGTTCTCGTCCTCGGTGAGGATCTCCGGAGTTCCGTAAAGATGCGCGGTGACGTGGTTCCAAGTGGGTACCAGGTCGCCGCCGGGTGCGTACCAACTGGGCGAAACATAGTCATGCGGACCTTGGATAATGACCAGAATTTCGTGGCTGCCAAGCTCGTGCAACGTCTCGTCGGGGCGGCCGAAGTGGCTGACGATGGTGATCTCGTCACGGTCTTCCTCGAGCAACACGGGGTAGTGGGAGGCAACCAGACCGTTGCTTGTCGCGGACACGAAGGTGGCCCAAGGATTGTTCCTGATCAAGCGCTTGACCTCGTCGGGGTCCGTCATCAGGTAGGCGGGGGTGTGCCGCATCAGGGAGTTCCTTTCGTGGATGCACCAAGGCAGGCAAGGGGCCTACCGGGCCAGCATGCCACCTTGCTCCGGTGTGGTGCCACGCCTGAGGCATAGAAAAACCCCGCCACATCGCTGATGTGACGGGGTTTTCGCTGGAGCCCCCTGCCAGAATCGAACTGGCGACCTTTTCATTACGAGTGAAACGCTCTACCGACTGAGCTAAGGAGGCGGGAAGCTGCACCGTTGCCGGGCTGAATCCACGAAGAACAACTATATGGGAGCCGTGGCGGGCCGGTCAAAACGGGGCGGCCCGCCTCGGCCTAGGAACAGACGGTGCCTTCGGCAGGCATGCTCCCGTCGGCGAAGTAGTTGTCGACGGCCTCGCGGATGCACGTGTTTCCGCGCCCGTAGGCCGTGTGTCCCTCGCCCTGGTAGGTCAGCAGTGTGGCAGAGTCCAGTTGCGCGGCCATCGACTCGGCCCACTCATAGGGGGTGGCGGGATCCCCGGTGGTGCCGACCACCAGGATGGGGGCGGCACCTTCGGCGTGGATCGGGGCGCGTTCACCCGTGGGTTCGTACGGCCAGTCCCGGCAGTTCGCCCCGCCGAAGGCCAGATAGCGGCCGATGGTGGGGGAGGCCTGCTCCAGTTCCTTGGCGTCCTGGCGCATGCCGGCCACGTCGGTCACCATCGGGTAGTCCAGGCAGTTGATCGCCATGAAGGCGTCCGTGGTGTTGTTGGTGTAGTGGCCGTCCTGGTCGCGTCCGGCCCCGGCGTCGGCCAGCAACAGCATGCTGCTGGGATCGCCCCGGAACGCAGTGGTCAGGGCCTGGGTCAGGACCGGCCAACTGGCGTCGTCGTACAGGGGCACCAGCAGGCCGGACACGAAGGTGCCCACGGGCACCAGGCGGCCGTCGGGCGCGGTGAGCGGACTCTCCTCGACCGAGCGGATCAGATCCCGCAATTGGCCGACGGCGGTGTCCACGCTGCCACTCATCGGGCAGCCGGCATTGTCCAGGCAGTACGCCGTGTAGGCGTGGATGGCATCTTCGAAAGCCGCCGCCTGGCCCAGCGTGACCTGCTCGTTGCTCAGCGCGGGATCCAGTGCGCCGTCGAGCACCATCCGTCCCGTCCGTTCCGGGAAGAGCCCGGCATACGTGGCACCCAGGAACGTGCCGTAGGAGAAGCCCAGATAATTCAGCTTTTCATCGCCGACCACGGCACGGATGATGTCCATGTCCTTGGCCGCGCTGACCGTGTCCACCTGGCCCAGTACCGGACCGGTCTTCTCGTCGCACTTGGCGGCGAGTTTGGCGGCGTCCTCGATCGCCCGCTCAATATCCGCGTCCGAGTCGCGGTTGTAGTCCGTCTCCCGGGCCTGATCGCGCTCGGCATCGGTCTGGCAGGTCACCGGAGCGGAGCGCTGGACCCCGCGCGGGTCGAAGCCCACCAGGTCGTAGTCGCTGCGGAGCTGCTCGGAGAACATCGTCTGCAGGCCGTCGCGCAGCAGGTCGTAGCCGGAGGCTCCGGGACCGCCGGGGTTCACCAGGATGGACCCTTGGGCGGAACCGCCGGCGTCGCTGCGGATGGCGGCGATCTTGATTTTCTCGCCGCCGGCGTCCGCGTAGTCCAGCGGCACCTCGATGTCGGCGCACTCCAGACCGTTCTCGCAGGACTTCCAGTCAACGGCCTGCGTGTAGAACGGCATCAGCTCTTCGGCCACGCCGTCGGTCACCTGCGCCGGGTCCGCGGGCTCGCGCGCCTGTTCCGGCGCGATCACCGAACAGCCGGTACCCAGCAGGAGAACGACGGCGGCCAGTACCGCCGCAGCGGATTGGCGCAGCTTTGACGCGGGGTGCCTGTGGCTGGTGCTGGGCATTGCGGGCGGCTCCTGGGTAGTTGCTGCTGGCGAGATCCGGGTGGGACTTAGAGCAGGCTGACGGCCATGGCTTCCATGGCCAGGACGGGGGCAACGTTGGTGCCCAGGCGTTGCCGGGCCTGGGCGATGGCGTCCATTCTGCCCAACGTCTGTTCGGGGGTGGATCGTTCCGCGTAGCTGGTGAGGTCCTGGCGCAGGTATTCGTTGACCAGTTCGGTCCCCGTCCCCAGTTGCAGCGTGAGCACGTCGCGGAAGAAGGTGCTCAGGTCGATCAGCACGCGGTCCAGCGAGTCGCTGAGGCTGCGCTTGGCGCGGCGTTTCTGGTCTTCTTCCAACCGCTTGAGCTGGCTGCGGATGGCCGGCGGCATGGCGCCCTTTTCCGGCGCCCCCAACGCGATCAGCAACGCTTCGCGTTCGGATTCATTGCGTTGTTCGGAGGCAGCCGCGGCGTCGGCATTGGAAATGTCCACCAGCTCACCGGCGGCGGTGACGGCATCGGCCACGCCGCGCAGCCGCAGCGGCAGCCGGACAATCGTGTCGCGTCGATGGCGCGCGTCGGCGTCGGCGGCCAGTCGGCGGGCCACCCCGATGTGGCTTTGGGAGACCTTGGCGGCGAAGCCGGCCAATTCGGGATCGGCGCCGTCCCGGCGGACCAACAGCGCCGCGACGTCGTCGGCCGGCGGAATGCGCAGGCTGACCGGGCGGCAGCGGGAGCGGATGGTGACCAGCACGTCCGCCGGGCTGGGAGTGCACAGCATCCAGATGGTCCGCGGCGGCGGTTCCTCGATGGCCTTGAGCAGCACGTTGGTGGTGCGTTCGGTCATCCGGTCCGCGTCCTCGATGATGATCACGCGCCAGCGGCCCGAGGACGGCTTGTCCTGCGCCTTGCCGACCAAGTCGCGCATCTCCTGAATGGAGAAGGTCACGTTCTCCGTGGCCACCAGGGTGGCGTCGGCGTTGGAGCCGGCCAGCACCGTGCGGCAGGCGTGGCAGGTGCCGCAGCCGCGCGCGGCCGGATCCTGCTGGTCGCACAGCAGTGCGGCGGCGAAGGCCTTGGCGGCGTTGCTGCGGCCGGAGCCGGGCGGGCCGGTAAACAGCCAGGCGTGCGCGGGGCGTTCGGCGGCTGCCGCGCGGCTGAGCTGTTCGATCACCGCGCTCTGGCCGGGCAGATCGGACCAGACGCTCACGCGATCAGCTCCTGGACCCGGTCCATGATGGCCGCGGTGAGTTCTTCCCGTCCGGCACTCGCGTCCAGGACCAAGTACTTCTCCGGGGCAGCGCCGGCCAACTCCAGGAATGCCGTGCGGATCCGCGAGTGGAAGTCGTCCGGTTCGGATTCCAGCCGGTCTTCGGCGGCGTCGCCGGCTGTGCGGCGGTCGCGGCCCTGCTGCGGGGCGACGTCCAAGAGGACGGTCAGGTCCGGCAGCAGTCGCTCCGTCGCCCACAGATTGAGGTCCCGGACTTCGGCCAGGCCGAGCCCGCGGCCGGCGCCTTGGTACGCCACCGAGGAGTCGATGAACCGGTCGCACAGCACCACCTCGCCGCGTTCGAGCGCAGGCCGGATGACCTGTTCGACGTGGGCGGCGCGGGAAGCGGAAAAGATCAACGCTTCGGTGCGGGCATCAATCTCGCCGTGGCCGTGTTCCAGCACCAACGCACGCAGCTTTTCCCCAACGGGCGTGCCGCCCGGCTCCCGGGTCCGGAGCACCGTGCGGCCCATCGCCCGCAGGTGGTGTTCGACGGCGGTGGCTTGGGTTGATTTTCCAGCCCCGTCCCCGCCCTCGAAAGCGATGAAGAGGCCGCTGGCATTGGCGGGCTGGCGGTCGGAACTCACCTGATTAGCCTAGCCGGAATCGCCAGTGCACGCGGGACGGTCACAGTTAACGTGTGGATGGCGGCCGGTACTAATCTGCTGTCATGACCGATGCCTCCTCCCGCGACCTTCAGCATGCCGCGCATCTTGCTCCGGACACCGTGGTGGTGTCCGCCGGACGGCCGCCCCGCGACCACGACGCCCCGGTCAATCCGCCGGTAGTGCTGTCCTCCACGTTCTTCGGCCGCGGCGAAGTGGTCCAGGGCGACCGCGCGTACGGGCGGTACTCCAACCCCACTTGGGACCCGTTCGAAGAGACCCTGGCCGAACTGGAAGGCGCCGCGCTGCCCGGCCTGGTTTTCGCGTCGGGCCTGGCCGCCGTTTCGGCCGCGCTCTCGCTGATTCCCTCCGGCGGCGTCTTGGTCATGCCCAGGCATAGCTACCAGGGCAGCCTGGCCATGGCCGAGCAAATGGCCGAGCGGGGCGACCTGCAGTTGCGCACGGTGGACATCGCGGACACCGCTGCCGTGACGGAGCAGTTGGGCGGCGCCGACATGCTGTGGCTGGAAAGCCCCACGAACCCAATGCTCGAGATTGCCGAAGTGGAGGCGCTGGCCACCGCCGCGCACCAGGCCGGCGCAGTCGTGGTCGCGGACAATACCTTCTCCACCCCGTTGGGCCAGCGTCCGCTGGCGGCGGGGGTCGACGTCGTTGTGCATTCGGTGACCAAATATCTGGCCGGCCATTCGGATGTGGTGCTGGGCGCCGTGGTGACGTCCAACGAGGAACTGCGCTCCAAGCTGCTGGTGCACCGGTCGCTGCACGGGGCCATCGCCGGACCGTTCGAGACCTGGCTGGCGCTGCGCGGCGTGCGGACCCTGGCCCTGCGGATCGAGCGTTCCCAGGCCACCGCGGGTGAGCTGGCGCGCAAGTTGCAGCAGCACCCGGCGGTGGAGGCCGTGCGGTACCCCGGCCTGCCCGAAGATCCGGGGCACGCCCGGGCCGCCGCCCAGATGGACGGCTTCGGCTCCATCATTGCCATCCAGGTCAAGGACGGTGCCGCCGCTGCGGACAAGGTCATCGACGCGCTGCAGTTGTGGCTGCCGGCAACGTCGCTGGGCGGGGTCGAATCGCTGATCGAGCGGCGCCGGCGCCATGTCAACGAGCCGGAAAGCGTGCCGGAGAATCTGCTGCGGCTGTCGGTGGGAATCGAGAACCCGGCAGACCTGTGGGCGGACCTGGAACAGGCCCTGGCCGCCGCCAACGTGTGAGACTGCCGAAACATACCCCCACCAGTTAGGCTTAAGGCGTGCAACTTGCCTACGACATCCAGTACTGGCTCTACATGGCCCTGGGGCTGATCGCCCTGGTGATTGAACTGTGGGCGCTGGCGGATTGCGTGGGCCGCAAGGCCGACTACTTCCAGGCCGCGTTCAAGAAGACCAAGGGCTTCTGGGTGGGCGTGCTGGTAGCCGCCACCGCCGTGGGCGCGTTGGCCGCGCTGGGGGCCGGCGGCCTGGGCACGTGGATGATCTTCCAATTGGCAGCCGTGGCCGCGGCAGGCGTCTACCTGGCGGACGTCAAGCCCGCCCTGATCGAGGTCAAGGGCGGCGGGTCGGCCTACCCCTGGTAAGTGCCGCCACCGCCCGATGACGGAGCGACGGCCTTCCACGCGACGGTGACCTCGCCCAGGCGCCAACGCGAGGGGCCATCCAAAACCGGCCATCCGGCGTCGTGCATTGATTTGCACATGGCCAGCCAGCGCTGCCGATAGCCGAACGAGGCCAGCGGCGCCGCGTCCGCCCACGCCCGGTCCAGCGCCTGAAGGTAGCGGTGCACCGGTTCGCCCGGGATGTTGTGGTGGATGAGAGCCTTGGGCAGCCGCTCTGCCACCTCCGAGGGCCGGGCGAACGCGCCGAAGCGCAGCGATATGCTCAGCGAGAGCGGGCCTTCCGGGGCAACGGCAATCCACGTGGCCCGGCGTCCGATCTCATCGCAGGTGCCGTCAATAAACAGACCGCCGGGTGCCAGCCGGCCGCGAACCGTGTCCCACGCTGCGCCGAACTCGGATTCCTGGTACTGCCGCAACACGTTGAACGCGCGGACCACCGCGGGCCGGCGGCCGGATACCGGGATCTCGAACCCGCCCTGGCGGAAGCTCAAACCCGGACGTTCCAGGGGCTTGGCGACGGCGACTCGGGCCGGCTCGATCTCAATGCCGATCACTTCAACATCGGCGCGCACCCGGCAGAGGCGCTGGTGGAGTTCGACGGCGGTGGTTGGCGCTGCCCCATAGCCCAGGTCGATGACCAGCGGATCCACGGCCCGGCGCAGTCGGGTGGCTTCGGGGCCGGCCAGCCAGCGGTCCATCCGACGCAGCCGGTTGGGATTGGTGGTGCCCCGGGTGACGGTTCCGATGGGTCGGCGGACCGGCCGGGGGGCGGTCGGGGTGGTCTGGGGCACGAGAAAAAAGAATAAGGGCACCGCGGCCCGCCAGATGCCGCTACCGCGTCGATTGTGCCGAAGCTCACGGGGGAATTTCCGTAACGCCCCGGACCACGTCCGTCGGCGTAACGTCTCGCCGGAGCAGCCGGTGCCGGGGCGGTCCTCCGCTAGGATTGCAGCCATGACTTCCACTTCGAAACACACGCTGGTCCTTTTGCGCCACGGGCAGAGCGACTGGAACGAAAAGAACCTCTTCACCGGCTGGGTCGACGTCCCGCTGACCGACCTGGGGCGCAAGGAAGCGCACCGCGGCGGCGAGCTGCTGGTCGAGAACAACCTGCTGCCGGACGTTCTGTACACCTCCCGGCTGAAGCGCGCCATTGTCACCGCCAACATCGCGCTGGAATCTGCGGACCGCAGCTGGATCGACGTCAAGCGCAGCTGGCGGTTGAACGAACGCCACTACGGTGCCCTGCAGGGCAAGGACAAGGCGCAGATCCGCAACGAATTCGGCGAGGATCAGTTCATGATGTGGCGCCGCTCCTATGACACCCCGCCGCCCGCCTTGGACGACGCAAGCGAGTGGTCGCAGGTCAACGACCCGCGCTACGCGGATCTGGGCAACGATGTGCCGCGGACCGAGTGCCTCAAGGACGTGCTGGATCGTTTCCTGCCGTACTGGGAGTCGGACATCTCGGTGGACCTCACGGCGGGCAAGACCGTGCTGGTGGCCGCGCACGGCAACTCGTTGCGCGCGCTGGTCAAGCATCTGGACGGCATCAGCGACGACGACATCGCCGGGCTGAACATCCCCACCGGCATCCCGCTGGTGTACGAACTGGACGAGAACCTGAAGCCGGTCAACCCGGGCGGCACCTACTTGGATGCCGACGCCGCGGCGGAAGCCATCCAGGCTGTGGCCAACCAGGGCAAAAAGTAACAACTGACATAACGACGGAAGGCCGGCTCCCCGCGGGGAGCCGGCCTTCCGGTTTAAAGCCTCTGTTAGACGGACTGGCCGTTGGGCCGCCACTCGCCGGTCACCAGGTAGGTCACCTTGCGGGAGACCGAGACGCCATGGTCGGCGAAGCGCTCGAAGTACCGGCTGGCCAGCGAGACGTCCACCGTGGTGGGTCCGTTGGAGTCCCAGGCCGGGTCCGCAATGGCCTTGAAGACGCCGGCGTGCAGTTCGTTGACGCGGGAGTTGCTCACATCGATCTGGGCGGCAAGGTCCAGATCGCGGGTCTCCAGCAGCTCGGTCAGTTTCTCCGAGATGGCAATGTCCTGCTCCGCGAACTCCCGGAAGGTCCCGCGCATCGATTCGGGGATCACGGTGTCCGGGTAGCGCAGGCGGACCAGTTGGGCGACGTGCCGGGCGAGGTCGCCCATCCGCTCCAGCGAGGCGCTCATCCGCAGCGCACCCACGATCATGCGCAGGTCGGAAGCGACCGGTCCCTGCAGGGCCAGGATGTCGATGGAGCGCTCGTCCAGATCCGTCTGGAGGAAATCGATCCGGGCGTCGGCGGCGATGACTTCCTGGGCCAACTCGATGTCTGCGGTGTCGAGCGCAGTGGTTGCCTTCTGCATCGCCTCGGTGACTAGCCGGGAAATCTCAACCAGCTGTTCTCCGACTTGATGGAGCTCGGCCTGGAAAACCTTGCGCACTGGCGTCCTTTCGGTTGTGTTCGTGAGCATACGGGACCTAGCATCCCATTCGCGTCACACCTTGTCAGGCTGCGGTTAACTATTACGTCGCCTCAGGTGAACGTTAGTTGAACGGACCCACGATTACTACCGGATGGGCCTGAAGCTGAGCGGCGCTGCGCCTAAGCTAGAGGCGTGGATCCACTGACTATCGGCTTGCTGGCAGGCCTCATCGGCTTGGCGCTGGGCAGCTTCGGTGTGCTCGCGTTCGGCCTGAGCGACCGCCAGCGGCGACGGCTGCAGGAAGTTGCCGAGCCTACGCTGCCGGACGGTGCCGCCGAGGTGCTGTCCGTCGTCGGCCGCGCCTATGTAGTGGTGGACGCGATCGACGGCGTGGTGCGCGCCAGCCCCGCCGCCTACGCCTTCGGGCTGGTGCGCGGCCACACGATGGTGCACTCCGAACTGTTGGAGCTGACCGCCAGGGTGCGCCGCGACGGCGTAATCGAGGAGCGGCAGCTGGAACTGCCGCGCGGCCCGCTGGGCCAGGGCACCATTGTGGTGCAGGTGCGGGTGGCGCCAATCGGCGAGGAGTACATCCTGCTGCTGGCCGATGACCGGACCGAAATTACGCGGACCGAGGCGATGCGCAACGACTTCGTGGCCAACGTCTCGCACGAGCTGAAGACCCCGGTCGGCGCCATCTCGCTGCTGGCCGAAGCCATCGACGATGCGGCGGACGATGCAGAAGCCGTGCGGCGCTTCGCCGGCCGGATGCACAAAGAGGCACGCCGGCTGGGCGCGCTGGTGCAGGACATTATCGAGTTGAGCCGGCTGCAGGGCGCGGACGTGGTGCAGGGCGGCACCGAAGTCGACCTGAACGCAGTGGTCGCCGAAGCCGTGGACCGCAACAAGCTCACGGCGGAAAGCCGCCACATCGAGTTGTCGGTCGGCGGGACCATTGGCGTACCGGTCTTCGGCGATGCGGAATTGCTGACCGTCGCCCTGCGGAACCTGATCGACAACGCCATCCGTTACGCCCCGGAACGAAGCAAGGTGGGCGTGGGACTGCGGGTCCGCGAAGGCCTGGCGACCGTCTCGGTGACCGACCAAGGCCCTGGCATCACCCCCGATCAGCAGGACCGGATCTTCGAGCGCTTCTACCGCCTCGACGACGCCCGCTCGCGGCAGACCGGTGGAACCGGCCTGGGCTTGAGCATTGTCAAACACGTCATCTCCCAGCACGGCGGGGAAGTATCGGTGTGGTCGCAGCCCGGGCAGGGCTCTACCTTCACCGTGCGGCTGCCGGAAATGGAGCAGGAAGACGGCGGCACCACTGAATCCGTGGAGCCGCGTACGCAGGGCGCCGGTGTGGCGCATGAACAAGGAGTCGGTGCTTGACCCGCATTCTGGTCGTCGAAGATGAAGAGTCGCTGAGCGATCCGTTGAGCTATTTGTTGGGTAAAGAAGGCTTCGAAGTCGAGGTGGTGGACAACGGCCTGGAAGCCATCGTGGCGTTCGACCGGGCCGGCGCAGATCTGGTCCTGTTGGACCTGATGTTGCCGGGACAGTCCGGAACGGAAGTGTGCCGGCAGCTGCGGCAGCGTTCCTCGGTCCCGGTCATCATGCTCACCGCCAAGGACTCGGAGATCGACAAGGTCGTGGGGCTCGAACTGGGCGCCGACGACTATGTCACCAAGCCCTATTCCTCACGCGAGCTGGTGGCCCGGGTGCGTGCGGTACTGCGCCGCCAGGGCGAACCGGAGGAACTGGTGCCGAACACCGTTTCCTCGGGCCCGGTGCGGATGGATGTGGAACGGCACGTGGTCAGCGTGGACGGCGAACAGGTGTCGCTGCCGCTGAAGGAATTCGAGCTGCTGGAAATGCTGCTGCGCAATTCGGGCCGGGTCCTGACCCGCGGGCAGCTGATCGACCGGGTGTGGGGCTCCGATTACGTGGGCGACACCAAGACCCTTGACGTGCACGTCAAGCGGCTGCGCAGCAAGATCGAGCCCGATCCCTCTGCACCGCGATACTTGGTCACCGTCCGCGGCCTGGGCTACAAGTTCGAGCCTTAGGCCCACCGCGCCGGAGATCCACAAGGCGCTGGCAAGCCAAAAGGCCGGGCCGCTTCCTGGAAGGGAAAGCGGCCCGGCCTTAGCTGTCTATGTCAGTGGGATCAGGCGCCGGCCTGGTCGGTGGGCTCCTCCGAGGGCGCCGGGGTCTCCGTAGGGGCCTCCGTCGGGGTGGCGGATTCGGTCGGTGCCGGGGTGGGGACGTAGCTGCTGTACTCCGGCAGCGTGCCGTCCAGAACCGGCACCCGCACGTCGGCGGATTCGTTGTTCACGCGGACGGTGACGTTGGCCAAGGCGCCGGGAGCGGCTCCGGGGCGGTCCACGGTGGTCTCGTTCGCCTCGTCCTCGAAGCGGATCTGCCCATCGGCCGGAACGGTGACGGTGGCGGTGCTGCCCGAGCCCGTCAGGCTCAGCTGCACGGGGGAGTCCGAGGTGTTCACCACGGTGCCGAGCAGGCGGCCGGTGGACTCGGCGTTCTCGGCGACAACCAGCAGGTTGCGCAGCCCGATCGGGCCGACGTTGGCCACAATGCCGTCGCTCGCCGAGTAGGACTTGGTGGTGGCCTGTTCGTTGATTGCGCCACATCCGGTCGATGCGAGCAGGGTGAGCGCGGCGGCGCCTGCTACAAGGGTGCGCTGCACACGGTTCTTCGGCGCAATCTTCACGGCAGAAACTCCTCAGTATCAATCAGGTGCGGTGCTGCAGATCTAGGCAGCTTGCCTCGCCTAGCCTACCGGCAAACCGGTGAAAAGCAGGATTCGACGTCTGTAAGAATCCGCTCAAATGCACCAAATCGACGATCCGTCAAGAGGGTAGGGGGCTGTATTTTAGCCCGCTGAGGGGCTGTCAGCCCCGCAAACTCGCGGAAGTGGCTGAATTATCCATGGTAAACTAGAGGTCGGGAAAGGGGATACTACACATGGTATTTGAGGTCGGCGAGACGGTTGTTTACCCTCACCACGGTGCAGCAAAGATCGAAGAGATCAAAATGCGCACCATCAAGGGTGAAGAGAAGATGTATCTCAAGCTCCGGGTTGCCCAGGGCGATCTAACTATTGAAGTTCCGGCGGAGAATGTGGATCTGGTCGGGGTCCGCGATGTGGTGGGCAAGGAAGGCCTCGAGCATGTGTTCGATGTGCTCCGTGCCGAGTTCACCGAAGAGCCGACCAACTGGTCCCGCCGCTACAAGGCGAACCTGGAAAAGCTGGCCTCCGGCGACGTCATCAAGGTAGCGGAAGTTGTCCGCGACCTGTGGCGCCGGGACCATGACCGCGGCCTCTCCGCGGGCGAGAAGCGGATGCTGGCCAAGGCACGGCAGATCCTGGTTTCCGAGCTCGCGCTGGCGGAGAAGACCGACGAAGACAAGGCAGCAGAGGTTCTCGACGAGGTCCTCGCCTCCTGATTGGGCTTTTGGCGGCCGGTGTCCCGAACGGGGTGCCGGCCGTTTTTTTGCCTGCCGACGGACGCACCCGGCCGCCCGATTAGGCTAGGGGGATGGGCACAGCACAGGCATCAGTGGGCGTGATCGTGGTGGCGGCGGGCTCCGGCACCCGGCTGGGCTACGGCCTGCCCAAGGCCCAGGTCCCGCTGGCCGGTGAACCGATCCTCGCGCACGCACTCCGGGGCGTGCTGGCAGCCGGGATCGCGGACCGGATCTGCGTGGCCGTGCCCGCCGGAGATACAACGCTGCGGCAGCTCTGTGCCGGCTTCGCAGCGCAGCATCCAGAAATAGAGATTTCAACGGTCGACGGCGGTGCCTCCCGTGCGGCCTCGGTCGCCGCGGCGCTGCGCGGGCTGGGGGAGGGAGTCGGCGCGGTCCTGGTGCACGATGCCGCCCGGGCACTCACCCCGCCCGAAGTGTTCCAGCGAGTCGCGGCTGCGCTGGCGGCCGGCGCCCGCGCCGTCGTTCCTGCGGTGGCGGTGGTGGACACCATCAAGACGGCCACGCCGAGCACCGGTGCGGAGGCAGACATTGCACCCGAAAAAGTGGCGGCCACGGTCGACCGCGCGCAACTGCGCGCGGTGCAGACGCCACAGGGCTTCGATGCCGTGGCGCTGGCGCGGGCGCACGAAGGTCTGGCCGGCCTGGGACCGGAGGAGGCCGACGGCATCACCGACGAGGCGCTGCTGATGGAACGTGGCGGAGTGGACGTCATGCTGGTGCCCGGATCGGCGCAGGCCCTGAAGATCACCACGCAACTGGACTTGGCCGTGGCCGAAGCCCTGCTGGCCGCCCGCCAGCCGAACATGATGGAAGGCTGATTGTGCCCGACTTCCCGTACCCCATTCCCCGCACCGGAATCGGTGTGGACGTGCACGCTTTCGCCGACACAGCCGACCCTCAGCCGTTGTGGCTGGGCGGCCTGCTGTGGGAAGGGGAGCAGGGCCTGGCCGGCCATTCCGACGGCGATGCCGCCGCGCACGCAGCCGCCGACGCGCTGTTCTCCGCGGCCGGGGTCGGCGACCTGGGCACGCACTTCGGCACCGACCGGCCGGAGTACGCCGGCGCTTCCGGCGTGCGGCTCCTCTCCGAAGCGGCCCGGATTGTCCGTGAAGCCGGCTTCGAGATCGGCAACGTCGCGGTCCAGTTGGTCTGCAACCGGCCCAAGTTCGGCCCTCGCCGGAGCGAATCCGAGGCGGTGCTCAGCAAGGCAGCCGGTGCACCGGTCAGCGTCTCCGCCACCACCAGCGACGGGTTGGGGTTCACCGGCCGTGGCGAGGGGATCGCGGCGGTGGCCACCGCCGTCGTTGTTTCCATCCGCTAGCGGACCAGCAGCGGCGGGGTGCCCTGCCGCGCTAAGCGATGGGCGGTGCGCACCAGCGCTCAACGGTTCGCACCGGTAGTGCGGGCGCGGCTACGCTAGAGCGGTGAGCCTGAGATTCTATGACACCGCCACCGCGCAAGTCCGCGATTTCGTCCCGCTGGTCCCGGGCAAGGTGGGGCTCTATTACTGCGGCGCCACCGTGCAGGGCGACCCGCACGTGGGCCACATCCGCTCGGCCATCGCATTCGACCAGCTCACCCGCTGGCTGCGCTCCAGCGGCTACGACGTCACGGTGGTGCGCAACGTAACGGACATTGACGACAAGATCCTGGTCAAGTCCGCCGACTCCTTCCGCCCGGACGCCGCCGAGGATCCGATGGTGCCGGTGCCGAACGAGCCCTGGTGGGCGCTGGCCTACCGCTATGAGCAGGAGTTCGCCAAGGCCTACGACGCGCTGGGGGTTGAACGGCCCACCTACGAACCGCGCGCCACCGGCCACATCCCGGAGATGCACCGGCTGATCCAGCAGTTGATCGACCGCGGCCACGCCTACCCGGCTCTGGACGATTCCGGCGACGTCTACTTCGACGTGCGTTCCTGGCCGGAATACGGCTCGCTGACGCACCAGCGGATCGAGGACATGCAGGCGGCGCCCGACGCCGGCCCGCGCGGCAAGAAGGATCCCCGCGACTTCGCGCTCTGGAAGGGGCACAAGGAAGGCGAGCCGGAAACCGCCAGTTGGGCCAGCCCGTGGGGCGCCGGCCGGCCGGGCTGGCATCTGGAGTGCTCGGCCATGGTCACCAAGTACCTGGGCACCGAGTTCGACATCCACGGCGGCGGGCTGGACCTGCGCTTCCCGCACCACGAGAACGAAGTGGCGCAGTCCCGGGCGGCCGGCCAGGGCTTCGCCAACTTCTGGATGCACAACGGCATGGTCACCTTCGAGGGCGAGAAGATGTCCAAGTCGATCGGCAACATCATCACTCCGGCGCAAATGCTCCAGGACGCCAGGCCCTTGGTGGTCCGCTACTACCTGGGCCAGGCGCAATACCGGTCCGCGCTGGACTACAACCCCGGCTCGCTGGTGGAAGCGGCCGCCGCGGTGGAACGGATCGAGGGCTTCATGCAGCGGGCGCTGAAGTTCCTCTACGGCGAGCAGTTCGGCTTCGTCGTGGCCGAACGCGTGCCGGACGCGTTCGCCGCCGCGATGGACGACGACCTTAACGTGCCGCAGGCACTGGCCGCGGTCCACGAAACGGTGCGCGCCGGCAACACCGCGCTGGACGGCAAGGACAAGGAAGCGGCCACCCGCGCGCTGCACCAGGTGATGGCCATGACCGACGTGCTGCACATCAACCCGCTGGATCCGCACTGGCACTCTGGCGGCGCTGACACCGCGGCGCACCAGGCCCTGGACACGCTGGTGCGCGCCCAGTTGGAGGAGCGCCGCGCGGCCCGGGCGGCCAAGGACTGGTCTCGCGCGGACGCCATCCGCGACACCCTGGCCGAGGCCGGAATCGTGGTGGAGGACTCGGCCGAGGGCGCGAGCTGGAGCCTCGGCTGACGGCAGCCAGCGCGGTTGGCGGTACCCTTTAAGCCAGACGGTTCCCGTCGGGCTAGCCGGCCACCCCCGGTGTGCACCAGCGGAAACCCACCTTCCCCAACACCAAAGGTAGTTTTCGATGGCCAACAAACCTCGCCCCGGAGCGGTGCGCAAGTCCAAGAAGGGACCCACCACAGGAACCGGCGGCCACGGGCGCAAGGCGCTTGAGGGCAAGGGGCCGACGCCGAAGGCCGAAGACCGCCCGTACCACAAGGCATACCGCACCAAGCAGCTTTCCGAACGCTCAGCCGCCAAGCACCAGGGCGGCCAGCGCCCCGCCGCCCGCCGCGGCAAGACCGCCGGCGAGATGGTGACCGGACGCAATTCCGTGGTGGAAGCCCTGCGCGCCGAGGTGCCCGCCAAGGCGCTGCACGTGGCGGTCCGGATCGAGATGGACGACCGGGTCAAGGAATCGCTGAAGATCGCCGCCGAACGCGGTATCCCGGTGCTGGAGTCGCACAAGACCGAACTGGACCGGATGACCGAGGACGCCGTCCACCAAGGACTGGTCTTGCAGATCCCGCCCTACGAATACCAGGACGCGCTGGAGCTGGCCGAGGAAACGATGGCCAAGTTCAAGAAGGGGTACATCAACAATGCCCCGCTGTTCGTGGCACTGGACGGGATTACCGATCCGCGCAACCTCGGTGCCATCATCCGCTCCGCGTCCGCCTTCAGCGGGCACGGCGTGGTGGTGCCCGAGCGCCGCTCCGTGGGCATGACTGCCTCCGCCTGGAAGACCAGCGCCGGCGCGGCCGTGCGCGTCCCGGTGGCCAAGGCGAACAACCTGACCAACACGCTCAAGGCTTTCCAGCAGCTGGGTATCTTCGTGCTGGGTCTGGACGGCGAGGGCGACGTGTCGCTGCCCGACCTGTCCCTGGCCACCGAGCCGGTATGCCTGGTCGTCGGATCCGAGGGCAAGGGCCTGTCCCGGCTGGTCCGCGAGAACTGCGACCAGATTGTCTCCATCCCGATCGATTCGGCGATGGAATCGCTCAACGCCTCGATGGCCGTGGGCATCAGCCTGTACGAAATATCGCGGCAGCGCGCCCGCTAGGAGCAGGTGACCGTTTGGCCCGTCACGCCAAGAGCATTTCCCCCCAACTGCAGGTCCGCCCGCCACAGCTATCGCGGTCCTTCCCGCTGGGGGTCAGCGCCACGGCACCGGGCATGCCGGCTATCCCCGGTGCGGTGAATGTGGCGGTGTTCGCCCCCGGGCACGCCACCATGGACGTGCACTTCCAGGACGCAAGCGGTGCCTGGCAGCGCGCTGAGCTGAAGGCCTTCACCGACGGCGTCCACCACGGCACGGTCAAGGGGCTGGACGCCGGCAGCCGCTACGCCTTCTGGCCGCACGGCCAGGCACTGCCGGCCTCGAGGCAGCTGCTGCTGGACCCGTATGGTCGCGCCATTGACGACGACGGCGGTGTGCTGCATTCGGTGTACGTCACCGGCGGCTTCGACTGGGGAGACGACGCGCGCCCGCACGTGCCCTGGCGGGACACTGTGGTCTACGAATGCCACGTCAAGGGCCAGACGATGCTGCACCCGGAGATTCCGGAAGAGCTGCGCGGCACCTACGCCGGCCTGTCGCATCCCGTAATGGTCGATTACCTGCTTGAACTGGGAATCACCACGCTGGAGCTGCTCCCGGTGCACTACCACCTGGACGAGCCGCACCTGCAGGACCTGGGCCTGGCCAACTACTGGGGCTACAACACGCTGGGCTTCTTCGCGCTCTGGCCGGGCTACGCCACCGCGGCCGCCCAGGCCGCGGGACCTCGGGCGGTACAGGACGAGTTCCGCACCATGGTGAAGAAGCTGCACTCGGTGGGGATCGAGGTGATCCTGGACGTGGTCTACAACCACACAGCCGAGGGCGGAAAGGACCAGGACACGTATTCCTTCCGCGGTCTGGCCGACCATGTGTACTACCGGCACGATGGCCACGGGAACTACCTGGACACCACCGGCTGCGGAAACACGATGAACTTCAACGAGCCGCGGGTGATCCAGCTGGCCCTGGACTCGCTGCGCTACTGGGTGGAAGAGTTCCATATTGACGGCTTCCGCTTCGACCTGGCCGTGTCCTTGGGCCGCGATGGGCAGAACCACTTCAATCCCCGCCATCCGTTCCTGGTGGCCGTTGGCGCGGACTCCGTTTTGTCCGGAGCCAAACTGGTCTCCGAACCGTGGGACGTGGGCGACGGCGGCTGGCAAACCGGCCACTTCCCGCCGGGCTGGACCGACTGGAACGACCGCTTCCGCGATACCGTCCGTGATTTCTGGCTGGCGGACCAGGCCGCCGCTGACGCCGGCGGGCTGGGCGGGACCGTGGCCAGGCTGGCCAGTTGCCTGGCCGGGTCCACCGAGCTATTCGCCGGTTCCGGCCGCACGGCGCTGGCCTCGCTTAATTTCGTCACCGCCCATGACGGCTTCACGCTGGCCGACCTGACGTCCTACCAGCGCAAGCACAACGAGGCGAACGGCGAAGAAAACCGCGACGGCCACGACCACAACCGCAGCTACAACCACGGCGTCGAGGGGCACACCGGGGACAGCCGGATCCTGGACGCGCGCGAGCGGACGGCGCGGAACCTGATGGCCACGATGCTGCTGTCGCTGGGTGTGCCGATGATCTGCGCGGGGGATGAGATCGGGCGCAGCCAGCAAGGGAACAACAACGCGTACTGCCAAGACAACGCCCTGGCCTGGACCAACTGGCAGCTGGACGAGCGCGAACACCGCATGTTCGATGCCACCCGCCGGCTGATCCGCATCCGCCGGTCCTTCCTGGCGCACCAGCCCTACAACTATCCGGCGCGGGAGGAGAGCTCCTACCTGCTCTGGTTCAATGCCGACGGCGAACCGATGACACCGGAGGACTGGAACAACCCGGACAGCCGCATGGTCCAGCTGCTGATGGGGTCGCCGCAAGGCGTGATCGACGGTCTGGTGGTCATTAACGGGGGGCGTCAGCCGCAAAAGATCGTGATGCCCGACCCACGGTCGCTACAGGAGTTCGGCAAGCACCGCGGCGAAAAGATTCCGTTCGAGCTGCTCTACACCAGCTCGCACAAAGACGATCAACGACGCGGGGCCAAGATCCGCAGCGGCGAGAAGGACCTTGTCGCCGCCAACGCCATCTCGATCTACCGCCTGACGTGAGTCCGGCACCGGGGGCCCATCGGGCTCTCCCGGCGCCGGACTAGCGCGCGGTGGGACGACGCGATCCGATGCGGATCAGACCTGCCGCGGCGGCTCCTGCACATTCCCGCGGGCCTCCTGTGCCCGATCCTTGACGTCCTGGGCGGCGGATGTGCCCTCGGCCTTGACCCTGTCAACGGAGTCCTGGGCCGAGTACTTCAGGTCCTCGGCGGCCTCCCGGGCTGGCTCCTTCATGTCCTGCGCCACCTCTTGGGCAGCCTCCTTGACTTGCTGGACCACCGGCTGGGCTTCTTCCTTGACCCGTTCGGCTGCCTGCTGCTCCATCCGGCTGGCGGGGAACAGCGAGGACAGCAACCAGCCGGCGCCGAAGGCGATCAGGCCTGCCGCTAAGGGGTTGCCTTCGGTCTTGCGGGCAATCCGGTGCGGGACGTCGCTGGCCATCTCGCCGGCGTCGTGCATCATGGACTTTGTGTTGCTGCCGGCGTCGTCGGCAGCGCCCATGACCTTGTCCTTGACCCGGCCCACGGAATCTTTCACCTTGTCCGTCTGCCGGTGGACGATGTTCGACGGCGAGGCTTTCTCCGCCACCGCGTCCACGTCGGTGCCCAGCCGTGCGCGTGTCCGTTCGATATCGGCTCGGATTTCTTCTGGTGACTGGCTCATCGTGCTTCCTCACTTGGCTTCAATGTTTCCGGAATCTTCTTCACTGACTCGGCGGTGCGGGGCATCCCTTGAACGGTCTTCAGCTGCTTGCGGCCGACCGAGTAGAGGATGGCGGCGATGATGGCCCAGATGACTGCCACGATCAGGGCTGACCAAGCCAGTCCGATGAAGTAGGCGATCAGGGTCCACAGGGCCAGGGAGAGGAACAGGAGGACAAAGTGGCCGGCCACGCCGGCCCCGCCCAGCATGCCTGCTCCCTTGCCGGCGCGTGTGCCGGTCTCCTTAAGTTCGGCCTTCGCCAGCTCCAGTTCCTGCCGCATCAGCACGGAGATGTCCTTGCTGACTTGGCTGAGCAGGTCGCCGAGGGACTCATTCTCGGCCTTGATTTCCGCCCGTGTGGGTTCGGCGGAATCTTGGCCGGGCACCCGCTGGTTGCCGGGCACCTGCTGATGACTCATCGTGTTCCTCCGTCTTCATAGGGGTTGCGGTCCGGGATCGCGGTGCCGCGACCGCCAAGGGGCGGTTCGCCCACCGGGTAGGTGGTCTCGGGCTGCGCCCCGGGTGCCCCGAAGCCCGCTGCGCTCTGGGCTTCATAGCTGCCGGCCGTCGTTTCCGGCGTGGCGTAGACCGGGCCGGCGGTGGCACGGTGCGTGCCCACGTGCTGCCCTGTTCCGACCCCGCTGCCCGTTCCGCCGCTGTCGGCGGTCAGGCCCTTGGTGAGCCTGCCGGCCAGAACGCCGGCGCCTGCCGCGATGGCCAGGAAAGCACCGGGGCGCTGGCGGGCAAAGCGCTTCACCTCGTCCAGCAGCGAGCCCGGATCGCGGTTCTCCAACCAATGAGCCACGGAGTCGGCCCTGTCTGCGGCGCGGCTCACCAAATGGGTCGCCGTTCCGGACTGATCGGAGTTGCGGGCCATGGAGCTCAGCTCTTCACCGATCGACCGCAGTCCGGAGGCCACGCGCTGTTGCTGGGTGTGGGCCTGCCCGCGCACGTCGTCGCCCAGTTCGGACATCAGGTCCCGGGCCTTTTCCTTGGCCTCGTGGGCCACCTGTTTCGCCTCGCCCTTGGCCGCCTGCGCCACATGCTGGCCGGCTTCGACTCCCTCGCGACCTACTTCCTTCGCTTCGGTCTTGGCTGTCTCGCTCCGGGGCTGGCCGGTGGTGGTCGGCGGAGTAGTGGGCGGCGGGACTGCCGCCCCGCCGGCCGGGTAAACGGGAACTCCCTCGTCGTAACTGCCGGAACTTGAATTCGTGGTCATGGCAATTCCTTTTCTGTGTCGGGTTTCTTCCTGTCAGGCCTGACGTTTTCAGGTGTGATCACGGGATTTCTCCTCCTGCCCGTAGGCATGGCGGAGTCTGCGGCCCCGTGCGATGTCCTCCTCTTCCTTCTCGGCGTTCTTGTCGCTCTTGCGGCTGTCACGGAGCGGAAGCTGAATGTTCTCTTCGGCAGCGATGCCGGCCTGGAGCTGCCGGCCGCGCTCGGTTTCAGCGTCGAACTCGGCGCCGAACAGAAGGGCAAGGTTGGCCAGCCAGAACCACAGCAGCAGCACGATCACGCCGCCAATGGCGCCATAGGTCTTGTTGTAATTGCCGAAGTTGCCCACGTAGAAGGCAAAGCCGAGGGTTGCCAGGGCCAGAACCACCAGTGCGATGAGGGCGCCGAGGCTCATCCAGCGGAATTTGGGCTGCTTCACGTTCGGCGTCGCGTAGTACAGTACGGCGATCATCACGACTGCGAAGATGACCAGCAACGGCCATTTGGCGATGTTCCAGACGGTCAGTGCCACTTCACCGAGGCCGATGAAGGAACCGACGGCCTGTGCGACGGGTCCGGACAGCACCAGCATCAGCATCATCAGCACCGCCAGCAGCAACACCACGATGGTGATCAGCAGCATCACCGGGCGCAGCTTCCAGAACGGCCGGCCTTCGTCGACCTCATAGATCCTGTTCATCGCCCGGCCGAAAGCGTTGACGTAGCCGGAGGCAGACCAAATGGCGCCCACTAGGCCGATAACGAATGCCAACCCCGCGCCCTGCGAGCTGGCCAGCTGTTCAATCGGCTGCCGAATGACATCGACCGCTTGGCCCGGCGCCACCTGTTCCACCATGCTCAGCATGGCGTCGGTGGTTTTTTCGGCCTGTCCCACCAGTCCCAGGACGGAAACCAAGGCCAACAGGCCCGGGAACAGTGACAGGACGCCGTAGTACGTCAGCCCAGCCGCCAGATCCGTACAGTCGTCATCGGTGAATTCACGGAAAGTCTTGCGGAGTATGTACTTCCAGGAGGCCTTCTTCACCTGTGGGGGAGTCTGAGGCTTGTCCTCATGGTCCGGCGGTGGTGCGGTGCCTTGCTCGGTACCGGTGCCCATATTCGCCTCCTCTGTGGTTTATCAGGACGGAACACCTTCATGCTATTAGTCAGCATGCTGATAATAAAGGGGTGTGCCACACAGAAGGACGTACGAAGGGGCAGATTTTTCGGCCACGACGGGCCGATTGAGGCGCGCTGCCGCGGTAGGGCAGCGGCAGGAATCGGCCGAATATTTGGTTACGGTAGTGGCCGGATCCCGGCGCCGACACCGCAGTTGGAGGCCCGGTCCGACGCCGCCCGGCCATGATCAGGAGTGGCCGGTATGAGGGGCCGGCCGGCCACCCTAACGGAGCGGCCGGCCGGGCGGGAATCAGTTGCTGGCGTTCGCCACCAGACCGAGTTCGGCCTCGTTGGCCAGGCCCGCATGCTTGGGCAGCACACGCACGCTGTAGCCGAATGAGCCGGAACGGTCGATGGTCACCGGCCCCGTGAACAGGTAGCGGCCGTCGCCCAATTGGTCGGCGACGGTCAGGTCGTCGGTGGACGTCTGCGCGAGGTCGTCGTTTTCGGTGACTTGCCCGTGGACCACCTGGACGGTGACGCTGTCCGGTGCCAGCGGGCCGAGCCGGACGTAGGCATTGACCGTCAGCGACTCGCCGATTTGCGGTTCGTCGGTAATGCCCATCGAGTCCACGTGTTCCACCGACACGTCGCCCCAGGCATTCCGGACCCTACTGGTCCACGCCGCCAGTTCCTTGGCCGCAGCGAACTCGTCGGCGCGGGCGGCGTGCCCGGACATCGAGGCGGGCCGGTAGAGCTGCTCCACATAGTCCTGCAGCATCCGTTCCGCGGAGACGGCCGGCCCCAGATTGGCCAGCGTGTGCTTGATCATGGCTATCCACTGGTGCGGTACGTGGTCCGTACCCACCGGCTCGGACGGGCCGGCGGCTCCGGCGCCTTCGGGTATCTCCGCGGCGTAAAAGCGCGGCGCCACATGGTGCTCCACCAGATCGTAGAGCGCAGCGGCTTCGATGTCGTCCCGCTCATCCGGGTCGAACACGTCGTCGGTCCCGGCTTCGGTGGAGGGGTTCGCCGTCGGAATCGCCCAGCCGTTGTCGCCGTCGTACATTTCGTCCCACCAGCCGTCCAACACGGACAGATTCAAGCCGCCGTTGATGGCGGCCTTCATGCCGGAGGTGCCGCAGGCTTCCAGCGGACGCAGCGGGTTGTTCAGCCACACGTCGCAACCCGGGAAGAGCGTGCGGGCCATGGCGATGTCATAGTTGGGCAGGAAGACAATCCGGTGCCGGACCTCCGGGTCGTCGGTGAAACGGACCAGGTCCTGGATCATCCGTTTGCCCTGCTCATCCGCCGGATGGGATTTGCCGGCGATGACCAACTGGATGGGCCGTTCGGGATGCAGCAGCAGTGCCTTGAGCCGGGCCGGATCGCGCAGCATCAGGGTCAGCCGCTTGTAGGTGGGCACGCGGCGGGCAAAGCCGATGGTCAGCACGTCCGGGTCCAGCACTGAATCGGTCCAGGCCAGCTCGGCATCCGCTGCGCCGCGTTTCTTCCACGATGCACGCAGCCGGCGGCGGACATCGTCAATCAAGTTTGTCCGCAGGGTCCGGCGCAGCGCCCAGATATCCTCGTCGGCGGCGTCGTACACGCGGTCCCACTGGCGGTCGATCACGGTTTGGTTCCCGAACGCCGACCGCGCGAACTCCGCAACCCGCGGATCCACCCAGGTGGGCACGTGCACGCCGTTGGTCACCGAGCCGATCGGCACTTCCTGCTGGTCGAAGCCCGGCCAGAGCCCGGAGAACATGCCGCGCGAGACCACGCCGTGCAGCTTGGCCACACCGTTGGCCCGCTGCGCCAGCCGCAGGCCCATGACGGCCATGTTGAACTTGGACGGGTCTCCGCCGTCGTAATTCTCATCGCCCAGTTCCAGGATCTTGGCGGTGGGCACGTCCGGGGCGAGGCCGGCACTGAAGAAGTGCTGGATCTGCGCCTTGTCGAACCGGTCGATGCCGGCCGGCACCGGGGTGTGCGTGGTGAAGACGGTATTGGCGCGGCCCGCGGCCAATGCCTCGTCCCAGCTCAGGCCGGCGGCCGCCAGTTCCTGGATGCGTTCGACGCCCAGGAAACCGGCGTGCCCCTCGTTAGTGTGGAAGACCTCCGGGGCCGGAGCCCCGGTGAGCCGCTGGTGCACGCGCAGCGCCTTCACGCCGCCCATGCCCAGCAGCAGTTCCTGCTGCAGCCGGTGGTCGCCGCCGCCGCCGTAGAGCCGGTCGGTGATGCCGCGCGCGGCCTCATCGTTGCCCGGAATATTGGAATCCAGCAGCAGCAGCGGCACCCGGCCCACATCGGCGCGCCAGATGAAGGCGCCGAGCCGGCGCCCATTCGGCAGCGGCAGGGTGACCTGGGCAGGCTGCCCGTCCGCCTCGCGCAGCAAGGTCAACGGCAGGCCGTCCGGGTCCAGCACGGGATACGTCTCCTGCTGCCACGCGTCGCGGCTCAGCGACTGCTTGAAGTAGCCGGCGGCATAGAGCAGGCCCACGCCCACCAGCGGGACGCCCAGATCGGACGCGGCTTTCAGATGGTCGCCGGCCAGAATGCCCAGGCCGCCGGAGTACTGCGGGAGCACATGGCTGATTCCGTACTCGGGGGAGAAGTAGGCGATCGACGCCGGAGCATCCGCTCCCAGCGTCTGGTACCAGCGGTCCTCGGCGAGGTAATGCTCCAGATCCGCGTCCAGTTCGCTCACCCGGGTCACCACATGCTGGTCGGCAGCGAGCTCGCGCAGGCGTTCGCGGGTAAAGGAGCCCAGCAGGGCCACCGGATCCTGGCCCACCTCGGCCCAGGCCTTGGGGTCCAATTGTTCGAAGAGCTGCTGGGTTGGCAGGTGCCAGGACCAGCGCAAGTTGCCTGCCAGACGGGCCAGCGGAGCAATGCTCTCGGGGAGGACAGTGCGGACGGTAAATCTGCGGATTGCCTTCACCCGGCCTACGTTAGCGCAGATACCTCCGCCGACGATGACCGGCAGGTTAATGCGCGCCGAACTGGCCGCCAATGAGTCTCCGCGGCGCCGGGATCCTTCGCAATCGGGATGGATTCTCGCTAACGTCTAGTCTTGTGACGACTTCGATGCAGGAGCACAGCCCGTCCCATCCAACGCAGCGCCTGAAATTTGGCCGGATCCCGGTGGTCGATGTTTGGCCCGCGGTCGGCGGCGGCGAATTCCCCGCCAAGGCGATTCCGGGCGAGGACATTGAGGTGGCCGCCACCGTCTTCCGCGAGGGACACGACAAGATCGGCGCCACCGCGGTGCTGTTCGACCCGGACGGCAACCCGGTCCAGCGCGCCCGGCTCACGCCCGGGGCCACCGGCACCGACCGCTGGCACGGCAAGATCCGGCCCACCGGCACCGGCCTGTGGACCTTCCACGTTGAAGGCTGGGGAGATAACTACGCCACCTGGCGGCACAACGCCGAGGTCAAGATCGCCGCCGGCGTCGACGTGGACCTGATGCTTACCGAAGGCCGGCAACTGCTCGAACAGGCCGGCGGGCAAGGCGGGCGGCCGGAAGATAACGCGCGGGTGCTGCGTGACGCTGCCGCCGCGCTCGCCGATGAATCCTTGTCGGTGCACGAGCGGCTGGCCGCGGGGACCTCGGAGGCGGTGCTGGCCGCGGTGCGCAGCCACCCGATCCGCAGTCTGGTCAGCCCCTCGAAGCAGTACCCCATTCTGGTGGAGCGAGAACAGGCCGGGCGCGGCGCCTGGTACGAATTCTTCCCGCGCTCGGAGGGCGCGCACTATGACCCGGCGACCGGCATCTGGACCTCCGGGGACTTCACCACGGCGGCCGAGCGGCTTCCGGCCGTCGCCGCGATGGGCTTTGACGTGATTTACCTGCCGCCGATCCACCCGATCGGCGAGGTCAACCGCAAGGGTCCGAACAACACCTTGACCACCGGTCCGGGGGACCCCGGCTCGCCCTGGGCCATCGGTTCCAAGGACGGCGGACATGATGCCATCCACCCCGATCTGGGCGGCTTCGAGCAGTTCGACGCCTTCGTGGCGGCGGCCAAAGCGGTCGGCCTGGAAGTGGCTCTGGACCTGGCCCTGCAGGCCGCTCCGGACCATCCGTGGGCCACCGAGCACCCCGAATGGTTCACCACCCGGGTGGACGGCACCATTGCTTACGCGGAGAATCCGCCGAAGAAGTATCAGGACATTTATCCGTTGAACTTTGACAACGACCCGCGCGGCCTCTCCGAAGAGGTGCTGCGGATTGTGCGGCTGTGGATTTCCCACGGCGTGAAGATCTTCCGGGTGGACAACCCGCACACCAAGCCCGTGTGGTTCTGGGAGTGGCTGATCGGCACGGTGAACCGCGAAGATCCCGACGTGGTGTTCCTGGCCGAGGCCTTCACTCGGCCGGCCATGATGCACGCGCTGGGCCGGGCCGGTTTCCAGCAGTCCTACAGCTATTTCACCTGGCGCAACACCAAGGAAGAGATCGAGGAGTACTTCACCGAGATCAGCCACGAGACCGCTGCGTTCTTCCGGCCCAACTTCTTTGTCAACACTCCGGACATCCTCACCGAGTACCTGCAGTACGGTGGCCCGGCCGCGTTCAAGATCCGCGCGGTGCTGGCGGCGACGGCCAGCCCGCTCTGGGGCGTGTATGCCGGCTACGAACTGTACGAACACGTGGCCAGGCCGGGCGCGGAGGAGTACATCGACAACGAAAAGTACGAGTACAAGGCCCGCGACTTCGCCGCCGCGGAGGCCGAAGGGCGCTCGCTGGCGCCGTACCTGACCCGGCTGAACTCCATCCGGCGGGCCCATCCGGCACTCGGCGACCTGGGCAACCTCACCGTGCACCGCAGCACGGATCCGGCCACGGTGGTGTACTCGAAGCATAAGGCGCACCTGCCCGAATCCCACAGCGGCGGGCGGGACACCGTCGTCGTCGTGGTGAATGTGGATCCGCACAGCGCGCGCGAATCCACGGTCTCGCTGGACCTGGCGGCGCTGGGACTGCGGGACGAGGACTACAACGACGACGGCACGTTCTGGGTGGATGACCTGCTCACCGGACAGAGCTGGCGCTGGGGCGAGCACAACTACGTGCGGCTGGATGCCCACGTGGAACCGGCCCACGTCCTGCACGTCCGAAGGAGCCGCTGATGGCCAGCCCGTTTCAGCTGCATGCTCCGGGCCTGGCCCACGACCCACACTGGTACCGCAAGGCCGTGTTCTACGAGGTGCTGGTGCGCGGTTTCGCGGACGCCAACGGGGACGGTTCGGGCGACTTTTCCGGGCTGATCGAGAAACTCGACTACCTGCAGTGGCTGGGGATCGATTGCCTGTGGGTTCCGCCGTTCTTCAAGTCTCCGTTGCGCGACGGCGGGTATGACGTCGAGGACTACTACGACGTGCTGGACGAATTCGGCACCATCGGCGACTTCAAACGACTGGTGGCCGAGGCCCACGCCCGCGGCGTGCGCGTGATCATCGACCTGCCGCTGAACCACACCTCGGACAAGCACGATTGGTTCGAGCAGTCCCGGCGCGACCCGGATGGCCCGTACGGTGATTTCTATGTCTGGTCCGATACGGACGAGAAGTACCAGGACGCGCGGATCATCTTCGTGGACACCGAAGACTCCAACTGGGCCTTCGACCCGATCCGCCGGCAGTTCTACTGGCATCGCTTCTTCAGCCACCAGCCGGACCTGAACTTCGAGAACCCGAAGGTGATCGAGGCGGTGTTCGACGTGGTGCGGTTCTGGCTGGACCAGGGCATCGACGGATTCCGCGCCGACGCCATCCCGTACCTGTTCGAAGAGGATGGGACCAACTGCGAAAACCTGCCCGCCACGCACACCTTCCTGCAGGACCTGCGCGCTATGGTCGACGCCGAATACCCGGGCCGCGTGATTATCGCCGAAGCCAACCAGCTGCCGCATGAGGTGGTGGAATACTTCGGCCAGCAGGACGACGACGGCGAAATGCGGCCGGAATGCCACATGGCCTTCCACTTCCCGATCATGCCGAGGCTCTACTACGCCTTGCGGGACCAGAATGCCGGCCCGATCGTGGCCACGATGGAGGAGACACCGGCCATCCCGGCCGGTGCCCAATGGGCAACCTTCCTGCGCAACCATGACGAACTGACGCTGGAAATGGTCAGCATGGAAGAACGCGAGGCGATGTTCGGCTGGTACGCCCCGGACTCGCGGATGCGCTCCAACATCGGCATCCGCCGCCGGCTGGCCCCGTTGCTGGACAACTCCCGGGCGGAAATCGAACTGATCCATGCGCTGCTGCTCTCGCTGCCGGGCAGCCCGTTCCTCTATTACGGGGACGAGATCGGCATGGGCGACAACATCTGGCTGGAAGACCGCGATGCCTCCCGCACGCCGATGCAGTGGAACCCCGACCGCAACGCGGGGTTCTCCACCGCGGATCCGGGCAAGCTGTACCTGCCGGTGGTCCAGTCGCTGGTGTACCACTACAACTACGTGAACGTGGAGGCGCAGCTGGCGCACAACAGCTCGCTGCTGCACTGGGTGCGCCAGATGCTGGCGGTGCGCAAGGCCCACCCGGCGTTCGGGCTGGGCAGCTACCAGAACGTGCCGGTGGAATCGGACTCGGTGCTGGCCTTCCTCCGCGAGGTGCCGGAAAACAATCCGGAGGGCGTGGACAAGGAAGTGCTCTTGTGCATCTTCAACCTCTCGCAGCACCCGGTGGCGGCCCCGCTGCAATTGCCCCAATACGCCGGCCGCGGATTGCGCGACCTGTTCGGCGGCACCCCGTTCCCGGCCTTTGACGACGCCGGCCAACTCACCCTGACCCTGGGCAGCCACGACTTCTTCTGGCTGCGCCTACGCTCCATTGCATCCAACCTGGCATCACCGCAGACTGAGACCCTCCCGGTCATCAGACCAGCGACTGAAGAAACCGAGGTGGCAAGAACCCATGCCTAAATTCACGCCGAGCATTCCCGAACTGCTGCACCCGTGGCTGACCGCGCAGCGCTGGTTCCCGGCCAAGGGCCAGGACTCCGTGCTGCACCGGCTGGGCGGCATCCGGCTACAGGATCCGTCCGGCGAGGTGGGGCTGGAGGTGCACATCGTGGCCGTGCACACCGCCAACGGCGTCCATGTGGTGAACGTGCCGCTGAGCTACCGCACGGAGCAGTTGGCCGGCGGGGACGCTGCCCTGGTGGGGCGCGCGCAGCAGGAGCTCGAGGACGGCACCCGCGACGGCGGCGAGGGCGGCGACGCAACCGCGGCATGGTCCGGGAGCGGGGACGACGGCGCGGACGGCACCGGGGAGCGCTGGATCTACGACGGCGCCCACGATCCGGTGTTCGTCGCCGCCTGGCTGGAACTGATGCGGCGTCAGGCTGTGACCGGCGACGGGCACACCCTCGGGCACGCCGGCGCCGGGTTCGAAACGTGGCCGGAGTTCTCCACCGACCTGGAGGCCTCGGTGTTGTTGGGCGAGCAGTCCAATACCTCTGTGGTGGTTCAGTCCGGCCACGGACCGCTGATTGTGAAGTTCTTCCGGGTGCTGGAGGCCGGCGCCAACCCGGACGTGGAAGTGGGCGTGCTGCTCACCGATGCCGGCTGCCGGGAAATCCCCGCCACCTACGGCTGGGTCACCGGCGGCTGGCTCACCCCCGGCCAGAACGACGACGGCAGGGACCGCCTGTGGGACACCGGCCACCTGAGCGTGCTCCGGGAGTTCCTGCCGGACAGCCAGGATGCATGGCGCACCGCGTCCGGCTCGGCGCTGGACGGCACCGACTTCAGCTCACAGGCGCGCCAGCTCGGTGCGGTGACCGGACGGATCCACCGCAGCCTGCGGGAGGCGGCCGGCAGCCACAAGGCCGATACCCAGGAAGTCGCTGCGTTCAAGGCCGCGCTGGCGGAACGGATCCGCTGGGGCTGGGCGCAGGCCGGCGCATCGGTGGGCCCGTTGGACGAGGCGGTGCAGGAACTGCTGGACCGGCTGGAACAGGTCACCGAGCTTCCCGAGCTGCAGCGGATCCACGGCGACTACCACCTGGGCCAAGTGCTGGACTCCGCGGAGCGGGGCTGGGTGGTGCTGGACTTCGAGGGCGAACCGCTTCGGCCGATGGGCGAGCGCGGCACGGACGATGTGCCGCTGCGCGACGTGGTCGGCATGCTCCGCTCCTTCGATTACGCCGCCGGGGTGGCCCGGCTGGCCGGGCCCGACGATGCGGCAGGCGCCGCCGCCGATGAGTGGGCGGCGCAGGCCAGCACCGCCTTCCTGGACGGCTACCGCGAAGAGACCGGAGACCCGGTGGACACCTCGTCCACCCTGTATCTGGCGCTGTTGCTGGACAAGGCCCTCTACGAAGTGGTCTACGAACAGCGCAATCGTCCGCGCTGGGTTAAGGTTCCGGTCCGCGGTGTCCGCGAGGCGTTGGCCCCGGTGGCCGGCGCGGGCGGGGACACGGAGGCCAGCCGGGACCTGGCTGCCGCCGGAGTCGGCGCCGCCGGCGCTGCCGCCGGCATCCGGCCCACCACGGCCGCGGCGCCCGTCCGGCCCAACGCGGCGGCATCCGCAGCGACGGCGGGATCAACGCCGCCGGGCCGCCGGGACGGCACTCCGGTTCCGGTCGACGCGGAGGTGCTCACCGCCGTCGCGCACGGTGCCTACCACCAGCCGCATGCGGTGCTTGGCGCGCATTTGGACGACCACGGCCACGTCACCGTCCGCACCCGGCGTCCGCTGGCCGACGCCGTCACCGTGGTCACGCCCTCGCTGCGTGTGCCGATGGAGCACGAGCACGACGGCATCTGGGTGGCGGTTTTCCCCGCCGACGACCCCGGTCACGTCCCGGATTACCGCCTGGAGGCGGCGTACGACGGCGGTGCCCCCAGCATCGTGGACGATCCGTACCATTACCTGCCCAGCCTGGGCGAGATCGACCTGCACCTGATCGGCGAGGGCCGGCACGAGACGCTGTGGTCCGCATTGGGCTCCCAGGTGCGGCGCTACAACTCGGCGCTGGGCGACACCTCCGGCGCTAGCTTCGCTGTCTGGGCGCCGAATGCGCGCGCCGTCCGGGTCAAGGGCGATTTCAACCACTGGGACGGGGCCCGGCACGCTATGCGTTCGATGGGCGGGTCCGGCGTGTGGGAACTGTTCATTCCCGGCGTGGAGGCCGGCGCCGTCTACAAGTATGAGTTGCTGGGCCAGGACGGGCAGTGGCGTGAAAAGGCCGATCCGATGGCCCGCTGGACCGAGGTTCCGCCGCTGACCGGCTCTCGGGTGGTCGAGTCGCATTACCGCTTTGGCGACCAGGAATGGCTGGAACGGCGCGCCGTCCGCGACCCGCACAACGGGCCGATGAGCGTCTACGAGGTGCACCTGGGCTCGTGGCGGCTGGGGCTGGATTACAGGCAGTTGGCCGACCAGCTGGCCGAATACGTCAGCTGGCAGGGCTTCACGCACGTGGAGTTCATGCCGGTGGCGGAGCATCCGTTCGGCGGATCGTGGGGCTACCAGGTCACTTCCTACTACGCGCCGACCTCGCGCTTCGGGCATCCGGACGACTTCAAGTACCTGGTGGACAAACTGCACCAGGCCGGCATCGGCGTGATCTTGGACTGGGTGCCTGCGCACTTTCCCAAGGACGAGTGGGCGCTGGCCCGCTTTGACGGCCAGCCGCTGTACGAGCACGCCGACCCGCGGTTGGGCGAGCACCCGGACTGGGGCACGCTCATTTTCGACTACGGCCGCAGCGAGGTGCGCAACTTCCTGGTGGCCAACGCGCTGTACTGGCTGGAGGAATTCCACATCGACGGGCTCCGGGTGGATGCGGTGGCGTCGATGCTCTACCGCGACTACTCGCGCAACGAGGGGGAGTGGTTCCCCAACATCCACGGCGGCCGCGAGAACCTGGAGGCCATCTCCTTCTTGCAGGAGGTCAATGCCACCGCGTACAAGCGGGTGCCCGGCATCGTCACCATCGCGGAAGAATCAACCGCGTTCGACGGCGTGACTCGGCCGACCAGCGCGGGCGGCCTCGGCTTCGGGCTGAAGTGGAACATGGGCTGGATGCACGACACCCTCGAGTACATGGCCGAGGATCCGGTAAACCGGATGTACCACCACAACAAGGCCACCTTTTCTATGGTGTATGCCTACACGGAGAACTTCCTGCTGCCGATCAGCCATGACGAGGTGGTGCACGGCAAGGGATCGATGCTGCGCAAGATGCCCGGCGACCGCTGGCAGCAGCTGGCCAACCTGCGCGCCTACTTGGCGTTCCAGTGGGCGCACCCGGGCAAGCAGCTGATTTTCATGGGCACCGAATTCGGCCAGGAAGCCGAATGGTCCGAACAGCACGGCCTGGACTGGTGGCTCTCCGAAAACGTTCCGCACAAGGGGATGCAGCGACTGGTCCGCAACCTCAACGGGATCTACCGCTCCACGCCGGCGCTCTACGAGCGGGACAATGAGCCGGCCGGCTTCCAGTGGATTGATGAGAACGACGGCGTGCACAACACGCTGTCCTTCATCCGCTGGGACCAGCAGGGCAACCCGTTGGTCTGCGTGGCGAACTTCGCCGGCGCCCCGCACGAAGGCTTCCGGCTGGGGCTGCCGTGGGCCGGTGACTGGGACGAGACGCTGAATACGGATGCGTCCGAATACGGCGGCTCCGGCGTCGGCAACCTGGGGGTCATCACCGCTGAAGAAGGCGGCTGGAAGGACAGCCCGGCCTCGGCCGTTCTGCGGGTTCCCCCGCTGGGAGTCCTGTACCTGAAGCCCTCGGCCGGGCCGTCCGCCTGAGTGACGGAGGAGTGAACGGCAACGGAATTTACATCCCGGCCGAGCGGTGCTAGAGTTTATATCCGCGCAGGGCGGTGAAGCTGCCAACGCGAAGCCGACCGGAGGCCTTGGCCGCCGGAAGGAACGGGCCGGACAGTTTGACAAAGACTGAAGGCGCCGGTAAGTTAGAAAAGTTGCTCCGGAGCGATGGAGGGCCTGTGAGGGTCGTCTTGGTGCCGGGTGCTCCTGTTGTTTGAGAACTCAATAGTGTGCC